>NZ_JAQVBV010000019.1 GCF_028690125.1 Bacteroides sp. | reverse complement strand
CTGAAAAAACAGAAAGAAATGATTGACGAACAGGAATTATTAGAGAAAGCCATTGCCTTAGCTACCGAAAAGCATGCAGGGCAAAAAGACAAGGGTGGGCAACCTTACATACTTCATCCGCTCCGGGTGATGGTTAAAGCTCAACATGAGATGTCGAAACTAAGCAAAGACTTGGTATTGACTACTGGTATTGTGGCTGTCCTTCACGATGTAGTGGAGGATACCGATATGACCTTCGATGATCTTCGGGAAGCGGGATTTAGCTCAATGGTTGTGGAAGCATTGCAATTGCTTACTCGGAATCGAATGGAAGATTATGCGATTTATATTGATAAAATAGTGTTAAGCGAGAATCCGGTGGCTATCACTGTTAAGCTATGCGATTTGCGGGACAATATGGATGTTTCCCGACTGAATCGCCCACTTTCACAGAAGGACCAAGATCGCTTGGATAAATATAAAGCTGCTGAATGGAAGCTATTGGGCGAATGGTATGTTCCAAGTGTATTTTTATGTCCCCGTCCTCTCGCTAAAATTGCCCTACTTTGGGAAGATCATTATAAAAAACAACAGTCATGTTCAGAATAGACGATTACTGCGAAGCATGGGCGCAGAAGTTTAAACCCATCAGTCATTACTCGATGATTGTGTTTGAATAGGTGATAGAAAAATGAAGATGAAATAATTATGAGAATCTTTCGGGGATGGATGTAAAATAGCCCCCGGCCTGTTAAAGTAACGCCAATCACTTAGAACAACAAGTACACCAAAGTGCACGACCGGGGGCAAATACCCTCTGTTGCACTATGGTTTTTTGTCGTTTATTAAATGATTGGCGATGCAAAGATATAATTTATTTGTTGTATGAAAGTAATTGAGATACTAATCTTTAACAGGGATTTGTTGAAAAAGTTATTAGAGGTTGGAATACGCCTCGAAGATGCTGTGTATATTGATTTATATACCGACTATGTGCAGTTGTTGAATAAGGGTGAAAAAGTTTCATATATAGTGGCTGTGCTTGCCGAGAAGTATTCTGTGAGTGAACGTAAAGTATATACACTGGTGAAACATTTCAAGAGCGACTGCAGCCCTTTTTCAGTATGAATGTTTTTTTTGTATTGCAATCACTATCATTGCTTATTATCTTTATTGCATGTCAAACTTAAAAGAGAATAATGGTTATGAACAAGTATTATTGCATTTTGGACAAAATTCTCACTTCAGGGAAAACGCAAACCAACAAGAAGGGGAATATAACGTATCTTCTTAATGAGCAACTATACCTTGCACCGATTGATCTACTTGACATATTCGAGGGGCATAATATTGCCAGAAAAAAACTCAAAAGTGAGCTGCAATTATTTATGCAAGGAGAACGTAGCGTAGAAAAGTACCGTGAAGCAGGGATCAGTTGGTGGGATTATTGTGGTTCCATTCTTGTGAACAGTTATCCTACTTACTTCGAGAAGCTTCCTCCACTTATAGAACGTATTAATAGGGAGAAACGAAGTAGTAAGAATTACGTGTTGTTCTTAGGCGAAACCGGTGCCGAAAGTAACCAGGCACCTTGTCTAAGTTTGGTGCAATTTCAATTGGATGATGGTGGATTGGTGCTGTCAGCTTATCAGAGAAGTAGCGATGCCAATCTTGGATTGCCTTCTGATATTTACCATCTTTACTTGATGGCAAGGCAGATTGAAATGCCACTAAAATCCATTACTCTATACCTTGCTAATGTGCATATTTACGAGAACAACATCCATGGTACTCGTATGTTATTAGATGGGGATGAGACTGTACGCTTTGGACTTAATGTATAATTAGCACTGTAGAATCGTTTCAGTGGGAATAGTACGGGCTCAGTACATATTTACATGAACATTGATGAACTTTGCACCCATTTTTAAAACGAATTAAAATGAGAAAGATGTATTTGTCCGCCCCACTACCATTTGTGGGGCAAAAGCGTATGTTCGCAAAGGAGTTTATCAGAGTGTTGGATCAGTTCTCAGATAGTACAGTGTTTGTGGATATCTTTGGTGGGTCTGGGCTTCTGTCACATATAACTAAATGTGTCCGCCCCGATGCCACTGTGGTGTATAATGACTTTGATAACTATCGTGAACGGTTGGGGAATATTCCTGCTACCAATACTTTATTATCAGACTTACGCCATATTTTAGAAGGGTGTAAGAGATTAAAAGCTGTTACAGGTGAAACACGGGATAAAGTGTTTGAACGTATTCGTAATGAAGAGAAAGAAAATGGATATGTGGATTATATAACCCTTTCTTCATCTTTGTTGTTTTCCATGAAATATAAGCTTAGTTTAGAGGGAATGAAGAAAGAAACTATCTACAACAGAATTCGCACTTCTGCTTATCCTGAGCCGAAAGACTATCTGGAAGGACTAACTATTACCAGCGAAGATTACAAAGAGGTGTTCAATCGGTATAAGGATATTCCCGGTGTGGTATTTCTGATTGATCCTCCATATCTAAGCACAGATGTTGGCACGTACAAAATGTGTTGGAAATTGGCTAATTATCTGGATGTGCTGAATGTGTTGGAGGATTCTTCATTTGTTTACTTTACTTCAAACAAATCTTCTATTCTTGAGCTGTGCGACTGGATAGGAAAGAATCCATCTATAGGCAATCCATTTAAGAAATGCAGAAAAGTGGAATGCAATTCACATATAAATTACAACACAAAATATACAGATATAATGTTGTACACAAATCCCAATATAGAGATAAAGTTAGCTGCATAATACGATTGTAGTTCTTTCTAAAAGAATTACTGCTTAGTGTCGTTGAGTATAAGTCTGATGAGGAATATAAATACTGAGTATAGTTATGAATGAATGGCTATGCTTAGTATTTTCCGCAATTAGTTATCTTGTCCCCATATCCTTTTTGGAATATTTTATCTTTGTACATATAATAATAGAATATAGTCATGTTCAGAATAGACGATTACTGTGAAGCATGGGCGCAGAAGTTTAAACCCATCAGCCACAACCCCGAACGGGGAAGTAAAGACAAAGCATTCTATCGTATGGATAGCATCACCCGGTTGGACGATTTTGCGTCCAGTCTTGCTCATGCCAAATCGCCCAGTATGGCGGTAGTGACTCAGATTGACGGCGAAATGGTAGCCAACAATCCGAAGTTTATGCGATATACGCACCGTATATTCTTTTTTGTGAAGCAGGCTGGTAGTGTACTTCAGAATAGTCCGACCGACGAAGTAGCGGCTGCCAATGCCAAGTACGAAGGTGTGGAGCTGATTCAGAAGCTTATAGCCTATATGTTCAACGATAAGACTAAGAATAAAAACACTGACCTTGAAGGGATGGACTTCAATACGGCGTCCATTATCAGTGTGCCGCAGAAGTTTAACGGATGGTGGCCTACGGAATTGGTGATTGAACACGTTATTCCAAGGCAGTTGTGCGTGAGTAAAGAAGATTATAAATAAAAAATAGATTATGAACCCATTCCGAAAGAAACAACCCCAGCCCGTCACTCCCTTGCAGGAGAAGGAGAACATCGCCTTAATGTCGGTAATGAAGAGCATTGAGAAACTGCAAACCGCAGGACAGATTTATATGGATGAAAAGTTGCATCAAGTCGTTATCAGCCTTGATTTGGCGGTACTCTTTATCCGGAACACCGAGAAGTGGACCAATTTCCTGAACAACCTACAAATGTGGTTCACTTACGAGTCCAGTCGCAAGGCTTGGGATAAGTACTTCCTTGAAGTAGAAGTGAAAGCCGTCAGGGAGGCGCGAAAAAAGTATGCTGCATTGACGGCAGCCGAAGAACGTAGCATCCGCGCCAATGCTCGCGCACAAGTGAATGTGGACGAAGTGGAAGCTCCTATGGTGCAACCCTTTGATTTCGTGGTGGCATCCGCCCGTGGAGTGGGCGACGAACAGAAGATTATCGTTGTCGGTCGCTTTTTCGATGGACAGTTTGAGATGGTTCCTTACGATGAAGTAACCCCTAACATTTAATCCACGCCACTATGCCAATCCCCGGATATCACAAACCTATTCCTGCCGGACAGAAGCTATATATGTGGTGTTACGATACCTTATTGGCTATACACCGGAACTTCCGCACGCAGGGCATTTTCCCAGACGAAGTATATCCCGGCTATTTGGAAGAAAACGCCCGTAAGAGCGGAAACACTTGGCGAAGCACCGGAGCCGGATACGACTCTTTTTACTTCCAGATACAAGATGCCGTTCAGGCGTTCGATATTGGCGTTCGGGAGGCGCGCGTCGATTTCTTCTACAACTACTATCTGAATTTCGTCGATATGGGCGTGGGGCGTGGGCGACCTATCAGCAAAGTAAACCGGACATTGAGTGCCGACCATGACATTCGCTATATGGAGTGGAACGCGCAGCAAGGAAGTACACAACGCCCTGCCATCGCAATGGAGTTTCGGCATCAGACAACCCGACTTTGTAAGTATTTTGCCAACAGATACTTGTTTGAAACGCAAGCCATCGTTGTTCGTGGGTTGGAAGGCTCGTTCGACAATAACGGGTGATTCTGCCTTTTCATCCGGGACAAATACTATAGTAAAGGAACAAACTCACGTGTCGAATTTCGGCTTTTATATCCGATATTCGGCACGTTTCTTGTTTTCGTAGGCTTATTTCCCGTTAAGTATAAGGTGTGATGGAATGGTTTCAATATATCTTTCCCTTTTCGGTCGCAGTAGGATGACCTAAAAACGGCAGTAGGCTTACGCCGGAATGGCAACTGCGAAACAAAAGTCTCTCAGTTGCCGTTTCGCAGGATGGCAGTAGAGTTTTCAAGTAACCTTTGAGCAAAATACCTCGCTTTGTAGTATTCTTTCCGTGTTTCATTCTTCTATTGAAATGGAATGAGTAACTTTGTGACGTTTCACCAAAACAAATAAAGTTATGCTAAAGAAAACTATTTTGGGGCTGATATGCTTTTTATCAGTCTGTTCAAGTGCATTTGCACAGACATCAGACAAACGAATCACTTTCGGATTACGCTTGGGTGCCAACGTTTCCAGTTATGCTGTTGAGGAATGTAAGATGGAGGACAAGGTTGGATTCAACATCGGCGGCGTATTCTATATTCCATTAGTAGAGCACTTAACTTTTACTCCGGGAATCAATGTCGGTATGTACGGAAAATCATCCGGCACTATAGTATACAGCAATATAAAAGAGAAAGATGATTATACATTTACTCCTATTGTTATTCAAGTTCCCATATTGCTCAATTATCAATTTGTACTGACCAAAAAATTGAGTATTGATGTGCAAGCCGGTCCATACATTTCGTATATCGGGGGTACTTCCGAAGGAACCTATTATTCGGACGGAGAAGAAGGGCAAAAGGAGTTAAATCAGCGAACTTGGCGTGTAGACAATAAAGAGGAAACCAGCGGTACCATTAATAAGTCAGTAGATTATGGCGTGTCCTTCGGTACAGGCATTCGCTTGAACAAAGTCATGTTAGGCGTGCAGTATCATTATGGGTTTGCTAATTTCTGTAAAGTACCCTTGGCGGAAATGAAAAACAGGACGTTTGCCGTAAATGTAGGATATAATTTCTAATTAAAAGTTTGGCTATATCGAATATTTCTTCCATATTTGCAAAGTCAAACAGTTTATCGCTTAACGATACCGGAATGAGCTACGGATAATGCTCACTACTTGATGGGCTTTTTTTATGCCCTTATGTCGTCTTTCTATTAATAGTTAGATGATTGTAAAATATAGGCGGCTGCCTTTCCCATTCTTCGATTGCTCTCCGGAGTTACGATGAACTGTTTGACGACACGGGAAAGCGCAGCCGTTCTTGCGTTTCTGCTGGTCGGGCGGTTCTCGACTATAAAGTCAAACAGTTCATCGTATGAAAACAACAACTTCCATCGCCCTTCCGAAACAATCGGGAGCGAAGAGCGCACTAAAGTCGTGGCTCCGTAGCGAAAACTTAATCCTCAGTTATTTTGCAGAGCAGTCCGTGAGCAATGCTAATGCGTTGCGAATCACCCATGCTGTTATTGCATTTGTATTCCTAATTTTTACACCGTCTGCCGGTGCAATAGCAGCATTGATTTGTCTGGTATGGTTTATTGCTACCATACTTATTTGTAAGAAAGGAGGTCTGAAATGAAAAAGACAATAAAGACCATCAGCCATATTCGTGAAGCCCGTTATACCTTTGGACCATACAGTGATAACTTCATGGGGTGTGACCTTTTGATGACGGCTGCCGTGAATGAAGATAAAACCATGGGTGACGTAGTAGACGTATGTACCGGCGACGAAAGCCTGTCGATGAGTACTGTCCACATGGGAATCTTTGCCAATGTACTCAAACTATTCACCAAAGACGCTAAAGTATTGGCAAGCAATGCCACCTTCCCACATTTCAGAGAGATGAAATACTGCGTTCCTATGCCGGACGACGACGAGCAGGACGAGGTGGTGGAAATTAAGTTTATGGTTTTCTTTCCTGGAAACGGCGTTATTAGCGACCGCATAGAGGTTACTATCAATGGCAAGTTCGTTCCTCTTTCATTGAAGTTCATCGACGACGCTGCCGAAGCCGTGGAAAACTTCTCCAGAGATTTGACAATGAGCAATTAAGATACATTTTTTACATTTTTACTAAATCGAGTAAGGGTGAGTGGCCGTGATGGTTACTTGCCCTTTTTCTGTATGTCCCCACTTCGCCGGAGGCGGTCGGTAATTTTGCTTCAAACAGAGAAGTATAACCTAAACCCAACCGACAGATGGCAAGAAATACCAGTACGGCGCACGTCATCATTACGATGGACGGCAAGCAGGCTGTAAACCTAATGACTGCATTGCAGCGGCAAGCCAAACAAACCCGTGAGGAACTTGAAGCGATGGAGCAGCAAGGGCTTCAAGGCTCCGATGATTTTGCAAAGAAAGCAGCAGAATTGAAAAGTATGGAAAGTGCCATACGTGCCAATCGAAGTGCGTATATCAACCTAAAAGAGATTGTAGAAAATCTTTCCGGAATTACATTAGGCAAGCTGCAACGTGCATTGAAGGAGTGCCGCAAGCAGATGAATAACATGACCGAAAACGATCCACGTTTCCGGGAACTCTCCGCACAATATCAAGCCATAGACAATCAAATAGGGCGGATGACCGGGCAATGGCACCGACAAGATGGAGCCATCAAGTCGGTGATAAAGAGATTCATGGCATACGTCAGCGTTTACGGTGGTTTCAACCTGATTTCATCGCAAATTACCCGTCTGTTTGCCAATAATCTGAAATTCAGTGATTCGCTGGCTGATATTCAAAAAACATCCGGACTGAGTGCCGAATCTATCAATCAACTTTCGGATAGCTTGATGAAAATCGATAGTCGCTCTTCGGTAGAAGACATCCATAAATTGGCCTATGAAGCAGGTAAGCTTGGTATTGGCGCAAAATATGGTTCGGAGGGTATCGAACAGTTCGTTAAAGCTGCCGACCAGATAAACGTGGCACTTGGGGAAGACCTCGGCGGTACCGAGGCAATTACCCAGTTGATGAAGATGAACGAAGTGATGGGGCTGATTAAGAAGATGGGCGTGGAGAAATCGCTACTCGCTACGGGTAGTGCCATGAACCTTTTGTCGCAGAGCACCACGAGTACGGCTTCATATATGACGGATTATGCCAAACGTCTTTCGGGTATTGCCAGCCAGGCGCATCTTACGATGTCAGAATTACTTGGTTTTGGTAGTGCAGCCGATGCCACCGGTCAGGAAGTAGAAGTAGCAGCCACTGCCATGAATAAGTTCATTGTTCAGTTGCAGACACACTATAGAACTGTGGCGCAAGCAGCGGGAATCAGTGCCGATGGGCTTCATAAGATGCTCGAAGGGGGTAAGACGGCCGAAGCTGCCGTAATGGTGCTCCGGGCATTGGGCGAGAAGGGCGGACTTTCGCAGATTGCCCCGTTGATGAAAGACATGGGTTCGGACGGTGCTCGTCTTACGGCTTCGCTCGCTACGCTGGCAAGTAATATCGACTTGGTAGAGTCTTCTTTGGCTATCAGTAAGCAGGGTTTTGAGGAAGCTACCAGCGTTACGTCGGAATATAACATCAAGAACGAGAATGCCGCCGCCATCATGGAGCGCATGAAGAACTCGTGGGAAAAGATGTTTATCAATCAGTCGAATACAGGGGTTGTGAAAGACCTGGCACAGGACTTTTTTGATTTGTCTAAGGAGTTGCAGACCAATAAACTGTTGATATGGGAAGTAAAGGTGGTATTTACTTTACTAATGGCTGCAGTCAAAGCTTTGGTTGCTTTGGCTCCGGCATTAGGCGTGTTCCTGTCTATCAAAGGGTGGATTATGCTGACACAGGTCATCCGTTCACAACTCATTCCGGGATTCGTTGGATTGGGTGGCGTTCTGAAAGGGATGTTTACCAGCATGACGGCAGCCACTGCCGGAGTAAACGGTATGACACGCGCTTGGAAGTTGCTTAATCTGGCAATGAAGAGCAATGTGTTTATTGGCATTGCCAGCATCTTACTCACTGTTGTAATGAGTATTCGTTCATTCAAAAAAGAAGCAGACGACGCAACGTTGTCTTCCAACAATCTGAATAAGAGTTTCCGTGATTACACCAGAACTTCGAGTGCTGCATCTATTGAGGTGAACCAACTTTTTGCCCGATTGAAGAATACAACTAAGGGAACAAAGGAACACACCGATGCTATCATAGCCATCAACAAAAACTACTCTAAGTATCTTCCTTTCTTGATTACAGAGAAAACCAGCCTGGAAGATATAGAGAAAGCGCAAAGTCGCGTAAACGATGAGTTGCGGAAAAGCATCGCTTACAAGGCGAAGAACGCCGCCATGGATGAAGTTGGCACGCAGTACACCAATCGAATGGCAGACAACTTGAGCAACATCCAGGAAGTCTACAACAAAGCGGACATAGGCAAACTTGGCAATCTCGATATAAATTACATCACCGAAGCGGCTGCCCGGTACCGCGATGCAGGATATTCCTACAACAATGCCGTAGAAGCCGTCTGGAAAGACCTGTATTATAAAGGTGGAAAGTCTTTCGACTTGGTAAAGAATGGTGGTCCTCTCTCTAACCAATGGAAGGATATTCAAAACAACATGAAGGGGTATGTTGCTAACTACTATAATCAGCAGAAAGCAATGAAGGATATCGGCAAGAAGTACGATCCATTGATTGGCGATTATTTGGAGACGGAGGAACCACAAACACATACCATCATTGAAGACGAAAAGGAATCGGAAAAAGAGAAAAAGAGAAAGGAAGCCTTGCGTCTGGCAAAAGGTGAGTATCAAGCGGCGATGTCTGCCATCGAGGTATATTACAAGCAGCAGGCGCAAGTCGTGAATGATTCTTATATTGACAAGAAAATAACCACCGAGCAGAGAGAACAGGAACTTGATAACATCGAACTTCGGCACTTACAATCTCGCATCGAAGCCAGGAAAAAGCTTCATGGGGACAAAGACGAGGATTGGGGCGGCAATCTTCAAAAGATGCAATCCGAGAATTTATCTAAATCGGAAGACTCTCAAAGGGTTTTACTTAATTTGCTGGATAAGGATTTAGGGGAGATCGGCCGCAAACTCCGGCAGTTTGGCGAAGCCGAAGACGATGGTATCTGGTCTAAGTTGGAAGAGGATAAACTGAAACTTCAGAAACATGCCATCGACCTACGCAAAGAGATAGAAAAGATATTGTTGGAGTACGATTTCACGGGAAAAGTAACCAACCAATACCAAAATGAGTTAGAGCGTCTTGGGTTGTTCTTCACCTCATTTAAGGAGGATGTGAATAGTGGTTTCAAAGATGCAAATGCCGCAGCCGAAGCGGGTATGAAGGCACTCCGTGGCATGGGAACCAATCTTTTCTCTATTGATATAAATAGCGAAAATGGCATGGCTACTTTCCGTAACATGATTTCGGATACCGAAGTTTTCGGTGTGCAAATGCTGAATCTGACCGATGATAACTACAAGGCTCTATATTATAAAACGATAGAGTACAACGATGCCATCACTGAATCCGAAAAGAAAGCGCGCGACCGACAACTAAAAATAGCCAGCGAACGATATTCCCGAAGCGATGCCTTCAAAACGCAGAAAGAAACGGGCACGAAAGACGAACGGATGGTCGATATGTCGAAGAGCGTTCAATCATTGGGATTGGGAACCGATACTATGGTAATTGACCAAGAAGTACTCATGTACACGCATCGTCTGGAAGCAGCCGTAGCCTATTATGAATATCTGAAAACGAACGGGTACGATACCGAACAGCAACAACTCAAGGTGCAGGAAGCCGTAGCCGCACTATCTGAAAAAATGGTAGAGCAGGTAAAGGAAAAGATGGAGCAGTTGAAGGATTATACCGGTTCAATCGAAACCTTTGGGAATGAGTTTGGCGCAGGTATATTCGGCTCTTTGGACGAAAGGCAGAAGGCTTTGGAAAACTTTGTCCGAAGTACCGGAGAGGCTACCAATAAACTGATTATGCAGTGGGTGAAACAGAAGATAGAACACGCTCTGCTGCGAAAAGCAATGGTAGATACCGAGGAAGATTCTAATGAAGAAATAAATGATGTTGATAAGAAAGGAAATAAAAAAGTAGAACGGGTAGAAAAAACGATGGCAAAAGCTGCGACCAAGCGTACCCGTGACTTTATAAAGGATAAAATATCTATCAAGAAAGAGGGGGCATCTGAGGAAGCATTGGTTGAGGAGGAATCTCAAAGCGTACAAGAACAGATTGTAACCGAAGGTGGCGGAGCCATTGGAAAGGCCGTGATTGACATAGGTCAGCAAGTAGGTACCGCTAAAAAAACTCAAGCGGCTGAAAACGTTGGCACACAAGCTACTGAAACGGCGGCAGAAGTTCCACTTGGCATCGCCTCTGGTGCTTCAAAAACTATCGGAGAACTGGGTTGGTGGGGTATTCCATTAGTGGCGGTTATTACAGCTTTACTTGGAGGGCTTTTATCTACCGCAATGAGTGGTGTTTCTTCTCTTTTCGGGGGAAAGGAAGCAGCAGTGGGGGTATCTACTTCTACTAAGTTAGCCACAGGTATGCTTACTTACGATTGTGGTAACGTTCAGCGTTTTTCTGGTGTATTAGATGGTAAATCGTTCCCCGTATTAGGGGATGATGGTCAGGTTTATCAAGCTACCAATATTGATGAGCTAAAAACAGGAATTGTGAATAACCCCATCACTGCAATGGTGAATGGACAACCGTCCATTATTGCCGAGAAGGGACCTGAAATTATCATCGGTAGTAAAACCACCTCTGCCATGATGATGAGCCGTCCCGATCTGCTTGCTGCCATTGTCAATTTCGATAAGAACCGAAGTGGTATGTCTTATAGGGCATACGATCGAGGTAATGTGCAAGACGTTGCCGGAGGTTTCGGCATGGATGGCTACAGGAGTAATGGGGATGAGTTAATAGAAAAGTTGGCTTCTTCTATCATGCAAACTCTTGCACCTACACTATCGGAACTGGGCAAGGTTATTCACACCAGTAACCAAGTAAGTGCTACCCTTGCCGATAAGCTGACTCACCCCATACCTGCCGTAATCAATAAAAACGGAAAAGGTGGATTGATAGAAGAAGTAATTGATGGCTTGTCTTTTGCTAAAAAGAATAATACCAGTGATAAACTCAATCGTTTGTTAAAGTAGTATTAAATCGTTTAGTTACTGCGCAAGAAGGTCGTCCACTATATCATATCATACACATTATGAGGTGTAAATTATGTACATTTACATTTTAAGGTAATGCCATGAAATTTAAAATTTGGCTTTAAACACAGTGAAAAAAGAAAGTTTTTGGGGTACGCAGACAAAAATAGTAAAGTTCGGACAAAGAAAAACGGGGTTTATACCCCGTTTTTGTCTAACATCCCTCATATATGGACAAAAATCCAATTAGTTAATAATCAACTTATTAAATAGTAGCTGATGCGTGTTTTTACTTTTTTTGTCTGTTTGTCCAATTTCCCAAGTAATTAGTGTTTTTTCTTAGATTTCTTTGTCTCTACACTTTTCTGTTTAAGAAAATTTTATACACTATTTCGATATGACGGAAATACATTTTTGGGCTATCATTTCAGCGACACTTCCTTTTGCGGCAGAAGAGACATAGTGCCAAAACGCATCTGAAACATGTCCGGTCAATTGTGTTATTTGATCCCGTGAATACCCAATAGCATATAGATCACTAATCGCTCTATGTCTATAAGAATATAACTGGCAGGATTTGGGTAAATTTACTGCTTCTCTTAGCTTTTCCCAATTTTTATCGACATCTCTAGTTAATAGATAACCATCTCTGGAAAGTTCAGTTTCAATTTCCCGAAACGATTTATTATTGATAGAAGCCATCTTCTTTTTATCTTCTTTGCTATATATAGAATTTTTTGATGCTTTTCCGACAAGTAGTTTTCCGAATCTAGATTGTTCTTTACCTATCATAAAAAAGTTGGCAGGAAGTTGGTCTATACCCAATTCTAACATAAGTTTTTTACTATCTTCTCCAAGAATCTTGATAGAACTTTTAGTTTTTGATTGCCATTGGTCAATTTTTATTCGATTTTCTTTAAAATCAATATCTCCTACCTTCAATCTTAATATCTCTTGTATTCTCAGAAATGAAGGGCCACTGATTAAACTAATAAGTAATAATAATACAGGATCATTATTTTCACACCATCTCTGTATATCCAAATCTTTATCGTGTGATACAGTATCTCTTGGAGAGTAATTTTCTTTTTCTTTTTCTATATAGTATGTGATAGGGTTGTATGGCAAATTAATTCTTTCTGATTTTGCGATCCATCCAAAAAAGTTTCCCCACATTCTTCTGTAATTATTGAAGGTTACTCCTTCTAATCCCTTTTTCTTTGCGAATTTACGGAGCTGCATAGCTTGATATTCTCCAAAATCCTTTACATTTAATTTTGTAAGGCCTGATGTTTTCAGAAATTCACTTAGATATTTTGTTGCTGACCTATAAACTCTTATTGTATCTCTTCTTAAATCCTGCTTATCTTGCATAAATAAAATAAGTAAGTGAGATATGTTTTCTTCTTTGGGATTATCTTCTATTAAATCTCCTTTAGGAGTCCATCCACTTTCTAATTGTTTATTTAGTGGGTTGATGATGCGTTCTTTTATTAATGCTTCAGCTTGTTTTTCAGTCTCGCAAAGATTAAATTCTTTTTTTACTCGGCGAACGCCACGAGTTAGTTCTCCTGTTTTAGGATTGATATATTTGAATTCAATATACCACCCGTGCTTGCCATTGTTTTTTATTAATGAACAAGGGACATAAGGTATTTTTCCTTTTTTATAAGAAATTATACCATTCTCATTTCGTATTGATGATTTTTGTGATGCCGCATTTTTTATAAATGCTTTTTTCTCTGTTTCCATGATATTACTAATTTATTAGAATTAAATAGAAATATCCAAAAACTAAATATCATTAAGTGATAGGTGATAGAAGAGTAAGTAGTGAGTACGAGAATCGAACTCGTATTACGTGCGTGAGAGGCACGTGTCCTAACCGTTAGACGAACCCACCAAATAGTTAATTTATATTAAAAGCAATATGTTAATGTATTGTTAATTGAAAATGTGTATTTAATATACTACTACTTTCCTACAAATTTGTTACATTATCCGTTACGCTTTCAATTTGAATCGGCTTAATTAACTAATAATCAGTTAATTAAGCCGATTTTAGCGGAAGCTGGGGGATTCGAACCCCCGGTACAGTTACCCGTACGTCAGTTTAGCAAACTGGTGGTTTCAGCCACTCACCCAAACTTCCTTCAACCCGCATTCTCTCTCAAATGCGGTGCAAATATAGGGGGAACTTTTGGACTACGCAAATCTTTTAGCAATATTTTTTTTACCTATTTTTTGAGAAATGAGTTAAACGGCTATGTTTCAAATGTTAAACGAATGTTTTTTTTTGATCGTCTTTGATACTTTTATTAATGAAAAAGGAGAATTTGGGAAATCACATAATTTCTTTGAAAAAGGGCATAAAAAAAGGCTATCTATCCCAGACAGCCAATCTTTTTGTTAACCTTAAATCTAATACTATGAAAAACACGTTACAAAGGTACTGCGTTTTGTGAAATTTGCAAATAAATAAGCCAAAAAGAACAATTTTATAACATTAATTAGGCGTATTAATGCTTATTCAATCTTTATTAAGTTTCTGAGGTATGAAATCTTTTTTTATAACATTTACTTTATGATTTCTGCAATGTTGGAGGATGTCTGCTGCATTTAATTATATTGAAACAAGTAAAAGGGAATTTACCTAATTATGGAGGTGAATTCCTCTAAATAAGTAGGACAATTCAATTTCAAGAGGAAAATTAATTTTTTACTTTTGTTCTATCAAGAAAAATAAAAATTCAGGAACAACTAAAAAATAAAGGAATATGAAAACGAATCTATTAAAATACCTAAAGTTAGCTTTGGTAGCTGTATTGATGGTCAATTTGACTTCATGTGAGATTGAAATTGATAGTTTTTATGATGATGATAATATTGGAAATGGTTACTATAATCGTTCTGTTGATTTAACTAGCCGAACCTGGGTGAGTTTTTACCGGGATGTAGAAGGTAACTATTGTTGTCAAGAACTGGATTTTTATTTGGATCGTACAGGGGTTGATTATATTCGGGTAGAATACCCGGATGGGTATGTGGAAACTTTTGAGTACAGATTCCGTTGGAGTTGGGAAAACTATGCACAGACTTCCATTCGTATGGATTATGGACCGGGTGATGTTTCTTTTTTAGATGATGTATATATTGGGGGTAACAGATTGAGTGGTTATTTGGATGGACGAAATAATTTTGTAGAATATCAGGGTAAAAGATAGGTTGGCTTGGTAAGGTAAGAATGGGATGTAAAGTCTGGATGAAATTTAGATGCCAAGGGTATGATTGGGACGCGAAATGAAAGCTTAAAAGTTTTGAATAGGACTAAATAGTTTTTATCTTTGCGCCCTATTAGTACATTTAATTCATGGATTGGTTATATAGTCTATTTCTCGAACATTCTGCTTTACAGGCAGTTGTTGTACTTTCATTAATTTCTGCCATTGGTTTAGGCTTGGGAAGAGTGCATTTCTGGGGAGTTTCTCTAGGAGTCACTTTTGTTTTTTTTATGGGTATTCTGGCAGGGCATTTCGGGCTTTCTGTTGATCCGCAGATGTTAAATTATGCAGAAAGTTTTGGATTGGTTATCTTCGTTTATTCTCTCGGTCTTCAAGTTGGTCCCGGCTTTTTCAGTTCTTTCCGAAAAGGAGGAGTAACGCTGAATATGTTGGCATTAGGAGTGGTTTTGTTAGGAACTTTGCTTACTGTGTTTGCTAGTTATACAACAGGGATATCACTGCCTGATATGGTAGGTATTCTTTGTGGAGCTACAACGAATACTCCTGCATTAGGAGCTGCACAACAGACGTTAAAGCAGATAGGAATGGATAGTAGTACTCCTGCATTGGGATGTGCAGTAGCTTATCCTATAGGAGTTATTGGCGTGATTCTTGCCGTGTTATTGATCCGTAAAGTCCTTGTTCGAAAAGAAGATTTGGAAGTAAAAGAGAAGGATGTTGCGAACAAAACTTATATTGCAGCGTTTCAAGTACATAATCCGGCTATTTTCAATAAAAGTATCAAGGATATAGCTCATATGAGTTATCCTAAGTTTGTTATTTCCCGATTGTGGCGGGACGGGCATGTCAGCATTCCTACTTCCGAAAAGGTATTGAAAGAAGGGGACCGTTTGCTTGTTATTACTTCGGAAAAAGATGTATTAGCTTTAACTGTGCTTTTTGGTGAACAGGAAAATACGGATTGGAACAAAGAGGATATTGATTGGAATGCGATTGACAGTGAATTGATATCACAACGTATTGTGGTGACCCGTCCGGAATTGAATGGGAAAAAGTTGGGATCACTTCGATTGAGAAATCATTATGGTATTAATATCAGCCGAGTTTATCGTTCAGGTGTACAGTTGCTAGCTACTCCTGAGTTGATACTTCAATTAGGAGACCGCTTGACTGTGGTAGGAGAGGCGGCAGCAATCCAAAATGTAGAGAAAGTTTTGGGAAATGCCATTAAGAGTTTGAAAGAACCAAATCTTGTTGTAGTGTTTATTGGTATCGTACTCGGTTTGGCTTTAGGAGCGATTCCTTTTTCTGTTCCGGGTATTAGTACTCCGGTGAAGTTAGGATTGGCCGGAGGACCGATTATTGTAGGTATCCTTCTAGGTACTTTTGGACCTCGGATACATATGATTACATATACCACACTTAGTGCAAATTTAATGTTACGTGCATTGGGACTTTCTATGTATCTGGCTTGTTTGGGACTGGATGCCGGAGCGCATTTCTTTGATACAGTATTTCGTTCAGAAGGATTACTGTGGATTGCCTTAGGTGCTGGTCTGACAATTATTCCGACTGTCATAATTGGGATTATTGCCTTTAAAATAATGAAGATTGATTTTGGTACAGTATCTGGTATGTTATGTGGTAGTATGGCTAATCCGATGGCTCTGAACTATGTCAATGATACGATACCGGGAGATAATCCCTCAGTAGCATATGCAACTGTGTATCCATTGTGTATGTTTTTAAGAGTTATCATTGCTCAAGTCCTTTTGATGTTCTTACTTGGCTGAGGATAAGTAATAAGGAGTACAATAATAATAAATTATAAAACTATAAATGAAATGACTGCTCAAAGTAATATAACTCCTGAAAGTATTGTGACCGATCTTCGTTACTTACAACTACTTTCTCGCAGTTTTCCTACTATTGCGGATGCGAGTACGGAGGTAATCAATCTGGAGGCTATTTTGAATTTGCCTAAAGGAACTGAACATTTTCTGACCGATTTGCATGGAGAATATGAAGCCTTTCAGCATGTATTGAAGAATGCTTCGGGGGCGGTGAAACGTAAAGTAAATGAGATTTTTGGTAATACGTTGCGTGAATCGGAAAAGAAGGAGATTTGTACGTTGATTTATTATCCGGAGGAAAAACTTCAGTTGGTGAAGGTTTGTGAGAAAGATCTCGATGATTGGTATCTGATTACTTTAAATCAATTGGTGAAGGTTTGTCAGAATGTCTCTTCAAAATATACTCGTTCAAAGGTTCGTAAATCATTGCCTGCTGATTTTTCTTATATCATTCAGGAATTATTGCACGAGTCTTCTATCGAACCGAATAAGCATGCCTATATTAATGTGATTATTAGCACAATCATCTCTACAAAACGGGCAGATGCTTTTATTATTGCCATGTGTAACCTGATCCAACGTCTGACTATTGATTCTCTTCATATCGTAGGAGATATCTATGATCGCGGACCGGGAGCGCATATTATCATGGACACTTTGTGTAATTATCATAATTTTGATATACAGTGGGGAAATCATGATATTTTGTGGATGGGTGCTGCTTCGGGCAATGACAGTTGCATTGCAAATGTGATCCGTATGTCAATGCGTTATGGTAATTTGTCTACTCTTGAAGATGGTTACGGAATAAATCTTCTTCCATTGGCTACTTTTGCCATGGATACTTATGGTGATGATCCGTGTTCTATTTTTATGCCGAAGATGAATTATGCAGATACTCACTATAATGAGAAAACTTTGCGCCTGATTACTCAGATGCATAAGGCGATCACAATTATTCAATTTAAATTGGAAGCTGAGATCATTGATCGTCGTCCGGAATTTCGTATGGCAAACCGGAAACTGCTGGATAAAATAGATTTTGAGCGGGGAATTTTTGTGTATGAAGGAAAGGAATATGCTTTACGTGACACGAATTTCCCAACGATAGACCCTGCTGATCCTTATCGCTTGACTGAAGAAGAGCGTGAGTTGGTTGATAAGATTCACTATTCGTTTATGAATAGTGAAAAACTGAAAAAGCATATGCGTTGCTTATTTACCTATGGTGGAATGTATTTGGTATGCAACTCTAATCTTTTGTATCATGCCTCTGTTCCTTTAAATGAGGATGGCAGTTTCAAGCATATTAAAATACGTGGTAAGGAGTATTGGGGACGTAAGTTGCTGGATAAGGCAGATCAATTAATCCGTACTGCTTACTTTGATGAAGAAGGTGAAGATGATAAATCTTTTGCATTGGATTATATTTGGTATATGTGGTGTGGACCAGAGGCTCCTTTGTTTGACAAGGATAAAATGGCTACTTTTGAACGTTATTTTTTGGAAGATAAGGAATTACATAAAGAGAAGAAGGGATATTATTATACATTGCGTAACCAGGAAGATATCTGCGATAAGATTTTGTGTGAGTTTGGAGCATTGGGACCTCATTCTCATATTATTAATGGTCATGTGCCTGTGAGAACGACTCAAGGGGAACAACCAATCAAAGCCAATGGCAAACTCTTTGTTATTGATGGTGGATTTTCAAAAGCTTATCAGCCTGAAACTGGAATAGCCGGATATACGCTTGTATATCATTCTCATGGTCTCCAATTAGTGCAACATGAACCGTTTGAATCAAGGCAAAAAGCTATTGAGGAAGCACTTGATATTAAATCTACTAATTTCGTTTTAGAATTTAATTCTCAGCGAATGATGGTAAAGGACACTGATAAAGGTAAGGAACTAATTACACAGATTCAAGATTTGAAGAAACTGCTTGTTGCTTATCGTATTGGTTTAATCAAAGAAAAAGTCTGAAAATAATCTATAGTGTCGTTATCCTAATGAAATAGTGACACTATAGATTATAGTAAATTTATCATAGGAGTATATGATCATTATGTTGCAAATAATATTTTAGAAGATAATAACTCCTGCTTCAACAATAGCTCTTTTGTCAAAGTTATGGGAGTTATTGTAATAACGTGTCCAACCATAACCTCCCGTTGCGAAGATTCCGAATTTCTTAGTGAATTGATATTCTACATTAATACGTGTTTGTAAAGCGTAGAGGCGTCTGGAGATTATTTCATCTTTGTTTTTGAAAGCTTCAATGTGTTCGTATCCCAAATCTCCGCTGATAGAAAGTCCTTTGTAAACGCACAGAGATAGACCGGCGCGATAGGAGGCGGTTGCCGAAAACTTGTCATTTAGATTCATATTGTATGTTCCGAGTCCTAGAATCGTGTAGAATAACTCATTTTTTAAACGTACTCCTATGTTGCCAAGCGTAGTGTTTCCGCCATATACTAACATCTGAACTTTCGTGTCAGGATTAGCATTTATTAAACCAAGCTGAAAGCCTTTCATTGATTTTCGGTAATAGTTGATTAAACCCAGCTGGATTCCATGGGCTTGTGTAGCATAATTGCATAATCCTATTTGCATGCCATTTAATGTGTTAGCCGCAATATTAGCGATACCTGCCATTTGTAGTCCATTCATGTCTTTACCAGTCACATTCAAGAGCCCCGAAGCCATCATTCCACTAAAACTTTCTCCGGTAATATTTGCCAACCCGGAGAATTGCAATCCTGAAGCTGTATTTCCTGTTACATTCATGAAACCACTGGCCATTAGTCCTGTTGTGTTATCTCCTCCAATACTGGTTAGACCTGATATAACAACACCCTTTGCACCATTACCTGTAATATTAACTAATCCGGCAGTGGAAAATCCTATTAGGTTGTTTCCACTGATATTACTGATTCCGGACAATTGGAGCCCTCGCATACTGCTACCAACTACGTTAGCTAGTCCGGAAACTTGTATGCCGTTCATGTCTTTACGAGTCACTCCTCCTAAAGCGTTTATTCCTATACCATTGAGACGGTTCATCGTCGATAGAAAACCTATGTTTACAAAGGTAGTCTGTGTACTGTCAAGAGGTTGTGTACTAACACCTTTCCAAATGGAGAGATTAATACCTGCACACTTATTCTGTGCCGGTAAACAAACGGCAGCCATTAAAATAGCTGCCGTACATATTGTTTTTTTTATTTTCATATTATTATCCTTTAGCTTCTTGGTATAAGTAACGTTTGATACTCTTTTTGGGAGTTTTTTCAAATTCTTCAGGATATATTTTCATTTTAAATATTTGGCTGTAAGCCGGTAATGTCTCATTTAATGCTACTCTGTTTTCTTCCATTACGCGCTCGACATCATCATTCTTTAAACCATTGGCGAATGCTTCGTCAAAGTCCGGATAAACCAATCCGACTAATTTCTCATTTTGCTGTACAATAATGCTTTCAGCCACATAAGGCAGGTTGTTCAGTTTATCTTCAATCTCCTCAGGGTAGATGTTTTGGCCACTGGCACTGAGTAACATATTCTTGCTTCGTCCCTTGATGGTAACATTGCCTTCGGCATCCATTAATGCGAGGTCACCTGTATGTAACCAACCGTCTTTATCTATTACTTGGCGAGTCGCTTCTTCATTTTTATAATATCCTAGCATTACATTCGGACCTTTACATACGATTTCACCAACGATATTTTCAGGGTCGCAAGAAAGGATTTGTACATCCATGCGCTGAGCTGCTTTTCCACAGGAACCCGGTTTGAATTTCGTCCAATCTTCATAACATATAATCGGACCACATTCTGTCATACCATAACCTACCGTATAGGGGAAGTCGATCATTCTCAGGAATTGTTCAACTTCCTGATTGAAAGCAGCACCACCCACAATGACAGCGGCAAAATTTCCTCCAAAACCTTTGATCATTTCTTCGCGGACGGTCGCCTTGATTTTATCATTAATGAAAGGAACTTTCATCAATAATCTCATAGTTGGTGTTTCCAATTTCGGAAGCACGCTTTTTTTGATGATCTTTTCAATAATTAATGGAACGGCAACAATAAGTCTTGGCTTTACATCTGCAAAGGCTTGGAATATGATTTTGGGACTAGGCATCCGGGTGAGGAAGTAAATCTGGCATCCTACAGCAAATTCGTATAAAAACTCAAAAGCTAAACCGTACATATGTGCCATTGGCAACATGGATACGACTTTGTCGCCAGCTTGCAGAGGTAGTGCTTCAAATGCAAATTTTGTATTCGACCATAGACTGCGATAGGGAAGCATAACTCCTTTTGAATAACTGGTTGTTCCGGAAGTATAATTGATGACAGCCAATTCTTCAGGTTGGTCTTTATGATATTCAATATGTTCAGTACGGAAATTTTTAGGATATTTTCTTCCAAATAATTCGTTCAGATGTTCTCGTGCATGTGTCAGACGTTCACTACGTGAAACTAATAAAGTAAAGTCATTCATCATCAGAATTCCTTCCAATAATGGCATTGCCGTCTCATTCAGGTTTTCCCAGACCATATCTCCGACAAATAATAACTTAGCTTCGGAGTGATTGACGATATTATGCACATTATCCGCCTTAAATTCATGAAGAATGGGGACGATAACTGCTCCATAAGTTAATGTAGCCAGAAAAGTAACTCCCCAATGAGAACTGTTTCTTCCGCAAACAGCTATTTTATCTCCTTTGCGGATTCCACTTTCTTCAAAAATAATATGGAGTTTTTCGATTTTGCGAGCTACGTCTTTATACTGTAGGGTGGCACCCTTGTAATCTGTCAAGGCATCCAAGTCCCAATTGTTTTTTATACTATTTTCAATGTAAGCTATAAAACTTTGTTCCATTGTTTTTGCACATTTGGTATTAAATTGTGCAAATATAGTAATTAAATTAAGAATGAAGAATTTTTAAGAAGAGGAAAGTTACTAGGATTATCATTCTTTATAAAAAAGATGAAGAATTACTAAGCTGTAAAAGCATAGATCAATTCTTCATCTTTTATTTATTTTAAGTACCATTCGTACATTTTCTGTACACCTTCTTCTATTTCAATTTTGTGATGCCAACCTAATGCATGGAGTTTGGAGGGATCGGTTAGTTTACGCATTGTACCATCTGGTTTACTGCTGTCGAAGGTTAATTTACCTTGATAACCAACAGTTTCAACTATTCGTTCAGCTAATTGATGAATTGAGATTTCTTTTCCGGTTCCAATATTGATATGACAGTTGCGGATATCTTTATCACCTTCTTTATAAGTGTTTTTGAAATCTACATGTTCCATGACGAATACACTGGCGTCAGCCATTTCCTCACTCCAAAGAAATTCTCGTAAAGGTGTACCTGTACCCCAAAGTATTACTTCAGTTTCACTGATACCATATTTGTGGAGTATAGCAAGAATTTCTTCTTTCAGGCTGTCACCATTGAATCCTTCTACGGGACGTAGATTCATATCTTTGCGGACAGCTTCCCAATTACCTTCTTTGAGGCAATGTGCCAGATGAATCTTACGAATCATGGCGGGTAGTACATGACTGCGTTCCAGATCGAAGTTATCGTTGGGACCATACAAGTTAGTTGGCATTACTGCAATGTAATTGGTGTCGTATTGTATATTGAAACTTTCACACATTTTCAATCCTGCTATTTTGGCAATCGCATACGGCTCATTTGTGTATTCAAGTGGAGATGTTAATAATACATCTTCTTTCATCGGTTGCTCAGCATCACGAGGATATATACATGTACTGCCGAGGAATAAAAGCTTTTTTACGTTATGACGGAAACTTTCTCCAATTACATTCTGTTGAATCTGTAGGTTGTTATAGATAAAGTCTGCACGGTAAATACTATTTGCCATAATACCACCTACAAAGGCAGCAGCAAGAAATACGTATTCCGGCTGTTCATTGTCGAAGAATTGACGGACGGCAATACCGTCTAAAAGATCAAGTTCTTTGTGGTCACGACCTATAAGATTCGTATATCCTTTGTCTTGCAAATTTTTCCAAATAGCAGAGCCTACTAGTCCATGATGTCCTGCTATGTATATTTTTGCATTCTTTTCCATATTAAAATAGTATTAATGCTTGGTGCCAATCATACGTTTCACTTTTTCCATATCGTGGCGCGTCATGATGCTTACCAATTCTTCAAATGATGTCTTGCAAGGATTCCAACCTAATAATGTTCTGGCTTTTGTTGGATCGCCTAATAATTGTTCCACTTCTGCTGGACGGAAATATTTAGAATCAACTTCTACTAGAATGTTTCCTGTAGTTATGTCAATGCCTTTTTCATCTCCACCTTCACCTTCCCATTTGAGTTCGATACCTACTTCCTTAAAGGCGAGTGTTGCAAATTCACGTACAGTATGCATTTCTCCCGTAGCAATTACAAAATCCTCGGGAGTGTCGTGTTGGAGAATTAGCCACATACATTCTACATAATCTTTAGCATAACCCCAGTCGCGACGTGCATCCAAATTACCTAAATATAATTTATCCTGTTCTCCTTGGGAAATACGTGCAGCTGCTAATGTAATTTTACGTGTTACGAATGTTTCTCCACGACGTTCGCTCTCATGATTGAACAATATGCCGTTTACTGCAAACATTCCATAACTTTCACGATAATTTTTAGTAATCCAGAAACCGTATTGTTTTGCTACGCCATACGGGCTACGCGGGTAAAATGGAGTTGTTTCTTTTTGCGGAACTTCCTGTACTTTACCGAATAATTCGGAAGTAGACGCTTGATAGATACGAGTTTTCTTTTCCAATCCCAAAATGCGTACTGCTTCAAGCATACGTAGTGTACCAATAGCATCAGCTTCGGCTGTATATTCAGGAACATCGAATGAGACTTTTACATGACTTTGAGCAGCAAGGTTGTATATCTCGTCCGGTTGTACCTGTTGGATGATACGGATAAGAGAACTGGAATCAGTCATATCACCATAATGTAAATTAATGGTACGCTTTTGTTTCATATCACGTACCCATTCGTCAAAATATAAATGTTCGATACGACCAGTATTGAAAGAAGAAGAACGGCGAAGGATGCCATGTACTTCATAACCTTTTTGTAAAAGAAACTCGGCAAGGTAGGAACCATCTTGACCGGTGATGCCTGATATAAGGGCTTTTTTCATACACTATATGTTTTTATTTGAAAATACGGATACAAATGTCGGCAATTTTTGCTATATACGCAAAAAACTCATTCGATTTTATTTTTTTGTGTTATTCTTTCCCATGATTTTATCGATTATCAATGCAATAGCACCATCACCAGTTACGTTGCATGCGGTACCGAAACTATCCATGGCAATGTAGAGTGCAATCATCAGTGCCTGAGCTGATTCGTCGAATCCCAACATCGATTGTAGAATACCTAATGAAGCCATAATCGCTCCTCCGGGAACACCAGGGGCCGCAACCATCGTAATTCCTAGCATAAAAATGAATCCGGCAAATAAGGGAAAGTCAAAGGGGATACCTTGCATGATCATTAATGCAAGAGCGCAGGCAACAATTTTTAGTGTACTGCCGGATAAATGAATAGTTGCACAAAGTGGAATTACAAATCCGGCAATGTCGGCAGATACACCGTTTTTCTTTGTTTGTTCTAATGTAACAGGAATAGTAGCTGCGGAAGATTGCGTTCCTAATGCTGTAAAGTAAGCTGGCATCATTTTCCCCAATAATTTGAATGGATTTCTTTGAACAAGGAGTGCAGCAATGGAATATTGGAAAATTAATAAAAAGATGTGTAGTATAAATATTACTCCGATAATTTTAATAAAAACCATCAAAATAGAATATACTTGACCGGAATGGGTCATGTTTAAGAAAATTCCGAAAATATAAAGTGGCAGTAGCGGCAATATTACTGCACTAATCATACGTACGATGATTTCTTGAAAATCTCGTGCTACATTTTTTAATGTATCACTATTTAATGAGGCAAGGCCTAACCCAAGTGTAAAGGCAAGGATCAATGCTGTCATTACATTCATTAACGGTGGAATGGAAACTGAAAAGTAAGGAATAATACCCTGAGCTTCGCTTACTTCCTCGAGTGGTATACCTGTCTCGATAAGTGAAGGAAATACCGTGACACCGGTAAAATAGGAGAGGAAGCCTGAAAATAAGGTAGCTCCATAAGCTATCAGAGCTGTAATAAGTAGCATTTTGCCTGCACCTTTCCCAATATCAGCAATTGCTATGGTGACCAGCCCTAAAATAATTAGTGGAATCGAAAAATTAAGGAATTCACTAAAAATACTATTAAAGGTAACAAATATACGTACTAACGGTGTTGGAAAAATAGTACCAACGGCAATGCCTAATATAATTGCAATAATTATACGTGGTAATAAACCTATTTTAAATTTCTTCATTCTGGGATATTTTTTATGGATTACAAAAGTAATATTTAAATCTAAAAATTGCGAACAAATATTCTTATGAATTGTTATTTACATAAACAATATATTTAAATTATATAAGTTATGGCAAATCAGAATAAAACAGATATTGGATTAATAGGTTTGGCTGTGATGGGTGAGAATCTTGCCTTGAACATGGAGGGTAAAGGATGGTATGTTTCGGTTTATAACCGTACTGTCCCGGGAGTAGAGGAAGGAGTTGTAGACCATTTTATTAATGGACGTGCTAAAGGTAAAAATATTGAAGGATTTACAGATTTAAAAGCATTTGTTGAATCTATTGCGATTCCTCGTAAAATTATGATGATGGTTCGTGCTGGTAATCCTGTTGATGAACTCATGGAACAACTTTTCCCGTTACTTTCTTCCGGAGATATTCTTATTGATGGAGGAAATTCTAATTTTGAAGATACTAATCGCCGTGTTAAGCTTGCTGAATCAAAAGGTTTTCTGTTTGTTGGTAGTGGTGTATCTGGAGGTGAAGAAGGGGCTTTAAATGGAGCTTCTATTATGCCTGGTGGTTCAGAAAAAGCTTGGTTGGAAGTGAAACCTATTTTACAGAGCATCGCAGCAAAAGCCCCGGATGGTACTCCTTGCTGCGAATGGGTAGGACCTGCTGGGTCAGGACATTTTGTAAAAATGATTCATAATGGAATTGAATACGGAGATATGCAACTTATTGCAGAAGCCTATTGGGTGATGAAGAACTTGCTTGATTTAACTAATGAAGAAATGGCAGATGTCTTTGAACATTGGAATGAAGGAAAACTTCGTAGTTATCTTATTGAAATTACATCTAATATTCTGAGACATAAAGATAAGGTAGGAGGCTATCTTATTGATAAAATATTGGATGCGGCCGGGCAAAAAGGAACAGGCAAATGGTCGGTCATTAATGCAATGGAGCTTAGTATGCCATTGGGGTTAATTGCTACAGCAGTTTTCGAACGTAGTCTTTCGGCACAGAAAGATTTACGTCGTTTGGCTTCCAGGCAGTTTCCACATTCGCATACTCTGCCAGTATATAATAAAGTTGAATTGGTAAAAGAACTGTTTTCTGCACTCTATGCATCTAAACTTGTTTCATATGCACAAGGCTTTGCTGTTTTGCAGCGTGCTTCTGATGCTTTCAACTGGCAATTAAATCTCGCTTCTATTGCCCGAATGTGGCGTGGAGGATGCATCATTCGCAGTATTTTCCTCAACGATATAGCTGCTGCTTTTGAAGTTGCAAATAAACCAGAGCATTTGTTGTTAGCTCCATATTTTCACGAAGAAATTAAAACTTTAGTTCCTGGATGGAAAAATCTTGTAGCAGAAGCAATGAGAGAAGAACTACCTGTACCAGCATTCTCTTCGGCCTTGAATTATTTTTATTCTCTGACCTCTGCTAATTTGCCGGCTAATCTGATACAGGCGCAGCGTGACTATTTTGGTGCGCATACTTTTGAACGCAAAGATGAACTTCGAGGGCAGTTCTTTCATGAGAATTGGACAGGACGCGGAGGTGATACAAAGTCTGGAACATATAATGTATAAAGTTTAAAGAATTAGTTAAGGTATGGATAAATTTGCAATGATTATTTTTGGGGCTTCAGGAGATTTGACAAAAAGGAAACTGATGCCTGCATTGTATTCATTATTTAGGGATAAGAGGCTTACTGGAGGATTTACTATTTTGGGTATTGGGCGTACAGTCTATTCTGATGAGAGTTACAGATCTTATATCCTTGAAGAATTACAACGTTTTGTGGAGTCTGAAGAACAGAATATGGAGCTTATGACTTCATTTCTTACTCATTTATATTATTTGCCAATGGATCCGGCTAAAGCAGAAGGATATCCATTACTTCGCCAACGTCTGGTAGAAGTGACAAATGATATAAATCCTGATAATTTGTTGTTCTATTTAGCTACACCACCTTCCCTTTACGGAATTGTACCTTTACATTTGAAAGCAGCAGGATTGAATACTTCCCATTCACGTATTATTGTAGAGAAGCCCTTTGGCTATAATCTAGAATCGGCACAAGAATTGAATCGTATTTATGCTTCTGTTTTTGATGAACATCAGATTTACCGTATTGATCATTTCTTGGGTAAGGAAACGGCGCAAAATCTACTTGCTTTCCGTTTTGCTAATGGTATTTTTGAGCCATTATGGAATCGTAACTATATTGATTATGTAGAGGTTACGGCTGTAGAAAATCTTGGAATAGAACAGCGTGGAGGATTTTATGAAACCGCTGGTGCTTTACGCGATATGGTACAAAATCACTTAATCCAATTAGTAGCATTGACTGCTATGGAACCTCCTGCTATTTTTAATGCTGATAATTTTCGCAATGAAGTAGTGAAAGTCTACGAATCATTGACCCCCTTAAATGAAATCGACCTTAATGAACATATTATTCGTGGACAATATACTGCTTCTGGTAATAAAAAAGGATATCGTGAAGAGAAAGGGGTAACTTCTGATTCGCGTACGGAAACTTATATTGCAATGAAGCTGAGTATCAGTAATTGGCGTTGGAGTGGAGTACCATTTTATATTCGTACTGGTAAGCAAATGCCTACAAAGGTAACAGAAATTGTTGTTCACTTTCGTGAAACACCTCATCAAATGTTTCGTTGTTCTGGTGGTAACTGTCCGCGTGCTAATAAATTGATTCTTCGTTTGCAACCTAATGAAGGCATAGTACTCAAAATAGGAATGAAAGTTCCCGGAGCCGGTTTTGAGGTCCGTCAAGTGACGATGGATTTCAGTTATGCTGAGTTAGGCGGGGTACCTGGCGGTGATGCTTATGCCCGCTTAATAGATGATTGTATTCAAGGAGATGCGACTTTATTTACGCGTAGTGATGCAGTAGAAGCTTCATGGCGTTTCTTCGATCCAGTACTTCATTATTGGAAGGATAACCCTAATGCACCGCTTTATGGCTATCCTGCAGGTACATGGGGACCTTTAGAAAGTGAAGCTATGATGCATGAACATGGTGCCGAATGGACAAATCCTTGTAAAAATTTGAAACATACAGAACAATATTGTGAATTATGAAACTATCTATCTATCCTTCGTCAGTTGAGGCTTCACGTAAGTTAATACTTCATATAATAAACATTATGAATGAAGAACCTGTAAAAACATTCAATATTGGATTGAGTGGAGGGCAAACTCCGGCATTGATGTTCGATATTTGGGCGAATGAATATTCAAATGTTACGCCTTGGGAGCGAATGAGGATATTTTGGGTGGATGAACGATGTGTACCTCCTACAGATTCAGACAGTAATTATGGAATGATTTGTTCTCTTCTACTAAGTCTGGTTCCTATTCCTTATGAAAATGTATTTCGTATTTATGGAGAAATGAAGTCACCTAATAAAGAGGCCAAACGTTATTCTGAATTAGTGGAGCAGTTAGTACCTGATAAAGATGGGTTTCCGGAATTTGACATTATACTGCTTGGGGCAGGAGTGGATGGACATACTTCTTCAATTTTTCCAGGACAAGAGAAATTTCTAAATGCTGATGCCGCTTATGTTACTACTGTTAATCCCATTAATGGTCAAAAGAGAATAGCAATGACTGGAAATGTCATTATAAATGCTCGTTGGACTATTTTTCTGATTACTGGAGGATCAAAAGCAGAAGTAGTGAATGAAATATGCTATTCGGGAGATGTAAGTCCAGCCGCTTATGTCGCTCATCATGCAAAAAACGTAGAATTATTTCTTGATGAAGTAGCAATTTTGAACCCTTCTGAGAAGTAAAACGGATAAGATTATAATGACTAAAATTAAATAATGATTAATATGAATCCTAATCAATGCCCGTTTAGCAGTAACTTTCCGCAAGATGTTGTAGAAAAACAAGGAGAGAATGCTATATTTATTGTTTATGGACTGAAACAGTTGCCAGCTACTATTGACAAAGTAAAAGATGTATGTACTAATTTTTCCGCATTGATTCGTAGTATGCGTAATCGTTTTCCAGATGTGCAGTTCAGTTGTACTATGGGTTTTGGAGCTGATGCATGGAGTTATCTTTTCCCAGAGAGGGAAAAACCAAAAGAGTTGGTTCCTTTTCAAGAAATAAAGGGAGATAGATATACAGCGGTATCCACTCATGGTGATTTGCTATTTCATATTCGATCCGGACAGATGGGGTTGTGTTTTGAATTTGCTTCTATTATAGATGAAAAACTTAAAGGAGTAGTTGAGCCAATTGATGAAACACATGGTTTTAGATATTTGGATGGTAAGGCTATTATAGGCTTTGTGGATGGTACAGAAAATCCAGCTATTGATGAAAACCCCTACTTTTTTGCAGTGATTGGTGAAGAAGATCCTAATTTTAAAGGTGGGAGCTATGCTTTTGTGCAAAAATATATCCATAACATGGTAGCGTGGAACTCGCTTTCGGTTGAAGAGCAAGAAAAAGTGATTGGTCGTCATAAGTTTAATGATGTCGAACTTTCTGATGAAGAGAAACCTAAAAATGCACATAATGCTGTCACTAATATTGGGGATGATTTGAAAATTGTAAGGGCAAATATGCCATTTGCTAACACCTCAAGAGGAGAATATGGTACTTATTTTATTGGTTATGCTAGTACTTTCAGTACTACACATCAAATGTTGGAAAATATGTTTATTGGAAATCCAGTTGGTAATACTGATCGCCTTTTGGACTTTAGTACACCAATAACAGGAACTCTTTTTTTTGTGCCTTCGTATGATTTGCTAGGGAAACTTGGTGATGAATGAAAATTTTATGAATATTGTAATTTTACAAAAATAACAATTGGAAAGATTATAACTATAGTTATTCTAATAGAGATTAATATAGTAATGATGATTACTCATTCAAAGGATTAAATATAGCGATCAATACTAGATATAAAGAACTAAAAGTGAATTTAATTAAATGAGATATTACTAATGTGAATCAGTAGTTGAAACCACTTGTTGATGATCTGACAGTACTCAAAAGAGAAGCTACTGATAGTCTGATAAACAGAGACATCTTTCTTGATAAAATCTATTCAGACTTCTCATTCCGGGAAGAAAAGAAGCAACAACAAGAACTAACGATGCTCACTCCCGTGAAAGCAATTAAAGGTGAGTTGCCAGTAATTACCCAAAGAGAGAAAGTGGAAGGAGACTTATTTTCGACAGCTGTGTCTAAGGTCAGACAGCCTATAGAATCATTTTTCAACTGGCTGAATGAAAAAATAAATATTCAAAGAGCGATGAAAGTCAGATCTACATCTGGACTTTTAGTATATACGATGGGGAAAATTGCCATCGCATTCATTTATCTAATTTTTTAAAACAAAGAATCAGTATTCAACTGCTGATTCGCATTAATAATTAATTTTTGTGTTCTACTTATTTGATTTTAAAAGATTATTTATAAAATTGTGAGGTTTCTTTGAGGACAGTTTTGTAGACATTTTAAACATCAGATGTATATAAATAATATTACTTGTATAATTAATGTAAATATTTAAATATAAATTTATAGGAAAAAACATAAAAAGAATATATAATGTGAAAAAACATTATTTCTCCTCTTTTATTTGGTAGTTTTCTTCTACTTTTCTACAAGTGCATACATAATAATTGGGATTATCCAATACATCTTGTAGGGATTTAGGTAGAATAATCTCTTTTGTGTTTCGATTTACTGCTACCATAGCATATATTATGCTTTCATTTCTGCATTTTTCTATCAATGCATTTTTAAGTTCTTCTACGTTGTATTCCATTCTTGAGACTTTTCAATGCAAAAGTACAAAAACAACTTATATAAATTGAATGGATTAGCATATTTATATAGTTGATTTATTTCGTAGGCATAATGTTTTAGAGAATGGGATAATGTATTATGTAAAAAGCAACTTATATGTAAAATCTCTATATTATTCTTTTGTAATCCATTTATAAAACCGTTTACCGATTTTTTCATAATGTTGTGGCTCATTATTATTTAAGTTAGACGGAAATGGGGTATATTGTACTTTCTCTTGTTGGTTAGGATATACAATGACGAAGCTATTATTTGAAAAATATTTCTCTAACTGTTTAGAGAGTAAATCAAAAGAATTATCGTGCGATAGTGTCCCATGATGTGCACTTATAATAACTAATAAATGATCATAACTCACTTGCTGTGTGATTATTAGCAAGTCATCCCAATTGTCTAAAGAAGAAAAGTCAGTTAAAGTTTGTCCGTGTTTCTTTTTTATTAATGTTTGTATGCACAAGGTTGTTTCTGAGTTTGCAAAAAAATGTACTCGACATTTTAAAGTATTACTCATTCTACAAAAATGCTCTACCCATTTAGAAAAACCTGATTCATATTCTGCTTTTGGAGGAACTGCAATAATGATTTTTTTTAGTGTATTGATCGGCACTAAAAATCTAGCTATCATGATTTCATAATGTAGATTTTTTAATAAATTTTCTGTGATCATTCCGAAGAATGAATCTGTTACATTTAGTTTATGATGTAGACCTATGATAACACTTGTTATCTGATATTCCTTAATGGCATGGATTATCCCAGAAGCAATATCAAAATCATATCGGCTGATTCTTTTCATGGGCATATTTGCGATTTGTGCTGTTGAAACAGCTTGGTCTAAGAAGTGCTTACTTCTTTGTTTCAGCTTTTCAGAAGTATTATCATCATTAATAACATTTAATGTATGGAGATTATCTTTTAATTTGGGATTGCATATCATAATTGAAAGATTTACTAAATTCTCAATTGTATTTGGGTTAGCAATGGGAATCAGTATTTTTTCAGTGTCTATAAAATTATCCTTTTCGATTTGAAATCCATCCATTGTAATTTTATGTATTGTGTGTTCAGTTATTAATGAACTGACTATGCATGTAATAAGGATTAATAGTATAGTTCCATTCAATACATCGTCATTTAATAGGCGTTCGCCATTAGGCAGAATAATATTATAACCGATTAAAACGGCTGCTAGAGTGGCAGCAGCTTGTGCATTACTTAGACCATACATTAAATCTCTTTCAATATTTGACATTTTATAGATTTTTTGTGTTAGCCAACATGCAATCCATTTTCCTGTCAAAGCCATAATAATCATTATAGTTGCTACTTTTAGCACTTCTCCATGCCCAAAAATTACATGTATATTTATTAACATTCCTACTCCAATCAAAAAGTAGGGGATGAAGAGCGCATTGCCTACAAATTTTAGACGATTCATCAATGGAGAGATATCAGGAATAAGACGGTTCAGTACAAGTCCAACCAAGAAAGCGCCAAGAATACCTTCCATTCCTATGAATTCCATTAATCCTGCACCTAAGAATACTATGGCAAGTACGAATATGAATTGCATAACATTGTCATTATATCTACGGAAGAACCAACGACCGATATATGGAAAGAAAAATGTAATGAGTGTTCCTAAAAAGAGGACCTTTAATACAAGCCAAATCCAAAATAATTCTCCTGATTCTCCTTTATACAACCCACTTATTACAGCTAATACTAATAATGTAAGTGTGTCTGTTACTGCTGTACCTCCTACAGCAATACTTACACTACGATGGCGTGACATACCATACCGTGTGATGATTGGATATGTAACTAATGTATGTGATGCATACATACTTGCTAGTAAAATAGAAGTGATAACACTATATCTCAGATATGTTATGTTTGCTACGAAACCTATTGTAATTGGAACTATAAAAGCTAATATTCCCAATACAAGTGCTTTGCTTCGATTTTCTTTAAAATCTTCCATATTCATGTCTAATCCCGCTAAAAACATTATGTAGTAGAGTCCTACCTTTCCAAATAATTCAAAACTGTTATCGCGGGTTAAGATATTAAAACCATGTTCGCCAATAATTAATCCTGCTAATATCATACCGATGATATGTGGAATATGAAGTTTGTTTAGCAATATGGGAGCAAATAATATAATAATGAGTACAAGGAAAAATATCCATGTAGGGTTGGTTATAGGAAAATTCAAATTAATGCTAATCCAATCCATCTTTTAATCAGTTTTCAATTTTGTATGCAAAATAACAAAAAAGATTATTCCATTCCTAGCAAACTTACTATTAGATCAAAAGTTCATTTTTATAAATTCAATTGTGAGTAATGAGTATTTCTATTTTCAGGATAATAGTATGTGGGGTGTTTTATGGAATAAGAAAACATATATAAATTGAATCTTTTATGGAGTGTACTTAACTATGTATGATATAAGAAAAATGAAAGAGGTTTGAAATTTATTTAGGGTGTGAATAGTCCTTTGTATATAAATCTTTTGAGAAAATTAGTATGTAATAGTTGTTACTTTAACTAATTGAGAGTAGGTGAGTGTATTAACATACTCCACCTTTCCGCATCATTCATTGTATCGTCCTGATTTTAGTGGTTCTTCTTCTATTTAGTTAGAAAAGAACCACCTATAGTAGGACAAGATGCATAGTGCACTTTTGAGTTTAGTCTCATGATTTCTTTTTATCTGTTCGCTTAACCACTTTCCTATTCTTGAGTTTATTAATTAAGTCTATAACTAAATCGGTTGGTATGTATCGTGTATCCCAGTTGTGTGATATTGCAATTCTTATTTTATGTTTTTCATCAGCTAAAACTTTTGCAGGAACGATTGTAATGAATAGATTAGCTATATTTAATTGATTTAATAAGTTTTTATTCCATTCTCACCTCAAAATGTTTCAGCTTCTGTAGAAAATACAATTATATTCAATGATTATTCTAGATTGAAAAAGAGCATAAAATAGTAACTGTGATGATGCTAATAACCGTGATTTCGAGAATTATAAAAGATGGAAAATGTCATGATAGAAAGATTAAACCAGATATCGCTGAATGATTTTATTGAAATTTCATGTGGAAACTATCATTGTCTGCTTTCTCATAGTGAAACAGCCTCTGATGTACAATTGAAAGAACGTGCATCCAAGCTCATTATAGATTACAGGTCTATCGTTAGCCCTATAGGAATGAAAGCTTTGCTTATGGATAAAGAGGATCTGACGAAAGAAAATACCAAATTGTTACTTTTGAATATATGCAAGAATCTCATTGTAATCAATAGCTATAGTGAAGTTCGTGACATTTTTCGAATTATGGATGTTGATATATATAAGTTGGATGATAATCAAGTCAGGGAAAAGCTGGATAATATGTTGCATACTGCCATTTTCGAGCATAAAAGGAATGAGGAAAGACGTTCTGGGGAGATTGGAGATTTTAAAAGAAGTACCCCTGAAGAGATACAAGCTTCTTTTGATTCTGAAATTGCTTTCTTAATGACATTTTTCAAGATAAATATTGATTCACATTATACAAATTCTGCTGTATATGCTAATATTGTTCACCAGGCGTATATAAAAATATCTATTAGAAAAAGAAAAACATATATTTTTATTACATTTTGAAAACGGTTCGATTTTTTTTATAAGTAAATCGAACAAATTTAAAGGTAGTTAGTAGTCTCCAATAAAAAACACAACAACCTTTGTCATGAATAAAAAAAGAGATTTGTATTGCTTAAATTGTAGTTTATGCAGTAATTTGTTATCAAAACTTGAAAAACTAGAGATTAAATGCGACCGGATAACCGAAGAATTATCTGAAGTAAAGAATTTGATTGCTTCCTTTCCCCCTGAAGTGGGCATTCTTATTGATTCGATAGAACATTCAGCAAAAGATTTGTATGATCAGAGCGTTGCACATCGGCGGTATGTGGAACAGTGTATAAATGGAAAGCCTTGTATGCACTTAACCAGGAGGATTGGCGATGGACTTTGATAAGGAACTGTCTGAAATATATCCCTGGATATTGCGTATGGCAAGAAAATATTGCAGAACTCGAGAAGATGCAGAAGATTTAGCGGGTGATACTGTATATCGATTACTGATCAATCGTGATAAATTTGATTGTAGCAGATCTCTGAAACCATGGTGTGTGGTAATCATGGAGAATTTATACATTACAATGTATAACCGAAAATCCATCATAAATTTTGTATGTTATGATATGGCGATGGAAAATATCTCATCATGTAATGCTTCAGACTTAACTTTATTCCATGAAGTACTGGCAGGTATTCGGCGATGTTTTGAAAAGACAAAATGTATAGATTGTATGATCTATTTTTCTAAAGGTTATTCCTATAAGGAAATAAGTGAATTTCTTAATATTCCTATAGGAACTGTTAAAAGTCGCATTTCTTATGACCGTAAGAAATTATATAAGGAACTTAATTTATAATCTACTAGAAATAGTTTGAAAACTGATATTTGAAAAATATATCCGTTTGTAGTGTGTCTTTAAAAATATGAAATTAATCATTATATACATATTGTTTTTATTAAAAAAATAAAGATATGAAAGTAGTACAAACTTTTTGGACATGTAATAAGTCTTTGCTGGAGAATAGCTTTGGATGGGTTAATCCACAATATCATTTAATGTCTTGGGCATTAAGTTGCCTTAGTTTAAAAGAACATTATGAAAATGTTGTATTGTATACAGATTCGAATGGATGCAAAGTATTTGCCGAGTTATTGGGGCTCCCATATAAGGATGTGATTATTAAATATGATAATTTACTTTGCCCGGAGCCTCATTGGGCATATCCCAAAGTTATAACTTACTCGCTTCAAAAAGAACCTTTTATCCATGTGGATGGAGATGTTTATTTGCCTGAGAGATTAAGTTGCGAAGTCGAAAAGAGCGGATTGATTGCTCAAAACTTGGAAATAGGGAGCAGTTATTATAAGAATATGATGAATGATGTTCTCCAAAGAGGTATTTCACTACCAAGCAATCTGAAAGAGGAACTGGACAAAGATTCTATAGGTTCCTATAATGCGGGAGTTCTTGGTGGTAATGATTTAGATTTCATAAAGGAATATTGTCAAATTGCTTTTCATATTATTGAGAGCAATCACTTGAACGACATGGATAGCCACCGGATAAATATTAATAATAATATTCTCTTTGAACAAATACTGTTTTATGCCATTACCAAAATGCACAACAAATCTGTGAGGACTATACTTGATCACAGTGTACGTGATAATGGGTATTGTTATAAGGAATTCTGTGATTTTTATTCATATAATAATACGAAATTAATGCATATTTTGGGTGGGCATAAGAGGAACCTGCGGATATGTGAACTTCTTGGTAAAACTTTATTGAATAAGTACCCTGATTATTATAAGAGGATAATAGAGTTGTTTAGACATAATCATAAGCGGATGCAAAACGAGACTAAGCATGCTGTTTTACCAGATTTGAGTATACAGTTGTGCATTGCATCCTATCAGGATTTTCTCCTTTCTTTATCTGAAGAATGGGAAAAGCTATCTAACAACTATTTATATAATTTAGAAGAACGTTTATCTGCCTACCCTATTTTTCTAAACGCAGGAAAAGAGGAGCAATATTCATTTATAATCAGGAGGAATCCCCATCTATCAATTTATGAAATTCCAGAGCATTGGCCAGTAGAAGCCAAAGGTATACTTAAAGAACGTATAAATAAAGATATCAATTTAGAACACTATGATGTAGCATGTATTCCATGCTTGCTCTATGAAGGAGTTAAAGAGTTTATCATTAACGACTTATGCCGCAACATATTGATACTGTTAGAAGAAAAGAAATCATTCAAAAGTTTGTTCGATGAACTATTACCCTGTTTTTCATCTACAATCAACAAAGATAAAGAAGAAATCTACAAATTAATTCTGATAGAATTAGAATCTCTATTTTACAATGGTTTAATATACATCAATTAATTTAAATATAAAACATAATTCAGAAAAAGTATGGAAGACATTTTAAAAATACCCCGAATTATCCATCAAACATGGAAGAATGAAGATATTCTTTCTCCTTTTGATCAATTATCACAAACGTGGAAAGAGTTTTTACCAGATTGGGAATACATTCTATGGACAGACGAAATGAATAGAGAATTTGTTTGCGAACATTTCCCTGAATTTACGGAGAAGTATGATGCATACCCTTGTAATATACAAAGAGCAGACGCAATACGCTATCTTCTCTTAAAGGTTTATGGAGGACTATATGTAGACATGGATTTTGAATGCCTCGAAAATATTGAGTTTTTATTAAAAGGAGCAGATTTCATCGCAGGAAAAGAACCTGACTGGCATGCTAAACGTTTTGGTCTCAAACATATTATTTGCAACGCTTTCATGGCATCAACACCCAATAATGATTTTATCAATTTTGTAACTGAAAGATTGATAAATTATCCGGGAGGAAGAGTAGTGAATAATGGTTTTGATATATTGAACTCCACAGGACCTTTTTTACTGACACACGCATATGATGCATTCCCACAAGAAGAGAATGTACGTATCCTCGAATCAAAAACGATATATCCTATCGTACAAGGAGAAGTAGACAGAATTAAAAACAACCAAATTTCTAAAGAAATGGAAGAGCGCATTAATCAGGCTCATGCTATACACTATTTCTATGGTACTTGGTTTGGTAAATAACCTCATAAAGAAAATAAATAATGATTCCCAAGAATATACATTTAATCTTTCTTCGTAAAGATGAACCATTTCCCGAACTATTTGAGAAATGCAAACAAAAAATACAAGAAAACCATCTAGGATGGAATATTCGATTATACAATAAGGATGATGCTGAAAATATTTTAACCCAATATCTACCCGAATACATCAATATCTATAACTCGTTCTGTTATAATGTGCAAAAAGCAGACTTTTTAAGAATAGTTCTTGTATACCTCTTTGGAGGTTTCTATATGGATTTAGACATGTTAAGTCTAAAGCCGCTTGATGAGTTGAGGAAATACAGTTTGATTTTAGGTGAAGAGAAAACGGTCTGTCAATCAGAACAAGAAGCTTTGAATCTAAGGTATCAACTTCGAATAGCCAATTATATGTTCGGTGGAATGCCTAAACATCCTTTTTTACTCAAAATGATGGATGAGATGGCTAAAAGAGCTATGGTAGTCTTGAAATCTCAACAGGAGATATTAGATATAACAGGTCCTGGATTAATGACAGATATTTATTGGGATAACTATAGTATGTATTCAGACATAACATTATTAAGAAATACTGATAAGAGGTGTAAGCAGCCATATCACAATGAGGTTTCATGCCATTTTGGAGATTACGCAGCCCATCTGCACGCCGGAACATGGAGAAAAAGTATCTGAACTTAGAAACAGGTGTTTTTCAAGTCAGAGAACGTGTATATAAAACAATAAAATTTACGTAAAATGGAAAAGAAAAGTAAAACAGAAAAATTGAAATTAAAAGGAATCAATCAAGCTCTCTTGGTATCAAGTTACAATTCAGGAACAGGTACAGGGCCAAATGATTGTATGTCAGAAGCAGTCTTTTTGAAACTCTGCGAGCAAGGAGCTTTAAAAGACGCTGTCTATGTATGTGGTTGGGGATGGACAGCACCAGAAACGACTATTTATGGTAGTGGGGCAGGATCTTGTGACGAATTTGGTAGTGGATTTGATGAATATGGTAGTGGTTTTGGAAGTGGTTACTGGGGAAGTGGATCGGGAAGCGGTTACTGGGGAAGTGGAACCAGCGGTGGCGGTGGAACTAGCGGTGGAGATGGATCTAATCCTACTTCTAAAGCTCCTATAGAATTAATGGATAAAACCAAGTTTGTGGGTTGGGTAGAAGGTGCTAATTGTCGTGTACTTTGTGAACAAACACTGGCGAAATATGGACAATCTAATTATGGGAAGAGTGATAACGTCTTTAGATTGGTGGATAGTTCAAAAGGGTTCTTAACTAATTGGGGAGATAATCCGGCAGAAAATTACAAAAATGCTATCGAATGTATTGACAAACATCTCAATGCTAGAAGAGTTATCATAGTCGGAGTTGATTATGATCCCGATTCGAATGCAAATTCTGATGGTACAGACCATTTTATAGTGATTACAGGAAGAGGATATGATACCTCGAGAAACCAATACTACTATACATTTATGGATAATGCAGCTAGTAAAGCTGATGACGGATGTAGTAACATTAATCGCCTTTACTATAGAACCGATAAGCCAAAATTGGAAGGAAGTACCAAACCTAACCGATGGTATTATACAGTAACTCATGTACGCCCTAACGATGGGGGGAAATATAAAACGACCTCTTTATAGCCAAAGGAATGATGAGGGTGTGGTGTCAAAATGTGCTGCCCCTAAAAAAGTTAGATGTTAAATAATAACGTTATAAATTCTCAAAATAATGAGGGGGTGTCAAAATGAACTGGCACCCCAAAAGTTGGACAGGTTAGACATTAACCAGTAATATAAAGAGTCCGGTATTGTACCGGACTCTTTATATTTAACTGGGACTTTATTCTTTTATTATTGTACCAATCAATATATTCATCAAGTTTTTTTTAAAATTCCTGCATGGATTTAAATTCTCTTGTATATAGGAGTTCAGATTTCATCAGTCCAAAGAAACTTTCCATGACGGAGTTGTCCAAACAATTCCCTTTGCCATTTTTGCTTTCTAATTGATATTTTTAAACTTCAGAGGAATATTTTCTGCAAAAAATAGTGTAATACAAAAGAAAATGCTATATTTGTTTATTGGTAATCGTTTGATTAATATTGTATTTTATAATCTTTAATGCCATGAAGATGTAATTAATCATACGATTACTAATTTTAAACACTATTTTTATAATAAATATCAATCAAAAATGAAAAAAGTATTAAGCTTGATAATGCTAATAATAACGAATGGACTATTTTTATATAGCCAAAATAGTTATAAAATCACTGACTTAATAAAGGCCTCGGATATAAAAGAGAAGTCTTTGCAAAGAGTATTCAATTTCTTTTCAATGAACCAATTTCTAAAACTACCTATTAATTATGATATTTCTTTTTTTGTTTATCAAGATACCAATAGTATCTCCCGTGATGAATTTGAACAAACAAGAGCAGTAACTCAAGGATCATCCTATAAAATAAACAATTCTCCATTTTATGCCAATCTTGATAAAAGAGATAAGAAGCCTCCGGTTGTATCAGTCCTCTCTCTCATTAAGGACACTAATGGGAAATATATCTTAGGAATTGTCAAGACTTTCTCTGCTTGCCATGATATGAGTAAAAGTTGGCTGGTCACATTCAGTTTTCCCGGAACTATTATCGACTATATCCCTATCTATGAATATCAGGGAGAAACAGCTGTAACTATGGAAGCACAAATTAATAAAGATTTTACGGTTAATGTTCAAAGGTTGGATTTCTCTGATTATAATTATATTTTTCAGTTTGATAGTATAAAGAAAGATTTTATATACCCTGACAATCTAAGAGGACAACGTGTGGATACTAAATATCAGATAATGCCGGATGGGAAGTTTAAAAAACAGGAAGAAATACGTTATCAACCACAAATCTACACTCCTGAAATGTTTAGCCAAGAGGAGGTAACTATACGTCAGAGAAAAGAAAAGAGAATGTGAACCATTTAATAGAATAAAGATTTAATAAATATAAATTTGTAGGATATTGAAAAACAGATTAATTTGATATATAACTAATTTTGTTGAAATACAAGTAGTTAAGTGTTGAATTAAGAATGAGTAACTTTCAAGAATTTAGCCAATCGGAATACCGGTTGGCTTTTTCTTTATATTTGCCCGTGAACGTTTAATGACTATACATATGCTCTGCAAATTCAATCTTATAATAGGTGATACAATTTATGAATTATCCAATTCAGATATAAGAAATTGGCAAGATATCAGCTATTCTATCAATCGATCCGATTATGGTGCTACTACGCGAAAATTTACTTCTAAATTTGATTTTATCAATCAAGCATATGAGCTGTTATTCGCTGAATACTGCGACAACTACCTGTCATCTTCTGCAATAATCGAGGTTTATACTATAACGAACATTCATACATATGAGATACGTTTTAGCTGTCCTCTTGATTTTTCTTCACTGAAAAAAGAAGGTAAGGTTATTTCCATGAATGCAATTGATGGTAGTATTTCAGCATTGATAAAGGCTAGGAAGGGTACTCAATATGAATATGCTGTGGATGAAATTAAAGAGAACTATCTTCTTTACTATGACAGATTGGATATGCTTAATACCGTTAACTGGGTTGTTGTAGGCAATTCAGTTGAAGATAGCAGTGACGTTATTCTATCTTTTGATGGTGTAGGCTATAGAGTTATTCCCTTATATATAACTAGTTCAGAAATATACACTAATGATTCATTTGAGTTGTCAGATGTGAATCCCGGAGATGTTTCAGTTACCACCGGTTTCCTGAAAGCCAAAAAAACGCGACATTTGATTTAAGTATAAATCTCGATTTTCTGGCTTATGTCGATGCATCAGATGATACTAGAATAATCCTATTTAAAAATGGAGTCAGGATTAATGACCTGAAATGGGAAAATGATGGTATTGATCATACAAAGATAAATGTTGAGACGACACTTTCTTTAAATGCGAAAGATGTTCTTTCTCTTGGTATTTACTCAAAAAAAGATAATTACACTGTTTTATTTACTGAGAAATCTGTATCTGTAAAATGGAAAGAGCGTAATAATAATGCTGTGAATATTGATGTTATTAAGCCTGCAACGGTATTGAGCAGTTTGCTTAAAAGTATGAATGAGGGGCAAGAGGATATTACCGGGATTATAACATCAGGCATTGACTATAGGCTTGATAACTGCTTGATTCTTGCTGCTGAAAGTATTAGAAATATATCAGATGCCAAACTTTATTCCTCATATAATAAATTTACGGAATGGATGGAGACAGAATTTGGCTTTGTCCCTGTTATTGATGAAGAAAATAAGACTGTAACGTTTACCCAACACTCGGACAAGAATACAGCAACAAAAACTGTGTTTTGGACAAGAATTGGACAAGAAAATAGCGTCAAAAGTGACGTTTTAACTCTCAATTATAGGTACTAATGAATATGAAAAAAGTTCGATATAATTTGTAACTAGTTGATTATCATGAATAAAGAGAGGACTTCTAATCCTCCTCCGAGGTAGAAGCCCTTCAACACAAAAACTAAACTAGACATATTTGTAAAATTCTAGTCTTATATTTTGGATGTCAATGTAATAGCCATGCTTTTTTTTATGGTTCGACCATTATTCGACCATTAAAACTTTTAAGTACTATTAAATATCATAATAATTAATTTATTGAGTTTTACCATGTAGTAAGATCATTCACATTTCCATCTTTATCTACTGTACATTTGAAGTGCGTTCGTACAGTAGCACCAAATGAGTTTTGAGCATCAACATAAGATCTGATGATTACAGATTCGTCATCATTTATCTTATATTTTGATTCTTCATCGAATTCTGTCGCAAATTTCGCGGTGGATGGAGATTTTAATTGTTTCTTTAGCTCGTTTTGGGATATCTCAAAAGCTTTTACTATCAGTCTTTCCTTTTTGGCTTTTTCATTATCTTCGGCAGCATATTTTCGCTCATTATTTTGATATCTATTGAATGCTACTCCAAATACAGATACAACTGTAATTACTAAGATGGTTGTTAAATATCCACTTTTAGAAACATTCATGAATAATTTATCCCTTAAATATGGAACAATCTTATTTGTGAATATCAATGCTATTATTGCTAATCCTACAATGATCTTGATAAGAATGGATGCATTCATAATTGTATTTATTTATCTATCCTATATTTCGTTCATTCTTTAGCATAGCTGATTCACCTCTTGCCTTTTTAAGTTCTTCAGTAAGCAATACGTTTGTTTTCATTTGTTCGTTTAAAGCGCCTTGAAGAGTAGCTATTGTGTCTACCAAACGTTCCATACGTTCGATGTTTACATCAGGCTTTATTGCTGATAGTAGCATTTCTCCTTTTCCTCTAAGTAACCATTCTGAAGAGATGTCTTCAAACGAGATAAGTATTGCATTTATCGTTACTAAACTTAATTCTCTTGCACCATTTAGCTGATTACTAAAAGTGTTTTGTTTTATACCGCATTTAATAGCAAAAGCTCTGTCTGTCATGTGGTAATAGCTGATGATAGCTCTAATTCTACTAATCATATCAAATCAATCACAATGTTAAAATATCACAAATGAGATAACAAAAAAGGTATTTAGATTGCTAAATATCTCATTTGTGATTACATTTGCATCATCAATCAATCAATACTCCAAAAGTATGAATAAAATAGCAGATATCCAACAGAAACAACAAAAAAATAATCCCAAAAAGAGAGATTATAGATTAATCGTGGATAGCAAGTATAATTTAAAAGCTATAATGCAGCGTGCTTATGCTGAAATGAAATGGAATGGTCACTATCTAAAAACCTTTTCAAATGCTTTAAAAGAGGCTTGGAGTGCTGCACGCATCGCAATGGATGAATACAAAGAAGAGATCAGATTCCGCGAAAGTGGTGCATCTCGTTTCCCAAATAAGAACCTCTCTCTTTCCGACCTTTACAGTGATCCTTGTGGAAATTTGGCTATGGGGTATGTGACTAAGTAAATCAATCAAATCAATCATAAAATCAAATCAATTATGGACTTACAAGTAATGACGAAATCACAGTTAATTGAGAAAGTAGAAGAACTATCTGCTAATCTTGATAAGAGTACTATTAATGGAGAAGAATTAAAAGCGAAAGTTTTTGAGGATGAGAAAATCATTGGAGAACTACGTGTAGAGAATGGATCATTGAAGAATGAAGTGAATGTACAGAAAGAATCAACAGAAATGTACAGAGGGTGGTGGAGTTTAGAAAAAGAGAAGAATTGTTCAATTTTGGATAAATTGAAATCTATTGCAGTTTTAACGGATTGTGTTGTAAACAGTGTTAAAAATTAGCCCTCACTAAGTCAAACCAAACCAAGCCCCGGAAGGCTCAGACCTATGTATTTGATTACATCCGTGGGCACACAGAGAAGAGTTCTTTGACATTCTGGAAAACATATATGGCTTACGTAGCAGGAATACGAAGCTCGCGAGAGTAGATAGTGGGCTGTAGTAAGACGGTGGTTTGGTACACCGGAGTAGAACCGTAAATAGCAATAAAAGCGAGGTTCAAAAATTGCCCTGCAACCGAACAGCAGAGGTTTTCGGTGAGTATATGATTTTTTTGAGAACATATATAAAGGTGATGTAGCTCAGTTGGTAGAGCACATGATTTTTCTTATTTTATTCATGAGGTCAGCGGTTCAAGTCCGTTCATCACTTCTTTTTATTAACATCTAATTTTTTTTGTATGGAAGAGAAAAAGAAAAGTATAATGTGCATCATTCGTGAGATGGAATTGGATGCAAAAGAGATTTTCCCAATCTCTAATAGGGCATATATCCTCAATCTGATATCATATAGGTTAAAAGAAAAAGAACCTGAAAGGAAATGGGGGATTAAGTCTGATAGAAATAATGGTATTGTTACGGTGACAAGAGTTAAGTAAACAATCATAGATAAGTCTATGGAAGTAGTTAGAGGTGAAACTGCAGAAATTCTACTAGATAATATCGTTAGGGTAATGTCGAATGAAACATTTGGTAAAGATATGTCATCCAGTATAGTAGGAGGTGAGAGGAAGTTGATTAGCCTTATTGAAGAAGGTAAAATTGAAAGTGATAAGCCTACGGATGCTCAAAATGGAAAATGGCATTGTAATGCAGCTCAGGTATTACTTCATTGCCGGTGTGAGAGAAAAATCAAACCTAAAAAACGAAAGAAATGAAAACACTTAAAATCATTCATAACATATTTACAGTAGTTGCATTGATAGCAGCTATGTACATAGGTGGAGGAATCGAGGCGACGAGAAGTGATATTACCTGGTCATATATCATTTTCTTCATAGTTGTAACACTGTTGGCTGTGAGATTCATCCATGAAGATAAAAAACAAAATAAAGATAGCCTGTGAAGGTGTGACGTTGCTTAATTTTTTTAGTTTGTCATGTTTAGCCCGGTTCGCCGGGCACTTGCCTGAGTAGCTCAGTTGGTTAGAGTACTGTGTGTGGTGGAAGGTTGAGAGTTCGAGTCTCTCAAGTTGATTCTTAGCTTAATGGGAGAGCACCACAAACAGAGGTCAGCGGTTCGAGTCCGCTTTTAGGCACACTCTTTTTAGAGTTAAGTAACCTGTGAAGGCGAATAACATAAATCAATCAAAGTAGCCGGTAGTGTCCGGCTACGAACTGAAGGAATGGCGGAACAGGCAGACGCTTAGGCAGGAGTCTATGAAGAGTATGAAGCGCGAGTTCAATTCTGCAAGCAGGAGGGTTCGATTCCCCGATGCGCTGGTTGGCAATATTACTCATCATCCCAGTTCGAGTCTGGGTTCCTTCACTGAGATTATTCTCATTTATGTTTAACTAAAGATGCCGGTGATAAGGACACCGTAGGGATAGCCCCTTATTTATTTGATTTAAATGTTCTACATCTATCCCGGTGTGCTTTGAACGGCTATCCGGGAGCAAAGTAGCCTGTGAAGGTGAACACAAGTTTTTTTCATAGTATTAGATATATGTAAAGTCCACATCATAGCGTTGGTGTGGCAAATACGGAGAAGTGGCGGAATTGGTAGACGCTCTAAACTGAGAGGGAAATGCACACCCTTGTAGACGTTTAGGATTATAGTGCAGTAAATCTCGGTTCGATTCCGAGTTTCTCCACATCAGCTTGTGAGAGTTTTTGAATTTGTCGTAATTTATACTTAAAGTTTATGTTTGTGTTTCCGGGTGTATGGTTCGTGAGAATAGTGCACCTTTTTTATTTGGAATAGTGGCGAAATTGGTAGACGCACCACTCTGAAATAGGGATGTCAGCCCTTAGAAGTGGCGAGCTTGACAACTCATCCCGGTTCAAGTCCGGGTTATTCCACGAGAATCCTGATTAAATTCTGCATAGACTACGCTGATGACATAGGGATAGGTGAGGTGTTTTTCGGGATACTCTTTGGGACCACTACGTTCACTCAAAAAGAGCCTCCAGCAATATTTGACGCATCTAGTCAATGCTTATAATTGCGCTGGATAACTGGACGGTTAGTATTAAAGGATGAAACATTACTGAGTGCGCACAATGTAAAGAGGCTGGTTCGAATCCGGTACCGTCCACAAATAGATTTTTTATGATAGAATTAAATGAACGACAAAAGATGATCCTCGCAGGTAAAATATGCCCTTATTGTGGACAACCTACCGAGTTTGTAGACAGCGTGGAAATTTATGGTACATCATACGGTATGATGTATGTATGCAGACCATGTAATGCTCATGTTGGAGTCCATAAAGGAACGGATAAATCTCTTGGACGTCTTGCTACAAGAAATCTGAGAAAACTTAAACATGAGGCACATGAGTTCTTTGATAAAATTTGGCAATTAGAATACATGAAGAGAACAGAGGCTTACGCCTGGTTATCTAATGTGCTTGATTTACCAACTGAATACACTCATATAGGTATGTTCTCAGAAATAACATGTACTAGGGTTATCTACTTTAGTAAACAGTTGCTCAATGATTACAGGCGGCTGGATTTGGACTTTGGTAATGAACCTAAAACTCCATATTTCCCGCTTTGAAAAAGGCGTTAAAATGGCGAAGTTTCTGTTTGCTAAACTTGTCAATAAAAGATAACTTTATAGTGTAATTAATTAAAAGTCAAACCAATAATTAAAAGAATTATGAAAGAATTAGTAACGATTCAGCAAAAGCTGAAAGCTCCCAAAGGGCAATTTAATAGATTCGGTAATTATAAATACCGTAGTTGCGAGGATATCCTTGAGTCTGTAAAGCCTATTTTGGCTGATACTAAATGTTATCTTACTATCAGTGATGAGATTATGCAGATTGGTGATAGGATTTATGTAAAAGCCACTGTTACTCTAACCAACGATAAATGTGAGAAAGAAGTAGTAACGGCATTTGCCAGAGAAGAAGAGACGAAAAAGGGAATGGATGGTAGTCAGATCACTGGTGCCTCATCTTCTTATGCCAGAAAATATGCCCTAAACGGTCTATTCTGCATAGATGACACGAAGGACAGTGACGCAACAAATACTCATGAAAAAGAAGATAGCTCTACTTCTGTTGCAAATACTTCAACAGCCAACAAAGCTCCAGTGAATACTGCTCCTGTATTTACAGGTGCTCAGTTAAAGAAAGCTATTGCTGAAATGCTTGAGGCAAAGAGCCGGAAAGAGCTTGAGAGTGTGTGGTATAAATACACAGCGATGCAAAATGATAACGAATTTAGAAACGCCTGTATGAAAATGGGCACAATTTATCCAGCATAATGATAGAATTAGTAAAGTCAAGTGTGGTTTTCAACGAAGAGGACCACACATATTTTCTTGGAGATAAGCAATTACAGGGAATAACCGGAATGATTAGTCGGCAACTGTTTCCTGATAAGTATAAAGATATTCCCGATTTTGTATTGAAGAAAGCCGCTGAGAAAGGAAGTCGCATTCATGCTCAATGTCAATTTGTAGATTCTACAGGTTTCACACCTGAAAGCGTGGAAGCTGAAAATTATCTTAGAGAAAGAACAAATGCTGGATATAAGGCATTTGCCAATGAATACACCGTATCCGATAACGAATACTTCGCATCAAACATAGATTGTGTGTGGGAAAAAGACAATAGAATCAGCCTTGGTGACATTAAAACTACATATAATCTAGACAAAGAGTATCTGAGCTGGCAACTATCAATCTATGCCTATCTATTTGAAATGCAGAACCCACTTATAAAGGTAGATAAGTTGTTTGGCATCTGGCTACGAGGTGACAAATCTGAACTAATTCCTATTGAACGTAAACAGGACGATGAGGTAAGGAAGCTATTGGAATGTGAGATAAATGGAGAGATGTATCGGTCTAATACCCTAATCCCTGTTGCTGAAAATCAACTTATATCCGCTCAATTAGTAAATACTATCATTGATATTGAAGAGCAGGCTAGTTACATATCTGATGTTCAGAAGGAGTTTAGAGAAAAGCTAAAGATAGCTATGAGGGAAAACAATGTGGTAACGTTTGATTCCGGTCGTCTACGTGTCAGTTATACTCCTGCTTCGCAAAGCAATAGTTTTGATACAAAGAAATTTCAAGCTGAGCACTCTGAGCTCTATGCTAAGTATTTGAAGAAAGCAACTAAAGCGGATAGTATTCGCGTAACCATAAGGGAGGAAAAAGAATGAGTGTAAATAAAGTAATTCTTATAGGACATGTAGGTAAAGATCCTGATGTAAGGTCACTGGCTAATGGAGCAAAAGTTGCATCATTTCCATTTGCAACAACTGATAAGGCGTACACTTTGCAGAATGGCACTCAGGTACCGGAACGGACTGAATGGCACAATATCATAGTGTGGAATAGAACTGCTGAGGTAGCTGAAAAGTATATACACAAGGGCGATAAGTTGTTTCTTGAAGGGAAAATACGAACAAGGAGCTATGATGACAAGAATGGTGTTAAGCACTTTATCACTGAGGTATTCGTTGATTTCATGGAGATGCTAACTCCTAAGCCTCAACAAACTGCCGCTTCTATGCCACCTCCTACACAACAGCCTATGCAGAATAATTTATCGAACCGGCAACAGGAATCTCAACAGGTTCCTTCGTATCAGACTCCACCGCCTCCGGTTGATGATTTACCATTTTAAAATATGGCAGAAGCTATTTTAATAAAGAAAGACGGGGTAGTCACAATGGATAAATCATTTGACTACCTCTGTTCTACGCTATCCAATGGTACTTATAATCTTTCAATAAATAAGAAAGTTGAACCGCGTTCTATATCGCAAAATGCTTTAATGTGGCTATGGTTTACCTGTATAGAGCGAGAAACCGGGACTGATAAGATAGATGTGCACGACTTTTACTGCAAGAAGTTCTTACGGCGTAGAATGTATATTAATGGCTTGGAAGATGTGGTTGTTGGTAGTACATCCAAACTGAATACCATGCAGATGAAAACCTTTTTGGATAAGGTGCAAGCTGATGCAGCTACCGAATTTGGAATCAATTTGCCATTACCTGCTGACCAGTACTACAATGATTTTATTAATGAATACCGACATAGGTAAGTATTAACTAAAAGTTAGAATTAAAATGGATTTAAAAATTTCAAAAGCTAAGATGACCAAGAAAGGTTGTCTGGAAGTTATTTATGCTGATCAGGAAGGGAATGATATCGCTTTCAAAGGTATCAATCCCGTTCATCCGGATTTGAAGTATTCGCTTCGCAAACTGATCCCATTCATTGTGGATATCACAGAACAGAAAGAATCTCAGTACATAAATTGGGAACGTTCCGAATCATGCCTTGAAGATGAATTCTTTAAGAAATTCGATGTTACTGGTGTAAACATCGGTGGTGACTCTTCATTTGAGGTCTGTGTCCTGACTGGGAAACGAACACTGATGACAAACAAGGTACTTAATTTGTGCTCGCCTGGCATTGGATTTGACCCCGATAATGAGCAGTATGTACATTGCGAGGAGTTTAGGGATGCAGTTTACAACTTTCTGTATGAGGCTGAACAGTATGTAACAGAAAACAAATGTTCGGAATTGCAGAAAGAAATAAACTTTGAAAACGGTGAAGATCCTTTCAAAAATCCAGATGAAACTGAAGGTTCTGATTATAAAGAGGATGATATGGGTGAACAACCCTGTGAAGTCAAAGAGTTAGTTTTAGAACACGCCTCATGAAACCAATCTATGTGACTAAAACGCCAAATATGTACAGGGTACAGTTTGATTACCACCCGCAATTGGTTGAGGTCATAAAGAGAATACCAAGCAAGCCACGCTATGACGGAGCAGACCGTGCGTGGCTTGTTTATATCAATGATCCCCGTTATCCAGCCGGACAGGATGCAACTTGGTACGTAAAACGATTTGCTCAGTGGGCAGTCTACATGAAACTTTGTTCTGTTGTGCGTGAACGTGAAGTAACAGAAGATATAAACTACGATCTTCCGGAAATGAAGAAGTTCAGTGGTGAACATTATATGCTACTTCAGCCCTACGAGTATCAATTGGAAGGTGTACAGTATGCGATAGATAATAAACGTTGTATTTTCGGCGATCAACCGGGATTAGGCAAAACGTTACAGGCGATTTGTACTGTTGTCAAAGCTCATCGTGAAGCAACAATTTATGGTGAGTCCTTTCCTGTATTGGTCATTTGTCCGGCTGCCTTAAAAGTAAACTGGCAACGCGAATTTAAAAAGTTTGCGGGTATTAACGCTATTATACTTGACGATCACAACCGGCAGTCTTGGCAATCTTTTTATGAGTGTAAGAAAGCTGATGGAAGCCCGTTATGTGAAGTGTTCATAGTGAATTATGAATCTTTGAAGAAATTCTTTGTTAAGCGTGTAAATGAGTGTGGCAAGTTCACGATGAAGAGCATTGTGTTCGATGAACGTATTCATCTATTCAAATCTGTTATCATAGACGAAGCACATAAATGTAAGTCAGCTAAAACCCAGCAGGGAAAATATGTTGAGGGTATTTGCAAGGGCAAAAGGTTTGTTTTTGCACTTACGGGTACTCCTGTTGTCAATAATAATACAGACCTGATACAGCAGCTTAAAATATTAGGCAGATTGGAGGACTTCGGAGGATATAGTCGTTTTGTCGAGAAATACTGTGACGGTCAAAAACGTGCATCTAATGTTAAGGAATTAAACTGGCGGCTTTGGAACTGTTGTTTCTTCCGGCGTGAAAAATCAAAAGTGCTTTCACAACTTCCGGATAAAACACGTCAATACCTGCAGGTTGATATAACTAACATGAAGGAATATAAGAATGCTGAGGATGATATCGTGAAGTATCTTAAACAATACAAGAATGCTTCTGATGCTCAGGTACAGAAGTCTATGAATGGTGCTGTGATGATGCAGATGGGAATACTAAAACAAATCTCTGCTAGGGGAAAAATCAAAGCTATGTCTGAGTTCATCCATGACGTTATAGATGGAGGTGAGAAGTTGATAGTATTTGCTTACCTCAAAGATGTTGTTGCTGAACTCAAAAAAGCATTCCCAAAAGCTGTGACTGTAACCGGTTCGGATAGTATCAGTCAAAAGCAGTTTGCTGTCGATTCCTTTCAGAACAATCCTGATTGTACGCTCATCATCCTGAACTATAAATCTGGAGGTACAGGATTGACGCTTACAGCGTCCAGCCGGGTTGCGTTTATTGAGTTCCCTTGGACTTTCAGTGATTGTGAACAAGCAGAGGATCGTGCGCATAGAAATGGGCAGAAGAATAACGTAAACTGCTATTACTTCTTAGGAAAAGATACTATCGACAAATATATGTATGATGTAATTCAAGTCAAGAAGAATATAGCTAACGGTGTTACAGGCACCGATGATCAGGTTGAGGAAAATATGGTAAATCTTGCAATGGACTTATTCAGGGATAAATTATGAAACCATTTCGCTTAGTCGTAAAAGGGAAGAATACCCATATTCAGGAATACAAGAAAGAAATGTTGTTTGGTCCTGAATGGGAGACAATGATATCCTTTATCGGTTGCAAGAACAGGTGTAAACAGATCGTAGATCTTCTTAATGAATGTGCTGCGATTTCTAATAAAAACAAGAAAGATGACTGAGGAAGATATTTATAAACTTGAGGTGAAGTATTCTGAAACCAAGATACAGCATATTTGTGTTACATGGTTCAGAGAAACATTTCCCGATGTAGCTCCTTTGCTTTTCGCTATACCAAATGGTGGTCTCAGAACTAAGAAAAGCGGTGCAATGCGCAAATATGAAGGTGCTATTGCCGGTGTTGCTGATTTAATTCTGCTTTTTCCTCGTGGTGGAAAGAGTTGCCTTTGTATAGAGATGAAAACTCCATATATTAAAGGAAAGAAAGCTGGAACGCAATCACCGGTACAAAAAGAGTGGCAGGAGCTTGTAGAGAAGTATGGTAGTGTGTATGTTGTCTGTCATGGACTACTTGAATTTATACGTAAAATCTGTGAGTACTTGAAAGCTGATCCACAACCGTACATAAACAATATTTTACGGAATTATTATAAACTGATATGACCTACATTGAACTTATCAATAGATTTTGGGAACTTGATGAATGCTGGCAATTTTCTTGCTGTGAAACGAGGCTTTATTTTTACTTGCTAAAAACAGCGAATCGTTTAGGCTGGGAGGATAACTGGACACGTAGTGATACAAAGATATCATCTGACGTGGGAGTATCAGAGAAAGTCATGAAAGTAGCCCGGAATAGATTAGTTCAAGCCGGTATAATAGAGTATAAGCAAGGAAACGGAAGAGGGAATAAGTCTATATATTCCGTAAAAGGTAGCCCTAAAGGGGTGCAAAATCTACCACCTTTGCGTAACCCTTTACGTAACCCTTTAGGGATACCTTTAGGTGACCCTTTAGGTACACCTTTACAAGAAAAGCCCCCCACACCCCCTAAAGAAGAATATAAGACAGAGAATAAGACAAAGAAAGAACCCCCTAAAGGGGGTAAGAAAGAAAGCACACCTGGCGAACTTTTCCCCTCCGCTCAACCTGAAAAGTCTAAGAGAATTGTCAAGGAGATTATAGCTCCTACGCTTGACGAGGTTATTCAATACTTCGTCAGCCAAAATGCGCCTGAACGGTTGGAAGATTGGCAGGAACAGGCAGAGATATTTTTCAACCACTTTGATTCGATAGGATGGAAGAATGCTAGCGGTGTGAAAATAGAGCGCTGGGAATCTAAAGCTAACCTTTGGCTGTTGGATCACATCAAAGCAAATCGAAAGAAAAATGAAACTGACACACAAGAAAGAGACTCAGATAGTAACCGCCAAAAGCTTGATGTCACTCGCAACCTCGAAGAACTTGACCGTAAATGGAGGGAAGAGCACGGAATTGAGCAAGAACCTGGCTGATATGTTTAGTCCAACGTTATTTTGCGAAACATATAATCCGGATCTGCAATCTCGGTTGATGATTGTCAAGTCAATTGCCGAACTTTCTATGATTGATGGGTGTCCCAGACTTGGAGATGTAAGTCTTGCCTATGGAATTGAAGGTGCCAGAGAATGGCTGAAATGCCATTTGCTAAAAGTGAATGGTTTTGTTGGGGCTAAACAGAAACTTACAAATGAGCAGTTACATGATTTGAGTGACCAAATAGCCTGTGAATATCCCTATCTCAATATTGCTGAACTATGTTGCTTTTTTGGTCGTCTCCGGTCTGGTAAGTATGAAGAATTTTTCGGTTCTGTTGATCCCATGCAAATTTTAAAATCACTTGATACATTCTGCCGGGACAGGTTGAAGGACATGCTTAAAGCTGAACAGGAATTTGAAACTTTAAGTATGGAGAATCGCATAAAAGAACGTGCTAGCCATTGTGTAACGCTTGAACAATATCTTATAAATCGAAATGGAATGATGAAAGTCACAATTTACTGGGTAACAAAAGACGAAGCTATCATAAAACGCATAAGAGAGAAATTCGGCATTGATGATTATACGAGTGTTAATGGTGAGACTCCTGCTGAAATAAAGGATGATGACATTGCTTTGTTACGAGAAACTGAAAAACGAGGTTTTATACAACTTCGCTTTAAACCTGAATAAAATGGCGTTAAAATGGCGAAGTTTCTGTTTGCACAACTTGTCATTTTACGATAACTTTACTGATGTAATAAATTAAAAGTCAAACCAATATAATTAGAATTATGGAAGTACAAAACATTAGAATTGACCTTATTAGTCCTTCTCCACTTAATCCGAGAAAGACATTTGATGTAGCAGCTCTGGAAGAGCTTGCAAGTAACATTGAGAAACAAGGCTTATTACAGCCTATTACCATCAGAGTAGCCAAATCCGAAGATGTGACCGATTTGGAAACAGGGGATGTCACCCCGTTGCCATACTCATACGAAATTGTATGTGGTGAACGTCGTTTTCGAGCGATATCCCTTCTGAAAGCAAAAGAAGATGAAGAGAACATTGCAAAAATCAAGGCCCATCGCAAAAAGTCAGAGAATTTTCAAACAATCTCCTGCATTGTCAGAGAGATGACAGATGATGAGGCTTTCGATGCAATGATTACAGAGAACCTTCAACGAAAAGACGTCGATCCCATCGAAGAGGCTTTTGCCTTTGCTACATTAACAGAGAAAGGGCGTACCTTGGAAGATATCGCATTGCGATTTGGAAAGTCTACCCGTTTTGTTTTTGACCGAATCAAATTGAATAATCTTATTCCGGAACTACAAGCCCGGGTGAGAGATGGTGAAATACCGCTATCCGGTGCTATGATTCTTTCTAAGTTGGATAAAGATACACAAAAAGAGTTTCACGAAGAGGAAGATGAACAGTGTACTACAGCTATGATCCGTGATTTTGTAAGTAACTCTTTTATGGAACTTAGTAATGCTGCCTGGATTAAAGATGATTCAGATAATTGGGAGAATGGCAATTTTAAACCATGTTCTCAGTGCGAGAATAATACATGTAATCATGGCTGTTTGTTCTATGAGATGAATAACAAGGATTCCCGATGTATCAATGCTACTTGTTTCGAAAAAAAACAGATAGCTTATGTTGCACGTAAAATCCAATTAGAAAGCGATCATCTTGTTAAAGCTGGTGAACCTTTATCTTTCGGAAAAACAGTAGTTATAGCTAAACATCCCGATTCGTATTGGGGGGAAGAGAGAAAGGCTTTCCATGAGAAAACTTTAGAAGCTGTTAAGCAACTTGGATTTGAAATCGTTAATCCGGATGAAATATTTAGAGGTCAGTGTTGGTACTCAGAAGATGATGAACGCACTTTGAAAATGATTGAAGATGGTGAGGTTTATCGGTGTATTTCATTCTTTGGATATTATTCTCCCGAATTTAAAGTTAATTTCTACTATGTTAGAAAAGAAATGGCTTCCGGTACTTCTGCTGTTGCAGATCCTAAGGAGATAGAACGCGAAAAGATAAATACTCAGTTAAAGAGAAACAAAGAAATTGTCGTCGAAAAAAGTGCTGAGGAAATGCGCAAATGGGCACAGGAAAAGCCATACTGTCAGCGTAAGGAAGAGCTTTCCATTAATGAGCAACTTGTTTTTGATGTGATGGTTCTAAGTAGCTGCAATAGTGAATTTCTGAAAAATCTAAAATTGGGAAAATGGGATAAAAAAAGCGATTTCGTGAACTATGTTAAGAATAATCAAGCAGATAGGACACAATGGTATAGAGCTTTTATTTCCGAATGCTTATCATCGAATAATGTGAATTTTCATCCTTATTTACAGGAATGCCAGAATATTCTTTTCAGCGAACAATACCCGGATGAATACCTTGCCCTTGGTAAGAAACTTGGAGATTCATTTGAGAGAAAACAAAAGAAACTCAATGAGAGACTGAAAGAGCTTGAAAACGATAATACAGAGGAAGCCTAACGGTTTCCTCTCTTTATTGATATGCCTATGAAAACTTGGACTGATGAACAACTCATTATACTAGATAGTGAGTACCCAACTGCTGATTTAAAAGAGCTTGCCGGACGCCTTGGTAAAACGCTTGTAGCTATTAAAGCTAAAGCCTTAGTTCGTAAATTAAAACGTTCACCTGATGCGAGGGTATGGAGCCCGGATAAAAGGCAAAAATTGATAGCTCTTTATCCCGATCATTCCAATCTTGAAATAGCTTCGATGCTTGGTTCAACAGAAAGTGCAGTTGCCGGAATGGCTTTCAAACTAAAATTGAGAAAGTCGGCAGGGTTCTTTTTTGAGCATTCTTCAAAGGGTTTCTTTCCCAAAGGACACCAACCAATGAATAAGGGACGTAAGCAAACAGAATATATGTCAGATGCTCAGATTGAAAAAACGAAAGCTACACGTTTCAAGAAAGGCAATATTCCCGGAAATCATAAGCCTGTTGGCTATGAACGAATAACTAAAGACAAGTATATTGAAGTTAAGACAGCAGAACCTAATGTATTTGAACTGAAACACCGCATTGTGTGGATCGAGCACAATGGTGAAATTCCTCCTGGCTACAATATTCAGTTCAAGGATGGTGATAGACAGAATGTTTGTATCGAGAACCTTTATATGGTAAGCCGATCCGAGCAATTGAAAACAGAGAACTCAATGTATGCCCGATATCCTGAGGAGGTACAATATCTTATCAAACTAAAGGGAGCTCTGAATAGACAAATTAATAAAGCAACAAAAAATAATGAATCATTATGAGTGAAAGTGCAATAGATAGACTTAAAGAGATGGTAAATAAGCCGTTTCTATATCAGAATGAAGAGATAGTAATTCTCAACTATTGTGATGGTACCGGTGATGATGGTACGGAAGTAGAAATTTACCTGAATAATGGAAAGGTACTAATCTTTAGCATGTTCGATTTGGCTTCAAAATTGAATCGTTTCCGGCCTATTACCAATACTGTGATCGTACTTGCCAACGAACGTTTGAATAAAGTATCAACTGTAAATCCTACCATTTTGCAGGACTTGAGAGATTTGGTTCTTAAACAAATTAAGGAGGTAAAAGATGATCCTGCCAAAGTAAATCAGGCGAAACAGGTTTTCCAAGGTGTAAACACTGTCATTAACCTTGCAAAAACTGAATTGGAATACAGGAAATATTTAGATACAACAGATCCTTTAAGTAAATAATCGAAAAACTCTAGTGAATATGTGTAGGTATAGAAGATTCATAAATCGGTTTCACATTAGAGATCAACCTCTATAAAATCGTGTGAGATTATAATTAGTCAAACAATTTAACCTGATCGATATGATAACATTGAATAAATTGGCTTCTAAAATATTGGAAATAATAGAGTGCCGATTTCATATGAATAATCATACTTCTAAAAAGGCTTTTAGTTTAAGGATAGCGGCGGCATGGAGAAAATTTGATGAGTTATCTGAACAACAAAGTGATTGCATTCAGAATAACCCGGAATACAAAAAACGAGCTGCTGATATAATTATTATCACTGTTGCTTTTATGAAACATTATGGATGCAAGGATATCGAAGATGAAATAAGAAAGGCAATAGAACTATTAGAGAAGCCCGATAAATCCGATTAGAATGTTACTGACTATGTGTGTTGTTGAATTTGTGATGTTGATTAAATAGTTAGTGTATGATAGAAACAATTCCTATTGCCCTTATGGACTTCAATAAAGGGCAATTGACGGGGCTACCTAAGAACCCTCGTTTTTTTCGTGATTATCGCTTTGAAGCGATGAAAAAAAGTATTCAGGATTCCCCTGAAATGCTTGAACTCCGAGAACTTATAGTTTTTCCATATAATGATGGCCGGTACATTGTTGTTTGTGGAAACCTTCGTTTACGAGCCTGTAAGGAGCTTGGTTACAAAGAACTACCATGCAAGGTTCTGGCACCAGATACCCCGGTAAAAAAACTCAGAGAATACGCCACAAAGGATAACGTCAATTTCGGTGAGAACGACATGGATGTTATGGAAAACGAGTGGAATAAAGCTGAACTACAGGATTGGGGTATTGAGTTCGCACCAGAAAAGAAAGAGGATGAATTTAAAGAGCGTTTCGACACAATAACAGACGATACGGCTATCTATCCTCTCATACCTAAGTTCGATGAAAAACATGAGTTATTTATCATTACCTCAAGTAATGAGGTAGATAGTAACTGGCTTCGTGAAAGACTGGATATGCAGCACATGAAGTCCTACAAGACGGGGAAAGTAAGTAAATCTAATGTAATTGATATAAAAGATGTTCGCCATGTCCTGCAAAATAGTAATACCAAGCCATAAGCGTCATGACAGGGTATTCGCTAAGAAGTTGGTGAATGATCCTATCATTTGCGTTGCTGAAAGTCAAGCTGACTTATATCGGCAGTTCAATCCTGAATGTGAAATAGTAACTCATCCGGATGATGTAATAGGGCTGATCCCTAAACGTAATTGGATGGCCAAACATTTTCGTGATATCTTTATGCTCGATGATGATGTTCACGCCTGCAAAGCTATCTATGCTGAGAAGGGTGAACCGTGCCGGGTGAAAGATAAGGATAGAATCACCTACATCATTCAGTCATTATATGAAATGGCATGTCTGATGGATGTTCATCTTTTTGGTTTTACTTCTCGAATCTCGCCTGTTATGTATGATGAAACAGGTTTTCTTTCTCTTTCAAAGATGATAACCGGTTGCAGTTATGGAGTAATCTATAACAAAAATACTTGGTGGAACGAGGAAATAAGGCTTAAAGAGGACTTTTGGATAAGTTGCTATATGAAGTATAAAGAGCGCCGAATATTGACAGACCTTCGTTATAATTTCGAGCAAAAGAACACTTTTGTAAATGCCGGTGGACTCGCTTCGATTAGGAATCAGGAAGAAGAGCGTAAATCTATCCTTTTCATTAAAAAGAATTTTGGTGATAGTATATTACTGAAGAGTGCAACGAATAATGGAAAGGACAAAACAAAGCAACTTGTACAGCATAACATATCCTGCAAATTCAAGTTCTAATAACCTGTAAAAAAGGCGTTTAAATGGCGTTCATTCTGTTTGCTATATCCGTCTTTTTTAGCTAAATTTACTGATGTAATAAACTAAAAGTCAAACCATTAAATTAGAATTATGATTATTAGAACAGTTTGCGGATATGATTTCTTTGAGGTGAGTTCTGCTATGCAAAAAGCTATTCGGCGAGCTGATACCGGAGTAGCTGGTTTCTTTGCATTAGAACTTTGGGCTAGTGGATACCGCGACTATGTGTGGAAGCGCCTGTTTACTATCAGTGCAGAAGATTGCTTCGGTATCATTACAAAAGAGGTCGAAGCATTATGGCAAGGGCACGAACTTGTAAACAAGAGTGCTGCTGAACCGAAAGGAAGGATATTTGTAAGTAAAGCAGTTATTCTCCTTTGCGAATGTAGGAAGAACCGGGACGCAGACCATTTACAGAACCTCATTTACGATAGGAAGGATGTTGATATTGAAAAATGGATAGAAGATGTCAGGCGATATCCTATTCCCATTCCTCCTTACACTTTTGATGTGCATACAAGGAAAGGGAAGAAGATGGGAAGGACCAAAGAAGAATTCTTCCGGGATGAATACGAAGCATTAAAGCCGCGTGTTCCCGGTTTATTTGATGATTTGCTTCCTACTGATAAGTCGAAGTAATGATTAGACCACGGTTTAGGCTGTGGTCTTTCAATTTTATATAAGTCAAACCAAAATAACCAAAAAATTATGAACAGAAAAGAAAAACAGGAAGCAAGAGTTGATAGATTAAGAGAGCTTGCTAAAAGAAGCTATGAAGCTTCGGATGCTGCTTGTCGGCAATCATCAAAGATGGCAAGTATTATTCCCATGGGACAGCCGGTTCATGGGTTGGCAGACCGTAAATATCGTGATAAAATAGGTGCGAAGATGGATAAGAGTATTGAGCTTTCTCGTAAGGCTGAGTACTTTGAGCGCAAAGCCGAAGCTGCTGAAAATAACACTTCTATTTATCTAGGAGATGATGATGCGGTAGACCGACTGCAGGAAAAGGTTGAATCTTTAGAGAAAGCTCAAGGGATGATGAAAGCTGCTAATAAGATAGTCCGGAGTAAGAAGCTAAATGATATTGCAAAGATTGAGCAGCTTCAATCATTAGGTTTTTCAGAAGAAAAATCGGTTAAACTTACTGAGCCTGATTGTTACGGTGAGTATGGTTTTGCCTCTTACACACTGACCAATAATAGTGCACGTATTCGTGATGCAAAACAAAGGCTAGAACGTGCTAAAATGTTAAAAGAAACAGCCACTAAAGAATATGTAATTAAGAGTGTGCGCATAGTTGAGAACTCCGAAGAGAATCGTTTACAATTGTTTTTCGATGGTGTTCCAGACGAAGAAATCCGATCACAATTAAAACATAATGCTTTTCGGTGGTCCCGATTTAATGGTTGTTGGCAATCATATCTCAATCGTTGGCAGATTGATCGTGCAAAAATGATCTTGAATTCAATATCTGAATAATCATGGGAGAGTTATCAAGAAAAACCTCATTACAAAGGGTAATGAGGTCATCAGGTCGTGTCCCTATTGAGTGTAAGTGTAGTCAATGTAAGAATCAGTGTAAAACTGTTTGTCTAGGTACACCGGAAGATATCGAAAAAATTATTGATGCCGGTTACGCTGATAGACTGGCTTTGACTCATTGGGCTGCCGGTATTTTTCTAGGAGTGATTAATGCTCCTATTCCAATGATTCAGCCTGTTGCCGGGAAAGAGTATTGTGCTTTCTTCGAGAATGGTTTATGTGTGCTGCATGATAAAGGGCTGAAACCTACTGAGGGACGTTTATCCCATCATACCATTAGGAAAGACAATTTCAATCCATCTATGAGTATAGCATGGAATGTCGCTAAAGAATGGCTAATGCCAGAGAATAGAGAAGCCATTTCTCGTGTATTATACAAGTTTCTAAATGAACGAAGGATATGAGTACGCATTTATTTGTACGTGTTGATTGCAAAACATTTGCAAAATGTGGAATTAAATCTCTTTCGCATTGTCGGCGATATCGTGGTGAAGATAATTATTGTAAGGGATGCACCCTCATTCGTCGTAAGCCTCGAAATCGAGTGTTTGATACGGATGGTAGAGAGATGAAAAAATGTACTCATTGTGGACGCTATTTCTATCTTAATCGGTTTTATACGAATACGATTACTTCACATGGAAAGAAATACCAATGTTTATCGTCATGGTGTCGTATGTGTATGTCAGATGTAAATAGTGAGAGGGCAAAGCGAAAGAAACAATCTTTGATTTAGAAAGAAGATTTAAACTTGATTTATAATTAAAAATTGAATTGATATGAAAACTACAGTTGTTTCATGTGTGATTTTATTGGTGTGCCTAGTATATGCAGGTCACTTATCTATTACTGTTAAACCGTTTACGAACCAGCTTCCTTACTGGCATCGTTCTCTTGGATTATTCTTATTGATCCTCTCTTTTATAGTCTATAATACCGGTGAACGTGCAAAAGGTTACGCCGATGGGCTGGAAGAGGGGAAAAGAATAGTACTTGAATTGTTGAAGCGAAAACCTAATCAATAATGAATTATGAAATTAGAATTTATAGAAATAAATACGCCACGGTGCAAAGAAATGTACATAAGGCATATAACTGAATTGGTACATATTCCTGTCTTAGAAAATGATACTTGGAATAATCTGTTTGATAAAGTTCTTTCCTTCAGAGATAAAGAAGAGTATAAATCTGCGGCAAAAGAATGGGTTGAATTAAACAGAGATAGACCCGATCCTGAAGTTTTAGATCAAAAGATATTTTCTGAATCTCTTGGTGGAACTTTAGCGTATGCAATTTTCAATTTAAAGAGAATTTGAATATTAACGTAGCCTGAAAAGGTTCAAAACAAAATAAATATGAGCAAGAACAATTACCGTTATGTAGCTTATGATGCTGCAAACGGAGACTATGAAGAGTTTGAAACGCTAAAAGAGGCAGAAGACTGGCTGAAAGAAGGTGATGGAGAAGGAATATCTGATGAAGCCTGTTGCGGTCAAAACTACATTGCAGAAATCCAGTATCGGTCTGTCGTCACTAAGACTGATGAGAAAGCAAACTATCATGTACATACAGATAAGTGTCCTGAAGATTGCGATAAGGAAGAATGGCCGTATTCCGACGACTTTGATTGGATAGGTCATCACTCATACGAGAAGATAGACTGGAGTAAAGAATTAAATGAATGAAAGCAATGAATTTAAACGAACTAAGTGATAAAGCGTATAAAATCGCTTGTGAGCATGGCTTCCATGACACAGAACTGAGTAACGAACACTGTCTTTGCCTTGTTATCTCCGAGCTAATGGAAGCGGTAGAAGCAGACAGGAAAGGGAAGCACTTCAAAGGTAAAGGCAAATTTGAAATGGAATACAATCGGTATGCTGCGCTGGTGGAAGAAACCAAACGTTTTGCTTCCGCCTTTGAAAAATACATCAAAGATACCGTTGAAGATGAGCTTTCCGATGCTGTCATCCGCTTGCTCGACCTTGCCGGACTTCGAGAAATAACCCTCGGACTAGCAACGAAGGACATAAATGATTCTATTGGCGACATGGCAGAAACCTGTAAAGATGAAACGTTCACGGAGAGCATATATGCGATATCCACTCTACCTGCGAGATATGAAGGGCTGTATGACTTTGCCACAACCGTGAATGATATGTTGTCATTCATCTTTGGTCTTGCCAAGCACTTGAATATTGATTTGCCCTGGCATATCGAGCAGAAAATGAAGTATAACCAATCCCGTGAGAAGATGCACGGGAAAAAGTATTGAGAGTATGAGAATTATAAAATTTAGAGGAAAGACATCCTGTTTAGATAATAATGAATGGGTATATGGAGACTTACACATTATTTCAAAAAGGCCTCATATACACAGTATCAGTTCAAATTGCCCACTGAGTATAGATGTAAATACAGTCGGTCAGTTCACCGGACTACTCGATAAGAACGGTAAGGAGATATATGAAGGGGATATAATAGGAAGAGAGCATAACGAAATCAAAGTAGCAGCGTATGTTATTGAATATATTGAAGGCGGATTGTATGCAAGAAGTGTGATAAGCGGTGCCGTATTTCAGATGTCAATAAAATCTGCAACTAATGATCGATACTACATTATCGGCAACATCCACGATAACCCAGAACTACTGAAAGGAAGTAAAGAATGAGAATAAAAAGGAAGTATTACTTTGTTTCGTATGCTTATAGCAAAGGGTTTGGCAACCGTACACTTTTCATAAATGATGATGTATTTCTTATTAATGAAGTCTCTGAATTTATAAAAGAGAATTTAATACCGGAGAGTGATGTAGTTATCTTATACTATAAAGAACTTTCAAAAGAAGAGTATGAAGCACAAACGAAAGGGGGTAATAAATGAGTAAAATCAAAAGAATAGCCATCGTTACCGCAGTTGGCGCAAATATATATGCTGTTGGAATCGGTGGTGTGACTCATATTGTATGTGCGGACAAGAGGGTATCAGAAGAATTGTTTGTAGACATTTACAGAGTAATGAATGGACGTACCACGATAGCTGAAATCAGTGCATCGTGCCCATTGGTAATAGATTATGAGGAGGAATAAACCATGAGCGAATTAGAAAAAGCAGAAAGAGAGTATGCGGAAAACCTGAACAAGTACTTGCTTGATTCAGCGCAACACTGCTCTGTTTGCGATGTAAAGTTTGCATTTATATACGGTGCAGAGTGGCAAGCCAAGCAATCCCCGTGGATCAGTGTGAAAGAGCGATTGCCTAATTCAGGTAAACTTGTTAATGTAAGATGTCGCAATAAAAATAAAGAGGATGGTATCTGGTTATGTGATGTTTGCTTCATTGATGAAGATACAAATACTTGGGGAGAAAGATACCATACATGGGAAACTATTACTCACTGGATGCCAATACCAGAATAAAGTGCCACCTCTGTCGGACAATACGATGGTTATGTACAGAGGGTGATATTACTCTCTATAAACTAATAAAATTAAAATTTATGGAAATTAAAAGAGAAGATGCCTGTCAGGCATTAATTGATGGCAAACTCGTTATTGCGTACTTTGGTAAAAATGGAGATTACAAACTAAGCCATTTGGGAGCACCTTTAGAAATACGTGTGATTGGAAATACTTTTTGCACATATACCTCTCCCGGAGGCGTTAGTACAAGGAAATTAAAAGGGAAAAATATCATGAAAGCTCTTTGTGAGAGATTTGATGTTCTTGATATTCATCCTGTTTTCATTTTGGACAAAAGACCTATTGGAGAACCACTGAATTAATCATTTACCCAGTCCCCACCTAATTAACCCATTGATTAGTAATCAGTAAGGTGGGGACTTAATTTTTTAACAATGGAACAACTAGATAATAACCTCTACGCTGAAGCATTGAAGAAAGCGTTGAAGGTAGACTTTATTTCAAACAGCCAAGAACTCAAACAATATGCTAATGCTCTTTACTCTGCTATGATGTGGGGTAGAGGAATTGATGAAAAGAATTAACCAGCAGGGCGAAAGCCCTGCATAATATAGAAGATTATGACAAAAGAAGAGCAAGAAAAATTGGATATTGTATTAAAGACTGAATTTAGCTTAAATGAAGCCGATGCAATAAGCAGGGTTATTAGTGATAACGAATCATCTGAGATAACTATGATTCATTTACTTACTTTGATTCATAAAAATAACATCGAAGACATAGAGAATTACGATGAACTGATTGATAAGTATTAGGTTTAATCCGGTAGCCTTCGGGCTACCACAATATAGATGATTATGGCAGAACCTAAATATAATTGTGTTCATTGCAGAAAAGATGGCACTTGTGAAATGTGGCAGAGAACTATTCATTTGAAAGAAGTAAATACAAAAAGATACCACCGCTCAGAATCTTTTGAGCACCCTCGCTCTTGCGCTGATTTTGGTAATTGTAGAGATTTTAAAGAACGAATTAACAACAAGTAATCATGAAGACGATTTCAATAGACGTAAAAGCAACGAATGTAGAGGTAAGACCTAATATGACATTTGTTAATCTGATTGCTGATGTATCAGAGAATGAGATAGATAGTATTCTTGACAGCATAGATAAAGATGTTATCGCTGAGTATATGAGTAGTAATGGTTATGTATGTGAAAAAGAATGATTATGAGAATGACACAGCAAGTTCTTTCAATAGAACAAATGAGGCACCTTAAAGATTTAGGTGTAGATACAAGTGGTGCAAGTATGGCATGGCAGTCAGGCGTATGTATGAAAGATAGAGATGAATGGCTTCTTTACGCTTATGGCAACTGCAATTTGTCTTATCGGTATGTAGAAAAAACATTCACCTTGCAAGATATACTTGAACTGTTTCCGAAGCTGATAGTACAGAACAATTCATTTCTTGATATAAGGCCAAATATTATTTATTCAGGGTTATGTGTTTCGTATGTAGATGTAAACAGCCATGAAACAATAGAAGTGTTTCGTTCAGACAATCTTCTTGATGCCGCATACGAAACACTCTGTTGGCTTGCTGAAAATGATTATTTAAACAAGAAATGATTATGGATATACCAGAAATCAAAAGAAGAGTTGATTTGCTCAAAATGGCAAATAACAAAAAGTATTGCCTTATACCTGAACTCGCTAAAGAGTTAAAGGTAAGCAAAACGGATTTAATGCAGTTTGTGCTTGATAACCCTAAGTTGTTTCATGTAGATAACCAATGGTCGTACAAAGATAAGGCTGTTTATCGAAGTGTGTCAGGTGTTAAGTTTAAAGACACTGACAGGGTTAAGAATAAGAATTTGGGATTAGGTATTGAGCAGGTTTATCTTTCACCGAAGGATAATTTCAGAACTGAAGAGTGGCTAGAAGCTCAAATAGCTATTAAGGCTAAATATATTCATATCTCTGAGTTTGATTATTACGGTGTACAAGGGTATTTTATTAGTATTGATAAAGAATCTGGTTCAAAGTATAAAGAATGGTTATGGCGCAATACAGCGGCTAAAGTGGAAGAAATACAATCTCTTGGTGTTCTTCATAAGGGCGTGTTTTATACTGGCGGTTATGGTGATAGCTCTGTGCATCCGGTAGATTACGCTATATCACCTGATGGATTAGAGAAAATAAAACAAGCAGGTTGGACTTTTAATGAACTAAGTCCGATTCAGAAAGGAGGCAAATAATGAAGAATATTTTCACACAATGCTTTTCTATAGAAGAAGCAGATCATTTGGGAAGTTTTTTGATGTCGAGAGGATATGAAGGTGTTCAAAATGACAGTTATAGATATTGCAAATTATCTATTGAACGTGCATTGATTGATAATGAAAAACATAATAGAGTATATATCTATGTTGGTGTAAATGGTTGTCAAATGGTAGTAGGGCGTAACAAAAAACAAATGAGACATAAAGGTTCTTATAAGTTCATAGAGAAAAAGAGAGTTTTTGAAAAATTGTTGGAAAGATATTAATAACCAATTTAGAAATGAAAGCTATTTCAGAAAAACAGCCGTGGGCTTCGTTGATTGTTCATGGTATTAAAGACATCGAAAACAGGACATGGCCATGCCCTAAAAAATATATAGGTAAACGTGTACTTATTCATGCGAGTGCAAAACCTGTTAAAATGATAAATCCTAATAGTGTGTTTACAAAAGCTCAATGGGATAGTCTCTCTGTCGAGTTCCAGCGGAAAATAATATGTGTAGATGGCATTGTCAATTCTGCAATTATTGGTAGCATTGAGATAATAGATTGTGTAATTAATCATCCGTCCATCTGGGCTGAGAAAACAGAAAATTATACTATTGGTATGAACCCTAAGATCCATGAGGGCATTACTGGAAAGAAAGTTATATATAACTGGGTATTAGCTAATCCCATACTATTCCCTGAACCTATTCCGACAAAAGGGAAATTGTCATTTTGGGAGTATCCTAATATCAACTCAGAAGACGACATCTGCTTATGTAATTTGGTTATAAATTAGAAGAAACAAGTAACTAGCTTCGGAGAGTATTACCGATGTGCATACTGCGGTTGCAAATGGAATAAATAATAATAGGGGATCATAGGTGACATAATAGTTAGTTATGAATTATGCTGTCAATTTTTTTATCATTATCAACATACATTTTGATGTATTTTCTTAATTGGGTTGGATTATTGGCACATTCATCAGTCTTAATAATTTGGAGATTATTCAATCCATATAAAGATGTCAAATTCCAGTTTGTCATTTCTTGTAATGAGCGTTTTATCTCAATTTCTGATTTTGCATCTTTAGTGAAAATTGTAATATTCTTCTTTTGGGGATTAGTGGATGAAGATTGCCTTTCAAAAAAGGCTTTAAAATATTGGCTGTCATTTATGCCTAATGAATGTCCAAATATTGTAATATCATCAGCATCCATTAAATCATATACAATAGTAGGAGGATTATATTGAGAATCAAATGATTTTTGTATGAAATCATAGTTTTTGTCTATGTATTCATCTTTTGTTCCTAAAATGATATTTCCGTTTAAACATGAGCCATGTACATACTTAACTGCATCATTAAATTCCATAGCAAAACTAGAGTTTGGAACTATTGCTCCAAAGCTTGTATAGTTAAAAGAGTATATGACAATTTCATCATTCACATTACTTTGGATAAATGTTCTTGCTACGGTAGCTGCTACTGAGTTTTCATTAATGGCTTCTTTTTGGATTTTTATTAGGTATTTTATTAACCCATCTTTAATTAACTGTATAGCTTTTTTGTCTCGATCAATTGGAGAGTTTAGCACATCTTCATGTGATAAACAGATTATGTAAGAAAGTCCAGGCTTGGATAATACGCCTATCCTTAGTAGTCTATTAACAGTCTCAGCATTTGTTTGTATTAAATCATTGTATTCGGAAATACCACGATAGGCATGTATCATTTCTAAAATTTTTCTTTCTTTGCTATCATATAAATCGAATGGGTGTCCATTATTCTCTTTGATTTTAGTATAATAAAAGCTTAATTCATTCTCCAAATCATACCATTTGACCACATCTAAATTATCATTCCATTTGTCATTTAGATGTTTGATTAAAGAAGCAGGGTAGTCTTTGGGGCAAAACTCAGATCCGCAGAAATCCTTGTATGAAGTCTTTCTACCTAAGCAAAGGTCAAATCCATTACCTAATATCAGTACTCTTTTCTTGTCTTTATCCATGTTACAAAGGTAAGGAAACATTGTAATAATAGGAAATGATCTAGATAATTATGATGGTTATTAGAAATTATTTTTTCTTTGAATAATAATCATAACTTTGCATCATGAATAAACGAAGAACTAATATGAAAGAGAAACTACATTGCATTCTTATTGTAGCTAATGCAATTTCTATAATACTTATTTTGCAAATAGTATTTGAGGCGATTCCATTAATTGAATGTTCGTTCAATCAACATCAGATAAGTCAAATAAATAATTTAATACTGGATATCAGTATAGGTGTACTTCTTAGTAGTTTATTTTATTATTTATTAGTTTATGTACCCGGAAAAAGAAAATTAAAAGTGGTCAGACAAATAAATCATGTAAACTTAATCAGAATTGCTAATTGGATGCAACTTATCATTGGTTATGTTTCAGAACGATGTTCATTAGGAGTTGAAGGAGATTTTTACAAAAAAATAAAGTCAGCTGAATTTGATAAAGTAACAAGGATTGGTGTAGGAGATGGAGTTAATTATTGTAAATACGAAGAAACAATAAGAGAACGTCAGTATTCATTTGGAGAGTATATTGATACTATTCATCTTCAAATTAACAAAGAGAATACTATTAAATTTATTGAGGAAATAACTAGCTCTCCTACTATTATATATGAAGATGAGGAACTTGTAGCTATTTTGTCTAAAATAAAAAAATGTCTATTCTTCATTTTTATTGATGAGATTAAAACTCAAGTGAACTCTAAAAACTATAACTATACACCTTTTAAAAGCGAAACTATTTGTGAATTTCATCAATTATATATTTCTTTGTTAAAGTATGTGACACCTTACCCTATTGTAATAACCGCAATTGAATAGCTCTAAATAAAGTAATTGCAGGACGAACAACAGTTTTAATTCATTAATATATTGAAATTACCAAAAATGACCGCCGTTCCTCACTGTTAAAACAATGTAGGTAACGGCGGTACCCGGTTAGGGGGAAAGTATTATTAGCTATATATAAAATTACGAATACGATCAAGAGTTTGTTCTAAAAAGAATTCGGTAATGCGATTTTTAGCAGTAGTCAATGAATAAATTTTGCGCCTGCTATATTTTTGTTTATTCAATTTGACTGTTTCCAAAGCAGATTTAATTAAACAATATGCGCATTCCAAATCATTAATATTATATTTTTCCCGGCTTAAAATGGCTAAATCTCCATATAGCTCTTGAAGGAAAATATATACGTTATCTGAACTTTCCAAATCTTTTTCTGCATTACAAGGACAGTTGCAGCTATGCTCAAAAATACATTGTTTCATGGCCTTGTTGTTTTCTGTGAATCTAATCTGTCAAAGAGTTCATTCAGAGACATATTCCGGATAGCGTTTTTTTCTTGCGTTCTAGATCTTTCCATTTCTGATATTGTCTGATTCAGAGCTAAGATCGTTTTATTCTGACTTTCAATATGTAACCACATGAAAGTAATGATAGAGAATAGAATGATAACCAATAGTGTGGCAATCATGCCAACTATGAATGTATCTTCAGAGAAATAAGATGTGTGCCTCATACCGTTCTGTTTTACGCCAATTGGGCACAAAAACGCACCCAATCCAATATACAGGCCGGAGGTGCAGCGAACAACCTTACATAACTTATACTGAACGGGTGCGCATATCGTTGTTTTAAAACAAAACATACGAATCCCAGTTCAGCTTTCGTTGTATGCGGGGTTAAGTTTCGCTGCTTTTCCGGCACTGAAAGCTGAATATGTAATGTACTCCTATGGAGTATTGATGCAGATATAGCGAAAAGAATATACTCTACAATAAAATGGAGTATTAATTCCAAAATACCAATAGAAATATGTTGAACCCTGGGCGTATCATTAACTAGATACGCCCTTAATTTTTGTGATGATGAAAGTAATAGTAACCGGCAGTGAGGGTTTTATAGGTAAAGCTCTCTGCCAAGAATTAGTAAAAAGAGATGTTGAGGTAATAGGTATCGACCGGAAAAACGGCACTGAAGCTTCAAAAGTATGTGAGCTTTTAAAATCAGGTGATATCGACTGTGTATTTCACCTGGCAGCGCAAACGAGTGTATTCAATGGAAATTTGGAGCAGATCCGGAAAGACAACATTGATACCTTCATGCGCGTTGCCAATGCTTGTAACCAATATCATGTAAAGTTAGTTTATGCCAGCTCATCAACTGCAAATCCGGAGAATACTACGAGTCTCTACGGTATAAGCAAATATTTTGATGAGCAGTATGCATCAGTATATTGTAAGAACGCAACCGGTTGTCGGCTGCACAATGTGTACGGACCAAACCCACGTAAAAGAACTCTTCTCTGGTTCCTGATAAATAAGGAAAGTGTGTCCCTATACAATTGCGGTCAGAACATCCGTTGCTTTACTTACATAGATGATATTGTCGAAGGCCTTATCTATGCAATAGGCTCCAACAGGCAGTTAATCAACATCTGTAATGTCCAGCCTGTGACTACTATGTATTTTGCAACTTTAGTAAAATACCATAAACCTCTTGAAATAGAGTTGATTAACAAAAAACGCAATTTTGACAATTTGGAGCAATCGGTGAACCGGAATATCTATTTAGTACCTTTGTCCTATACGTCAGTCGAGGACGGAGTAAAGAAAATATTCGCCATGCGGTGAAAGGATAATCCTCAAAAAAATGCAGGGGCGAAGAAATAGAAATCCTATGAGTGTACAACCATTCTAATTTATTCCTGTGGGCTGAGTAACTTTTATCGTTTCTCCCCGCAGGAATTTAATAATTGAAGCTATGAGTGAAGAGAAAACATTAACATTAAAGCAAGAGAAGTTCTGCCATTATTACGTAGACACTGATGGTAATGCTAGTGAAGCATATCGAATGTCTTATGATGCTTCCAAGATGAAACCAGAGAGTATTTGGGTAGCTGCATGTAGACTTCTCAAAGAGACTAAGGTGTCTATAAGGATAAATGAAATAAAGACTAAGAGAGCCAAAGAGTCTGAAATTAAGCGTGAAACAGTTGAAAAAGTACTCATGGATATCATCCTTGCTGATCCAAGTGATTTGTATATAGTCGATGAACATACAGGGAAAGTTAAGATGAAGAGTCCGTCTCAGCTTCCAAAGCGTGTTCGTAATGCGTTGAAGAAAATGCAGAATAAGAAAGGTGAGGTTACTTATGAGTTCAACGGTAAGACAGATGCCGCCCGGTTACTTGGTGCCTGGAATGGATGGGAGGCAGATAAGAATGTCAATCTTAACAGTGGTGACGGGAAGAAGATCGGAGAATTACGTATCGGATTCGGTGAAGAAGATAAGTAGCATTTAGATAGAATATTCTCACTATTACAAAAAGACAAAAATAATATTCTGAAATGCTTGTCATCTCAGCTGTAAGTAAAAGCAAAGTGTCAGAAGATGGTTATAAACTATAAGAAGATAAATCCTAATGGATTCTACATGCTGCAATATTTGAATGATGAGACAATTCGTTTTATCATTCTTTATGGTGGATCATCTTCCGGTAAGTCTTATAGTGTGGCACAAACTATACTGATACAGACATTACAGGATGGTGAGAATACTCTTGTCATGCGTAAGGTAGGAGCTTCTATTCTTAAAACCATCTATGAAGATTATAAGGTCGCTGCGGCCGGTCTTGGTATATCCCATTTGTTCAAGTTCCAGCAGAATGCAATCAAATGCCTGGTTAATGGAGCTAAGATAGATTTTTCTGGTCTTGATGATCCGGAGAAGATAAAGGGTATCTCCAACTACAAGCGTGTTCAGTTAGAGGAATGGTCAGAGTTCGAGCATCCGGACTTCAAACAGATACGTAAGCGCTTACGTGGTAAGAAGGGACAGCAGATTATTTGTACTTTCAACCCGATCAGTGAAAGCCATTGGATAAAGAAAGAATTTATAGATAAGGATAAATGGCATGATGTTCCAATGACTGTAACAATCTCCGGTAAAGAGTTACCAGAAGAACTGACTACGGTCAAATCCGTAAAGAAGAATGCGCCCAGACAGATACTCAATCCTCGTACAAAACAAATCGAGGAACAGGAATCAAATGCTGTCATTATCCAATCCACCTATCTGAATAACTTCTGGGTAGTTGGCAGTCCGGATGGTACCTACGGATTTTATGATGAGCAATGTGTTGCCGACTTTGAATATGATAGAATACACGATCCGGATTATTACAATGTGTACGCATTGGGAGAATGGGGTGTTATTCGTACTGGTAGCGAGTTTTTCGGCTCGTTCAATAGAGGCAAGCATTCAGGTGAACATAAATATGTCCCGGGCCTACCTATTCATATATCAGTCGATAATAACGTTCTCCCATATATCAGCGTATCGTACTGGCAAGTAGATTTCACTACCGGTACCAAGGTCTGGCAGTTCCATGAGACGTGCGGTGAAAGTCCAAACAACACAGTTAAGAAGTCTTCTAAGCTTGTGGCTAAGTATCTGAAATCAATCGAGTATAGTGATAAAGTCTACGTACATGGTGACGCCTCAACAAAAGCCGCTAACAGTATTGATGATGAAAAACGGTCATGGATGGACTTATTTATAGATACGTTACAGAAAGAAGGATTTGAGATCGAGGATAAGGTAGGTAACAAGAATCCTAGTGTTGCGATGACCGGTGAGTTTATCAATGCGATCTTTGATTGTATTGTTCCTGGCATAGAAATATATATCGACGAATCATGTTCAGTATCTATTGAGGACTACATGAGTGTACAGAAGGACGCCAACGGTGCTATTCTCAAAACTAAGGTAAAGAATAAAACCACCATGCAAAGTTATGAGGAACATGGCCATTTATCTGATACATTCAGGTATGTTGTTGTAGACCTCTGCAATGAGCAGTACACAGAGTTTAGTAACCGGAGAAAGAGAAATTTGTATGCTGGTAAGGGTATGCTCGGCTTTTTCAATCCGGAAAGTCAGAATGTGTACACGCAGCGACTTGTATATGTTATGCCAAACGTAGAAGGTACATTCGTTTTTGTTCAAGCTTTCCGTTGTGGTGATAAGTGGCATTTGGTTGATGCGATATTTAGAGAGGCATCATCAATTGAAGAAATCAAATCTGCTTGTTTGTCACATGAGGCTAACACATGTTTGTTTGAATGTTCGTCTGCATATTATCAGACAGTACGGGAATTGAGGGAAACAATGCATCGTACCGAGGTAAGAGTAAAGAAAGAGTTTACTGATGTGGATAAACGGATAGCTGCTACTTCGGATTTTATAAAGAGTAATATTTTGCTTTCATCTAAAAAGTTAGAGGAATCTCAGGAATATAGTGACTTTATCACTAATCTTTTGGACTATAATATTAATAGTGATAATAAGAGTTCAAGTATTATTTTGAGTGGTCTTGCATATCACATAATAAAATCGTTCCCAGAATAATTTTGTATGTAATTTCTTGTTATATAGTGATTTAAGCTGTGTTTTGCTCCTTTCTGATTTTTCAAGATTTTAGTGTTTTGAGAAACCGATTATTCATATCCCTACATTTGTTTCAAACTAAGAAATAAATGAGTTGGTTCAGTAAGAAATCTAAGTCAGAGGAAGAACCTGTACAAGATGCTAACGTAGAAGACGTAAGTGAGACAGGCGAAGAAAAGAAACTTCCTGAAGGGAGAAAGATATCCGTTGAAGAATTATTTTCTTCACCATATGTTTGTTCTCGAAATTTTCTTGCACTCTTTCAATCTGTGCCGGAAGTTTTTTTCCCAATCGACTATATTGCGTCTCGTATAGCTGGTGCAAGCTTCCAATTTAAGAAAGTAAAGGATGATAGTGTAGTCTGGGCAAATAAGAATTTGAATCAGATACTTCTTAGACCTAACTGTCTAATGACATGGAAACAAAATGTATATCAGCATTTTGTCTATAAGCTGTGTCTGGGTAATAGCTTTACACGTGCCGCCATGTCTGATAACTTCACTAACGTTGAGAAATGGCGTTATTGTTCAAACTATTGGGAATTACCTGCTGATGCAATGGAAGTTCTTCCTGTTTTGGGTAGTAATATTCCATTATTCGGTATAGCTGACCAGGAAGAAATAATCAGAGGATATCGTTTGAATTATGGTGCATTAAGTACTATGAGTATTGCAGTTAATCAAGTATGGCATGATAGGGATGGATGTGTGAGCTATTACTCTGGAAATGGGTTTATGAAATCACAAAGCCGACTTATGTCACAGATGAAACCAATATCAAACCTTATTGCTGTTTATGAAGCACGTAACGTCATCTATGTAAAACGGGGTGGCTTAGGATTCCTTATTAATTTGAAACAGGATGAAACCGGATCTATAGCGATGACTGATGATGAGAAAAAAGATATACTTCAACAGCATTATGGTAAATATGGAGTGGGTAAAGATCAGTTACCTTACGGATTATCTGATATACCATTGGGATTTGTACGTACGAATCTCACTATTGCTGAGTTACAGCCTTTTGAGGAAACACTTGCAGACGGAATTAGTATAGCAGGTGCCTATGGTATTCCTGCTGTATTGGTTCCTCGTAAAGATCAAGCTACATTTAGTAATCAATCTACGGCAGAAAAGAGCGTCTATAGTTCTATCATTATCCCTTTTGCAAAACAATTCTGTCGTGAGTTTACAGAGTTTTTAGGGCTTGAGTCAAGCGGTTATTACCTCGACTGTGATTTCTCCGATGTGGATTGTCTGCAAGAAGGATTGAAAGAAGCTGAGGAGGTAAAAACCAATATCAATACCCGGTGTAAAGACCAATTTCTGAGTGGGCTGATAACCTACAATGATTGGCGTGCGCAAATCGGTGAGAGTAAATTTGAAAATCCCATGTTCGACAAAACGCTTTTTGAGATGTCGGACAAGGAACGAGAAATAATAAAACAGATTTTTAGTCTTAACACAAAAAGTGAAGTTGAAAATGGAAGAGAAAGTCAAAAGCCTTCAATACAAGACAAAGGCAAATGATGTTGATGAGAAAGGTGTCGTTACAGTTGCGGTTAATGGTATCGGTGTGAAGGACTCACAGAAAGACATATCCATGCCTGGATCATTCAACAAGACATTAAAGGAGAATATTGTTCGAATGCGCTGGTTTCTTAATCATCGCGTAGAACAACTGTTAGGAGTTCCGTTGAGTGGAAAAGAAGATGACGGGAATTTGATTATGGCCGGTCAGATGAATCTTAAAAAACAGATGGCACTGGATATCTTGGAAGATTACAAACTATATGCTGCACATGGCCGGACATTGGAACATTCTATCGGAGTTCAGGCAATCAAGCGTGATACAGTAGATCCTTGTAAAGTACTTGAATGGCGAATGATGGAATATTCCACATTAACAGGCTGGGGGAGTAATCCTCAGACTTTTCTTGTGAATATCAAATCAGCTACTGCCGATCAGGTAAAGGAAGCTGTTGATTTTGTCCGGAAAGCGTTCTTGCAGCATGGGTATAGTGACGAACGTTTAAAGGGTTATGATATGGAATTAAACTTATTGCTAAAAAGCCTCAACGGTGGTACCGTTGTTTCATGTCCTCATTGTGGTTATCAGTTCGATTATGACGCAGAAACAGAGCATACCTTTGCACAACAGGTGCTCGATTATGCTGCTGATTATCAAAGATGGATAACTCAGGACATTGTGAGAGAAGAAATGGAGAAACTGACTCCTGAGATTAGAACTCAGGTGATTTCTCTAATTGATTCTGTAAAGTCGAAAGAACAAGATTTCACTCAAAAGAGTCTGCAAGATCTTATGAATTATGTAAGATGTCCTCATTGTTGGGGAAAAGTATATCGTTCGAATACTATTCTACAAAATACTCCTGAAGATACTACCGGGAAGTCAGAGCCGTCAAATGACACTCTGGAAGAGAATACCGGAGAAAATGGTAAAGATGGAGTTATGACTAAAGCCGCTGATAATAGCACTTTATTCGATTTCAAAAGTTTGAATAGCTGTTTCGGTAATAAATAACTTAAAATTTAGATTTTATGCCAATTAGAAAATTTACAGTATCAGATTTTAATCTGAAAACTGATGGTCTGCCTACAGAACAGAAAACCTTTATGGAAAACATTGCCGGTATGATGTGCGATGTAGTTAATAAATCACTTGAAGGAGTAATGACGCCCGATGATGTCACTAAACAGTTTGGAGACATTAATTTGATGTTGAAATCCTATGATGGTGAACAGTTTCAGCAGCTTGTTAAAGACAACGAGCAACTTGTGGATCAAGTAAAGAACCTTGGTGAAAGTCTTGAAAAGATGAAGCAAAAGGGCTTGTCAATGGATACTATCAACAAGTTTGATGAAAAGTTGAATGAAATGCTTGATAGTGATAAATTCAAGGAGTTTGCTGTCGGTCATAGTCGCAAGACAGGTTCTTTCGAAGGCTTCAGTTTGAAAGACATTGTTTCCATGACAGATAACTACAGCGGTGAATTCATGATTACCCAGCAACAAAACCGCATTGTCAGCCAGGTAAGTAATCAGAAGATTCACATGCGCAATGTTATTACAACATTGCAGGGTGATCCTTCCTATACACAGCTTGCTTTCACTCAGATCTATGACTTCGATAGAAATGCTCGGTATGTTACAGAAAACGGTCGTTTACCCGAATCAAGTATCAAGGTTAAAGAGGTACAAACAGGAACAAAACGCCTTGGTACACATATTCGGATTTCTAAACGTATGCTTAAGAGCCGTGTTTTCATCAGAAGTTATATTTTGAATATGCTTCCTGAAGCTGTATGGCTGGCAGAAGATTGGAATATGCTCTTTGGTGATGGTAATGGTGAGAATTTATTAGGTGTTACTAATCACACTGGTGTTCTTCCGGTTGAGAGTATCATTAAAGATACTATTATTAAGGGCGAAGCTGGTTGCGTGAAGTCTGTTGTAGGACACAACGGCAATAAGGATACGATTGTTGAGTTCACAAAACCGTATGACTTAATGCTCAATGGAATGGTTATCACATTTGCAAAAGCTGTTGTTGTAACAGACTTGAATAAGGCAAATCCGATTATTAAAATGAACGATCGTCAAATATTGCTGAAAGGTGTAGCCTTTGCCGGCGCAGAAACAGCCGTTGATGACATGACATTCACTGTTAATAATTCATTTTTCCAAAGTATTGAAGCGCCCAATTCTGAGGACATTATCAAAACTGCATTTGCTGTGATGACTTATGCACAATACTATCCGAATGCTATTACGCTTAATCCGTCAGATGTTAATGCAATGGAATCAGAGAAAGACACAACTGGACGTAATCTTGGTATTGTCAAGGTTGTGAATGGTGTTAAGCATGTTGCTAACCGTCCGATTGTTGAAAGCACAGGTATGCTGCCCGGTAAATATTTTCTTGGTGATATGCACATGGGGGCATCTATTGTTGATTATACGAATCTTGCACTTGAATGGGCTGAGGATGTTGAAACTAAGTTGTGTAATGAGGTTGTACTTATCGCCAGTGAAGAGGTGATTTTCCCTGTTTATAATCCGTGGGCTTTTGCTTATGGGGATTTGGCTGAATTAAAAGAAGCGATTACTAAAGTGTAAGGCTATGGATTATATACTTAGAGGAAACGACAAGGATGTAGCCAATGTACTTAAAGAGCAACGCATTCGGATTGGTAGAGGGGTGATTTCATTCACCCCCATATCTGAATGCGGACTTATAACAGAGGAAGATGCTCGGAGAACATTGGAAGACAAACTTGCAGAGAAAGATGAAAAGATCAACGAACTGACTTCATCCAATGAAGCTAAAGATAAAAGCATTGAAAGTATGGAAGCTCGAATAGCTGAACTTGAAGCCTCAGCTACAACAGACAGCAAGATTCTTCCTGCCGGTGATTCTAAAGAGTTGCCAGTAGAAGATTCCAAAGGTGTTGATGTAGTCGAAGCTGATAACAAAAACCTTCCTCCGACTGATGAAAAGAAAGTCGTGAAAAGGACTACTAAATAACTATTGCTATGTTGATTAATGTTTCATTCTTCATATCAGGACCAAGGCATATACAGAATGCTTCGATAGCTGAAATACCTACACATGATTCTCTAGCTGTAAATGAAGCTATATGGGGTTATATAAAGGCGTTTCAGCTTGAATTTCTTCGTTCTGCTGTTGGTTCTGACCTTTCCCGTGCAATTACTGATTATCTTGAAATCGTTGAGCATGAGAAAGAAGAGGCAATAGAAGATGAGGAAAAAGAATCTGAATCCGGATACGCTCTTTTATGTGACAAACTTCGTGAATCATTCGCCGACTATGTGTTCTTTCACATCTTACGTGATATGAATACTCAGGCAACCATAACTGGGCTGGTTCGTTTGAAATGTGCTAATGAGTATATCGCTCCGATCAGGAGACAGGTATCTACTTGGAATGGTATGGTTAAGAAAAACCGGGTGTTCGTAGAGTGGGCTTCATCGAATGATTGTCCTTTTGCTGTGAAGATTGACAAAAATCTATTGACCATGATTAATACTTTCAATCTATGACAGATTTAGATATAACAGACATTTTTCAAGATGTAGTGAATAAACTGTCTCAGGATCTTGAAATACTTTATCCTGATGGGAAAGGAGGAACGAAAGTTATAAGATCCCCCCAAATGAATTTTATTTTCGGTAACGGACAGTACATAAAGGATATGCTTGATACATATAGTAAATCCAGTACCCAATCTGAAAATAAGTTCCCTCTTATTGCCCTATTTACTCCGATCAATGAAGATAGAAGTGATCCGGATTATTTTTCAAAGGCTAAGGTTTCGCTCATCATAGCTTGTTCTTCCCGTAAGGACTGGAATAATGAAGAACGTAAGATAAAGTCTTTCAAGAATATTCTCCGGCCAATCTATAATCGTTTGATTGATGTATTATTGGAGAATAACCATTTTGACTGGGATTTTGATAAAGTGAAGCATAGTTATTCAGAGAATTACTCTTATGGCAGATACGGAGCTTATACGGACTCCGGTGAGGCAGTGAGCGAGCCTATCGACGCTATAAACATTCGCTCAATGGAAATTAAAATTAATAATCTTAATTGTAGAAGAAAATGAGAAAGATTAGAACTTGCAAGAATGCCCAGATGAACACCGGGAGCTCTGCTTGTAAAATAGATTGGGGAAAGGTTAAAGGTGCTATCATTGTAGATCATGGCATTAAACTACCAGAAGAGATAACCGGAGAGGTCCTTGCTGAATTGTGTCATGCAGACCGACCGACTCGTATTTATCCTATCCTCCCGTTCTTGGAATATGCTAAAAATGGTGGCGAACCTCAGGTGAGTGCTGTTGGTTATGGCTCAAACCAATACAATGGCTTGAATGCACAGACCGATACATTTACATTAGGACATTTCGATGAAATTCTTAATATGCAGCTATTGAAGTGTGCAGGGAAAGAATGGGATGTGTATTTCTGGAATAATGATAATATGCTGATTGGTTATAATGATGGTACCGATATTCTTGCCGGTATTCCTATGTCTACCATTTACCCGACAGTGACACCGTTTGCAACTAGTGGAGCCAAGTCTACTATGACTGTCAGTTTTTGCCATACGGACGCTGAGGATAGCCAGAAGAATTTCGACTTTATCCAGTTGGATATTAACCCGAAAAACTACCTTAAAGGACTTGTGGAAATTGTGTTTGAGAAAGCGAAAACGGAAAATGCCTACAAGATCATTGAAAAGGTAGGTGGTTACGATCGTACATTTGAATTTGGCAGTCTTATTGCCGACGGTGCCGCCGAGATCATGAACAATGTGACATCTGCTACTTATGCAGATGGTATTATTACCATTGTGCCTAAAGCCGGGGCTCTTCCTTCATTGAAAGCTCCTTCTGTGTTGTTTGAAAAAGGTATCAAAGGAATTGAGCAGATAGCATGAAAGTAGACGGTGTTACGTTCGTTGAGTCCTCAGTAAAGGATATGACGAAGGAAGAGTTCATTGATGCACATATCAAGGTGATTTGGCTTAACTTGAAAGAAGATAAGCGCAGGAAGAAGCTCTCTGATGTGTATGATACGATAACAAAAGAAACAAAGTAACTGATGGGCTGGGGTGTAAATGCAGCCCGGCCCTTTTAATTCTCTCATATGGCAGATTTCGATAAGTTATATAGTGCAATCCATTCCATTGCTTCCGGTTTTGAGGAAGAATGTGTTAAGTGCATGGAAGAAAATAAGGGTGTACTTATTGATTGCATCCGTGAACAACTATATAGCGGCCTGGACGGTAACGAACATCTATTGAGTCCAGATTATGATAGTGATCCTTATTTCAATGAGCCCGGACCGTGGCAAAACCAAGCAGAACGCTATAAACATTGGAAAGAGAAGATTACTCCACCTCTCAGGGGTGAAATGCTCTATTTACCACCGCGTCCGGTCGAAGTGCCTAACCTTTTCATTACCGGTACTTTCCATGATAGCATTTTTGCTAAAGGCATTAGTGATGGTCTGCATTTTGGAACCAATGGTTTCAAGGAAGGCCCGTCTATCGAAAAGAAATATGGTGAACAGATCCTTTCTGTCGGTGATACTGCTAAAGGGTATTTTAACCTTATGCACCTTCGCCCCTGGCTGGAACGGTTTTTCGGTGAATGTGGATATAAATAATTGAGCGTATGGGGTGCATGTGTGAGAATCGAAAGTTACAGTGTGAGTTGGATCGTATCAGTGAACTTGCTAAGAAAGCGGCTGTCTTGGATGGCTGTATATATGTCGTTTATCAAAAAGAAGATGGAATATATGCTTTTGATAAGTTAGGAGTTGAGATAAATGGAACGATTGTGGAATATAGACATTATTTATAATTATGGCTGATTTAAAACTGAAAGACTTCGTTGATGAAGAAGATTTGAAAAAATTGGTAGAACTTGATAATACCATTGATCGTGTTAGAGCAACATACACCAATGCAGCACAAGAGCTTGCAAAGGGATTAAAGATAAATGTAGATGGAGTTGCCGATCTTGAAAAACTGAATGGCATCTATCAGACTCAGGCAAAAACAGCCAATTCAGCTTCTGCCGAATTAACTGAAGCTCTTAAAAAACAGTCTGAAATTTCCCAGATCGTGACAAAGAGAATAGAAGAAAAATTGAATGTAGAGAAACTATCTTCTGCTGAGATAAAGAAACTGACTAAGGCTAATTCAGATAATGCAGCATCGTTAGAGAAGGCAGCAAAAGCAGAAGTCTCTTTAACCAAGGCGCAAAACTCCGGTACCACTACTCGTAAAAAAGCGATTCTTACTGAAGAAGAACGATTAAAACTCATCCGAGCTGCGATCACTCTTACTAATAAAGATGTTCATAGTCGCTCACAGGCAAAAGAAGTGAATAAACAACTTCAAAGAGCTGTTGATGAACTCAAAGATACAGATGAAAACTACATTAGAACTCTTGCACGCCTTAATTCTACGATCGGTATAAATACCGATTATGTGAAACGTAACTCTGATCGGTACACTCAGCAGAAAATGACTGTTGGTGCATATCGAGAAGAAGTTAAAGCGGCTTGGATTGAATTGCAAAACGGCAATAAATCTATGCAAAATATGGGTATTATCGCTAAAAATGCAGGGATGATGCTCAAAACTGAACTCGCACCTGGTTTGAGTCAGGTTGGTGTCGGCTTAAAAGGATGGGTTGCCGGTTATGTTGGTGCTCAAGCAGTTGTTAGTGGAGTGGTTGCCCTATTTACGAAACTACGTGAGGGTGTGGGAGATGTTATTGAGTTTGAGTATGCTAATAGTCGTCTAGCTGCTATTTTGGGTACAACTTCTGATAAGATTAAGGATTTAACTCTTGATTCTAAAAGATTAGGAGCTGCGACCAAATATACTGCTGCTGAGGCTGCCGATCTTCAAATAGAGTTGGCCAAATTAGGTTTTACAAAGAAAGAAATATTAGAATCCACTGAATCCGTTCTTAGGTTTGCTCAGGCAACAGGTGCAGAATTGGCAGATGCAGCCGCTTTATCCGGTGCTGCACTTCGTATGTTTAACGCTGATACAAGGGAAACCGAACGTTATGTTTCTGCTATGGCAGTTGCTACTGGAAGAAGTGCTCTTTCATTTTCTTATCTTGCTACTGCATTGCCTATCGTTGGACCTGTAGCACAAGCGTTCAACTTTACTATTGAAGATACTTTGGCATTACTGGGCAAATTGTCTGATGCTGGTTTTGATGCCTCTATGTCTGCTACGGCTACACGTAATATTCTGTTGAATTTGGCTGATAGTAGCGGTGCTTTAGCTAAGTCTTTAGGTGGACCTGTTAAAACTTTGCCGGATTTAGTTGCCGGATTACAAAAATTGAAAGATCAAGGTGTTGATCTAAATTCTACTTTAGAACTGACAGATAAGCGTAGTGTAGCTGCTTTCAATGCTTTCTTAACCGCTGCCGATAAAATAGTTCCATTAAGAGAACAAATTACTGGCGTAGATGAAGAACTTGCAGGTATGGCTCATACTATGGAAGATAACGTAAAGGGTGGATTGGCTAACCTTAGTTCTGCATGGGAAGCCTTTATGATAACTTTACTCAAAAATACAGGAGCTATTGCTGGAGTTATTGGTGAATTTACTGATCTTATCCGTTCCATGCGTGAAGCTATTGCCACAGAAGAAGAACTTGGTGAGGAAAGACTTGCTAATGCTAAAAGAAGCGGTCAGGAAGCTGCAAAACAGGATAAGGAATGGGTCAAATCAAAAATGGAAAGTATTGATACTGTTGCTTTTCATCTTCGTAAAGAGGGTGTAGAAGGTACTGAGGCATTTGAAAAGGCTAGGGAACAGCAGTTGAAGATACTTGAAAGATCATTATCCCAAGAAGAAGCGAGATTACAGCTTTACACAAAGAGAAATCAAAGACAGTGGACTGAGTATCATAATCAAAGTTTATGGAAACAGGGATTTGGGCTACAGAAATCTGCAAATGCAATGAAAAAGGATATTAATGAATCCTTTAATCTCATTGAAGAACAGACCGCTTATGTATCGGGATTACAAGAGAGAATCGAGCAAATAAAAGGTATAACTAATGAATATCAGGATGATAATAAGGAAAGCACATTTAAAAAGCCTCTGACTGATAAAGAAAAGAATGCTTTAGAGAAGGCAGAGCAAGAAAAGCAGAAAATAAAGCAAGCTTATCAAGATTCAGAATTAGCATTAATGGATGAAGGACTAGAAAAAGAACTAGCCCGTATTGGCATTGAGTATTCAAAGAAAATAGCTGCTATCAAGGGTAACAGCAAAGAGGAAATTGCTACTCGTAAGAACCTGGCTAAAGAAATGCAACGAGAACTAGATGATTTTTCAATCAAATATAATACCGATCGTGAGAAGAGAGATATAGATAATGCTCTTACTGTTGTGAAAAAAGGTTCTCAGGAGGAACTGGATTTGAAAATACATCAACTTGAACTTCAACGTGAGACAGAAATAGATGCTGCTGTGAAAACCGGTGAAGATGTTTTCCTCATAGATGCTAAGTATGCCAAGAAGAAACAGGAATTATATGAGAAACATGCTTCTGATCAGATATTATTGATTGCAGAGAATGCGGCACATGAGCAAAAAATTCGTGATGAAGAACATATCATGGATATGCTTGCATTGAAAAAACTGCTAGCCTCAAAGATGATATCACAGCAGGAATATGCTGAAGAAGAATACCGGTTAAAGGTTGATTATGCCCGTAAAACAACTGAAGCCGCTATTGACGCTTTGGAATTGGAACTTAATGCTGATAATCTTAGCGCCAGTGATCGTACAAAAATAGCTGAGGAATTACAGAAGTTAAAAGCTGATCTTGCCCAACAGGAAGCCGAAGCTGAGATTGATGCTATTGAAAAAGTAACCAAAGCTGATGAGAAATCACAGAAAGAACGCCTGAAGAATCTAAAGAAATGGCTGCAAACAGCTTCACAGGCAATCGGTAACATCGGTGATTTAATTGGTACTGTTTATGATGGCCAGATTGAAAAAATAGAGAATGAGCAGGACGCGAATGACGAAGCCTACGACCGTGATACTGATCGTATTCAGAATCTCATAGATACAGAAGTTATCTCAGAAGAGGAAGGTGAAGTTCGTAAACGTGCTGCTAAAATGCAAACAGAGGCTAAAAATGCAGAATTAGAAAAGAAGAAACAAGAAATAGCTCATAAACAGGCTGTGTGGAATAAAGCTACTAGTATTGCTCAGGCAGGTATTGCAACCGCACTTGCAATAACGGAGGCTTTGCCGAATATTATACTGGCTGCCATTGTTGGAGCGATGGGAGCTGTTCAGGTCGCTACTATTCTTGCCACTCCCATACCCTCATATGCTGAAGGTACAAAAGATAATGTCGGGCACCGCGGAGGAGCTGCATTGGTTGGTGATGCCGGTAGGAGAGAGGTTGTTATGTATAACGGATTAGCTTGGATTACACCAGATACTCCAACTTTGGTTGATTTGCCGGCTGGCGCACATGTTTTTCCAGATGTGGATAAGGTTGATATCTCTGATTTTGATTTTCCTGATTGGAATATACCTTTCTCACCTCAATATGTTTCCTCAGCAACACAAAATACCATTGTATTCAATGACTATTCTAGGCTGGAAAAGAGAGTAGACAGGACTAACTATCTGCTGACAAAGAGCATAAAACAACAACGTGATGATGCTAATAACCGTGATTTCGAGAATTATAAAAGATGGAAAATGTCATGATAGAAAGATTGAACCAGATATCGCTGAATGATTTCATTGAAATCTCATGTGGAAACTATCATTGTTTGCTTTCTTCTGGTGAATCAGCCTCTGATGTACAATTGAAAGAACGTGCATCCAAACTCATTATAGATTACAGGTCTATCGTTAGCCCTACAGGAATGAAAGCTTTGCTTATGGATAAAGAGGATCTGACAAAAGAAAATGCCAAATTGCTACTTCTTAAAATATGCAAGAACCTCATTGCAATCAATAGCTATAGTGAAGTTCGTGACATCTTTCAAATCATGGATGTTGATGTTCGTAATATGGATGATAAACAAGTCAAGGAAAAGCTTGATTATATGTTACATACTGCCATTTTTGAACATAAAAGGAATGAAGAAAGACGTGCCGGGGAGATTGGAAGCACTAAAAAAAACACTCCTGAAGAGATTCGTAGCTCTTTTGATGCGGAAATTGCTTTTCTTATGACGTATTTTAAAATGAATATTGATGGAAATACGATAAATGCGGCAGTTTATGCCAATATAGTTCATCAGGCAGACATAGAAATTAGTATGAAGTTGAGAAACAGTAAATAATTTTTTTAAATTCAATCGAACATTTTCAAAGGTCGTAAGTATTCCCCTGCCTAGGAATCACAAACGACCTTTTTTATGAATAAAAAAAACAACTCTTATTGCGTAGATCGGTATTTATGCAGTAATCTATTGTCAAAACTGCAAATTTTAGAGACTAAGTGTGACCAGATAACGATAGAGTTATCTGAAGTAAAAAAAATGATTGCGCCATTCCCCCCTGACGTAGGCAATCTTATTGACTCAATTGAAAATTCTGCAAAGGAGATGTATGAACAAAGTGTCAGACATCGCGAATATGTAGAACAGTGTATCAATGGAAAGCCGAGACTTCATTTAAGCAGGAGGATTGACGATGGACTTTGAAAAGACTGTTTCTGAAATTTATCCCTGGATATTACGTGCAGCCAGAAGATACTGTTTCTCAAAACAAGATGCTGAGGACCTAGCTGGTGAGACTGTGATTAAAATGCTCCTGAACCGCGATAAGTATGACAGTTCCAGACCTATAAAACCTTGGTGCATAACCATTATGCAGAATACATACATAACCCTATATAATAGGAATGCACTAATCCATTTTACAAGTTATGATGATTCTTTCTATGAAAGTAGTACGCCTTTTAACGCATATAATACTTTGATATTCCATGATCTAGTTTCTAAAATACATAGGTGTGCACATAAGACGTGTTGTATGGAATGTGTAATTTATTATGCAAAAGGATATACATATGAAGAAATAAGTAAACTTCTGGGCATACCTATAGGTACAGTCAAAAGTCGAATTGCGTATGGTCGTAATGTTATACGTAAAGAAATTGATTATTAAATGGTTAAATAAGCTTTGAGGTAAGTTGTCTAGCGAAAAAGCTCATATTTTAGCGTGTTTGCTAACAAATGATTATGATTCATTTTTTATATATAGATGAATAATATTCAATATTGTTTGTATTTTTGCAATGTTTTAATGGAAAAATGATTTATTTATAAACACTTATTGATTATGAAAGTAATATTTGATACAAATGCCTCAAGACGATACATTGCAAGGATAGATCATAATGAGATAGATAATCATGCAAGAATTAATGCTGTGAAAATGAAAGATAATAACATTGAATTGCTGATAAATCCGATCGTTGTTATGGAGCTAATGTATCATCTTTTAGATAAAAACGACAAGGACTATTATGTGTCTTACAATACAATAAAGGCGTTGGTATTAACTATGGAATGCCAATGTAATTCTAAGAAAATGCCTTTAATGTCAGTAGCAGAATGTATTATTGCCCGTGACTTATTTAATCAAAGAATAGAAGAAAGAGAACAAATGTATTTTAATATAATGTCAGCTGCGTCTTATATTGCACATGGCAAAATTGACAATATAGAGGACTTTATTTCAACAGATTGTGTTACTATTAAAGAATATATTGATAATGTTGAAAATACATTTGTTGAACAAATTAAGGCGATATTAGAAATGGTTCGTAAAAATAATTATCCCGGTGATTTTAATGGTTTTATGGCGAGTGATTTGGTTACAACATTGTTGGCTATCTATATAATTAGAACCACATATAATTTACTATTAAATGAAAATAAAATAAATTCTCAAATTCGCCAATTGTTGCAATATTTCGAAAGTAATCAAGCCTCAAGTTTTGAAGATTTTCAAATGTTATTAAGTGCTCATCCTGAATTTATAATAGTTTTCAAGGAACTACTTAAACACGCTCAAATAATTAGCGATAAGTATCCATCATTTATTACTTTATTTAAACAAGTAATTATAAAGGTGAATAATGGTATGTCTGAAAATAAAATTAAAAATTATATTTGGGATATACTTTTAATGTTTAATGTTACTGATTTAACAATTGATAATGATCCTGTAATCTTTGTAACATCAGATAAGGCGATGTTAGAAGCTGCTAAGATTAGTCATAATAATTTATCAATTATAACATTTGAAGATTTTTCTAAAAAATACTTGCAGTAATTTTTTAGATTAATCTTACGTCAATTTAGTATGAACTATTTAAAAATGGATTATGTGAAGAGGTTAGACATTTTCCCCTGAATAAGGGTCTATTGCCGCCGTTCAATGAAATCAAAAAGGATATAATAATGATATGGGAAGCCATACTTGAAGATCTTGAAAAAAAAGTTGTACCCAAATGGATTTAGTTAAGCATTTAGGTATAGCTCGGAGTTCACTCAATGCTTATTTAAAGGGTAACTGACCACTTGCTTTGAGGCATATAGAAAAGTCCTTAATATTTTTAGAATTAGAAATAATGCTGAAAAACAGTAAGTTATAGCCTGTTTTTGCAAGGTGAGCATTTCAAGAATTTAGCCAATCGGAATACCGGTTGGCTTTTTCTTTATATTTGCCCGTGAACGTTCAAATAAGATTTAAAATGCTTTGCAAATACGCGCTTACTGTTGCCGGAGTCTCATATGATATCCCTATTTCTTGTTTAAGGAATTGGGATGAAATAAAGTATTCACTTAAACGGTCGGATCTTGGTGGCGTAGTACGTACATTCACATCTAAATTTGAATTTATTGATTTTGCATTTTATCTTCTACTTGAGGAATATTTTAAGAATGAATTCAATTCCAATGCTACTATTACTGTATTGTGCATAGATAACAATCATACATATTCTAATCAACTATTCACCTGTCAATTAGATTTTAGTACGTTTTCTCATGATGGATATGTTGTGTCTGTTAATTCTATAGATGATAGTATTGATAGTCTTTTAAAAGCAAGGAAATCTACTCAATATGAGATTCCTGTATCTGAGGTTAAAAGCGATAAAGTATTGAACTATGATAGGATTTCAGTATTCAATTCTGTGAAATACTATCCCTACGACAAGGATTTTGGAAGTAAAGAGCCTGTTGCACCTAAAAATGATGAAGTAGTAATAAACTACAATGGTCAGAATACAGGAAATACTATCGTTTTTCCTTTGCTTGACGGTGATAAATCGGAGATGTATAATAGTAGTGTTATTACATTGCTTGATAACTTCGATCCCAGTAACTATGGAGGTTTAATAAAGTTCAATGCTACCACTGAAGTAGAAGTAAAAATGAATTTCCATGTTGTTCGGAGTTCTAATAGTGCTTTTAGTATAAGGATGGTAATTATAGAAGGACACGCTAATACTACTGTTGGCAGCTTTTATTCAGGGAACGGAAACGAATTTGATGTAAATTGTACAGTGAAGGTATCAAGCCGTTATGCCAGAGCTGGTAATTTACTAAAGATTGATTTTACCGCAGATCCATATACCAGCTCATATTTAAAGATAAGTAAGTTTAAGGAGTTCTCTATCAAGTATAGTTCAATTGATAAGCCGGTATCTGTCGATGTAATTCCTCCGATTAATCTTTTAAAAGGATTGATAAAGAGCATAAATACAGAAAAAAAAGAAATATTTTGTGAGATTAATTCAGGTGTCGATGAACGACTTGATATGGCTTTGATACTCGCAGCCGAAAGTGTGCGTGGAATACTTGAAGCTAAAATATATACTTCTTACAAGAAGTTTATGGACTGGATGGAATCGGAATTCGGATTTGTGCAGAAAATAGACGGTAACACTATTCGCTTTGTGCATAGGGATAGCCTGTTTACGAAGGATATTGTTAAAGAAATAGGTGTCAATCACTCGAATTTTAGTTATTCAGTTGATGAAAGTAGGATTTATTCTACTGTTAGCGTAGGTTATGAAAAACAGGAATATGACAATATTAATGGTCGTGATGAATTTCGCTTCACTACAGAATATACATCCGGAATAAATGTCACTACCAATAAACTAGAGCTTATCAGCCCTTATCGTGCAGATGTATATGGTATCGAGTTCCTGGTTCAAGAAAGAGGTAAGGATACAACTGATAATAAGAGTGATAATGATGTGTTTTTTGTAGGTGCTAAATATGACTCTTCTACGGATAAATATGTTCTGGTTCGCAATGGATATACTGTTACCGGTGTTCTGAACTCTACAATGATGTTTAACTCAATGTATTGGCAGCGTGCTATGCTTGAAGCGAATAAGAAATTTTTAGGTGTTTTTGCCGGCAAACTAAAATTTGCCTCATCTGATGGAAATAGCGATGTAGCAGTGAATGATATTGCATTAAAAGACGATTTTACAATAAACGAGAGACTTGCAACGTGTGGAATTGTGAGTGTTGAAACTTCTGAGTGTGATATCCCTAAAAATAGCGATAGTATTATAACAGTGGAAGAGGGGGGATATCTGTATGCTGGATATTATGAGAATGTAGATGTTTGTATTGGCAGGGCTGATGGCTCCAAGTATAAACTTATTGTCCAATCTGTTTCAAAGTGTGAATAACCATGTTACGAATAAGTCCATTTACCCCGCTATTCTTCAATCCATCTACTGATAGATATGGCATGTACAGCAGATATATTCAAAAGTTTGCTCCTACTGATCAGATTCTTATCGAGGTAGTCACTGTTTCGGAGAAGAACGATTTATCAGGTTATGTCATTGATGCTTTGACAGATGTGAGATTACCAATAGCATGGAATATTTGGGCTATGAATGACACTACTACATTGTATTACTATACTTTGACAGGCTTGGACAATGGATATTATAAAGTAGAATTGAATGGAAATTTGAGTGAACTGTTTGAAGTAACAGATGATCAATCAAAACTAGCTCAAACTACCCTTGTACAGTATTCTATGAAAGATAATATGCAAAGAACTGATTGTGTCTTTATCATTGAAGGTAAACAATATCTTTTTGATTTTCGTGTTCCCGGTGGATTTAAGGATAGCGACTGGTCATTTATAGTGAATAATGAGCAGTTTATGGGACCTGATGGCGATGTTATTGAACTATTTAGCTCTGAATCAACATTGAAGATCTTCACATTAGGAAATGCAGAAGGTTGCCCGGTATGGTATGCTGAACTATTAAATCGTATATTGAGCTGCAACTATGTTTTCTTTAACGGTAAGCGATTTGTAAGGAATGAAAGCAGTGTGCCTGAATTGAATCAAATCTTAGAAGGGTTGAACAGTTATGTATTTAAGATATCACTGCATGTCATATTCAATAATACTAAGATTAAGTTTGATAACCAATATGTAGATGGTACACCTAGTGGTGGGGAACAGGATAGTGCTTCATTAAGACTCTCACGAAACATACTTGTTACTTCTCCACAAACGGGATACATTAAAACCGGTGATATCCTTCCACAAGGAATGTCCTATGAAGACGTTTTCGTTACTATGTTGGAGAAACAATCTTCTGCTAGATTGACCGGTAGATTGTCTACTGCTAATGAGGTTGAATATGGAACATCCAAGGGCTATATAACTTATACCACTACACGGAATGGTCAGGGGATTATGAAAAAATCATTCTATGACGGCTTAGAATCTAATAAACTTATTTTCTCGGAAGAAGCCGGAGGAGTGCAAACTGCTAAACGACAATTGACTGGTTTGTATTTACAAAACGAAACATATACAGCAGAGGTGATATATTCTGCAAGCTCTGACGGCAAATTGCCTGAATTGACATTGAAAGATTCCATCAGTGTGAACGTTCGGCGTAAATGGTTTGCCGGTGTATGTAATACGGTTCCTGTTTCTTCTTCTGATGTGAGGGGATTGTTGAATAGTGGTTTGTATAACGGTTCAGGCACTTATAAGTTTAATGTTGGCCAGTGGAAGATGATTGCCATTTGTATTCCTTCAGGAACGATAAAAGATTTATCTCTGATTGCTTACCCCGGTAACTTCATGGAAGATACAGAGATTACTAGTGGACCTATATCTATATCCGTTGAAGGTGCTAACGGTAGTGAAGCTATAGAGTATAAGATGTGGATTGTTAAGACTGGAGGACTTAATGATCCTGATACATTCACTTTTAAAGTAGAATAACTATGGTAAAGATGAACGGAAGCAGCTTTGCTCTGCAATATAAACGTACTACGAATCGCCCGATGGATTCTTCAGAGAAGTTCTCTACTTTAGAGGAAGCTGAGGCTTATGCCCGGAATACTGATGAAGAAGAATACTTCCCTTATCCTTTGCAGATTATTTCAGTAGAAAGTGAGGCTAAATTATATGTTCTGATTAATGATCCAGATATCTCTACAACAGACAATCGGGAACACTACAAATTGTCTTTTCTGGCAACTGAAAAGGATTTTGGTACTAGATTTTTGAGCAAACTTAATGATGATGAAGCTGCGGGACTAATTAAATTCCTGAGAGGTTTAATATCTTATGGTTTGATTCAGGCAAAAAGCGGCTTGGAAGTTGGCGAAGTCATGGATTCACTCATAGCGGGTATGGGCATACTGCTAAAAGATGGTAGAATACAGGCTGACCGCATGGAGTTGCGGCACTCGCTGACGGTCCAGGAGCTTATTTTTAATCGTTTGTCTGCTATGGAGAGTGATTATTCATTCTCCGAAGCCGGCACGATTGAGAGTGTAAAGCTACTCGAAGATGGTACATACTTATTGCCTCTTCGTAAGCAGTGGGAGAATGATTTTACCGGAATGGCGGAAAATGATGTTGTATATGGATCGGTGAATAACCTTGCTGCCGGAGGAGGAGAGCATAGAACATCATGGTTGCGCATTCTTCATGTAGACACGTCTGCTAACAATATCAACGCGTTTATGTACCCTGATAGTGAAGTGCCTGGAGGTAAGAACTATCCTCCTGAGCCATTGATGATCCTGACCCATCGAGGTAATCCTGTGAATGAAGATCGACAGGGCTGGTGGTATATTTCAAGTCGTGAGAAATGTATCTGTATGCTGGATGGAGTGACGAAACCCATTCTTGAAGAGTCTAATTATTCAGTTATAATCGGTAAGTTAAAGCAGCTCTTGCTATTTGATAACTTACCCATCAACTACCGACATAGCTACATCTATTGTCGTGGTATTGCATTGCAGGATATATTTCGTATCGACTACAAAGGGCAAACTATACGTACAGAAAACAACCGTGGCAAGTGGTCTGCAACCGAAGCAACGGATACACCTTACCAATCAACGACCGGCATATATGATACTGTCTACCATTACGGCTGTAAGTGGATGTGCCTGATAGCTGGAACAACTGAAGAACCTAAATACGCAACTACCGGCTGGGCAATGATTGAGGGAAATCCCGAATTTTCAATTGACATTAACAGCTCAAACGGTTGGTATTTCGATGCGGAGAAATTTGTAACCACATTGACTATTACCGGCATCTTATATAATCAGGATATAACCTCTCATATCTTGGATGAAGACATAGAGTGGACAAGAGAGACAGGTAATGTCACGGAAGATAACGCTTGGTCTGTATCTCATGCTGATATGGGTAAATCATTACCGCTTACGCTTAATGATTTGGGACCTGGCTATATGACATTGACTGGATGTAAGTTTATAGCACGTGTCCTGCTACGTGACGGACAACAGAATTACGAAACAACAGAATTTATAACCTTTTGATTATGCAATCGAAACAACGTAAAATATCAATCAGTTATCGTCCGCTCCAAATCAGTGGAGATATAGAGGTCGTTGGAAGTGTTCCGGATATGCAAGTTTATCAGGCAGACAAAAATGAATTTACTCCTGATTATTGGCTCACCCCTCTGACGTTATTTCCCCGCTGTAATGCAACCGATCCGGATGCGCTTGTTAAAGTAGGAGCTGTAAATGCTTCTCTTATAAATATGAAGTGGTATGAACGTATAAACGGAGTAAGGGCACTTATCACCTCATCTAATGCAAATTATGTAATTACAGAGACAGGATTAGAAAAAGGTAAGCTTCAGGTGAAAAAGAACGTTTCTACAATCAATCCTGTTACGCTTGAGTTTTATGCTGAGTATGTGGATAGTTTACGTACCGGCCAGACACATGTCTTCCAATATAGCCGATTGTTGCGTGCAATTGACGGTACAGATGCTATTCCTGTATTAATGCTTGATTCTCCGTCTACTCTGGATTGGAATCCTTGTCGTGATGTTGTGCAGCAGACGATTACAGCAAGGTTGATTGTAGGAGACATTGATGTAACTACTACGAATAAATGTAGATTCTTCTGGTATCGTGTCTTGGATACAGGTGCATTGGAACAAATAACGGACGGTAACGGAGATAATGACTGGGAATTTGTTTCGCTGAATAAAAATGTGATGGTGATTGATCGTAACAAAATAGATACCGGCATTACTTATGTTTGCAAAGCCTCTTATTCCCCAGCAGGTTCCCCTGCTTCGACTCCAGATATGAATATTAGTTATGTATCTACCTCAATACGTCGCCGCATACCTTCTCTTGATATTGATTGGAAAGGTGTGCCACAACAAGTATCAGATGGAACTAATATGATTTATCCTAAGCCTATTATTCGTGATACAGTAGGAGATATCCCTAGCCCATCAGAATTATTTATTTGCAAATGGTACACTAAAATTGGTGCTGGGAGCTATGCCCTTGTTGCTACAGGCTACACCCCTTCGATACCATTTAAAGACGGTATGATGCTGAAATTGGAAGTTGAAGACAGAGGCCCATTTGTTGCGGTTGTGAGCTCTGATGGTAGCTATATTGTGACAGAAAACAATGAATTTATCATAGTAAGACAAAATGGATAATGTTTAACTAATAATATCAAGATTATGGCTTTTTATATCAAAGTAACAAAAAAAGTAGCGGATAGTTTGGGACTAACCAAGATGCGCAACGAAACAGCAGATGGTAATGTCCTATTATGGCAGGCTGATGTTGCCAAGTGCGAAGGTGATACGGTTTTCGATCGTGCGAAAGCTGTAGGTGGAATATGTCTTACTCCGCAGGAAGCTAAAGCTGAGATTGATGGTCCCGAAAATCCTGTGGATGTGAATACTCCAGATGAATATAAAAGTGATGATGTAATAGACGGAGAGGAGGTAAGTAATGAGTGTAGCAAGTAAAGTCGGCCAAGTAACATTTTCGCAGAAATCCGGCGTGTACATGCCGGCTATCATGTGCGATAAGGGTGATCTCTATCAGGAATATGATGGTGAATCAAGTGCACCGACTAATATTGCACCTGATTTTTCCACCCTGAAGCCTATATTATCCTATATCCTGACCTCATCTCGTGTTGCTGAAGGTGTTGTTGTGCCTTCCTCGGTTAAATGGTACTTCAATGATGTGCTGCTTGCGTTTACTGGAAACGTCTCAACTAATACCTTAGGTGGTGAAACTGGGCATTTCAAGTTTGTACCTTATCAGGCTGGAGTAACCAATTATTTCGGATTACAAATACTTAAAAATCTGGTGAAAGCGTCTGCAGGTGCGAGTTGTACTATTAAGGCAGTTGCTACAGTTACAACAGGTAATGTGTCCGACGAAATACAGTTTGTCTATTCTATTCCTATGACTAAGGGAGTAGGTAATCAAAAGGTAGTTACCATTGTAGCAGGTGATGATAAGTACTTTGCCATCCGGACAAAGGGTGGGAGTGTAATATTGTCTGCAGTGGCACGTATGGGAGCTTCTGAACTAACATCGGGACTTACGTACAAATGGTATAAGATGGGTAATAATGCTTGGGGTGTGCTTACTGGACAAACTGGTAAGACTCTGACGGTAACGGATAGTATGGTTGATACTACGGGAACATTTAAAGTGGAAGTGTATCAGAATAGTACTCTTATAGGCTTAGACACTCAGACTGTCATGGACTTGTCAGATCCTTACGATATCCTAACTAATCCGACTCCTGAAGATGAAACGATTACTTCCGGTACAAATGGTACAGTAGTGTATGCTCCAATTCTCGTCAAACGTGGAGAAACAACTAAGGCTAAGGACATGACTTTCTATTTTGTGTTCATGGATTCTGCTGGAGTAATTCTTAATCCATCGACTGCCAGTACCGCAGCATCTTCGGGTACCTGTACGGAGGCTATGTGCCAACAGGCGGGAGGCAATGTCGCCTGGACTATAACCACTAAAGATTGATGATATGCCTATAGCGAGTAAAACAGGAGAAGTCTTTTATAACCGGAAAGGTGATGCTGGTGAATCAGGCAAGCCCGGTCCGTTGGTATATCCTGCTGGTGAATTCAGAATTAATGAGATATATACCATGACAGAGTTGTCTACTCCGGTTGTACTTTGCGATGGGGAATATTATGTTCTTAATATTTTAGGAACTACAGTAGGCATAAACCCGAAAGACGATTATGCAGCAAATGGTAGTAAAGCCCGCTGGCTTCTTATGACAAAAATGAAGTATGCTTTCGTAGAAGTCCTGATGGCTAATTTTGCAAAGTTTGCAAGTGCTGTGTTCTGGGGGGATTTCCAGTTTTCTCAGCAGGGTGTAGATGCTAATGGTAATGCCACATCTGATTATAGGAAGTTTGGAACTGATGATTTTTCACCGAATATGCTTCTCGATTTTCATTTAGGAAAGTTTAAGTGTAATGAGGTCGAAGTCGAAGGTGTAATAAAGGGAGGGTATCAGAGCAAATGTACTGCTATCGATATGTACAATATGAATGAATTATTAGAGATTGATTTGTCTAAAGGTACTGATTATATTTTTTATGTAAATAAAGGAGGTGGAGTAGACGCTTATGCAAGTCTTCCAACAGATAAAAAGTACATTGGCGTATCTGTTCGTATATCCTTATTTGCTATACAATCATATGCTACAATAACATTTAGGCGAGCTGTATATCGTTTGCGAATTGATTCGTCGGATAAAGTTATGATATCTCTTAATAGCTTTGTCGTATTTCATGGAGTTTCAAGTGTCAGTGCATCTGGCATTGGAGAGACTTGTGAATGGAGAATTGTAAATAGTGGGGATTTCCAAAAAGTAACCAATGCTGAAGGGCAGATTTCTTTTAAAAGTTTAATATGATATGAAAAGATTAAAAGATATTCATATTCGTTCCGAATGAATGATATGGAACTTTAAAAATAGGTTATAATATATAACAAAAATACGCAAATAAATAAATATTAAATCGGGGCTGTTTTTAATGTAATTTAAACGCCCCTCAAAAGTATAATGGTAATGAAAACAATTCAATTAACAGATGATAAAATTATCAAAGTTCTTAATAATGCCATGCCTGAAGGTGATAATGTATCGAAAGGTTTGATGCCTTCAGGAATGGCT
>NZ_JAQVBV010000097.1 GCF_028690125.1 Bacteroides sp. | reverse complement strand
AAGGCAATGATATTGCCGGACTTATAGGAAACAAAGCTTTTCCATGCTTCCGGCACTTCCCCGCGAATTGACCGCTCTGTATAGGTAATAAACAGAACAACCACCAATTTTTCAAGAGAAGGCTTCACATCGGTGTAACCGAATTGTTGCTCACAAAGCCGCCAAAAAGCAGGGAGCAAATCATATTTATCAAACTCGGCCAGGAATTTATTATCTTCCAGCCCGTCATCAGTTAGGATGACTCGAACAACTTCCTCAAAGGAGGCGGTCCTGGTTTTACAAAGTGCACTCATCAAGGCAATCTCAATGGTATCCCGGGTGAAGGTTTCAATCTCCAGATCATAGAACCGTTGGGTTCTGTCCTTGGCGCGGAAGAACTTGATATACTTTTGAATGATCGGTTTGAACTTGGCATCAATTCCCAGGTCAACCGCAAGCAAGGATGCACGGTCCGCAAAGAACTGTTTGGAGTACAGCAGCGTATCCTCCAGATGGTTGTCCCGCACCGAAGGCTTTGGAAATGGGGCATAAATCAGATAATTGGTCGTGCGATCTTGCCGCTCCAGAAAATATTTGGTATAAAACTGGTTATCCGGTTCCAAACGATAAACCTTGGCATTAACCAGCCCCAGCGTATCAATATCCTCGACAAACTCGGCCTTGTCATCGTACCAGAATACTAATTTGCGGGTATCACCGGAGAACTCGGCGTTGAGCTTGTCGGTTATTTGGTTTAGGTTAAGTTCGGGCATATTATTCACTCTTCATTTCTTGTTCAGATGATTGCTTTTCAGTTTTTATAGAGAATATTTTTAATTCTGGAGCCAATCTCAAATTTACTAGTGCATAATTTAATTCTGTATCGCTTAAAAGTTTTTCTTTAATATAACCATCTGCAATTTTAAGTTCTCTAAAAAGGTGTATTCTTAAAACATATTTCAACAGCGTAGTTGAATAATACAAATCGTGGTCTGACAAGATTTTCTCCTTAATATCTTTATTGAAATGAGTATAGTAGTTTCTACTAACCACAATTTTGTAAGCAAGAGATTTCAGTTTGCTTTTTGAAATGCCTAAAATGCTACTAGTTTCGGTCAATAATGCAGTTATCCTTGAAGTCAAACTTGGCTCATTCAGAATGGGTGTTTTTAAAACAACTTCTAACCAGGCCCTGTTATCTTCATCTTCAATGTCAGCAATAATGTTATTAATCCTTTGAGCATGCACTTCAGGTAGTCTAATTGTTTCATTTCGGGTTTTCCTAGAATATGACTCCAATGCCTGTGCCATTTTTAGAAAACCAGTTACAACATTAATTGCACCACTAATGTTATGCACTTCAATGAAATAGGCAATTATCGGAGTCATTTCATTTTTAATTTCATACCACCGTCGAAGATGCTGTTCGTAATTGTCTCTTATATCTTTGAAATCAACTAAAAATTCGGCTTTTAACTTCTGCCTTTTATTTGGAGTATAGTTGTGAAGTATCTCAATTTGTACCCCTGCATTATTTTCTGCATTAATACTGTCGATTTCACAATATGTACCCATACAAAGAGTTAAAAATGCTCCATAATTATATAACTCGTCAACAGCTGATTGCCAATACCTAACTTCATTAAATTCTATCGTAATAGTTGTTTTTTGCTTTAATTCAAACGAGCCACTTAATTCCACATGATAGTTGCATTCATTGTCCGTCGACACCACAAATCCGTCCAAATTACATCTATAACATGGAGACATTTTATAATTTGTAATAATCTCATTAGTTTCCGGAATTCTAATGATCTGGAACGGTCTATCGTCTATCCATTTTTCCAATCCAAAATAATGTGCATTCACGGAGGAGAAAAAAATATCTTCTTCTTTTTTGTATTGCTCTCCTACAATTATTACTAATGGTTTGAAGACAAATTCAATTAGTCCCGGCATATTGATCTTCTGACTTGGTTTACTACATTTAATAAATGTTACTTTCTTTCCATTTGAAGTAAATCCTATTATTACGGGATATTTGATAATTTCTAAGTCTTCAATTCCATTGAATTGTTCAGTTGTTTTCAATATTATTGAACCGTCAATATAAGATAAAATTCCGTTTATTTTTGATTCAGGTAAGTCAGGTAAAGACCAAATCCCCATCAAACCATCTAAAGAACTTAATTCCATCATTTTCCTCTCAAATCTTTGCCAGCACTTCAAGCTTCTTGCCGTCGGTACCGGTCTGGACTTTTTCGTAGTTGATTTTTACTCCATCATCCAAATCGATGGAAATGCGTGCGAGGGCGAGGTGAGCGATTTTCTCATCATAGTCCTTGGTTTCTTTCAGTTGCTTGGTTAGCTTTTCTTTGCGTTTTTGGGCGGCAATCACTTCACGGGCATTGGTGCTGTTCTCAATGGTTTCCTGCATCCTCGATATTTCACTTTCATAAATACGCTGCATCCGGTGCAGGTAATCAATACGCAAGTTACCAATGGTGTCAGCATTATACCGGTGCATATATACCAAAGCCTTGAAACCATCTGCTTTACCGCTGTCAAAAAGCCAGTATATTGGTCTTTTCTGATAGATCGTGCAGTGATCCTTATAAAAGTCTTTCAGGAAGTAATTCCGGATAATTTCACGGGAGCTATTCCCCTTGTTCCCCAGAGCTTTGGCAATGAAATCGAGGTTTTCCTCCAAGGTTTCTGCACCAAAAGTCTTTTTTAGAAAATCACAGAATAAGCCTACAATGTCATCTTCAAAGTACTCCTCATCGGTGATAGGAAGTATGTTATCTTTGTCTGAAATAAAGGTACTGTATTTGCTGTTATCCCATTCCCCACCGGCATAGGCCAACCCATCAACATCAAGAGAGTAACGGCCGAACATACAGCCAACTGCATAGGAAATAAAGCTGCAGATTTCACGTCTTAGATCCGCTTTTCGGATGGTAACATCTTTGTCCTCAATCTCTGGGATCAGCTCATCCTGTAAGCCGTAGATATCGATAAAAATACGGTTGAGTTTTTCTTCATTGGCTTTCAGTTGAGCAAATTGATAATCAGTAACATGTTTCCATGTTCCATAGGTATCAATTAATAAGCAATTTTCAGTTCGATGGGTCAGGAACGGGTGACGCATGAAATCCCAGCTAACCTCAAAGTTATCCCAATCATTGCGTGAAATACTTACATTTTCATCAACCAATTCTTTAATACATAGAATATTCTCTTCGTTTATTTTAACTGGTATTGTCGCCACGGAACCAGCGCCATAATTAAGTGTTGGGTTAATTATCCTTAATATTTTATCAACTACTTTTGTGTTAAGAAGTCCAAGAATGTATTTTTCGTTCTGCGAAGGAAACATGGATGAGCCAGCTGAATCAAATAAGGCTCCATATTCTGAATGTCTAAAACTAGATGTTCCCGCTGTGAGAGCACTCCATGTAATTGAATTTTTAAAATACTTATCTTCACTTCTAATTTCTTTAGTATAACTACCTCCGTTATACCTTTTTATAACGGCAGTTTTCATTTCACTTCCATCGTTGAACCAATTTACCAAATATGTTTTATTTCCATACCACCGTCTAAAGTCACCACCTTTATTTAATGGGAACCATTTACGGTTTGAAGCTAGTGCATCTTCTCTAGACATAAATCCTATACCGACATTTATTACAGCTATTTCATGCCACATTCTTAAAAAGCGTTTATTATCGGTAGTTGCGAGTCCTTTTTTAGGTGATGCCAATTGTCCAAGTGATTGTCCAGTTATAAAAGCATCTAAAATTTGTTTGCTAGCCCAATATGCAAACGGCGCGCCAGGAATTTTGGTGAAGTTTTCCTGTTTTGCAATACAGATGTCTATTTTCGTTAGAAAGGCAGATTCTTTTTCCTGTTGGCTGCCATAGTCCACCAGACGGGTATAGCTACCCTGGTAGTCATTCAAATGACTGCTTCGAAGCACGAAGGTGGTGGTTTGCACTACTTCACCACCTATTTCCTCAAAGGCTCTTGGGCCAAGGTGAGCCATGTTAACTATATTTTTCTGTAAAATTTTCTTGCGTAATTTCTCAAAGCTGGACAAGAACATCCAAGCATGCTGGGTAATCATTGCTTGATAACAGTTATTCTTTGTCATCTGACCACTGCGTTCAATGAATACAGCAAACAAATCGGATTTACTATCGGGGTAGTTTTTCTTAACGTATTCTCCGAGCTTTGAGTTCATGCCAGATGAACCCATATACGGCGGATTCGTAACAACTACATCGTACTTTTGTGTCAGTATTATAGCTTGCTGAATAAGCTTAGGAACGGCTTCTTCAACGGCAGCATACCAAAACGTAATATTAACATTTTCCGTTGTTTGTGAAGCAGTGTGTTTCCATGCTTCTGCAAGCCCTTTATAGTCTCTTTGCTCAAGTTGCAGAATAGACCCATATTCCTTTGCATCCTTGAAGGCCTCTAAAAGATAGTTGAGCGTTTCCTGATACTCTTTTGACAGCAGGAAATTACCCATTTCATATTGATAGGCTCCGCCGATTGCATTGCTTTCCTGAATTGCATGTACATTGGGCTGAATGTTTCGAGTGAGAATACGGCGATCATACTGACGCGCCTTCATCATGACAGCGAAATAAGCCAGCTGATAGGCGCGGTTATCAATATCCAATCCATAAAGATTATTTGTGAGGATGCTTTGCGCCGCTTCGCGTTGGTTCCACCCAGCAGACTGGTAAATCTGCATCAACACATCAAAAGCATACACTAAGATATGACCGCTCCCCATACAGGGATCAATTACCTTGATGTATTCTGGCTTCAAGTCCCTGTATGACTCAAGCATCTTTTCAATTTGAAATTCGACTTCTTCGGTTTGTTGCACCTCATCAAGATAATATTTCCATTGGCTTTTCAACACATCAACTATGCGTTCACCGCTTTCGTTACGCAATGGGACGTTGATTTTATATGTGTATCCGAAGGATGATTCAAGATGATTTATCCACAATCGTCCGAGGCTGTTTTCCACCATATAGCGCACAATCCAGTCCGGGGTGAACAACTGGGTAGCAGCCGGAATGCGCTCCTTGGTGATCTTGACATTCTTTTTCAGCAGGGCAAATGTCTCATCCTTCGGCTCAGTGTTGTAATATTGATACAGCCAGCCGATGATTTCGACCTGACCTTCTGTTACCACATTGAAATCATCTTCCTGTATATCATTTACAAGCTGATATACTAAGCCATCCTTATCCGTAAATGATACGTTCATCAGTAACTCAGTGTAGTCGTTGGTTTTCTCAAATAATTCCGGCAGAATCGCATTCAATGCATTGCACTG
>NZ_JAQVBV010000096.1 GCF_028690125.1 Bacteroides sp. | reverse complement strand
CTTTTGGAGGAGCGCATCACTACCGAATGGTTTATCAGCGCAAAAGAAGCCGTAGAATTTGGAATCTGTGACGAGATTATTTCCGATCTCGACCTAATCCTGTAGGTGACGTATGGCGAAGACGAAAGCATCTCCTAGCGCGACCTACAGAAATAAAGAAGAACAACTGAAAAGCCTTAATAGCCACATTTTTTATGGGCTTACTCTCGATGACGAGCAACGCGAATTCAGAGATCAAATTTGGAATCCGGATAAAATCATCATATTCTGTGATGCTCTTGCTGGTACAGGAAAAACCACAATAGCGACGCTGACCGCAAACCTTCTTGTAAGCAATGGCCCGTATGACGGGATTATCTATGTTGCCGCGCCGGTAACAGAAAACAAGGTAGGGTTCCTGCCGGGAACTCTTGAGGAGAAGACGGAGCGTTTATTTGATGGGTTCGCCCAAGCATGTATTCGTGGGAATATTGATCCTGAACGAGTAATTAAGCAGAAATGCAGTATGGAGAGCATCAAAGAAGGAACTGCCTACATTGAGTGCATTTCTAATGTCTATCTGCGCGGAGTTAACTTAGGAAATCCAGATTCCCGCATGGTAGTGATTGTGGACGAAGCGCAAAATAATACAGTCCACGAGCTTAGAAAGATTCTTACAAGGTGCGGAGACTACGATAAGATAATCGTTCTTGGGAACGAAGTCCAGTGTGATTTGCCAAATCCTAAAAATAGTGGGTTCACAAAATACCTTGACCATTTTAAGGACGACCCACGCACGGCGGTTTGTAAACTAACACAGAATTATCGGGGTTGGATAGCTGATCATGCAGACAAGTTGAGGGGATAGATATTAGAGCGAAATTCGATAAGGAATATTCAACTCAATTCAAAGAAGAAGTTAAATATCTCAAATCAGTCGGGATTAAATATACCTTTGTAAAAGATGTTTGTGGAATCAGCACCTATAAGTATACGAGGACGCCAGCATTGTTTTATGCTTTGGCGTCTTTTTATGAGCGATTAGAAATAGGGGGATTGGACGATGGGACGGAGAACAAAAATTGAGGAATGCATTGGCAAAAGGTATGGAAATTGTGTGATAATCGGAGAGGCGAACGAGTTAAAAATATACGGATCATTCACTGTACGATGTAGATGCGATTGTGGAAACGAGTTTGACGTTAGGCTTTGCGCTCTGAAATCTGGTAATACAAAAGGTTGTGGGTGTCAGAAGAATGCTGTGCAAAGCGACGAAAGAAGAATGAAAAGAACTCGTGATTTAACCGGAATGACTTTCGGGAATCTTACAGCTATATCATTGCACCCTACGCCAAAATATACCAAAACAAAATGGAAATGTTTATGTGCGTGCGGGAATACAGCTATCGTCTCTGCTTACCCACTTACACATGGACACACGACATCCTGTGGGTGCGTAAAATCTATTGGAGAAAATTTATTATCCGAATACTTGCGAAACAACGGTATTAGTTTTTCAGTCCAAAAGGTTTTTAATCGGTGTAAAAATATCAAACCGCTAAGGTTTGATTTTTATATTCCAAGAGCATTTATAGCAGTTGAATTTCAAGGAAAACAGCACTACGAACCAATCGGATTCTTTGGTGGAGAAGAAGCGTTACGTAGTTGTCAAGAACGCGACGAAATAAAGAGAACCTTCTGCAATGGTGAGGGGATCGAATTAATTGAAATCAGATATGACGCTCTTGATAAAATTCCTCTAGCGATAGAAAAAATAAAGTCGTATATTGTAGATAGCGAAACATCAAAACTAGCAGATTTGTTAGATTAAAGGAGATTAATATGGCTAAACAATCTCAATCCATATCATTCCGTAATGCGGTTCTGAATACCGATGATATGACAATCACAGAGTACGAAAAGGAAGATACTAAAGTCTATGATCTTATGAAGGTTCTAAAGGAATTTCACGGCAAAGAGGGTTTGTCTGCCATGTTTAAGTTTGGCGATGATCGGATGCCGGACGGGGAGTGAGTACACTGCTAGAGCGAAAAGGAAATGAAGGATATTACGACTACTTAGATCGGCTTTATTCAAACAAGGCGACATATGGGATTGATTGCAATAAAATTGCAGTTCTGATGAATAATGAATTCCATACCGATTTTGGGGAAAGCAAATTCAGGAAACAGTGGACTTATTTCAACGATGGCAGAATGTATGAAAAAGAACTGCGGAAGCAGAACGTACATAAGTGGATTCTCTCTATTAGCGATTTGCATGTGCCTTATCAGTTGCCGATTGATACATTTGTTGAGTATTCGGGCAAAATAGATACGCTTGTTCTTAATGGTGATATTTTAGATTGCCAAGCTCTATCCAAGTTCAATAAAGTATACCGAGATTCCCCGATGGACGAAATCATTCAAGCAAGACAATATCTAATTGATCTAATTGACATGCTCATGCCGAATGAAATCTATGTTACCGTAGGCAATCACGATGTTCGTATGCAAGCGTATTTAAGCAAAGCGCTTGACTCTGATCTACTTGAACTCATGCCAATGACCGCCCTAGACCTTATCGTTGAAGATGGAATGCGTCGTTATGACAAACGAAGTAAGGCAAAAATCTGGTACGACCCTCTTATAAAGGTGTTCCCAGATATTAAGTTTCATTTTGATGGCGGATGGTCTTGTAAAGTCGGAAAATCTTGGTTCTGCCACCCAATGGCATTTTCAAGCGGGAATTTAAAGACCGCAGAGCGTGCTATGGAATATTTCCTTAAATCGGACGATGAACCCTTCGATTCATTAATTCTAGCCCATACCCATCGTACCGGCGATCTGAAAAAAGGACGCATTACGATATTTGAACAAGGCGCATGTTGTCGTACTGAGAAGATGGATTATACCGATGGGCGGTTGACAGACCCGCAGCAGAAAGGGTTCATTCTCGTCGCGCAGGATAAAGAAGGAAACCTGCTGTACGATGCCACTAAGCGTATTATTTTGTAAAACACACCCGCTTTTGACTGTATATCGATTTGCGGGTTGGAGAATAGACTGTTATTCTATTCTCCTTGCATAGACAAAAGAAAGGAGTGAAGAAAGTGGGTAGAAAAACTCAGCAGAATAAAATTACTTCGCCGGAATTGCTCTCCAAAATAAACCCAGAGAATCGTAGACTGCTTGAAGATTTCCTTACGTACTTAAAATCAATCCAGCGAAGCGATGCTACGATTTTGAGTTATAAGAACGATCTCGAAATTTTCTTCACTTGGAACCTCATCAATAACGGGAATAAAGTTTTTGTCAAGACATCTAAGCGTGATATTATTTCATATCAGAACTGGCTGATAAATACTAACGGGAATAGCCCCGCTCGTGTGCGCAGACTCAAAAGCACTTTGTCTTCACTTTCAAATTATATTGAAAATATACTTGACGACGAGTATGAAGGCTTCCGACCAATTATCCGCAAAGTGGAAAGTCCAATAAATCAGGCAGTCCGTGAGAAGACAGTATTGACAGAGGAACAAGTTGATTCTCTACTGGCTGCTCTCGTAGCCGACAAACAGTATGATAAAGCCTGTCTTTTGGCGCTGGGAGCATATTCTGGGCGCAGGAAGAAAGAGTTGCTGCGCTTTAAGGTTTCATTTTTCTCCGATGATAACATCATCTATGGGTCGTTATATAAAACCCCAGAGAAGATAAAAACAAAGGGTCGCGGAATGGGTAAATTTCTCCACGCCTATGTTTTGGCAAATAAATTTAAGCCTTACTTTGATTTCTGGATGAATCAGCGAAAAGAAATCGGACTCGAGAGCGAGTGGTTGTTCCCCAGTAGAGAAGATCCGTCTCAACACATGAATCCCGACACCCTTAATTCCTGGGCGATTACCTTTAGCAGGATTTTGGGGGTTCCTTTTTATATTCATGCGCTTCGTCACCATTTTACTACTGAACTCTCAAAGAGCGGTCTTCCGGACGATGTTATTAAAAGTCTTGTGGGCTGGGAATCAGTGCAGATGGTAAGTGTCTACAAAGATATTGACGCCGACGAAGAAATCGGCAAGTATTTTGACGAAGATGGCGTAAAACCAGTTGAGAGAGCCAAGTTATCAGACCTATAAATCAAATTCTACTTCTATTCACTTAACTTGAAAGGAGTTGCCTTCTATTCCACGCGTACTAAAAACTACCGCCAAGAAACCAAAGGCTGAAAAAGAGAAGTTCACCTGTATGTGCTGTATGATCGAAAAGAGCGAAGACAACTTCTACAAGAGCCAATGGACAAAGGTATGGAACCATTCCGGCAGGCGCGTGCTTTTCTGTAAAGACTGCATTGACAAGATAATGCAGGAATACACGCCTCGCTATGGCGAAAAGACCGCACTAATCATTGCACTCGCTCTCCTTGATATGCCATTCTATGCAACGACATACAAAGGCATAATCGAGGCCAATTCGATTTTCAACGTGGGCATGTATGTCAGAATGCTGAATGGTCGCCAGTACCAATACCAGACATTCGCCAACACTCTGGTTAGCGGAGAACTCCAGAAAACAGACAATGAAGTCCGCGAGGAACGCGAGTCTAAGTGGAGCAAATCCGATAAGCAGAACATGAATTTCGCCATTTCTGTCGTCGGATATGATCCGTTTGACAATTGCGGCATGTCAGAGGAAGACCGCAAGTATTGTTTCAACATGCTTGCTGGATATTGTGACACAGACGGAATAAAAGACGATGGTCATAAAATTCAGAGCGTTATTCAGATTACACAATCACAGCTTCAATGCCGAAAGCTGGATGAATTTATCAACCAAGAGTTGCTTGGTACTCATCCAGACGAAGGTAGACTCAAAAACCTTTCTGACACAAAAACTAAACTTCTATCTGCAATTGCAAAAATAGCTCAAGACAACAATATCTCGTCAGCATATAACAAGGCTACCGGAATTGGCAAGAATACGCTCTCTCAGAAGATGAAAGAGATGGATTCAGACGGGTTTGAAAAAATCAAAGTCAACATGTTCGATATTACTACGTCTGATGCCATGAAGCAAATCGCGGATTTGAGTAATCGAAGCATTTTGGAGCAGTTGACATGGGACGCTAACGACTACACAGAAATGGTCAAAGAACAGCGCGAGATTATTCTTAAACAAAATAAAGAACTCGATCAGGCACTTGAAGAACTTCGGATTGCGAAGAACAAACTTATCGATATTGAACAAGCGAAAAAAAGAAAGTAGGCGTGAATTATGTATGTGAACACGCCTATGTCGAAAAAAGAACTCTCTCAACGCAAACTAGAAGAATACGAAAAGTATACTCGTGTAATTCAAGAGGGGCGCAAGAATCCAATCTGGTTCATTGAGGAATTCTTTGGAGTAAAACTGTTTGACTACCAGA
>NZ_JAQVBV010000095.1 GCF_028690125.1 Bacteroides sp. | reverse complement strand
CGTGAGGTGATGGAGACATACAAGAATAAGCGGGAGCAAAAGATAGTCTTTATACATGGTAAAGGCGACGGAGTGCTTCGGAAAGCAGTTCTTGATGAACTGAAGCGAAAATACAGCAATTGTCGTTATCAGGATGCTTCTTTTCAGGAATATGGATTTGGTGCGACAATGGTGACTATTAAATAATCACAGGCTATCGCCTTATTAATAATACTGTGAATTACATGAGAAGAAATAGATTACTGAAGCGGTTGGCTCTGGTAGCTTTGGGAGTATTTTCTATATCGTTATCGGCTATGGCTGATAACAAACCTTCCGGCTTGATGACCGACTTGATAGAACATACCGACCGGACCTGGAACAATGGATATGTTTCCAGTCTTCCGGTTTGGAAGCTTGATTCTGCTATTGAATCACTTCAATATGCTGCTATTCGTTCAATGTATCCTGCCTTTTCATGGGTTGTTCCGGGAGAAACGCAGAATACACATCAAATTGCTTATCGACTGATTGTTGCGGATAATCTATCCGATGTAACTTCCGGAAAAGGAAATGTGTGGGATAGTGATGAAGTAAAGAACGGACAGTCGGTTGCAGTTTTATATGGGGGCGAAGCTCTGAAACCTGATAAGACTTATTTCTGGCGGGTGAAAACTGTGACAGATACAGAAGGAGAGAGCGAATGGTCGGAAATAAAAGCTTTCCGTACTGCTGACAGCTTATCTGAATATGCGACAGCCTACTATCCACAGGTAAAAACAATGGAATCTCCGATTACTGTGAAAAATCTCTCAACTAATGCATGTCTGGTTGATTTTGGAACCGATGCTTTCGCCCAATTGATTTTAACATTTACGTCAGTGAACGAGTCTGATTCGGTAACTATACATTTGGGAGAATGTTTGGAAAACGGTCGTGTACTGCGTAATCCGGGACAATCGACCATCCGCTATCGACGTTGCCAGCTAGCACTACTGAAAGGAACCCATACTTATCGGATTAAAATAGAAAAGGATGGTCGAAATACTGGAAAGGCGGCAGTGTTGATTCCTGAATATGTTGGTGAAGTATTACCATTCCGGTATTGTGAGATTGAGGGATACAATGAATCTCAATCACCTGTTTCTATCGTTCGTGAAGTAGTACACTATCCGTTTGACGAAACGGCTTCTTCTTTCCGTTCTTCTGATGATATTTTGAATCAGGTATGGAAACTATGTAAATATTCTATTCGTGCAACCTCATTTGCCGGAATCTATGTGGATGGAGATCGTGAACGAATCCCTTATGAAGCAGATGCGTTGATTAATCAGCTTTGCCATTATGGTGTGGATCGGGAGTATTCGATGGCTCGTCGTTCACACGAATATCTGTTACTGCATCCCACTTGGCCTACTGAATGGATTCTTCAGGCTGTGTTGATTGCTTGGCAGGATTATCTGTATACAGGTGATAGCCGTTCGCTGAAAGTCAGTTATGAACAATTGAAACCTCGACTCCTGTTGTTACTTCGTGAAAAGAATGGGCTGATAAGTACAAGTACCGGATTACAAACTCCGGAGTTTATTTCTTCCATTCGTATGAATGGGCAGATTAGAGACATTGTGGATTGGCCTCATACCAAGCCGGACAGTAAGTTATGGGATGTAATGGGAGAGTCGGACGGATTTGTTTTCACAGATTATAATGCGGTAACGAATGCTTATCATTATGAAGCTCTAAAATTGATGGGGCAGATAGCAGATGTTCTGGAGAAGTCGGAAGACGCAGATTTGTATATTTCGGAAGCAAAGAATTTCAAGAAGTTATTTATCCGTTCATTCTTTAATACGAGTAAAGGATACTTTACGGATGGGCTCTCGGCAGATACGGACCACACTTCATTACATGGCAATATGTTTCCGCTAGCTTTCGGTCTGGTGCCGGAAGGAAAAGAACAGGGAGTAATTGATTTCATCCGCGCAAGGGGAATGGCTTGTAGTGTTTACGGCTCACAATTCCTAATGGATGCCTTATACAAAGCAAATGATGCGGAATATGCATTGCAAATGCTGACAAAAACAGATGACCGAAGTTGGTATAATATGATTCGTGTCGGTTCTACTATTTCCTTAGAAGCCTGGGATAATAAATATAAGACGAATCAGGATTGGAATCATGCTTGGGGAGCAGCTCCCGCTAATATCATTCCACGTCATCTGATGGGGATAGAACCATTGACACCCGGTTTTGGAACAGTTCGTATCAAACCTCAGTTGGGATCATTGGAGTGGGCGGAGGCAACTGTTCCAACCATTCGTGGAAATATTCAGATAGCTGCCAAAAATAAGAGTGAAGAATATTCTTTAAAAGTCTCTATTCCGGCTAATATGGATGCCGAGGTTTATTTGCCGCTTCCTTCCGGTAAATATAAAGTTATGATGAACGGAACTCCGGTAAAAGTTACCCGTGTGAAAGGAGAACCATATCTGTATATTGGAAAGATTGGTTCGGGTACTTATTCTTTCTTAATAAATTGATTATTCAAAATGATACAGAGCAAAGGAATGTAACAAGAAAGGGTACACTAAAGTCTACAATGAAACCGTGAAAGATGGAAATGATGACAAATTCCTGTCCCGAATAGCGGGTGATAATGGGAAGTGTTGTATCCATGGTGGTGGCTCCGCCTACAGAAATTGGAGCTAATTTACCGAAGTATCTCACTAGTAAAGGTGCACCTAACAAGGCTATTATTTCACGCATAATATTAGAAAGGAGTGCGATGGTTCCTAACTCCGCTCCTTTGTATTCGGTAATGAAGATACTGGAAAGTGAATAGTATCCAAATCCGGCTCCTACAGCCATACAATCTAAAGGAGTACGCTGACTCATGAAAACTCCTGTAACGGCACAGCCGGCTAAAGTTCCCAGTATAGTCATAATGGGCAGAAAAACAAGGCGAGGATTCAATGACCGGAAACTTTTCAATGTTTTCGGATCGTTACCAATACTGATACCTACACAAAACATCAGTCCGCAAAGAGCATAATAACTGAGATTACTATCGGAGAAATTGAACGGAATGAGGTGATAGACACCACAAAGAGTACCTACGATGAAAAAGGATACAATGACCAAACTGCCTTTCATGCTTTTTCCTCCTTATCTCTGTTCCTTATATATAATAGGTACCAAAGTCCCCATGCCAACAAAGTACTACCGATGACTGCTGCCAAAGTTATGATAAGTGCTTCAAGCCCCAATGTATGTAATCCTTTCATGATGGCTTCGTTGCCTCCTACGTCTATTCCGAGTAGGAAGAGCAACAGCCATATCAGAAAGGTGATAATCTTGTGTATCCATGTCAGCCGTTTGCTACGTAACAGGTAGCCGATGAGCATACCTGTCAGCATGATTCCTATAATAATGAACATAATTCCTTGCTTTTGGCTGCAAAGATAATATTAATATCGTGCCCAATAATCAGGGAAGTGAATCGTTTTGCTTGTTTCAGTACTTATTCCGATTACTCCTAAGCCTCCATTGACATTACTTGGAAGTCTGATGGGTTCGTTTATGGTCTCGTCGTAAGAGTCGGATTCCAGTAAGTTGAGTGCTTTGAGGTAGTAATATTCTGTTTCAGTAATGCTTAGCAGATGTATTACGACATCTACTTCAATATTTACGGGTAATTGTAAATATCTGGGTGCTCTAATGTTATTGTAGACAGTCATTGTGTAAGAGCTATTTTTGAAACGTGAATCGTCGAATACACCATATTTATTTTCTATGTTATCAAATATACCGTTATCATCATCGTCGCCTGTAGAAGGATGTCCGTCTGTTAATACAATATCATCATGTGCCTCGAATCCATAACTATGTTTGATTTTCATTACAGTTTCGTCAGTATCAAAGTTATAGTCCGGTATGGATATCTGAAGGTCTACAAGGATACGATAGTAATTATCCTCGTTGGGACGATCATTGAAAGTTATTTTATATTGGAGACGATCGTAGGTGAAACCACTTTTGGATATCTCTACACTAAGAGTATCAATCTTTTCAATTTCTTTGAGAGGTTGCGGAACAATGACTTCTGACCAGGCATGATATTTACCATCATCAGTTAAAGCGTCAATACGTACTACATCTCCGGGATTAAATTTACTTGTTATCTTGAAGCGGCATTGTTCATTTTCTTCCGGTTCAATAGGGAGAGGGCGTAAACTTTCTGCCAGTTGTCCGTTGATACGCACTTCTACTGTGGCGTTTTGGACATTAGTGGCATACTCTTTGCCTGTAAAGTTGAGATAAAGTATGTTTTCCGGATTAGTCGTGTCTATCAGTGCATTCATTACTAACTTCGGAGGATTATTATTGAAATCGAAAGGGAGCTCGTTTTCACAAGAGACTGTAGTGAGTATTGATGTTACTATGAGTAAGTAGTATATGTATGTTTTCATCTTGATTAAAATTTATAAGTGTAAGTGAAAGAAGGAATTAATGGTAAGATTGTATATTTTTTAATGATTGCATGTTGGGCATTGTTTTTGCTACGGTAAACGAAGGTGGGATTCATTTCATTATACACATTGTATAAACTAATATTCCAGGTACGTATACCATGTTTAGTCTTTTTGTTGAAGTTGATACCTATATTCAATCTGTGGCTGGAGGGTAACCGGTAGTTATTGCGATTTTCGATGTAGGATGCTTCTCCTATATTGGGAAGACCTTCCGGGAAATAATCACCAAATGCGCTATTATGTGAACTGTTGCCCGGATATATCACAGATGTTTTTTCTTCGGGAATCGTAGTTGTACCTCCTGTATAAAATACCCAGGAAGCTCCGATATCAATTCGCTCACTGAATTGATGATTGATGGTCAGGTTCATGTTGTGGCGTCGGTCATACTTATATGGAAAGCGTTCCCCATTGTTTATTCCTCCCTTGGCAAACTTCCGGTCACTTTTGGAGAGAGTATACGCTAACCATCCTGTCGTTTTTCCTGCTGTTTTTTGAACCATAAATTCGATACCGGTCGAACGTCCTTTTCCCATCTCCACCTTATTTTCCCACCCGGAGGAAGAACCTAGAAAACTAATGCCATCTTTATATTCGAGCACATTGCGCATATCTTTATAATATCCTTCTACAGAGAATTCCCATCCTTGAATTCCTGTGTAATATCCTCCCAACGAATATTGATTTGAACGCATAGGTTTAATGTTTTGCGTGACGGGAACCCATAGATCGGTAGGCATTGAAATAGGAGTAGAAGATAACAAATGTACATATTGACTCATTTGGGTATAAGCGGCTTTGAAAGCTACAGATTTATTGAGTTGATAACGTGCTGAAAGTCGTGGTTGCAGTGAGAAATAGTTTTGTTTCTGCACATGAAACAGTGATA
>NZ_JAQVBV010000094.1 GCF_028690125.1 Bacteroides sp. | reverse complement strand
CAGTGATCATTGATCAGGACCTCTAGGATATCCCGGAGCCTATCGTCAGTAATGGTAATCGTTGCCCCATTGTTAATCGATTCTTGTATTTTCGGCTTCATCACAATAACATTGTCTTTCAGCATCCTGTCAATTTTCTTGAAATCATCCGGCAATCGTTCTTTCATCATCACAATAGCCTTTTTATGCCACGTATTAGCATGTTTTAACGCCGTTCGTTCTTCCTTTGTCACGTTATCGCTGTCAATTAAATCTTTGTATAGCACGTCCATATCACGTAAATACGCTACTTTTGTACGGGCTTCACCGTTTAAGTAATCTCTCATCTTTTTCAACCTCTTTCAACCGCTTCTTTTTTTCATCTTCACAACACTTAAAAATACAATACATAATACTCTTTCCGTAATTCCAACACGATTGGCACTTATTCGGCATTACTTATCCAACCTGAATGATTATGGCAAAAACCGCCAATCGCACATGATATATAATGTCTGTGCCATTCTACGTTTTTACAATTATTACACGACTTATCGGCTGGCTTTTCTTCTTCATCAAGTCTATCACTTAACCGATGAATCTTTTCTTTTTTAACAATCTTCACCGCTTTTTTATTCTCAAATATAAGCTTCAATTGTTCAATCATAATTTCAACGTCTGCCATTTCTTCAGTGATGTGTTCCATGTTACCATCGTCTAACAGAAATTTTGATAATTCTTTTATCAATTCTGACAGTTCCTCAACCGCCTTTGTGACCTGGGCATCAATACCCCATGTCGCTTTTGCTTTGTTGTATACGTCTTTCTTCTTCATCTTTTTCCCTTTCTTCATCCATCAAACAAATACCAGTTTCTTTATATTTGCAACTCCATCTGTTTTCGCAAAAATCGCATTTATTCATGTTTCCATCCAGTTATAAAGTAGCTCATCGGCAATGTATCAACCCATCTGCAAAACTCACGCCATTCCGGTAGCCTGTGGCTTTTCCGTTGCTGATAGATCGTCTTTAATTGGCGGTAATTGGTTGTCATTCGGGCGGTCAGGATAAAACCGGCTGGATTACTGTATAAAATTTGCAGGTACATTAATTTCGCTTGTTCGCTATTTGCTCCAAATTCTTCGCAAGCCATGTTGTAGCACTCAACTTTATCTTTCATTATTTCAATCATTCTAAAATCAACGTACTCGATATATGCTTCATCCAGGTTAAATTTTGTGATCCGATGCATGGTGCTTTGACTGCTTACAAAGTATAAAAACCGGTATCTTTCAGCTTCTACCCAGAATTTATTCGTTCCGGTTAAATCAAACTGAACCGTTATGCCTGTCAAAAACTGATCATGTGCCTGTCCAATTCCGCTTGTCGCTAATTTCTCAACGCCTTTGGTGACTTCGCTATTCAAGCTATCGATATCCACGCTCATTGGGTATTTAGCCGCTTTAATGCTTTGTTCTAAACCGTAAACCTCTACATTTTTAATCATCTTATTTCCATCCTTTGCGTTTTCTGAATCCCTAGCAGGTATTCCCGTTGCCGGTCGCCGTATGATTTCCCGCTCATAAACTGAACTATATTTGTTTCCGGCTTCTTTATGTTTTTTATGCTCCAATTATACCGCTCTGCATTAGTTCCTGTTATGGTGCTTTTTCTTTTCTTATTATTGTTCCGTTGCTTTATTTCTTTATTGTTTTTCGATTGGCATTCTTTTGAGCACGTAACCGTTCTTCTGCCGGGGAGGAAATCATTTCCGCAAATACGGCATTTTTTATATTTTATGAACTGTTTAAACTCCGGGAACGCTTCGGAAATCTTTGCGATTGTTCGCATTGCAACGTATTTATCATTACATACTCTGCTAATAACAACGGTATCAAGGCCGCACTTGTTAGTAAAATTAACCTGGCTCAATCCATCACGATCCATAATTTCATGGGCTACGTCGCTAATTTTCTGCATTGCTACCCTCACTTTTCAGCCGTTCGACTAATGCGTGATACACTCTCACAACATCATCAAATTCATGATGGTTCATGAACTCAGTCAATGCAATCGTCATTTCGATTAAGCTTTTTCTTTCATCTTCTGTTATTTCCATCTCATTACCTCCTTCTTGATATAATACTACCCCTTGTTAGGTTATAATTCAAGTAAAACAAAGGGTAATATTTTGTTATTTTTGTGCTATATTTTACACTTAATAGATTTCTACTATCTCGACCAATACACCAGGGTTTTCTTTGTCTATCTCAAATTTATCCTCAAAGCCTATAATGTATTTCCAGCCGTCGCCCTCTAATATCCCGGCCTTTACTAATGAATCTTGCACATACTTCTTAGCGTGGGCGATATTGTCCTTGTCCTTGCGTTTGTTTGGCTCTATCCATGTGTACCGCATAAACACAGGATGAGTTATTTTAACGCCTTGTAACGTCCGCTCAGCGCACAATTTAACTACTTGTTCTGCTTTCTTCTTCATGTTATTTGCTTTGTAGCTGTTACCACGGCACGCATTAACATAGCTGTTTAAATCTGGTAACTGCTGATCTATAAAAAACTTGTAATAACCTTTGCTGAAATCCAATTATATCTCCTTTATGTAATCCCGGACAGTCAACTGTTTGACTGGCCGGCATCCGCTAAAAAACTTTCAATGCTCATTTGGCCTACTGGAATATCCATAACTGCATCATTTAAAGCCCCTTTTAAGTTTAGCTCCATTTGTTTGTAATAGCTTTCTTTTAACTCGATACCTAACCCACGTCTCCCCATCCGCAAACCTGTGTATGGAACTGAACCGATGCCACCAAATGGATCAAATACGATGTCCCCCGGATTAGTCCATAATTCAATGCATCGCTGGATAACTTCCAACTGTAACGGGCAGATATGGCGCTCGTCTTTATCGGCTCGTGCTGATTTTTTCTGTAATGTGTCAGATTGTCGTATATCCATCCAAACAGGGCTGGCATAGTTTTGCCATACGTCGATTGGAAATGACTCCATTGTGTGCGTTATTCGTTCTGGATTATCCCCCGGTTTTCTCATCGTGACAATATAGTCCGGAATACCTTGGCGGCTCATAGCGCTATCTTTTTTTATCTGTTTGTGTAGCAGCCCTAACGCCTTTGTCCGTTGCATCTCTGTAACCGGGTTTTTCCAGATGGTAACCTCTGAATGATATATAAACCCTTGTGACTGAAAAACTCTGATTAAATCGCCCCTGAAGTCCTTTAAGCCAATAACGCCGTCACGCTCTTTCATCAATGGGATGTTCATGCAATGAAACGATAATAACCGCCCCGGCATCGTCACCCGGTATAGTTCTTTTACTAAAAATTCAAAGTGTTTGAAAAATTCTTCATCACCTTTGCTGTTTCCCATGTCCCGGTCACTATTCGAATATGTGTAAAGGCTTGAAAATGGTGGCGAAAACAGCGTATAGTGGATGCTGTTATCTGGTATTTCCTTAATCACCTCACAACTATCGCCATTGTAACAAGCGTATTTATCCGCAACAAACTGATTCAATATATTCATAACTTTCAAACTCCTCCCATTCTGGTAGTATCATTTTATTTTGTGGTTTATATTCTGTGGTAATCCGGCACGTTTTCTTTAATTCTTTTTTAGTAATGTCTTTTGTTAATTCAATCATGGCTGTTTGCATCTTGATAAAATCAGCCTTTTTTCGTTCAATGTTTTCTTTTACACATCCCTCTTTTGAGCTGATAATGATATACACATTAACCGTCTTTTCTTGTCCAAACCGCCAACACCGGCGCAACGCTTGATAAAACGCTTCATAGCTGTCAGATAGACCGGTAAAAATCATATTGTTGCAATGCTGCCAGTTCATCCCGAACCCGGCTATCTTTGGTTTCGTTACTAAATGCTTAACTGTTCCTTCACTAAATCCAATCATTGACTTTGTTTTATGGTCTGGCTTATCTGAACCTTTTACCTCGACCGATTCATTGATTAAATTGTTTAACATTTTGCTTTCATCGTTCAAATCACACCATATCAGCCATTGTTCATCAGATTCATTCACTAGCCCGGCGGCGTGATTGCATCTGTCTGCCATTGATTCTTTCCTGGCGTTGCGGCGTTCTGTAAGGCTCATGCGTTCATTAACTGGCTCTTTCCCATCAACAACAATCTCATGCATGATTAATTCAGGCAAATCGTAACCGCCTACCTCATAGCCTAAATTAACTGGACTATCAATAAAAACACACCATGAGGCCATCCATTGCCAAAACACATCCTCTGCGTGGCCTTTTAGTCGCCATTTCGATGTTTCGCCACCGTCATGAACAAAGAACATTGACAGCATTTCAGATCTGGTCATAACGCCACAAAACTCTGAATGATTGCCTAGCTCCATAAAATCATTAGGCGCTGGCGTTGCTGTACAAGCTAATTTGTAAGGCGTTTTATTAAAGTTATCAATTATCGACGTCCTCACCTTGCCGGTGTATGATTTCAAGATACTCGATTCATCAAGAACGATTCCAACAAATTCAGATGACACAAACCGGTCTAATTTTTCATAGTTTGTTATATTAATACCGTCAATTGCATCGCTTTGGCTTTCGCATATTTTAACATCAATGCCAAATTTAATACCTTCTCTTTGTGTTTGTGCTGCTACCGCTAAAGGTGCAAGTATCAACACCTTACCGCCTGTTTTTTTGTGTATCTGGTTCGCCCATTCCAATTGCATCGGCGTTTTGCCTAATCCGCAATCCGCAAAAATGCAAGCCCGTCCTTTCGCCAATGCCCATCTTACAATATCCTTCTGGAAATCATAGAGCATTTCGTTTAATTCTTGTCGCTCAACTTCAAACCCTGAACTTTCAAGAACAAACGTCTTGTTTTTTAAAAAACTGTTATAATCCATTCACTACCTCCTTGTTTATGTTTATATTATATAACCCAATGGCTTATTAAGCAAGCTGATATTAGGGTAAAATTTAGTTATCATTTTTACTAATTATTCTAGTTCTTCAAGTATGCACCACAAATGGCGTTCGTGTATATCTAAATCACAGAAATCTTTCCGCTTATCATCGTGGTTATTACTATACGGGCAACATTCGCACTGCCCGGGCTTAAAATCTTTCGGCACGTCTAGTTTGATTTTAAATGTTTTCATCTTCACACTCAATTAATGGACACTAAACTGGTTTGATTTCAATATCATTAACTTCCTGCAAACTTACAGAATCGTAACAAGTTGCATTATTAATGTGAAGTAAAAATCTGCAATCTTCGCAGCTTTCCGGCATTTCCATATCAATCTTAATCATCTTATCAGCTCACCTACTGTTATTGACTTACCGCAATTCGGGCATGAGTTTAACCCATCATCTGCGTATATATGTTTAAACATTTTTTGATCCCT
>NZ_JAQVBV010000048.1 GCF_028690125.1 Bacteroides sp. | reverse complement strand
TAGCTTAATGCATATATGGATAGGGGGAGTGTTCCACTATTCTCCCCATGCTCCTTGTCACTTATCCACCATATCAGTTCATTATAAAAATCTCAGATTTTTGTCTTGACAACTGAGCCATTATAGAGGTTGTGTTCAAATTTGACTCAAGAACAGATAATTGGACAAAAAAAGAAAATTATGATATTATTAAAAACACTGTAAAGACTGATAAGAAGAGTACAATTTTTAATAAAGAACGAAAGAGGACGGAGATATTATGAAAGTAGTTATTCTGGCAGGAGGTTTTGGAACACGAATCAGTGAAGAGAGTCACTTGAAACCAAAGCCGATGATTGAAATTGGAGAGAAGCCAATTTTGTGGCATATTATGAAAGAGTTTTCAGCATATGGATTTAACGAATTCGTGATTTGCTGCGGGTACAAACAACATATGATCAAAGAGTATTTTGCGGATTATTACTTACATAATAGTGATATTACTTTCGATTTCACCAATAAGAATGCTCAGATGATTCATAGTAATGTGGCTGAGCCGTGGAAAGTAACATTGGTAGACACAGGTCTAAAGACAATGACTGGTGGTCGTATTAAGCGTATCAAGAATTATGTGGGAGATGAACCATTCTTTATGACCTATGGAGACGGCGTTTCCGATGTTGAATTTGATAAGCTGTTAGAATTTCATAAAGAAAAGGGGCAGATTGCAACTCTTACGGCTGTGCATTTTGGACAGCGTTTTGGTGTGCTCGATATTGATAAAGAATCTCGAACAATTAAATCTTTCCGCGAAAAGGCTGAAGCGGATGGAAGCCGTATCAATGCGGGGTATATGGTTCTTGATCCTGCCGTATTTGATTATATAGATGGAGATTCTACTGTGTTTGAAAAAGATCCTTTGAGAAAATTGGCAGCAGAAGGTCAGTTGAATGCATACAAACACAACGGATTTTGGCAATGTATGGATACACAGAGAGAAAAGGAGCAGTTAGAAGCGATGTGGGCATCTGGAAACGCTCCTTGGAAAACATGGGAGTAATGCATATGAGTGATTTGAGCTTTTATCGAGGAAAAAGAGTATTAGTGACAGGTCATACTGGATTTAAAGGAAGTTGGCTATGTCAAATATTGCTAAATGCTGGAGCGAAAGTGACAGGTTATGCACTTATGCCACCGACTACTCCAAGTATTTTCGAACTATGTGAGATGGATAAGAGATTGAACTCTGTTATAGGAGATATTGCTGATTTAGAAAAACTAAAAGAAGTATTCGAAGAAACACAACCGGAGATAGTGTTACATTTAGCGGCACAGCCAATTGTAAGAGAATCTTATAAAGACCCCGTGGGAACATATCAGACGAACGTTATGGGCACAGTGAATATCTGTGAATGCGTCCGTCTATTTCCATGTGTAAAGAGCTTTTTGAATGTGACAACAGATAAGGTATATCACAATAATGAGTGGGAATATGGATATCGCGAAAACGATCCATTAGATGGACATGATCCATACAGCAATAGTAAATCTTGTTCCGAATTGGTGACACATAGTTATATCAATTCCTTTTATCAAGATATGAACCTGGCAGTTTCTACAGCTCGAGCTGGTAACGTGATTGGTGGAGGAGATTTTGCGGCAGATCGGATTATCCCAGATAGTGTGAGAGCTGCATTAAAAGGTGAGAAAATTATTGTGCGCAATCCTTTTTCAACGAGACCATATCAACATGTATTGGAACCACTTATGGTTTATCTTATGATTGCTCAGAAGCAATATGAAGACAAGAAGTATGCGGGATTCTATAATGTGGGACCAGATGACCGAGACTGTGTGACTACAGGAACTCTTGCAGATTTGTTCTGCGATGCATGGGGAGGCGGCATGAGCTGGGAGAACCAGTACGATGGTGGTCCACATGAAGCGAACTTCCTAAAATTGGATTGCTCGAGGGTGAAGAGCATCTTCGGCTGGAAGCCTAGATGGACAGTGAGAGATGCAGTCAAAAAGACGATTGAATGGACAAAAGTATATCAGGTGCAGGGGAACCTTACCGAATGTATGAATAGACAAATTGAAGAATTTATCAAAGGAGAAATGTAGGCATGTTTGAGGGAAAGAATGAAGCGCAGGCAAGAGAAGAAATCTTAGCGGCAGTTGCTGCATATTGTGATACCTATCACAACCAAGGAAAAGAATTCGAGGAAGGAGATCGTATTCCGTATGCCTCTCGTGTGTATGATCACGAAGAGATGGTGAATTTGGTAGATAGTTCTCTGGAATTCTGGCTTACAAGTGGAAGATATACGGATCAGTTCGAGAAACAGTTGGCAGAATATCTAGGCGTAAAATTCTGTTCATTGGTAAACTCGGGATCATCAGCTAACCTTAATGCGTTTATGGCACTCACTTCTCCGCTTCTTGGGGAGAGAAAAGTGGACCGTGGTGATGAAGTGATTACGGTAGCAGCAGGATTTCCAACGACTGTAACACCGATGATTCAGTATGGTGCGGTGCCGGTATTTGTCGATGTGACTATTCCACAGTACAACATTGATGTGACGATGTTAGAACAGGCGTTATCAGACAAAACAAAAGCAGTCATGATTGCGCATACATTAGGAAATCCTTTTGATTTAAAGGCAGTTCGTGAGTTCTGTGATGCACACCAGTTATGGTTAATTGAGGACAACTGTGATGCACTTGGATCAAAGTATATCATTGATGGAGAAGAAAAATTCACTGGCACAATCGGAGATATTGGAACGTCAAGTTTCTACCCACCTCATCATATGACTATGGGAGAAGGCGGGGCTGTTTATACAAATAGCGCACTTTTGAATAAGTGTATCCGTTCTTTCAGAGATTGGGGAAGAGATTGCGTCTGTGCATCAGGTCAGGACAACTTATGTGGTCATCGTTTTGATAAGCAGTATGGAGAGCTCCCACTAGGATATGATCACAAATATGTATACTCTCATTTTGGATATAACCTCAAAGCAACTGACATGCAGGCTGCGGTAGGTTGTGCTCAACTAAAGAAATTCCCTGCATTTGTTGAGAGGAGAAGACATAATTTTGATCGATTGAAAACAGGACTTGCAGAAGTAGAGGATAAATTGATTCTACCAGTTGCCTGTGAGAATGCACGGCCAAGTTGGTTTGGATTCCTTATCACCTGCGAAGTCGGTGTGGATCGTAATGCAGTTGTGCAGTATATTGAGAGCAAAGGGGTTCAGACAAGAATGCTCTTCGCAGGAAACTTAATCAAACATCCTTGTTTTGACGAGATGCGCGCAACAGGTGAAGGATACAGAGTGGTTGGTGAACTTACAAATACAGATCGTATTATGAATGATACGTTCTGGGTTGGAGTGTATCCGGGAATGGACGATACAAAGATAGATTATATGGCAAAGACGATTAGGGAAGCGATACAGTAAAGATAAGGGGATAATATATGCGTAACATTAGATTATTAGATTGTACACTAAGAGATGGCGGGTATTTGAATGATTGGAAATTCGGTCATGATGTAATTTGCAATATCTTTGAACGCCTTGTTGGATCAGGAGTTGATGTGATTGAAATTGGATTTTTGAATGATTCTAGAGATTTTGATATCAATCGCACAATTATGCCAGATACTGACTGTGTAGAAAAAATCTATGGACAGCTTGATCGTGGAAATAGCATGATTGTTGGAATGATTGATTTTGGGACTTGTAGTATCGAGCATATCAAACCATGTTCAGAAAGCTATATTGATGGAATTCGTGTAATTTTCAAGGAACACCTAATGTATGATGCGCTGGAGTTCTGTAGAAAACTAAAAGATATGGGCTACATTGTGTTCGCACAGCTTGTCTCTGTAACAACATATACAGATGAAAAGCTTGTAGAGTTGACAAAAATTGTCAATGAGGTAGAACCGTTTGCGCTATCTATGGTGGATACTTATGGACTGACTCATTCGGAAGACATTGTTCATATCTTCCGTGTACTAGATAATAATCTGAAGCCTGAAATCTGTATTGGATACCATGCACATAACAATTTCCAACTTGGTTACGCTAACTCACTTGCAATTCTCAAAGAAGAGACAGACAGAGATGTCTTAGTAGACGGTACCTTATATGGTATGGGGAAGAGTGCGGGTAATGCACCATTGGAACTTCTTGCGATGTACATGAATGAGAAGTGTGGAAAACAGTATGACACAGAGCAGATGCTCGAAGCAATTGAGACAAGTATTCTGGAAATACAGAAGAGTGTACAGTGGGGGTATAATATGTTCTATTATGTTGCCGCTTCCACAAGATGTCATCCAAGTTATGTTTCTTATTATATGAACAAAAAGACATTATCAATGAAGTCTGTTAATGAGATTCTAAATTCTTTAGAAGAAGATAAAAAATTATTTTATGATAAGAAGTATGCTGAGGGCGTTTACCTTGATTATCAAAAATCAGAGTGCAATGACGAAGGTGCGGTAAAAGAACTGCAGGGAAAATTTTTGAAAAAGAGCGTTGTTGTGTTCGGACCCGGTGAGACAATCGAAACAGAGAAAGAGAAGATTGCGTCCTTCATGGGATCCCAAAAAGATGTTGTGATTATCGCTATCAATTACATCCCAAAGGGAGTGAAACCAGAGTACTTATTCTTGACGAACTCAAAAAGATATATTCAGTTGGGATCGGTTCTTCAACAATTAGAGAACAAGGACATTTCAATCATTGCGACCTCTAACGTTACTAAAACAAGTGGCAAATTTACCTATGAACTGAACTATGAAAAATTGATTGATGTAGAGACGGAAATACAAGATAATTCTCTTGTTATGCTATTGAAGATTCTGAAAAGATCAAGAGTAGCAGAAGTGAATTTGATTGGATTTGATGGATATATTGAAGACAAAATGAATTACTTTAAATCGAACATGCAGTATGATTTTGTGAACAATAAAGGAAACTATCTCAATGATTATGTCAATCAATTTTTGCAATTGGTCAAGGATGATATGACGATTCACTTTGTGACAACAACACAGTATCAGGAGTAGCAGAATGAACAATAAATATGATCTTGCAATATTTGATTTAGATGGAACTTTGCTTGATACCTCAGATGGAGTGTTATCAGCTGTCCAATATACAGTGAAAGAGCATGGATTAAAACCGCTTTCACCAGAAGAACTGGAAAGCTTTATTGGTCCCCCCGTTCAGAGAAGATTCAAAGAATTATACCAGGTTTCTCAGGAACAGGCAGATGAATATGCTAATACCTTCCGTAACCAATATAAAGATGCAGATTTGTTAAAGGCTACACCATATAAAGATATATTTCATGTGTTCCAGGAACTCATTGATCGGGGAATTAAGCCTGCAATTGCGACTTACAAGCGTCAGGACTATACAGATCGTTTGCTCCATTATTTTGGGTTTGATGATTATACAGACATAATCTATGGCTCTGATTTTAGCGGAGAATTAATGAAGAGTGATATTATTCAGCTATGTGTAGATAAAGCAGGAGTGAAGGATAAAGCACGTATCGTAATGATTGGAGATACTGGTCATGATGCTATAGGTGCGCAGGGGCTGGATATGGACTTTATCGGAGTGACTTATGGATTCGAGTTCCATTGTGCAGATGATGTGAAAAAATATAATTATGTTGGGATTGCAGAAACAACGAAAGATATTATGAAATTTGTATAACAGGAGAGAAGAAAATGAAAATAAAAGTTGCAAAATATATTGCTGATTTTCTGGTGGATAACAGCATTGAAGATATGTTCACTTTAACAGGTGGTGGTGCTATGCACTTAAATGATGCATTTGGTCATAAAGAAGGATTGAAATGCACTTATAATCATCATGAACAAGCTTGTTCTATTGCAGCAGAAGCATACACTCGTTATACAGGAAAGCTTGCAGCAGTATGCGTAACAAGTGGTCCGGGTGGAACTAATGCGATAACAGGAGTACTCGGTGGCTGGGATGATTCCATTCCTATGTTTATTATTTCTGGACAGGTAAAGCGAGAAACTACCATCTGGTCTACAGATGTACCATTACGTCAGCTTGGTGATCAGGAATTCAATATTGTAGACTGTGTAAAACCAATGACGAAATATGCGGTCATGATTACAGAGCCTGAAAAGATTCGTTATCATCTGGAAAAAGCACTGTATTTAAGCAAAGCCGGAAGAGGTGGTCCGGTATGGCTTGATATTCCATTAGATGTACAGGCTGCAATCGTAGAGACAGAAGACCTTATAGGGTTTGATGAAAAAGAGTGTGAGGCACAAGAAAAACCAATTTACGATACTGCTCTTACGGCGGAAATCTTAAGTAAAATCAAACAGGCAAAACGCCCGGTTATCTTTGCTGGTACAGCAATTCGTCTTGCGGATGCGCACAGCGATTTTCTAGAGTTGGTTGATAAATTGCAGATTCCAGTAGTGACGGCTTGGAATGCACACGATGTACTTCCTGATGAGAGTCCATATTTCTGTGGACGTCCGGGAACGGTAGGAACAAGAGGCGGGAATTTTGTTGTTCAGAACAGTGATCTTCTGCTTGTTATTGGCAGCCGTCTTAACATCCGTCTGATCAGTTACAACTATAAAGATTTTGCGAAAGATGCGTATAAGATTATTATTGATATTGATGAGAATGAGTTAAAGAAACCAACTGTATTTCCAAATCTTCCGATTCATGCGGATTTGAAAGATGTGGTGAAGAGTTTACTTGAGTCGAACACTGATGTTCATACAGCAGCACATGAAACATGGCTTGCATGGGCAAATGGAATCAATAAAAAGTATCCGGTCTGCTTACCATCTTATTATGACAAAAAGGATGCACTTAATCCATACGTGTTTATCAAAGAAATGTTTGAACAGTTAGAAGAAGGTGATGACGTTATCTGTGGAAATGGAGCCGCTTGTGTCATTACGTTCCAGGCTGCTATCATGAAAGAGAATCAAAGACTTTTCACGAACTCAGGCTGCGCAGCAATGGGATATGGTTTCCCGGCAGCAATTGGAGTTGCGGTAGCTAATAAAGAGAAAAGAACATTCTGTATCGATGGTGATGGAAGTTTCCAGATGAACCTTCAGGAATTACAGACTGTTGTATACAATCATCTGAATTTGAAAATAATTTATCTCAACAACAATGGCTATCATTCGATTCGACAGACTCAGACAAATCTGTTCAATCCTCCGCTTGTTGGCGTTTGTGATGGTAATGGTCTGAGTTTCCCAGATGCAGAGAAGATTGCATATGCATATGGAATCCCTTATGTAAGGATTACGTCTGTTGAGGATATGAGAACAAAATTTAAAGAAGTGATGAATACCGAAGGACCAGTGTTCTGTGAAGTGGTGGTTGATCCGACACAGAACTTTGAGCCGAAACTATCTTCAAAAGTGCTTCCAGATGGTAAGATTGTATCTCCTCCGTTGGATGATATGTTCCCATTTTTACCAAAAGAAGAATACGCAGAGAATAAAGATTTAAAGAAAATTAGCGGAGAAGAATAAATGAAAAGTGCAATAATTACTGGGCCGACAGGTGCAATCGGCTCAGCACTTACCCGTGCGCTGGTAAACAAAGGCATTAAAGTATATGCAGTGTGCAGACCGGGGAGCAAGAGATTAGATAATCTTCCACAATCAGAATTGCTGCAGATTGTGGAAAGTGATGTATCTGATTTGAGAAGTGTGGCAGATAAGATTACAGAAAAGGTAGATGTGTTCTATCACTTTGCATGGGCAGGAACCTTTGGAGATGTGCGCAATAATATGCCACTTCAAGTGCAAAACATTCAGTACACTTTAGATGCAGTAGAATTAGCACACAGCTTGCAGTGTAATACTTTTGTTGGGGCTGGCTCGCAGGCGGAATATGGAAGAGTAGAAGGCATGCTAAATGGTTCGGTTGTGACAAATCCAGAAAATGGATATGGTATGGCAAAGCTCTCAGCAGGACAGATGAGTCGTGTGGTTTGTCAGAGATATGGAATAAAACATATCTGGACGAGAATTTTAAGCGTATATGGGCCATTTGATGGAGAGTATACGATGGTTATGTCCACGATTGGAAAACTTTTACGAGGAGAAAAACCGTCCTTTACAAAAGGTGAACAGCAATGGGATTACCTCTATTCTGTCGATGCGGCTGGGATGATGATTGCAGTAGCTGAACGAGGAAAAGATGGAAGTATTTACTGCTTTGGGAGCGGTCAGGCAAAACCACTAAAAGATTATATAACAACGATTCAAAAGTATACAAATCCTCAAGCAGAATTAGGTCTAGGAGATGTACCATATTCAGAAAAGCAGGTGATGTTTTTGTGTGCAGACATTTCAGACTTACAAAATGACACTGGTTTTGAATGTAAGTACAATTTTGAAGAAGGGATTCAAGAGACCATTAAGTGGTATCAGGAAAACAGATTATGAAAAAAATTAGTATATTAATTCCTTGTTATAATGAAGAAGAGAATATAGTTCCTATGAGTGAAGCAGTTGTACAAATTGTAGAAAAGGAATTATCACAATACGATTATGAACTAGTATTTGCAGAAAATTGTTCTACAGATAAAACGCGTGATCTGATTAGACTAGTGTGTAAAAAAAATCCGAAAGTAAAAGCAATTTTTAATGCGAGAAATTTTGGACAGTTCAATTCACCGTATCATGCAATGTGTCAGTTGGATGGTGACTGCATTATCTCAATGTGTTGTGATTTTCAAGATCCTGTTGAGATGATTCCGAAGTTTGTAGCCGAGTGGGAAAAAGGATATAAAATTGTCAGTGGAATAAAAACATCAAGTAAAGAAAATGGTTTTATATATTTTTTGAGAAGTTGTTATTATAAAGCGATGAAAAAGATGTCGGATGTGGAGATGATAGAGCAATTTACGGGTTTTGGACTTTATGATCGTGATTTTGTAGAAATATTAAAAGAACTAGACGATCCAATTCCGTTTTTACGAGGAATCGTAGCTGAATTTGGATATAAACGTAAGGAACTTGAATACGAACAGCAAGAGCGGAAAGCAGGAAAAACACATAATAACTGGTATAGTTTGTATGATGCAGCGATGCTTAGTATTACTTCTTACACAAAGATGGGGCTCCGTCTTGCCACTTTTTTTGGATTTGGATGTGCAGGGGTTAGTTTCTTGATTGGTTTGTATTATTTGATTGTAAAAGTATTGAACTGGAGTAGTTTTGCTATAGGTGTTGCACCAATTGTTATAGGTTTTTTCTTTGTGGGCTCAGTTCAATTGGTATTTATAGGACTACTAGGGGAGTACATAATGAATATAAATACAAGGGTTATGAATAGACCCTTGGTGATAGAAGAAGAACGGGTTAACTTCTAGTGACAGGATTCAGAGTGTGCTATATGAAGGAACAGATTATCCAATGATTTTTAGGGAACAAGAGGGGAGAATATTGATGAATAATGAAAAAAAAACAATAGAAGTATTATATCAATCAGATGACGGATACGCTATTTACATGGGGGTATCTATTAAGTCTTTACTTGAGAATAATCAACAACACAATATTATAGTCCATATTTTGGACTTGGGCATTTCGGATATTAATAAAGAAGATATTCAAAAAATAGTGAAAAAATATAATCAAAAGATTGTTTTTTATTCAACGATAGAACTGAAGAACGAAATTAAAAATTCTCCCATTGCAAAATATTCTGGATTTAGAAGGAATAAAGCATCATACTGCAAAATGTTCTTGGATTGTATTTTTCCTGTATCAATAGAAAAGATTCTTTATATTGATTGTGACACGATCGTAGAGGGTGATATAGGAATAATAATGGATATTGACATGAAAGGCAATCCAATTGGTATGGTTCAAGATGCTCAGGTTACTGAGCGTTTTAAGAAGAGTATTGGATTTAAAAAAAATGATAGATATTATAATTCGGGTGTTATATTGTTTGATATGGAGCAGTGGAGAAAGAAAAGATGCAGGGAACGAATAAATAAACACGCTATGCAAGGCTATGTGTACGGTACTGTAGACCAGGATTATTTTAATGTTGTACTTAAACAGGAGATATACACATTGGATATTTCTATGAATTTTCAAGGACTTTATTATGCATATGGGATAAAGAACTTCGAGCATGTGTTTAAACACGAGAAAAACTATTACACAGAGGATGAGATTCAGGAAGCCTTCAAGTCACCGATTATCGTTCATTTTCTTAGATTTTGTGGAGAGTCACCATGGAATAAGAACACAGTTCATCCATGTAAACAAAATTATGAGAAATATTTAGATCAGTCTGATTGGAGACAATACAAGATAGAATTAACAAAGAATTCAGGATATATTTTTAAAGTGGAAAGAGCAATGTATAGAGTTCTTCCAAGATTCCTTTTTTGTAGAATATTTAAATGTGTACACGATATAATGCTCGTTAAGTCAAACAGAGCAACTTAGTCAAGGAGAAAATATGTATAAGATTGGATTTGTGATTTTACATTACATGGCATATGATATGACTGTGAAATGTGTAAACAATATTAAGCAACTCTTGAGTTATGAGCAATATAGTATTGTTGTTATTGATAATGGGTCATCCAATGATTCTGGCAATCAGCTAGAAATAATATACCGAAATGATGAAAAAGTAAAAGTTATTAGGTCAGATCAAAATCTGGGATTTGCGAGAGGAAACAATTTGGGTTTTTCTTATGCCAAAAAGCAGATGCAGTGTGATTTTATTTGCATGATGAATAACGATGTGCTTCTCATACAGGATGATACTTGTCAGAGGATGATTCGGAGTTATGAGAATACGATGTATGCAGTTATGGGACCACGAATTTATGATTCTATCAAAAATGTTTATCCAGTATGTGCACCGATTCAAAAAATCTGGGTTTATCAAATTCATCGTATGATTATAAAAATCGAGTTATTATTGAGTTGTATGGGAGTTAATACAGAAAAAATAATTAAGATAACGCGAAAAATTCTAGGATTTGATAAAATGAATCATCAGAATAAGAGAGAAAACATGGCAGATGTCATGCAGGAAAATGTTATATTGCATGGTTGCTGTTGGTTTTTTTCGCCTCAGTATATAAAGATGTATGATGGGATAAATGATGAAACTTTTCTTTATCGAGAAGAAGAATTATTGTATATACGAGTTAGAAAAAATGAATGGCAGATTATATATAATCCACAGATAGAAGTACAACATCTAGAGAAAATAGCAACGAAAACAGTTAATGCGAATAATAAGCAGAGGCGTGAATTTATTTATAGGAATCAAATTAAGTCTTTGAAAGTTTTAATTATGGAAATGAAAAAACTGAGGAAGGGCGGAAAGCTATATGAATAAGTTTTTTGAAAAAATCAATTATGGAGAGTTATTGGTGGTTTTCCTGCTTATGGAATGTTTTTTTGGATTGGCATCGGTTTCAGATGTCTCGCAAACGAAAAATCTCCAATGGGAGATAATTGGAAATACTGTTCAGATTTTTGCATGTGTGATAAGTGCAGTTTTATATATTAAAATCAACAGACCAAAGTATAAAATAAAAGTGAAAAATATAATAAAAGAAAATGCATGTTTCGTTGTTGTGATTGCTTTTTTGATTGCGTTAAGAGTTTTACAGTTGAACATTCTTCCGCGATGGGATACGGAGACTTATGCAAATACAATTATTGTTGCCTGTGAGAAATTTGACTTGTCGATAACTTCTTTTATAGAAAACTTCCGCTTGGCTTCGCATATAAGTCATGCATATGGAGCTCTTCTTGCTATGGGATATTACGCAATTCCAAATTCAGTTGTTGGTATTAGAATAGTCAATATTATTTTGACTATTTTTGCAATCATATTTTTATATAGGTATTTTGTTGAACAGTACCCGATGAGAAAAAGATCAACAATTGCGTTAACTATTTCTCTTTTTTTTGTAGCACCACTCAATTTGGGTTTGTTTGAAAGTATTGGGTTAGATTATGCATTGCTAGTTTTTTTGATTTATATTTTCTATTTTCAACATACAAAAAAGTATATATTAACAACTTTTTTTTCTTGTTGTTTGATTTTCTCCAAAGAAACAGGAGCTATACTATTCTGTGGATATTGGCTAGGCTATATCTGTTCTATTCTAATGAATCAGAAAGGAAAATTAAAAGATAAATTCCATCAAATTGTGAAGTCACCTTTAATTTGGGGAGCTTTCATTTCAGGTTGTGTCTTCATGTTTTACCAGATATACATACGTTTTTTTTCGCAAGTGAAACAGTGGGGAGAAAGTATACAAGATAATAATTCGGGCAGTCCTAATAATGTTTTTGGGTTTGATGTGAGTTATATTCTATTGAAATTCAAAACGTTTTTTGTGTTAAATTTCAATTGGGTATTATCAATTATTATTATTGTGGCACTGATATTCCTTATCAAAAAAGGGAGAGTCAGGCAGACGATAAAAAGCAATACTGACAAACTCCCATTGTTGTTTTCTGTTTTCTTTTTCTGTGGATTTAGTTGTCTTTACATTACTTACAATAATAGCAGATATAATTTTTGCGTAGAGTTTCTTCTTTTTTTTGTAGTTATACATATTTTGCTGAGGTCGAACCTTACCACGTTGAAGATAAGAATGGGAACGATTTGTTTATCAGCCATAATGTTGTTGCAAACTTATTTTACGGTGGATCCAATATCGAAAATGATGTTCAAGACAATTAATAGTGGATCGGTTGTCTCGATGCTTTCGACTGCTTGGCATAAAAGGCCATCACTTGAGGCAGACGTGACCTGTTATAATTATCAGCATACTTTTTTAGATAAGGCTTATGATAAAGCTTTAAATGGTGCCGGGTATGATGGGACTCAGGATATTATTTTATGGGGGAACTTTGATCCGGGTGTTGGAGCAGTTGCACTAGAAGGAAGATGGATGCAGTGTTATTGGGACAAAGAAAATAGAAAAAGAGTTTATTTTGGTAATAGCAATAGTCTGTCATCTATTAATGTGATTTATGAAGATGATTTTTGGGAAAGACTAAATGAACAGAGTTTAAACAAAAGCGCGATTTTTATTTTTTCACCATATTTCTTGGATAATGAAGAAGAGTCTCTTTCTACACTTGGCATGTATTATGATATAGGGGAGCAAAAGGAGGCTTATGTGAAATGGCAAGGTGCCGTATATTCTTATAAGATGACACTGAAAGAAAATGAGGAAATATATTATGAGTAAGTTGAAATCGCTTAAACTTAATTTTGTTATGAATACATTTAAAACAATTATGACAATAATTTTCCCTTTCATTTCTTTTCCTTATGTATCACGTATATTAGGGGTTAATGTTATTGGAACGGTGAGTTATACTGAGTCAATTGTAAATTATTTCCTTTTATTTTCTTCTCTGGGGATTTCTGCATATGGAACGCGTGAAGCAGCAAGATGCAGAGATGACAAGAGCAGACTAGGAAAGTTAGTTACGGAACTTTTTGTTATCAATCTTATAACAATGACAGTTTCTTATGCTGCATTTGGCATCTTTCTGAAATGCACAAAAAATTCTTACGTTGGTTTAATGGTTGTACAAAGTATGATTATTTTTCTGACAACGGTTGGTATGGAGTGGTTTTTTGTTGCGACAGAGGATTATCGATATTTGTCATTAGCATCTATTGTTTGTCAGCTGCTAGCATTGGCAACACTCTTTGCTTTTGTGAAAAATCCGAGGGATTATATTATATATGCTGGAGTAGTTGTGTTTGCCACAGTTGGAAGTGGCGCAGTTAACTATATATACATATCAAGAAAGATACAACTGTTTAGCTATCCTAATCTTAATTTAAAAAGACATATTAAGCCAATTCTAATTATTTTTGGAACGAATCTTGCATCGGCAATTTATTTGAATCTAGACATCACGATGTTAGGACTAATGAGAGGGAATAATGATGTTGGTTTATATACTGCTGCAGTAAAACTTTACAGAGCTTCTACAAAATTACTTGGATGCGTTTCAGCAGTTATCCTCCCAAGAATTTCATATTATCTGTCTCAAAATTTAAAGCAGGAAGTAGAAAACTTAGTTACAAAGGCAGGTAATTATGTTTTGATGCTTGCGATTCCTGCTGGTTTGGGGTTAATAGCCGTTAACCAACCGTTGATTATACTTTTTAGTGGTGCAAAATTTAAAAGTGCATCAGCGGCACTATCGATTCTTGCAATAGGTGTTGTGTTCGCAACCTTAAATGGGATGCTTGCATGGCAGATATTAGTTCCCTTTAAGAAAGAGTATGTTGTTTTTTATTCGACATTAGCAGGTGCAATAACTAATTTCGTTACAAACATCTTGCTTATTCCCCTATTTGGCATAAAAGGAGCATCATTTACTACCGTTCTTTCTGAGATTGTTGTGTTTGCGATTTGTATTATGAATATAAAAAAATTAGTTCAAATAAAAGGGGTCTTCAAATTTATTTACCAATATTTAGTTGCATCAGGGGGCATGTTACTAACGATATATTTTTTGGCGTATTTATCGATGGGCGAGTTGTTATCTTTAGCGATTGACGTTATAGTTGGTGTAACCGTGTATTTTATAATATTGGCAATTTTTAAGAATAATTATTTGTATGAGGTGTTGGAGCTAGGGATGAATAGAATAAAGAAAAAAGACAAGATGTAAAGTATGAGTAGAGTTTATTTCACATGGATGGAATGAGATACTTAATGTGACAAAATTTGAATGAGTTATTTGATTAATAAAAAAAGTTGGGATATATACTTTCCAACCTCTTAAGTAAAAAAATAAAAAAGTGATAAAATCATATTTGCAAGTAGCTGACTCTGATTAAGATATAAAGTTCCGATTATTGTAATTTTGATTTCCACTGTACGGAGGTTGTTGAGAGAATGAAGAAACGAAAAATAAAACATAATAGTTTATTTTTACATGATATCACTTGTGATAAGGTGAGGAGAGTGAGAACGATGAATGAAAAACAAATGAAAATTGCGGTAGCGGGAACTGGGTATGTTGGTCTTTCTATAGCTACATTATTATCGCAATATCATAATGTATATGCTGTAGATATTATTCCGGAAAAAGTTAATATGATTAATCGGAGAGAATCTCCTATTCAAGATGATTATATTGAACAATATTTATCAACAAAGAGATTACAGCTTACAGCAACACTGGATGCACAAAAAGCATATACTGATGCGGATTTTGTGGTAATTGCAGCACCAACGAATTATGATAGCCAAAGGAATTTCTTTGATACGTCAGCTGTTGAAGCTGTAATCAAACTTGTAAGGGAATATGCGCCAGATGCAATCATGGTGATAAAAAGCACGGTACCAGTTGGATTTACAGAGGAGATTCGTAAAAGAACGGGAAGTGAGAATATTTTATTTAGTCCAGAATTTTTACGAGAATCGAAGGCTCTTTATGATAACTTATATCCAAGTAGAATCATCGTAGGAACCGATATGAATGATTCGCGCCTTGTGAAGGCCGCACATATATTTGCAGAACTTCTTCAAGAAGGGGCTATTAAAGCTAATATTGATACGTTGTTTATGGGATTTACAGAGGCTGAGGCGGTAAAATTATTCGCAAATACATATTTGGCACTTCGAGTATCGTATTTTAATGAGTTAGATACATATGCCGAGATGAAGAGACTAAATACCCAGCATATTATTGAGGGAGTATGTCTGGATCCAAGAATAGGAACGCACTATAACAATCCTTCCTTCGGATATGGAGGATATTGTCTTCCAAAGGATACAAAGCAGTTATTGGCAAATTATGAGGATGTTCCACAGAACATGATGTCGGCTATTGTAGAGAGTAATCGGACAAGAAAAGACTTTATAGCGGATCGAGTGCTTCAAATGGCAGGATATTATGGTTATGATGAGGATAATTTGTACAGTGAAGATGCAGAAAAGCAGATTACAATCGGAGTATACAGACTCACAATGAAAAGTAACAGTGATAATTTTCGCCAGAGTTCTATTCAGGGGGTAATGAAAAGAGTGAAAGCGAAAGGAGCGACTGTTGTGATTTATGAGCCTACATTAAAAAGCGGGGAAACTTTTTTTGGAAGCAAGATAGAGAATGATTTGGATAAATTTAAAGATCAATGTGACGCAATTATAGCGAATAGATATGATTCGTGCTTGGATGATGTGAAGGATAATGTGTATACAAGAGATCTATTTGGAAAAGATTAGGGAATAAGAGAGGTGTAGGAAAGCGAGCGGTTGACAGTCAACGCTCCATAGTGAGTACTGATTTATTTGCATAGTTCTGATAATTATGACTGTAATTACAATTGATAAAGTGAGGAAGCTAGAGTAAAAGCTACACACTTGGCACTATAAAGACCTATGACCTACTAGAGAAAATTGAGGGAGTAATTAAAATGAACTTTAAGATATCAAAAAGAAAAATAGATATAATCATATATTTGTATCTTATGCTACCATTTATCATATTTGCAAGTAGTTGGTTACGATTGCGGTACGCAGTTCCAGTTATTCTGATTTTGATTATCTCTATATGGAGAATGCTGAAAAAGTCGACATATGACAAAAAAATAGTGCTTGGAAGAGATGATATTGTAAAAGTGATTTTTATTATAGTAATGATTACCATATGGGTCTACTTTTCTGGAATAGGAAGATATGTGTTTCAAAATGCAGATAACAATTATAGGAATGCAATATTTGATGTGTTGGTACAATATGACTGGCCGGTTGTTAATTTTGAGATTCTGTCAGATGGAGCACTATCAGGGGCGACAGGGACAGGATTGATTTATTATATTGGGTTTTGGTTACCTTCAGCTGTTATCGGCAAGATCTTTGGACTAAATGCAGGATATGGATTCCAAGTATTCTGGGCAGTTCTGGGCATTTGTCTTGTATATTATCTTTTATGTGTACGAGCCAAAAAAATTGAAGTATGGCCGCTGTTGATTTTAGTCTTTTTTAGCGGCTTAGATATTGTTGGGTGGTATTTTAGAAATGTCAATCTGTTCACCGTAGAAAATATTATGCACCTGGAATGGTGGGTTGAACCCTATCAGTACTCCAGTATGACTACACAATTATTCTGGGTATTTAATCAGTCGATTCCGGCATGGTTATGTACAATGCTTGCTTTTAATCAAAAGAATAATAGGAATATGGTCTTAATTCTTGCTTGTTGTATGCTTCCAAGTACATTTTCATTTGTGGGTTTAATGTTTTTAGTGATTTTCTGGATTTTTTCACGCCAATATAAGGATATTAAACGCAAAGGATTTGGGGATAAGTTATATTGGAAATGTTGGTTTTGGGATACCTTTACTGTGCAGAATATTTTAGGTGGCGGAGTAATTGGAATCACTTCGTTCTTGTATTTACAGTCCAATACATCCGCGACTAGATTGATGGAAGAAAGCACGGTGGGAGCAAATTTCAATAACAGCTTATTTAAGTGGATTTTGTTTTTGCTTATTGAAATTGGCATTTATGGTTTTATTATGTATAAGTATAAAAAGAATGATGGCTTATACTACTTTGTTTTACTTTGTCTTTGTATTATTCCACCGATTAAAGTCGGAAATGCAGGGGATTTTTGCATGCGCGTTTCGATACCGTTTTTGTTTATTTTGATGATAATGATTATGGACGTATTGGGAGAATCAAAAAGAAGTAATGATAAGCAAATTTTTTTAGCATTAACAATAGCACTGTTGTTGGGAAGTATTACACCTTTGCATGAAATAGCAAGAACAACATCATCTACGATTGACAGGCTCAATAATAAAGAGCAGGTTTTTGAAACCTCAATTGATGATGTCAGATTACTAAATGGAAGTAATTTTGCAGGGGCATTGGATGATAATTTCTTTTTTGAACATTTGGCAAAAAGGACATGGGAAGAATAGCGGAGTTCCCATCTTTATTACTATACATAGTGATATTATTTTGCAACATGTAAACAATCTGCTCAGAGCTCAGAAAAGTAAGAGGACAGAGGGGGTTCTTCACTTCGTTGTTCTCAAGAAAACGTCGATTTACTAAAACGCGAAGGAATGAGGTTTTGGATATATGAGTGAAATAAAAGCAGGCAGATTGGAATATATAGATGTGGCGAGAGGAATTGCGATGCTTTGTATTGTGGCAGGTCATCTTGGAATAGCAGAAGTGAATCGAGTTGTCTTTACTTTTCATATTCCGATATTCTATTTTATTACCGGATATTTTTTGACAACAAATGGAAGTAAAGTGAATTTTGTGAAAAAGAAGTTTAAAACACTGATTATTCCATATCTGTTTTCTGGGTTACTGGTTGTAGCGGCAGCAGTCGCAGTGAACGAGTTATGGCTGGGAGGAGATAATTCAAGACAGGTTATGATCGACTGGCTAAAAGCGGTTCTATATGGTGCAGGCGACAATTATACAGATCCCTTTTACATAAAAGGAATCGGAGCAACTTGGTTTTTACTGGCAACTTTCTGGGGAGCATGTTTTCTGAGATGTATTGTGGAACTGAAAAAAACACAGCGCATCGTAGTTATATTGATGCTATTTTTGGTTTGCTCATGGTCTCGTAGCATCTGCTGGTTTCCATTTAGCATTCAGGCTGGTGGCTGTGCTGTTCTTTTCATGTATTTTGGCTATCTTTTTCGAGATATAAAGGATATATTAAAAAGTTTGAGTCTCGAGGTGCGGATTGTGCTTACTTTGTTGGCAGCAGCTGTCTGGTTGTGTTTTATGCGTGATTTTCAATCTTTTTGGCTAGTCCATTGTGATATTGGCCGTGGAGGCGTGGATATATTGGGGAGTATTTGTGGCTGTTCTGTTTTGCTTTTGCTCTCATAGTATCTGGACAAGTATGCTTCTTTTATTTCGCGGGGAATAGCATATCTGGGGAAAAACAGTTTAATAGTGCTTTGTGCACATATAATAGAACTTTCGGCATTCCCATGGTGGATCTTGACTGACAGGCTTCAGGCAAATGGTGTAGAATGGGGAATGAGTATGCTAATTTTGTTTATTTGCAAAATGATTTGGATTATACTATTTACAATACTTTTTGCGCAGTGTAATATCACAAGAAGAATATTTGGAATGAAGTCAAAAAAAGGGACTCACCATTCGGAAAAGAGAGGAAAAGAAAATGGATAAGATAGCGGTACTAATACCCTGCTACAACGAGGCAAAGACAATCACCAAGGTAGTGTCAGACTGGAAAGCTGCCCTGCTGGAAGCAACAATCTATGTATACGACAATAACTCATCGGATGAGACGGTAAAGCTTGCCAAAGAAGCAGGTGCTGTTGTCCGTCATGAGCATCAGCAGGGGAAGGGCAACGTAATCAGGAGAATGTTCCGCGAAATTGATGCGGAAGCGTATCTGATGGTAGACGGGGACGATACCTATCCGGCAGAATTTGGACAGGCTCTGATTGATAAGGTACTGGTGGAGCAGGCAGACATGGTGGTGGGAGACCGTTTGTCATCGACTTATTTTACAGAGAATAAGCGACCGTTCCATAATTTGGGCAATACGATTGTAATGAAGTCGATCAATACTTTATTCAAAAATGATATCAAGGATATTATGACGGGGTACCGCGCGTTCAGTTATCGTTTTGTTAAGACATTTCCGGTTCTGTCCAAAGGATTTGAGATTGAGACAGAGATGAGTATCCATGCGGTAGATAAGAACATGCAGATTGAAAATGTGGTGATTGAATATCGCGATCGACCGGAGGGAAGCGAGTCCAAGCTCAATACTTATAGTGATGGAATAAAGGTTCTAAAAACGATTGCAAGGCTGTATCGTTGTTATAAACCTATGGGATTTTACGCAAGTCTTTCCACGCTGCTGGCGATAATCAGTACAGTATTTTTGGTTCCGGTGCTTGCCACTTATGCACATACAGGAAAGGTACCGAATTTCCCGACTTTGATTGTGTGTGGATTTGTGTATATGGCCGCGATTATTTCTTTCTTTGCAGGGCTGATCTTGTCTGCACTTGTGCAGGAGAACCGGCAGAACTTTGAGATGAAGTTGAATGATAGGGAGGATGAGTTTCGGAAGTTGAGGGAGAGATAGTTTAGAGGTGCAATATAGTAATAGCAAAGTATAATCTGCGTCTAAGCGACCATTGAATAAAACTGTTATAGATGTTAAGATAAAAACATGTATAACAGTTTTTCTGTATGTAAAGGGAGGGGCCGCGATGACGTACACACCATTGCCGATTGGTATTGACGATTTTGCTTTGGAAAGGCAATCATGAATAGGAAAAGGAACGAGAGGAATAAAGATACGAATGAAACAAAAAACAATCAATAACAGAAACCGAAAGCTTTTTGCCACATTTCTGATGGGAAATATGCTTTTTTATGGAATGTTTTTTATCAACCATTATGCTGGAGATACCTACTTTACAGAAGTCTGCGGATACGGAGATACTTTTTGGCAATACTGGGTAAATGGCCGGTGGATCATGTCTCTATCGATGGCATTGTGTAAAGTATTTCATGTGAGCTTTTATATAGAAAAGAAGCTTGCCTGGGGATTTGGGATGCTGGCACTGTCATCCAGTTCGGTAGTGGTATACAGGCTTCTGGAAAGCAGGTTTTTATGCTGGAGAGAAGAACAGAGATTCAGTGAAAACGAGGACGGCTTTTCAGCTACACTCAGATCGATTCTGCTCTGGCTGAGTGCATTTCTTCTGATCAGCAATGTGTTTACAGCAGAATATTTTGTCTTCCCGGAATATACAGGGGTCATGTGTTTGGGAATTTTCTTTAGTGTATCCGGGGCAGCCTTTGTCCTGCATTTTTTGAAAAATGGAGGAACAAGGTTCTACGTGTGCGGAATCCTGTTGTCCATCATCGGAATTTCCTGCTATCAGGGGTGTTTCGGGATTGGAATTCTTGTGATGGCACTTTGTGTGGATGATTTGTTCAAAGATGTGAAAAGATTTTTCTTCTGTAATATCGTTATGGGAAGTGCCTATGTGATTCCGGGTATCGTAAATATGCTGGAGGCAAAGATTGGAGGTACGACTAGAAGTGCTTCCGCAGGATTTGACTTGGCAGCATCCTTTCAAAAAGCAACAGATGGTCTTATCCTTTTGATGAAGACAACGGGAACTTACCTGCCGAATAAGGTTTATGTATATTTTGTACTGGCAGCCGGGGGCTTGCTGCTTGTGTTGCTTGCGCTATCCCGCTCGTGGAAAGCATGGGCAAAGGCAGTCTATGTAGGAATCATTACATTTCTTGGTATTTACACGCCATTGCTTGCAACAGATATCGACGGAATTGATGCGGCTCCGAGGACCGTCTATATTATGGGGGCATTGATACCGATTCTCTGTCTTTTGATGATTGGAGCAATTGACCGCGGTGGAAAGAAAGAGCCGAACAAAGCAAAGATTCGTATTGTTACAGCATTGCTGGGCATCTTTTTCATTGTCCAGCTGGTGGGAGACTATCGTGAGCTTGCGGATCATTATGCGGCGACACAGACAGACGTCTATGAATCGACGTTTGTGGGGCTTGCGATATGGAATTATGAAAATGAGACTGGGATTCCCGTGAAAAATATAGCGATTTATGAGGATATCTCGCCACAAGGTTTCGCAGTAGGCGGCAATGCATTTGGAACAACAAACTGTCGTGCATTGTCTGTGGATTGGGTAGTGCCCTACGCGCTCGAACTTTTAGGAGAGCGCTCACTGAACCGGGTGGATTCATCCGATGAAGTATACGAAGAATATTTCAAGGATAAGAACTGGATCGTGATGGATTCTGCGCAGCTTGTATTTATTGGGGATACTCTGCATTTCTGCATTTACTAAGGATAAATAGACAAGCAGTTAGTCTGAATATACATGTGGTGTCACACTGGCACTTGACCGCAGGCAAACTTAAAATGGACTGAATTCGTTGCTGGAACACCGCAGACGTGAACGGCAACTGGAAGGAACGAATAGGAATGAATAATAAGAAAAGACAGCTGCAATTATCTGGAATTGCATTTATCATGATAGCGGCAGCATTTATAGCAATCCAGGCAATTAGCAGGCTATATCCTTTTGGTGAGACCTCGAATCTAATCTGGGATCTGGATATCCAATATGTAGATTATTTTGCATATCTTAAGGATGTGCTGCTGGGAAAGGCATCGGTGGGATATTCTTTTTCCAAATCAATGGGCGGCTCGCTGGTGGCGTTGTTTGGCTACTATCTGGCATCACCGCTGAATCTCTTTGTGGTGTTTTTTTCCAAAGAGCAGCTTCCGATGTTTGTTTTTTTGCTGACAGTAGTCAAGCTTGGATTAAGCGGAGCGACAGCCTCCATCTTTTTCCGTTATCGGTTTAAAAAGCTCTCTGATCAGGGTGTGACAGGACTGGCGGTTGCTTATGGATTGATGCAGTATATGATGATTCATTTGTCAAATATCATGTGGCTGGATGGCGTAATCTTACTTCCCATCATTCTGCTCGGAGTATACAAGCTGGTGTATGAGAAGAAAAAGAGCATGCTGTATTTTTCAATACTGGCGCTTATGGTTTTTAACTGGTATACGGGATATATGGCAGGACTTTTTGCAGCGTGCTACTACTTGTATGAAAGAATCAACCAGATGGAGGCCTTCAATGGAAAAGAAATCCTGGAATTCATCAAGGATGGAATCCGGTTTGGTATTGTGATGATCCTTGGTGTGCTTGGAAGCTGTTTTTTGTTTTACCCGGTATTTAAGGGACTACAGAATGGAAAATCCGTTTATAACCCGGATATTTTCAATTTTGCAGCTTATGATTCCTTTATCGATGTATTCCGCGGATTTACAGTGGGAAGTATTATGGGTACCGTATCTCTCTACTGTGGGCTACTGTTTTTTGGATTCTTTGTCTATTATTTTTTCAGCAGGAAAATACAGCTGAAAGAAAAAATTCTTTCTCTGATTGCAGCAGCATTTATGTTCTTGAGCTGCTGGTTCATACCACTGGACTGTATCTGGAGCGGATTCCGTTTCGTTGCAAGCTACCGCTTCCGTTATAGTTTTGTGTTTGTGTTTCTGGTATTGTTTCTGGCGGCAAAAGGAATGGAAGTGTATGAGGCGGATCGGAAGAATCGGCTGCTCCCAGTGATCTTTGCAGGCTGTGCGCTGTTCTTCTTATATCTGCAACACAGACAGCCCTTTGACATGGAGTATAAAGTCTGGCTTACTGTTGCAGTATTGGTAATCTATGCAGTGGTGTTTCTTCTGCACCGTTATCCGCGACTGCAAAATGGAATTTTTGCGGTTCTTCTTCTGGCAGAGTTGATTATGAATGGTGTGTTCACCTTCCAGAATAATTACTCCTGGGCAACAGGAGAACCGGATTACGTTTCTTATGTAGACGGGGAGGAAAAGCTGGTGGATGACGTGAAGGAATATGATGACTCGGAATTTTTCCGGATGGATACGACCTCCAAGCGTGATCAGGCGGAAAATATGTGTTCTGCGATTCTGAATGAATCGATGGTCTATGGTTATAGCTGCCTGGGACATTACTCCTCCACTTTTGATTCATCACTTAGTGACATGCTGTTTTACCTTGGGTATTCCACGGAGTTTGATTTGAGTATTTTTGGAGAAAGTATTTTGCCGTCGGATTCTCTGCTGGGAGTGAAGTATATGCTCTCATCTAAGGATGTGGCTGGTTATCGGAAGGTGGACAGTATTAACAGCCAGAATGGAAAAGATGTCTATGAGAATCCATTTGCGCTGGGAATCGGATATCTGGCAGCAGACAGTGTGACGGACACCATTAAAAATGAGAACCCTTTTGAATTCCAGAATCAGCTGTTTTCTAATCTGTTGGGAGAAGAGACGGAGGTGTTCAAGGAAGTGGTGCCGACGGAGTCTCTTGTGGACGAGAACCTGACTTATACCTTTGATGCTCTTGGTGGGGATGATCTTCTGTATGGAAAAGTGGATACCTACAATGATGAAGCGGATATTCCTCTGCATGTGGATGGCGTTTATCAGTGTTCCTACGCCAACTGGTTGAGCTATCAGGTGTTCTATGTTGGCAATACTGCACAGGCACATCAGGTCAGTCTGCCGGGATACGCAGAAGGAGTCGATACAGCGAAAGAAAGCTTTTACTATCTGGATATGGAAACATTTCGTGCGGCAATCGAAAAACTCCGGACAGGTGAGCTGGATGTCACAACCGTGGAGGATGGCCATGTGGAAGGTACTGTGACAGCACCGGAGGATGGCAAGCTTCTGCTCTCAATTCCGTATGATGAGGGGTGGCGTATTACGGTCAACGGCAAGGAAGTTACCGCTGAGGCCGGTGCCAATGCGCTGACGGCTGTTCCAGTGGAGAAGGGAAGCAATGAGATTATGATGGAGTATCAGGTTCCGGGAATGAAGGTGGGAATCCTTCTTACCATTGTATCACTGGGGATTTTCGGAGCATGGTGCTTTCTGGAAAAAAGGAAGTATATTCAGTGTGTGAAGATAAATTAGAAGTGGTAAATAACATGATAAAGTGAATAAGTATAGATGGAACGAAAAAAATAAGGACAAAATTATGAAAAAAAATATATTATATGTTGTGGTGCCATGTTATAAGGAGGAAGAGGTTCTTCCAGAAACCTCCAGACGTTTGAAGGAAAAACTGAATCATCTAATGGAGAAGAAAAAGATAGACCGCAGGAGCCGGATTATGTTTGTTAATGACGGATCAACGGACCACACATGGGAAATGATTGAGAAGCTTCATGAGGAGGATCCAATATTTTCGGGAGTGAATCTTTCCCGGAACCGCGGGCATCAGAATGCATTGCTTGCGGGGCTTACCACAGCTGTGAATTTTGCAGACATGATGATTTCCATGGATGCGGATCTTCAGGATGATGTCAATGCCATTGACGAGATGGTGGACCGCTATCTGGAAGGATTCGATGTAGTGTATGGAGTCCGTTCTTCCAGGGAGAAGGATACATTTTTCAAACGCTTTACGGCAGAACTTTTCTATAAAATGATGCGCATGATGGGTGCCGATATCGTATTTAATCATGCCGACTACCGATTGATGAGCAGGCGTGCAGTAGAAGGACTGCAGGAATTTACGGAAGTGAATATTTTCCTACGCGGAATCGTTCCACAGATTGGGTATCCGTGGTGTACCGTGGAATATGAGCGTGCCGAACGTTTTGCCGGAGAGAGCAAATATCCGCTGAAGAAGATGATTGCCTTTGCATTCGATGGTATTACCTCTTTCAGTATTAAGCCAATTCGGCTGATTACGATGCTCGGAGCCGGGATTTCAGTGGTGAGTTTTTTGTTTTTGATATGGACATTAGTCATTAAGATTGCTGGATATACAGTGCAAGGCTGGTCATCGCTGATGGTCTCCATCTGGATCCTGGGCGGGATTCAGCTTCTGTGTCTGGGAGTAATTGGTGAGTATATTGGCAAGATTTATTCCGAGACGAAAAGGAGACCTTCATTTATTATAGAACGGGTGCTGAATGACGGCGGGAATGAGGAAGAAGGAAAATTCCCTTATCAAGTGGATTGAAGGGAAAAAGTATGATATAATATGATGCGCATTGAGTGACAAATGCAAGATGAATAAAATATAAGGTGAAGAGATGAAAAAAACAATTTCAATCATTGTACCCTGTTACAATGAAGAGGAAGTTCTGACGATATACTATAAGGAAATGTCTGGTGTTATGGACTCCATGACAGAGTATGATTTTGAACTTCTGCTGATCAACGACGGTTCGAAGGATCATACCCTTCAGATTATGAGAGAACTGGGGGAACAGGATAAGCGGGTGAAGTATATTTCATTTTCACGGAACTTTGGAAAAGAAGCGGCAATGTATGCCGGCTTCTGCAATGCGGTTGGTGATTATGTGGCGGTGATGGATGCTGATCTTCAGGACCCTCCGGCGATTCTTCCGGAGATGGCAGTGTCTCTGGAATCTGGGGAATATGACAGTGTGGCAACCCGGAGGGTGACAAGGAGGGGCGAGCCGCCTATCCGGTCATTTTTTGCGCGGATGTTCTATCGCCTCATCAATAAGATTTCCGATGTGGATATTGTGGATGGCGCAAGAGATTACCGTCTGATGAAGCGGGAGATGGTAGATGCAATTGTTGCTTTTAGTGAGTATAACCGATTCTCAAAAGGAATCTTTGGCTGGATTGGTTTCCGGACCAGGTGGCTTCCCTATGAGAATACCGAGCGGGCAGCTGGAGAGACAAAGTGGAGTTTCTGGAAATTGTTCAAGTATTCCATTGACGGAATTATTAATTTTTCACAGATGCCACTTGCAATCGCATCCTGGCTGGGTGTAACTGCAACAGGGATATCTTTTGTGATGATTCTGTTCATTGTGATTCGAAAGATTCTCTACGGTGACCCGGTCAGTGGGTGGCCATCAATGGTATGTATTACGGTATTTTTCGGGGGATTGATTTTATTCTGCCTTGGCATCATGGGACAGTATTTGTCAAAGATGTATCTCGAAGTGAAGCATAGACCGCATTACATTGTCGGGGAAACCAACAAAGAAGACACGAAGCTGATTTCGTGATAGGTGGTTTTGGCAAAGAAGCGGGAAGACATCGAAGAAACTATAGACCAGGAAAATAAAGTGCAGATCGTATAAGTAACAAATTGTGCAAGTGAATTAATTTTATAAGCAATAGGAAGAAGGAACTTAAGATGGAAAAGAACAAGACATTATTTCAGCAGATTCTACGATTTGCTGTTGTTGGTGGAGGCGCATTTGTAATTGATTACGGAATCATGGTATTTCTGACAGAGGTGGTTGGAATTAATTATCTCGTGTCCAGTGGAATCTCATTTACGGTTTC
>NZ_JAQVBV010000003.1 GCF_028690125.1 Bacteroides sp. | reverse complement strand
TCTCTCTGTACTATAATCTTTTCTGTTGAGCTTCATGTGCTCAGTCAGATGAGAAATACGGTGGGAAAACAAAGCTATCTGCGCCTCAGCTGAGCCAGTATCAGTGTTAGACTTTCCGTACTTTCCGAAGATTTCTTGCTTTTTAGCTGCGTCTAAATACATAATTTTTAGAATTTTGATATAGTAAATTATTCTTTTGAGCGTGCAAAGATAGATATTATCTTTATATCCTACAATGATTTACAGGAAAAAAATGTGGATATAGCATATATTTCTAATCCAATTTTAGTACCTTTGCGCCCAAATAATAGGTATTATATGCAAAATATTCGAAACATTGCAATCATTGCCCATGTCGATCATGGGAAAACAACGCTGGTAGATAAGATGTTATTGGCGGGAAATTTGTTCCGCAGTAACCAAAATAGTGGTGAACTCATTCTGGATAACAACGATTTGGAACGTGAGCGTGGTATAACGATTCTTTCCAAAAACGTATCCATCAATTACAACGGTACTAAAATTAATATCATTGATACTCCGGGGCACAGTGACTTCGGTGGTGAAGTAGAACGCGTGCTGAATATGGCCGATGGTTGTATTCTTTTAGTCGACGCTTTTGAGGGTCCGATGCCTCAGACGCGATTTGTATTGCAAAAAGCACTGGAAATCGGTTTGAAACCCATTGTAGTGGTAAACAAAGTCGATAAGCCGAATTGCCGTCCCGAAGAGGTCTATGAAATGGTATTCGACTTGATGTTCAGCCTGAATGCTTCAGAAGAACAACTTGACTTCCCCGTTATCTATGGTTCTGCCAAAAATAATTGGATGAGTACTGATTGGAAACAACAGACTGACAATATCACTCCCCTATTGGATTGTATTATCGAAAATATTCCGGCTCCCGAACAACTGGAAGGTACTCCCCAAATGCTGATCACTTCCTTAGATTATTCCTCATACACAGGTCGTATTGCCGTAGGACGGGTTCATCGCGGTATGCTGAAAGAAGGCATGAATGTAACACTCGTGAAACGTAATGGTGATAAGTTCAAGACCAAAATAAAAGAGCTTCATGTGTTCGAAGGTTTAGGCCGCATAAAGACCGACGTAGTTTCCTCAGGAGATATCTGTGCATTAGTAGGCATTGATGGATTTGAAATCGGAGATACAATCTGCGATTACGAAAACCCCGAAGCATTGCCACCAATCGCGATTGACGAGCCTACCATGAGTATGCTCTTTACAATTAACGATTCTCCATTCTACGGCAAGGATGGTAAGTTTGTAACGTCACGCCATATCCACGATCGACTCACCAAGGAACTCGACAAAAATCTGGCTCTTCGCATAAGAAAGAGCGAAGAGGATGGCAAATGGATTGTTTCCGGTCGTGGAGTACTGCACCTCTCTGTATTAATCGAGACGATGCGCCGCGAAGGATATGAGTTACAGGTAGGACAACCTCAGGTTATTTATAAAGAAATAAACGGTACAAAATGTGAACCGATTGAGGAACTTACAATTAATGTACCGGAAGAATATTCAAGCAAGATTATCGATATGGTGACTCGCCGCAAAGGTGAAATGGTGAAAATGGAGAATACAGGTGAACGCATTAATCTTGAATTTGATATGCCATCACGCGGTATCATCGGCCTCCGTACCAATGTACTGACAGCTTCGGCAGGCGAAGCAATCATGGCTCACCGCTTCAAAGAGTACCAACCTTACAAAGGAGAAATAGAACGTAGAACCAATGGTTCCATCATCGCAATGGAAAGTGGAACAGCATTTGCTTATGCTATCGACAAATTACAGGACCGTGGTAAATTCTTTATCTTCCCGCAGGAAGAAGTTTACGCAGGACAAGTAGTAGGTGAGCATGCGCATGACAAAGACTTGGTAGTAAACGTTACCAAATCGAAAAAGCTGACCAATACCCGCGCTTCCGGAACTGATGACAAGGCTCGTCTAATCCCCCCTGTTCAGTTCTCACTCGAAGAGGCGTTGGAATATATCAAAGAAGACGAATATGTAGAAGTTACTCCGAAAGCAATGCGTATGCGCAAAGTGATTCTGGACGAAATGGAACGTAAGCGCGCCAATAAGATATAACAGAACAATAAGAAATTATACAAGCAACGGGAGATAGAAAAGAATCTATCTCCCGTTATTTTTTTCTTTAAAGAAAAAAATATATATTTGCAATGAGCAAACAAACAGTACTTATGAAAATAAAAAATTGGTATTTATATATTCTTGTCATCGTAATAGTTTCTTGCAATAATGACAACAATGAATTAAATGAAAATCCATTTCCCAATTTCCCAATTGGGAAAGAGATTAATGTAAGTTTAATAGTCTCGCCGACATTAGAACAAGATACAGAGCCATTAATACGCACTTCATTTAACAAATCCGGCTTGTATGCAATCAATGTTTTTTGGAAAGGTAAGGGTATTACTTACTATCAGCCTTATGCTTCCGGGCTTTTCGACAACATTTCAGATATCAATATAGGCTTGATAGAAGGTTATAAATATCGCTTTGATTGCGGATTTCTCGAACAGAGCGAACTGCCATTTCACAGAACTCAAGATGGCCAAATACTTTATGGACTTCCCTTTTCATCTACCCTCCAAAAGGGTATAGATGGAACAGTTACTAACAAACTATCTGTCTCAATCAATCCATTAAACGCGAACGAATGCTTTTATCAGTCAATTTATCAAGGGAGTATGCACATCAAGTCGGACAGTATCAGTTCTCATCCAACTGTACATTATCTTTATGGCAGTAATGAATTGGATTTTCCTGTTGGGAGTAATTCCTATTTGCAAACTACTATTCAATTACAACGGGCTTATTATTCGTTACAATTTACAACAGATGACTTACACAATGGCGATTCCATCAAAATCCAAACAAAAGATATTGCACCACTTTACTTGTTATACTCCGACAACGGCACATCAAAAACTGAAGCGAAAGTGGTAACAATGACAGAAGTAGCCGGTTCATTTTATGGCACAATAAATAGTAAAGAAGTAGTTCTTTTTTCAATTGATTATCGACCGGCTGACGGTAAATGGAAAAATCTGTTCACAAACCAGGCAATAGAATTACAAAGAAATAAGAAAAACATCATTAAGATTAAAAAGATCAATGACCATATCAATGATATAGACTTTTCTCTGAATGAAAACGAACTTACTGAAGATAACAACCAAGAAATATAATAGATTAATTAACTCAAAAACACAGATAATATGAAACTCAAACAATGTGTCTCAATTTTCGGATACCTGTATCTAACATTTTCCCTAAGCTCTTGCGTCAAAGATAAAAATCTATTTGAAGAGCCGGAAATCACTTATTCTGAAGTACAACTAGATCTTGGAGGTGAATGTTTCAGTACCGAGCGTCCCTTAGAACGTGCAGTACCTAATTATACCCGAGATTTATTGGGAATTACGGTCACAATGCTGGCGGAAAATGATGGGACAACTGTATCAAAGCCTTATGCTTATGGTATTTTCAATGTGGGGACTACTTTAAATGATAAACTAAAATTAAACTTGATAGACGGATATCAATATCGTATTTCGTGTACAATGATTAAACGTGCCAAAGACTCAATCATGGTTGGAAACGAGATTCAATGCCCCTTGGATTTAGAACGAAATGGTAAAATACTAGGTACAGTTACCGATAAATTCATTACTGCCGAGCAACCTGACGGACAACAGAAGACTCTCTACAATCTCGAAAGTACCAAAATAAAAACAGGTAATCAGGACAACTATACTCGTCCCTTTGCTGAACGTTATCATGGTGTCCTTGAGAAAGGAGATATTAAAATGGGGAAAACAAATATTATTAAAATATATAGACGATTCTTCGGAGTAAAATTCAAACAAGCAGGTTTGCAAGCCGGTAAACTGAGAATAGAGATGGATGGTGCTCCGGCTATTTACCTTCCTGCAGCTCCAAATCCAAACTTAGGCACTACTGAAACAGAAGCGCAGATGGTCAGCATGAAAAATATAACTGCTGCCATTCCCGCCAACTCTCCACTTACCGAAGGAGTAAAAGTTACAGTATATCTCTGCCAGGAAGGCAAACAGGAGAAAATAATCCTCGCCACTTCATTAACCTTCAAAAGAAACTATATGCATACTATTGTACTCACTAATATCGACCACATGGGAACCCCTGGCAATGTAAGCATTGACATTGACGAAGAAGAAATGAAAGACGACTACCAACAAGATATCCCCTGGCAAGATTAATCGCAAGTACTCATTCACAAAGAGAACATTTTAATTCTATAATTGTGCCAAAGTGCTACAAATATGCCAATAAGGTAACACAGTTGTGCCACCTTATTGGCATATCTTCATTTATATATACAAAGAAAAATTGATAAATTACTAACTAAGACCACTAAATAAACACGCTTATAACGACCCGCGAATATTCAAATTCCAAGGATTTTCAATGGTTTCAATCGTCTTCTTGTTTATTAGAGAAAACATTGTACGGCCCATTAATTTAAAATCAGTAGAAAGAGTAGTAATCCCTCCTGCCAACACTTCTTTCAGAGGTGTATCATTATAGGAGATAATACCAAAATCTTTTCCGGGAATAAACTGCTGACGCTCAGCCTGCTTTAACAGATCAACTAAATCCCTGTCGTTTACCACCATATAAACTTCTTTCGGAGCAATCTCCCTTCCTTGAGTTTCTTCAATACATTCATGGGTAAAGTCATATTCAGCGCAGAAAGTGCACAACCCATTATATCGTTCAAAAGGTTCTTTCGAGTCCTTCTGAACCATAATAATATGTTTGTATTTCCTCAAATTAGGTAAGCCATATACCAACGCCTCATAAGTATCTTTCTCGAAATTCTGGAATACAGATGAATACTTGCCTTTCAATTCGGAATGAAAATGATCTAAAAGAAATACGTTGCCGGACAGGCTCTCCAGCAAAGGGCCAATACCTGCAAACTTACCCGACATAATTATATAAGTAGTATATTTATGATTGGCGTTATTTACCAAAGTCTCAAATACCCTCCGATTGTAATTATGGAAATAAAGATCGACAATTGCTGAATTGCCGATTGAGCCTATAAAGGAATTATAAAGATCTTCTTTAAACTCGTTGAACTCGTTAAAAAGCAAAAATATATTATGATTAAACGGAACACGAGTAGTTACAATATAGTAACCAACACCTGGATTTGATTCGATAATTCCTCTCGATTTTAATTCCCGTATCCCTGAAAAGACGGTATCTCGAGACAAACTAAACATCTCTCTAAATTCATTAATAGAAGGTATCCAATCACCCTTTTTCATTTTACCTTCATTAATTCCGTCAATCACATAATCAACGACTAATTTATACTTTGATTTATTACCTATCATTACTTTATCAATTTTTGCGCAAAGATACAAATATTACTCGCACACTGATACGGACTAGTACGTGTTTTACAACATACATACCAGTCCGTACTAGTATAAAATTTTATTTTATCTTTGCAGCGTATTCATATCCATACAATCAGAAAGTTAAATCAAATATTATAGCAAAAACATGACAAGTACAAAACTGCATAAATACTTAGTAGTTGTAATTATTCCCTTCCGAAACCGGTCTATAACTACTTTCACATTTTAAGCGGATACTAAATAAAGAAACATGATTTAGAAAACTAAATAACAACATCATAACTGAGGTTAAAAGGGCCCTCTCCTCATATATTGATGTAAAATAGAATTCAGGGCTCACCGAGAATACTAAAAATCAATTATTATGGAACACTTAATTAAATCAGTGGCTCAAATAATAGCAAAGCCTATTCAACACAAAAAGGCTACTATTACATTTGCCCCAGGCAAAACTGCCCTTTCCAGAGCACCGGCAATTAATTTTTCTAATTATATTCTAGATTACTAAGCACCTATTATTTATATAAATATGCCATGTAATTGAGAAAGAAAATTAATTCAGAATCTTATTATCTAATTATATTTTAATTATGTACAAAGACGTAATAAATAGAAAAAAGCACTGGAGTATTTTGTTACTATTATTATCTTTTGGCTTCTGCATTAGTTGTAGTAATGATGATACAACAGCAGAACACGATCCATCAAAGCCTGTATTATTTGAGAAGTTTTCTCCTGAGAAAGGGGGATCTACTACTCAATTAATTATCACGGGCTCTAATTTCGGCAATGACACCACATTAATTAAAGTACAAGTGGGCAATCGCAAAGCAAAAGTTGTAGGAGTAAGCCCTACCAAAATCTATGCTGTAGTAAGAGCACGTTCGGTAGATGAAAGCGGAGAAACCAACATTCAAGTTACCATAGGTAATAATAAGCCCTACACTTTTGAAAAAAAATTTGATTACGAGCTAATGCAAATGGTGTCTACCTTTGCCGGAAAAGGAGATCAAGGCCAGGCCGATGGTAGTCCATTGACAGCTACTTTTGATAGTCCTACTTGGATGACTCTCGACAATGATGGCACTCTATATGTTATCGAGGAGTACGGTGGTCTCCGTGCAATCGGTCAAGATGGAAGTGTGAATACGCTCTTCGCACATACTATTGGGCGTAAACGTGGTATTGATTTTTCTGTCACCAAGGATACCTTATATATGGGTATCGACCAAAATGGCAAAGATAATCCTCCTGTATATTATATGATTCGTGATAACGGTTTCTCTAATCCGCGGGGAGTAGTTCGTGGTGTATCTGAAAATTGTAATGGTGTGGCTGTTAATCCGGTAGACGGATACATATTCTGGACTCAATGGAATGACGGAATGGTATATTATTGTGATCCTAAGAATCCGAGTGATTACAAATTAGCAGACACATTTAACAGAGCCAATGGACTTGAATCTTTTTGTTGTTGGGGAAGAAATGGTAGAATATTCTATCGTATCGTAAAAGGAAGACATATGATTTATAGATGCGCTTACGATCCTGTTGCTCATAAGTTTGTTGGCAATGAAGAAGTACTTGCCGGCAAATGGGGAGAAGCAGGCTTCGAAAACGGTTCCGGAGAAGAAGCTCGTTTTTGGGATCCATGGCAGCTCGTAGATGATGAAGATGGTAACGTATATGTAGCCGATCGCGGCAATCACGTTATCCGCAAAATTACTCCTGAAAAAGTAGTTAGTATCTATGCAGGTAGTCACCAACAGGGTTTGGTAAACGGTTTACCGTTAAGAGCTTCTTTCAATCACCCTGAAGGTATTACAATGGATAAGGATGGCGTCATTTATGTAGCCGACCGCGACAACCGAGTTATCCGCAAAATCGTAATCGAATAATGAAAAGCTATTAAGTTATGAATTATATAAAGAAATCCATATTAATCACAGTAATGCTAGTCATAGGCTTTGCTTTTGCGCAGGAAACGACTCAGCAACTCACCGTTACAGGTATCGTTAAAGATGAAACCAACGAACCGTTAATTGGTGCCAGCATTACCATCAAAAACCAACCGGGTTTGGGTACTACCACTGACATGAATGGTGCATTCTCTATTAAAGCAAATGCTTATGATATTTTGGTATTCACGTATATTGGCTACGACAACAAAGAAGTTCCTGTTCAAGGAAAATCCAAGTTGGGAAATATCGTCATGCAGGAGGCTAGTAAAAAGATTGAAGAAGTCGTTATTGTATCAGGTAACCGTGTACAACGAAAGATTACGCAAACAGGAGCTATTACGACTATCAACCCCGAAACACTGAAAGGAGTGGCTTCTGCCAATGTAAGTAATGCTTTGGCAGGTAATGTCCCAGGGATTATTGCTATGCAGACAACTGGAGAACCAGGCAAAAACGTATCTGAATTCTGGATACGTGGTATCTCGACTTTCGGTGCAAACGCTTCTGCCCTAGTCTTGGTAGATGGCATCGAACGCAATCTCGACGAGATAAATGTAGAAGACATTGAATCTTTCTCTGTCTTAAAAGATGCTTCTGCCACCGCAGTTTACGGTCAGCGTGGTGCAAACGGCGTAATACTTGTATCGACTAAAAAGGGTAAAGAAGGTAAAGTAAATATTAACTTTAAAGGAGAATATGGAGTATTAGCACATACGAATATGCCTGAATTCGTAGACGGAGTAACATATGCCAGATTAGTAAATGAAGCCAAATTTTCGCGTAATCAAGATCCTTTATATACAGATGAAGAGATTGATGTCATTCAATATGGTTTGGACCCTGATTTATATCCCAATGTAAATTGGCGCGACTATGCCATGAGAAAAACTTCTCCCAGTTACAAAGCTTCTTTGAATATTAGCGGCGGCGGTAGCACGGCTCGTTATTATATTTCGGGTAGCTACTACAACGAGCAGGGTATGTACAAAACACGTGATTATAACTCATACAATACAAACGTAGATTATAAACGTTATAACTACCGTGCAAACGTAGATGTAAATATTACAAAGAGCACTATTGTAGAGTTGGGTATTGGCGGTTGGATTGCATTAAACAATGGTCCGACAAGTGATTCGGACGCTATCTGGAACTCTTTGGGAGCTTTAGCCCCGGTACGTGTTCCTATCATGTATTCCAATGGTATGGTTCCAACTTATGGCGATGGTTTTCAGATGAATCCAGATGCAGTAATCAATCGTGTAGGTTATAGACAAGGCACGGAAAGTAAGATGGAGACCAATGTAACATTGAAACAAGAATTAGGTTTTATCACTAAAGGTCTTTCTTTTACCGGCCGTTTTGCTTTCGATACTTACAATAATCAAGTTATTAAACGCAGCAAAAGCCCGAATATGTATTATGCCGAACCTCAGCGGAACAGCAACGGAGATCTGGTAATGCGTCGCGTAAGGTCATCCAGTCCATTATCCCAATCAAGCGATAACAATGGTAATCGTCGTTATTACACAGAGGCTTCGTTAAATTACGAACGTTTATTTGGAAACGATCATCGCGTAAGCGGTTTGTTACTCTACTACCAAGAGGAAATAGCTAATGCCAACGATGTAGGAACAAATATTAAAATGGGTATTCCAAAACGAAATATGGCTCTGTCCGGTCGTGTCACTTATGGATACAAAGACCGTTATTTGGTAGAAGGAAACTTCGGTTATACAGGTTCGGAGAACTTTCAAAAAAAGAATCGATTCGGATTTTTCCCCGCAGTTGCCTTGGGATGGGTACTTTCCGAAGAGCCATGGATAAAGAAACGTACTTCCTCATGGCTGGAAGTATTTAAAATTCGTGCATCTTACGGCGAAGTAGGTAACGACAGAATCAGTAATAATGATGCCGATCGTTTTCCATTTATCTCTACCATAATAAGTGATAATGAGAAGGGGTTCAGCTTTGGTGAGTCCGGCTCTAACCATATCGGTGGATATGTCATTGAGAAATTAGGCGCCAGCAGACTGACTTGGGAAACCGCTGTCAAATGGGACTTAGGTATCGACCTTAGTTTATGGGATGGTTTGTTTACTTTAACAGCCGATATTTTTAAAGATCACCGTAAAAACATCTTCATGGAACGCGGACAGATTCCTTTTACCGTTGGCGTGGAACACCTGAAGCCTTGGGCTAATATCGGAGAAATGGAATCGAAAGGTATAGATGGTAACTTTGCAATTCATAAAAAGGTAGGTGAAGTGGATATAACCTTACGAGGTAATCTGACGTATGCAATCAACGAAGTGCTGGATAGTGACGAGGCTGCCAATGCTTTAACATATCAAATGAGAAAAGGCTATCGGCACAATCAAATGAAAGGCTTAATTGCAGAAGGACTTTTCGAAAGCCAGGAAGAAATAGACAACAGACCGAAACAGGACTTTGGGAGCATTTGCAAACCAGGCGACATCAAATACAAAGATGTGAATGGTGACGGAATTATAAACAAAGATGATATTGTTCCTTTGGGCTATACAGATACTCCCAACCTGACATATGGTTTTGGTGGTAATGCTACTTGGAAAAATATTGATTTCAACATTCTCTTCCAGGGATCGGGTAAAAGTTCATTCATGCTCGAAGGCTGGACCCGTCCATTCAGTGGTGGCGAAACTGGAAATATACTGACTTACGTAGCTAACCCAAACAATCGTTGGATTTCCAGAGAGTATTCCGGTTCGGCAGATACGGAAAGAGCAGATGCTATTTTCCCACGCCTGACCTACGGAGATAATGCCAACAACAACCAATCTTCCACTTACTGGTTGCGCAGTTCACGTTACCTCCGACTGAAAACTTTAGAAATTGGTTATACTCTCCCGGGGATAATAACCCGCAAATGTTTCATCGAAAGAGCACGTTTCTTCTTCTTGGGCAACAATTTGGCAGTTTTCAGCCCATTCAAATGGTGGGATGCAGAAGCCGGTAGAGGCGATGGTATGGGATACCCTATCAATAAAACCTATACAGTAGGTGTTCAATTAAGTTTCTAACGCATGAAAAAACATAAAACGTACATGAAAAAGATAATATATACAGTGGTTTGTGGTTTGGGGCTCTCACTTGCTTCTTGCAGTGATTACCTGGACACCGACAAATACTTCAATGATACATTGATGTTCGACTCCATCTGGGTCAATAAAGGATATACAGAAGGCTGGCTGGCAACATGCTATAGTTCTATATTCGATCATATTAGCAAAATAGATATGCGCAAAGACAACTGTGGTTTTTTGTTTATGGCAGACGATCTCATTTATGGCGACTGGCTAGAACAACGGACTAACAGAAATCAATTTTATCAAAATGGAGAATATACTCCTAGCGATCAGGGAGAAAATGATCCTTGGGGACGTTTCTATGAAGGTATTCGCCGCACTTCCCTTTTCATAACCAACATAGACAAGTGTATGGAAATGTCACAAAAAGAGCGTGCCGATGCAAAAGCACAAGCTCGTTTTGTACGTGCCTATATTTATTATAAACTAATCGAACGTTTTGGTCCGGTACCTATTCTACCGGAAGAAGGACTAGATGTAGAAGAATCTTACGTAAAACTTTCTACTCCTCGAAATTCCATGCAAGAGTGTACCGACTATGTATCTGAACAGCTGGCAATAGCAGCAACGAATCTACCTGAGACACGTAACAAATCGGATATCATGCGCGCTACCAAAGGTATTGCTTTAGCCATTCGCGCCAAAATGTTGATTCTGGCAGCCAGCCCACTCTACAATAGTGAAAAAACACCACTATACCAACTCAAAGATGATAAGAGCCGTCAGTTAGTAGAAAACGTGATGAACGAAGAAAAATGGGCAAAAGCTGCAGCTGCTGCTAAAGAAGTCATCGACATGGGTATATATGAACTTTATACAGCAAAAATAAACAATGAAACAGTAGTACCGCCAAGCAAAGCAGGTTACTCAGATGCAGATTTCCCACAAGGTTGGGCAAACATAGACCCCTTCCTGTCCTATCAGCAAGTGTTCAACGGAGACGTTGTACAAAGCCAGATTAAAGAAATCATCTGGGCCAATGCCAACAAAGATCAGATTGTGCCTCTTATTGAACACTGTATTCCATATTATCAGGGGGGCTGGAATTGTATAGCCGTTACTCAGAAACAAGTAGATGCTTATCAGATGGCAGACGGACGGGATATTACCAATTCATCTACTGAGTATCCGTATATTACGGAAGGATTCTACGATCCGGCAAAGGCTGAAAAGCCATGTAACTATGCTGAAAATGACATTTCCATGCGTTATGTACATCGTGAACCACGTTTCTATGTTTCTATAGGATACAACGGAAAAATATGGGGATGTACCAGCATTACTGAAGGTGGGACTAAATTTCATAACCAACCGGCAATCTACTACAAAGGTGAGAGAGACGGAAAAAACCTGGCACAGATAGACAATCATGTATATACTGGTTGTACCATGTACAAATTCTATTTCGAAGAAGATGCTAATAACAAGACAGGAGCAAAAATCTGTAATAAGTTCGAACCGATAGTTCGTTATGCCGAGGTACTCTTATGGTACGCTGAAGCAATGAATCATCTGACGAAAGAATATTCAATTCCCAATTTTACAGGTGAGTCTGCTATCGTTGTGAGCCGAGATCCGAAAGCTATGCACGACTGTATTCGTCCTATCCGGGTTCGTGTCGGTTTACCCGATTACGAGGATAATGTATATGAAAATGTATCGGCATTTGAAGCAGCTATTAAACATGAACGCCAAGTTGAATTGTTTGGTGAAGCCAAACGTTATCTTGACCTTAACCGCTGGCTAGATTCCATGAAAGAACAAAATGAACCAATCCGAGGCTGCAATATGGAAATGTCCAGCTCTAATGAGCAAAAACAACGCTTCTATACTCCGGTGATAATCTCTTCCATGAAAAAGTCATTTATTGAAAGACAATATTTATGGCCGATTCATACAAACGAGATGAAACGCAATCCTCGTCTGACTCAAGCACCGGGATGGAAATAAAATCATAGCATCTAAACATAGATAATATAAATCTTATGAATAAATTATATGTATATACAGCATCACTTTTGATGGTATGCGCAGTAACCTCCTGCGACAATAACATTCCTGATGAGCAGTTTGCAAAAAAAGTGTCTTTGACTAAAAATGGAATGCAGAAATACAATATTGACTTTACAGATGAAGGAATACTCGATCTGAATATTCCGGTATTGGTAAGCGGAACCTCAAAGAACGATCAGAATATTGAAGTAACAATAGCTTTAGACCCTGACACATTGGCCAATTACAACTTTGAGCGTTATCGTAATAACCAAGCATTGTATTATCAATTGCCTTCGGAAAATATGTATCATTTTCCGAAAGGAGCAACGGTCACTATTCCTGCAGGAGTAGATTATAGCATTATTCCCCTAACTATCGATCTGCGCAATTTTGATTTATACAACAATTACATCCTTCCGTTACAGATAAACAAGGTATCGGCTTATGAAATTGCATGGAGTAGTTATAGTAAATTGTTGATCAACCTTAATATCAGCAATTTTATTTCAGGTTCATATACTGTTAGTGGTAATGTTTGGGAAGCATCCATGCCGGACCAAAAATTAGCTGTTTCTTCCAGTTCCTTGTTCACACTTGGAGCTAATAAGTGCTACCTCTATATGGGCGATATTGCAGAAGATAACATCAACCGAGCTTTGTATACAATGACCATAGAAGTCGATAAAGCAGCTTACGAAGACCGTGTAGATAACTCTACAGGTGCAGAAATTCGTAGATATACCAATATCACTCTTGGTTCGAAGAATACGGATAAGGAATTGCACTCCGAAGGTGATGCATGGGTTGAACAAGAACGTACAGACGACCCATATGATAATAAGTTGGAAAATCTAGTGACAAGAGTCTACATGAAGTATTCGTATATGGATTTAAATGATCCTACTTATCCTGTGAAAAAGTTTTTTGAAGGAACCTTATCTCATACACAGAGTGTAGATAAAGAAACAGGCAAAGTAATGAACTAAACTGACTACCTACTTTGATATGATCGCCCTTCTGCTCTATTAAGCAGAAGGGCGATTTAACTTATAAAATAATTACTATAACATATTTACAAATGCAATAACATAATATATAAATCTCTGATTTACCTTTATTTACCCCTTAATACACGATACACTTTAGTCTATGTTTTAAAACACATAAAATAAGCGTACCAGACCGTACCAGTTTGGGATAAAAACTTTATCTTTGCAGCAGATAAATAAAGCACAATGAAGAAGGGAACTATTTTTAGTATAGAAGAGTTTGCCATCCATGATGGACCCGGCATCCGGACAACTATATTTCTTAAAGGTTGCCCTTTGCGATGTAAATGGTGCCACAACCCGGAAGGCATTTCTCCCCAACCTCAATACATGATCAAGAAAAAAGAGCAAAGTATATGTGGTTACGAAATATCTTCCGAAGCACTGGCCAACCAAATATTGAGAAATCAAAACATCTACCAATTAAACGAAGGAGGAGTCACATTTACCGGAGGCGAACCTCTACTACAATCTGATTTTATGATAGATGTTCTGGAAAGAGTTAAGCCGGACATACACGTTGCCATAGAAACAAGCGGATATATTGATACCGATACCTTTCGTAAGGTCGCTCCTATGTTCAATCTAGTTATGATGGATATCAAGCATACCAATCCGTTGATACATAAACAATATACAGGTGCAGACAATAAAGTTATCTTAAAGAATCTGGAATTCTTATGTTCATCAGGCATAGATTTTATCATAAGAATACCATTAATACCCGGAGTCAATGATTCGGAAGACAATATGAGAAAAGTTGCATCATTGATAAAAGACGCCCCGTCTTTGCTACGTGTAGAACTGTTGCCTTATCACCAAACTGCCGGAGCTAAATATACGATGATTGGACAGGAGTATAAACCTCTGTTTGATACAGAAAAGAAACCTGCTATCTATAAAAATGTATTCGAAAAAGCAAATATAAAAGTCATTACCTTATGAATGCAAGAATAAAAAACCTTAGAAATTATATTCTGGATAAAAAGCATCATTCGTTCAGAAGAAGTATAGAAGAATTAGAAGTGACCGATATGAGTAACTCTTTTGTAAAAAAAGATATGCCACCGGTACTACGTTCGGCAATGTGTTTTTCTACTTTATTATCAAAAGAAGTGCCTGTTATCTTACCAGGTGAAAAGATTGTTTTTACCAGAACTATCAACGAAGTGCCGGAAATCTATACAAAAGAAGAATGGGATAAAATAAAAGTTGCTCATTATATTCACGAGCGTGGAACGGTATGCAATATTTCTCCCGACTACGAAACGACCATTAAAGTAGGATTAGCAGCTCGTAAAAAAGAGATCGAAGAAAGACTAAAAGATTCTGATCTTGATGAAGAAGGTACTATTTTTCTAAATGCAACTCACATTTGTCTCACATCCTTGCAGTCACTGATTAGTAAGTACGAAGAGCACGCACGTTACATAGGCGAAAACGATACGGCAGATGTACTGAAAACAATCCAAACGAATGCCGCAAGCAGCTTCAGAGAAGCATTGCAAATCCTACGCATCCTTCACTTCGCCATTTGGGAAGCAGGCAATTACCACAACACGTTCGGACGTTTCGATCAATATATGTATCCGTATTATAAGAACGATATTGAAAAAGGTATCCTGACACAAGAAGAAGCATTCGATTTGTTGGAGGAATTCTTCCTGACCTGCAATAAGGATAGCGATCTTTATCCGGGTATGCAGCAAGGTGACAATGGACAAAGTATGGTATTGGGAGGACGCAACGCAAATGGCGAATATATGTTCAACGAATTATCCAGAATGTGTCTGAAAGCCAGCTATGAGTTGGAGTTGATAGACCCTAAAATAAACATTCGTGTAGATAAAAATACGCCGGAAGAGATTTACGAACTCGGTTCACATCTCACCAAGAAAGGGCTGGGATTCCCTCAATATAGCAATGACGATATTGTCATACCCGGACTATTACGGAAAGGATACGAAAATAAAGACGCATATAATTATGTAGTTGCAGCTTGCTGGGAGTTCATTATACCCAAATATGCTTTAGATATCCCTAATATTGCGGGGCTATCCCTGATACTCTGCGTAAAAGAATGTCTCGACAAACTTGAGAGTTGCCCGGATTATGAATCTTTCTATCGGTTGGTAGAGCAACAAATACAGAAAAGAGCAGACGAAATTTGCGAAGAACACAAAAATCTATATATCATTCCTGCTCCCATGATGTCTCTACTCATGGAGGGAACAATCGAACGAGCTAAAGATATATCCTTTGGAAGCAAATACAATAACTACGGAATTCACGGTACGGGAATTGCCACAGCAGCCGACTCACTGGCCGCCATTAAGAAATATTACTTTGAAGAAAAACGCATTGATGCTAAAACTTTGCTGGATGCCTTGCAAGATAATTTCGAGAAGGAACCCGAGCTAGAGAATTTATTACGTAAAGAAGCTCCTAAGATGGGACAAGATGATGATTACGTAGACTCTATATGTACTACCTTATTAGATTCTTTCGACAAAGCATTAAGCAACAAGAAAAACGAGCGCGGAGGTGTATATCGTGCAGGCACCGGTACTGCCATGTATTACATCTTCCATGCGAATGATTTAAAAGCGACTCCGGACGGGCGTAAAGCGGAAGAGATGATCCCGGCCAATTATTCGCCTACTTTATTCATGCAGCAGAAAGGTCCAGTATCTGTAATTAAATCCTTTACCAAACCTCATCTGAAGAATGTAATCAATGGAGGGCCTCTGACACTGGAATTTGACCAATCGGTCTTCAACAACAATGAAAGTGTAAGGAAACTCGGTATGTTAGTTAGGACTTTTATCACACTCGGAGGACATCAACTACAACTCAATACCGTAAGCAGGGAAAAACTGTTGGACGCCAAGAAACATCCTGAGAATTACAAACATCTGATTGTTCGTGTATGGGGATGGAGTGGTTATTTTGTCGAATTGGACGAATGCTATCAGGACCATGTTATCAACAGAATAGAATTTGGATTATAAACGCAAACACGATTCATTTATAAACTTAATCATCATATACCATGAAAAAGAATTCTGTTAAAGGTTTTATGTTCTATGTCGCTTTTGTGGCATCGTTAGGAGGTTTACTCTTTGGATTTGATACAGCAGTAATTTCCGGAGCAGAAAAATCAATCCAACAGATTTACGGATTGTCGGATTTTGCCCACGGATTTACAATTGCAACTGCTTTGATAGGTACCATCGTTGGTGCACTCGTTTGTAGCAAACCGGTCGATAAGTACGGCCGGCTCAATTCACTGAAAGTAATTGCTTTTTTATATCTTTTTTCTGCTTTGGGCAGCGCACTGATTGTCAATTGGTACTCTTTTATATTTTTCAGATTCTTGGGAGGTATAGCTGTCGGAGCATCTTCGGTAGTAGGCCCTATGTATATTGCCGAGATTTCACCCTCACACTGGCGAGGACGATTTGTAGCGTTTTTCCAGTTCAACATTGTACTGGGTATCGTATTGGCTTATCTCTCCAATTATTTTATTAATGGCATCCCCGATGATTGGCGCTGGATGCTCGGAGTATTGGCAATACCGGCCTTATTGTTCGGCATATTGCTCTATACGGTTCCCGAAAGTCCCAGATGGCTAATGCAACAAAGAAGGGAAGGAGATGCAAGGAAAACACTTGAAAGAATAGGAGAACACAATATACAGAAGGAACTAACCGCTATCAAAGAATCATTGGTTTCTACTTCGGGCAATGGAGAAAAACTTTTCCAGAAAAGATACATGAAGCCCCTTCTATATGCTTTTTTTATTGCAACATTCAATCAGTTATCGGGTATCAACGCAATACTTTACTATGCTCCACGCATATTCGAGATGTCGGGATTATTCCGAGATTCGGCAATGATGCAGTCTATCGTTATCGGATTGACCAATTTAGTCTTTACAATGATCGGAATGATACTGATTGATAAAGTAGGACGGAAAAAATTACTTTATATCGGTTCCATCGGAATGACCATTGCATTGGCATTAGTAGCCCGGGGATTCTCTACAGAAACTATTTCCGGATATTATATGTTGGTATGTTTGATGGGATTTATAGCATTCTTCGCTATTTCCCTGGGAGCCACGATCTGGGTAATCATTTCCGAGGTATTTCCTAACAGTGTACGTTCCAAAGGACAGGTTTTCGGCAGTATGACTCATTGGGTATGGTCTGCATTGTTATCTTGGATGTTTCCCGTCTTTATCAAAACGGGAGGTACATTTATCTTTGGTTTCTTTGCTGTGATGATGGCTCTTAGTTTCTTTTTCGCTTTAAAGCTTCCTGAAACAAAGAATAAAACATTGGAACAGATACAGAAAGAGCTTACGACATAATAATTGCTTGCAATAGACTCAACTATAAGTACTTTTACGGCATTACTTTGTATTATTAGGCACGGATTACACGGATTTCAAGGTTTTTCGTATCATTGCAAGAGGAATAAACAGCGTTAATCGGCATAATCTGCACCTACATTTTATAGACTAATTATGATGTTATATTAAGTAAATCAGTACAATTAACTTATACAATTTGTCATTCAGAACGTAGTGAAAAATCTACTCTCTACGTGTTTATAAAGAAAAGATATTCTTCACTAAGTACTTAATGACAGATACCGATAATATTAATAAGAGAACACATTTAAAGATATAAATTATGAAGAAAATAAATCCAAATTTTATAGCATTACTCTTTATCCTCCTTTGTACTTCGGCCTGCCAAAAAGACAGATATCCTATAAAGCCGGTTTCTTTTACTAACGTTCACTTCAATGACAAATTCTGGAGCCAACGTCTCGATACTCTCCGCACAAAAACAATTCGTTATGCATTTGAGAAAAGTGAAAAAGCAGGATATATAGACAACTTTGCCATTGCAGGAGGTCTGAAAGAAGGCAAGTATCAGTCGATATACCCCTTTGATGATGCCGAAGTATACAAAATGATAGAAGGTGCTTCATATCTGTTGAGCGTACACAAAGATCCGGAATTGGAATCATATCTGGACAGCATCATCACGATTGTTGTATCTGCTCAGGAACCGGATGGCTATCTTTTTACCAACAAAACTATCAATAATCCTCTTCATCCCTGGGTAGGAGAAAACAGATGGGAAAAAGATTGGGATTTGAGCCACGAAACTTTCAATGCAGGAGAATTGTACGAAGCGGGTGTTGCTTATTATTATGCTACCGGCAAACGTATACTGTTAGACGCCGCTATCAAGAACGCAGATTTAGTATGCAGTGTCTTCAACGAAAACGGAATCATCATGTCACCGGGACACGCTGTTATCGAAATGGCTCTTGTTCGTCTTTATGAAGCAACCGGAGATAAGAAGTATTTGGATCAAGCTCGCTTTTTTCTGGAATGCAGAGGTCATCGCAAATTTGATCCATCATCCAACGATCTTCGTAAAAACGGAAAATACTGGCAAGACCACTTGCCTGCCGTACAACAAAGAGAAGCCTTCGGACATGCGGTGCGTGCCTTATATTTCTATTCGGGTATGGCAGACATAGCGATTCATAAAAACGACAAAGACTATCTTAACGCCATCGACACCATCTGGGATAACATCGTAAGTAAAAAGATGTATTTAACCGGAGGACTAGGCGCCAGAAGTGAAAATGAAGCATTCGGAGAGAATTACGAGTTGCCCAATGCCACTGCCTATTGTGAGACGTGCGCTTCTATTGCCAATTGTATGTTTAACCTGCGTATGTTCAGATTACATGGAGAATCAAAATACTTCGATGTATTGGAACGCTCACTTTACAACACCGTTTTAAGCGGTATTTCACTAAGTGGTGACCAATTCTTCTATCCGAATGTATTGGAAGCAAATAAAAAGGGACAGGAACGCAGTTTATGGTTTGGCTGTTCTTGTTGCCCTACTAATCTTGCGCGTTTCATACCTGCCATTCCGGGTTACGTTTACGCAACTGATGAAAAAAGCATTTATACAAACCTCTTTGTAGGAAGCACCAGCGAGATTGACTTCAACGGCAAAAAAGTAGTACTCCAACAAAACACAAATTATCCTTGGGACGGAGAGATACACCTTGTTGTAAATGACTTGGAAACAGATAAATTCGATCTCAAAATTAGAATCCCCGGATGGGCAGAGAACAAAGCAGTACCTTCCGACTTATACGAATATATCAACGGAAAAGAGAACGAAATAAAGATTAATATCAATGATGTTCCCTACTCTTTCAAAAAAGAAAACGGTTATGCAGTTATCAACCACCAATGGGAAAAAGGAGATAAAATTAGTATCTCCTTACCGATGGATGTACATCAGGTCATTACGAATAAAGCAGTAAAAACAAATAATAATCTGGTGGCAGTAGAAAGAGGCCCAATCGTTTATTGTGCCGAGTTTGCCGACAACGATGGAAGTGTATTCAACCTTTCCTTGCCGGAAAAGGCGAATTTCGAGGTAGATAAAACTACTACTTTCCTCAACGGAGCTTACGTCATTCGCGGTGCAGGAGAGAAATATTCCATCTCGCCGGACAAAAAGAGTATTGAAGAACAACCTGCGACAATCAATTTCATTCCCTACTATGCAAGAGCCTATCGGGGGGCAGGAGAAATGAAAGTATGGCTACCGTCAAACGGCGAAGCCATTAAAAAGAACTTACACGATGAGTCCAGAGTAATCGACCAAGTGATTATAGGTAATGAAGCATCCGAAAAGAGCCACAACTTGCAAGGAGAGCAGACACGCTCCGATGCAAACGCCGGATGGCGGGACGCTGATAACGGATGGTTCTCATACGACCTCGAAGTAAAACCGGAACAGTCCATCGAATTGGTACTGACCTACCATAGTACAGATGGTGGAAACCGAAGTTTCGAAATCTTTATCGACGACTTTAAGATTGCCGAACAAAGTCTGCGTACCGAAACTTTCGACATCCTGATGGACAAGTGTTATCCTATTCCCTCAACGCTTACAAAAGAAAAGAATAAGATCACAGTAAAACTGAAAGCTCTTCCGGGAAATATTGCAGGCGGTATCTTCGGATGCAAAACTCGCATACACCAAAGCTATTAGACGAGGGATATAAGTAAACGGAATCCAAGCAACAAAGTAGACTAACAATGAAAAATATAATAATAACTTTAGTAATCATTATGATGACCAGCGCATGCTCAAAACAACCTGCTTTGCACTCAAAAGTGAAGAGAGAGAATTTCCAGTCAGTCGTTGATGGAAAGAATACAGACTTATATACACTCAAAAACAAAAACGGTCTCGAAATAACAGTCACTAATTTCGGCGCAAGAGTAGTAGAGTTCTTCGCACCGGACAAAGACGGTCACTTCGAAGACATTGTTTTAGGTCACGACTGCATTGACAAATACGTCAATTTCACCGGCGAGAGATTTCTCGGTGCAACCATCGGTCGTTACGGAAACAGAATTTCCGAAGGAAAATTCACACTGGACAGTGTACAATATCAATTGCCGACGAATGACCGACCAAACAGTCTGCATGGCGGAACAAAGGGTTTCGATATGGTAGTTTGGGATGTAAAGCAAGTTAGTCCCGGAAAACTCGAACTCACCTACTTGTCTAAAGATGGTGAAGAAGGATATCCCGGAAATATGGATGTAAAGATGACTTACGAATTGACGGAAAACAATGAGTTTATCGTAACTCACCATGCAACCACAGATAAACGCACAGTTATTAACCTCACTCACCACTCATTCTTCAACCTGCATGGAGCCGGTAACGGAACGATCAACGACCATGAACTGATGCTGAACGCAGATAAATTCACTCCGGTCAATGGCGTATTGATTCCTACGGGTGAACAACTGACTGTCGAAGGAACTCCTATGGATTTCCGGAAACCGACTCTTATCGGCGAGCGTGTAGACAATGACTATGAACAATTAAAATTCGGACACGGATACGATCATAACTGGATATTGACAAGACAAAGCAAGAATAATCTGGAACTGGCTGCAACGGTTTACGAACCAAAGTCCGGCAGATTCTTAGAGGTATTCACCACCGAACCCGGAATTCAATTTTATGGTGGAAACTTTTTCGACGGAACTGAGATTGGCAAAGGAGGAAAAAGTTATGAACGCAGAGCCAGTCTGGCATTGGAAACGCAACATTTCCCGGACAGCCCCAACCATGCGGACTTTCCGTCTACTGTTTTATCTCCGGGAGAAGAGTACCACCACGTTTGCGTTTATAAGGTAACAGTAAAATAAATTCCAGGATTCAACATTAAAAGTACATGTCACAGTGAGAGCAATAAAAACAGTCTCTTACTGTGACATTATTAGTGTTAGCACATCAATAGTTTTTTCACTAACCAATAACCTACTCTAGCCTCTGATATTCCTTTTTGCAACCGATGCGGACACACAAAACGATCTTCTTTAATTTCTGCTTCCATATAATAAAAACAACAGGAATTATCTCTCTCAAAGGCTTTTGCATATTCAAGAATATGCGTAGAAACAAGAAAATGACAATTAGTGAAGTCCTTTAATATTTCGTTCACTGCAACAGAGGCTTCAAAAGCATCTTTCGCATTTGTACCGCGAAACATTTCATCCAATACCACCAAACACCTTTTTCCTTTTCCCATTTTTTCCAATACCTCTTTAATACGAAGAACTTCCGCCATAAAATGACTTCGCCCGTCCCTCAAAGAATCAGGTAAATTAATTGAAGTATATATCCCTTCATAAAGAGGACAAATCATTGATTTCACAGGGGCAGGCAATCCACAATGTACCAACCAGACTGCCATAGTTAAAGCTTTCAGCGTAGTCGATTTCCCTGCCATATTAGACCCAGTAAAAAGGCAGATATTGCCTTGATACATTTCCCAATTGTTTTCTTGCGCATTCTTCACAAAAGGATGCACTATTCCTTCTACTGAAAAATCCATACTCCACACAATATTCGGGCTACAACAAAGATTTCTTTCTTTAGCTACCCGATGGGCAGTACGGCAAACATCTAACATATAAATAACAGACAACAATTCCTTTAAAGATAACAAGCGGGTGCATCGGAATAAATAATCATATTTATCTATCACATAATTAGAGAATCGGGTATCCTCTTCAGACGTCTGTTGTAAAACACTTTCCAACTCACTTCCATGCAGAGTATCATTTACCAGATTGACGGTTTCCCTCCAAAGTTGCGGTACATTTTCTTGTAAACCTGTTATCCACTTCTCCAAATGATGTAGCATACAAACAACAAGCTCTACTCCCCTACAAATGACATAACGCTTAGAATCATATCTCACGAGCCGGTCAATAATCGTAGCACAAGACATGATAACATTGGCTTCTCTGATCTGGTCACGATAACTCAGGTAATACTCTATAAAGTCCAATTCTTCCTCATTTAAAGGAAGCTCCGGCAGAGTATCCCAAGCAACAAGTTGCTGTCTTTTACAAATCATGTCCCAATCACTCAGCGGATACATGATCCATTCCAACATTAAAGATTTCCCCTGCTTCGTTTCTGTTTTCAAAAACAAAGAGGAAAGAGCCTGCTCGTCCTGCACACCATCCGTTATGCTGAGATCGATGCAAGTTTGTTTATCAGTATCCAGATATTTCATATGCAATTATATTATAGTACGAAAATTACGAATTCCCAAGCCTTAATACAAAATCAATCCCATCCCCCCCGCTAAACAAATCAATAAAATAGGATGAAGGTTCCATTTCCACGTTACCACAAAAGCTGTGGCAAAAATACCAATACTTTTATAATCGATAAAATTCTCTTTATTCATCATCAACAATGAAGCGGATGCAATCAAAGCAACGGACATGGGGAGCAATCCCGACATAGCAGCTTTAATATATTTATTATCCCTGCATTTCACAAAAAAATAAGAAATGAGCAATACTAAAAAGAATGAAGGCAAACAAACCGCAACAGTAGCCAGAACAGCTCCCCAAACACTCTGTGTCACGGCATATCCTACATAGGTCGCACTGTTAATCCCAATTGGTCCCGGAGTCATTTGAGAAATTGCCACTACATCAGTAAACTGTTGAGAAGTCAGCCAATGATGACGATCTACAATCTCATGTTGTATCAATGAAAGCATTGCATAACCACCTCCAAAGCCAAAAGTTCCGATCTTTAGATATACCCAAAGCAATTGCAAATATATCATACCTGTTTATCTATAAGTTTTTGCTTCAACCACAATGTATATACCATTCCACCCACAATCCCCGCCAACACAATATAAACAGGTGACAAACCAAACTGCCAGATCAATACTGTCGCTATAGCCGGAGCAAGTAATTGCACATATTTCAGTTTCAAAGCTCTAACTGCAGAAATACAAGGGAATAAAATCAACGCTACTACCGCCGGACGTATGCCATTAAAAATACGAATCATAATCTCATTGTCCTGAAACCGTGAAAAAAACATGGCAATCAGCATCATAATAACAAAAGAAGGCAAAATGGTAGCCAGCGCACAAACAAGGCTTCCCCCTACTTTATAAAGTTTATACCCAACAAAAATAGATATATTTACAGCAAAAACCCCGGGTAAGGATTGAGTCAGAGCAAACATTTCCATAAATTCCTCCTTACTCATCCAACGTTTGTTTACTATTTCCCGTTCTATTAACGGAATCATGGCATATCCACCTCCAATGGTAAACATTCCTATTTTAGCAAACGTAAAAAAAAGTTTCAAGTAATCAACAATCATGTTCTAGTCAAAGTTCTATCAATATTTATGTTGTTATCTGTTATCAATCCTCCAAAATCTTCACATTGGTCACCCGCTCCAGCAAGAAACGGCTCTGATTCCAATGAAATGGCTTATAATCAAAATTCTTCTTTATTATATTATTGCGAAAAATCAAGCCATCTACTGATTTGGCATACAATATCGGTGCATCAAAGGTTTCAAATTCATTATTTTCAATAATAATCCCTCCTTCTTTTCCTCCGTGAAAATATCTCTGTTGATCTTTCAGATTAGGAATTACCGGATAAATAGAAATAACAGCATTTGTAAATTGAAACATATTAGTGAGAGCATTCACAAAGCGGTTCCCACGGATTAGCACATTATGGCAAGCTCCTGTCTCAAACCATCCATTACAATCCCCGCAGAAAAGAATCGCAGTTCCTGAAGTATGATCAAAAAGATTATTTTCTACGATTGTACTCCGTGGAGTACTAAATAGACTTCCGCGAGCACGATTATTACGAATCACATTATTGGTAAATACAACTTCAGGTGTCCATGTCAGATTTTCAATACCAAAGCCTTCCTTTTCATCAATCACCGGATCAACAGGTTTCTGAAAAGTGATAGAAAACTCACAGGCACCCTGTACCCTTTCTTTATCATAAGGACGAATAGAAACAATATGATTTGCTTCACCCGTTATTTCCATAGTTTCCGAACGGATAAACTGCACACTGTCACCCGGAAATCCCCAATCGAATCCCCAAGCTTGATTATGCATATAACGTCCCACCAATGTGTAATCATCCTGCCGCTTAACAACCTTCAGGTAAGTACCATGCACATTGATTGCATCATCCATCATTCCTTCATAAAGCCCATTTTTTGAAACAATCACTCCCTTACAACCGGAAAAATGTGTAGCATCTGCTTGTGTAGTAAAATAGCGCGGATCTTGTTCCCCTTTCAGGCAAACATCGAATCCATCTAAAGTAATATTCTCACAAAGCTGTGCCAATACTCCCATGCCTTCGGCATAATGTATTTTCACCTTCTGTAAAGTAACATTCTTATTATGAGATAGAAAAATACCGGGTGTAGGACGTTCTCCGGTTCGCATTGCAACCACTGTCCCCGGAATCAGACGTTTATCTTTCCATTGAGGAGCATTCAGACTACCACTAGACGTTTCTCTGACACCTTTAGTCGGGCAATTCAAATCACTGGTATTATATACCAGCCGTTTCGTTTTCTTCTCAAAGGCAATGCCACTACCAGGTTGCATTTGCCATCCGTCACCATAATTTTCAAACACAGAATCTTTATTAATCCGATATTTCACCCATGAAGCCGGTTTAAAGGTAATTCCATTATCCGGAGAGTTCTCAATAATTTCTACCTGTGCGATATGCGGATTTTCAAAGTCAATACTAAAATCTTTCAACGTACAATTGCTAGAACGCAATAGAGACAATGGAATCATTCTTCCGTGAAAAACAAATTCAGCACCTTGTCCGTCCAATGTAAAATTGGATAAATCTTCCAAAGCCATTCCTACCTTTTTGGGATTACTCTGATCATGATTAGATATATAGTATTCGCATTCATCAGCACCGGCTTCATAAAAGTCATATCTTCCGGCAGAGAATCTCAAGACTATTTTATCACCTGCTTCGTACTCTCTCCTTATTTTAGCAATCACCTTCCGGAGAGCAGGACCGACATTTTTTTTACTGTTAGCTTGCAGTCCAAATTCAGACACAGCATATACACGTTCTTCTGCATTTGTACACAGCCCCACCGACAAAAGAATAAAGCAGCAAAGAAATGATTGTAATTTTCTCATATCTCAGTAGTTTGATTCATATCATATCTACACAAAGATACAATATAACTGACATATTTACAAGTTATTACTTTCATTCCTTGTTTGTAGAGGTTTATCTTATAGAAATGAAAGATAAATACAGAAAAAGGCGGTCCCTTATAGGAACCGCCTTTTGAATATCTGAATCTAATAAATTAGAGTTTCGGACCAGCAGCAACCAAAGCTTTACCAGCTTCGTTACCTGTAAACTTAGCGAAGTTCTTTTGGAAACGTCCAGCCAAATCTTTTGCTTTTTCTTCCCATTGACAAGCACATTCGTAAGTGTCACGTGGGTCAAGGATCTTCGGATCAACACCCGGAAGTTCTGTAGGAACAACGAAGTCAAAGAAAGGAATAACCTTAGTCGGAGCTTTGTCGATAGAACCATCAAGGATAGCGTCGATAATACCACGAGTATCTTTGATAGAGATACGTTTGCCGGAACCATTCCAACCAGTGTTTACCAAGTAAGCCTTAGCACCAGTCTTTTCCATCTTCTTCACCAGTTCTTCACCATATTTAGTTGGGTGCAGTGACAAGAAAGCAGCACCGAAACAAGCAGAGAATGTCGGAGTCGGTTCAGTAATACCACGTTCTGTACCAGCCAATTTAGCTGTAAATCCAGACAAGAAGTAATATTTAGTTTGTTCTGCGTTCAGGATAGATACCGGAGGCAATACACCGAATGCGTCAGCTGACAAGAAGATAACTTGTTTAGCATGAGGACCTTTAGACACCGGTTTAACGATGTTTTCGATGTGGTAGATAGGATAAGAAACACGAGTATTCTCTGTTACTGATTTGTCAGCGAAGTTGATTTCACCTTCAGCATTAACAGTACAGTTTTCCAACAAAGCGTCGCGTTTGATAGCATTCCAGATGTCCGGTTCGCTTTCTTTATCCAAGTTGATAACTTTAGCGTAGCAACCACCTTCGAAGTTGAATACACCTTCGTCATCCCATCCGTGTTCATCATCACCGATCAACAGACGTTTCGGGTCAGTAGACAAAGTAGTCTTACCTGTACCGGACAAACCAAAGAAAATAGCAGAGCTATTACCTTCTTTGTCTGTGTTAGCAGAGCAGTGCATAGAAGCCATACCTTGCAAAGGCAACAAATAGTTCATGTAAGAGAACATACCTTTCTTCATTTCACCACCATACCAAGTATTCAGGATAACCTGAATCTTTTCACTCAAGTTGAATACAACTGCAGTTTCTGAGTTCAAGCCCAGTTCTTTGTAGTTTTCAACTTTAGCCTTAGAAGCGTTCATGATAACGAAATCAGGTTCACCAAAGTTAGCCAATTCTTCAGCTGTCGGACGGATGAACATATTTGTTACGAAATGAGCCTGCCAAGCAACTTCCATGATGAAGCGCAGTTTCAGACGAGAATTTTCGTTAGCGCCACAGAAAGCATCAACAACGAACAATCTCTTGTTAGAAAGTTCTTTAGTTGCCAATTCTTTAACAGCTTTCCAGCATTTTGCATCAACCGGTTTATTGTCGTTTTTGTATTCTTCAGAAGTCCACCATACTGTATTTTCGCTGGTTTCGTCTTTTACGAAGAATTTATCTTTAGGAGAACGTCCTGTATAAACGCCAGTCATTACGTTTACAGCGCCCATGTTAGTTACCTGGCCTTTTTCAAAACCTTCCAGACTCGGTTTTGTTTCTTCAGCGAACAAAACGTCATAAGACGGATTGTGCACAATCTCAGTCACACCTGTGATACCGTACTTGCTTAAATCTAAATTTGCCATTTTCTTTTGAATTAATTAAAAATTGGTATTTCGTTTTATTATCTCTTTTACCTTAACATGGAGGAGTTTTGGGTACTCCCTTGTAAATCCGGGTACAAAAGTAATACTTTCTTTGAAAAGGAAGAAGCTATTAGAGAAATTTTTCCCTAATCGAATCTCTTTTATAAATTCCTAACAATATCTGCAAACTGAATATTGCAATTTGAAAGATTATCATTTACTTTGCAAGTCAGTATGATATCAACTCGATGAAAATGAGATTAAATAATGATTAAATTATAGTATGAAAGTAATTGATTTTAGCCAAGAAAATTCTATTTTAAACCAATACGTATCTGAAATCAGAAATGTAGAAGTTCAGAATGACCGACTACGCTTTCGCCGCAACATCGAACGAATTGGGGAAATTATGGCGTATGAAATAAGCAAGGAACTGCAATATTCGGTAAAGAATATCCAGACACCACTGGGAATTGCTCCGGTCAGCACTCCGGATAATAAATTAGTAATCAGTACCATTCTTCGTGCCGGATTACCCTTTCACCAGGGCTTTTTAAGTTACTTCGACCAAGCTGAAAATGCTTTCGTTTCTGCATATAGAAAATACAAAGATAAGCTGAAATTTGATATACACATTGAATATATAGCTTCGCCCCGTATTGATGAAAAAACATTAATAATCACTGACCCGATGTTAGCCACCGGCAGTAGCATGGAATTAAGTTATCAGGCGATGCTGACTAAAGGACATCCTTCTGAAATCCACATAGCTTCCATTATTGCTAGCCAACAGGCCATTGAGCATATAAAAAATGTATTCCCTCAAGATAAGACAACGATCTGGTGTGCAGCTATCGACCCGGAAATCAACGATCATTCTTATATAGTACCTGGGCTGGGAGATGCAGGTGACCTGGCATACGGAGAGAAAGAATAATTTCCTGTCAAAACTGGTACCTTATGGTTCAGAGTAAAATAAAGATATAATATTAATAGAAAGTTATATTCCCTTCCCAATGCTTCTATTTAGTATCTACTATTTGAGAAGTATTGGGAAAAAAATAAAGCCATTAGAAATTCCCGGAATCTTTATCAAAATTATTTTAAAGGCAAAGCCCATATTGACTACACTGCAAATCAAGTTTAATAAAATAACTGATAAAGAGATCCAAACGAATCATTTCTGTAACCCTTGATAGACAAAACACCGTTTCTGGTCGATTTTATTTTTCTCAGTTCCTACATATACTTAACTTTGAATCAATAAAATCAATTAAAAGGACAACAGATATGAAAAATAGAATGAAACTTGTTGGAGCTATACTATGCTTACTGACTTTTACCAATCTTGTTATAGCACAAGAAGTACCGGAGTCTCAAGAAAAGCAACAGCAGAAGAAACGCCTTCCTCGTGAGGTTCCTAATCCGGAAAAGATTGCGACACGAATAACAGAACAGATGCAAAGATCATTGCAGCTAACCGAAAAGCAATACAACAAGATTTACAAAATAAATTTGAAAGAGGAGAAGAAACGATTCAATATAATGCAAAACGCAAGTAATCAAGATTCCTTCACAAGAAATAGTTTTGGCAGGGGAAAAGGGCGTCCGCCAATGGGTGAAGGTGAACCTCTTATGATGAAAGAAGGCGGATTCTCCAACAGAATGGGGGCAGAAAGACCACGTATGCAATTAGACAATGATTTGGCTGAAACTTTAAAGAAAGAAGCCGAAGCCAAAGAGAAAAAAATAAAAAAGATTTTGACTAAATTACAATACGAAAAATGGAAAGCTGAGCAAGAAGCAGGTCGCGCCAAAGCTACTCAAATGAGAAAGTCAAATGATAATCATTTAAGAAGAGAACAAAATCAAAATAACATATAATTCACACTCTATAGATAAGTAGAAAACAGTGTTTGTTTTTCATGATTTTTTAGTGAATAAAAACGGCTCTCTTCGTGAGGAAGGGAGCCGCTTTCTTTTCTATTTTAATCTATTGGGGATGTCCCAAAAGAATTATATGCTATCATTTTGGTTTGTCATCCTGAGTTTGTCGAAGAATCTGTTCTTGAATGTATCAAAAAAGAGATTCTTCACTACGTTCCGAATGACAAAGACTCTTGCACATCATCAATTAATTACAATTGCATTACTTCGTGAATTACTTTTTAATGCATTGTTTCCTCTTTAACCATACAAACAGCATCACACCAATCAACAGCAAAGCCATTGCAGCATAAGCTATATTTTCTGTTACGTGCAGACTCTGCGGATCGAACCACATTTCTATCATATGTTTACCGGCAGGAACATTCATTGCACGCAGAATATAATCAGCGCGTGCTATATCTATTGGTTGTCCGTCAATAGTTGCTTGCCAACCCGGATAGTAGATTTCAGAAAAGACAACCACTCCATCTTTAGCAGAAGAAGTTTCATAAACCAAACGATTCGGTTCATAACTTATCATCCTAACAGTAGACAGAGAATCTTTATAACCTTCGGTTACTCCTTTCAGCACTTCCTTGAATTTTGCATCGACCACAGCAGTCTCAGTCGGAAGAATATGACCCAGTGCATTAATCTCTTCATTAGCATTATCAACATACTGAACTTTATCTACAAACCACCCATTGCCATAAGCATAAGGATTCATGACAGGAATCGTCTGCCCTTGTTTTCCGGCGGGAAAGATAAAATATTTCGTATTCAGCATATTCAATACACGGAACTTTGAAGCATCCACACTATCCATTGCTCCATTAGCAGTAGCCACTTCCTGATAAGTTTCACGCATTTCCGGTGAGATGTGATGCTCTATCATCTCCTGATAACGGCGCAACTTCGCAGCATGATAACCACCTACATTCTTATGCCAATAAGAAGTATTATTTTCATTAAATGTATCGGTTGCAAAATTCAACACACGGTAATTCAATGTAGTATCCTGAAGAATGATTTCATCTGCCTGACTCTTGCGAAAAACATCTGTCTGCTGAGACTTCGGAATAAACTCCTCGTCAAACAAATAGCGCTTATTAACACCCCACATATCCACCAGACAAAGAATAGCAATACCTGCCACCGTCAAAGAAGCTTTTAACTTTTCTTGCACATAAAGGAATAACAACGCACATCCTATCACAATGATGAAGAAACTCCGCCATGCGTCCGAAGTCAATAATGCTTCACGCATTTCTTTTATATTTGCCAGAATCGGGCTCAGTTGTTCTCCGGGAATGCCTTGTTGCAAAGCAGCCATCTCCTGAGCCGGAATATAATTTGAAAAGAAAATCCCGGGTGCTACTGCCAAGATAAAGGCAACACCTGCTGTCAATACCAAGCTGATAATCATCCCCGTACGGTTTTCTTTCAATTTCAATATATCCGGTTTTACCAGCACCTCCTTCAAAGCAAAAATAGCTAATAACGGAATCGTAAATTCAGCAATCACCAGAATAGAAGAAACTGCACGGAACTTATTGTACATCGGCATATAATCTATAAAAAAGTCCGTCAGCCCCATAAAATTCCTTCCCCACGAAAGTAGAATGGAAAAAATAGTTGCACCCAGCAAAGCCCACTTCAAGGGTCCTTTTACAATGAAACAGCCCAGAATAAAAAGAAACATCACAAAAGCTCCCACATAAACCGGACCGGAGGTCATTGGCTGGTCACCAAAATATTGCGTTAATTGAGAATAAAGACTACTATAGGTTGGATTTGCCTTTTTCATTGCCGTCTCACTTCTCGACAGAGGAACAGAAGCTCCTCCCTTTACATTGGGAACGAGCAATGTCAGTGTTTCATCAATACCGTAGCTCCATCGCGTAATATAATCACGGTCCAGTCCACTACCGGTCTGATTCTCCGCAGCAGCACCCTCGTGTTTCAATTCACTTTTACCACGCATTGTTTCTTTACTATACTCATAAGTATGGTAAAGATTGGATAGATTTGCACAGACTCCTATCACTGCTGCCAATAACAAAACGGCACTAGCTTTAAAAAAATGAGGTAATTCTTTCTTTTTATACGCATCTTCAAAATATGCCCCTGCCATGAATAAGATGACAAACATAAAATAGTAACTCATCTGTATATGGTTCGACTGAATCTGAAGAGCTATAAACAAAGCGGTAACGATTCCTCCCAGCAAATACTTCTTACGATACGCCAGCACAACACCAGCAATCGTAGGTGGAATATATGCCAACGTTATAAATTTCCAAATATGCCCTGCTGATATCAATATGAAGAAATAGGAAGAGAAAGCCCATATGACACCTCCCAAAGCCGACAGCCAAACTGATATTCCAAACGCTCTCAGCAAGATATAGAAACCAATCATCATGATAAAAGTCAGTACTACATAAGGCGGGAGATACAAATGATAGACAGCTTCCACCCATTTCAATGGTTTGGTTGAATCATAGCTAGGAGACATCTGATAGGTAGGCATACCTCCAAAAAGAGAGTTTGTCCAACGAGTACGTTCTCCGGTACGTTCCAGATACTCTGTAGCTTCTTGGCCACCACCTACTCCGGCAACTGAATCATTTTGAAAAAGAATACGTCCTTCAATATCCGCAGGGAAAAAGTAAGCAAAAGAAAGAATGACGAAAGCCAGAATGGCAATTAAATCAGGAAGGATTTTCTTCATAATAATGAAAATTGATAACGGATGCCGGAGATTTTGATTTTCCGGCATCCGCTAAATTAATATCTATAATGTTCAGCCTTATATGGTCCATCTACCGATACACCGATATATGCAGCTTGTTCCGGAGTCAATTTAGTCAGTTTCACTCCGATCTTTTCAAGATGCAGACGCGCCACTTCTTCATCCAAGTACTTCGGTAAACGATATACATTGATATCATATTTCTTGCTGAACAGTTCAATCTGAGCCAACGTCTGATTAGTGAAAGAGTTACTCATCACAAACGACGGATGACCGGTAGCACAGCCCAAGTTTACCAAACGACCGTCTGCCAACAAAATTATGCTATGTCCATCCGGGAAATAATAACGATCTACCTGCGGCTTGATATTGACACACTTGATACCGGGATAGTGCTTCAAAGCATCTACCTGAATTTCATTATCAAAATGTCCAATGTTACAAACAATTGCCTGGTCCTTCATCTTCTCCATATGGTCGATGCGAACAATATCAATATTTCCGGTAGTTGTCACAAAAATATTACCTTCATCACATGCTTCTTCCATTGTTACCACTTCAAAGCCTTCCATGGCTGCCTGCAAAGCACAAATCGGATCAACCTCTGTCACCAACACCCGTGCTCCGTAAGTACGCATAGAATGAGAACAACCTTTTCCAACATCACCATATCCGCATACCACAACCACTTTACCGGCAATCATCACATCCGTAGCACGCTTGATACCATCTGCCAATGACTCGCGACACCCATACAAATTATCAAATTTAGATTTTGTTACCGAGTCATTTACATTAAAGGCAGGGAACAAAAGTTTTCCTTCTTCCTGCATCTGATACAGACGATGTACTCCGGTAGTCGTTTCTTCGGATACACCACGAACTTCTGAAGCAGCACGGTGCCAACGAGTATTATCTTCTGCCAAAACTTTCTTCAAAATAGCATTCAGCTCTATTTCATCTTCAGCGTGCACCTCTTTATCCAACACAGCCGCATTGTTTTCGGCATCATAACCTACATGAATCATCATAGTAGCGTCGCCACCATCATCCACAATTACATTCGGCCCTTTACCACCTGCAAAGTTCAATGCCTGCAACGTACACCACCAGTAATCAGCCAACGTTTCACCCTTCCAGGCAAATACAGCAACTCCTGAAGCAGCAATTGCAGCTGCCGCATGATCCTGCGTTGAATATATATTACAAGAGCACCAACGAACTTCAGCTCCCAATGCAACCAGAGCTTCAATCAAAACAGCCGTTTGAATGGTCATATGCAATGACCCCATAATGCGGGCACCTTTTAAGGGTTTGGATTCTCCATACTTTTCGCGAAGAGCCATAAGGCCGGGCATTTCTTTTTCTGCCAATTCGATTTCCTTGCGTCCGAAGTCAGCAAGCGTAATATCTGCCACTTTATAAGGCAGAGTAGAGAACAATTCTGTAGACATATTGTAAATCATTTAATATATAATGACCACAAAGATAGAATATTCTGATTAGTAGGGCAAAAGCTATCCATCTTTTTTATCAAATAATAACTTGGAACGAACAGCGTATTATTAAAATATTGTTTTATATTTGCAACAAGTTACACATATTTTGCAACATTTATACAGTTTTTATTCATCATCTATGGAGAATTACGAAAATAAAACGAAAGAAGAGCTATTAATAATAATACATCAATTAGAAAGAAAGATAGAAAACCTTTCTTCCAAATTGCCTTCTTCCGGAAAAGAACGTTTCCGCGATAAATATTGCACACGCATATTGGATGCGTTGCCCGATATGCTAACTGTTATTGATCACAACGGTAATATTATAGAATTGGTATCTTCTCCTTCTACAAACCATGTTGAAGGTACGACAGCAGAAAGCATCATTCATTCAAAAGTAAAAGATATTATTCCGGAAGATGCTTATGAAAGCGTACACGAGAACATGGAGAAAGTAATACATACAAAACAAAGCTCTATCTCCAGGCATAATCTAATGGTCAATGGCACTTTGCATCATTTTGAGAATCGTATTTTCCCGTTAGACAACAAATATTTACTATGTATATGTCGCGACATTTCACGGCAATATGAAATGGAAAAGGCTTTAGATGAAGCGCGCATCAAAGCGGAAGAAGCCGACCGGTTGAAGTCTGCTTTTCTTGCCAACATGAGCCATGAGATACGTACTCCTCTCAATGCGATCGTAGGATTCTCGCAATTAATCGCTACGTCCAGTAACACCGAAGATAAGAAACAATATTCTGCAATCGTCGAAAAAAATTCAGAGTTGCTACTCAATCTTTTTAGTGATATCTTGGATATTTCCGCATTAGAATCTGATTCTCTTAAATTTAAGATTCGCCCTATCAAATTATTAGATAATTGTGTACAACTACAACAACTATACAGTCCCAAGGTTCATAAAGGTGTAAATTTAATTCTAGACAATGAAATTTCAAGCACATACGTAATCGGAGATTCCGAACGTATCTCTCAAGTGATTAGCAATTTGCTCAGCAATGCTACAAAGTTTACCATCAAAGGAGAAATCCACTTCGGATTTCAAGAGAAAGAAGACTTCGTGGAGTTTTATGTGAAAGATAGTGGTATCGGCATTCCAGCCGAAAAAGCGGCAAGTATCTTTGAACGTTTCGGTAAAATCAACAATTTCGTGCAGGGAACAGGACTCGGATTAACTCTTTGTAGAATGTTGGTAGAAAGAATGGGCGGACGTATCTGGTTACGCTCCAAAGAAGGACAAGGAACCACATTTTATTTTACACTACCTAAAGCACATCAATAGTCATTGTAAAGTGAGAAAATGAGAAAATGACATTTGCAGAAATCTATCAAGAATAAAACAAGCTATCAATATGTAATTTTCAGACGCGGATGACGCGAATAACGCGGATTTTTAAGATTAAATTTATTATCTAAATTCCTAAAATCCGCGTTATTCGTGTCATCCGCGTCTAAAAGAAGCGATTATAAACCTTTGTTACCTTCTTTTATATAGCAACAACAGCATCATTTCTTTGCCACCGGCGTACTTAGTATTTCTTTATATTTCGCCTGATCATTCAGAACCTTCAAAGCAGCTTCCAAATCATTATCATCTTTCAACTGCTGAATGATACCTCCGCGCTGAAAATAATAGCGTTTGATAATCTCAGAAGCAATCATCGGTTTGATATCTTTAGCGAAATAATCCAAATCACGGTCGAGATTATGATTCAGCTTCTTTTCCAAAGCAGTAAACTCTTCAGAAGCATCTGTCATATAACCTTCAAACTCTGCTGCTTCTTTCAAAGTCTTCAAAATCTTTTCACTTTGCTGGTCATATTTGAAATCAGCCTTCTTGACCATTGCTTTGAAATTATCATAATCAGCATCCGTCACTTCAAACTTTTCGGGAGAAGGAATCGTAGGATGCTTCAAGCAATATTGAGTAGCATAATTGAAAATCAGGTTATCACGCACCAGATAATACAATATATTCGGCAGTTTCTCTTGTTCCACAACAATATCCGGCATTACACCACCACCATCACGAACTTCACGTCCTGCCACCGTATGGAATACATTAGTCAGACTATCCGGTATAGTACCCACGCTTCCATCCTCATTGCGATGCTTATAGTCAATAGCCTGCACACAACGTCCACTTGGAATATAATACTTAGAAGTAGTTACTTTCATCGTACCTCCATATGGCAGTGAACGAGGAACCTGAACCAATCCTTTTCCAAAAGTACGGTTACCCACAATCACGGCACGATCCAAATCCTGCAAAGAACCTGATAGAATTTCAGACGCAGAAGCGGTTCCGCTATTTACCAATACTGTAATAGGAATATCCAGATCCAACGGCTCACGCAAAGTTTTATAAGTATTACTAGCTTGTTTTATCTTGCCTTTTGTAGTCACAATCACTTTTCCACGAGGCAAGAAATAGTTAGCTATTTCTACCGCTTCATCCAATAAACCACCTCCATTATTACGAAGATCGATTACCAGAGAAGTAGCTCCCTGCTTCTTCAAATCCAGAAATGCCTTTTTAAAGTCTTTTGAAGGATTACCTGAGAATGTGCTCAAACTGATATATCCTACATTATTATCCATTAAAGTACTATAAGGAATAGGAGGAGTCAGGATTGACTCACGCACAATATCAAATTCCATGGGTGTACGCCCTCCTTTTTCATTGGGACGTTCTACCTTCAGTTTGAAGCTTGTACCTGCTTCTCCACGTAACATCTGGCTTACTTCCGCATTATTTTTTCCTGCAAGATCTTTACCGTCAATCTCAATCAAGATGTCTCCGGCTTTTAATCCTGCCTTGGCAGCCGGAGTGTTTTCAAACGGTTCAGCAATCATAGATCGCTTCATTTTCATATCATATGTAATCAGAGAACCAATTCCTCCGAAACTCCCTTTGACCATCTGTTCCAGTTCACTCTGATCCTCTTCGGGAAAATATTCCGTATATGGGTCCAAAGACAGTAGCATATTATCAATTCCTTCACGAATTGTTTTGTTGGGATCAATAGTGTCCACATAAAACATATCCAACTCCTTCACAACGGCATTGAATATATCCAGATTCTTAGCAAGCTGGAAATTCCGATCGTCTCCATTCTTGAAACTAAAGAAAGCAGCCACTGCAATTACAGCCACTAAACCGGCAATTATCCGCTTATTCAGCAATTTTTTCATATTCTTTTCATTAAAATGAGACGTAAAAATAACTCAATCCTTGGTTATTCCGCCAGAACCTTGTTAATATTTAACTTAATTTCATCCCAGCGTTCCTGTGGGATCGTAGTTCCAATCACTTGAATAACATTTCCCGAGAGAATAGAACCTATTTTAGCACACTTCTCCAACGAGTATCCGCAAGTAAGACCATACAGGAATCCGGATGCAAAATAATCACCGGCACCGGTAGTATCCACCACTTTCTCAACAGGAATTGCAGAAACTTTTATTTCCTCCGTTCCTTTACGAATATAAGAGCCGTTCGCTCCCACCTTAACGATAGCAATACTGCATTTCTTGCCTATTGTCCTCAGTGCTTCTTCCGGTTCCTCACCCGTAAACGCTTTTGCTTCTTCTTCGTTGGCAAAAACGATATCTACATACTTATTTATTAATAAGGAGAAGAATTCCAAATCATTAGCTACGATATTGTAGCTCGACATATCAAGACAAATCTGTAATCCGGCTTCTTTTGCCAATTCAATGGCATGAAGAATCATTTCATGATCTTGCACCAAATACCCTTCAATAAACAGATACGCGTAACCCTTAAACATATCCAATGTCAGTTCTTCTGCTTTCAGACTGGAAGCTGCTCCCAGATAAGTTCCAAAAGTACGTTCTCCATCCTTAGAAATGAAAGCCGATGCGACCCCCGAAGGTAGTTGTTCAGATATCAAAAGTTTGTCCTCAATTGTATTTTTCTTCAGATTTTCACGAAAAAAATTTCCATAATGGTCATTTCCCACTTTTCCAATAAAACCGGTTGCTGCCCCTAGTGAAGCCAACCCTAGCATGGCATTTCCTGCCGATCCACCCGTTGCAAAATGGGTTTTCATCTGAGAGAATTTGGAGTTAATCTGTTGTAACTTAGCGTCATCAATGAGTTGCATACTCCCCTTAGGTAAGCCCATTTCATTTAAGAGTGTATCATCTTCCAGGGTTGCAAGTACGTCTACCAGGGCGTTGCCCAATCCTATTATTTTATCCATTCTCAATATTTTTTTTGCAAAGATATTGCATATTTCAAAATATCCTATTACTTTTGCATCGCAATTGAGAAAAACATTCTTCCTTAGCTCAGTCGGTTAGAGCATCTGACTGTTAATCAGAGGGTCCTTGGTTCAAGTCCAAGAGGAAGAGCAAAGTTCAAAATCTCAATTGCAAATATTCTTCCTTAGCTCAGTCGGTTAGAGCATCTGACTGTTAATCAGAGGGTCCTTGGTTCAAGTCCAAGAGGAAGAGCAAGCCAGCATTTTTGCTGGCTTTTTTTTATTTTATCCGCTTTACTTTTTCAAAGATCATCTCTAGACAAAAGAACATATTCATCCCATGTTTTCTAATTGGGGAACATATTCATATTTTCTGATCGTTCTTTGTCCGAAAAGTAAAAGCTTCTATTACAGCAAAGAGATCGGTATAAATCCTTTCATATAGGCTTCGTTACTGTTAAAGCAATTTTATCAGGTAGATTGTCTGTAATCTACCACAAGGGATACTCCACCGACGATACACCTATCATAATCTTTAGAGCTTTGGGGTAATTCTTCATAGGAACAAATATCCGGGTGTACAAACCGTTCATTCTTATACTCCTTCTTTTTTTCTTTACTACTATCAATAATCTTCTTTTCAGCAGCCGTCGGTTTCCTGAAACCAAGAAGCAGCTTCTCCACATTCCAACGGTTATGCTCCACCTGTGAGAGAAGTTCAATTTGTTTGGAAGTCAGTTCTATACCACTCTTGCCGTCCCAGCCCACGGAACGCAGCTTATAATCAATAGAACAGGCACTATACAAATTGGACCACCGCTGTGCAACAGGAAGTTTATTCCAGCTTTTCTCCAAGCGTTTAACATCCGGACAACTTTCAGGCAAAACGCCATAATTATTGAAGAAATCATAGATATAATGAATAACCATTCCTTTCTGCATCCCGTTACGATCAAGGTCATAGCAGTTGTCCATCATACCAAAAGGATAAATATGAGAGTATTTATGATATTCGCATTCTTCATCCTTCCTGCTACTGAGCATACTAAGCAATGCACTTGACGTTTCTTGACGAATAAATACCGGAATATTGTTCTCGAAAATACTATCAGGCAGATAAAGCCCTATGGCGACACTTTGTGGGGGATAATTCAAACAGACTGCAATGGTAAGTATTTCATTACTTTCCGGTGAAGCCCACTCATTCAATTGCTTCTGTATAACTTCACTTTCAGCACGGCCTTTGATAAACTCAAACTGAATATCCAGAAAATCAGCATCTGTCCCTTCAAACTTTGTAGGAGGAAGTATCTGAATTTCTAGCTCTCCTTCCTGATTGACCTCCTGATATACAGTTGGTGCTATCTCAAAGAAATGTTGATATCTCCCACGGAAATAGTTCATTTCCCTATCAGCTTGTTCATCAATAAAAGTTATAACACTTTTATATCTATTATCTCTGCAATAATTGGGAAAATGCAGTAAATGAGCAGCCTCCACCCCAAGAGCAACTCCCATCCGGCTCATACCAATGATGACAAAACGTACTGTCTTCACGCTATCTTCCGTGATAGGAGTTCTGTCTAAAGAAGGATAAACAATAACCTCGTCTCCTTTTTTGTAGCAACGGCTAACGAGAAGTTTCTTAGCCCACTCCTCATAGAAATTAAATGGGTGAAAATCAATGTATTTTCGCCATTCGGCAGATAAATCGGTTAGCTGAAAAGCTGCAAATGTAGTTTGATATTCAAACATGACAGTGAAAGGAATCATCTGACAACCTTCTTCTTCTCTATGAATAGAAACAATTATTTTAAGAGAGTCGATATTGAGCGAATCATGATCATGTTCATCCCGCTCACCTATAAGAAATACTTCACGAGCATGAGTTGTGTGAAGTTTCGAAAGATCTTCTTTTGAATCTCTCCGTCCATGTAACACTACAATACGATTTTCATTCTTGACATCCAACAGAGTATGTATTTTATTTCTGATCTCCACAGCCGGACAAATACTTTGTACTAATATATAGCATTGTTGATAATGTGGGTCCGAACATATTTGTTGAATTAATGTCGGCACCATCTCATCAAAACCAATGATTACTACATGATCTCTCAACCGATAGTCAATATCACCTTCACGAAAACGCTCAACCCTTCTTTCCAACATATTGGAAACCACAGAAATAAGTAATCCGGTAAAAAGCAGCATACCAATCACAACTACCAATAATGCAAACCAGCGAAGAGAAGGAGGTACATTATTAATATTACCGGGATCAATGAAAAGACAAATTAATTGAAAAAATCTTCCTAAAGGTGCATTAACTTCATCAGACGCAAGTTGTTCAACCGAAGGGTTAGCAAAATTATAAGCCAAACTCAAAATAAAGATAAGCCCAAATACAAATAGAATGATGCCAAACAACCACGATAATTGTTTCCATCCTTTTCCAGAGAAAGAACGGTCAAAATGTAAAGACAAAAGCCGGAATATAGAGTTCATTGGATTTTAATAATTTAGCAGTGGTTCAAATTTTATTCTTACTTCTCCGAATAATTTCTTTCTTTTGTTCTTCCGCATAAAGCTCACTCAACACTTGATGATCTTTATGCAAAACATCAGCAAATAAAGCAATCAGTTTTAAAACAATTTTCGTTATGCCAAACAAAAATACACAGGCTATCACTAAATAGATAATACTCATATAAACTTCATTTGATGAAGGGAATGCACCTGTGCACACCTTAATTGCTCCCCATGCAATAAAGGCAACTATCAACAGGGAAAGGAATATAAGAATTACAGTCACCACTTTCCAGCCTCCCCTTACGGGATTATAATTCACCCTATTTTTAGATGAAGTATCTCTCTTTTGTATTTCATACCCATTTAAATAAATGAATTTCAAAACTTCAGTTGCAGTAGTCGCAAGAGAAGTTTTCTTTTCCGAATTTGACAATTCGCTGTAAGGCACCATATCGGGTGTTTTCTTGCTTTTATCATTACCTTCCGAAGCATATCTCCAACCCTCTATATATTGCTCATACGCCCACAACTCATGTTCATTAGAAGCCATTGCTTCAGACAATTCCTTTAAAGATTCCGGCAACTCAACACTATGTGTATCTCGCGGACAAGGTATGTACTTATTCGTTTCCATATTTGTGTTTTTTCATATAAATATTTCTATGCCTCCAAAAGATAGGATGTTGAACAAAGATATATTATTTTATTATAAAATATACTCCTATGCACATTATTTATTATCACTCTGCTATTGCCAAAGTCAATATACTGATTTGTAATCCTTCTATTTCCATCAATGCAGAAGCACACGCTACAGTAGTAGCACCCGTCGTCAGCACATCATCCACAATCAACACATGTTTTCCTTGAAGATTTCGGGAAGAATGGAGCTCAAAAATCCCATCTACATTTTCCCAGCGTTCAAAAGTAGACTTACGTGTCTGAGTCTCAGTATTCTTTCGGCGTACAACCAATTCCATATCTATAGGAACCCCCGTCACATCTGTAATTCCACGAGCTATCCATTCACTCTGATTATAGCCACGTAGTTGTTGTTTCTTCTTGTGTAGCGGAACCGGAATAATGACATCCATCCCCTTAAAGAAACCGGACGACAATAGTTCTGATGCCATACAACGCCCCATAATTGCTCCGAGTTCCTTCTGTCCGCCATATTTTAGTTGATGAAGAATCTGACGGAAATCACTACCTTTCCGGTAATAGAAAAAAGAAGTCGCCCGCTCCAAGGGGATCTTTCCCCAGAAAAGCTGCTCCACCGGATTATCTTTCTGAAGATGATAATTTGTACGTGGCAAGTTTATATTACACATCGTGCAAATACACTCCTCTCCTTTTGCCAGTGGTTTGCCACAAGTAAGGCAGCAACGGGGAAAAAAGAGAGACAGAAATGAATTGAGCCAGCCTTTAATAAGCAAAGTGTGTTCCATCATAGTGGTAATTTGTATCGTTACAATTCAATAAATCCATAGCCCTACATATCCAATGGAGGAACTTCTTCTAACAATTTTTGGAATAAGGGATGCAAATATCGGTTGCTAACAATAATATGATGTCCTTCTATGAAATAATCATTACCATAAAAGTCGGTAGCTTTTCCACCGGCCTCCTGAGCAATCAGTGCCGCAGCCGAATAATCCCATTTTCCGAGAAAAGCCTCCGCCCAAGCGTCAAAACGTCCCATAGCTACGTAGCAAATTGCCGCAGCAGCAGATCCATTCATACGAATCCCTCCTACCTTGCCATACAACTTATCAATAAGATGAAGAGCTGTCTGTTTATACTGACTATAATTATAAGGTAGCTCGGTAAAAACAAAGGCATCTTTTGCTTCCTTTACATCGGAGACATGAATCTCTTTACCATTCATATAGGCTTTACCTCCTTTCCAGGCATAGAAACACTCATCCCGGCAGGCCTCATAGACTACTCCCAAAAGTAATTCCGTACGGTTACGCAAAGCAATGCATACACAGTAAGGAGCTTCATCATGTATATAGTTTGTCGTTCCGTCCAGCGGATCAATCACCCAACAATAGGGCTCATCCTGATAAATAGCAGAACCTTCTTCCGTTATAAATCCGGCTTCGGGCAGTAAAGCAGAAAGCGCTGCTACCACTCTCTTTTCAGACTCTTTATCCACATAGGATACATAATCATGCGCGTGTTTCTCTTCCACACGGTCACGCCGAAAACTTTTCCGTTCTTCTTTCAGAAAATGTCCGGCTTCCGTCGCGATATGGCAAACATCAGCTGTAAGTTGTTTTAAATCTAACATTTTGTTCTTCAACTATTAAAAGTGCTTCGAAGATATAGCTTTTCACATAAAAAACCATACCAAAAGAACAATATTTCAGTTCATTAACTTGACAAACTTGGATGTCTTATTAAAATAGTCTAACTTCGTTCTATTATTATGAACATCTTACTTCATTACTTTTTCAAATACACCACCGTCTTACCTGCCCCATATCTCCGGATAATACCTTCATCCAAATATTTTCTGAGAAATTCCACTGCCTTATCACGACTGATACCTGCCAATCTCACAAAATCAGCACGGGTAATGCAACCATGTTCATCTATATGCCGCATAAGAAGTGCACGGCATTCATCTTCCCCACGAGTATTGTCTGTACGATATGGAGATGCGATGCGTTCTAACTGTAACGGCTCCAACCCTTCGCTGAATTTCTTATTAACACGCAGGTTCACCTTATTAAGCCGGATAGAAGGCGAACGGATTTCTTTCTTCTCCATCACCGAACGATCACACTTTAATGACAAAGAGAAATAGCCCAACTCTCCAACTTCTACGGTCCATCCTTGTGAGAGCCAACGCTGCAATTCGTCCGTCACAGCTTGCAGGCAACCTTCAATGGTAGCTTGACTGAAACCATTGGACTTGGATACCAGTTCGATAAATTTCTTGGCGTCAAGGGTTCCTGATGGAATAACACGCGCGTGAAGCGGTTGTTGTTCCTCCCGTTTCAGCGGATTGCCACTTGCGTAAAGATCATAATAAATGCTCATACTATAATTAATATATAATGGTTCAACAATTAATAGTTTTCTGTATACAAATTAATTCGTTGAACTATAGTCCTTCGAAGCGACAACTATAGCCTTCCTTTCGTTGGACTATAGTTCAACGAAAGGAAGACTATAGTTCAACGAATTAATTTGTGCACCCAAAGGTATTACTTTATTCAGAGAAATAACTAAGCTTTTGGAATTAAACTTCATAATTGAAATTTCTATAAGAGGATAAGGAATATATAAAAGAGGCAACAAAAATAAACATAAAAAAACAAGCAGTGATATTTTGTAGAATTATTACTGAAAATAATTTTGATAATTAAAGAATAGTTTATTTCTTTGTAGATCGAGTACAAAATTAAATATAATGACTAAATTAAAAGATATAGCAGAAGTGCAAACAGGCGTATACCTCAAGCCATCGCCAGCAGCCAACACCTTATATCTGCAAGTTAATAACTTCGACAGTAATGGCTGTATGCACTCAAGGCAAAAGCCCACTATTGCACTTGACAACACAAATATCAAATATCTTCTCAGAGAAAAGGATTTGTTGTTTGTGGCAAAAGGAACAAATCTTTTTTGTGCCATTTTCGAGACCCAGAAATATAATGCGGTAGCCTCATCATCATTTCTCGTTATTAAAATCACTAATAAAAACAGAGTGCTCCCGGAATATCTATGTTGGTTTTTCAATTTGCCTACAACACTGCAATATTTGAGTCTAAATGCAAAAGGGACCGCAATCCGTTCCATATCAAAGGCAACAATGGAAGAACTAAACATTCCGATTCTTTCTATTGACAAACAAAAAACAATTTTAGCAATAGCCGAACTTCAAAAAGAGGAAGAAAGGTTATATAAGGAAATTATCCGCAAACGTAACCTATTAACAGAATACAAACTAAAAAATATTATAAATAATGGAATCTAAAATTACTCAGGACGATATTAACAAAGTGATCTGGAAGGCTTGTGACACATTCAGAGGGGTGATTGACCCCAGCCAATACAAGGATTACATTCTCACCATGCTGTTTTTAAAATACGTAAGCGATGTAAATAAATCAAAGTATCAGGAATATCTTAAAAGATATGAAGGTAATGAAGAACGTGCCAGAAGAGCCATGCGGCATGAACGCTTTATTGTACCGGAGAACAGTACTTTTGACTATTTATACGAACGTCGCAACGAAATAAATATCGGAGAACTGATAGACATCGCCCTTGCCGACCTGGAAAATGCTAATCGAGAAAAACTGAGTAGCGAAGATGGTAGTGGCATATTCCGTAATATAAGCTTTAATAGTAGTAATCTCGGAGAAGCCAAAGATAAAAACACCCGTCTGAAAAACCTGCTCATCGATTTTTCTGACGAAAAGTTACAATTTGATGAATCACATTTGGAGAATAACGATGTAATTGGAGATGCTTATATGTATCTAATCGAGTATTTTGCAAGTGGTGCCGGGAAAAAAGCGGGTGAATTCTTCACTCCCAAAGAAGTATCGACTTTATTGGCCAAACTAACTAAGAGCAAGCCGGGAGCCAGAATTTGTGACCCAACCTGTGGTTCCGGCTCTTTATTGATTAAAGCGGGGAAAGAGGTTGGAGGAGACAACTTCTCACTTTACGGACAAGAGCTTAACGGTAGCACATGGGCTTTAGCAATGATGAATATGTTGTTACATGGTTTTGACAGTGCTACCATCCGTTGGGGTGATACACTTCGAAATCCGAAACTTAAAGAAGGCGATGCGTTAATGAAGTTTGATACAGTTGTAGCCAACCCTCCGTTTTCTCTCGACAAATGGGGAGCCGATGAAGCTGCAAATGATCAATATAAACGTTTCTGGAGAGGCGTTCCTCCCAAAAGCAAAGGAGACTGGGCATTTATCAGTCACATGCTCGAAGTTGCATATGAAGGGCATGGTAAAGTTGGTGTGGTAGCACCCCATGGCGTGCTATTCCGAGGGTCAAGCGAAGGGAAACTACGCCAAAAGACTATTGAAGAAAACTACTTGGAAGCAGTTATAGGTCTTCCAGCTAATCTATTTTTTGGTACTGGTATCCCGGCAACGATTATAATATTCAACAAAGGAAAAAAGACAGACAATGTACTCTTCATTGATGCCAGCCGTCAATATGAGAATGGTAAGAACCAGAACAGGTTACGTAATCAGGATATTGATCATATCGTTTCTACCTATCGTAAATTTACGGCAGGAGAACTATCATCAGGTGTAGCGGAGGATAAATATGCCTATGTGGCAACGCGAGAAGAAATTGTTGAAAATGATTATAACCTTAATATACCTCGTTATGTAGATACCTACGAAGAAGAAGAGGAAATTGATATCGTGGCCGTGCAAAAGGAGATCGATTCGCTTGAAGCGGAACTTGCCGAAGTACAAACAAAGATGAAAGCTTATCTAAAAGAATTAGGTTATTGACAAAAGGAACTGATTGAAAATGAAGACAGAAGAAATTAAGCGTTTATTTTCCGACTTCGAGGCAGCTGCTTCAGAACTAGAAGGAGTAGAATGTTGGAGCGCCAGAGAAATACAACATTTGTTTGGATACAGTAAGTGGGAAAACTTCTCTAAAGTAATTGAAAAAGCAAAAGAATCGTGCCGAAATGCCGGACAGGATACTGCTGATCATTTTCCTGACGTCAGGAAAACGATCGCTATGCCCAAAGGAGCCGAAAAAGAGATCGATGATATCCTTCTGACACGCTATGCTTGTTATCTGATTGCTCAAAATGGAGATTCTCGAAAGGAGCAAGTCGCTTTTGCACAGACATATTTCGCCGTCCAAACGCGAAGGGCAGAATTAATAGAGCAACGGTTATTGGAAGTAGAACGTATCAAAGCTCGCATCAAACTACAAGAAACAGAAAAGCACCTTTCCGGCGTTTTATATGAGCGCGGTGTAAATGATAAAGGGTTCGCTATCATTCGCTCCAAAGGAGATCAGGCTCTGTTTCGATTGAATACAGCACTCATGAAACACAAAATGGGAGTACCCGAAAAACGCCCCATAGCAGACTTTTTGCCGACTATCAGCATAAAAGCAAAAGATTTTGCCGCCGAAATGACAAGTGTCAATGTGCAAGCGAAAGATCTGCATGGTGAAACATCTATATCTAAAGAACATGTTGATAATAACCTCGCCGTAAGAAAAATGCTTCTGGAAAGAGGCATTGTACCGGAAGATTTGCCAGCAGCAGAAGATATTAAAAAGGTAGAGCGTAGATTGGCGAGCGAACAGAAAAAGGTGTTGAATAAAAAAACATCTAACCAAGACTAGGAATATGAAAGAGAAAGATATACCGGAAGGATATAAAGATTCAACATTGGGAGTTATTCCGAAGGAATGGGAGATTAAAAGATTAGGGGAGATATGTTCTCACTTTAAGAGCGGAACAACAATAACCTCAAAACAAATATCCGAAAAAGGGAAATATCCCGTATATGGTGGTAATGGATTACGAGGTTATTCTGATACTTACACACATGATGGAGCATATATATTAATAGGTCGCCAAGGAGCACTATGTGGAAATATAAACTATGTTGAAGGCAGAAACTATATTTCGGAACATGCAATTGCAGTTCAATCTTTCGAAAATATACAATGGCTAAAATATAAACTTGATTATTGGAATCTAAACAAATTCTCAGAATCTTCAGCTCAACCAGGATTATCTGTCGAGAAATTAGTTCGGTACAAGCTCATAGTTCCACCGATTAATGAGCAGAAAAAAATAGCAGAAATACTCAGTGTATGGGATGATGCTATTGAAAAGCAAACAAGACTAATTGATGCACTCATCTGTCGTAAACGTGCTTTAATGCAACAACTACTCACGGGAAAAAAACGGCTTCTTTATTATACTGAACCATGGAAACAAGTAAGACTCGGAAATATATTCTGTGAAGTTAATGCAATAAATGACAAGCAACAGAACTACCCAGTAATGACGATTTCTGCAAAATTAGGATTAGTTTCTCAGCAAAATAAATTCGACAGAATCATTGCGGGGAATAGTCTTAATAAATACACACTATTAAAAAAAGATGATTTCGCATATAACAAAGGAAATTCTAAAACATATCCAATGGGATGCATTTATAAACTAGATGAATACGAATATGCCCTTGTTCCTTTTGTCTATATTTGTTTTCAAAAAACTGCCAAAATAAACATTAGTTTCTATCAACAATGGTTTATTAATCATGGATTAGACAAACAGCTTAAACGAATAATTACATCTGGTGCAAGAGGTGATGGTTTATTAAATGTAGATAGAAAAGATTTTTTCAACACAACTGTTCCTTTTCCGCACTTTACAGAGCAGCAAGTAATCGCTACTATTCTAGCAACAGCTGATCTGGAAATTGAACTAGTGAAAAAACGTCTTGATCAATTCGGCACTCAGAAACGTAGCCTTATGCAACAATTACTAACTGGAAAAAAAAGAATAAAAACATAAATAACATGAAAGAAATTTATCCCAATTTACACATTGGTTCCCAAGATGATTATGAGAATATTATCAAACAACAAGATGGTTGGTTTATTATACATGCCTGTAAAGAACCGTATCATCGACAAGCATTAGGATATTCAGGACAAGGTGCACCTAAAACCCATCCTGAATACTTAATAGCTTATCGTGAAAATCACTTAATATTAAATTTGGTAGATGCTCCTAATCCTGCATATATTCCAAAACAAATTATCGACGAAGCAATTAAAGCAATTGACCAACATCTACCTAGCATGAAAGTATTTGTACATTGCAATCAAGGAATGTCTCGTTCTGCTACGATAGGATTATTATATTTACATCATATAAGAGTGATCAATAATAACTTTGTCGATGCAGAAAAAGAGTTTTTAAAACTGTATCCTTGGTACAATCCTGCTAATGGAATGAAAATGTTTGCAGCAGCTAATTGGGATAATTATTAAAATAGAATCTACGAACTCCAAAAGAATAATTAAAGCTGATTATAAAAAACATTCACTATGAACGGAATATCTTTCAAAGAAGACCACATCAGCCAAATCCCCGCTCTCATGTTACTTGAAAAGCTAGGCTATATTTATCTCACTCAAGATGAAGCTCTGGAATTGCGTGAAGGTAATACCTCCAATGTATTGCTGACATCAATTCTGCGCCGCCAGTTGGAACATATCAACACCATACAAGTAAGTTCTACAAAGACTGCCTTATTTACACCGCAGAACATTACAATTGGTGTTGAAGCACTCCGAAACGTACCATTGAATGAAGGTTTCATGTCGGCATCGCAAGTTGTTTATGATCTGCTAACAGCAGGAAAAACACTCGAACAAATAGTGGATGGAGACAAGAAAAGTTTCACAATGCAATATATTGATTGGAAGCATCCTGAAAACAATGTTTTTCACGTAACCGAAGAGTTTGCAGTAACACGCACGGGAACAACTGAGACTTATCGTCCGGACATTGTTTTGTTTGTAAACGGTATACCACTATGTGTGATAGAATGCAAACGTCCTGATATAAAAGATTCTATCGCACAAGCTATATCACAACATTTGCGAAATCAAAAAGATGACGGGATACGCTCACTATACGTCTACTCAGCCCTCCTGCTTTCAGTTGCAACCCAATCAGCAAGTTACGCAACAACAGCTACCCCTGAAAAGTTCTGGGCAAAATGGACAGAGCAATTTGCCGATAGTAAAGAAGAGAATGCACATAAACAAGCACTTTACAATTTAGTTAATATCAAACATATTAACAACAAACTCTTCTCTGAACGTTTTCACTATGTCCGACAGCATTTTGAGGAAATATATCTTGCGCCAATTACCCCTTCTGTACAAGATGAATGTCTATACTCCTTATGCCGTCCCCAACGGTTACTAGAATTAATGTATCGTTATACGCTTTATCATGATGGAATCAAAAAAATAGCCCGTTATCAGCAATATTTTGCCGTTTGCAAAACCATAAACAGAATCCGTAACATCGAAGGTGGCAAACGGCATGGAGGTGTAATATGGCATACCCAAGGAAGCGGTAAATCATTAACAATGGTACTTTTGGCACAAGCTATTGTTTTAGATGAAAACATCCGTAATCCTAAAATCATTCTAGTAACTGACCGGACCGACCTTGACAGACAAATAACAAAAACTTTCACAAAGTGCGGTACGTATGTTGAAAATGCACGCACCGGTAGCAAGCTGACTGAATTGCTCGAAAGTAAAAGTAACGCAGTAATTACAACGGTCATCAATAAATTTCAAACAGCAGTAAAAGGCATAAAGAAACCACTCGCTGATCCTAATATATTCGTACTCATCGACGAAGGGCACCGTTCACAATATGACGAAATGGGAACTAAAATGGAAAAGACATTACCGAATGCCTGTTTCATAGCTATGACGGGAACACCATTGATGAAAAAAGAGAAAAGTACAGCCAAAAAGTTTGGAGGTATCATTCTGCCTGTTTACACAGTAGACCAGGCAGTGAAAGATGGTGCAATAGTTCCACTGCTTTACGAAGGACGCATGATTCCACAGATTGTACACGAAAAACCGATCGACCTTTACTTTGAGAAAGTCTGTGAACCCTTAAACGAATACCAGCGGGCAGACATGAAAAAGAAATTCAGTCGTGCCGACCAGCTAAACCAAACGGAGCAACGTATTTACGCCATCGCTTGGGATATTTCAATCCATTTTAAAGAAAACTGGCAAGGAACTAAATTTAAGGCTCAACTCGTGGCATCTCGTAAACGTATAGCAATTCTTTATAAAAAGTTCTTAGATGAAATAGGAATTGTTTCTTCAGAAGTCTTAATAACCTCTCCTGATACCCGTGAAGGAGAAGATGCTGCATATGGGGATACATCCGACACCGAGATCGCCTTCTGGAAACGCATGATGGATGAACATGGGACAGCCAAAAAATATGAAACGAATATTATCAACCGTTTCCAAGAGAGTGAGAAACCCGAAATCATAATTGTAGTTGATAAGTTATTAACAGGATTTGACGAACCGAAGAATACAGTTCTGTATCTTGACCGAAAACTGACTGATCATACGCTATTGCAAGCTATAGCGCGTGTAAACCGCGTTTGTGATGACAAAGATTTCGGTTATATTATAGATTACTATGGCGTATTAAGTAATCTGAATTCAGCTCTTGAACTATACTCGAATTTCAATGCCGAAGACTTAGAAGGTACATTTACTGATATTTCCGAAGAAATATTCCAATTACCACAAAAGCATTCGGACATCTGGAACATCTTTAAGGAGATTGGTAACAAAAAAGATTTAGAAGCCTATGGAGAACTGCTACGTGCGGATAATATTCGTGAAGAGTTTTATGAGAAGCTCACAGCCTATGCCAAAACGCTAAAAATTGCACTATCGGCAATCTATTTCCATAAAAACACGGCCGAAAATGAAATCGAAGTTTACAAGAATGACTTAACCATGTTCTTAAAACTTAGAAGTGCAGTCCAAGAGCGTTATTCTGACACCATTAACTTCAAACAGTACGAAAGCCAAATACAGAAATTGATTAATACCCACATAGAAAGTGGAGAAGTGAAAATCATAACAGAACTGGTGAATATCTTTGATAAAGAGAAGTTTGCTCAGGAAGTGGAAAAAGTGACAGGCACCGTAGCCAAAGCTGACACCATCGCATCAAGAACAGCCAAGCACATTACAGAGAATATGGATGCCGACCCTGCCTTCTACAAAAAGTTTTCGCAATTGCTTGAAGAAACCATCGCCGCCTACGAGCAAGCCCGAATTGATGAAATAGAATATCTTAAACGTGTGACAGAATGTATGAATAAGGTACTTTCCCACACAGACAGCGACATTCCTGTATCTATTCAAAATAATAATGCCGCAAGAGCTTATTTCGGATTAAGTCTTGAAGTCTATAAAATGATCCTGAAGGATGAGACTGAGATAAACTTGAAAGAAATAGCATTGTATACCGCTAATGCTATAGACGCTATTATAAAAGAACATATAATGGATAATGAGATGGTTATTATCGATTGGCCTAATAAAGGAAACATTATCGGAAAAATGAAAATTGAAATTGAAGATTATCTAATCGATGAAGTGAAAAGAAAGTATAACCTTCCAATTTCATTTGACGATATGGATTTAATAATAGACCGATGTGTAGAAGTAGCAAAATTATGGTTTAAACAATGAATGGTGAAATAGTATATGGCACAATATCAATTCAGTATAGCATAAAATTTACCAAACGAAAAACGTTGGGAATTATCGTCACGCCCGAAGGAAAGGTTTTACTTAATGCTCCTTTGGGTTCCTCACAGGAACTAATTGAGTCAAAATTACTAAAACGTGCCAGATGGATTGTAAAACAACAATCGTACTTCCTTTCGTTCGGGACACACACACCTCCTAAAAAATATGTAAGTGGCGAATCACATTATTATCTGGGTAAACAATATATGCTCAAAGTAATGAATGGAAAACCCAATAGTGCCAAATACAAAGGACGTTATTTTGAAGTGGTGTGTTCGCAACAATATAAGGCAGAAGAATTAATGAGAAGTTGGTACAGAGAACATGCAAAGATAAAGTTTGCCGAAATAGCAGAACCTATTATCACTCGTTTCGCCAAATATGGAATCTCACCTTCTTCTATTTATATACAAGAAATGGGAAACAGATGGGGAAGTTGTACACCAAAAGGGAAAATCATCTTAAATACAGAATTGATAAAAGCTCCTAAACCATGTATTGAGTATGTGATAACACACGAGTTATGCCACTTATTACACCATGACCACACCAAAGCATTTTTTGAACTTCTCGAATCAGAAATGCCCGATTGGAAACGTTGGAAAAACAAATTGGAGAAATTTATGGTTTAGAGGGAAACAGAGCCTATCAAAGCAGCAAATACAACAGGTTTTGATTATTGGAAAGTGGACTGGATAACCATATTAACTATTTTATTAACGCACATTCTCAAAATTACTTGCCCACTAATTTTAGTTTTCATATCTTTGCATCGTGATCACAAAATAAAAACTAGAAGTATTAACTATTAAAACTATTAAAGATTATGGCACTGAGATATGTAGTCAAAAAAACCACCTTTGGCTTTGATAAGGAAAAAGCCGAAAAGTATGTAGCACGTCCGTTCAATGTAGTGAGTGTTGATTTTAAGATGCTATGCAACCAAGTAACAGCTGTAGGATTCGTCCCACGCGGTGTAGTAAAGTCTGTCCTCGACGGATTAATCGATTCCCTGAAAACATATATGGAAATAGGGGCCTCCGTCAGTCTCGGAGAATTCGGAACTTTCCGTCCTTCTTTCGGATGTAAAAGTCAGGATGAGGAGGGAGAAGTGGGCACAGATACGCTAAGGAATCGCAAGATTATTTTCACACCCGGCAGTTTATTAAAAGATATGATAAACAAGGTCAGCATTCAAAAGCTGGATACAACAAGTAAAAATAGCACAGTCCCTCCGAGCGGCGGAGAAGGCGGTGGTGAAGAAGAAGGTGGTGGAGAATCACCGGACCCAACTTTGTAAGGTTAGCTTCCTTCATTAGTATCAGAAAATCCGGCTTGATTTCGTTCAAGTCGGATTTTTATTTTCCTATGATTTGCATTTTCCATATAAATTCCCGAATATTGCGAGGCTAATACTAATGAAATTCCCATGAAAAGAGTCGATTCCGTTATATCCCTGATATATTCACTGTCAAAAGCTGAAAAAAAACATTTCTCCCTTTTAGTCGTAAAAGACAAGGATGAAAAAGATTATCTGGTGATTTATGATATCATCACAAAGAGTAAACAACCAAATGGAAATACAATAAAGGAGGAGTTTCATAAACGCAGACCGAACGGAGCTTTTGAAGTTTCCATTCAATATCTATATGAAAAGCTGACAGATACCTTACTCACTCTTCGGAAGAAGAAAGATACTTACTATGACCTGTTCAACAATCTTTGTAAAGCCCGTATGCTTTACGAACGTTCTTTATTTGAAGAATGCTTCGAAATACTATCCAACACCATTGAACAGGCACAATATTATGAAAATAATGAGATATTGATCATTGCCCTCAAGCTAGAACTGGAATATTTACTCCGTCTGAACTTTCCCAATATAACCGAACAAGAGCTTTTTCACAAACACTTTATGCAGAACGAAGCGTTAAAGAAAATCAGGAAAATCACTGAACAATCTTCTTTGCACAATCTTCTAAAATACCGCCTGACTCACATCGGTTCTATCCGGACAGCCCAACAAAAGCAAGACATGAACGATCTCATGGTTAATGAGCTTTATATCGCAGCCTCGTCCGAGTCTGAAGGGAACTTTGAATTAACGCGGAATCACAAGCTTTTTCAGGCCAACTACTTAATGATGACAGGAAATGACAAAGCTGCTTTGAACTCATACAAAGAACTTGATTTGTTATTTGAGAAGAACCAACAATTCTGGTCGAATCCCCCCATTTATTACCTATCCGTCCTCGAAGGAGTACTTAGCAGTCTACGATCTGTAGGCAACTATGAAGAAATGCCTTATTTCCTCGAAAAGCTGAAAAAGCTGATTACAACCACTTCACTCGAATTTAAAGTCAATGCTACTTGCCTGCTTTTTCAATACGAACTTTTTCCGTCACTTGATAAAGGAGATTTCCCGGAATGCACCAAACTAATGAATCATTATCACGAATCACTCTATGACAAAGAAGTATGGCTCAGTCCCATCCGTAAAAGTGAGTTATTGCTTTATACTACACTAATTCATATCGGGAACCAGGATTACAAAGCTGCTAAAAAATACATTAGCAATGCGATTGTAGACCATAACATCAAATACCTGCCTTTAATGAGGACCATCCGGTTGGTCCGCCTGATCGCCTATTACGAAATGCAGGAATTTGACTTAATCCGCTATGAATCCCGATCTATCACACGAGGTCTGTCATCTCCCAAAGAACAGTCATTCAAAACAGAACATCTTATATTATGGTTTCTGAACAAGAAGAACCTCCCAATCCTACGAAATGAACGGGAACTATTCTGGGAGAAACTAACTCCTGAAATCAATCATTTACACGATGACAAATATGAAAACCAGCTACTCCACATTTTCGACTTCACGGCATGGATCGAATCGAAAATACTCAAAAAAAGCCTGACCGAAACTCTCCAACAGCATATCAATGCAAAAAGACTTTGAGAAAGAAATTTATCTGATAAGAGTGGCATTGAAATTATATAAATTATCAAAAGAAATAGATACTTGACGTATCCTGAAGAAAAAAGAACAATTCGTTAAATGTAGTTGTTTAATCATAGAATAGAGTTCATATTCAATTCTCGAAACATACAAGGATTATTGGGACATATAATCAGTTTGAAATTATATAAATAGAAGATTAATGTAGAAAACAGTATTTTATTATTTTCTTCTTTTGTACAATCCTAATTTTAAATACCATGGAAATAACTCCCATTCATAGACCCAAGATTGTAGTAATCGGCAGTTGCAACACTGATATGGTTGTCAAAGCCAACAGACTACCTGTGCCCGGTGAGACTATTCTGGGAGGGACTTTTTACATGAATCCGGGTGGTAAAGGAGCCAATCAGGCAATTGCCGCTTCGAGACTAGGAGCCGAAGTCACATTTATCTCCAAAATAGGATATGATTTATTCGGGCTACAGGCCTTGGAAATATATAAATTGGAGAAGATTAATACCGAATTTATCTTCACCGATCAGAAAAGCCCTTCAGGAGTTGCACTTATATCGGTCGATTCTTTTGGTGAAAACAGTATTATCGTTGCGCCGGGAGCAAGCCGTTCACTTTCTTTGGAGGACATAGATAAAGCCAAAGAAAAAATAAGAGAAGCTGACATCGTACTTATGCAACTGGAAGTTCCTTTAGAGACAGTAGAATATGCAGCATCCATTGCCTTTGAATATGGTAAAAAAGTCATCCTCAATCCTGCACCGGCCTCTACATTAAGTGACTCCTTTTTAAAAAATGTACATACTATACTCCCCAACCGTATCGAAGCAGAAATGTTGTCAGGGATCAAGGTTATAGATACTGAAAGTGCGCACCGGGCTGCCGAAGCCATTGGAGAGAAAGGAATCGAGAACGTTGTTATCACATTGGGAAAAGACGGGGCTTACGTAAAAGAAAAAGACGAATATACCATGATTCAGGCTAAAGAGGTGGCAACAATTGATACAACCGGAGCCGGAGATGTGTTTTGTGGAGCATTCAGCGTTCATTTGTCCGAGGGACACAGTTTGCCGGAAGCAGTCAGATTTGCCAATGCCACAGCAGCACTTGCTGTAACTCGCATTGGTGCTCAAAGTGCCATTCCGTATAAGAGAGAAGTGATATTACAAGAATAAACCTAAGTCGAATAAATAAATCTATAATCAAATGAAAATTGTAGTTGTTGGAAGTTCAAATATCGATATGGTAGCGCAAGTCAGCCATATTCCGGCACCCGGAGAAACAGTAGGGAATGCCAGCTTTATTCAGTCATTTGGCGGAAAAGGTGCCAATCAAGCCGTTGCAGCAGGAAGACTTGGAGGTTCTGTAACATTCGTTACCGCCTTAGGCAATGATATGTATGCAGATATTCTGAAAAAGCATTTCAAAGCAGAAGGGATCATGACAGATTATATCATCGACGATGCCAATCACCCCACAGGAACTGCACTTATCTATGTTGCCAATAGTGGTGAAAACTGTATAGCAGTAGCTCCCGGAGCTAATTTTTCCTTACTACCCGAATGCATCACTCAATTCTCTGAAGTAATAGAGGAAGCAGATATCATTGTGATGCAAGCTGAGATCCCTTATGAAACAATAAAAAAGACAGCCTTATTAGCCAAACAAAAAGGCAAAAAAGTATTGTTTAACCCTGCACCCGCCTGTCTGATCGACGAGGAATTGATGACAGCCATTGACATATTAGTAGTCAATGAACTGGAGGCATCTTTCATTTCCCGAATCGAATATACAGGGAATAATCTGGAGGATATTGCTCAAACCCTATTAAGATCCGGAGCACGTAATATTGTGATTACTTTGGGAAGTCAAGGAGTCTACATGAAAAACGAACGGGAAACCATGCAACTTCCGGGTTACAAAGTAAAGGCTATTGATACAGTAGCAGCAGGCGACACTTTCTGTGGAGCATTAGCTGTTGTTTGTGCGAAAAAGGAAATAGACAAGGAGGCACTTAATTTTGCAAATGCAGCAGCAGCAATTGCAGTAACCCGACTAGGGGCACAACCCTCAATTCCGACTCTCGACGAAGTAAATACCTTCATGCAAAACCATTAAATAAAATCCTTAAACTCCACAATACCATGTTTATCGTAAACAGTTACACATTAGCAGTCATATTCTGCTTCATCACAATGATCTGTTGGGGTTCCTGGGGAAATACCCAGAAACTAGCCAGTAAGAATTGGCGCTACGAACTTTACTATTGGGATTATACCATAGGTATTCTATTATTTGCCCTTCTTTCAGTATTTACTTTAGGCAGCTTCGGAAGTTCCGGTGTAGGTTTTCTTGAAAACATACGACAAGTAAGCACAGAGAACATAGTTAGTGCCTTGATCGGAGGTATCATCTTTAATGCTTCCAATATTCTCCTGGCGGCTTCCGTATCTATAGCAGGAATGGCTGTAGCTTTCCCTCTTGGTGTAGGATTAGCACTGGTATTGGGAGTATTCATCAACTATTTAAGTGCTCCCAAAGGAGATCCGATCTGGTTATTCACAGGAGTACTACTGATTGTCATAGCCATTATCTGTAATGGAATAGCCGCCGGACAAAAACAAAAAGAAAGCGCAAGCAGCAGCAAAAAGGGAATCATTCTGGCAGCAATTGCCGGCATACTGATGTCTTTCTTCTACCGTTTTGTAGCTGCTTCCATGGATTTAAATAACTTCGAATCACCGACTGCGGGAATGGCAACTCCCTATACAGCATTTTTCATCTTTACCATCGGCATTTTTCTTAGTAATTTTGTGTTCAACACCTTAGTGATGAAACATCCTTTTGTCGGAAAACCGGTCACTTACAAAGAATACTTTGCCGGAAAAGCCAGTACGCATCTAGTCGGAATCTTAGGCGGCTGTATCTGGGGATTGGGAACAGCACTAAGCTATATTGCAGCCGGGAAAGCCGGAGCAGCTATCTCCTACGCGTTAGGACAAGGTGCTCCTATGATTGCTGCCCTATGGGGGGTATTCATCTGGAAAGAATTCAGTGGTTCCAGCAAAAAGATCGACTTACTGCTGACCATCATGTTCATTCTGTTCATTCTGGGACTGATTCTTATCATTTTATCAGGAGGAAATTAATATTTTACATACTGTTTACTAAAAAGATCAAACTACATGAAAAACACTTTATTCTTATTCAGTTTCATTTCTGCCATATTCTTGTTTACTTCCGGTAAAGGATATGCAAAAAATGAGAAGCAAAACAATCGAATAATCAATGTAATCTTTGATACCGACATTGGTAATGACATTGACGATGTTTTGGCTCTGGACATGCTGTATAAATACACGGATTCCGGTCGGTTAAAAATACTGGGTATCATGAACAACAAAGATAGTCAATACTCAACCGAGTTCATAGATATCATGAATACCTGGTATGGCTATCCTAAAATTCCCATTGGAAAACTTAAAGATGGAGTTACCATTGATGATTATGTAAACTATGCACAGAATGTGTGTAAGCTCGAAGAAAATGGAATTCCTTTATTCAAAAGGAGTCGAAAAAAATACAGCGAGCTGCCCGATGCGCACATTCTGTACCGCAAGTTATTAGCTAAGCAGCCGGATCACTCTGTCACAATTATCTCTGTAGGTTTTTCTACAAACTTAGCACGCTTATTAGAAACTCCGGCAGACAAATATTCCTCTCTGACAGGAAAAGAACTAGTTGCCAAGAAAGTCAAGTTACTTTCTGTTATGGCGGGATGTTTCAATACAAATCCTATAAAAGAGTTTAATATCGTCAATGATATACCTTCTGCTCAAAAGCTGTTCGCAGAATGGCCCGGACAAATTGTGGTCTCACCATTTGGCGTAGGTTCAAAAATTCAATTTCCGGCTAAAGTAATAGAAAATGATTTCAACTGGGGAGTCAGCCATCCAATGGTTGAAGGATATCTGCACTATCGTCCCATGCCTTATGACAGAGCAACATGGGATCTCACAGCAACACTCTATGCGACTGAACCGGACAGTGTATTTTTCAATCAATCCGAACGAGGCAACATAGTAGTAACCAATGAAGGTATCACCCAATTCAATCCTTCATCAAATGGTCAGCACATCTATCTTTCCGTTGATAATCAACAGGCACAAAGGATAAAAGATTATTTCATCAGATTAATCACCCAAAAGCCTAAGAATATGCATATAAAGCAATAACTTAGGATAAAAAACAAGGATTAAAGCTAATAGCTTGTACCGATAAATAAAAATCAAGTGAAAGTTGAAAAGATAGAGGATGGCTCCAATGCTCCGCTAAAGTCATAAAATTATATCATCTATTCCGACTAGATAATATTATAATATTCCATCAAAAGAGACTACTTCATTTTTTTTGAAGAGTCTCTTTTTTTATAGTTTCATCTTTTACATCGCCAAGCATCACTATCGTTTTACTACCATATAATGCAATAAACAGACTATTTAAAACCTATTTTATATATTTACAATACAAAATAAATATATCTGAATTTACAAAAAACTACCTTATTCATATATGAATAGGCATAAGAATAATCGGATGAATAGCGATTGAATTACCTCACCAACAACAGAATTATATGAGAAACTATTTTGCCATACGTAGTTCTACAATCAATGGACGATGATCGGATGCCACAGGCTCATTCAGAACTTCGGCAGATTTAACAGTAAATCCTTTCATGTTCCGCTTTAAAGCTACAATATAATCTATAGTAATTTTAGGTTTAGAAGAGGGAAAAGTATATTGCTGAGGATTGGATATGATCTGAAAATCTGTTTGTAACCCCTTTATAAACTCAGAATCTGGTTGGGCATTCATATCCCCTGCCAGAAACAATGGCTTCTTAGAATTAGAAGAGGAAACAAAATCCTTGAGTATCTGTAAGGACTTTATACGATCCGCTTCTGTAAGTGACATATGAGTGCAACAATAAATGTAATCTTTAAATTCTGCCAGAATCAGCATACGCGCTTCTTCTTTTCCCGGTAAAGCCATAGTCTGCAAACGAATCGGAACATTTTTAGACAATAGTCCGATTCCATACTTTCCTCCATCATGATTTATAGCCGGAGCATAATACGCGTGCATCCCGGTAAGTTCGGCAAGTTCACCCAATACATATTTCTTCCCACTCCGGTTAGTCATACTGTCCAATTCCTGCACAGCTACAATATCGGGGGCAGCTTTATTAATTACATTTGCTATACGCTGGTAATTACAGACATTATCCATGCCATTTGCATTTTTGACGTTATAACTCATCAGCTTCAATGTATGCTGGGCTTGTGCCGAAAGAATAAAGAGACTCGTAAGAATCAATAAAAAGATACTTTTCATGTTTTTCATTCAATTTATAATTATTAGACTTCCCAAAGGTAAGAAAAAAACAAAAAGCTACAAAGATATGTAGTCATACCTTTATAGCTTTTATTATCAACTTTTTATATTTATCAGATGTTTCCTCTGACCCGATCATCAAAGGCAGAAAGTGCAGCTTTTGCGCCTTCGCCCATAGAAATAATAATCTGTTTGTAGGGCACGGTAGACACATCTCCCGCCGCATAAATCCCCGTAACATTGGTACGGCAAAAAGCATCGATCACGATCTCACCTGCACGATTAGTCTCCACCAGTTCACGAAATACTCCACTATTGGCTGTCAATCCGATCTGTACGAATACTCCGTCCAGCTCTACCAAACGTTCTTCCTCCGTTTTACGGTCTTTCACACGCAGGGCAGTCAGTTTATCTCCATTACCGATAACTTCGGTAGTCTGCGAACTTACATACACCTCTACATTCGGCAAACTTCTGAGTTTTTCCTGAAGGACCTGATCAGCTTTCAGTTCATCCATAAACTCGAATACGGTAACCCTGGAACATATCCCTGCCAGATCAATAGCTGCTTCCACACCGGAATTTCCACCGCCAACTACCGCTACGTGTTTGTCTGCGTAGAAAGGACCGTCACAATGAGGACAGAAAGCAACACCTCTCCCGATATATTCTGTTTCTCCCGGAACATTCAGTTTACGCCAACTTGCCCCCGTTGCAATAATCAATGCAGGAGTAACCAGTTTCTCACCTACAGAGGTAGTGACTAGTTTTTCTTTCCCCGCAATTTCCAGCTTTTCAATCTTCCGATGTTCCAGCAAATCTACCGGATAACGGAGTAAATGAGTTTTCAGGTTATCAGCCAGCTCATTTCCCGTAGTTTCCGGAACAGAAATCAGATTCTCGATTCCTACTGTCTCCTTCACCTGACCGCCTATCCGTTCTGCAACAATTGCAACTTTCAGTCCTTTCCGTACAGAATAGATAGCAGCAGAAACACCCGCAGGTCCTCCTCCGGCTACAATTACATCATATTGCTTCTCCTCTGTCGAAAGCGAAGCCTCATCCACGCCATACTGCTCTTCAAGTTTCGCCAGTAATTCGCCAAACTCACCGCGACCAACATGAATCAATTTTCCGTCAGCAAATACAGAAGGCACTCCTTGAATCTTCAAGGCCTCTACTTCTGCCTGATTCAAAGCTCCGTCCACCATCTCATGCGAAATAGACGGGTTCAGCGTAGTCATGGCATTCAAAGCCTGCACTACGTCCGGACAGTTGGTACAAGTCAGCGATATATATGTAGTCAGCCGAATGGGCCCCTTCAGTGCCTTTACGCGGCTACATACCCCCTCGTCGGGGAAGTTTTTGCCCTTACCATCGAGATTCAGGATAGCAAGTAGCAAAGAAGTAAATTCGTGTCCATTAGGGATTCCTCTAAAAGTAATACCGGTAGGGGCACCATTCTTCAAGATCGTAAACTGCAACCCGTCTCCTTCCTCCACAGTGCAAGTCAGGTGATCGGAACAAGCAGCTACATCTCCCAGAAGCTCCAGTAGCTCATTCCGGTTTTCGTGTTGTGACGATACATTTATGGCGAAGGTAAAATTCGCCGCCAATCCGGCGAATATACCTTTTAATTGTTCTTTTAATGCTGAATCTAACATATCTTCTCTCCTTTTATTTCTTTAAAAAAAGGTCGGCAGCGTTCCCCGTTACCGACCTTTCGTATACATATTCAAGGCAGTTTATCAAATTTTACCTACCAGATCAATACTCGGTTTCAGAGTAGATTCACCCTTCTTCCACTTAGCCGGGCAAACTTCTCCTACATGAGTCGCTACAAACTGAGCAGCTTCTACTTTACGAAGTAATTCGCTGGCGTCACGACCAATATTATTATCATTCAGTTCAACGATTTTAATCTTTCCTTCCGGATTTACTACGAACGTGCCACGGTAAGCCATTCCTTCCTCTTCAATATAAACACCCAGTGCACGGCTCAACGCACCGGTCGGGTCTGCCAGCATCGGATACTGAATCTTACGGATACTTTCAGAAGTATCATGCCAAGCTTTGTGTACAAAATGTGAATCAGTACTTACCGAATAAATTTCCACTCCCATCTCCTTGAACTTGTCGTACTTCTCAGCCATATCCACCAGCTCTGTGGGACATACGAAAGTAAAGTCGGCAGGGTAGAAGAAAAGAATCGCCCATTTACCTTTCAGATCTTTGTTAGTGATAGTTTTGAAAACTCCGTTGTGAAAAGCCTGAACACTGAATTCGGGAAGTTGAGAATTTAATATTGGTTCCATAATCTTTTTACTTTTTATTATTTTTAATTGATTGACTTATAACAGTAGAAACGTTTTTTTGTTTTTCGTTTCTGATGCAAAGATAAAGGCAGAGTGGGTGCCTTTGCAAGAAAAGTCCAATCGAATAAATCTATGCCCTGATAGATGAAACTAATGATTTACTTAAAGTTATATAAGTAATGCCCATTAATAACTAATTCTGTGTATTTTTGTACCAATAATACAAAAAACTATTTTAGGTAGTGATGAAACATCCTCTTTCCCAATTCCTATATTGCCCGGAATGTGGCTCTTCTCATTTTGATATCCATAATGAGAAGTCTAAAAAATGTGCAACTTGCGGCTTTGTTTACTATTTCAATCCTTCATCGGCAACGGTTGCACTTATTCTGAATGATAAAAACGAGTTATTGGTTTGCCGTCGTGCCAAAGAGCCGGCAAAAGGAACGCTCGATCTTCCGGGAGGTTTTATTGATATGAACGAGACAGGCGAAGAAGGTGTTGCCCGCGAAGTCATGGAGGAAACCGGCCTGAAAGTAAAAGAGACCGCTTACTTATTTTCACTGCCCAATATCTATATTTATTCCGGTTTTCCGGTTCATACACTGGATATGTTTTTCCGTTGTACCGTAGAAAATACGGAACACATCTCTGCAATGGACGATGTATCCGACTCGTTTTTTATACCTTTGCCGGAGATCAATCCCGAGGAATTCGGGCTGAATTCTATCCGTCAGGGGCTTAAAAAGTTCTTATCTATATAGATAAAGCATTAAAATACAGGCATATTTTATTTTTATCATTATCTTTGTAACCGCCATTTGTTTAATAACGATAATGGCACCTTTGCATAAATACCCGCTTATGAAAAAAGAAATTACCAGACTAATCTGTACAGCCATCTGCTGCACACCAATCATAGGATTGGCTCAGACGAGTGAACAAATCACTTCTCCTGACAACCTTTACAAAGAAGGAAAAGAACTTTTCTTTGAAAAGAATTATGCGGCAGCCGTACCTGCCCTGAAAGCTTTTGTCAAACAAAAACCAGTAGCAAGTCTTCTTCAGGAAGCTGAATATATGTTGGTCAGTTCGGCTTATGAACTGAAAGACAAAAACCGTATCGAACTGCTGCGTGGGTATCTCGACCATTATCCGGATACGCCTTACGCCAACCGTATTTATGCACTTATAGCCTCTTGCTATTTCTACGAAGGGAAGTATGACGAAGCACTGGCTCTTTTCAACTCCGCCCGACTCGACTTATTGAGTAATGAAGAACGTGACGATTTCACCTATCAGTTGGCCACTTGTTACCTGAAAACCGATAACCTGAAGGAAGCGGCTATCTGGTTTGAAACATTGCGTGCCAGCAGTTCTACATATGCCAAGGATTGCAGCTACTATCTGGCATACATCCGATATTCACAAAAACGCTACGATGAAGCATTAAAAGACTTCCTCCCTTTACAGGACGATCCGAAGTACAAAGCATTAGTGCCTTATTATATTGCAGAAATATACGCAATCAAGAAAAACTATGATAAGGCGCAGATTGTAGCACAAAACTATTTGTCGGCTTATCCCAATAACGAGCACGCTGCTGAGATGTATCGTATTTTAGGAGATGCTTATTATCATTTCGGACAATATCAGGAGGCAGTAGAAGCATTCAACAATTACCTGGACAGAGATCAATCCGCTCCACGGCGCGATGCTCTTTATATGTTAGGTCTTTCTTATTATCAGACGAAAGTTTATACCAAAGCTGCTGAAACGCTGGGTAGAGTTACCACAATCAACGATGCCCTGACACAAAATGCAAACCTGCATATGGGACTTTCTTACCTGCAATTAGCAGAGAAAAACAAAGCCCGTATGGCTTTCGAACAGGCGGCTGCTTCTGACGCTGACCTTCAAGTGAAGGAACAGGCAGCTTACAATTACGCACTATGTCTGCACGAAACCTCTTTCTCTGCTTTCGGTGAATCAGTTACTGCATTTGAGAAATTCCTGAATGAATTCCCGACTTCTCCGTATGCCGAAAAAGTGAGTAGCTATCTGGTGGAAGTTTATATGACTACCCGCAGCTATGAAGCCGCTTTAAAGTCAATCGACCGTATCACCCGCCCAAGCGCACAAATATTGGAAGCTAAACAGAAAATTTTGTTCCAGCTAGGTACACAAGCGTTTGCCAATGCCAACTTTGAGCAAGCACTCAGCTATCTGAACCAATCCATCGCCCTTGGTCAATACAATCGCCAGACAAAAGCGGATGCTTATTATTGGTGTGGCGAATCATACTACCGTCTGAATCGAATGACCGAAGCTGCCCGTGACTTCAACGCCTATCTGCAACTTACGTCACAACCTAATAATGAAATGTATGCGCTCGCCAACTACAACTTGGGATACATTGCTTTCCACCGCAAAGACTACCACCAAGCAAGCAATTATTTCCAGAAATACGTTCAGTTGGAGAAAGGTGAAAACACAACTGCTTTGGCAGATGCTTACAACCGTATCGGTGACTGCCATTTGAATATACGTGACTTTGAAGAAGCCAAACGTTATTATTCACAGGCTGAGCAAATGAATACTCCTTCCGGAGACTATTCTTTCTATCAACTAGCCCTTGTTTCGGGTCTGCAAAAAGACTACACTGGTAAGATTACTCTTTTAAATCGTCTGGTTGGCAAGTACCCGTCTTCCCCTTATGCAGTGAATGCCCTATATGAAAAGGGACGTTCCTATGTGTTGATGGAAAACAACGGTCAGGCAATTAACGCTTTCAAAGAATTACTTAACAGATACCCCGAAAGTCCTGTCAGCCGGAAAGCAGCTACAGAAATCGGCTTACTATATTACCAGAACGGAGATTTCAATCAGGCTATCCCAGCTTACAAACAAGTCGTTGAGAAATATCCGGGCAGTGAAGAAGCTCGTCTGGCTATGCGCGACTTGAAGTCAATCTATGTTGATATGAACCGCATCGACGAATTTGCTGCTTTAGCCAATGCAATGCCGGGAAATATTCGCTTCGACGCCAACGAGCAGGACTCGCTGACTTACGTTGCTGCCGAAAAGATTTATATGAAAGGACGGACAGAAGAAGCTAAGGGAAGCCTTGAGAAATATCTGCAAACCTTCCCGGAAGGAGCCTTGAGCCTGAATGCGCATTACTACCTCTGTCTCATCTGGAACGAGCAAAAGAATTATGATATGGTATTGCAACACTCCGGCAAGTTACTTGAATATCCTAATAACCCATTTGCCGAAGAAGCATTGATGATGCGTGCAGATGTACAATTCAATAAGTTACAGATGGCGGAAGCATTGGCTAGCTACAAGATGCTGAAAGAAAAAGCAAGTAACGTAGAGCGCCGCCAACTTGCCGAAACAGGTATCCTGCGTTGCGCATATGCGTTGAGAGACGATGTAGAAACGATTCAGGCAGCAACAGACCTCTTGGCTGAAGCCAAACTAAGCCCTGAACTGAAAAACGAAGCACTTTACTATCGTGGCAAAGCGTATATAAAGCAAAAAGCTGATCAGAAAGCCTTGGCTGACCTGCGTGAGCTTGCCAAAGACACCCGTAATCTGTATGGTGCAGAAGCCAAATACCTTGTTGCACAATCACTTTACGATACGCATCAATATACGGCAGCTGAGAAAGAGCTACTCGGTTATATCGAACAGAGTACCCCTCATGCCTACTGGCTTGCACGTAGTTTCGTCCTTTTATCTGATGTGTACGTAGCTATGGGTAAAGACCTGGATGCACGCCAATATCTGTTAAGTTTGCAGCAGAATTACAAAGGTGATGACGACATCGAGAGCATGATTGAAAGTAGACTACAGAAACTAAATAAGTAAAAGTTTGAAGAATATGAAACGATCTCTTTATATAACAGGAGGGCTTACTCTAGCTATTTTAATGCCATTTGGCCTCCACGCCCAGACTCAACCTAAAGATACTACCATGAACCGTACAGTAGTGGTAGAACAAGAATATAATCCCGATATTATGGACGCTTCCAAAGTAAACGTCCTCCCCAAAGTAGAAGAACCGACCATCACTAAAAAAGAGGTGGAATATGCTATCGGATTTTTTCCGGCAAGTTCTATTCCGACAGATTTGATGCGTCCTTATACCGGAATGGAAATCGAACCTAACAGCAAACCCGGCTACGTACGTGCCGGATATGGTAATTATGGCAATCTGGATGTACTTGCCAATTATCTGTTCAACATATCGAACAGAGATAAATTAAACCTTCGGTTTCAAATGGATGGCATGGACGGGAAACTGACCGTACCGACGCAAGAAGAGAAGTGGAAAGCATACTATTACCGTACGCGTGCCAACATGGATTATACCCACCAATTCAACAAGGTGGATCTCAACATCGGTGCAAACTTCGGACTCAGCAACTTCAACCTCGCTCCTCACGAACCGGGTAAACAGAAATTTACCGAAGGAGATTTTCATTTAGGAGTAAAATCTACGGATGAGAGTTCTCCGGTATTATTCAATGCCGAGACAAACTTCATGATGTATAACCGTCAGAATAATAACAGCCTGTTCTTCACCGAAACATTAGGAGAAACCCAAATACATACAAAGGGCTTTATTGGTGGAACCATCAGTGATGAACAGAGTATCAACATCGGATTGGATATGCGCAATATCTTCTACAACAAGGATCTTAAATTGAACGAGATACCTGTTTATGAAGACCGTACAGCATTGAACCTGAATCCTTATTATAAACTTCACAATGACAACTGGAACTTACACATAGGAGCGAATGTAGACTTATCTTTCGGCAGCGGAAAGACTCTCCGCGTCTCTCCGGATGTAGTTGCCCAATTTATCTTTTCAGAAAGCTATGTGCTTTATGCCCAGGCTACCGGAGGTAAACTGGTAAATGATTTCCGCAGACTGGAAGTTCTTTGCCCATACGCACTCCCTGTAAATGCCATTCAGGATACCTACGAGCAATTCAATGCTTCTCTAGGTTTTAAGGCAAGTCCTTATCCGGGATTGTGGTTTAACCTATACGGTGGATATCAGGACTTGAAAGACGATTTATTTCAGGTAAGTGAGGAAGTAGATAACAATGCCGGTCCCGACAGCGCACCGATGCCCTATCAGTTCTTAAACTTAGCTATGACAAATTCTCATAACTTTTATGCAGGAATGAAGGTGAGCTATGAATACAAAGACATCGTCGCTTTATCCGCATCAGGCATCTATCGCAACTGGGATGCGAAAGAAGATTATGCACTGTTGCTCAAACCTGCTTGTGAATTTAACTTCAACGCTACTTTCAAACCAATGAAAGAATTGGGCATTCAAATCGGATACGACTATATCGGTCGGGAAGAAGTAAAAGACTTCGAAAAACTCTCTGCTGTCAGCAATCTGTATGCAGGAGCAATTTACAATGCATACAAAGGGATATCCATTTATGCGCGAATCAATAATCTGTTGAACAAGAAATACCAATACTATCTTGGATACCCTACAGAAGGATTTAATTTTGTCGCAGGGGTGAGTTTCAGCTTCTAAACAAAACACATTCTTAGTAAGAAACTTAAGAGAATAAAAGCTCTAAAAACACTTTGGGACTGTCTACATTACGTAGGCAGTCCCTTTTTCTATATTTTAACTCATACTCCTATACAGGATCATTTTCAAATATTCAATTCTCAGATACTTTATAATACTTGTTAGACAGGCTTAAATCTTTTAATAGAGATATCCTTTACAATAGGTTATCATATAAAGCTACCACAGAAATCAATTCTACAAATCAATTATGACCTGATAAGTATCCTTATTCTCAAAAAATGATTGTTGCACTTCGTATTCGGGAAGCCATACATACTTCTTTTCTCCCTTGTATTCTGCTTCGAGCAGAAAAGTGAACCAACGATTATAAGGCAATTCATCCACATTCAAAGGCTTTGCCGGATTATCATACAAATTAGGAACATCGGTTATCAGGTAACCTCCTTTTTTATCCGTTTCATAAGTACGGTAAGGAGTAGCAATCAAATCATTGAATTGCGCACGCGAACCGTATAAGTTCAACTTTACTCCTTTCTTATTTTTACCCTTCACTTTTACAGAAACCTGTATGTTTTTCGGAAACATTTGTTTGAATAAACCGGAGAAATCAAGACCCGGCCGTTTCGACTTAGCCGTATGATTAATGATATTAACAGCGTACGAACTCCATGTATATGTTTTATAATGACTATTCATCACACAAGAATCCGGTTCATATTCGAGATGATTCACGGGATTCTTCTTTGCCTGTATCCTATCAGCATACAAATCTGTCACTCCGCGATAATGCCCGAACTCATGCGCCAAACCTCTGTGAAAATAATCGATGCCAAACAAATCTTCATGTTCAGTCTTACTACGACTACGACAAACAACCATACTCAGATTATCCGCACCGCCTCCGCAATACCAACCCTTTGCTCCTTCTTCATCATCAAAATCGAGTAACGAATCAATAATCAGCAACACATCGTGATTGGGGAAACCTGCACTTTTTCTATAAATATTCTCCAATTGACGGGAAGAGCAATCATAGACCACCTGAAAATCGGGAATATAACGGAAATAGTATTTGAAACGTCCCACCCCGGCTTTATTCCAGTAATCATTCATCTGATCGAAGAAAGCATTTAACTTTGTCTGATAAGCCTCTCTTCCACCCCAGTGTTCTACTGCGGCTTTGTCCACAGCTACAAATACTCTGTATTCAATCGTATCTAAAGGTTGAACAACAGACTCTTGTGTCTGAACAGTAAACTCCTGCGCATTTTTTGCACCAACCCATAATGCAAAAATCACCATGCATACATATGTAATCAGTCTTTTCATCACCTTATATTATAAGATTGTTCATATTGGAATTAAATTATTTGTCAGTGTTATTATCTACCTGAAAATGAGACAAACTTCACCCCACAAAGATAGGTGGTTAGTCAATACTCTAAAACGAATTACGTAAAAAGGACAATAATATCATAAAAGCTACTCCATCTTTTTATCATTCCGACCTGTTTCTAGCCTGAATTTGTATCATTTTATTCTTCCACCCATTCATCGTATATTATTATTCAAAAACTTAATCTTTGCTCTATGAATGCCAACTTTAATCACCTCATTCCGGATAATCCGAACAGATAAGTTGTTTCCAACATAGTATTATCTTCAGCTTCATTATTTCAATCGTTCATAATAAGGTAAACGCGACAAAGGTACATCTATCTCCAAAGTTTTAGCTCCCTTTATTATTTTACCTTCATCATCTTTCCACAATCCTTTAGGTAATCGCACTGAGCGTTTTGTCCCACTTGTTAGCATGGGCGCCACCATATATTTATCGCCCAGCATAAACTGGTCTTTACAATCTATAAAGCCTTGTTCCGGAAAATCATACTCCAAACTACGCAAGATAGGAACATTAGTTAAAGCCGTTTGTCTAGCGCATTCCAGAATATAAGGTCCCATTTCCTCATGCAATTTAGCATACTTAGCACAAATAGCGATATTCTCAGTATTCAAAATGCGCCATGGAGCAACAGAAAATTGCATCATTGGCATCATAGCATGAACCTGGCATGAACGTACAATGAGTTCCTGATCAAATTTATCCGGATCAATATTGAGAAAGCTACCAAATTGTCCTCCCCCTATCATATCCGGACAAGTATAAGCAAAACCTAACAGGCCAGCCGCAATCATATCGGGAATGAGTGAGGATATTGCCCCCCACGAATATTCCTTATCCCCTAAACGTTGAATAATCGATTTCCCTCCCGTCTTCCAGGTAGTACGTAATTCATTAAAGGGGAATTCGGCTCCAAATTCAGCCCATCGCTGAGAGAAAATATGTGCGTTTGCTTTTTCATCCCAAAAAGAGTAATCACCATTCATATTAGCAATGTCTCCGGCATCGAACTTAAAACCATCTACACCATAACGTTCCATTGTTTGTTTCAATACATTCTTGAAATGATTGACAGCCTCAGGGTTTGTCATGTCATAACAAGCGCTAAATCCGTTCCACCAATTTATAATAGCAGGATTCCCTTTCTTATCTTTCAACAAATATCCTTTTTTTCTCAACTCTCTGAATTCAGGCGAATCGGGTGAGACAAACGGAGAGATCCAAAGCATAATTTTAAAACCCAATTGATGTAGTTCATCAGTCATGGCTTTAGGATTCGCGAACTTTTCTTCTTTAAAATCAAAGTTACCATAATAACGTTGCCAGTTATCATCCACCATCAAGATTCCTGTGGGAAAACCATGTTCTAAAGCTTTGTGCGCATAATTCAAAATATCATTCTGGTTTTGATTATACATCAATTCAATCCATGTATTATACTGAGGTTTACTGAAAAACAATTCTTCCGGAATATTTTTCTCATAAGGAAAGTGTTGAGCAACCGCCGCCTGATAAGCATCGCGTAAATTCCTGCCACCTTGCTTGGCAACAATTTCTTCTGTTTTTGACCAAAGCCTCACACCCTGATCATTTATCTGAAACTTAAAAGGATCTTCACTCCAGATGAATCGTCCTTTAGATGATAACAAAAAAGGAACGATCTGATTATTCCAGTTTTCTTTATTCAAGTCATAGATTCGCTCATCAGCCACAAAAGGCATACGATTTCCGGCTGCAACCAAGCCTCCCCACCATTTTTCACCAGGGAGATTGCTCACTGTACTTTCTATATCTTGTGCTATCAATGTATAAAATGGGATAAATAAAACAGCAACAAAAAGTAAAACACGATTTTTCATTTTTGTAATTTGTATAAAAGGTTACTATAATTTCTATCGCTTCAAATTTACACTTTTCAAAACAATAAAGAAAATTCTATAGATTATAAAAACATACTCTTTGCAGGATTTCACAAGCAGATTTTATACAAAACACCTTTTAAGACGCACAGTAGTGCATCTTTTCATTATTTATGTCTCTATTTTTATACAAATTCCGTTCATTATTTCCTATTTGGCTACCACAAATACACGAAATAAAGAGAGTATATCCAAAATGAAACGGGGCAGATAGGCGGACTATTTGCCGGTATGCTCTTTGCGCCAAGAGACAGGCGACTGTTGCTCCTGCTGGGTGAATAGTCGGGTAAGATGAGACCCGGATGAGAACCCCATCCTTTCGGCTACCAACAATATGGGAAGATCAGGCTCCTCGAGTAGCAGTTTTTTGGTATCTTCTATGCGTAAACGTGCAATCCATTGGTAGAATGAGCAAGAGTAATTTGAATTGATATAATCTGACAGATAGGAACGATTAGAGCCCATCTTCCTGGCTAATTCTGTCAGATTTATTTTGGGCTGTAAGTATCCCTTGTTTTCAATCCACACTTGCAAATGTTCTTTCAGTAGCTGAAGTTTTAGCGATTTCTCCGTTTCGCTCTCCGTAGACAAATTCTCATCGGTTGTCACGGGCAATTCATTGACAATCGCATCTTCCACCTCTTCGTAGTACACCAGATAATCAATGAAGCAGCAAAAGATATAAAAGAAAAAGGGAATGCTGGCAATGAGATAGATGGTAATCATCCATTTGGGGGCAAACGCCATGGTGGAACACAATAAACCCATGATGATAGCCAGAAATACGCTTTTGCTCATCCACTGTATAAAGATATCCACATTATCGGAATGGTAGTTCTTTATTTTCTTTACAACATTATAGTACGTGCGAAAGAAAATCAAGGAGATGTGCGCTACATATATAAATAGCCATAAAGCAGCAAGCATCAGCACCCAAAACGAGACGGTATATGACATAAAGACAATGCTGCCCCACACCATAACAGCTACCACCGCGCAAACGGACAAATCAATGACCACACGTTTCCGGCTCAGGTACTTTCTGTCCAGTAGTGAAATAAAGGAGAATCCCAGCAACACACTCGCCAAATAAAAGAAAGTGATATTGAGAGCCGATGCTGCCTGTGGAAATTCATCTCTTACACTGAATTTCCATTGCAGAAAGAACTGCACACAGTAAACAAGAAACGCAAATCCCATTATCTTTCTTGATTTACGGTATACGTCAATAACTGTTTTATCAGGCACTTTTCCAAACAGGAGATAATTCCCGGTTACCAACAAAAGCACCCATACAATGACCTGTATTTGGCTATAATATTCTTCTATCATTCTGCTTTCTAATCAAGTAGGACAAAGGTAGTATATTTTTATCTGAGCGCAAAAAACAATTGAATAAATACATAAAATTGACGTATTTGTCCTCCAATATTTTACGTATTTGTCCTTTACACTTAAAAGCATGGATGTAATTTCGCACCATTAAAATACACACAAATATCCGTAGCTCGGATCTAAAAAAACAAAAAAAAATAAAAATCAACTCAATGGTGAACAATCTTCAAGCCACAAATCACCTGGCTCTTTAGCCATTCTTTTCCACATAGACGCTTGCGTATCCAATAGTCAATAGTAACTAAAAAAGAAAAAAAATAGATTTTAGCGATATGAAAGAAAAGAAGTATAATATTAATTACGCTTACGCACTCCTTGCGCTGCTACTCCTTACGGGAATGAGTGGACGGGCGGTGGCACAAGAATTCAAAAAAACTTCGCCGTGGTACGTTGGACTTCGGGGTGGTGTGCCTTTTGGCATCAGTACATTCAGCTCTTTCGGAGCGGATAAAACCCATGTGGGGATTGATGCGGGAGTGTATGGCGGCTACCGTTTCAACCCTGTGCTATCAATAGAAGCATCGGCTTTATGGGGTAAGGTAGGACTAAGTGATCAAGATTGCTGCATCGACAAGGGATATTGGCTGGGGGTAGATGGCGTTCGTTACAATACATCCGTTGCGGGGATGAACGGATATGCCTATGCCGATATTAAGAGCAGTGTATTTATGCAACACTACGGATTGCATCTCAATGTCAACCTTTTGGGACTTTTCGCTTCAACACGCCAGAGCCGGTGGTCGGTCAGTCTATCACCGGCACTCTATGCCATAGGTACGAAAGCCACCTTGAAAAGTATCTCCGACAATGCCGAAATCGGCAAAGGAAGCAATAATTGGCACCTCGGATTGGGTGGCGACTTGATGGCGGAGTACCGCGTCACCCGACACCTATCAGTGGGCATCTATTCCGGTTTGACCTATCTGACCGGAAAGCAGATGGACGGCGTGCCGGAATATCTTCACAAAGACAATATGTTGTGGCAAAGTGGCATTCGTATCGGCTGGCAATTTGGTAAAGGAAGTAAGAGCGGGAAGAAAACAGCCACCAAACAGCAGCAGAGCGTGCAGCAATCTGTCCCACAAGAGCCTCAAAAGGTAAAGTCGCCTATCATAAAAGAGGTAACGCCTGCCGTTAAACCAGATGTTCAATCTGATTGTGCAGAGCCGCAAACAGAAAACAGAGCAGAGGTTAATGCTGTACAAACGAAGACGATAAATAGCGTAATCACTTTCCCGGCCATATACTTTGACTTTAATTCGTTGGAAATAAGCAATGAGCAGTTGCCGAAAGTAAAACAGATAGCCGAGATTCTTATATCCAATCCACAGATAAAGGTTGAGCTAAAGGGCTGGTGCGATACGAGTGGCAGTCACAAAGCAAATGCAAAAATATCGCTGCAAAGGGCTGTTGAGCTACGTTATCAACTTATTAAACACGGAGTAGCAGGTAATAGAATAACGGTCAAAGGTATGGGTTCGGACACAACTCTGAGCGACCCCGCCAAGGCACGCAGAGTGGAAACAACGAATAAATAATAGTGAAGATGAAAAAGATACTTTATATACTATCGATAATATGTCTGCTCACAGGATTGAATAGTTGCCACAAAGATGTCCACGATGGCGAACGAGGCATTGCCATTGCACTGACCAATCCGAACAGAGATGCCGCAACCGACCTGCGTGTGTGGATCTATGACAATGCGGGGAATCAGATAGACGAATACCGATACGGTACTTATGCCGAAATCGCAAATAGCCTATTGGACTTTCCAACAGGAGATTATACAGTGGTTGTAGCGACCAATATCATAGAGCCATTCCGAGTGGAGAAGCTCAACACGGGAGCTACCGATCTTGAAAACCTCTTTGTCAAGCTCACCAACGCTTCGGCATCGCCTGCTCATGCGCATTACGGAACGCAGAAGATAACGGTAAAGCCCACAGGTATTACCCATGTGGCAATCACACTCAACAGGGTGCTTGCCGAGATGAATCTTACATTTAATAATGTTCCCGACGAGGTGCTTCACGTCACGGCTGTGGTGACCAACTGTGCCGACGGTTTCTACCCGGGGCTTGGTAAACTCTCTTCCAACACGGCGACAGCTACCATTGGCGAAAAAATATCTCCCCAAAAGGGTGTTCTGACCTTTCCTATGGTGAAGTTGATGCCTATTATTGCACCTACTATCCGTAGCGGTGAGGCAAAGACATTGATTGCACTAACCTTCCATTATTCCAACGGAGGCATGATTACCTTCAATATTGAGGCGCCTGTTTTGCAAAACGGGGGTACCTATAATCCCGTTGTGGAGTATTCCATTCTTCGTTCGGGCATCACAATCGAGCTAAACGACATCAACGGTTGGGTGGAATTACCCCCTATCGGCGGCGAAATATTAAATCCAATTAATTAACAGATAAGAAAAAACGATGAGAAAAAATCTGATTTTAGCGATTTCCGCAATCGCGATGGCAGCTTCAATCACAAGTTGCACCAACAATGACACCCCTTCGGAGGTATCGGAGTATATCACGATCGATGCCGGAGTTGGCTCGCTGATCCGTGCTACGTCAACGGCTTTCGAGGCGGACGACGCAGTAAGTATCTATGCATGGACAGGCAGCACCACTGCCGTACAGACACCGCTTGTGGTAAATAACTCCGTGAACACTTACGACGGAACCAAGTGGACAGCCGTACCGCAAATGCTGTGGAAAGACCAAATCACGGCCCACTATTTTATCGGTGTCTATCCTATGAAGGAGATCAGCGATTTCACGGCCGATAGCTATGCCACTACTCCCGACCTGTTGGTTGCTACGGTATTAGGCAGTGGACGTGTGGCAACAGATGGCATAGTGCCTATGGTGTTCGACCACGTGATGGCAAAACTGATGGTGAATCTCACCTTCCGTACAGAGTTTGGCGCTACTACTCCAACTGTTGAGAGCGTGACGGTGAACGCACAACCCGAAGCAGTGGTAAACTACCTCACCAAAGTGGCTACCGCAGACGGCACGGCAACAGAAGTAGCGATGACGGCTACTACCGCCAACACGGCATACTCTCAGATTGTCTCTCCGCAGAGTATCCATAAAATCACCATCAACATCGGCGGCAAGGCATATGTCTATAATAATACAGCAGGTTTTGCTTTGGCCGGGGGAAAAATTCAGACGGTGAACCTGATTGTAGGTCGCGACGAAATCACCTTGGGCAGCGTAACGATCAACGACTGGGGAACCGGCGAAACCATCGACGACGGTGAAGCAATGAACTAATTGATAACTAAATAGTAAAAACAATATGAAAACAGGATTTTTGGCATTAGCAGCCGTGGCAACCATAGCGTTGGCAAGTTGCTCGAAAAGTGAAGATGTGGCAGTGAATGTACTGCCCGAAGATGGCGTGATACGTGTGACGGCCGGGGTGAACAACCTCGCTACTCGAGCCGGGGTGGATGATGCGACCCTCAACCAATTCGGTCTGTATATCATTAACTCCAACGAAGGCGCGCCGGCGGACTATACCTACGAGAATATATATATGAAGAAAACCCCCGAGAGTGGTAAATGGACACCTTCCGAAATAAGCACCGGCCTCCCCCTCTCCACGCCTCTGCTGTGGAACAGAGCCAGCGAGAAGGTGACCGTTACGGCCTATTCTCCCTACTTAGAGAACATTACGAGTATGTCAGCAAATAATTATGTTGCGAAAGACCAGACTGCCGCGGAGGCTAGCACCAGTTCCGACTTGCTTTGGGCAAAGAGTGAGGTTACCCCTTCAAACCCTAATCCAACCAACGACATCTACTACAACACCTCTGATCGATCACTCACCGTTCAGATGAGCCACAAGCTGAGTAAGCTGCGGGTAAACATCAAGTACGGAAACGAGCTTACTCAAGGCGGAGTGACTCCCACGTTGGGCAATGTGGTATTGTCGGATACGCGATGCAACTACACTTTCGACCTGAATGAAGGCGTGGTAACGTTAGATCCGAACAACACCAACCCCGAGGACATCACGATGCACCACGAGACGACCGACGACAGCAACTTCGCTGCCATCTGCGAGGCAATCCTTGTTCCGCAGGATGCTAAGTTCAGCGTTAGAATCACCGTAAACGGCGTGGTATATGAATACACCTACCCATCAAACTACACATTCGAGAGCGGCAAGCTATATCGCTTAGACCTCACCGTTGGTAAAGATATGGTAACTCCGAGCGGAATAACCTCTTCGGAATGGGGCGAGGGTAATGGTACAGGAGTAGGAGTAGAAACAGAATAATAGGACAAAATAATGAAAAGATACATATATATAATAGGTGCAATGGCAACGCTTGCCTTCACCGCGTGTCAGAATGAGAACTTAGACATAGATTTCAACACCGACCCCTCGGCAGTTCGCGTCAATGCCACCGTGGGCGAGGGTATCAATATTACCCGTAGCAACCCAGCGGGCGATGCAACGACACAGAAAGTGTTCAACGCAGGCGACAAAATCAGTGTGTCGGCAGACGAGCAGTCAGCAGTGATCTATACCTTCACAAACGGAACGTGGAACCCGGAGGCAAATAAATACCTCAAGTGGAACACTCCGTCGATGACCTTTACCGCCTACTACCCCGCAACAGCAGGAACCGATGCGCAGAGCTTCACCCTGCCCACCGACCAGAGCGACCTTGCGAAGATTGCTGCAGCGGACTATATGACCTTCTCCGGCGACAAAGCCAAGACCGAAGCCAACACCGTTGATATAGCTATGCAGCGCAAGACGGCACGCGTCATCGTTCACATTGCAGGTTTCAACGACCAGTACGCCACGGGCTACTCGGTGAGTGCCGCCAGCGTATCGGGCAACACCAGCGGATACAACACCGGAGGGACGACAACAGGTCCAGTCACCGTATCGGCTTGTAAAGCTACCGACACCGACTTCTACGCCCTGCTCACCCCAACCACTGCTGACGGGGGAGCCACATTCATCACCCTGACCGTAACCGACGGCACAACCCCCACCCCACTTACCGTGAAAGGCATCCCCGCCCTCGAAGCCGGCAAGAGCTATACCTACAACGTCACCGTGGGCAAAAACCGCATCACCATCGGCAGCGTAACGGTGAAGGATTGGGGCTCGGAAGTGGTAATTCCCGAAGGCGAAGCGATTGAGTTGCCTTTCCAAGATCCCAAATTTGTGGAAGTATTGATTAATAATCATTCTGTCCCACACACAGGCAACAAGATCGACTTCAAAAATGCCGAAACACTGGTCGCTCTCAAAAAAATCACCAACCTTAATGTAGGTAGCAAAGGTATCACCTCGCTCAAAGGCATTGAGTATATGACCGGGCTGACCAAATTGGACTGCGACAGAAATCAACTCACCGCCCTCGATCTGAGCAAGAATACAGCGCTGACCATATTGTACTGCAGCAACAATCAACTCACCGCCCTTGATGTGAAGGCCAATACTGCACTGACGGATTTGGTTTGCACCGTCAATCAACTCACTGCCCTCGATGTGAAGGCCAATACAGAGCTGACCATCTTGAATTGCGAAGGCAATCAACTCACTGCACTCAATGTGACTATGAATACCAAGCTCAAATCTCTGCAATGCGGACTCAACTCCCTCACTGCCATTGATGTGAGCAAAAATACGGCGCTAACCGTCTTAAACTGCAGGAGTAGCTCCATCGACGTGATCGATGTGAGCAAAAATACGGCGCTGACCGTCTTAGACTGCTCTGGCAATCAGCTCACCACGCTCGATGTGCAGGTGAATACAGCGCTGACCGACTTGCTTTGTTACCAGAATCAACTCACCGCCCTCGATGTGAGTGCCAATACAGCACTGGAAACCATGTGGTGTGGCGCACAAAAAGAAGAACTTCAACTTACCTTGACCTTGACAGCCGCTCAATTGGAGATGTGGGAAAAAGATAAAGATCAGTCAAGCAACTCTTCAGTTGAACTCAATGTAGTAAATTAGTAGCCACACGAATAAAAACCTCCCAAGCCGGACGGGAGGATAAGGTGTCCGAAAGAGGTATTCAAGCAACGAATCAGCCCCGCAAAACGTACGTTTTGCGGGGCTTTTTATCGACCCAAAAGATTGTAATAATATAAATAGGTATGGATCGCAGAATACTGGTAGCGGCAGTGCCGCATAAGCCTGATTATGCCAAGTGGGAGGCTAAATCGCATCGAAACCGATTTATCAACTTTATCAAAACAACATCATTTCTTACAAACAATGGCTAGTACCTTCATCAATTACCATTTATCTCCTTTCTTTACAATCATTATCTTTTAAAAACAACTGGCTAATCATACGAAATATTGTTCAGCACTTTGATGCCTTCACTTTGTGTACCTTCTATAAACAGATTCTTAAACGATTCTACCGATACGGATGTAGTAGGTTTAAAATTCGGAGAATTCATATACTCCAGCAAACTTGCATAAAACTGCGATCCCTCCGGAGTATTACGTACAGCTTCCGGATCGGCCATACAGACTAACAGTTTACCACCTTCTACTTTCAATTCAAACACCAATCCAAGACGATGGTTACGCTCCACATTATCAATCACCTGCACAAGTGGGCGATACTCCTTAGGCATACGGTCTAAGATCAGCGGATAACTGTTTTTTATTATTGAGTACCATTGCCAGTTCGTGTGATATTCTGTCGGGAAATCAGCAAAAACAGGATGACCGGGATCGGTGAGGATACCCAAAGTACCGGGAGAAGCCGGTTTCTTAATACGGTCACAAATACTCTTGAACATCCGGTAATTCCAATAATCGGTTTGAAAAAGCCCTCCTACCGTCACATCGTTGCATTCTTCCTTATAAGGCATCAACAAGACTTTTCCTCCTTGCTTCAACGTTTCCAGCAAACTGTCTGTTAGCTGACGGGCAACCATCACTTCACCCGGATTCAGTTTTTTTCTGACGGGATATATCCATAACGGATAACTATTTTGATAAGCAGTGCCGGAAATTTTTAAAGACAATTCTGCTTTACACGCCTTTTCAACATTCGGCAATGTCAAATGAATTGCACCTGCATTTAATAAACCTTCCCCCGCAGGAATGATCATTTTCCCTTTCCGGAGAGTTTTTTTATCATTTTTCAATTCCCATACCACACTCTGTCCCTTCAATGAACTTCCTCCGTAATTAGCAATCTTGATATCACCTGTGAAAGCCTCCTGCCCTGTCCAACAGAACTTCGGCGTAACCAATAAAGGAACGACTTCACTACAGAATTCTCTCCATTTTCGAGGTTCAATCAGTCCTTTGCTATCCATAAACGCATCCAGAATACCGACATAAGCGGAACCTTGTCCCGGATAATCCTGCAAGTCGAGCAACTGAAAGCCTGCCATCCGTCCGCTACGTAAATTCATCTCTATATCTGCCCGGTAAAGCTCCACAGACCATGCACCGGATGCCTTCAAGAAATCTTCCGCCTGATTGGACATACCCGCTTCTTCCAGACGTTTCCGAAATATCTCAAAATTCCAGGGAGCCAATACGCCTGTATATTTTTCCATTTCCTTATAGTTCGGATAAATTTGATATTGTCCCGTTTCATGACCAATTACCGGAACCTGAGATTTTTTCAGAGCCTCATCGAAGTTCATCACCAAATTGGGATACGTATGATTCAGGTATCCTCCTTCTTCCGCATCGGCAAAAGAGAAAGAAGCACGCGCATGGGTAGAATAACCTTCACCACTACCCACACGGCAAGTCACCAGAAAATCTTCTCCCGGTATATGTCCTCTCGAACCTAAAAAGATGTTCGAACCATACGTATACAAATGTCTCGGTTCCACCGCCCGGAAGCTGTTTACAAAGCGTTTCATTATATCAATATCTCCACCCAACTCATTTCCCAAAGCAAAAAGAACGAAAGAAGGATGATTGCTATAGGTACGCATTATATTTTCACCATCTTTCATCAAGAAATCCATCAGTTCGACAGATTCTTTGTTGAAGCCACCCCATATAGGAAGTTCCGGCTGCAAATAGACACCTTCCAGATCCGCAGCTTCAAAACAAGCGGCAGGAGGACACCAGGAATGAAAACGGCAATGGTTCAACCCATACTCTTTGCAAATTCTAAAATAACGTCGCCACTGTTCCAGATCCATTGCCGTATAACCCGTCAAAGGAAATACGCAAGCATCGTGTTTTCCTCTGAGGAAAGTTTTAACACCGTTAATAGTAAAGTGGGTCCCTTCCGACCGGAAAATACGCAATCCGAAAGAAACAGATTTTTCATCTATGCCATTTATTTCCGTTCTGAGTTGATACAGAGCCGGTTGAAGATCACTCCACATCAAAGCCTTTTCACCTAACTGATAATCAAATTCATATTCGCGGCAACCTTCTTTTAGTTCATATTCAACTGCTTTCACACGATGGTTTTTAGTAGTATTGAATGCAGAAGCAGAAAGCTGAAGTTTTTTTCCATGGATACCGTCGGCTTTGGACAGAGTGACTTTCACTTTAACAGAGTGATGCGCCGGTTGTGGGAAAGTCTGAACAGATTCTATAAACAACGGGTTCATGGCTTGCAGTTCCATCCGTCCGATCATACCATTCCAATTAGTCTGGGTTGATTCCGTACAGGCATGAGAGCTTGAACGAATCTGCCCGGGAATACTCTTTCCATTATCTACACGGATGGTTAGTTTATGCAAACCGGGAGACAAATAGTGCGAAAGATCGTACTCTTGCGGAGTAGACAAATAATTGTTTTTCCCTACTTCCCGGTCATCAATCCATACGGTAGTCGGCCGGGTACGTTCCAGAAAAAGCACCATATGCTTTCCTTCCCAATCAGCAGGAATTTCTACATTCCTGCTATACCATGCCGCACCTTCATATTTATAATACCTCGACAAAAAAGTAGTTTCCGACTTGTTGGTATTTTCCTTTCCCTTTCGGTTCGTATCGGTTGTACCCGGCAACACTACATTCTCGGACAAATTGACATTCCATAATTTCTCTTGCTCTCCTTTTTCCTGAGGGTCCAACGCAAAGTTCCAAGTACCACTCAAATCGATAATACAACGTTTGCTCGTCGATTGTCCCCACGACGAACATAAAAATGTCAATAACAATAAAAGAATTGCGCCTCTCCGATGATGTGTTATTCCATGCATAATATACGATTTTAGTATGATTAGTTTTATCCATCGCAAAGATAAAGCGGAAAACAAACCACCTAGACGAATCCCATAAAAAAAAACAATAAAATAGTAAAATACAACGTTTATAGTAACAAATAGGTTGTTTTTTTTGATCGCTAACCTTTAATATATACGACCGAACGCCCTACCCCATATTTTTTCAAAATTCCTTGCTCAATAAAAGCATTGATATCCTGCAATGCCTGTTTCTTTGTTTTCCCCACGAGCATTGCATAATCTCGTCTATTAATACACGGATGTTCCTCCAGAAACTTATTCAACCGCAGCAGACACCGCCCCTCGTCCAACGGATTTTTCACCCGCAGCGGCGAATGAAAACGTTGCAACTCAATCCTGTTCTCTATATCTTTTTTAAACTGGCGATTAATCCGTATATTAATGTCTTTAAGAGATATAGACGGAGAACGAATCTCTTTTGGATTTAATACCTTTTTATCCACACTCAGCGAAAGAGAAACATAACCGATCTCGCCCAATTCCACTGAAAATCCATTAAGCAGCAAATCTTTCAGCTCATTTGCCACAGCATCCAACACTCCCACCAATTGTGCGTGGGCCACATGTTGGCACATAACTACCTGTTTCATAAACTCCTCTGCCGTGTAGCTGCCTTTCAAAACAACGCGTGCGTGTAAAGGTTGTTTTTCCCCACTCTTAGCAAGATCCGGGGTTTCGTAAAGATCATAATATACGCTCATTGCCTATAATTTTTTCAGTAGGAAAGATTAATTAATTCCCTACCATCTATTAATTAATTTGTGTACAATCCAGTTTTCGTTCCACTTAAGTAGATCGATCGTTCTAATAAACTGGTTCTTTCGTTCCACTTAAGTAGAACGAAAACTGAAGTACTAATGAAACAAATATACGCAGAATAAATACATATTAATCTATGCTTACCAATTTTTTATTGGGAATACTCATACAAATCAGTAATTGAACTCAATGATGTAAATGGTATGACTTACAAAGGAAATTTTTTATGGATAAGCACGAACAAAGGTATTATCGGTCCCCATATCAAAGTAAACACCAATTAGGCAAATTAAGGTAGCCTAAAGTAAACTAAGACGACTAAAACATCACTAAGACGAATTAGTGCAAATTAAGGCAAGCTAAGACGTGCTAAGACGAATTATGCAACTACCCCTCCTTTGAATGTGATACTTTTGATGTGTGGAAAGAAAACAAAAACGTCGGCAATTGCTACCGATACCACGCAAGCTTTTTACAGAGCTGATATTTAATATTAGTTAAAAACGCTTTGCCTTTTGACTTTCCTTCTTCCTCATTAGTACTGTTAGTAGGAAAGCTTTCAAAGATAAGGTTCAATTATAGCTTTTGAGCCATAAAAAGAGTGTTTTTACAACGAATTTGTGACTTCCAGTTGATAGTCATGAATTGGGTAAAACAAAAAGATGGATGGACAATTTTTAAAAATAGTTTTGCTGATAAAAGAATATTTCGCTCCGCCATGGAGGAGACGGGAAACGCAGAGTAAATAACGATAGTAAAGGACCGGAAAGGAGGTGTAGAGATTATGGCTATAAAGAAATCAGTATGGGATATTATCCTCAAAGCGATTATCGCGGTGGCTTCGGCGGTGCTGGGAGCACTGGGCGGCAATGCTATGAATTTATAAGGTTGGTATACATACCCTATAGATGAATCCTGCAAACGGATTCGATATGCAAACAATATGCAATCCCCTTCATGAGCAAGGGCCCTGTTCGGTCAGGGGGATTGTTTTCGGGCGCTTACACAAAAAGCGGTATTTAGCAAGATTTTGAATTGAATGGGGAAGCAGGTACACTGTTTACCGGTTTGCCTGATGCCTTATTCAAAATAAGAATTATTAAAAAAACAATTTAGTATGAGTATTTTATATTTAAAAAGCCATCATAGGATGGCCGGCAGATTACTTGGGGCTCTTTTGTTGTGCATGACTTCGTCTTTATCAGTAGGGAGTCAAGAAATTACTACGGTAAAACTGGAAAAGCCTCAGCTATTTCCGGTTTCACCACAAGCAGCTATCATGGATAGATTCCAATCATATCCGATGAATTATTGTACGGGGGTTCCTGAGATTAGTATCCCGCTATATGAGATTGTGGCCGGGGACGTCACTATCCCGGTAACTTTGTCTTATCATGCTTCGGGACTTAAGCCGCAGGAGGGTAGCGGACTGGTCGGCACAAATTGGTCACTCAGTCTCGAACCATCTGTCAGTAGAGAGGTTCGTGGGGCTGACGACGGTGGCATGTATGGCTGGTTGTACGAGGGTAGTTATCATCGCGGCATTCCTGGGGGAGCTACCAGAATGGAACAGATTCAATTCATGGAGGATGTGGTAAACGGGGTGCGGGACAGCCAGCCCGACAAGTTTACTTACAGACTTCCTCATGGGGGCGGAAGCGGATATATGCTTTATCCGAGCAGCCCGATGGTCACTTGCCCGCGAACGAATGACGTGGTACGGTGGGAGAAAAACGAAAAAATGACTATCACCGATGATAAAGGGTATTATTATGAGTTCAACGGGGCAGTTGAGAAGATATTTGTTTCCCAGACAGTGAATCGCTGGCTATGTACCAGTATTCGTTCGCCGCACAGGGTCACGCCTTCGGTTACGTTTAGCTACGAGACAATGACTCACATATTGTCGGGAGTAAATAAAGGGGATATGGGTAACGAAGAAGTAATATTGAGCAAGCCTGAGTCGGGAGATGTCTATTATCTGACATGCCATACGCCGAATTCAGACAAACATCTTGAAGTAATACCCGATTATGTAACCAAGCCGGACGCTTCTTTTTATGATTATAAAACGACGCTTAGAGATACTTATGGAGGGAAAGTGGGTCTGGAGTTTACCTCGTCTTCCAGTATGAGTCAAGAGATGAATGTTTCGCGCCTGACGGATATTCATTTCATGGGAAATACGATGAACGTGAGCTATACAGCGGTTGGTGGTCCAAATCACTATTCGGAGGTATATGACAGGCTGGAGGTGACGGACGAGAAAGGAAAGTTGGTAAGAAGTATCCGTTTCTACCTTAGTGCTTTTAACGCTAATACTTCGCTGACTAAGCTGGATTCGGTGAGTATCACCGCACCGGGGGTGGAGAAACGCGTGTATAAGTTTAATTATAACGGGGGACCTTCCGTTCCTTCCGTAAATACGAAGGAGGTGGATCATTGGGGGTTCTGTAACGGACCGGAGAATAAATATGCTCATTCAGCGATTCCAAATTTCCGTAAGGTGTTGCTATTGAATAAATATGGTAAGAATGAGCGTCTCCTATTGGACTATAAAGGAACAAACCGTGAGGCCAATCCGCTCTGGGCTAATTCGGGGATGTTGATTCAAATTACCGATCCGCAAGGGCTGGAAACTCATTTTGAGTATGAGGGGAATTACGCGGCTTTCGCTTGCGATACTTCGGACCCACGGGAGGAGGGACAAAAATATCTTCGTCCGGTAGGAGGGTTACGAGTGAAAACCATTCGTACATACGAGCCTAAGGTTCAGAAAACTATTTTCAAAAGGTACACGTATGGTCTGGAGCGCTCTATCGGCAACGGAGTGACTTGGGGCGGAGGCGCTATTCCGCATATTGTTACGGAGAGAGATTATCAGACGAATATGTTGCAGGTGCAGAAATCGGGATATCAGAGGGCACTAACAATTTTCCATACGATGCCCGTATCTCAGATTACGTTTCATAACGGCAGCGCAGTGTTGTACAGTAATGTCAGGGAGAAGATAGAAGGGGCTGGTACTAAGCAGGAAACTGTTTATATATATCATGTGCCTTTTCATAAGCATACCGGTATCCTCACATGGGACGTCGATGATTTGGACTATAGAAAGAAGGAAAGCAGAGTGAATGATTTTCTTCTCACTCATTCGTTCAGTGAGTTGCAGGGGCTTGTCTGCCCTCTTCCCAATAATCAGGGAAAGCATTCGGATGAGTATAGCGACATATCCGACCCGCATTGGTTAGCGGGTAAGTTGGCAAGGGTAGAGCGTTACCGGGGATCGAACTTTATATTGTCAACGACTCAGTATGAATATGAACGCGCAGACGTGGGATCTGTAGTGAGTATCGATATCCCAGCAAGACATATATCGGCGAGTACGGAAATTTGCCTGAATAATCCGGGGGAATATTCATGGAGTAGTATGTTCTCGACCGGGAGGTTTTATCCACCCCAGGACGGGGGAATGGCGCAGTCCACTTTTTATCTGCATATCGGTTCATATACTTTCCTTAAGGGGGAGCGTACCGATGAATATCGTTCGATGAGTAGCATCATGGGAGATGAGTACAAGACTCAGAAGGCTTACGAGCATATACTCTCTTATAATCAAGGCTCTTCGCTGGAGCCCCGCCGGGTGACGACGACTCGTAGCGACGGCAGCACAGTGATTGACGAGTATGATTATCTGGATGGGACGTTTCCGGGGATTCTGTCGAAGCACCGCCATACGGAAGGGGGCAACTGGAAGGAGAGCCGGATTGTCTTTAAACCGGGAACGAGTCTGCCGGATAAGGTGGTATCGGCAACGGATCAGAAACCGGAGCTCAGGGATGAGGTAGTGTATATGGAGTATGATAATTATAATAATGTTGCTGAGGTTCGAGGCAAGGACGGGACGCCTACGACCTATCTCTGGGGATATCAAGGCCGATTTCCAGTGGCGATGATTGAGAACACGACGCGGGACCAGGTGTTGGCAGCAATGGGACCTGTCACGGCGATGAAAGACTCGCTGAAGAAATGGTCCGAGGCTTCCACCCCTCCTGAAGGGATGAGGATAGCGATAGAAAAGGTAAAGACTTTGCCGAATGCCAACGTGTACAGTTGCGAGTACGAGCCACTCAAAGGAGTAGTAGCCGTCACAGACCCGAACAATGTCACCACCCGCCACGAGTATGACGGCTGGAACAGATTAACGGGAAGTTATTATCTGGACGCTAGCGCGAATAAGGTATTGCTGCAAAGATTCTTGTATCACTTTGGGGAGAAGTAAACAGTAAACAAATAGCGACGATAAAGGCGGAAGATCGTTTGGCGGATAGCAGGACACGTATCTTTTTAAAGGGCAAGACGGCTCCGGCTTTTAATAGGCGCGATGATTTAAATCATGAATTAAAAAAGTCGTAAAAATGAGAACAATAATAATAAATAGACAGACAATAGGCACTTTGTTGTCATGCCTCCTGCTTTTGATGGGTTCGGTGGATGTTTCCGGGCAATCCCGCGACACACTGTATATGCACACTTCAGCAGGGCAGCCACACATGATTAAGGTGATTCCGAGGACCAGAACAACGGAACTTTCGGAATTGAACAAGGAAGAAATGAGACGGGAGATTCAGTATTATGACCGCTTCGGTAATCCGACTCTCAATATTCTGCACGGGTTAGCACCTGACGGAAGTGATTTGGTGAAGTTACAGGAGTATGATCCTCTGAATAGAGAGTTTGTAAGTTGGTTACCTTTCAAGACGAACACTTCCGGAGGTGGATATATCCAACCTTACCAGATTGGTAATCTGGCTCGTGCAGCGACCTATTACGGCAATGACTCTTCACCCTACAGTTACCCCGTTTATGAAAACTCGCCTATGAACAGGATTGAGAAACAGTTCGGACCGGGAGCGGCGTGGGCGGAGCATCCGGTAAGTACACTGATGCTGACCAATCAGAATAAGAAGGATTTGCCAACGTTTAAGACGTTTTATCCCAAGTTGAGTGTGCGTACCTATGCGCTGTCGGGAGATAATCTGGTGTATCAGCAGAATTACGCTACGGGCACGATGGATTGCACGCAAACTACCAATGAGGATGGACAAGTAAGCTTGGAGTTCAAAGATCGTGTAGGGCGAGTGTTGTTATCCCGAATATTGGAGGGGGAGACGATGCACGATACGTATTATGTCTATGACAATTACGGGAATGTAAGGATGGTGTTGCCCCCGGCAGCGTCTGATATACTGACGGCTACTACTCTTCCGGCTTCCTGGGCGGAAACCGTCGAGGCGATACAGAAGTATGGGTATATATACAAGTATGACGGGAGAAACCGGTGTATTTATAAGAAACTGCCGGGATGTGATCCTGTTTATACGGTGTATGACGCGGCGGACAGACCGATTTTTGTGCAGGATGGGGAGCAGCGTGTGAAAGGGGAATGGTCGTTCAGTATTCCGGATGTCTTTAACCGGATTGTACTAACGGGTACGTGCAAGAATGTCATGACTTATACTACGGATCCCTTGAGTAATGTGGTGGTGAAGGCTACTAAATTGGGTGGTACGAATCAGACGAATGTGTTGAAGGGGTATGAGTTGCCGATGGTTTCATTGGTATCTCCTACGGTGTTGAGTGTGAATTACTATGATCAGTATGGGTTTATCGGATACAATGATATTCCGAATACGGCGGTGACGGCGTATGAGACGGTAGCCGGTTACGGCACAAAGCGGACATTTGGAAACAAAGGGTTACTCACAGGAACACTGACTGCGAGGATGAACAGCAGCGGAGTGATATCGGGGTATCTATACTTGGTGATGTATTACGACGAGCGGGGGCGGTTGATTCAGCAGAAGGGGAATAATGCGTTGGTGGGAACGGAACAGGTGTTTACTCTGTATGACTTTACGGGGAATCCGATGAAGGTGAAGAAGGTGCATACGGCATCTGGGAAGGAGACGCAGACGGAAGTTTATACCTACACTTACGATAATGCCGAACGGTTACTCACTACCACTTACCAGTTGAACGGTGCAACTGCTGTAACCTTAGTAAGCAACACATATGATGAGGTAGGTCGTTTGAAATCGGACAGCCGTAATGGAAATGCGAAACTGAAAACGGAGTATGCATATAATGTGCGTTCGTGGACGAAGGGTATAACGGGACCGTTGTTTAGTCAGACGTTGAATTATCAGGAGGTGATTGCGGGGAATACGCCTTGTTATGGGGGGAATATCAGCAGTATGTCGTGGAAGGTGGGGACGGAAACCAGTGAAAGAGGTTATCGTTTCACGTATGACGGACTGTCAAGATTGAAGGATGCTGCTTATGGGGAAGGCACTACGCTTGCAACGAATCCGAATCGTTTCAATGAGCAGATCACGAGCTATGATAAGATGGGAAATATCCTGGGATTGAAGCGTTACGGACAGACTGCCGCAAGTAGCTATGGACTGATTGACAACTTGACCATGACTTACAATGGCAATCAATTACAAGCTGTGCAGGATGCCGTTACAAGTTCTGTTTATGGCAATGGCACGGAGTTTAAGAACGGGGCTAACCAGACGATTGAGTATACGTATGATAAAAATGGGAATCTGATTAAAGATTTAAACAAGAATATTAGTAATATTCGATATAATCTTTTAAATTTGCCTAATCAGGTGAGCTTTACGGGTGGGAATAGTGTTGAGTATGAGTATGCAGCGAATGGTACGAAGTTGCGTACAGTACACAAAACGGGTGCTACCACTTTGACTACAGATTACTGTGGGAATGCGGTCTATGAGAATGGGGTGTTGAAGATGTTGCTTAATGAGACGGGGTATGTGAGTTGCCCGGATAAGAAGGTTCATTTCTATTTGAGGGATCATCAGGGGAATACCCGGGTGGTGGCTGATAAGGATGGAAATTTGGAAGAGACGAATACGTATTATCCGTTCGGGGGTACGTTTACGTCTACGGCTAGTGTTCAGCCTTATAAGTATAATGGGAAGGAGCTGGATCAAAAGAATGGGCTGAATTGGCTTGATTATGGGGCGAGGCATTATGATGCGGCGATAGGAAAATGGTATGTCGCGGATCCGATGGCGGAGAAGTATTATTCAATTAGTCCATATGTTTATTGTGCAAATAACCCGATAAAGTTTATTGATCCAGATGGGAAAGAATGGAAAACCAAAGAAGATGAAGAATATGCTAAATCACTATCTCATGCAATGACAGATCGTATAAGTTCAGAGCAAAACAGTCTTGATAAACTAAATTCTAAAATAGCTAAAAAACAAAAAATGGGGAAGGATATCTCTAAAGATGAAACAAAGGCTGCAAGAATACAAAATAACATTGATAATCTTGAAACAGGAATTACTGAATTAACTACTATGGGAGAAATAAAAAATCAAATATTTACTTACAATAAAATTGATGGAGATGTTGGAGGTACTGGTATTAAAGATGGAATTATTGTAATGGATATTGCAGGTAACGGAGCCGAATCAAATGGAATACACGAATCATCACATGGATATGATTTATGGAAAAATGGAAGGTATACAAAAAGCTCAATAATTCCTGGAGAGGTGAAAGCTTATAGTCGTCAATTTTCATTTGATAAATCAAGTATGCCTATTTCTGATTTTGGAAGAGCGAATTCTTTGAGTGATATTAACCCTCGTTGGGTGTTAGGACTAAATAGTGGTGGAGATTATTTGTATATAAAATATGTATATCCAAATAAGAACCCGAAAGATATATTGAGAATTATAAAATAATAATATCTATGAAATATGTGTATATCGGACTTGTGTGTTTAAGTATATTGTTGAATGGCTGTATTTCCCTACCCCCCTTCATAAATGGGAAATATAGTGGGAAAAATCCGCATACTCTTGTTTTTTTCGAGGATTCTACTTTCAAATATGAATATCACGCTATGTGGTACAGTGAATCATCTGGAAGTTGGCGAAAAAAAGGAAATTTAATATATCTAACAAGTTTTGAACAGAGAGATAAAATACCTATCGAATATGTGAAAACAAAAAATAACCAAAGAAAATCTATTGTTAAAATAAAAATCAATATTTTGGAAAAGCCAGAGACAGACTATATTTGTTTTACATATATAAATGGGAAACCCTTATTGGATGAACGATCTCTACTTGAACCTCATGTGCAGGGCTCATATTCCTTTGATACTAAAGTCCCTGTGGATAGTCTTTATTTTTTAGTAGCTAAAAGACCTTTTGTATTACGAGGAACAGGGTATGCTATGTGTTATGATGATATTAGGACAGAAACAATACATCCTCATTTGTCAATTGGAGAAACTCTTGATGTAACAGTTAATATTATCGATTCTTTGTTTGGCTATAAAGTTTTTAAAGATAAAAAAATAGAATTGAAGAACAGAAAAATTATTTTCCGAGATAAAGGGCGAAAAAACAAATTGTATTTGAAGCAATAATTTAGTATAGTAACGGTATTACCCTGATATAGGTTGTCTCATGAAGATAGTTTACATCAGGGTATTATTTTGTGTATGAGGGCTTATCCTCATTTGAAGAATATTGTTTTAATGAAAGTGCTAGTCTTAAGACTAAAAAATATTCGGTGATGGATTAAAGTTAAAAAAAACTCTAAATAGACGGTAGAATATACTTATGATAAAAACAACAATCTGATTAAAGATTTAAACAAGAATATTAGTAATATTCGATATAATCTTTTAAATTTGCCTAATCAGGTGAGCTTTACGGGTGGGAATAGTGTTGAGTATGAGTATGCAGCGAATGGTACGAAGTTGCGTACAGTACACAAAACGGGTGCTACCACTTTGACTACAGATCACTGTGGGAATGCGGTCTATAAGAATGGGGTGTTGAAGATGTTGCTTAATGAGGCGGGGTATGTTAGTTTCCCGGATAAGAAGGTTCATTTCTATTTGAGGGATCATCAGGGGAATACCCGGGTGGTGGCTGATAAGGATGGAAACGTTGAGGAGACGAATGCTTATTATCCTTTTGGTGGTACTTTTACTTCTACGGGTAGTGTTCAGCCTTATAAGTATAATGGGAAGGAGTTGGATCAAAAGAATGGGCTGAATTGGTATGATTATGGGGCGAGGCATTATGATGCGGCGATAGGTAGGTGGCATGTGGTGGATCCGATGGCGGAGAAGTATTATTCAATTAGTCCATATGTTTATTGTGCAAATAACCCGATAAAGTTTATTGACCCAACTGGTATGGAGATAGAGAAGCGAAGTTTAAAAGAATGGGAAAAACTAAAAAGACAAGTTGAAAGTCAAAGAAATAAACTTCAATCCAGCGTTGATAAGTTAACTGCAAAAGCCGAAGCGAAAGGCTGGAATGCTGAAAAATTGGCAAGCAAAATCGGAGATAAAACGGAAAGGATAGCCAGTCTAAATTCAAGTATTGGCACTATGGGAACTTTGGAAGGTAGCGCGCAAGTTTATAGGTTATCACATGCAGTTTATGGAAAGGATGGCGGACTAAAATTAAACGCAGGTACGAATGTAATTGATATAAAGTTTAGCGGTACGGATAATTTTGTACACGAAATGACCCACGCAGGACAGTTCGAAACAGGAGATATAGCTTTTGAAAGGCAAAAGGGGCTTTCTTTGGCCCAAGATGTGTTTGATGAAGTTGCCGCTTATAAGGCACAATTTGCTTATAATCCTTCTTCGGTATCAGGTTTAGCTTCAACTTCGGTTGCAAATTCTTTTGGCACAATTACACCCTCATGGGTACATGGATTATCCGGAGGAACGTTTTATGTTCCGGGAAGTACTGTAAATACAGGCATAGCACCTTTAAATATAAATTCTACAAGAGCAGATTTTATAAATGCCTATCCAAATAGTCCAGGTGTTAGAGCACTGCCCGCTAATTTTATTTTGAGAACTTCATATCCTAATATATACTATAAACGATGAAAAAACTTATAATATCTATTGCTATTTTGCCTTTGTTGTTATCCTGTAAGAGCCAGCAACCTACCTTTAGTACACTAAGTGGATTATATGAAGGCGAAGAGGTGATTTATAAAAATCAATTTTCTTTTCATGTTGAATTGGAATTGAAGCAGGATGGAACTTGTGTTTTGCAGAAAACAGTTGATTTGGGATCAACTTTATGTATAGGGGAATGGTCTATTATAAACGACAATGTAATTGAAATTAAGTGTAACAATAATCCTGCTTTAAGCAACATAGAAAAAGCATTGATAGGCGGGATTTACATCGAAGAAAATATCAAAGTTATAATTTTAAACAAAAACAAGTTAAAACTTGACAAAAGCGTTTTGAAGCGAAAATAATTTTAGCAGAGCAAGTTTATATTTTGGTCATCCCAAAACTGATTAAATAGTAAAATCCCGTTGGTTTGTAATGGCTAACGGGATTTTTAGTTTGAGTCGGACTAAAACGCATAAAATAAGAGAGAAACAACATAGTCCAAACTTGCAGGAGAATGTGGATACTTTGCAAAATATTCTAGGCTTGACTCAGGAAGAATGTCAAGAGTTAAAGTGTAAAATTAAAGTTTTAGGCAAATAGGCTATAGATTCGAGTTAACAAGAATATTATAATTAGAGAGAAAGGAGATTTATATTTTTTGATTTCTACTGATAGAAATAATGATTATTGAATAACTAAAGTTAGGCTATGGATGATTCTATAACAAAGCTGTAAAAAACATCCCATTTAAATTCGAATTACCCTATATCTGAGTAACAAAATATCTGAATATCCTCCGCATATCTTCATCTCCTTCCATTACTTGGAACTCCAGATGAATCAGGAGCCGATAGCGGGGAACACTCCTTGTTATGGCGGTAATATCAGTAGTATGTCGTGGAAGGCGGGGACGGAAACCAGTGAAAGAGGTTATCGTTCCACGTATGACGGACTGTCAAGATTGAAGGATGCTACTTATGGGGAAGGCACTACGCTTGCAACGAATCCGAATCGTTTCAATGAGCAGATCACGAGCTATGATAAGATGGGAAATATCCTGGGATTGAAGCGTTACGGACAGACTGCTGCAAGCAGCTACGGGTTGATTGACAACTTGACCATGACTTACAATGGCAATCAGTTACAAGCTGTGCAGGATGCCGTCACGAGTTCTGTTTATGGCAATGGCACGGAGTTTAAGAACGGGGCTAACCAGACGATTGAGTGTACGTATGATAAAAATGGGAATCTGATTAAAGATTTAAACAAGAATATTAGTAATATTCGATACAATCTTTTAAATTTGCCTAATCTGGTGAGCTTTGCGGGTGGTAACAGTATCCTGTATGAGTATGCAGCGAATGGTACGAAGTTGCGTACAGTACGCAAAACGGGTGCTACTACTTTGACTACAGATTACTGTGGGAATGCGGTCTATGAGAATGGGGTGTTGAAGATGTTGCTTAATGAGGCGGGGTATGTTAGTTTTCCGGATAAGAAGTTTCATTTTTATCTAAGGGATCACCAGGGGAATACCCGGGTGGTGGTAGATAAGGAATGGTCTGAATTGGTATGATTATGGGGCAAGGCATTATGATGGGGCGATAGGTAGGTGGCATGTGGTGGATCGGATGGCGGAGAAATATAATTCGATGAGTCTTTATGCATATTGCGCAAACAATCCAGTAAAATATATAGATCCAAATGGAGAATGGATCGAATCGGCTTGGGATGTTTTTAGTCTTGTTACAGGAGCCCAAAGTTTTGTAGACAATGTTAAGCAAGGTAATGTTGGTGCCGCGATTGTAGATGGGCTTGGAGTTGTTGCAAACGGTGTAGCCCTTGCTCTACCTCTCGTACCAGAAGGAGTAGGTGCTACTATAAAAGGAGTTCGTGCAGTTGATAAGGCGGTTGATGCTGTAAGAGGAGTGGATAAAGCTACTGATGCAACGAAAACAATAGGTAAAATAGACGATGCGGGACAAGCTGCCAAAAAATTTGATGGAGGATTAGACACAAAAAGTGTATCTGGCAATGAAGCTTTAAGAAATGCGAAAGATCAAAATGGAATTCCTCGAAGACAACAACCTGATAAAACTATTAAGCCTAATACACCTGAAGGAGCTACTGCAAATTTGAATAACAGAAATGTTAGGCAGTATGAGTATACTAATTCTAAAGGAGAGAAAGTAACAATACGTCAAGATAAGCCAGCAACATATGGTCAGGGTGGAAAAGGAGATCAATCACCTCATTACAATGCAGAAAAAAATGAAAAATTGAAACAACATCATTATTATGGAAATTGAGACAAATAAAATTAGTGAAATTTATAAAGGACATTATCAGGTTATTTTGGACTTTCCAGATCAAAGTAATTTGAAAGATATCATAGACGTTTCTTATAAATATGTGTGGGGCGTTGAACATTATGAAATTCCATTGGAGTGGAAAGAATATAATTATTCATTATATGGAGAAAGTATTCAGTCAAAAAATATATTCGCAAGGAATATTGAAATGGAGTTTCTACTAAATACTTCAGATTTTTTAGATTTGATACCTCATATACATCAGGCAGTTCATATTATTCAGACAAATATTGTTCCTCCTTATTATCTGAACATTAAGAATTTATCTGGAAAAGGGAAATATGATTTGCTAAAAAGTAAGATTGATTATTTGTTTGAGTTAGAGATGCCAGGGGCTATTGATTATGCTCCCATAATAAGTCCAGACATTAATTATTTAAAGAATCTAATTGCTAAATTAAATAAATGAAGTAATGTCTGTCAGTAGGTTTATATTTTGGTCTAATCAAAACTTGTGAATAGCAAAGAGGGTTAAACCGCTAAAAAGAGGACTGTAACTTAACTGTGTCAGGAAAGCAAAATCAAATTCACTTTGCTAACACAGTTAAGTTACAGTCTTTTTTTCTTTATCACTGTATTCTGTTAGTGTCGTAAGGCAAGCCTGGGATACTGTCACGAGTGGGGTATTCGGTAATGGTACGGAGTTTAAGAACGGGGCTAACCAGACGATTGAATATACGTATGATAAAAATGGCAATCTGATGAAGGATTTAAACAAGTATATTAGTAATATTGGATACAATGTTTTAAATTTGCCTAATCTGGTGAGCTTTACGGGTGGTAACGGTGTCCTGTATGAGTATGCAGCGAATGGTACGAAGTTGCGTACAGTACACAAAACGGGTGCCACTACTTTGACTACAGATTACTGTGGGAATGCGGTCTATGAGAATGGGGTCTTGAAGATGTTGCTTAATGAGGCGGGGTATGTGAGTTGCCCGGATAAGAAGGTTCATTTCTATTTGAGGGATCATCAGGGGAATACCCGGGTGGTGGCTGATAAGGATGGAAACGTTGAGGAGACAAATGCTTATTATCCTTTTGGGGGTACGTTTACTTCTACGGCTAGTGTTCAGCCTTATAAGTATAATGGGAAGGAGTTGGATCAAAAGAATGGGCTGAATTGGCTTGATTATGGGGCGAGGCATTATGATGCGGCGATAGGTAGGTGGCATATGGTAGATATGCGAGCTGAAAAATACAAAGCAATGAGTCCATACAACTATTGTAACAATAATTCTATAAACTATGTGGATTTGAAAGGAGATAGTATTTCATTTGCGGATATACAAAAGCTAGATAAAGGGATAGGTACTAATTTTATGCAAAAAATAGTAGATGATCTGCAATCCCACACAGGTTTGAGTCTAGCTTTGGATAATAATGGTATAATGACTTATGCTAAAGATGCTAATGGAAATCCTATGATTGCGACGGTTGCCGACGCTAACGGTAATATGACGCAAGTGGGTAGTGCCACAGCAAGAGGTGCAATAACAAATGCTTTAGACCATTCTGATATGGTAACGGTTGTAAATGCGGGATCGTCTGGAGTGAATCCTAAAGACAATAATACTATACAATTAGGGATAGGACAAATAGAAGGATTCATTAATGGAACCGTAGGAATGGATAATCGTACATTAGGTTGGGGAATGACTATGACGCATGAACTTCATCATACACAAGTTGGTGGTGGCTTAAAAGATAATTATAGTGGAAATTATCCTGGAGACGTTGTCAGCAAAATGAATACCATTCGCGCTGAATTAAACAGTCAGGGTGGAAATTATGGTCAACGTATGGGTTATAAATCAATGGAAATAAACAGTTCTATATATATACCATTTGATAGAGCTTCTCAAGGACAATTGTCATTAGGCTTACCTCCATTACCCGTCAATAAACATATAAAATATAAATAATTATGAAAAGATGTATCTCAGTTTTTATGCTTTGTTATTGTTTCCAATACGCAGTTTGCCAAAATACATGGCTAAGAGATTCAACAATGTATATGACAGCATATCAATATATTAAAAATGATTCATTTTTTTCAGGCAAGTTGGTTGCAGTAGCAGATTCAATTGTGGATTTGGATAGGTATGAATATGATTGTCTTAAAGAGGAATTTCCGGAAGAATATGAAAAGCTGAAGGTCTATCGAAAAAATAAGAAATATCCATATTTGCACACTTATTACTCTTATTTTTATACCTATTATTCTCCATTATTGGCTTTTCTTTTTCGTGGTCAGGACATCGAACGGGCGTCTGCCATATTGTTCTTTTCGAATATTGAAGATTTGATGCTAAGGGCTGATGTGGAAATTTACGACAAAAGATATATTTCAAACAAATTTAAATATGAACAATATATGTGGGGAATATCATATGGATATTTATTTATTTTTGATAAAAATGCAACTTTAAGAAAAGTATTAAGAAGTGAGTCTCAGCTCAATTAATATTTATCATACCCTGATATAAGCTTTCTAAAAGGCTATTTATATCAAGACTGTAATTTAACTGTGTCAGGAAAGCAAAATCGTATTCACTTTGCTAACACAGTTAAGTTACAGTCTTCTTTTTTTGTCCCTCTATTGGAGCAGAGACGCTCGTTTACAAGTTTAATTATAACAGGGGGCTTTCGGTTTCTTCCGTCAAATCGGATAGCCGTAATGGAAATGCGAAACTGAAAACGGAGTATGCGTATAATGTGCGTTCGTAGGCGAAGGGTATAACGGGACCGTTGTTTAGTCAGACGCTGAATTATCAGGAAGCGATATCGGGAAATACGCCTTGTTATGGGGGGAATATCAGCAGTATGTCGCGGTAACAGTATCCTGTAGAATATGCGGCGGATTTTACGAAGCTTCGTACAATACATAAAACGAGGGCTGTTACCTTGACTACGGATTACTGTGGGAATATGGTCTATGAGAATGGGATGTTGGAGATGTTGCTTAATGAGGCGGGGTATGTCAGTTTCCCGGATAAGAAGGTTCACTTTTATTTGAGAGAACTATTGGGATTGTGGAAGCGATATTAATCATATTAGGCTTTATGTATTTTCTTTTTAGAACCTAATGGAAAAACCATTCTCACCTTTCCTCCTGAAAGCCCAACTGAGAAATCTGCTCAAGAGAAGAGAGAACCAACAAAAAGAGTATGCCTCTACCCCATTGCCCTACCTTCATGCGACCGTTGATAATAAACTGGATGAAGAATTTATGAATAAGTGCACTGAAATTATCTTGAGTAACATCGAAGATACGGAATTCTCGGTAAACACGCTGCCGCAAGATTTGGGCATGAGCCGGACTTCTGTATTTACCCCAAAAAGGTATCATCGGTATCAATCCTTAACGACTTCATTAAAATTACCCGGCTTAAAAGAGCTTGCCAAATGATGATAGAAGGAGAATATAGAGTGACGGAGATCGGCTATCTGATAGGGTTCAGTTCTTCGTCCTATTTCGCAAAATGTTTCCAGAAACAATTCGGTATGTTATCAACCGAATTTCTAAAAAAGGCAAAAGAGAACTTTAACAGCATAATGGAATAGTCAATAAAATTTTCTATATTACCTCCTCGTTTCCCCCTCGTATAAGCTTTTATCCGAGGGGGAAACTGTTTTTACAGGTAGCAAATTCTATCATCTACGCCCTGTCTACAAAATTAAAGAAAATGCTCACCAATCGCTATTGATAGCGTTTATAGCTATTTTTATACCTAAAAAAGTGAATATTACACGTCAATCATATAGATGCCAACTAACTTTGCAAGAAAGAGAACAAAAATGTCAGGCTTTTATACATAGAAGCACAATCTTTAGAATAAAACGAAGGTCATTCATTGACAGAACTAAATATAATTATTAACCTACAAATTAAACAGTATGAGAAACGCGCTCAAATTAAGAATCTGCTTTCTTATTACGTTTCTTTCATTCATACCTTTAATAATGTACGCACTTCCGCCGGAAGGAATTACTATTAAAGGTAAAGTAATGGACGAAGCACTTAAAGAAGCCATTCCCGGAGCAAACGTGACCGTAAAGGGCACCACCATCGGGACAATCACAGACTTTGACGGTAACTACTCGATCGTCGCTCCAAGCAAAGAATCCGTATTGGTCTTCTCTTTTATGGGATATACATCTCAGGAGATAGTAGTCGGAAGCAAGGAAACCATCAACGTAACTTTAAAGGAAGACTCGCAAATTCTTGGAGAAGTGGAAATCGTAGCTATCGCTTATGGTAACCAGGACAAGAAAATGCTTACCAGTGCCGTATCTTCCATTGACAACAAAGAGTTGATCAAATCACCGGCAATCAGCATCACCAATGTCCTCGCCGGAGCATTGCCCGGAGTATCGTCCATACAGACTACCGGACAACCGGGTAAGGATGCGGCTGAAATCTACGTACGCGGTGTGGGTACACTGAACGATTCACAAGCTAAACCATTGATCTTGGTGGATGGTATTGAACGTGACTTTTCGCAGATCGATCCGAACGAAGTTGAAACCATCTCTATATTGAAAGATGCTTCTTCAACAGCCGTATTCGGTGTACGAGGTGCTAATGGGGTAGTATTGGTTACTACCAAAAGAGGTAAAGCCGGCAAAACGCAAATATCTGCCAGCACTAAACTGGGTCTGCAACAACCTATTTCGTTAGTTGAACAAACCGGAAGTTACGAATTTGCCCGTTTTTGGAATATAAAGCAGAATATGGACAATGTAACTAATCCTAAACTCTATTTCACACCGGAACAAGTAGAAGCCTATCGCACGGGGTCAGACCCCATTATGTATCCGAGTATGGACTGGAAGAAGTACATTTTTAATAATCTCTATCTTCAAAGCCAGAACAACCTTAATATTTCCGGTGGCAGCGAAAATGTAAAATACTACATTTCAGTCGGCTATACTTATCAGAACGGACTTTTAAAGGAACTTCCGGGACAGATGTATGATAACAACTACCGTTACAACCGATACAATTATCGTGCTAATATCGATGCCAACCTGACCAAGACTACGCTAATGAAACTTGGTATTAGTGGTATTTTAGGTAAGATACAAGAACCACGCAGTGTTGTCTCCGGTTCCGGAGAAGACCAGAATCCTTGGGTCATCGCACAGATCTGGTCACATCCGTTCGCAGGACCGGGTTTTATCAACGGAGTACGTACATTAGTTCCTAAAGACATGGTTCCTCTGGGAGAAGTAATGCGCGACGGTATGTTCGTGTTCTATGGACAAGGTTACAATCAGAATTACGATACGAATTTAAATCTGGACTTGGACATCACACAGAAACTGGATTTTGTGACTCCGGGCTTGAGCGTATCTGTAAAAGGAGCTTATGACAATAATTTTAAATTGGAAAAAATACGTACCGGAGGTGCCATTGAATCACAAACCGTATACTACAAATCTTATTTTGACACAAATGGCTCTATGGCACAGACTGATCCGGATTATGACAAGACATATATCTATGTGCCCAATGGAAGCGATACTCCGCTGAACTATTCAGAAAATAATGGACGTGGACAGAATTGGTATCTGGAAGGGCGTATCAACTACGACCGTACATTCGGCGATCACAGAGTATCCGGCCTATTCCTATACAATCAGTCACGCAGTTATTACCCGAAAACTTTCGTATATATTCCACGTAGTTATGTAGGATTGGTAGGACGTGCCACTTATGCTTATCAAAGCAAATATTTGCTCGACGTAAATGTTGGCTACAACGGTTCGGAAAACTTCGCTCCGGGTAGTACTCGTTTTGGTGTTTTCCCATCATTCTCTGCAGGCTGGATACCAACCGCCGAGAAATTTATGGAAAACCAAAAGGTAATCGATTACTTAAAAATCAGAGCTTCCTGGGGACGTGTCGGTAACGATAAAGGGGTAGATTCCCGCTTTATGTATATGCCTGCCGTATGGGGAGATTCAGGTGGTTACAGCTTCGGTATAGATAACTCCTATAATCAAACTGCTGCCGGTATTTCTTCTATCGGGAACCCGGCAGTGACCTGGGAAACAGCCGATAAGCAGAACTACGGTATCGATATCAAGCTCTTAGACAGCCGTTTATCTGCTACGTTCGATTACTTTAGAGAACACCGTACAGGTATCCTGATTTCTCCATTATCGACTCCCGGCATTATTGCAATGTCTTTACCTAATCTGAATATTGGTCAGGTAAACAATCATGGTTATGAAATTTCCGTTGGTTGGAATGATAGAATCGGAAAAGACTTCAGCTATTTTGCTAATGCAAACGTATCATTCGCGCGCAACAAGATCATTAATATGGATGAAGTTCCCAAGCAGTTCAGTTACATGAATCAAACGGGCGGTTCAACGGGACGTCAGACTGACGTGTATAAATACCTGAGACTCTATCAGTACAGCGATTTCATCGAAGGAGCAAATGGAGAACTAAAACTAAACCCAAAACTTCCCCAGCCTTACCAGAAGGTTTATCCGGGTGATGCGATGTATGCCGACCTCAATGGAGACGAAATCGTAGACGGAAATGATAAAAGTGTAGCGGGTTATGCTAACCGTCCGGAATATACATTTGGTATGAATATGGGATTCGACTGGAAAGGATTTAGTCTATCCATGCAATGGGTAGGCTCAACAAACGTCAGCCGTATGTATGATATTGAGTACCGGATTCCGTACACCAATGCCGGAAAACGTGGTTTGCTAACCTATTTCTATGACGGGTGCTGGACTCCCGAGAATCAACAGGGAGCTGTTTATCCGCGTCCATCAGAAGAATCGGAAAGCTGGAACTCCGAACCCTCAACTTTATGGTTGGTAGATGCTTCTTACCTCCGTTTAAAGAGTTTGAACTTCGGATATACCATAACCGGAAAGAAATTCCTGAAGAAATTAGGAGTCAGTTCACTCGGTCTGAATTTCAGCGGTTACAATTTACTGACCTTCTCACCGCTTAAGTATCTTGATCCGGAAAGTAATCCCGACCGATTCGGAGATTATCCGCTCATCAAAACTTATAGCTTCGGTTTAAATCTTAACTTCTAAAAAAGACAATTTATGAATAGCATAATAAAAGGACTCGGAATTGCGTTTGGTTGTATGCTGATTGCATCCTCTTGTGCTGAAATCAGCTTTGGGGATAACTTCCTGGGCAACCAACCCGAAAGTTCCGGAGCAACCACCGAAGAAATGTTTTCTTCGAAAATAAATGCCGAAAAAGTACTGACTAAAGCTTATACCGGCGTACCTTATGGACTGCCAACCGGCGGGGATTTCAAACTGGGAGGTAATATCCTTGAATCAATCACCGATTTGTGCCAAAGTTTTCGTGATAATATCAGTGATGGTCCCATGAAACTATATTATAATGGAGCGCTAAGTGCCAATAATGTTCCAAGAAGTGCCGCCTATCTATATGCAGGAAAATCCGACTGGACTACCATCCGCTACGCATGGCTGTTTATTGAAAATGTAAACAAAGTGCCCGACATGACCGAAAGTGAGAAAACCCAACGAATTGCCGAGGCAAAGGTATTGATTGCACTCTCATACTTCGAAATGTTGAGATATATAGGTGGTATACCTTGGTTGGATCACGCAGTGGATGTAAATGAAAAGATGGAATTCCCTCGTATCACCTTCGCTCAATCAGTGGAAAAAATTGTGGGATTATTGGACGATGCCATCAATGCGAATTTAGAATGGAAACAAAATGACCAGAATGACGGACGCATGACAAAAGCGGGAGCCATGGCTTTAAAATTCAAAGTTCTGCAATGGGCTGCCAGTCCAACATTCAACTCCAATACAAAATGGAATTCAAAAGCAGATGAGTACACTTGCTACGGTAATTATAGTGATCAACGTTGGAAAGATGCAGCACAAGCAGGAGCAGCTTTCTTCACAGAAGTGAAAAGCAAAGGGGGATTTGAATTAATTCAACCGACAGAAGACACTCATCGGGCAAGACGCTTGGCTTACCGCAAGGCGTATTACAACCGTGGTGGAACGGAAATCTTGATTTCTACACGCAAAGGTTATGATGTAGGTATCCATTCCGATTATATCAACCAACGTTACTATACCGGTCCAACGCTGAATTATGTAAATATGTTCCCTTGGGAAGATGGTTCTGATTTTCCGGAAAATTTTGACTGGGCAAATCCGTCTACACAGCCATTCTTTACAACCGGTGAAATGGTGCCGACACGTGACCCGCGTCTGTATGAAAATGTAGCCTGCCCGGGAGATAAATATTGTACCGGAACCACTGCTCCTGTTTATATCAACCATGAAGATTACAAAGATGGTAGCGGATTCCTGATTATGAAATACATTTTGCAGGAAAACAGCGATCGGAACGGTCCGGTACAGTGGGCACATACCCGCCTGTCGGAAATCATGTTGGGATATGCAGAAGTACTGAATGAAGTGAATGGACGTCCAAACGACGAAGCCTATAAAATGATAAATGATGTACGGAAAAGAGTGGGACTCTCTGAACTAAAAGGACTGGATCACGATAAGTTTCTGGAAGCAGTCTTGAGAGAAAGAGCACTGGAATTAGGATTTGAAGAAGTACGTTGGTTCGACCTCGTACGCAGAGACCGCCAAAGTGATTTCAAGAAAAAGTTGTATGGTCTGAGAAGTAGAGGTAATGACCTGCACAATCCTACTTCATTCACTTTTGAGAAAGTTGAGTTGGGCGAACGTTTCTGGGCTGCGAATTGGGATACTAAATGGTATCTGACTCCGATTCCTCAGAATGAAATCAACAAGAAATATGGAATGACCCAAAATCCGGGTTGGTAAATATCTTAACTAATATCAATCGAACAATGAATAAATTAAATTATATATTAATGACCCTGCTTCTGGGAGGTTCGGTTTCGCTGAACGCACAGACATCGAAAGCTGTTTCGGAAACACAGCTTGCTGATACACTGAGCGTCGGATACCAGATGAACGTATCTTCTCAGACAAGCAGTTATTCTATCAACGGGGTCAATGCTTCTGCATTTGAAAAGTCTCCGTATGTAGATGTAAGTAAAGCATTGTATGGAAAAATTGCAGGTCTGAATGTATACCAAGGCAAAGGCGCATCAACTGACAACGTTTCCTCTTTTTCTCTGCATGGAAATACTCCTCTGATACTGATTGACGGATTTCCACGTGATATCACAGAAGTTACTTCTATGGAAATTGAATCGTGCTATGTCCTGAAAGATGCCGCCGCAGCAGCACTATACGGTATACGTGGCGCAAATGGAGTAGTACTTATCACTACTAAACGCGGTGCTAAAAGTGGACTGAAAGTGAATGTAGATTATAATTTCGGTGTCAATACCCAATTCCGTTCACCGGAATTTGCTGATGCTTACACTTATGCAAATAGTTTCAATACAGCCTTTAAGAGTGACGGTCTGGGTACACGTTATAATTCGCAAGAATTGGATGCTTTCCGCACAGGAATCTACCCATATGACTTTCCAAATGTAGATTGGTGGGATCAGACGATGAATAAATCCGGTTTTACGCACAATCTGAAAATGTCTTTCAACGGAGGTGGTGAAAAATTCCGTTACTTCACAGTGATTGATTATTACCGTGACCGTTCTATGCTGAAAAAGAATACGGAAGATACGCGTTACGATACGACTCCGACAGACACACGCCTTACTTTACGCACCAATATTGATGCGGATATTACTGAAAGTACACATATGAAGATAGGTCTGGTAGGAAAGTTACAGGAATTCAGAGGTACTCGCTATGGACGGGATGCTATTTTCCGCAATATCTACAATACACCATCGGCTGCATTCCCCATTCGTTATGAAAATGGTATTTACGGAGGCAGCTCTGTATATGGAGCCAACAACCCGGTAGCTTTATTGAAGAACTACGGTCATATCAGAAATATGTACGGCACATTGCTTGCCAATTTAAGCTTACGCCAAGATTTAGATGTACTGACCAAAGGACTGGGAGCCGAAGTGGCTGTTTCTTTTGACAATATGGGAGGAATGTACGAAACTACCAACAAAAGCTATCGCTACATGAATAGCTCGGCAAGTATAGCCGGCGATGGTACTTTGATAACCACTCCCACTATCTGGGGAACAGACTCTGAAACATTGGGACACAGCCAACCTTTCGAGAGACTGATTATGCGCAGCAATTTTCAGGCTAAAGTAGATTATAACCGTGATTTTGGAAAGCACCAAGTAGGTGGAGCATTGATCTACGATATGCAATCTACCGTGGAAAATGGCAGAAACAGATCGCGGAAGAATCAATCCATAATACTGAACGCAACGTATACCTATGATAACCGTTACAGCGTTAATGCAGTAATCAATCATTCGGGTTCCGCTTACTTACCGGATGGAGATAAATTTGCAAATTATCCGGCAGTATCCGCTGCATGGATCGTATCCAACGAAGCATTTATGGAAAAGATAACCCCAATCAATCTCCTCAAGATTCGTGCTTCTTACGGTTTATCCGGTTGGGATGGTAATTTAAGTCATGAATTGTGGCGCCAATCTTACATTGGTAATAATGGCTATAACTTCGGAGTAAATGCCGGTGCTTTAGGTGGTGGTAGCGAGGGTGACCTGCCGGTTATTGGCTTAGTAGCAGAGAAATCGACGAAAGCAACTTTCGGTTTTGACGTTGCTGCTTTTGATAATCGCTTAAGTGCAACTGTAGAAGGTTTCTACGAAGAGCGTTCGGATATGCTTGTATCAGGTGCCAATTCAACTTCCGGTATCATCGGTATCACAGTGGGACAGGTGAATGAAGGAATCTATAAATACAAAGGACTGGATGCTTCTCTGAACTGGAATGATAAAATTGGTGAACTTCATTATGATATAGGAGCCAGTATGTCATACCTGAATTCAGAGGTAGTCAATGTAAATCAGGCATATCAGGAATACAATTACTTGTATACCAAAGGTAATCGTGTGGGACAGATGTATGGTCTGGAAGCTATCGGCTTCTTCAATAGCCAACAGGAAATCAACAATAGCCCTCAGCAAACCTTCTCGAACGTAGCTCCGGGTGATGTGAAATACAAAGACCAAAATGGAGATAACCGCATTGACGAAAAAGATGTTGTCAAAATGTTCGGTTCGTCCATCCCGCGCTTCTACTTCGGATTTAACCTGAACCTCGCTTACAAGAGATTCGAGCTTTCCGCAGATTTCCAAGGAATGACCGGCATTACAGTCTCTTTGCTAAACAGTCCATTGTATCAGCCGCTTGTGAACAATGGAAATATCTCGAATACCTTCTTAAACGAAGAAGTCTATTGGACTCCGGAGAACAAAGCCAACGCAACTATGCCAAGGCTGACTACTCAGGAAAACCTGAACAACTATCGCGCCAGCTCATTGTGGTATCGGGACGGTTCATTCCTGAAACTGCGTAACTTGCTGGTATCTTATACTTTCCCAAAATCACAGACTCGCTTTGCTGATCTGAAAGTATTTGTACAGGGAACCAATCTGTTCTCATTGGACAACCTACATTTCACTGATCCTGAACAACTCGGTATTGCATATCCATCGACAAGAAGCTATTGGGCAGGTGTCAAACTTAATTTTTAATTCAAAGTAACAAATGAATATTATGAGAACTAAATACATAATCTTAACCCTTTTGTCTTCGCTGGTCCTTGCCTCCTGCAATTACCTCGATTTTGACGAGACGAACAACTTGAAGACAAAAGAGGACATGTACAAGTATTTTGATACGAGCAAATCAATGCTTACGTATGTATACTCATTCATGCCGCAAGGATATAAAGGGTTTGCAACATCCGGTATGATTACTCCGGACGAATTTGCCATGCGTGATTGTGCGAGCGATGACGGCGAATTTGGAGCAGTAGCTTCCAATATCCAAAATGCAAATAACGGAAACTGGTCTGCCATCAAGACTTTTGATGATTCTTGGTCACTTTACGAAGGTATACGTGCAGCCAATAGTTTTATTGCAGAAATTGCTCAAGTAGACTTCACACGCTATGAACATAATGGGCAATATACAAATTGGATGAAACAATTAAAATATTTCCCTTATGAAGCCAGAGTGCTACGGGCACACTACTTCTTTGAACTGGCACGCCGATATGGTGACATCGCTATGCCATTAGAAGTACTGACGGAAGAAGAGGCTAATACTATTGGTAAGACATCGTTCAACAATGTAATTGATTTCATTGTCGGCGAATGTGATGAGGCTATTGCCGATAATCACCTTCCGGAAAGTTATGTGAACGAACCGAATGCGGAAATTGGTAGAGTCACCAAAGGATTTGCCATGGCAGTAAAGTCGAAAGCACTTTTATATGCTGCAAGTAAGTTACACAATCCTTCCATGAACACTGATTTATGGAAAAAGTCAGCAAAAACAGCATTAGATATTATCAACACAGGGTTATACTCTCTGGACACCAAAGAGAGTGCCAACAATCTCGAATCCAAAGAGACTGTACTAATGAGAATCAACGATAATAACACAATCTTCGAGCTATTCAACTTTCCTATTCGCCTCACGGCAGGCAAGCGTAACTCAAGTCAGATTCCTTATAGTAACTTCCCGTCTCAGAACCTTGTGGACGCATTCGAAACAGTCAATGGTTACAAAGTGACCTTGGAAAACACAGGATGGGTTTCTCAAGATCCGGCATTTAACCCACAGTCGCCTTACGAAAATCGCGATAAACGTTTCTACCGTGCTGTTTTAGCCAATGGTATGGAATTCCAGAAAAAAACGATAGAAACTTTTAAAGGTGGTACCGATGACGGAACTGTATCGAATGGAGGTTCTCCAACGGGTTACTTCCTGCGCAAATACATTCAGGAGGGAACTGTTTTCACCGACGGAGAGGAATCTTCAAATAAACATCATTGGGTGATTTACCGTTACGCAGAAACATTGCTTACTTATGCGGAGTCTATGGTAAATGCTTTCAACGATGTGAATTATACAGATGAAACTTATAAATATTCTGCATTGTGGGCTATCAATGAAGTAAGAAAGAATGCTAATATGCCGGTAATCCCCTCTTCGGGAAAAGAGGCTTTTCTGGAACGCTTGTACAATGAATGGCGCGTAGAGTTTGCTTTTGAGGACCACCGCTTCTGGGATGTACGTAGATGGAGAATTGCTGATTCGACCCAGCGTGAACTTTACGGAGTAAAAATCGAGAAACAACCTGACGGTACTCTTAATTTCTACAAGAACCTTTACGAAACTCGTAATTGGAGAGATGCCATGTATCTGTATCCGATTCCTCAAAGTGAACTATACAAGAATGCTAACTTAAATCCTCAAAACACAGGATGGTAATTAATTGTCTAATCTAATATTAAAAAAGTATATGAAAAAGTTATATAACAATACATTAATGCAACTGATTCTTGCTCTGTGCACATTCAGTTTCGTAGCATGCCAGGAGTACAATATCGACTCTCAGCCGGAAGGTCCGCTCAATATTCAAATTGACGCTTTGGACTCTTATACTGCGTTGGCTACATCTCCAAGTAATGTCGTTTTCAACATTAGTTCCAATACTCCTTGGACCATTGAGAGTGATGCACAATGGTGCGTGCCAACTCCTTCAATGAGTGCAAGCAGTTCACTGGTTTCGGAGATTGTGGTAGCAATGGAAAGCAACACAGGTAAAGAAAAACGCACTGCTAAACTGACTATCAAGGCAGAAGGGATTTCAAATGCAAAAGTGATTACTATTGAACAAGTATCAAAAGAGAACCTTGTTGTCGTTCCTTACGGAGAACTAGTTGCAACAGAAGGTGAAGAGATCCAATTCTCTATCATTTCTAACAAGCCGTGGGAAATCATTCCTTCTATCTCTTATGTAGGCGATATTGACAAGAAGTCGGGTAATGGAAATGAAAATGGTCAGGAAGAAATCATCACTGTTAAGATACCTGCAAATGCAGGCGCACGCCGTGAAGGTACCATTACTGTAAGAACTGAGTTTGAAACATATTCTTTCACTATTACACAGAATGGTATTACCATTGTACAGGAAGAAGATCCGTCTAACACAACAATGGCAATAGCCGGTGCCGGACCATCTGAAACTATTATAAAGATGAGTGCCAATAAAGAATGGAAAGTAGAAGTTCCGAAAGAATATCAGAGCTGGTTACAAGCAGAAGCTATCAGTGATTCTGAACTAAAACTGACTACTACCAGTTACAATCCTTTGTTTGCATCACGCAAAGGTCAAGTCTTAATCAAAACAAAAGAAGTAATCGATGGATTCGATGGAATTACTTTCGACGTGGAACAACAGGGTAAATCCTTCTGGTGGAACGGAGGAGGTACTGCGGCTCAAGTTCAAGAAAATGGCTCAATTATTCTTAGCGGAACCGGAACATCTCAGATTGTTTCCAACTTTACAAGTAAAAAAGGACGTTTGACAATTGATCTGGAATCCCTCAATTTAACCGGAAACAGTTGGATTGAACTAAATTACTGGCCTGATAGAGGAGATACCAACTTCCATTTACACCTAAAACCAAACGGAGAGAGCAATTTCACATGTGGCGGTGGTTATTTCTGGCAACAGAAACTCTTCACTATGACATCGGAAGAATGTAATGCCATCCGTCAGATTATAGCTGAAGTAACTTACAAACCGGAAGATCACAATTATCTTGTCATCAGATTGTTATTTAATGGTAAAGAAGTTGCTATATTAGACAATAACATTCAAGATGTTTATGCTACGGGAGATGACAAATATTATCCCCAAACAATATATTATAGATTACAGGCAGGTGCTGAAGACTCAAGTATGCATGTAAATTCTATGACTTGGGAACCAATTGAGTAATAAAATAACCTCTAAATAAATATAGAGTATGAAATTCAATTTAAAACAACTAATATACAATAGCTTCATCGGCGTTTCCGTTCTCACAGCATTCTCGGGATGCAATGACGACGAAGCCGCGAAATGGGTAGATCTGCGCTACAGAGCAGAAGATTCTTACTTGGTTGAGGCGAAAAATCCGGAGCCTTTCTCTTTCCAGGTCAAATCGACTGATCCATGGGAAGTATTCGGAAAATATGATTGGTACACTATCTCACCCAGTAAGGGTGAGGCTAGTGACAAAACCTCCACGGTGACTATCACCTGCAAAGAAAACACTTCATTGGACGATCGTATAGATACGATCAACATCAAGAGTGACTACTGGATAGGTAAAACATTCGTTCTGACACAAAAAGGTACTGCCTATTTGAATGTAGAGAACGTTGATATGATCAACCAAGAGGGAGATGATGAAACATTTGACGTACTTAGCAACCAGAAGTGGACGGCCAAGGTTACAGAAGGAGATGTATGGTTATCTATTAAATTGGGTGCATCCGGTGAGCTGGATGGACAAATCACTGTAGAAGCAACTCCTAATACAGGTGAACAACGTACAGGTATAGTAACAATATACGACCGACATGGTGTAGTTGCCCAAGAAGTAAAATGCGTTCAAGACGGTGTAGTATTAAATCCAGAGACTCCAGAGAATGGAAAATGGTTCAAAATGTATGAAAAAGCACAGAAGCTTACCATTCACGTAGAATCTAATACAGAGTGGATTGTATCGAAAGAAAACGAAGCTGATGACGTTTGGTATAATTTCGAAGAGACATCATTTAATGGTAATGGTGACATTGTGATCAATGTAAACGAACACACAGGAACTAGTGTCCGTACAGGAATTATCTTACTGACAACTAAGGCTGACGAAGGTGCTACTCCATTAGTGAAAACTATAAAGATTAAACAAGCGAATCCACAGAGAGCAGAAGTGCATAATGTGAACCAAGTATTAACAGGTGCTTACTACGGTCCGGGCGACTTATCAGTAGGACATTATAATTTCTACTTTGAGCCATTCGGCAGTGCAAGTCTTAACCTCTTCATCATGTGGAAAGGGCAAGCAGATGACGGAGGAAATGCAGAACTTCGTTTCCACATTGAGGGTCAAAAAACAGTATTGAGTACAAGACCGTGGAACGGTGATGTATACAACGAAAATAGTGGTCATGCAGTAGATACCAGCAAACCGAATGTATTATCATTCGAAATACGAGAAGCAGTAGATACTACAGATCCAACAAAATCTTGGATTTACTCCGAATGGATATTAAATAATGTAGTAATAGCCAAGGCTACCAGCGATGGCGTAATTGACAGTAATGGTACGAGTGACACTTATAAAATTCCATTCGAAAGAACAAAAGCAGGTACTTCTTTTGAGATGTCAGCATCTAAAGGCAGTGTTGGATTTACTAAGTGGGAATATATCGCCCCATTAGTATGGGGAGATTAATTCTCCAATAAGAGTGATTGCCTGAGCCCCCAATCGGGCAATCGCTTCTAATAAACTCATTAATCAATTAAAAGAAAAGAGTATGATGAAAAGAAAAATATTACTATTACTGAGCATGACACTTATGGGCATCTCCAGCATTGCCTGCTCAGATGATGAGACTAATGATATCACCTCACAGAAGAGATATCCGCTAACAACCTTTGCAGTAGCAGTAAAGGGTGCGCAGGCTGATAATATATCCTATTATCATGGGAAGATTGACCAAACGACTCACAAAGTAGAAATTGGAGTTATTGAGAATGCCAATGTCATTTCAGGTGTAGAATATACATTGATGAATGACGGAGCAACCATCTCACCGGACCCAGCAACATTTGTTGGTAAGTGGAACAAAGAACAAACGGTAACCGTGACGACTGAAGATCATAAAACGACAACCTATACCATCATCCTAACTAAATTTAAAGAACAGGACAGTGATGTACTCTTCTTTGATGATTTCAATGTAAACGGTCATCCGGACCAAACAAAATGGGTACTTTGCCAAAAATCAGGTTCGGATTGGAATGATGAAATGTCTGAAAGCTATGACCAGGCATATGTAGAAGACGGTAAATTGATATTAAAAGCAGAAAAAGTAGGCGGTGAATACAAAGCCGGCGGTATCGAAACGCAAGGTAAGTTTGATTTTGCCTTCGGAAAAGTGGAAGTAAAAGCCCGGCTTACCAGCTACCCGAATGGTGCTTTCCCAGCTATCTGGATGATGCCGAAAACACCTGTTTATGGAGGTTGGCCACAAAGTGGAGAGATTGATATTATGGAACACATCAAGCAAGAATCCGTGATCCATCATACCATACATACTCACTACACGTATGATTTAAATCTCAAAGATCCAATAAATACTGCACAAGTGCCTTGTGATTTTAAAGATTGGACTATCTATACGGTAGAGAAGACTCAAAATAAGCTGACTTTCTATGTCAATGGAGAAGAAACTTTCTCATACTCGAACCAGAATCTGGAAAATGAGGCAGAAATGAAGCAATGGCCATTCACGGAAAATAATCCTTTCTACCTTATTTTAAATATGGGATTAGGAGGAGACAGAGAAGGTTCATGGGCAGGTCCTATTGACGATAATAACTTACCTGCTATTATGGAAATTGACTATGTAAAAGTGTCCAAATTAGATAAATAGGTTTAAGGTCGAAACTATTGTTTTAGGAACTCTCAATTTTAGAGGAATGAGAGCATGGAGATTCTTCCAATGACTTTCATTCTTCTATTTCTATAAATAAAAACTCACACAGAGCTAAACTCTATCCTGTTTTCATAAGAAACTAAGATGGAAACATCTATGATAATAATCAGGAAAAACATACTGTCTTTGTTCACCGGAATTATTATAGTGGGCTTGTTGTTCAATCCAGTGAAAGAAATACTTGATATTCCCCATCAATCAAGCCTGTTTACGTGTGTATCACTATCAATACTAATTGGGATCTCAACTCTTTTCTCTGAGAACCGACTTATTAAGGAACTGACCGTTATTGATTTATTATTCATTTTAATAGAAACTGTTCTGTCTTCAGCCAAAGAAAATCGTTCAGAGCTACAAAAAGTATTAGAATATTATAAGAATGATTATTTAAAACTTAAGGCTGCGAAATACCTGATTTCTAACATGACCGAATCGTATGCAATCGATTCAGGTATGCAAAAAGCGTACTCCGCCTTTTATCAGATTTATTATAATGTGTGCGAAAAGTACAATAATGAGATAAATAAGAGCAACTTTCAAAACCGGACGCCTATTCAATGGGGCAAAATAGAAAACAAGTTTATGACCTTTGATAAAATGGTTTATCTTCCCACCTATTACACAAAAGGGATGAATATACCCGCAAAGATTCTCTTCTTATTAAAAACAGATGCTACCATACAATATTTGTCTCCAAATACTGAAAAAGCAGCTCAAGAACATAGTCGTATTTTTATTTATAAAAACGGGGAAATTATCAGGTTGGAAAGAATTAAATACGATAAATATTAACTTAATACACATTTATTATGAGACGTTTATTACAAACATTATCAATTGCAGTCTACATTTTTCTTATGAGTTGTACTTCTACGTCTTCCGGTGCCAACATCTTACCAACTCCGGAGATTCCGGATACTCAGCCGGAAAAAGTACAGCAGGTCGTCATCGGTTATCTGCCACTAGACGATTGGGAGTTTAAAACTCAATTTGCTTCTGTGGAATGGAAGTATCTGACACATATCAATATGAGCTTCGCCAGAGTAAAGGCTGATGGCACGCTCAATATTGAATCGATCCAAGATAGAATCCGGGAAGTACGTGAAACAGCTCGTAAGCATAACGTTAAGGTTTTGATTTCACTTGCCAAAAACGGGAAAGGTGAATTCACAGCTGCCATTAATGATCCGAAAGCCAGAAAAGAGCTGGTTAAGCAAATTGTAGCATTCACCAAAGAGTATGAATTGGATGGATTTGACATTGATTATGAAGAGTACGATAAGTGGGATGTATATTTCCCTTCACTCTTGGTCTTCGCCAAGAGTTTACACGATGCAAAAGATGAAAAGATGCTTATGACCTGTGCCGTAAACAGTCGATGGCTGAACTATGGGACTGAATGGCAACAATATTTCGATTATATCAATCTTATGAGTTACGACCGCGGAGCATTTACAGATACCCCTACTCAACATGCTTCTTATGATGACTTTGTGAAAGATCTGAAATACTGGAATACAGTATGCATGGCATCTAAAGATAAAATTGTCGGTGGATTACCTTTTTATGGATATTCCTGGGATGAAGATCTGAAAGAGATAGTAGATGATGTCCGCGGAATACGCTATCATACTATTTTAGAGCATTTCGGTAACAAAGCAGCGAAACTGGATGCAATAGATCAGACATATTATAACGGACAACCAACTATACGCAAGAAATGTAATTTCGTAAAAGAAAACGGATATGCGGGAGTAATGATCTGGCAATTATTTCAGGATGCTCACAACGACAATCAAAATCTGAAATTAATAAAAGCGGTAGGCGAAACAATTACACTTTCGCGCTAAACACAACATATAGCTGTTTGCCTGAAAATTAAGTAAACTAATTCTCTAATCATTCTCACTGTTATGAGAGAAACACTCATAGCAATGAGAATAAACACACTTTATATATTCGTAATCTACTTATCTTGTTTTCTATAGGTTGAAGGTATCTCGCCTTTTATAGCTTTGAACACCTTGCTGAAATAACGTAAAGAGGAGAAACCTACTACTTCGGAAATTTCAGTAATATTCATAGAAGTAGTGGTTAATAAAACAACGGATTTATCAATACGCATTTTATTGACATAATCGATAATTCCCATTCCTGTAATTGCTTTTATCTTATTGAATAATAAGGAACGGCTGATACACATATTCGTAGCCATGAACGATACATCCAACTCCGGATTACTCATATTTTCCTCAATAATTGTATTCAATTTCAAAAGGAAAGCCTCATCTGCATTACTAAAACTCATCTCTTTATGAGATAAGAGTTTATCATCCATATATCTTGTCCGTATCTGTTCACGTAGTTTGAGCTGATTATTGACCAATGCCAACAAACTATCTATCTCGAAAGGTTTTGGCAAGAATATATCCGCCCCAGTTTTATATCCGGTATACATATTCTGAGGATTATGATAAGCAGTCAATAAGATAAAAGGTATATGACTGATATCCAGATTAGTTTTCACTTCCCTGCAGAGTTCAAATCCATTCAATCGGGGCATCATCACATCACTAATAATAATGTCTGGCAAACGTTGTTTGATAATTTCCAGAGCATCTTTTCCATCTTTAGCCACATATACCCGTGCAAAGTAATTACTCAAGGTTTCTTTTAAATAATTCCGTAAATCAGCAGTGTCTTCCACTACTATCACCGAGTATTTCTGTAAGAATGTATAATCAATACTATCTGTTTCCTTAGTAAGAACATCCCCCGGAATTTCTGCAGAAGTTGGAACTAAATGACCATACGCATTGGTGAAAAGCGGAAGCTCAAAATAGAAAATAGCTCCATGACCAGAAGCATTTGATGCTCCTACTCTTCCTTTATGATGATTTATCAGACTTTTAGCATATGACAAACCGATACCACTACCTCCCTTTTCATGAGATCCCTGATAAAAATTGGAAAACAGTGAATTCGTATCTACCAAAATCAATCCCATACCTTCATCTTGCACAGATACTCTGACCCAGTCTTTTTCCGGAGAAAGGCTGGTAATAATAGTTGTAGTGGTTCCTGATTCACTGAATTTCAGTGCATTCATCAAGAAATTGGAAAGAACAAATTCACATTTATTCTTGTCAAAAGGAACGTCCTTAATATTTTCATCTAACGCATATTCTATCTTAACCCCCTTAGACTCAAATTCAAGGGTAAACTTATCACCTACCGAACACACCCATTCATTCAATGAATGTGGCAAGATATGTAACATTTCTTTTCCCTCCTCCAGCTTTCTCACATCCAGTACCATATCAATAATACCTTTCATCTGATGCGCCTGCTTATAGATAGAAACCAATAACTTATTCACATCACCCTCTTTTGTCTCTTGATTAAGAATGCGTTTTAATGGCGCACAAATCAGCGTTAATGGCGTACGAAGTTCATGGCTGATATTCGTTAGGAAATTAATCTTCTCTTCATACATCTTATTTTTCAACCGCATGATTTCCCGACGTTGTTTAATCTTCTTCTTACGATAAAAAGAATACAAAATTCCGTAAACCAATAAACAAAGGCATATGCTTAACCCTACGTAGAACCAATCTGTTTTCCACCAAGGAGGGGTAACAATAAGATGAAGAATTTGCTGTTCAGGACCCCATTCTCCTTTACGAGTATAATAGGATGCTGTTATCGTATATTCTCCAATAGGAAGATAATTGATCACTAAAGAATTGGAATTAGACCGTGTAAGTTCCTGTTCGAAACCCTCTATATGGAAGCGAAATCTATTCTTACGGAATACATCGTTCTCATTCAACAATACCTTCAACTGAAGGGATGAAAAATTCCAGGGAACCTCAATCGTTTCAACCGTACCATTCTGTTTTTCTGCCAATGAAACAGGCAAACCATTTAATAATACATCCAACAGTTCAATAGTATATACAGCATTAGCCTCAAAATGAATTGCCGGATTTATCAAAGTCATTCCTTCGGTACCTCCTATCAGAATATCTCCATTTTCTGCAAGAAGGGAAGCATTGAAAAGGTATTCATTAGGCAAAACACCATCAACCTCATCCAAAATAACAAAATTCTGAGTCAAGGAAGAGTATACAAATAGGTGACGCCGTGTACCAATCCAAATACGCCCTTGATTATCGGCTACAACGGAAGTCGCTTCTCGAAATAAACCGGTTTTCACAAAATCACTTTTTCCTGTTAGGGGGATGTAATGTATCACTCCCTCGGCTGTAGCTATCCAGAAAGTACCACTCGGGTCCATACACACATCATTGATCTCATATTTTCCCTGATAAAGTGTTTTAAAAGTACCCTCGGAAGAATTATACTCGCAAATATTTTTCAAATCTGAAAAATAAGTTTTCTGCCCCACAGTTGCAATAATTGATGGAGAATTACGCTCATATTCTTTCCCCATGGTCGCAACAATTTCAAATTTCCGGGTAGAAATATCATAAATGAATATATGCTGAGCACTAAAAAGAATTTTATTTTCCGCTATTCGCTGAATATAAACCGAGAAACCATTGATACAGGTCTGAGCATTCATCTCTTGATTTACAAGTATAAAAGGACGCAATTGTCCAGTATGCTTATTAAAGATAAAAAGCCCTTTATTAAAAGAGGAAAATAATAACTCGTCCGGGCTATATTCCACAATAGAAACGACTTTCTCATACTTTGTAAAAGGATAATGCTTAAAAGTTGATGATACTGCGTCAAAACGGTTGATACCACCTCCGTCCGTACCCACCCAGATAATTCCATCACTATCCTGAAAGAAACAATTGATTGTCTGATTACTTAAACCATAAGAGTTACCGAAAGGTACATATTCATAAGATCGGGCATATACATTCTTAATACCTATCAAACCATTTCGTATACTTCCTGCCCACATATTATCTACCGGATCTACATATAAGCGATAAATTGTATTTGCAGGAAATGAATGAACATCCCCCTCAGTTTGCTGTATGTTCGAAAATGAGAAATCATCCAAATCAATCATATTAATTCCCCCACCGTCAGTTGCCACCCAAAGTTGGTTATCTCTTTCGGTAATATCATGAATCACATCATACGTCAATGGAGAATTGGCTTTGGTAAAGTGCTTGAGAAGTTCTTTATTCTGATAACAATATAAACCATTACCGTAGGCACTAAGCCATAAACGTTTACGAGAATCAAAGTAGATACTCGTATAATTCTTCTCATCGAATGTAGTGGCTTTATTAAATTCTCTGGTTTTCAGGTTAAACGAATAAATTCCGTGCCAACGGGAATTAAGCAGAATATTCTCTTCATCATAACGTATCATTTCCCAGAAAGGATTATATAAAGCAGGGTCCTGTGCATAATAGAGGGGCTCCAGTTGTTTAGTACTATATACATACTTATAAATAGCACCTGAACCTCCAAATAAAATTCCTCCTTCGACCAATAAGTAAGAGGCAACGTATACAGGATTTCCATCATTCACAAAAGTTGTAAAATTATCATTTTCTCTGTTATACAAACAAATACCGGTCGAAGTTCCCACCCAAAGATTACAAATTGAATCTTCCGCTATAAAAGTGATATTATTAGAAATAAGTGTCGTACTATCTCCGGGCTGATGAAGGTATTGTTTCAAATGATCACGGTCGTAACAGTTCAAACCAGATTCTGTGCCTATCCATAAATATCCTCTATAATCATTTAAGATGCATTGCACTCTTGATTGTGAGAGTCCTTCTTTTATTCCCAGCTGTTTATAGTAATAAGGAGTAGACTGAGCTTCAACAATTTGCGTGTAACCGGCAAACAATAAATACAGAGCATAAATTTTAAATAGTATCTTAACCATAAGGAAACAATAATATTATATTCGAGACGTAAATATAAAGAATTCTCTTTAAAGAAAAATGTATTATATTAAAATCTATCCCTAAATCATTGAAATTTTCCATTTTTCTTTCTCAAACCAACAACTTTCTTTCATAACAAACCTCTTTTTTCTAAAAAAATAATAGTTTCTCCTTATAATATAAGGTAAGGAAAATCTTTTTTTTTACTTTTGCCACCGAATGTTATAGTACAAGCTATTATAAAAGATATAATTATGCAAAAAAACCTTGTCATAGTCGAGTCTCCGGCAAAAGCTAAAACAATTGAGAAGTTTCTGGGGAAAGATTTCAAAGTTCTCTCAAGTTATGGACATATACGCGATCTGAAGAAAAAGGAATTCAGTATTGACGTAGAAAAAGATTTTAATCCTCACTACGAAATTCCGGCAGACAAAAAGACTCTGGTTGATACGCTGAAAGCAGAAGCTGCAAATGCAAATACAGTATGGCTTGCATCCGATGAGGACCGCGAGGGAGAGGCCATTGCATGGCATCTGTATGAAGTCTTAAAACTAAAACCGGAAAACACCAAACGAATCGTCTTCCATGAGATTACGAAGTCAGCCATTTTAAAAGCAATAGAACACCCACGTGATATTGATCTCAATCTTGTAAATGCCCAACAGGCACGAAGAATTTTGGACCGAATTGTAGGTTTCGAATTGTCTCCTGTACTTTGGAAAAAAGTAAAACCGGCTTTATCAGCGGGACGCGTACAATCCGTAGCCGTTCGTCTGATTGTAGAACGTGAACGTGAAATTCATGCTTTTAAGACAGAAGCATCTTACCGTGTCATGGCTGTTTTTCTGGTTCCGGATACTGACGGGAAACTAGTAGAAATGAAAGCTGAGTTAGCACGCCGCATTAAAACCAAAAAAGAAGCAAAGGCTTTTCTCGATGCTTGCCAAGGAGCAACATTTACTATTGATGACATTAGTACACGCCCAGTAAAGAAAACACCTCCTGCTCCTTTTACAACTTCTACGTTGCAACAAGAGGCTGCACGCAAATTAGGCTATACCGTAGCGCAGACAATGATGGTCGCACAACGTCTATATGAATCGGGACTTATCACTTATATGCGTACTGACTCTGTGAACCTCTCAGAGTATGCAACTACGAGTAGTAAGGAAGCCATTATCCAAATGATGGGTGAACGTTATGTGTATTCTCGCCATTTTGAGACAAAAACTAAAGGTGCCCAGGAAGCTCATGAAGCAATTCGTCCCACTTATATGGAGAATCAATCCATAGAAGGAAGCTCTCAGGAGAAGAAGCTATATGACTTAATATGGAAACGAACTATCGCTTCACAAATGGCAGATGCAGAACTTGAAAAAACTACAGCCAACATTTCAATCAGCGATAGCAGCGATTTTTTCACAGCTACCGGCGAAGTTATCAAATTCGACGGTTTTTTACGTGTGTATCGTGAATCTTATGATGACGATAATGAGCAAGAAGATGAAAGCCACCTGTTGCCTCCATTAAAAAAAGGTCAGAAATTGGAACAAGGGCCGATTGTTGCAACTGAACGTTTCACACAACGACCGCCTCGCTATACCGAAGCAAGTCTTGTACGTAAGTTGGAAGAGCTAGGTATCGGACGTCCGTCTACATATGCTCCTACGATTTCTACCATTCAACAACGCGAATATGTAGAGAAAGGTAATAAAGATGGAGAGGAACGTATTTTTAATGTACTGACTCTAAAAGACAGTCAGATTAAAGATGAAACCAATACTGAAATTACCGGCACGGAAAAATCCAAACTCTTCCCAACAGATACAGGAACAGTAGTAAATGATTTTCTTACCGAGTATTTCCCTGATATTCTGGATTATAACTTTACTGCCAGCGTAGAAAAGGAATTTGATGGGATAGCTGAAGGAAGTGTACAATGGACTTCTATCATGAAGAATTTCTATGAGCAATTTCATCCTTCAGTAGAAAAGACATTGTCTATCAAAACAGAACATAAAGTAGGAGAACGTATTTTAGGAGAAGAACCGGGAACAGGTAAAACAGTCTCTGTAAAAATTGGTCGTTTTGGTCCTGTGGTACAAATAGGAACAGTCGATGATGAAGAAAAACCTCGTTTCGCTTCTATGAAGAAAGGACAGTCGATAGAAACAATTACCCTGGAGGAAGCTCTGGAATTATTTAAATTGCCACGAACTTTAGGTGAGTACGAAGGACTCACAGTGACTGTTGGTATAGGTCGTTTCGGTCCTTATGTACAGCATAATAAGGCATATGTATCTCTTCCGAAAACACTCGACCCGATGAAAATCACACTGGAAGAAGCTGAACAGCTGATTCTGGAAAAACGTGCCAAAGAAGCGGAACGTCATATCAAGAAGTTTGAAGAGGAACCAGAACTCGAAATCCTGAACGGACGTTATGGACCTTACATTAGCTATAAAGGTAATAACTATAAAATTCCTAAAGATATTGTTCCACAAGATTTGAGTTTAGAAAGCTGCATGGGGCTTATTAAAATACAAGACGAAAAAGAGACCACAGCATTTGCAAAGGCAAAGGCAAAACCGAAGGCTGAGCCTAAAGCCAAGACAAAATCCGAACCAAAAGCTAAAACAAAATCGAAAGCTAAAGCCACTACGACCAAAAAGAAATAATAATTAAGCAGCATATCTATGAATAGTCCGGCAGATAAGGATCAATCCTATTTTGCCGGACTATTTTAATTATTCAGTTATTTCTCTCTCTCTTAATCTTTTACGAACTATTTTTTTGTTTAATTGCATTATTATTTCTACATTTGTATTCTAAATGACGAAGTCGTTAAAAACCACATAATTATGCAAACAAACAAAACCAAATCAGCAATTTACGGGATACTATGTTTATTCTCGTTGTCAGGTTGCGCGGAAAAAGATTTGTATCAAGCTCCGGAGGCTAAACCGGCTGATACCTTCTTCGGATTTACAACATCCTCTAATTGCAACGTAAACCTATCTTATGGATTCAAAAACTATCAAGTAGTTTTTGAACTGTATGCCGAAAATCCAATATCAGAAGATGAAACCGGCAATTTCGTCAAGACGGAAGAAGAACCGGTATATCGGGGAAGTACAGATGCTAATGGAGTTTTCAACCAAGACATATCCATCCCATCATATATTACGGAATTATATCTTTATTCTGATTTCTTAGGAACAATCAGCCCTATCAAACTACCAATTGAAAACGGAAAAATTTCTTTTGACCAGAATACTTTTAAACAGAATTTACAAAAAGCTAAGGGTACACTCAGAAGCGTTACAGAAAATGGCTACGAATATCCGGACTATTGCAAGGTTTTAGGCGACTGGGACAACATAGGTTGTCCGACCTATCTTTCTCCTGTAACAACAGAAATAGATGCCCAGCTTTTGTACAACATCCACTCTGTATTCATCAAGCCAGGGGGCAGTGCAAAAATGGAAAATGAATTCCCACAATATATAGACGATAATGTAAATATAGAAATCAACATCATCAAGCCTGCTAAAATTGGATTAGTCATGCTTACCAGTACAGCATCCAAACAGAACACTGTAGGATACTTTACTTATCCAACCAATCAAAAGCCAACTAACACTTCAAATATCACTCCAGTGATCGTATATCCACGTATATCAACTGCCGTATGTAACTCCAGCAATACACCAGGTAGTATGTATGCAGGAGATAGGGTAGAATTGAAATACTGGGACGGAACAAAATTCGTCGATGAGTTTCCTGCGGGAGTAAGTATTGCATGGTTCATGATGGATTCTTCTTTCGATCAGAAAAGTTCTAAAATACAGAGCGACAGACGTACTTTCTATTCTATTCGTGAGTTAAACAATAGTGGCGAACACCGTACTATAGCTCTAAAAGACAAGTCCGGACAAGTAGTGGCTTTTGGAATGGAAGACGCCACAACTTTTACACCAACTGACAACACCAGGCTAGGAAATTTTGGTGACGCAGTATTCTATCTTGATTTTTCTGATAGAGAGTCAATCGAAACAGGTGGCGTAGAAGAGCTTCCTGATACTCCACTTGAGAGTCTGTATACTTCCCACAAAGGTGTATTATCATTTGAAGATTATTGGCCTGCTAAGGGAGATTATGACATGAATGATATGGTTGTAGAATATAAACGTGACATTTATAAAAGTGTTCTAACTGGTAAAGTTCAAAAGATAGTAGATACATTTGTTCCCAAACATAACGGTGCTACAACACAAAATGGATTTGGCTACCAACTTACCGGCATATCTAGCAGTGACATACAAAAAGTAACAATTGAGTCCGATCTATCTCCTTCACGATTCATGGAAGGACAAAATCTGGAACCCGGACAAAATTATCCTACCATTATACTATTCGATGACATAAAAGCTGCTTTAAACAAGACTTTTACTGTAACAATAGAAGTTGCGAAGGAAAAATTCTCAGAACAAGTATTCACCCCTTTCTTTAATAATCCGAGTTGGAATCAGCTATACAAGTTTAACATGAATCCTTTCATCATCATCACCAGTAATAAAGAACGTGGAAGAGAAGCTCATATTGTAAAGTTCCCACCAACTCAAAAGATGGACTATTCATATTTCGGGAAAGCTCCTGATGCATCCAGACCGGATGAAGGGTTATATTACGTAAATAATGAGAATTTACCGACAGGACTTCAAATTAGTGGAGTAAATATTGGAATCGTGAAGAAAACCAACTTTCTAATTCCAATGGAACAAGCAAGCATTAAGGAAGCATATCCTAAGTTCGAAAGTTGGGCATCAAGTTTCGGAGTACAAAATTCGAACTGGTGGAAGGATCCTGATATGTCAAAGGTGATAACTAAGTAGAATAACAACTATATAAAAATAGGCTGTCTCAGATATAGATAAGTGCTAATAAGCAGGTTCTATACAAAGACAGCCTTTTTTTATTGTATGTTGTTATAATATCTAAACAGCGAACCATACGCTATAACTCAAGTCACAGAATGTAACCAATAACAAGAAAGTTACCTAACCGAAAAGAGCAAATCAAGTCAAACATCAATTTGAAATAAGAGACGGAAACCACATTTACTCTTCTTTTCTGAGACAAAGAATTGAACAAAAATATACGGGATTCCCCTAATAATTGCATTAAAGAAACCCCGCATAAGCATATTTTATTCAGAGAAAAGACTTACATTCTGGAAGGAACTTCAATACCCAATAAGCTCATACCTAAACGAACAACTTTAGCTACATTGGCAGAAAGAGCAATACGGAATATTTTCAACGCTTCATTCTCTTCACGCAAAATACTAAAATCATGGTAAAACTGATTATACTCTTTTACCAAGTCATATGTATAATTTGCAATGATTGACGGACTATAATCCTCACCGGCTTGTTTTACAGTAGCTGCAAAATCAGCAACCATCTGAATCAATCCTTCTTCCTTCTCACTCAATTCAATACCCGCAGGTATTTCTTTTGGAATCACAATTCCCGATTCAGCAGCCTTGCGCAGCACAGACTGAATACGAGCATAAGTATATTGAATAAACGGACCTGTATTACCATTAAAATCAATTGATTCTTTCGGGTTGAAGGTCATATTTTTACGAGCATCCACTTTAAGAATGAAATACTTCAAGGCCCCCAAACCTACAATACGAGCTATATCATCCGCCTCGACCTTCGTGAGACCATCCAACTTACCAAGTTCTTCTGATGTTTCTTTTGCCGTAGCAATCATTTCCTGCATCAAATCGTCTGCATCTACTACAGTTCCTTCACGGGACTTCATCTTACCTTCCGGCAATTCCACCATTCCGTAAGAGAAATGTACGAGGCTTTTTCCCCACTCAAAACCTAATTTATCAAGCAGAATAGAAAGCACTTGAAAATGATAATTCTGTTCATTACCTACAACATAAATCATCTTATCAATCGGATAATCTGCAAAGCGAAGTTTAGCAGTGCCAATATCCTGAGTCATATAGACAGATGTTCCGTCACCACGAAGAAGAAGCTTGTGATCCAATCCTTCTGCAGTAAGGTCAGCCCAGACAGAACCGTCTTCTTTTCTATAAAAGAAACCTTTCTCCAAACCTTCCATTACCTTTTCTTTACCTTCAAGATATGTATTGGATTCATAATATATTTTATCGAAGCTAACCCCCATCTTCTTGTAGGTTTCATCAAATCCGGCATACACCCAGTTATTCATCATGGTCCACAAAGCACGCACTTCCGAATCACCGGCTTCCCACTTCACAAGCATTTCACGAGCCTCCTGCATTAATGGAGAAGCAGCTTCCGCTTCTTCCTTCGTCATGCCTTTTGCTATCAGTTCTGCAATTTCGGCTTTATAATGCTTGTCGAAAGAAACATAATAATCGCCTACTAGATGATCACCTTTTTTACCAGATCCTTCAGGGGTTTCGCCATTCCCATATTTCTTCCATGCCAGCATTGACTTACAAATATGGATACCACGATCGTTCACAATATTTGTTTTCACTACTTTATTTCCATTCGCTGCAACAATGTTAGCCAATGCGTTTCCTAAAAGATTATTGCGCACATGACCCAAATGAAGCGGTTTGTTCGTATTCGGAGAAGAATACTCAATCATTACTAGCGGAGACGTCTCAGTAGCTTTCACCAAACCATATTGTTCATCAGCTTGAATCCCATTTAGTAACTCAATCCAAGTAGCCGAAGCAATAGTTAGGTTCAGAAAACCCTTTATTACATTAAAAGCCGCCACAGCCGGTTCATTTGCCTCCAGATATTCACCAATTTCATGGGCTGTTTGCTCCGGCCCTTTTTTTGACATTTTCAGAAAAGGAAATACGACCAATGTCAAATGTCCTTCAAATTCTTTCTTGGTTTTTTGCAACTGCACCATCTTCTCAGGGACTTCCTGACCGTAGAGTGCCTTTAGTCCGCTAATAACGGACGCTACAAGTTTATCTTCAATCTTCATAATCAAGTTGTTTCTTGCGCGCAAAGATACAAAAAAAGGAGACGCGTCGCGCCTCCTCTTTTAATTTCTTTCAACTATATATCTTATTCAACAGCTGCAGACAATTCAGCACCTGGTTTAAACTTAGCTACTTTCTTTGCAGGAATAGTAATAGTTGCTTTCGTAGATGGGTTAATACCGGTTCTTGCAGCTCTTTCGCTAACAGCGAAAGTTCCGAAACCAACCAAAGATACTTTGTCACCAGCTTTCATAGCAGTAGTAACTGAAGAAATGAAAGCTTCGAGGGCTTTCTTAGCATCGGCTTTACTCATTTGAGCTTCAGCGGCCATTGCACTAATAAGTTCAGATTTATTCATGATACGTAAAATGATTAATTAATATATATGTTACATAAAAGATTCCCTACAAGAACATTACAAATATAGATGAACAAAACAACATATCAAATAAAAACATCAAAAAAACGCAGCAAATTATTGAAAAAGAGCTAATAGGATGTCATTTTCATGCTTTAAAACAGAAATTATTCGTACTTTTGCATTTCAACTATAAATATTCAGAAATTAAAATTATGCCAACTGTAACTAAAAACCTGATAATTATCAATGTACTAATATTTTTTGGAACAATCGTTGCTCAAAAATACGGCATCGATTTAACCAATTATTTGGGACTGCATTTTTTTCTTGCAAGTGACTTCAATCCGGCACAGCTTATTACTTATATGTTTATGCATGGTGGATTCCCCCACATCTTTTTCAATATGTTCGCCTTATTTATGTTCGGCCCGATCCTCGAACAAACTTGGGGACCTAAACGTTTCCTTTTTTACTATATTGCTTGTGGTATCGGTTCAGGACTTATTCAGGAAGGAGTCCAGTTTGCTACCTATATGGCCGGTAATCTTTCACAGTTACAGTTATCAGATATAATCCCTGTAAGAGATCTGGCAGGAAGTATAACTAATATGCCTGTAGAAAGTTATCTGAACATCTGGACTACGGTAGGTGCTTCGGGAGCCGTATATGCTATTTTGCTCGCATTTGGTATGTTGTATCCCAATAATCGAATGTTTATCTTCCCGTTGCCTTTCCCTATCAAAGCAAAGTTTTTTGTAATTGGATACGCCGCAATTGAGTTATGGTTAGGTTTGTCTAATAATCCGGGAGACAATGTTGCCCACTTCGCCCATTTAGGAGGAATGTTATTCGGGCTAATCTTTATTCTATATTGGAGAAAAAAAAGTAGAGGAAATGGGACATATTATAGCTGATTTAAAAGAAACATTCAGAAGAGGAAACATCTTCATTCAACTAATTTTCATTAACGTAGCTATCTTTATTATTGGTACGTTAATAAGCATATTCCTGCAACTGTTTAATTTCAGTGCCACAGGAATATTTGATCAATTCGCATTACCGGCTTCTCTTAACCGGTTTATTTTCCAACCATGGTCTTTGTTCACTTATATGTTCATGCACGCCGGATTCCTGCATATCCTGTTCAATATGCTTTGGTTATACTGGTTTGGAAGTCTGTTTCTCTATTTCTTTTCGGGAAAACACTTGCGTGGACTATATATTTTAGGAGGGATTTGTGGTGGTATTTTCTATATGGTTGCTTACAACATTTTTCCTTATTTCAGTCAGGCCGTTTCCAATTCCACTTTAGTAGGAGCCTCTGCATCCGTATTGGCTATTGTAGCAGCCACGGCTTACCGGGAACCCAATTATCGGGTACAACTGTTTCTGTTCGGTGCTGTCCGTCTAAAATATCTGGCATTAATCGTAATAGGAACCGATTTATTATTTATTACTTCAAGTAATGCCGGAGGACACATCGCTCATCTAGGCGGTGCTCTCGGCGGACTTTGGTTTGCAGCAAGCCTAAGCAAAGGAAAGGACTTGACCATTTGGATCAACCGATTGCTGGACGGCTTCATGTCTCTGTTTCAGAAAAAAACATGGAAGCGTAAACCGAAAATGAAAGTACATTACGGTGGTCAAACTTCCCGTGATAAAGATTACAATTACAACGCCCACAAAAAAGCACAATCGGACGAAGTAGACCGTATTCTGGAAAAGCTGAAAAAATCCGGTTACGAAAGTCTGACAACTGAAGAAAAGAAAAGCTTGTTTGATGCAAGTAAAAGATAGAATATGAAACACTTTGGCAAAATCGTCTCATATTTAATATTGGCAATCAATGCATTTTTTATAGGAATGTTGATTTTAACTGCCTATAGTTCGTATCTTCATCCGAAAATACATCCACTTGCTTCTTGCTTAGGACTTGCATTTCCTATTTTTCTGGCAGTAAATATCTGCTTCTTTATTTTTTGGTTAATCATCAATTACCGTTACACCATTCTAACCATTATAGGTTTCCTTATCTGTTATCCGCAGATAAAATCTTATATACCTATTAATTTTCCCGATAAATCTATTCCGGAAGAAAGCATCAAACTTCTCTCCTATAATGTAATGGGGTTTAATAACATGGAAAAGAAGGATGGACAAAATCCGATACTTACCTATTTGTCTAACAGCGGAGCAGATATTATTTGTTTACAAGAATATAATGCTTCCGGAAATAAAAAGTATGTAACAGAAAAGGATATAAAAAAAGCTCTTAAAGCCTATCCTTATTATTCAATACGCCGACCCGGAATAGGCGATTCCCAACTTGCTTGTTTTTCAAAGTTTCCCATACTCACAGCAAGCTCTATCAAATATGAAAGTTCCTATAACGGCTCCATGCTGTACACACTGAAAGTGAATGAAGACACCATCACCTTGATCAATAATCACCTGGAATCTAACAAATTAACCAAGGAAGACCGAGGGATATATGAAGATATGATCAATGATCCAAACGCAAAAAAAGTAAAGACAGGACTTCGGCAACTTGTCAAAAAGTTAGCAGAGGCATCAGCCATCCGTTCCGTACAAGCCGATTCTGTAGCCAATGTCATTATGGAGAGTAAATACCCGACTATTATTACCTGCGGTGATTTCAATGATGTGTCTATTTCATACACCCACCGTATTCTCACCCAACATTTGGATGATGCTTTTACTCAATCCGGCAAAGGCTTAGGAATCTCCTACAATCAAAATAAATTTTATTTCCGAATAGATAATATCCTCATCAGCCCTAATCTGAAAGCCTATAACTGCACGGTAGACCGGTCTATCAAAGACTCCGATCACTACCCTATATGGTGCCATATAAGCAAACGCTAAACACTGAATTTTTAATATATCCCCTACAATGATAAAAAAAACACTAACCATTTTAGCAATAAGTTGTATGATTTACTCTTGTTCTACGAAAACAGAAAACAACCCTTTTTTCACTGAGTTTCAAACAGAAAATGGAGTTCCTCCTTTCGATAAGATTAAATTAGAACATTACGAACCGGCCTTTTTGAAAGGTATCGAAGAGCAAAACCAACAGATCCGGTCAATCATTGATAACACTGAAGTACCTGATTTCGAAAATACAATTGTAGCTTTGGACAATAGCGCTCCTATCCTAGATCGTGTAAGTGCTATCTTCTTCAATATGACAGATGCTGAAACCACCGATGAGCTAACTGAGCTTTCCATCAAATTGGCCCCCATACTTTCCGAACACGAAGATAACATCTCATTAAATCAGGATTTATTTAAACGTGTAAATGCAGTATACCAGCAAAAAGATTCCTTGAATCTTACATCCGAACAGAAACGTTTATTAGAAAAGACCTATAAAGGATTTGTACGCTCCGGAGCAAACCTCAGTTCAGACAAACAAGCCCGTCTCCGTAACATCAACAAAGAATTGTCTACACTCGGCATCACTTTCAGTAACAACATACTGAATGAAAATAATGCTTTCCAGCTCTTTGTGGACAAAGAAGAAGATTTAGCCGGACTCCCGAACTGGTTTCGTCAAAGTGCCGCTGAAGAGGCAAAAGCTGCGGGACAAGCCGGTAAATGGCTATTCACCTTACACAATGCCAGCCGACTGCCTTTTTTGCAATATTCAGAAAATCGTCCTCTCCGTGAAAAAATATACAAAGCTTATACTAACCGGGGAAACAACAACGATTCTAATGATAACAAAGAAATAATCAAAAAAATCGTATCTCTCCGCCTGGAAAAAGCAAATCTGTTAGGATTTGACTCCTATGCTAATTTTGTCCTTGACGAGACGATGGCGAAGAATGCAGATAATGTGATGAACCTCTTGAACAATCTATGGAGTTACGCCCTTCCAAAAGCGAAAGCAGAGGCCGCCGATCTTCAGAAATTAATGGACAAAGAAGGTAAAGAGGAAAAGTTAGAAGCATGGGACTGGTGGTATTATACAGAGAAATTACGAAAAGAAAAGTACAACTTATCTGAAGAAGAAACCAAGCCCTATTTCAAGCTAGAAAATGTAAGGGAGGGTGCCTTCACCGTAGCAAACAAGCTATATGGAATTACATTGAATAAACTGAATGGTATCCCAACCTACCATCCGGACGTAGAAGTATTTGAAGTAAAAGATGCCGACGGGTCTCAATTAGGTATTTTCTATGTAGATTATTTTCCCCGCCCGGGAAAAAGTGGCGGTGCATGGATGAGCAACTATCGTGAGCAACAAGGATCAACCCGACCGTTGGTATGTAATGTGGGCAGTTTTACTAAACCCGTAGGTGATACTCCATCTCTACTAACCATGGACGAAGTAGAAACATTATTCCATGAATTCGGGCATGGCCTGCACGGTTTATTGACCAAATGTGAATATAAAGGCACTTCCGGTACCAATGTTGTACGCGATTTTGTAGAGCTTCCATCTCAAATCAACGAACATTGGGCAACTGAACCGGAAGTCTTGAAAATGTATGCTAAACACTACCAGACCGACGAAGTAATCCCCGATGAAATCATCGAAAAGATTCAAAAACAAAAAACGTTCAATCAGGGATTTATGACTACCGAATTACTCGCGGCAGCTATCCTCGACATGAACTTGCACACCTTGAAGGATGTAACGAATTTAGACATTCTTGCATATGAGAAAGAAGCAATGGGCAAGCTCGGTTTGATACCGGAAATTGCGCCACGTTATCGTACGACTTACTTCAATCATATAATCGGCGGATATGCAGCCGGATATTATAGCTACCTTTGGGCAAATGTATTGGATAATGATGCCTTTGAAGCCTTCAAAGAACACGGTATTTTTGACAAAGTCACTGCTGATTTATTTCGCTACAACATTTTGGAGAAGGGAGACAGTGAAGACCCGATGGTGCTTTACAAGAATTTCCGTGGAGCAGAACCGAGCTTAGAGCCATTATTAAAAAACAGAGGAATGAAATAATTCGGCAAAAAAGCCGTTCAACATCAAATATTTGAGGGCTTATAACACACGAATGTGAAAAAAAAACTATATTTGCAGCCTTGTATACGGCAGAATGAACTTGTATACGACAGAATTAAACGAAAATTAAATTAAAAAAGTAATCATCATAAATTAAAAGTAAAATGCAAAACAAAGGATTTATAAAGGTTTTTGCGGTATTACTCACGCTGGTATGCGTGTTCTACCTCTCCTTCTCCTTCGTGACTCGCCATTATGCCAATAAGGCGAAAGAAATTGCGAAAGGTGACGTGCAAGTAGAACAAGACTACCTCGATTCTATCTCAAACGAGAAGGTATGGCTGGGTAACTGGACGCTGAAACAATGTCGTGAGATGGAGATCAGTTTAGGTTTGGACCTAAAAGGTGGTATGAACGTTATCCTTGAAGTTTCTGTACCCGATGTAATCAAAGCATTGGCCGACAATAAGCCGGATGAAACTTTCAACAAAGCATTGGCTGAAGCTGCTAAACAAGCTGTCAATAGTCAGGACGATATCATCACTCTATTTGTTAGAGAATACCACAAAGCTGCTCCGGATGCAAAACTATCCGAACTCTTCGCAACACAACAGTTGAAAGATAAGATCAACCAGAAATCATCGGATACAGACGTTGAAAAAGTATTAAGAGAAGAAGTTAAAGCTGCAGTAGAGAACTCATACAACGTACTTCGCACCCGTATCGACCGCTTTGGTGTAGTTCAACCAAACATACAAAGTCTGGAAGATAAAATGGGCCGTATCATGGTGGAACTACCGGGCATCAAAGAGCCCGAACGTGTAAGAAAACTTCTCCAAGGTTCTGCTAATCTGGAATTCTGGGAAACTTACACAGCTCAGGAAATTCTTCCGGGTATCCAGACAGCTGATGCTAAGTTGCGTGGTGTATTAACACAAGAAACAGTAACAGACACTGTTGTTGTAACTACAGGTGATACAATTCCGGCAGCTACACTGACAGAAGCAACTCCGACAAAAAAAGCAGTTAGTGCTGCCGACAGCCTTGCAGCTGCTTTGAAGGGAGACAAAAAAGAAGAAAAAACTGCTGCAAATTTAGAAGAAATCAAAAAGCAATATCCATTGTTAGCTCTTCTTCAATTAAACACAAGTGGCCAAGGTCCGGTTATTGGTTATGCAAACTACAAAGATACTGCTGAGATCAACAAATATCTGGCCATGCCAACAGTGAAAGCAGAGCTTCCGAAAGATCTTAGTTTGAAATGGGGTGTAGCGGCAGCCGATTTCGATAAAAAGAAACAGACATTCGAATTATATGGTATCAAGCTGACTGAACGTAATGGAAAAGCTCCGTTAGAAGGTGATGTAATTGTTGATGCTAAAGATGAGTTCAGCCAATACGGCAAGCCAATTGTCACTATGGCAATGAATAATGATGGCGCTCGCCGTTGGGCACAACTTACCAAGAAAGTTGCTCCTTCAAAAGGAAGTATTGCCATTGTGCTCGATAATTATGTATACTCTGCTCCAACCGTACAGAATGAAATTACAGGCGGACGTTCTGAAATCTCCGGTAGCTTCACTCCGGAACAGACAAAGGACTTAGCTAACGTATTGAAATCTGGTAAGATGCCGGCTCCGGCTCACATCGTACAAGAAGATATTGTTGGTCCGTCGTTAGGGCAAGAGTCAATTAACGCAGGTATCTTCTCATTCGCTGTGGCTTTGATCCTGTTGATGATTTATATGTGTTCTATGTACGGCTTGATACCCGGTATGGTTGCCAACGGAGCATTGTTCCTCAACTTCTTCTTTACGCTGGGAATCCTTTCTTCCTTCCAGGCTGCACTGACAATGTCAGGTATTGCCGGTATGGTATTGTCATTGGGTATGGCAGTGGATGCAAATGTACTTATCTACGAACGTACAAAAGAAGAGTTGAGAGCTGGTAAGGGAGTAAAGAAAGCACTTGCTGACGGTTATTCCAACGCCTTCTCTGCAATCTTCGACTCTAACTTGACATCTATTATCACAGGTATTATCCTGTTCAACTTCGGTACAGGTCCGATTCGTGGTTTTGCTACGACTTTGATTATAGGTATCCTGATATCCTTCTTTACAGCTGTATTCATGACTCGTTTGGTTTATGAACACTTCATGAGTAAAGATAAGTGGTTGAATCTGACATTTACTTCTAAGATTTCCAAAAACTTATTGGTAAATACTCGCTTCGACTTTATGGGTACCAATAAGAAATCATTGATCATCGTAAGTGCGATCATCCTTGTATGTATCACTTCATTCGCGTACCGCGGCTTAAGCCAGAGTATCGACTTTACCGGTGGACGTAATTTTAAGGTGCAGTTTGAAAATCCGGTAGAGCCGGAACAAGTTCGTGAACTGATCTCCAGTAAGTTTGGTGACGCTAACGTTAGTGTTATCGCTATTGGTACAGATAAGAAAACAGTACGTATCAGCACTAACTACCGTATCGAAGATGAAGGCAATAATGTCGATTCTCAAATCGAAAGTTTCCTATATGAAACGCTGAAACCGTTGCTCACTCAGAACATTGACCTAGATACCTTTATTGACCGTGATAACCATACAGGTGGTAGTATCGTCAGTTCTCAGAAAGTAGGTCCAAGTATCGCAGACGATATTAAAACAGGTGCAATTTGGTCAGTTGTTCTGGCATTGTTTGCAATTGGTCTGTACATCTTAATCCGTTTCCGTAACATTGCTTATAGTGTAGGCTCTATTGTTGCATTGTCTTGTGATACTATTATGATTATCGGTGCTTACTCACTGTTGTGGGGATTCGTTCCGTTCTCATTAGAAATAGACCAGACATTCATCGGTGCCATCCTGACAGCAATCGGTTACTCTATTAACGATAAGGTGGTAATCTTCGACCGTGTACGTGAATTCTTCGGATTGTACCCGAAACGTGATAAGCGTCAGTTATTCAACGATTCTTTAAACACTACATTGGCACGTACTATTAATACTTCATTAAGTACATTGATTGTATTGTTGTGTATCTTCATCCTTGGTGGTGATTCAATCCGCAGCTTCGCATTCGCAATGATCCTCGGTGTAGTAATCGGTACATTATCTTCATTGTTCATTGCTTCTCCGATCGCATATAACATGATGAAAGACAAGAAAGTAAGCACAGAAGAATAATATATTTTGAATATAGAAAAAGCCTCTTCCGAGAGTCGGGAGAGGCTTTTTCTATTGATTAATCAAACAAATAGAAGCTATTGGACGTTCATATTTATAGAGAAGCACTTTGTAAAACTTAAAACTAAATACAGTATGAAAGTAACAATACTAGCACCTATAAATTTCCTTCTGGTAGCCTCGAGGGGAATCGAACCCCTATCTAAAGTTTAGGAAACTTCTATTCTATCCGTTGAACTACAAGGCCGTTTCTATTTTGGTTACAAAGATAACGGTTTCTGTTGATTTTACAAGAATAAAAATACAGGTTCCTTTCAGTTATTTCAAATCTTTTGCATCAATTGGACAATAAAGCTCGATTTATTTTGATAATTCGATTAACTTTCCGACCTTTGTACTCACAAATTGAAAGCAAAATCAATTTTTAAATAAAATATAGTAATTAAAGTTATGGCAGACGAAATGATGGTTAAAGAATTGGAGGAAGTAGTAGTACGTTTCTCCGGCGACTCCGGCGACGGTATGCAGCTGGCCGGCAACATCTTCTCGAACGTGTCGGCAACAGTTGGTAATGACATCTGTACATTTCCTGACTATCCGGCAGACATCCGCGCCCCGCAAGGTTCGCTGACCGGTGTTTCCGGTTTCCAAATCCATGTAGGTGCCGGACAAGTTTATACTCCAGGAGACCGTTGCCACGTATTGGTAGCAATGAACCCGTCGGCACTGAAAACACAAATCAAATTCTGTAAACCGCAAGGACTGATCATTACCGACTCCGACTCGTTCGAAGCCAAAGATCTGGAAAAAGCTAAATTCACAACCAACAATCCTTTTGAAGAATTAGGCATCAAACAAGAAGTTCTGGAAGTTCCTATTTCTTCTATGTGTAAAGAGAGCCTCAAAGACTCCGGGCTGGACAATAAAACAATTCTCCGTTGTAAGAATATGTTCGCACTCGGATTGGTTTGCTGGCTGTTCAACCGTAACTTGTCAGCAGCAGAAAATATGTTGCGTGAGAAATTTGCCAAGAAACCTGAGATTGCGGAAGCTAATATTAAGGTTTTGAACGATGGTTACAACTACGGAGCTAATACACATGCTTCTACTTCTACTTATAAAATTGAGAGCAAGGCTTCAAGAGCAAAAGGGCTTTATACAGATATTAATGGGAATAAAGCTACTTCTTACGGACTGATTGCTGCTGCGGAGAAGGCTGGTCTGGAACTTTATCTGGGTTCCTATCCCATCACTCCGGCAACTGATATTCTACACGAATTATCCAAACATAAATCACTGGGAGTAAAAACTGTACAATGTGAAGACGAAATCGCAGGTTGTGCTTCGGCTGTAGGTGCTGCGTTTGCTGGCGCACTCGCAGTAACAACAACTTCCGGTCCGGGCGTGTGCCTGAAAAGTGAGGCGATGAACCTTGCTGTAATCGGAGAACTTCCATTGGTTATTGTCAATGTACAACGTGGCGGTCCTTCTACCGGTTTGCCTACTAAATCGGAACAAACCGACCTATTGCAAGCACTTTACGGACGCAACGGAGAAAGCCCGATGCCCGTCATTGCTGCAACTTCACCAACTAATTGTTTCGACTCTGCATATATGGCTGCTAAAATAGCATTGGAACATATGACTCCAGTGGTATTGCTGACTGATGCCTTTATTGCTAACGGTTCCGCTGCTTGGAAACTTCCTGATTTAGAAGAATACCCGGCAATTAATCCTCCATACGTTACACCGGATATGGCGGGCAAATGGACTCCATACCAACGTAATGAAAAAACAGGAGTACGCTATTGGGCTATTCCAGGTACAGAAGGTTTCATGCACCGTATCGGTGGCCTTGAAAAGAGCAATGAAACAGGTGTTATCTCCACTGAACCGGAAAACCATGACAAAATGGTTCACCTTCGCCAAGCAAAAGTAGATAAGATCGCAGATTCTATCCCAGAACTGGAAGTATTGGGTGATAAAGATGCTGATTTGCTAATTGTTGGCTGGGGAGGTACTTACGGGCATCTACGTCTGGCTATGGACTTTATGCGCGATCATGGAAAGAAAGTGGCTCTTGCTCACTTCCAATACATTAATCCGCTGCCAAAGAATACAGCCGATGTACTGCGTAAATACAAGAAAATTATCGTGGCAGAACAGAACTTGGGACAGTTTGCCGGTTACCTGCGTATGAAGATACCCGGACTGAACATCAGCCAGTTCAACCAAGTGAAAGGACAGCCTTTCGTTACGAGAGAATTGATAGATGCATTCACTAAATTATTGGAGGAATAAGAGATGAGCGATACAGTATATACCATGCAAGATTATAAATCAGGTCAGCCTCGTTGGTGTCCGGGATGTGGTGATCATGCTTTCCTGAATTCACTGCATAAGGCTATGGCTGAATTGGGAGTAGCTCCACACAATATTGCCGTAATTTCGGGTATCGGTTGCTCATCCCGTCTGCCATACTACGTGAATACTTATGGGTTCCATACCATTCACGGACGTGCCGCAGCTGTTGCAACAGGTGCAAAAGTGACCAATCCGGATTTGACTATCTGGCAAATCTCAGGTGACGGTGACGGTCTGGCCATTGGTGGCAACCACTTTATCCACGCATTACGCCGTAATATTGATCTAAATATGATCCTATTGAACAATCGCATTTACGGTTTGACAAAGGGACAATATTCTCCGACGTCCGAACGTGGATTAGTTACAAAATCATCTCCTTATGGAACTGTAGAAGATCCATTTCATCCGGCAGAGTTGGCCTTTGGCGCACGCGGTCATTTTTTTGCCCGTTGCATTGCAGTGGATGGTGCTGCTTCAGTGGAAGTATTAAAGGCAGCCGCTAATCACAAAGGTGCTTCTGTTGTAGAAGTTCTTCAGAACTGTGTTATTTTCAACGATGGCACACATGCTTCCGTAGCAACGAAAGAAGGACGTGCCAAAAATGCTATTTACTTGGAACATGGCAAACCGATGTTATTTGGTGAAAACAAAGAGTTCGGATTAATGCAGGAAGGTTTCGGATTGAAAGTGGTAAAACTTGGAGAGAACGGTGTTACTAAAAAAGATATTTTAGTACACGACGCTCATTGCCAAGACAATACACTACAATTAAAACTTGCGTTGATGGAAGGTCCGGATTTCCCAATCGCATTGGGTGTGATCCGCGAAGTAGAAGCTCCAACTTATAATGATGCAATAGTAGAACAGATCGAAGAAATCAAAGGCAAAAAGAAATACCACAATTTCCAAGAGCTGTTAATGACAAATGATACTTGGGAAGTGAAGTAATCCACATTCCACTTTTATAGATCATATAAAAAAGCGTAGGTAGAGGATAAAACTCTTCTTACGCTTTTTTATTTTTAAATATTGTGGATTAGCTACTTGGCATAGGGATATATTGCCATTCAACGAAAAAGAAAAGGATATTATAGTGAATAAATAATCATCATAGTATACAACCGTCCCTTATCCGATTGGTAATATTTTTATGTGGATATCCCAATCATTTGAGACTACAAAATAACTATATCAGATTCAGATAAAAGAAATATTATAAAATCCGCTTACTCAGATAACGGACCGGATACCATACAGAAAGAAATCCCACAGCTAATACAGTTATGAAAATCAACACAATATCCCATGCGTGTACACTTACAGGATAAGCATCAACCACAAAAGTACCGTTGCCGCCTCCAAGGGTAATGACCCCAAACTTCTCTTGAATGAAGCACAAAATCAATCCCAGAATAATACCGGAAATTGCACCGAAGAGAGAGATAAGCCGTCCTTCAAGTAAGAATATCCGGGAAATCAACTTATCATTTGCTCCAAGACTACGTAACGTAGCAACATCTTCTTTCTTATCCAAAATCAACATAGAAAGTGAGCCAATCACATTGAAACAAGTAATCATCAAGATAAAAGTAAGCATAAGATAAGACACTAATTTTTCAATTTCCATAATACGGAATACATCCTTTTGTTGCTGATAACGGTTTTGTACCACAAATCCGTTACCCAACATTTTCTCTATCTTATCCTGCACAGAAGAAAGATTCGCATTTGGTTTCAATTTCAATTCAATAGCCGAGACTTCTGTTGTATAATCCAACAGATGACGAAGAAAATCAAGAGAAGTTAGAATATATTTAGCATCGTATTGCTGCTGATTGACAGAAAAAACAACACCTGGAGAATAAAGATAATCATGATTGAAAGAAGATCCGGGATTTGCCATATTCACTTTGACATTCCGTTTGGGAAGGTAAACCTGCAAGGGGTCTACAAACTGCAATCCAGTGCCCAACGTTGCCACCAGTTCGACTCCCATGATCCCATAATTCACAATAGAATCATGGAGTAGAAAATCTCCAGCTCCGTAAAGAATACTGTCTATTTCAGTTAACCGATCAAAATTATCTTCCACTCCTTTCAACACCACCATAGCCTGACGGTCTTTATACTGTACCATCGCATTCTCTTCAAGTGTTTCGGTAAAGATATCTACCTCGGGCAATGCAAATACTGCACGAATCCTTTCATCCTGTCCATCGAATACCTTGCCTTCACGAACAGTAATTTTCAATTCCGGATCGAATGCAGTGAAAAGGCTTGCCACCATATCCTGAAATCCATTGAAAACAGAAAGAGTGCAGACCATAGCCAGCGTAGCAAGGGCTACTCCGCACACAGAAATGCCGGAAATAACATTGATAGCATTATGTTTCTTTTTAGAGAAAAGATAACGCTTGGCTATATAGAAAGGGAAATTCACTTTAGCAGTGAATCAATCTTTTCGATGTAATCCAGAGAATCATCCACAAAAAATTTCAGTTCGGGGATAATACGTAACTGGTGACGCACCCGCGTTCCAAGTTCGTAACGAATGGACCTCATATTCTCATTGATGTTCTTTACCATGTCTTCTGCCTTCTCAGAGGGAAATATACTGAGGTAAACACGTGCGATACTCATATCAGGACTGATACGTACAGCACTGACCGATACTAATGTTCCATGCATCGCTTTGGTTTGCAGCAGGAATATCTCGCTTAGTTCTTTCTGTAACAGGCGAGAAATCTTATTCTGTCTGGTCGTTTCCATAAAATCTACTTCTTTTTTACTTTTTTCTTATAATTGTCAATCCGTCACGCAAAGGCAATATCACTTTCTCCACTCTTCCGTCTGCGGCAACCAAATCATTGAATGCTTTGATACCAATGGTCTGCGCATCGGTGTTCCGGGGTTGTTCAAGTACATGACCGTCCCACAAAGTGTTATCGGCAATGATATACCCGCCCTCTGAAAGATACTCCAACGTCATCTCATAATATTCAATATATTTGCGCTTATCTCCATCGATAAAAGCCAAATCAAACGTAATGCCCAAACTGGGAACAAACTCCAAAGCATCACCTATATAAAACCGGATTTTATCTGCAAACGGAGAATTCTCCAGCCACGGACGGGTAAAGTCTTCTTGCTCATCATTAATCTCAAACGTATGCAACATTCCACCCTCATGCAAACCTTCTGCCAGGCAAAGAGCAGAATACCCGCTATACGTTCCGATCTCCAAAATCTGCCGAGGACGAATCATTTCCACAAACATCTTCAACATCCTCCCCTGCAAGTGCCCGGAAGCCATACGGGGACGAAGTAGTTTCACATGCGTATCTCGATAAAGTGCTTTCAGATAATCGCTCTCCCCGTCGATATGCTGCAAAATATATTCGTCAATAGATTCAGTCTCCTGCATAAAAACTATTCTTTACAGATAACGGTTATTATTAGGTAACACAGTATCTTGAGCATGCTTCAATGCATCTTCTACTACATTGATCTCAAGGAAAGATGTCTGTGTGCCTTCTTTTCCACTACTCAGATAACCCACCATATCCGTCGGACACAAACGCCCCTCTTTCAATAGACGGCGTAAAGCAGCAAAATAATATTCCTGCCCGTTGGCAAGCTCCGGCATATAAATAGCCTCCACACCATAAGAAAGAGCCAAATGACGCATTGTCTTTTCTTTATAGCAGATAGCTAACACAGGATATTTACCACGGAAAGCAGCCAGGTTACGAGCTGTACGTCCGCTATAACTATCTGTAATGATAGCCCGGATCTTCAACTTAGAAGTAGCCTTCACAGCCTGTTTAGCAAGGAATGCAGTAACATCATTGCTATTTTCGTCCAATGGAATACGTATGTCGTTTTCTTCCAGTTTATCTTTTTCAGCCTGAGCAGCTATTTTAGCCATAGTCTTCACCGCCTCCACAGGATATTTACCGTAAGCCGTTTCACCGCTTAGCATCAAAGCGTCTGTACGATAATAAATAGCATTGGCAATGTCAGTCACTTCAGCACGAGTCGGACGAGGATTATTAATCATTGTATGAAGCATTTGAGTAGCAACGATTACAGGTTTCTTCGCAAGAATACACTTACGGATTAACACACGCTGAATACCCGGAATGCGTTCCTGCGGAACTTCAATACCTAAGTCACCACGGGCAACCATCACGCCGTCAGCCACTTCTAGAATCTCATCGATATTATCAACACCTTCCTGATTTTCAATCTTCGCAATAATCTTGATGTCACTGTTATGAGCATCCAATATTGCACGAATATCAAGTACATCCTGACGGTTGCGTACAAAAGAGTGAGCTATAAAGTCAATATCTTTTTCGATAGCATACAAAATATTGTTTCGGTCTTTTTCTGTCAATGAAGGAAGATTGATACGAACACCCGGTACATTCACGCTTTTACGACTTCCTAAAGTAGCCTCATTCTTCACTTCACAAAGCAAATAATCGGTTGTTTTATCAATAACTTCCAATTCCAGATCACCGTCATCAATCAGAATAGTACCGCCTATATTCAGGTCATACACAAAATTCGGATATGAAACGGCAATGCATCCACGGGTAGTCTCTAAATCGGGATTACCTACAATTTTAACTTTCTCGCCTATTTTATATAGAATCGGTTCAGCGTTGGCAGTAGTACGCACTTCCGGACCTTTTGTATCCATCAAAATCGCAATACGTTTAGATACAGCCCGCACGTTTGCAATTAAAGCTTCAAATCCTTCACGACTGGCATGAGCCGTATTCATACGCACCACATTCATACCGCCATCGAACAATTGTTTAATAAAATCCACATCACAACGCCTGTCCGAAATAGAAGCAACAATTTTAGTCTGTTTCAGTAACATAATCTTTTTACCTAGTTATATATTATTATCTTATTTATTCTCCAACAAAGCTTCCAAAGCTAAACGATAAGAGTTCAACCCGAAACCACAAATCACTCCTTTACAGGCACAGGCAATCATAGACACATGCCGGAAGGATTCACGACTATGCACATTAGAAATATGCACCTCTATCACAGGAGAAGTCACAGAACGAATGGCATCTTGCAAAGCAATAGAAGTATGCGTATATGCACCTGCGTTCAGGATAATCCCATCAACATCAAATCCGACTTGCTGAATGCAGTCAATCATCTCTCCTTCGATGTTCGATTGAAAATAGTCGATCTCCGCGTCAGCATATCTTTTACGAAGTTCATTTAGATATTCCTCAAATGTAACACTTCCGTATATGGAAGGTTCACGCTTACCCAGCAGATTAATATTCGGGCCGTTAATAATTTGTATCCTCATCACGTAATCCTATTTTTTTAATACCTTTGCATCCAAAGAACAATATTTCAAGGTGCAAAGATAATGCAAACCGAATGCAGTAGCAAATTTTTTTGTATTCTGCTGAGTTGCAGTCTATCTTCGCGGAGCAAAGGTAGAAAAAAGAAATGGAAATCAACGAAAAAATACAAAAGAAGGAGCGACAAGCGCTGATAATCAGAAAGTACCGGCAATATCTGAAGCTGGAAAAGTCTTTATCACCCAATACGCTGGATGCTTATCTTACCGACTTGAACAAACTTATGAGCTTCCTTACCCTTGAAGGTATTGAGGTGTTGGACGTATGTCTGACAGACCTCCAACGTTTCACCGCGGGACTGCACGATATCGGTATTCATCCCCGTTCTCAGGCACGTATTCTATCAGGTATCAAATCTTTTTTCCGCTTCCTGATTCTATCCGATTATCTGGAAGCTGACCCCAGCGAGCTACTGGAAGGTCCTAAAATAGGTTTCAAAATCCCCGAAGTATTGACTGTCGAAGAAATTGATGCCATTATTTCCGCAGTAGATCGTAGCAAAACAGAAGGACAACGAAATAGAGCTATTCTGGAAACTTTATACAGTTGTGGTCTGCGTGTATCCGAGCTTGTCAATCTCAAGCTTTCTGACCTTTATTTTGACGAAGGATTTATTAAGGTAGAAGGAAAAGGCAGCAAGCAACGCCTTGTCCCCATCTCTCCACGGGCTATTAACGAAATAAAACTTTATTTTATAGACCGCAACCAAATAGAAGTTAAGCAAGATTACGAAGATTTTGTCTTCGTCAGCCAGCGTAGAGGCAAATCTCTTTCGAGAATTATGGTTTTTCACATGATAAAAGAATTATCACAAGAAGCAGGCATTACCAAAAACATTAGTCCGCATACTTTCCGCCACTCTTTTGCCACTCATTTGCTGGAAGGCGGTGCCAATTTACGAGCCATTCAATGTATGCTCGGGCACGAGTCCATAGCAACCACGGAAATCTATACACACATCGACCGCAATATGCTTCGTAGTGAGATAATTGAACATCATCCCCGAAATATTAAGTATCGGCAAGAAAAAGGTGGAAGCTTTTATTAAATTATGATAAAATCAGGAGGTTATCTATATAATTATATTAAGAATTAATATCTTTGCCCTACTTTTTCTACCTTAGGCAGGAAAAGTGATTGAATAGACGAAATTTCAATTACAAACATTTAATTTTATACCTAAAATGACTAAGAAGTTGTACTTGCCTTTACTCATGGCAATGGTTGTTGCATTATTCTCTTCTTGCAGCAAAAAAATGGGTGAATTGTCAGCAGATTACTTCACTGTAACTCCGCAAGTGCTGGAGGTAATTGGTGGTAAAGTTCCTGCTACTATCAATGGTAAATTCCCTGAAAAGTATTTCAACAAGAAAGCGGTAGTAGAAGTTACTCCGGTTTTGAGATGGAACGGTGGCGAAGCTAAAGGCCAGCCTGCTACATTCCAAGGTGAAAAAGTGGAAGGTAATGCTCAGGCTATCTCTTACAAGATGGGCGGTAGCTACACAATGAAAACCTCTTTCGACTATGTTCCTGCAATGGCTAAGTCAGAACTGTATCTCGAATTCAAGGCTACTATTGGTAAGAAAGTGGTTACTATTCCTGCTGTAAAAATCGCCGACGGTGTGATTTCTACTTCTGAGTTGGTAAACAATACTTTGGCTAACGCTAACCCGGCTTTGGGCGAAGACGCTTTCCAACGTATCATCAAAGAAAAACATGAATCTAACATCATGTTCCTTATTCAACAAGCTAACATCCGTGCAAGCGAGTTGAAAAAAGCTAAAGAATTCAATCAGGAAGTTGCTAATGTAAACGGTGCTGAAAACAAGAAGATTAGCAACATTGAAGTTTCTGCTTATGCTTCTCCTGATGGTGGTGTTAGTTTGAATACTACTCTTGCTGAAAATCGTGAAGGCAACACAACTAAGTTGTTGAACAAAGATTTGAAGAAAGACAAAATTTACGTTCCTATGGATGCTAAATATACAGCTCAGGACTGGGAAGGATTCCAAGAACTGGTTTCTAAATCTAACATCCAAGATAAAGAATTGATCCTTCGTGTAATCTCTATGTATCAGGATCCTGCTCAAAGAGAAAGCGAAATCAAGAACATCTCTGCTGTATACAAAGAATTGGCTAACACTATTTTGCCTCAATTGCGTCGTTCTCGTTTGACTTTGAACTATGAGATCATTGGCAAATCTGACGAAGAAATCACTAAATTGGCTTCTTCTAAACCTTCTGAACTGAATGTTGAAGAATTGCTGTATGCTGCTACATTGACTAACGATCCTTCTCAACAAGAAGTTATCTATATTCAGGCTACAAAACAATTCCCAAGCGATTACCGTGCATTCAACAACCTTGGTAAATTGGCTTATCAGGCAGGTGACATCAACAAAGCTGAAACTTTCTTCAAGAAAGCTGCTAGTGTAAATGCTTCTCCTGAAGTTAATATGAACTTAGGTCTGATCACTTTGATGAAGGGTGACAAGGGTGCTGCTGAAGCTTACTTTGGAAAAGCTGCCGGTACTAAAGAACTTGGCGAATCTATGGGTAACCTGTACATCGCTCAAGGTCAATACGAAAAAGCAGTAAACTCTTTCGGTGATTCTAAGACTAACAGTGCTGCTTTGGCTCAGATCTTAGCTAAAGATTACAACAAAGCTAAAAACACTTTGGCTAACGTAGAAAGACCGGACGCTTACACAGACTACCTGATGGCAGTTCTGGGCGCTAGAACTAACAATGCTTCTATGGTAACCAGCAGCTTGAAGAGCGCTGTTGCTAAAGAACCTGCATTGGCTAAGAAAGCTGCTACAGATTTGGAATTTGTAAAATTCTTCACTAACGCAGATTTCATGAGCATCGCTAAATAAGAGATTTATCACTTATTTTAAATATAAAGAATTGCCTGTCATTTGTACAGGCAATTCTTTTTTTTATCTGTAAAAAACCGTACTTTCGCAGAAAAGTAATCAAAGTAATGAAAAAGAGTAGTATTTTAATCCTCATAATCATCTGTTTAGCCGGTTGCAAAAAGACTTCGGATAAGGTCAGCATCACCGGAGAGATTAAAGGACTGGGAACTGATACAATTTACCTGTACGGTATGGATGAATCATATGACCGGATAGATACCATTTATTCCGAAAATGATAAATTTTCTTTCACTACCAAAGTGGATACGATCACTTCTGCTTTCCTGCTATTCAAGAATCAGACAGAATATCCAATATTCTTTGATAAAGGTAATAAGATCACTATACAAGGAGATATAACTAACCTGGATGTTATTTCTATCAATGGAAATACATATAATGAAGAATTTTCTAACTTCCAAAAGAAATTGGGAGAGTTAGGGAATCCCTCCGAAGAAGTTATGGAACAGAAAGCCGAGGAATTTATACAACAACATCATTCTTCATACGTAAGCCTCTATCTTTTAGACAAATACTTTGTACAAAAAGACACACCCGATTTTAATAAGATCAAAGAACTAACCGAAGTCATGACCGGTGTATTGCAGGATAAATCATATATTGAACGTTTAAATGAAGCAATCACTCAGATTGAAAAGACAGAAGTAGGTAAATATGCTCCCTTTTTCACACTTCCTAATGAAAAAGGTGTGAAAATTACCCGCTCATCAGAAGGATTCAAAAATAAGAATATCTTGATCAATTTTTGGGCTTCATGGGGAGATAGCATTTCTAACAAACAAAACAATAAAGAATTAAAGAAACTCTATCAGACTTATAAAAAAAGTAAATACTTGGGGTTGCTTGGCGTTTCACTTGATATAGACAAGCAACAATGGAAAGATGCTATCAAACGTGATAGTTTAAACTGGGAACAAGTATGCGACTTCGGTGGGCTGAATTCAGAAATTGCTAAAGAATACTCCATTAAATATTTGCCTTCGAATGTATTACTCTCACCGGAAGGAAAAATTGTTGCCAGGAACCTGCATGGACAAGAATTGAAGAAAAAAATAGAAGAGGTCGTTGCTAAAGCAGAAGAAAAAGAGAAAAATAATAAGAAAAAGAAATAATTACTTGTCATCGTGTTAATTAAAGTTTTCGGAGCAGCTGTTCAAGGAATTGATGCAACACTCATCACAATTGAAGTAAACAGTTCTCGTGGCTGTATGTTTTATCTCGTCGGACTTCCGGATTCTGCAGTAAAGGAAAGCCATCAACGTATTATTTCCGCATTACAAGTCAATGGCTATAAGATGCCTACCAGTAATTTGGTGGTGAATATGGCTCCTGCTGATATCCGTAAAGAAGGTTCTGCTTATGATTTACCCCTTGCCATAGGGCTACTGGGAGCTAGTGAAACTATTTCTCCAGAAAAATTCCCTCATTACCTATTAATGGGCGAACTTAGTCTGGATGGTACAATTCAACCTATCAAAGGAGCTTTGCCTATTGCTATCAAAGCCCGTGAAGATGGGTTCGAAGGGCTGATTATTCCTCAACAGAATGCGAGAGAAGCGGCTGTCGTCAATCAGTTAAAAGTTTATGGAGTAAGTAATATTAAAGAGGTTATCGAATTCTTCAATAACGAACGGGAATTGGAACCGACCATTGTCAATACCCGGGAAGAGTTTTATGCTCAACAAAACAATTTTGAATTTGACTTTGCCGACGTAAAAGGCCAAGAGAATGTAAAAAGAGCCTTAGAGGTAGCTGCTTCGGGCGGACACAACCTGATTATGGTAGGTGCTCCGGGAAGTGGAAAATCAATGATGGCGAAACGTTTGCCTTCCGTCTTACCTCCACTATCGCTAAGCGAAAGTCTGGAAACAACAAAAATACACTCCGTAGCAGGAAAGTTGAGCCGCAATTCTTCCCTGATTACACAACGCCCGTTTCGGTCACCACATCACACCATCTCACAAGTGGCAATGGTAGGAGGTGGCAGCTTCCCGCAACCCGGGGAGATCAGTCTGGCACACAACGGTGTTTTGTTCTTAGACGAGCTACCTGAATTTTCGAGAAGTGTATTGGAAGTATTGCGCCAACCATTGGAAGACAGATGTATCACTATCTCACGAGTAAAAAGCAGTATTAATTATCCGGCCAGCTTAATGCTAATCGCCTCCATGAACCCTTGTCCCTGCGGATATTATAATCATCCGACAAAAGCATGCGTATGTAGCCCGGGACAAGTGCAAAAATATCTAAATAAGATTTCCGGTCCTCTGCTCGACAGGATTGATATCCAGATAGAAATCGTTCCTGTTCCTTTTGATAAGATATCCGATCATCGCCAAGGAGAAGCGAGTGCTGTGATCCGGCAACGAGTGCTCAAAGCACGGCAGATACAAGAAAAGCGTTATGCCGATTATCCCGGGATTCATTGCAATGCACAAATGAACAGTCAATTGCTAACTACATATGCCCGTCCGGATGAGAAAGGGCTTCAATTGCTACGGACTGCCATGGACCGTTTCAATCTGTCTGCCCGGGCTTATGACCGGATATTGAAAGTAGCTCGTACGATTGCTGATCTGGAGGGTTGTGAACAGATACTCTCCAATCATCTGGCAGAGGCGATTGGCTACCGGAACTTGGACAGAGAAAACTGGGCAGGATAAAAAGCCCAATAGCCTTGAATCAATAAAATACCCTAACAAAAGATTCTTTATTAACCGTAAAATCGTATTTTCGCCATATAGAATCGGATATATGAATACACGTACAAGCTACTCTTATGTTTTATTAATCGGATGCCTCCTGATAATGAGTGGCTGCCAACCCAATTCATCCCCCATATTGCACAAAGCGATGCAGGTGGAATATACCTCAATCGACAGTGTATTTTTCTACCTTCAACAAATTGAACATCCCGAAAAGTTACCTGCTAAAGAGCGGGGAGACTATTACTTCTTATCCTATAGAACGACTTTGCGAAAAACAGGAAAGCCCAATGATTCATTGCTGCACATTGCTATCCGGCATTACGAACAAAACAATCAATCATCAAAGTGTTATAAGGCATATATAGAACAGAGTGCTTCTTATTTATACCGTAATTTGCCGGACTCTGTATTACTGCTAACCGATAAGCTACAGAAAGAACTTCCATTAAACGATACTGTAAAAATACAGTTATATGGACTCAGAAGAGCTACGTTCTTCAGAAAAAGAAATTACGTTGAGGCCCTGGCTATGGCAGATAGCAGCAGACAGCTAGCTCGAAAAATACAAGATACACTCTCCTATTTTCACAGTTCTCAGATATATCTGAATATACTTGAGAATATGAAGAGAGATGAGCAGTATACCCAGGAATATCTTCAGCTCATCGAAGAACTGAAAAATTCTTCTAATTTTCAATGGCTCAATTATTATGCACTTGAGAGTTTACTAAATACCAGTTTGAAAAGAAAGGATTTTCAGCAGGCATTGCAATATCTCCTATTGCTATCTAACCAAAAACATAGTCGGAATGATATTCCCCAGTATATGCTTCTTTGCGGAGAGGTCCATGCTGCATTGAACCAGACTGATTCTGCCAGGTATTACTACCAGCAGGCAGCTACTTCATCTTCGGAGTTCATTGCCATGGAAGCCAATTCACTCCTCTACAAGCTCATCAACAGAAAAGAATATCCTGAACAAGCTTTTTATACGAAGCAAAAGGAAAATACTATAAGAAACAACATATTGAGGAGCATCAATAGCGAAATCCGGCAAAGGGAATTCAATCAGATCAAATTGCAGAATGAATTATTCTTGTCGCACCTGAAACAACAGAAGAAAGAATTATGGATGATGGGAGTCCTTATCAGCATATTAAGTATCAGTTTCATCGCATTTTTCTTCTACCAACGGGAAAAAAAGAAACGGCTGCAAAGGGAAAACCTGTTATTACATAGAGATACAGAACTAAGGGAGATGAAAGAAAAGGAAATCAGTCTGAGAAGGAAAGAGGCTGAATTACGCGAAGCGCTCTTTCGAAGAATCTCTTTCTTTTATAAATTGCCCTCTCTTCATACCGACGATATTCAGGAAAACTCCGTTTGCAATCACAAGATTATAGTAACGGATGCGGAATGGACAGAAATAACTTCGGCAGTAAATGATGCTTTTGACAATTTCGTAATGCGATTACGCCAGGCCTACCCGCTATTAGGAGATAAAGAAGTAGGCTTTTGCTGTCTGGTCAAAATCAATGTCAATATACAGGATCTATCAGATATCTATTGTGTAAGCAAGGCGGCTATAACCAAGCGCAAGTATCGAATCAAAACCGATAAATTAGGGCTTACTGATGAAAATATAAGCCTGGATAGTTTCCTCAAGGCTTTCTGATTACTAATTCTAATTCATGTTTTGCGGGTGACTATCGAACAAGAGCAGGGGGATTAGTAGAAAAGTTTCTCTTGGTCCTTTCCAAAGTTTTTCTTCTTTAATGCAGAAGATCTTCTCTATTAAGCATAATCTATAAACGAAACTTCTGTTTGTATAAATACAAGTTGCATTTATATAAATGAAACTTGCATTTATACAAATGAAACTTCCATTTATAGATTGCAATGAAGAAAAAAGAAGTTTACTATTAGAGCAAAGAAAGTTCATCTCTAATGAAACAGAACTTATCTATTAATAGCCTACAAGAAGAGAACACATATAGAGCCAAACAACCAGCAAGATTCCTCCTGATTCTTATTAACTGCCCGCTGTCAGTTCTGGGCACAAGTGGGTATTAAAAAACACGAAAGGAGCTATTTATCAATTGAAAAATAGCTTGATTTGAATAAATAACACTTATAATACAGATGTTGTCCGCCTATATTTAAAGCAACAAACATATATACAACTAATAATCAGAGATATAAGCAATAGTCAATAAGCAATTTTTGTCCGCCTGTTTTTTTGTTTACCTGCCTGTTTCAACCTATTTTTGTACCATTAACTTTTAAAAAGTACTCACTAAAAAACATCAGTATGAAAAGTAAAATCACTATTCTCGGCTTATCTTCGTGCTGCCTATTAGCAACTCTTGCTTTTACGCAAAACAATGAAGTGGAGCAAGATCCCCTGGCTCTTTCGCCCATTGTAGCCAAGCAGACCACTACTCCTAATGGAACGCTAATTTCCTGTAATCTAAAAATGCTTAAAGACACCATTGATCTCCCACTTAGTTACCTGACGGAAAATCTCGAAGTTGTCAAACTCGACGGTCGGGATGAAGCATTAGTAGGAGGAGGCACACGTACTAAAATCAGCAACAACTACATTCTGGTAAGCAACAGAAAACAGACTCCTTACAAACTTTTCACACGAAGCGGCAAATATATTGCCAGCATCGGTGCTTACGGACAAGGACCCAACGAGTATGGCAATACATACGCCGAGCAGTTGGACGAGGCTAACAACCGTATTTATATCTTACCCTGGCAAAGTGATAAATTACTGGTATTTGATTTGAAAGGGAAGCCTCAACCTCCTATTCCTTTGTGTATGCGGGTCCCTAAAGGACAATTCAGAGTGGATACCAAAAAAATGGAGGTCACTGTCACTACATTGCCTTTCAAGGGGGGTCCTGCTGTAGTATGGACACAGGATTTAAAGGGGAAACGCAAAAGTTATGTCCCGTCCGGGCATCTTACACTTCCGCAAGATTTCAGTAACGAAGTTCTCATGGGCAATAATACTTCTGATTATACGGTTATGTTACTGACTATTATGCCATCTCCACGTATAGATAGTTTATACCATTACAATGTGGTAAAGAACCGTCTGGAAGCCAGGTTCACAGCAGAGTATCCCAATAAAGAGAAAATCCCATGGCATGGCTATTCAGAGTATCCCCGCCACTTCATTGGCGATGTTTCGTGGCCGATACAAGTTTCAGAGCACACATGGAGCAGTAGTAAACCTGCCAATTACATCGTAGACAAAAAGACACTGCATGGCAACTATTTCCGCTTATATAATGATTTTCTGGGTACTAAAAAAATGGAGATATGGCCTTCGTTCGAAAATGGTTACTACGTTACCAACATGGAGCCAAGCCAGTTGAAAGAGAACTTAAAAAAAGAACTTGCACGGAAAGATATTCCTGCCGAAGTACGGAAACGTACGCAAGATTTAGTTAAATCGCTGGATGAGGAAGGAAACAATGTTATTCTCCTCGCCAAAATGAAGCGATAAATAACATTCAAAGAGGGGGTGCCAAAACCTTGTTTTCTCAAACCGATTGAACAAGCAGAGATCTCAAAACAGTTTTCATGAATGAAATTGGCTCTTTAGCATTTTTCCTCTCTCCAAAGAGTCGGTGGAGAGAGGAAAAAGGAGTTACTCTAGAGCACCACGCTTTCGCTTTCAGGACTCTTGTACCACTTCATTGACACAGCTATACCAATACAATACGTTGGCAGAACTGTACCAATGAAGTGGCACAAGTATAGATAGTATACTTTCACTTACGGGTCGTCACTACTTCAGGACTGATAAGCTCTCCACCGATGGAAATAATTCCATCATCTGAGAATGTGAAATCAGTAATAAAAGAAGTACGCGGAGCTATTTTATTCTCGCTCCAATGAGCGTGAAATATATATTTATAACTTCCATCATTGCTAACAAACGGTGCGCCATGACCAGTGCCATACAATCCGGTGACAGTTTCTTGATCTCTTCTCAAAACAGGATTGCCGGCATATTTTTTCCAAGGACCTAGTGGCGATGTGGCTGTAGCATATCCAACGGCATAATCTTGGCTTTGATAATGATTAGCGGAATAAATTAAATAATACATATTGTTCTTTTTAAGTACAGAAGGACCTTCCGCTACTTTATCACGAATGGTTTCCCACCCGTCTTCAGCACTTATACATTGTCTCAGAGTCTTCTTCTTAATACTTTTCAAATCTGATTTCATTTCAGCCACCCAGATTACATTTCCGCCTGTAAAACGGACAAAGTACAGATAAGGAGTACCGTCATCATCAATAAACAAGCTAGTATCAATGCTCTTTTCCTCCCAAACAGGTTTCTTCTTATCTTGTACGAAAGGACCTTCCGGACTGTCGGAGGTGGCAACACAAATATGTTCATCTACGGAATAGAACATATAAAACTTATTTTTCGATTTCACATAGTAGACTTCAGGAGCCCAATACCATTTTGTCCCCCAAGAATCTTCAGGAGATAATGCTAGCTTTTCTCCCCGTTTCCAATGTTTCAAATCATTTGATATATATACCTCAAAACCATCTCCACGAGTACCATAGGCATAATATGTACCATTATAAGTTAATACATAAGGATCCGCGATAGGAAGATTAGGATCTACCTTGTCATAAGATTCATCCACCCGAGATGTTTCATCATTATTTGCGCCATAACAGACGAACGGCACACAACTGCAAAACAGCAACAAATTAAATAGTCTTCTCAAATTACAACGCATAAACTTTCATTTTAAATATCATATACAACATTCTTTATTTTTAATCCGCTTTCTATCTATTCACGTCCGATATCCAGTTTGATATCATCAAGCCAAATAGTACCTTCTTTTGATTTACCTACATAAAACACCAATTGGTAACTCCCCTTCGAAGGTAACTCCTCTGATTCAAATTCAAAAGTCTGAACGTCCTCTGTAAGTGGAACTACCTTATCAATATACTTAATAGACAAATCCCTCATTGTCTCCAGCCTGACAATCATATCTATGTTTCGCGATGATTTCGCTTTAAGACGAACAGATACCTTCTCACCTTTATTCGCATTGAATTCCCATTTCAAGAATCCCATTCTGGGCATATCACCTGATATAACCTGTACCGTATCTATAGAAAACCTAATATCCGCTTTTTCACCGGACGAATATTCCCAACCTCCAAGATTATCTTGAAATTCTCCATTCATGCAATCACGTTTGTAATCACGCTGACGTTCTCCATAGAAACGGGTATCCATAGGAAGTGCTCCAACCTCGGCTGCCCACTGTTTCCAAGCTGCATAAAGTTCCTTCCTTTTTGCCGGATACTTCAAAGAAAGATCATTTACCTCCGTAGGGTCTGCTTTTATATCATATAATTTGATAGAGTCCTCATTAAAGTTCTCTCCTTCCATCACTTTGGTGACAATCTTCCATCTCCCATCTCTCACAGCAATATTGGCCTCATGCTCCCAGAATGTTTTACCTCTCTTCGCAATCTTATCTTCCCAGTCAGAAGTCAAACTAACTCCCTGCATAGGAATTATTTTATGTCCTTTATAAGATTGAGGATAATCCGCCTTTCCCAAATCAACACAAGTAGCCATAATGTCTGTAATATGTCCATATTGGTCAATAAACGAATTACGCAGTTTACTCTTAATACCTTTAGGATAGTGTACAATGAAAGGAGTGGCAATTCCTCCTTCATTTGTGTGATGCTTATACTCTTTATAAGGAGTATTGCTCAGGTTTGCCCAGTTAATACGGTAGCTTTCATAAGTATCCTCCTTTCCATCAACGGCCTTCCTCCTACCACCGCTGACAAATTCGGCACAAGCACCATTATCACTTAAAAACATAATCACAGTATTCTCTAACTGCCCTTTTCTTTCAAGTTCATCAATCACCTTACCTATGCCTTGGTCCATCGCGTCAATCTGAGCGGCATAAATCGCCATACGCATGGCAAACTCTTTCTGTTGAGTTTCCGAAAGGCTGTCCCATGCAGGAACTCTAGAATCACGAGGAGGCAATTTCACATCTTCCGAAAATAATCCCATAGCCTTCTGCCTGCGGAAACGTTCTTCGCGTAAACGGTCCCAACCAGCTTCATATATTTCCACATATTTATCTATATCCTGTTGCAAAGCATGCAAAGGCCAATGCGGAGCTGTATAAGCAAGATATAGGAACAAAGGAGATTTTTCATAATCATGGTGATGAACAAAAACAGTCGCACTGTCACTAATAGCATGAGTAAAGTAGAAACTCCCATCCTTAGGAGATTTGAATTGCTCATTATTATAGTTATAAGTGGTATTAAAATAATTGGCAGCTCCTCCCACAATACCATAAAAGCGGTCAAATCCGCGTTGATTGGGCCAATTATCTTTAACACCACCATTGTTTTGACGATCACTACTTACATGCCATTTTCCACTCATGTAAGTGCTATATCCAGAAGACTTCAATACTTCTGCTATTGTCATACACTCTTTGTTCAAGTATCCCTGATAAGATGGACGTTGCATATCGGCAGCAGCCATCCATCCCATCCCCGCCTGATGAGCATACAGCCCGGTCAATAAGCTGGCACGAGTAGGGCAACTTCTCGCACCATTATAAAACTGTCGATAACGGAGTCCGTTCTTTGCCAACCGGTCTAAATTAGGGGTCTCCACCTCTCCTCCATAACAGCCTATATCGGAGTATCCCATATCATCGGTCAAAATTACAATGATGTTTGGTTGTTCTGCATGGCGAGTTTGAGCTAGTGCAGAAACACCAACAGCCGCAGTTGCGGCTGTTAGGAAATAAGGAAATCTTCTCATGCAATTTGTCTTTTATGCAAATCCATAGTATTCTTGCTCAATCTTTTCATTACTCAAAAGTATCACTTCGTCAGGAGTTCTTCTGCACGTCCCGGAGTGAATAACTCCCACAAAGAAGCAACTGTCCATCCCGGAGCAAAGATATCGTTATAATATCCTTTTCCATTCTTACCATAATCCCAGTTTGTATGTTGAACTACTTCCGGGTAATAACCAGTCAGCGCAATTCCACATAAATGACCTTCATGAGGTAATAACTGTCTCATAGAAGTTGAGATAACTTCTGCAAAATTAGAGAAGCGCGGTTCATTGTATTCCTTCGACAGCCATTCCAATACAGATGCAAATTCAAATACAAAGACATCAATATGATTATTTTCTACTGATACATTACCCCAACCACGAGTCTTCAAACCAATATCTCCCAGCATCTGTCCTTGAGCAAAAGGAACGTCCCATAAATAGTACCAAGACAAAGCAAAATAAGCAGCTTTCTTTGTCAAATCGGCATAATGACGATGCTCGTCTCCTTTGGTAATCAATGAAAGATAATAAGTAGCGGTTGCTGCATAAAGAGAAGCCTCTTTATCTTCACAGTTTGCATCGAGTGTGGAAGAGAAATAGTCAGATTTAGAGATCAGCTCATTTTCCAAATAATCAGCCGTACGTTTAGCGCTAGTCAGGTAACGTTTATCCTTGAAATATTTATATCCCATCACAAGAGGCAATGTGGCTGAAGGGGTACTTCCCCCACTCTTATCAACAATTGTAAAGTCATCATTGAATTTACGCGGGAAGCTACCATCGGCATTTTGTAGTTGCAACAGCATATCCAACATTGTCTTCATTCGTTGTTCCCATTCCGGATGACGCCGACCGTTTTGTTTCTCGTAAGCCAGATAATGAAGCATTGCATAAATTCCTTCAGACTGACGACGAATACTATGAACCGGGTCTTCAGTATTACGATCGAAGTTTACCGATTCTTTAAAGAAACCCGCCGGTGTAAAACCATTCTTCAGATAGCTTTCAAATACCTTAGTACTGTTATTCTTCAAATCCTCCCGGTTATTTTCCCATCCATATTCTAATGCATTGAATGCATTCAAAAGCACACGTCCTATAAAACCAACTTCAGCTTGACCATTTTTATGGCATTCGTCTGTTCTAAGATGAATACCCGAGTTAAATACCAATGGATGATTCTCTACGAGACTATTTACGAAGAAAGCACTTAGCGTCTCCTTCATATCTGCTATAGAGTAAGGAGTTTCAACCGGTTTCGGAGCATATGTATCATAGCAATATTCCCACGCATGGCGAATAAAGTCAGAGAAGTCTTCTGCTTTATTCTCAGTAAGTTCCCACGTCAATAATACAGATTCTCCTTTTTTAAGGAACTGGAAAGCTTCTACTTCCGGTGCTAAAGTAAGTTTACGAATATAACTTTTAGGAGCTTCGCGATAGGGGAAACCAAAAGAAAGAGTAGCCGTTCCGTTCTTGTTTTCAAATCCTGTAAAGCCAATGGAAGTCTTGCCGGAAAGAATGATTTCTCCTTCCCGATGGGTAGTCAAAGCATCATCTGTAAACGCATCTATCCGGTTTACAGTCATAAAACGCTTTTCTTTCTCATTGTAAATCCCCGTAAGAGGGGCACTCAATCTGTCTTCGCGAACCAACCAACTGTCTGAAGTATGAAAAGAAGGTGCATCTTTTGGCGAACGAAGATTGCGGCGATACCAAAAACCCGGCATATAGAACTGGCAGTCATCGTGTCGGAAACCTGTAGAAACCTGCTGGCTATAATTAAAAGAAATATCTTCCAGTGCAGTAATACACACATTGATATTTACTTTGCCATCAACATTTTCTACTCTTTGTGAAATGGTCAAAGGGATGCTTTCAGAAGCTTCCAATAAATAAGCAGAACCATCATTCTGCAATTTCTGCATATTCAACGGATATTGTTTCGCCATGTTTCCAGGCACCTTCAAAGAAATAGATGCAGTAGTGTGTTGTGGTACATAATCGATAGCTTTAGCAGTTCCTGCAAATGTTCCGATAACTATCCCTAAAAGTAAGTATTTCAAACGCATATAAATTAAATTATTTAAATCAGTAATAAGCTCTGATTCCGTTAGTACTAAATTGGGTTGTTCATTTCATGTCTCGTTATCACATGATATGTGACGTAGGCAAAGTTAGCGAACATTATCTGCCCACAACATAACAAACTGGTCAATAAATAAAAAATTTGTTCCAAAGAGACTATATTTTCCTTTCATTAAGATACTTTGGAAACGAAAACGGGCAAATCTATATAAAAACAACAGGAATAAAGTCATTTTCAAAACACATATACACGAATCTCGGATTTTTTATCTAAGTTTGCATGACCTTAAACTTTAAAAACTAGCCAATCCAAAATTATACTATCATTTGTGTTATGAAGAAAATAGAAGTTCTATTGTTACTCCTCTGTATTGTATTTCTTTATGGCTTTCCGTTGTATGCACAAGATAATATTCAACATTACTTCAAAACATTGGATATTAAAAACGGACTGTCGCAAAATACAATATTCGCCATTCTGCAAGACCGGCAAGGGTTCATGTGGTTCGGTACAAAGGAAGGACTGAATAGATTTGACGGACAGAGTTTCCGCGTCTTCAAGAAAGAAGAATCCGGTCTGGGAAATGACTTCATTACTGCTTTATTCGAAGATAGAAAAGGAAAAATCTGGGTGGGGACAGATGCCGGAGTATACATATATGATCCAATTCAAGAGAAATTTACTGCTTTCAATATGTCCAGTAATACTGGAGAAGTAATTTCACAAGCCGTAACAAAAATAGGAAGCGACGGGGATAATAACATATGGATTTCTGTGGACTATCAGGGACTGTTTCAATACGATATAGCCAAAGAAAAATTATCCAACTATTTATCCCCCAAAAAGTCCAAGAAAACGTTAGCAAATATCAGCCATTTCTGGTTTGATGGCAAAACTTGCTGGATGGGATTATTCGCCGACAATCTCTATTTCACAAATGATGATTTCAAAACCCTTCTTCCTTTTAGAGATGCCGATGGAAAAGAAACTTTCAAAAATGAAATAATTACTGCACGACTAATTGGATCACATAATTGTTGGTATATCGGGTCTTCCAGCGGACTAACAGAGATCAACTTAACAACACTGAAAACCAGACGATTGATTGACTGTTATGTACGCGATCTGGAGTTCAGTTCTGATAAAGAATTATGGGTAGGTACAGAAAACGGATTGTACATCTGTCACCTGGACAATGGGACCACCGAACACCTGACAGACTCGAATGAAAATGACTTGTATTCTTTAGCAGACAATGCTATCTACTCCATTTACCGCGACAGGGAAGCAGGAATGTGGATGGGTTCTTTTTTTGGAGGAATCAACTACCAGCCATATCCCTATACTTATTTTGAAAAATTCTATTCCGGAAGAATCGGAGACTTTGGTAAAAGAGTACGCGAATTTTGCGAAAGTAATGATGGTACAATATGGATCGGTACAGAAGACTGCGGTCTGTTTAACTACAACCCGATCAGTGGCGAAATAAAACCTTTCCGGCATCCTGCCATTTCTCACAATGTGCACGGACTGTGTCTGGATGGAGATTTTTTATGGTTAGGAAACTATCTGGGTGGATTGAGCCGTATAGATTTGCGTACAAAACAGGTGAAACACTATCAGAAAGGGACGACTTCCAATTCTTTAGACGCCAACGATATTATGTCCATATGCAAATCAACTTCCGGAGATTTATGGCTGGGGACTATTCATGGGCTGATGCTTTACAATCATGAACTGGACAACTTCACTTCAATACCACAGCTAGCTAACAAGAATATTTATCATATTCTAGAGGATTCACACGGCAATGTCTGGGTATCAACCTATGCCAGTGGAATATTCCGTTACGATATCAAGCTAAAGGAATGGAAAAATTTCTGTTATCAAGCAAGCGACCCAAATTCTCTTCCTTACAATAAAGTAACCGGCTGCTATGAAGATAGCCGGAATAGATTATGGATTATGACTCAGGGAGGAGGTTTCTGCCGGTATAACCCTGAGAATGAAAGCTTCATCCGTTATGGTATGGCACATGGATTTCCAAGTAACACCATTTATCGAATGGAAGAAGATGATATGCACAACTTGTGGCTAACAACGAACAACGGATTGGTTTGTTTAAATCCGGAAACTAATGAAAAACGCATTTATACCACTGATGACGGATTATTATGCAATCAGTTCAACTATCAATCAAGTTTCAAAGACAAAAAAGGTCGTATTTATTTCGGATGTATTAATGGATTCATTGCTTTTGCACCTGATATGTTAATGGAAAATCCTTTTAATCCTCCTATAATAATAACTGATCTTTCCTTATTTAACAACCGGGTAGTTGTGGGTGACGAAAATTCTCCCTTACAAAAGAGTATTTTGTTCTCCGATAAGATTCAACTACAACCAAATCAGAATTCTTTCTCACTTCATGTCGCTGCTTTGAATTACCAATCACCCTCAACGCAACAATTAATTTATCAATTAGACGGATTCAGCAATAAGTGGACTCCGGTAGAAAATAACTTTATCATCAATTACTCAAATTTGCCATATGGCACTTACACGCTCCGGCTAAAACTAGCTAAGAATAAAAACATTTCCGGAGCAAACATAGAACGTACCCTCGAGATTGAAGTTCTTCCTCCTTTCTATCTGTCAAAATGGGCCTATTTCATTTATGGTTTATTCAGCTTAGTATCTGTCTTTTTATTGCTCTATTATTTCCAGAAAAGAAATAAGGAAACACAAATTAAACTAATAGAGAAAATTAAGCAAGAAAAGGAACGAGATCTGTACTCAGCAAAGATTGACTTCTTTACAGATGTGACTCATGAGATTCGTACTCCTCTTACTTTAATCAAAGGACCATTGGAAAACGTTCTATCCTACCAAAAGCTTCCCGATGAAATTCGTGAAGATCTCGAAATTATGAACCTGAATACCAATCGATTATTGGAATTAGTCAATCAACTCCTTGATTTCCGAAAAGCAGAAATCCACGGTTTCCGGCTAAAGTTTGAAGAGTGTAATATTACAGAAATCCTACAGCAAACTAATAAAAGGTTCACATCATTAGCACTACAGAAAAAATTAAAATACACCATTGAGGGAAACGAACAAATCAGTGCATCAGTCGATCAGGAAGCACTAATCAAAATCATTAGCAACCTACTGACAAATGCTATTAAATATTCAGAGACTTACATACACATCAGACTATGGACTGAAAAAGATTGCTTTCTACTATCTGTATGTAACGACGGAAAACCTATTCCTGAAAATATGAAAGAAGAAATTTTCAAACCTTTCATTCAATATAAAAATGAGCAGAACCACCTGATATCAGGTACGGGCATAGGTTTAGCATTAGCCCGTTCTCTAACGGAATTGCATTATGGCACTTTAATCATAGACCAATCTATGGATTGTAACCGTTTTATCCTTTCAATTCCCATTACTCATCATCAGTCCGATGTAAAAGATTTAAGCGAAAAGAAAAATATAATTGTCGAAAGAAATGAAGCGCCTATTACTATAAAAATGGCTGAAGTTGATGCAGACAATAAAAAGTTGCTTTCCATATTGGTTGTGGAAGATAATATAGATATGCAAACGTTTATTACCCGACAACTATCTTCGTGGTATAACGTAGTGACTGCGAAAAATGGTATTGAGGCGTTAGAAGTACTTAAACATGAGGAAATCAAACTAGTAATCAGTGATGTGATGATGCCTGAAATGGATGGACTGAAACTATGCAATAGACTAAAAGAAGATGTAAACTACAGTCACATACCTATCATATTATTAACAGCCAAAGTATCGTTGCAAGCTAAAATAGATGGTTTAAAATCTGGGGCAGATGCCTATATTGAGAAACCTTTTTCTCTGGAACTTTTAAAGACTTCCATAGATAACTTGCTGGAAAGCCGCAAACGATTATATGCAGCTTCTGCAAATTCACCTTTTATTCCAACAAACTCGGCAGGAATGACCGAAGCGGACCAGAAATTCCTACAAACATTATCGCAAACTATTGAAGCAAATATGCAAGATCCGGAATTCGACCTAGACAAAATGGCTGAATGGATGAACATGAGCCGGTCAAGTATGAACCGTAAGATTAAAGGGATCTTGAACATGACTCCCAATGATTATATACGTCTGGAACGGCTTAAAAAAGCTGCACTTCTTCTGAAGAAAGGGGAATATAGGATTAATGAAGTATGCTATATGGTAGGTTTCAATACTCCATCCTATTTTGCAAAATGTTTCCAGAAACAATTTGGTACTTTGCCTAAGGATTTCTAAAATTATATGGGACATTGCTTTATTTGAAAATCAAAACATTGCCACATCTGATTTAGGAATCTTATCCCGGGTTACAGCATATTTTTATTCTCTCAGTCTTCTAAAAATGAATTGGGGACATTCTCTCCAAACACCGGATTATTATCAAGAACTTCAAATTTTCCATCCTTAATTTTAATATCCATAATCGTCAGTGTGACATATATAATATTATTTATTCAATGCTATTAATAGTCCACATCTTTAGGACTATTAATAGCACTTTTGAATGTTCACTATTTAAAGTTTACACAAGATTGTCGTACCACTTTTCACCTTCTTATTCAGAATCGTTTTTCCACCTTTCTCTACCTTGACCCTAATTGTTTCTCCTTTCACACGTTCTACCACAATATCGAAATCAGCCCCAAAAGCTTTAATCTTTCGAAATGCCATATGATCCCAGTCTTTGGGCAAGCGTGGATTTAAAGAGAATGAATGAAGCCCGGTAGGGCGAATGCCAAACATTCCTTCGGTAAAAATACGACCATACAATCCGCTTTCTGCAGAAAGATGACGCTGATTACCTTCCGGCCATGCCTCAACTGCATAAGGGACATGACCACCCAGCAGACGTGCAACAGAATAGCGTTTCAAGAATGTCAAAGCCTTCTCTATCTCACCAACCGTAAACACTCCACGCAATGCATACAACGTGGAACGATCCCAGAAAGTATTTGTACCCGCCTGTGTCAGTAGACCGTTTTCAGTCCACAGCCGCGGTGAAAAGAGTGCCTCAACTGTACCTGAAGCACGTTTATCAATCCCCATCACCAAAGGAATACAGATCCACGAACGCAGAATGTCATTCCCTTCATAATATGCATAAGTATCAAATCCCTCTACTGTTGCCGCAAAATAGCTATCAATATTCTTTTCCATTTGAGCAGCCTGTTCACGATACTTTTTCACTATAGCACTTCCTTTTCCTAAGTCTTCCGCCAAATAAGCAGCTGAAACCAACGCATCATAATATAAAGAAGAGGTACATAGATTTGCCTTGCCAGCAGGAAAACGATTCTCCAATTCATCTGAATCAGAAGTTACTACTCCTCGATCATTCAGCTTTTGACGACAAAACTCCAGACACCATTCTACCAAGGGCCATAATTCTTCAGCTTCTTCTTTATTCCCTCTGGCCAGAGCATAACGGGCTGCCCCATAGGCAACCATAGCACCATCTCCACGGTCACCCGCTACTCCAAAATGATCAAGTCCTTCGGCAATTATTGAGCTAGGCATAGGTTTACCCTCATCATTCATGTATTTCGAAAACAATCTGAATGAATTTAATGCAGACTCATTTCCATAGGGATAACCTACAAAAGGGAAATAAGGATCAACATATTCAGCCTGATCGTTAGCCCAGATAGCAGCATAATATGCTTCACCACCCGGACCATGCATCGGTCCTGATTTCGTTTCATAAATACTTTCGCATGCACGTATCTTCGAAAAAGCAAACATTTCATTAAGTATAGGTTCCGGAGTTTCCAAAACCAGATTATTCATCCATCCCGCTACCAGTTCTTTACGTTTTGCCATTTCTACCAATCCATCTATCCGTTGTTCTTTTTCCGAAGACTTACAGGCTGAAATAGATGCAGGAAACATATATGTTTTCCCGGGTGCTAAAGCAACATAACCTGAGTTCCAAGTCTGTAAGTGTATCGTATAAGCACCCTCTACCCCCTGATTGGGATCTGTAGAAAGTACAGAATGGATCTCAGGAATTTCTAGATTCACCATATCCTTCCCTGTATTGGTAAACTCATAGATTTCCACCAAGGAAGGTGAATCCACAGACGGGAAATAAGTACGTTTCAGAGATAATGAGGCATTTCTCCCTAACAAAATCTCACTGATTACCTCCATAGTTCCGTTCAAAGTCACAGTCTTCACTTGCTCACGAATACTGTTACCGTTCACTGTCACGGCATCCAACGGGTTCCAGTCGAAACGACGAATCACATTACCATGTGTGTTATTAGGTATTGTACGAAGCATTGGCCAGACCAAACTCTTATTCAGCTTGAAAGTTCCTTCTTTATTTACTCCATACCGCAACACTGTAGCTAGCTGTTTACCTGCCATCTCAATATGATCAAAATGAGCCTCTCCCGCTCTTACCTGCCACGTAATACTGCTACCCAAGCTATCAATCTTCCAGAATTGTTGCGCCTTAGTGGAATTCAAACAAAACAAGAAAAGTAACCACAAACTTATCTTCTTCATTATTATATTTCAAATATTACAAAATTACTTGATTTGAATTTTAGCGGCATATCCTCCACCCGGATACATCTTCACTTTCAACTGCTTATCCGCAGATAGACTTTTCTCTTCCCTACAGTAATCTGTACCTTTACGGTGGGCATTCAATCCATCACGGAATTCTTCTACCTGATAGTTTCCATCCGGTAAGAAAGAAAGGTCGATTGTCATTTCTCTCATATTCCAGTCAGTGATTCCTCCAACATACCATACATCACCGTCACGCCGTGCTGTTACAATATATTCACCCATCTTACCATCCAAAACTTTAGTTTCATCCCATACGGTAGGGATCTCTGCTATGAAATTAGTAGATTCTTGTTCACGCATATAATTACTCGGGGAGTCACATAACATATTAAATGGAGATTCAAATATAACATACAAAGCCAACTGGCGGCAACGAGTACCTTGGCTCATTGGCTCCGAATTGCAAGGGTAGTAATTTCCTTTAGCCGCATTGTGCATAGCACCTTGCGTGTAATCCATCGGCCCCGACACCTGACGAATAAAAGGAATCATCACATCGTATTTGACCTGATCAAGCGTAGCGGGACTCCACTTCAATTGTTCTAATCCGTTTACACCTTCAAAGTTAAGTACATTGGGATAAGTACGATTCAGCCCCGCAGGTTTAGAAGTGCCATGCAAGTCGAGGATCAATTTGTATTTGGCACACATGGCCGCGGCGCGATAATTGAAATCCGCCATCAACTGGTCATCACGATCCATAAAGTCCACTTTAAAACCTTTTACACCCATCTCGGCATAATGACGGCAAACATTCTCCATATCACGATCGAAAGCATGATAACCAGCCCACAAAATAATTCCTACATTTTGTGCTTTAGCATAACCCACCAGTTCCTTCAGATTAATATCATTCACTACTTGCATCAAGTCTGCTTTTTTATTTACAGCCCAACCCTCATCAAGAATCACATATTCGATACCCTTTTTCGAAGCAAAATCAATATACGCTTTATAAGTAGCATTATTTACACCTGTTTCAAAATTGACACCTTCCAGATTCCAATTGTTCCACCAGTCCCAGGCAACTTTTCCAGGTTTAACCCAAGAGAGATCCTGCAATCGGGAAGGAGCAGCCAGAAGATAACTCAGATTACTAGCAGCAAGCTCTTTATCCGAAGTAGTAACAATAGCAATACGCCACGGAAAACTCCTTTTCTTATCTACTTTAGCAATATACGCTTCGCGTTCTTCCACCAGCATTTGAAGATTATTATGTCCGCCTTGTACCATTTTTTGGGGGTAAGGAGCAAATACACCACTCAAACTGTTGCCACCCTTCGCTGTAGAAAGGTAAAGTCCCGGATAATTCTCCAAATGAGTTTCAGTAATACACACTTTAACACCCTCACCGGCATCTACCACTAAAGGGAGAAACATCAAACGTTTTCCATTCAACTTCGACAGATTATCTGTAGCGTATTCATTTTCGAACGAATTAAAAAACTGTGAATTAAAATCACCGTCATCTCCTCTTTTTACATAAGGGACAGTTGCCGACGCATCAAAAGGAAAACAGAAGTCCGCTTGCTCATTCACCACATTGAACGGCTTTTTCACTTGGCTGACAAAACGATAAGCCACTCCATCGTCATATGCACGGAACTCAACCGAATAATCACCATTAAAACGCAGTACCAATTCATTATAGCGATCTTTTATCTCTTTTGCACGATAGAAAGGAGAAGGAACGACCTGATCGACTTTTTTTAGTTTACTGCCGGATAAACGAGCATTCTTTCCCCAAACTTGTCCGTTATCCAATGTCATAGAAATTGGAGAAGGAGCAAGTATTTGTCTTCCATTACAGGTGATATCATATGCCAACTGTTTGCCGGGAGTAATTGTTACACACAAGTTATCACTCGGAGAATTAAGTTTAAACACTTTCTGTGCATGAGCGGAAAGCACTAGCATTCCACATGTGATCATTAGTATCAGCTTCTTCATTTTATTATTTTTCATAAAAAGTATAATTTATATTTAGAATTTACGATATAACTTTATCAATCTCATTAAAACTTAGTATCCAGTAATATCTTTCCATCTTTATCTATTACTTTTGCTTTAATCTCTCCATCTTGAATATCTAATCGAGTAGCACTTTGATTGCTTCCTACAATAACCGGAAAATTATTCCCTCCACTACCCGTTTCAAAGAAAGCATAGCGATGAGTATGTCCGGAAATCATAATATTAATATTCGCTTTATTTAGAATTGGTAACATTTTAGCTGCCAGATCATCTATTCCATGATCAGTATCCTGACCTTCGGAAATAGAATTAACCATTGGGAAGTGTGATATTACGATTCGATATTTAGCCTTCTTAAATTCTTTTGTTTTCACCAGTTCTTTTAACCATTTTGCCTGTTCAGTGCGATAATTGTCGAAATCATTTAATCCGGCATAAACAGGAGTTTTGTCAGGTTTATCTTCTCCGCAATCCAACATCACTATCATGATGTCTCCCACCAAACGGCTACTATATATTTTGTTTGTCGTCTTCGGAAATAATTTCGGATAAGTACGTGCCAGCTTTCCTCGCGTTTCATGATTACCTCTCACCATCTCAAAAGGGATAGAAGTTGCAAAAAGTTTCACACTGGTATCAATGAATGCTTCGAACGGTGTTTCATCATTCTCCATATAATTCATAAGATCACCTGCATAAAGAAAAACATCGCAGGTCTTATAATCACAAAGATTCAGTAATGTTTCCAACTTTTTGGCATCGTTATGAGTATCACTCACAATGAACAATGAACCTCCTTTACTTTGAGGGTCGGTAGTTTGAAAAGAGTACCATTGAGAAGTAATACTATCACCAAAAACAATCTTATAAGGATTAAATTCACGTATCTCTTTAGTGCGGATGCGATATTTATAAGTAGTGCCCGGTTCTAATTTCCCCGCCCGAATTGAATGGAAAGTATTATATGCATCATGCAAACCATATTCTGTATGACGATATATCTTAGATTGTGTTTCTCCTTGCTTTTGTAGTTCGATACATGAAAAAGCAGGAAGTGACGTAGTAAAAATAAAACTTACACCATCGGAAGTAATCTCTTGTAAATAAGGTCCATGACAAATTTTAAAGATCTCGGTTTGTTTGGCAGATAGGCTAAAAACAAGCCCCGTTATGAGCGAAAAAGCCAAAGTTAATCGTTTAAGATGTAAAAGTGTGTTTATCATTACATTTTCAGTTTACAATAGTTACTTAAAAGAATTTCGATTAATTGTTGCAAAGCTAACTTGATATTTTTAACACAAATGCAACATTTGAATCAAAATCTAAAAAAATTGAATCAAACAAATAGTACACTATACTCGTTCATATTTCATCTTTATTCTACCTATTCTAATAAAAACCGCAACATTTGTTCGTTTCAAATACCAAAATATCAAACACGAAAGTGAAACGGTTAATATTAAAAAGCACAAGCTGTAAACATCATTTTCATAACGATATAGCTTGCATCCCAATCAATACAATTACTGATCTGTTCTCTCAATCCGAATGCGTGCATCTACTGCTATCACAGATTTATCTGTGGCCAGAAGTGGATTGATATCCATCTCTTTTATCTCTGTTGCAAACCGGAGAAGTGTAGACAAACGGACTATAATCTCTGCAAATTTATCTTCATTCACTCCTTTTTGTCCACGAGTTCCCTGAATGATCTTATAAGCACGCAAAGAATGAATCATAGAATAGGCTTCCTCATAAGAAAGGGGAGCCAAACCTGAAGATACGTCTTTCAGTACTTCTACAAAAATACCTCCCAATCCACAAAGTACTACATGACCAAATCTTTCTTCATATTTGGCACCGATAAACAGTTCGGTTCCTTTCAACATTGGCTGAACCATTACCGCACGAGCTTCGGGAATCTTCATCATTCGATCAAATTCTAAAGCTAAATATTGTTCTCCTTTAATATTGAGAGAAACTCCCCCGACATCCGACTTATGTACGGGACCTACTACTTTAGCAACAACCGGAAATCCACAACGATGAGCAAAAGCAATAACTTCTTCTTTCTTATCAGATACAAATTCATCCACAATCGTAATTCCGGCTGCATGGAGCAAAGCTTGTACATAATGAGGTTCGATGTAACCATCCTCCGGGATAGAATCAATGATACGACGAATCCTCGGAACATCTACTCCAAAAAGTTCAATCTCCGGTGCCGCCGGTTTGGGAGCGTTCACTATACGAGAAAGGGCAGTTCCCAAGGTCACTTCATCCGCAAAGTTCACATGTCCTTTTGCCAGAAATGCAGCAACCTCTGCTCCGGCAGTATTTATAGAAGGGAGGATCGGAAAAATGGGTTTGCGGCAAGTCTGCATTTTCTCATGAAGTACATCGTACATTTCAAACATCGTCACTAGGCCAGGTGTACCAAAGATAGCCATCACAGCATCAATATTCTCAAATTTCTCCTCACAATAATCAATACAAGTACGGAGATGTTCCGGCGTTCCGGTAGCAAGAATATCAATCGGATTGCCTACTGCTGCACCGGGAAAAAGTTGGGCTTTCAGCGCTTCCACCTGCGCTCCTTCCAACTTGGGAACATTTAAACCACCTTTACTTAAGGCATCAGTCAGCATCACTCCGGGGCCACCGGCATGAGTAATGATTGCGAAATTTTTTCCTTTTAGTTCCGGTAAAGTAAAAACACATCCCACAGTAGTGAGTTCCTCACGGGAAAAGCAACGAACAATTCCCGCCTTACGGAACAAAGCTTCAACTGCTGAATCCGAACTAGCAATTGCTCCTGTATGCGAAGAAGCTGCACGGCTTCCACTTTCCGAACTTCCAGCTTTAATAGCCGCTATCTTACAACCTTTCCTGATTAAAGATGAGGCATGGAACAACAATCTATCCGGTTTTTTGATGCTCTCAATATAAAGTAATTTAAGATGAGAATCTCTTTCCGGATCAAAATGTTCGTCCATAAACTGAAGTACATCTTCTACCCCAATTTGTTTGGCATTTCCTACAGACCATACAGAGTTAAACTGCAAACCTTTCGTTACCGCACTCTCCAGAATAAATACAGCTGTAGCACCGGAACTGGAAATTAAATCCACCCCCTTAGGATTCAAATTCGGAATAGGCTGGCTAAACACACTATGATGACAAGTATTCATTAATCCAATACAATTGGGACCAATCAAAGATGCCCCATATTGATTAGCAGTCTCTAATATCTTTTGTTCAAGTAATGCCCCTTCTTGTGTTTCTTCACCAAATCCGGCGGAAAGAATGATAAATGCTCTCGTCTTTTTTTCCTTTGCCAACACATCGACTACATTCGGACATAAGGCTGCCGGAACAGCCAATACAGCCAAATCCGTATCAGGTATATCTTTTACATCGGCAAAAGCCGGAACTCCTTGCACTTCTTTTTCTTTCGGATTCACAGCTCTAAGCTCACCACGATATCCTCCATTTATCAAATTCTTTAATATAGCGCCACCCGGCTTATGTACATTATTCGAAGCCCCTACAACTACGATACTTTCGGGACACAGCAACTGGGTTGTTATCATATCATATACAGGTTTTATTTAACTAGGTACAAATATATCTTTTTCTGAAAGAAATATGAAAAAATATGCAGAAAGATTGATATACTTGTTTATTTAGCTATTTATATCATATCTCAATTAATCTTTTGTCACTATCATATCCTTGAATTTCTTCTTATTACACAAACAACAACATTACGGTTTCTTTTTACTCATTTTCTAATTGATTTTATAAAATCTTTATAAATTTCTAATGCAGTATATTTTATGTAGTACACAATATTAAAAATGTTCCTTCATTTATCCATGTACTTTTTTGAGTAATTGTTACATCGTCAATCTATAGTTATTGCATAATATATATTTTACAATATAATATATACACACCAAGTAATCAACGTATTAATACCAGTTATCTATTCATTTAATTTTTCAGCACAAGATGGCATAATTTGCCTTATGTCATGTTGGCAAGAAAAACAGCCTTACAATATGCCGGAAGCTACTCAATCAAAGAAAAAAACAATGTTAGTGTGGATGTTAAACTTAAATATTATTTGAGAACTAGTAACATAAAATACCTACTGGATACAATAAATACAGGTCACTTTAGTTATCCGAAAAATTGCAAACAGTTGGTGTTATAATGCAAGCTCTGTAGAATACTAAATACTTATATAATATACCTTTTTATTAACCTTTTTAATTGTTTAATTTATGGATAAACACTTGCTTTACACATTTGTGATGTGTAGTATGTTTTTAGCTAGCTGCGGTAGCGATGAAGTCACTCCGGGGACGTGGGTAACCACACCGGTTGATACATCAAAGCCAACAGAGTTTACGGATTTCACTCCTAAAGAGGGTGGTGTACGAACTCGAATGTACATCACCGGATCAAATTTTGGTACCGATGAGTCTAAGATTCATGTAACTGTTGGTGGACAAAAAGCAGCGGTTATTGCGTCGAACGGTTCAAAAATCCATTGTATGCTTCCTGCACGTGCTTACGATGGCGACATTAAAATTATTATCGACGACAAAGACGGTAATAAAGCGGTAGATTACACATTTGACCAACGCTTTAATTATTTGTCTAAAATGGTAGTTGGAACGTTGTTGAGGAATTTTAATTCCCAAACCGGAGCTGCACCTTTTCAAGACGGTTTATTTTCTGAAGGCGCCGGAGTGCCAACATCCGACTGGATGATGTTCGATCCTAAACCGGAAAATGGAGACAAGATAATATTCACTTGCAATTATGAAGGTGGAAGTCATGGTCTTCGTACTATTAATCTAACCAAAAAAGAAGTAAAAACACTCTATGCGGGCTCTCGAGCAGATAAGATGCAGACTTTTACATTTTCTACCGATGGTGATACATTGCTGATCGCAGATGACAACGGTCAAGGTGATCTGGGTAATGTTTCAATGCCTAACATCCACTATCTACTACGTTCAGAAGGTTTTCAGAAATTACGTCCGTACTGTTATAGTTCATGTACCTATGCTATAGCTTATATGCCGGATGGTACAACGTTCTTTACAAGTTGGAAAACCGGAGCTGTCATGAAACTGATGCGTAAAGGCGGAGTTCCTTTTATAGACGGGAGTGCCACTACTTGTTTCCATTTTGTTACAGGAGGAGGTCAGCAAATAAAATTGAAAGCTCATCCGGAAGGAAAGTACGTCTATATATTTGGTCGGTATAATGGTGCTATTTATAAAAGTGAATATGATCCTATAGCTAAAGATCTTAAGGCTCCTACACTTTTAGTGGGACAATATGACAACTACGAAAACGCTGGATTAGTTAAAGAAGGCCCCGGTGCGTTGGCTCGTTTCGGTCGTCCTTGGGGAGGAAATTTCGTGAAGAATCCTAAATATGTTCAGGAAGGTAGAGACGATGTTTACGATTTCTATCTAGCGGATCAGGAAGGACATTGTATCTGGAAAATCACTCCTGAAGGAGTTGCTACTATCATTGCAGGACGTAGTAATTATACAGTAGACAACAGTTTTACTGGATATATTGATGGTGATCCATTACATGAAGCACGCTTCAATGGAGCACGTGCTATAACTTACGAAGAAGGTGAAGAAACATTCTATATTGGTGATACAGGAAATCATTGCGTTCGTTATCTAAGGACTGAGTAATACTATAAAAGACATAAAATATATGAAAAAAATATTCTTTCTATTTTTGTTAGTGATAGGATGTATCAGTGCTTCCTATGCCCAAGAGCAACAAATAGAAGTAACGGGTATCGTTACTGACCCAAATAAAGAGCCACTCATCGGTGTAAACGTTATCGTGAAAAATAATCCGGGGTTTGGCGTGATGACTGATATTAATGGTAAATACAAAATAAAAATACCGGCTTACTCGACATTGGTATTCTCTTATGTAGGGTTCAAATCAGAACAAGCTTTGGTGAAGGATAAACCGGTGGTTAATATTGTTTTAAAAGAAGATGAAAAAACGGTGTTAGATGAAGTTACCATAACGGGTACCGGCGCACAGAAAAAAATTACGGTGACAGGTGCGGTAACTACGGTAGATGTGTCCCAATTACGCACTCCGACCTCTAGCATAGCAAATGCACTAGGAGGTATTGTACCTGGTATTTTAGCACGCCAGACTTCCGGACAGCCTGGGGAAAACATTTCAGAGTTCTGGATCCGTGGTATTTCCACGTTTGGTGCGGGATCGGGTGCATTAGTACTAGTTGATGGGTTCGAACGTAGCCTGAATGAGATTAACGTAGAGGATATTCAGGACTTCTCTGTATTGAAAGACGCTTCTGCAACAGCAATTTATGGTTCTCGCGGTGCAAACGGTGTTATATTGATTACTACTAAACGAGGAAAAGAAGGAAAGACAAAAGTAAATGTAAAAGTAGAAACATCTTATAGTACACGAACTACGACTCCTGAATTTGTAGACGGTGTGACATATGTTAATATGGTGAACGAAGCTTTCGCAACACGTAGTAAACCTGTTCCTTATACAGAAGCTGAAGTAGAGCTTTTCACTAACGGGCTTGACCCCGAACTTTATCCGAACGTGAACTGGATGGACATGATCCTAAAAAAAGGTGCACCTATCTATCATGCTGCAGTTGATTTAAGTGGTGGTGGTACTACAGCACGCTATTTCGTTTCTGCCAGCTATGTAGACGAAGGAGGTATGTATAAGACCGACGATGGGTTAAAAGATTACAATACTAATGCCAATTATAGGCGTTGGAATTATCGTATGAACGTAGACTTGAATCTGACAAAGAGTACTTTACTAAAGGTCGGAGTATCCGGTTCGCTAGATAAAAAGAATCAGCCGGGAGGATCTGCTGACCAAATATGGATTTCTACATTTTCATACAATCCAATTTCTACACCAGTAAGATATAAAAATGGATATTGGGCTGCACAAGGAACAAATAACCAAAGAAATCCGTGGATGTTAGTTACGCAAATGGGATATGCTGAAAACTGGAGTAATAATATTCAGACTACTGTTAATCTGGAGCAAGACCTGAAGTTTATCACCCCCGGATTGAATTTTTATGGACGGTTCGGGTTTGATAACAGTGCAAATAATAGTAACTCCCGTATCAAATGGCCTGATATGTGGAAAGCACAAAATAAACGTAATGCTTTAGGAGAATTAGAGTTTGACAAAGTAGAAACAGAGAAGCTACTGACGGTTACTCCGGGATCATCCGGTGGTCGTAGAGAATATCTGGAAGCGGAGTTACACTATAACCGTACGTTTGGCAACCATATGGTAGGTGGAGTAATGAAATATTCGCAGGATAAAATAGTGAATACTCAAAGCGGAGATGCGATGCAAACTATCGAAGGACGCCATCAAGGGTTAGCCGGACGTTTCACCTATGGATGGAAATACCGTTATTTCTTTGATTTCAACTTTGGTTACAATGGTTCCGAGAACTTTGCTCCCGGTCACCAGTACGGTTTCTTCCCTGCTTACTCTGCAGCATGGAACATTGCTGAGGAGTCCATTGTTAAGAATAACCTTAAATGGATAAATATGTTCAAACTCCGTTATTCATACGGTAAGGTAGGTAATGATAATTTGGGTGTACGCTTCCCTTATCTATCCAGATATAAGACTGATAATAAATACGGTTACTATTATGGGGATATAGGCACTAATAATTCTACCGGTTCCTTCTATCAGGGGCTGACGTACGATAATTTTGCTTCACAAGGTATTACATGGGAAATTGCAAAGAAGCATGATGTCGGAATTGATTTTTCTCTGTTAAACGATAAATTAAGTGGTGCTGTAGATTATTTTCATGAACAACGTGACGGAATTTATCAAAAGCGTAGTTCTTTACCATATAGTACCGGTTTGCTGGAATATTCTCCATTTGCCAATGTAGGGGCTGTTTTATCAAGAGGTTTCGATGGTCATATTGCTTATAATCAGAAGCTGGGTGAAATCAATTTTACATTCCGTGGCAACATGACGTATAGCAAAAACGAGATCAAAGAGTACGACGAATCGTATAGTCATTATAGTTATACCCGTGAAAAAGGGTTCCGTGTAAACCAGTCGAGAGGATTAATTGCGAAAGGATTATTTGTAGATTATGACGATATTCGGGACAGCCCTAAACAAGAGTTTGGTGAAGTGGCTCCGGGCGACATTAAATATAAGGACGTAAATGGAGACGGATTGGTAAACGATAATGACAGAGTACCTATCGGTGCTACTAACAGACCGAACTTGATCTACGGATTCGGACTCTCAGCTCAATGGAATGGGTTTGATTTCAATCTGCATTTCCAGGGGGCTGGAAAATCTACCTTCGGTCTTTATGGAACAGTTGCTTATCCTTTAGTGGATGGTTATTGGGGTAATATCCTAGCTGATATTCCCGGCAATTATTGGTCACTGGGAACCAACGAAGATCCGAACGCGAGATATCCGCGTCTGAGTTTTGGAGGCAACAGTAACAACTTCCGTGAATCTACTTATTGGTTGCGCGACGGTTCCTATCTTCGCCTAAAAAATTTGGAATTAGGTTACACATTGCCTAAGAATTGGACAAGAAGTCTGTTCTTAAACCAAATGCGTATTTATTTGATGGGAACCAATTTGCTGACATTCTCCAAATTCAAACTGTGGGATCCTGAAATGGGAAGCGGATCGGGTGAAAGATATCCTTTATCTAGAACCTATACAGTAGGATTGACCATTAATTTATAAAACAGAAGATTATGAAGAAAAAAATATATCTATTATTAGGAGCAATAGTTATTGTTTGCGGGCTATCCTTATCCTCTTGTTCCGACTATTTAAGTGTGGAAAAATATTTTAAAGATATGCAGTCTGAGGATAAAATTTTCGAAGATGACGTGTATACCTTACAATGGCTTTCTTATTGTTATTGCCGTTTAATGGGTGATAACATTGAAGTAGGACATACCCGTTTTTGTCCCCAAAACTTTGCGGATGATCAAGTATTTAGCGAAGGTGACAATTTAAACCGTTATCGTAAATACAAACTAGGTGAAATCGGATATGGTTATGACTATAGTGGTTTTTACCAAGATGCTTGGAAATGGTCTTATGCCGCCATATATCAAGCTACTGTTTTGATTAACAAAGTGGATATAAATAAAGATTTTACTCCACAAGAAATTACTGACGTAAAAGGGCAGGCGCGTTTTCTACGTGCATATTTCTATTGGATGTTGCTGAAGAGATACGGCCCCATCCCTTTGATGCCGGTTGAAGGCGTTGATTATTCAAAATCTTATGATGAGTTAAGTTATCCGCGTAATACGTATGACGAATGTGTGGAATTTATCGCTTCAGAGATGGCACAGGCAGCTGCAGAGCTTCCAGAAAAAAGGGATAACCTAAATCTTGCCCGCCCTACCCGTGGAGCTGCATTGGCAGTACGTGCCAAAGCATATCTTTACGGCGCTAGCCCATTAATGAACGGAAATACGGAAATGGCTGATTTCACGGATAAGAGCGGACGTGTGTTGATTTCGCAGGAACCTGATGAATCGAAATGGGCAAAGGCTGCCGCAGCGGCAAGAGATGTGATAGAGGGCGGAGCAAGTGGTCCATGGTACAAATTGTATACAGTAAAAAAGAGAGAGACAGCTGTGGCTGGTGACTTATCTTACCCGAAGACTGTCGAACCTCCTTACAATGAAAAATTCTCTAATAAACCTTTCCCCGAAGGATGGGCTGACATCGATCCGTTTGATTCTTACCGTTCCTTGTTCAATGGAGAAGTCTTTTTATTTAATAATCCGGAAATTATTTTTAGCCGTGTCGTAAATGAAGCGGCATATGATAGAGATCATTTGGTAGATGCTTGTGACGTTGCCGATATGGCGAAACATCAGATGCCTCAATCCATAGGTGGATGGAATATTCACTCCATGACCATGAAGCAATGTGATGCTTATGATATGGCAGATGGAAAACCATACGACCGCGAAACAGGTCTGACAGGCTTTACAAACAGTACGAACAAAGACCTTCATCCCTATGACAATTTGGAAAACGATGTATGGATGGGATATGCCAATCGTGAGCCACGTTTCTACGCATCCGTAGGTTATAATGGCGCAACATGGTATTGCACGAGTGCCACCGGAAACGGAGCCGATCAAATTATAAATAAACAGGTATGGTATTATCGCAGTGCAACCGATGGACGTGCCAATGGCACTGAGCGTTGGTTGGTTACCGGTATCGGTATAAAGAAATACATTCATCCGTCTGATTGTACGAATTACGGAGGAACGATCGTAAAAAAGACGGAACCGGCACTTCGCTATGCAGATATACTATTGGCATATGCGGAAGCATTGAATAATTTGACTTCAAACAACACTTACAATATTGCTTCATGGGACGGAAGTAAAACCTACGCCATTAGTCGTGATGTTGAAGAGATGCGTCGCGGTGTGAAACCCATACGTATGCGTGCCGGAGTACCCGATTATGAGGATGATGTGTATAGAGACTCCCAGAAGTTCTTTGAGAAGATCGTGCATGAACGCCAGATTGAGTTCTTTGCTGAGAGTCAGCGCTATTACGACCTACGCCGTTGGAAAATCGCACCGGAACATGAGGGAGGACAGATTTTTGGTTGTAACGTCATGATGGATACAGAAAATAGAGAGGCCTTCTACACCCCTGTCAGAGTGACTGGAGTACAGACTGCTTTTTCTCGGAAACAATATTTCTGGCCCATGAGTTATGATGAACTCAAACGGAATAAGAATATGACTCAGGCTCCTGGATGGCAGGATTATGATTAAGGGATTGAACATAACTAACGAATGAATATAATATGAAAAAAGTATATATTTTAGGGATTGCACTTGGGGTATGTGTCTTATTAAGCTCATGCAACGATGAATGGAAGGATGAACTGTACGGCCAGATGATTTCATTCAAAGCCCCAATAGCGAGTAATGGGGTGAATGATATTTACATACGTTATCAATCTGACGGTAGCGGTTTATACAAATTACCGGTTATTGTCAGTGGCTCCCAAGATAACAATCGGGACATAGACGTAAAAATTGGAGTAGATAATGATACACTCAGTATCTTGAATACGGAAAAATATCTAAATCGGCAAGATTTATGGTATAAGCAATTACCCGATCAATTTTATTCGTTTCCTAATGGAAATGTTTGTCGCATTCCTGCCGGAAAGAATGTGCAGACGTATGATATTGATTTTCATTTGGCAGAGTTGGATCTGAATGAGAAATGGGTGCTCCCACTCACTATAGAAGAAAGCTCTTCTTACACCCAAAATATTCGTAAAGGATATTATAAAGCCTTATTAAATATTCGCCTCTTCAATGATTACTCGGGTACTTACACCGCATCAGGAATGAATGTTTATTTAGGAGAGAGTAACAACGATCCGGCTACCGTGAATACTCGCAGTGTTCGTGTAGTAGATGACAAATCTATCTTCTTCTACGCAGGCACTTGGTGGGAAGAAGATGAAAATCGCCACAAATATAAAGTTATCGTTGAATTTGGCGATGGAGTAACTGATGAAGATGGAGTAGTCACAGGTCAGCTTACTGTGAAAGCGGGAGATACGGCTAATGAGGCGCAGATTAAGTCTTATGGTCAATGTAAGTATATGAGAAGCGTGGAACCACATAAAACTCAACCGTATATAGAATTGCATACAACAGTAATGTATTTGAATTATTATTTCACGGACATCACTTCTGATCCTAATAACCCTATTCGTTATCGCGTTACCGGTAGTATGACTATGCAACGTCAGATCAATACATTGATACCGGATAAAGATCAGGCAATTCTTTGGTAATACATTATTTGTAAGTATCACAAGTTTGATGCATAAATTAAAGAAGAGGATGTGCCAGCGCATTCTCTTCTTTTATATTCCATTTTCTTTCTATTCCATAAACCTATTCCATATCTACTCTTTACCTGCTTCACCAAGATTTAAAGTTTTGTTTATCAAATATTTATAGAGACAGCAAAAGGTGAATATGTATTTTTCACTCATTCACTATCTTCACCATAAAAACGTTCCAATAAACAATATTATAAAGAGAACACTTGTCTGTATTTTCATGCTAGTTGAATATAAAAATCATTATTATCTTTCAAATTAAGTTTTCTTATTATGACAGACAACTGAGGTCGGCTGATTAGATGACTATTATCAAATAATCAGACAACACAAGTTGGCTAATTAGACAATTACAATCGGCTTGCTATTTATCACTTGGAACCAAAAGTAATGAATCAGGTACAGAAAAGACAGGAAGGAAGATATTAGAGTATAGAAAGAAACATATAAAGAAGAACATAAAGGTGAAGAGAATGAAGGCGAAAGAAGAGTGAAAATCGACTATAGTCTCACCTCAATCGACAGATTAGCAATTAGTTACTACATGGCGAAGCTAATGAAGAGGATTATACCTTCTTGCGATGCGTAACTGCTCGTATCACGAACCAAATATGCCACATCACGGTACTAAACAAACCATAATGCTTTGCCATGATGCGGAATCGCTCTTTTAAAGAAGCTTTGTGATTCTGAGTCGTAAGCCCTTCCTCCAGATAATCAATAATAGTGAGATGAGTATTGTGCAAACTATGCGCTTTCTTCATGATACGTATACACCAATCAAAATCAGCAGAATAGCGATATTTCAGATCGTATGGCTCTACTAGAGTACACTTGGCAAAAAAGGCCTGATGACAAACCAGCATTCCCTGTTTAAAGCTTTTCCAAGTCAGCTTTTCAGGAGTAGATAACCGGCGCATATGCAGGAAATGCCTTTCGGTATCTACAATTGCTGTTTCACCATATAGAATGTCGGGAAGTTCGTTCCCATTCATCGTATGTACCATTTCTCGCAAGGTATCATCATCATGAAAACAATCTCCCGCATTAAGAAAACAAATGTAATCTCCGGTGGCAAGTGATATTCCCTTGTTCATGGCATCATACAATCCTTTGTCCGGCTCACTGATAACCGTATGTATCTGTGCACGGTATTTATCAATAATAGATAAAGTAGCATCCGTGGAAGCTCCGTCTACAATGATATATTCCACACGATGGTAAGTCTGCGAAATAACACTCTGAATCGTATCCTCCAATACTTTCCCGGCATTGTAGGTTACAGTGATAATCGAGAACTTAGGTGTTGGATGACCGTTATGCATACTTTCCAGTTATTTTGTTATAGATATCTGTGTATTTCTTAGCTATAGCACTTTCAGAATAATTGGCAACAGCCTTCCGACAAGCCTGTTCAGAAAGTTCATCATATCCCGGTTCGGTCAGTATCCATTGAATACCGTTAGCAAAATCTTCTGAAGACTTATATTGTGCCAGATAACCATTGTGCAGATGATCAATCATTTCAGGAATACCACCGATATTGAATCCTACGCAAGGCACGCCGCACGCCATTGCTTCCATAATCATATTGGGAAGATTTTCTTCAAGAGAAGGGGTAACGAAAATATCCACTGCATTGTATATATCAACCAGCTCATGCTCATTTTTAATGTAAGGGAGTGGATAAACCCGGAAAGGGAGCAAGCTCTGTAGTTCTTGTGACTGGTTGCCAAATACAACTACCCCCAATGACTCTTTCCATTCCGGATGTTTCTCTACCAATATTTTGCACGATTCAATCAGGTAATCAATCCCTTTCCGTTTATCTGTGATCTTAACGGAGCCAAATAACATCAATTTACGGTCTTGAGGAAGCCGGCATTTGCTACGGGCTTCTTGCATATTCCGAGGTTTGAACAGATTGGTATTAATAGGATTCGGAATAGATGTAACAGTCTGACCGGAGAATAATGCACTGGTTTTAGCTCTTTTCTCCAACCACCTGCTGCAAGCTACAAAAGTGATAGAAGCGGTGCTATATATTTCTTTCTTTTTTCGGAAGATACGGGTGGATAAATCTTTCTTTCTGCCTCCTTCACAGATGAAAGGGCAGTGGTGACATTCTGTTTCATAGTTCACACACTCGCGTGAATGATGGCAAATACCCGTGCAAGGCCACATATCGTGCATTGTCCAGACTACCGGTTTGCCAGATTCCAGTATTTTACGAATATTCTTGAGTGACAACATCCCTTGGTTGATCCAATGTAAATGGATAACATCCGCTTGTTGGAATTCGGGAAGAGAAGTAATGTCTGTCCCGGTATTAGCTATATCTACAGCAAATAGATTGTTCTTCTTAAAACAATTGGCTTTCCAGATGACAACGCGTTCCCAAATAAATTTCCATACATGCATCCAGTTACGCTTTAGGCCGACAACACTGATTTGATCAGTTTGCTTGTCGCGTACTAACATTTTTGCTTTAATGCCGTTGTTCTTCAACGACTCCGTCAGGCGACTGGCAGCGACAGCAGCCCCACCTATTCGCTCGGAAGTATTGATAATCAGTATTCTCATGCCCTATCATTTACTATCGTGGAAAAGAAACTTTTTGCAAAAGTATGTATTTCTCGGCAAACCGCTTCTTTTTAAGCACCAAAATCTCCTTTTAATGTTCGTTTTAAGCGTCGAATAGCCTTTGCCATGAAACAATTGGTGCGGTGATAATAACGGGCAAAGGAATTGCGCGCCTGCTGATTTTCCTCTATCGGATGCAGATGTTCTACAGGTAGTGGTTCGAGCCAAAGAGAGGATCGGTATAAATTTCCACCTCCACAATTGGTGCCACTTCCATCGAATCCGTCGTTTTGTACCAGCGACCGACCGACATTCAAAGAAAGGATATTATTCAGAAACAAACTTGCATTCCAGCGAATTGCCCAGGAATTGTTCTTCCCTTCGATTTGACGACGTAACATCCGGGTGAATGGGTAATTACCATTGAAATCGAAGTTATATGTGAGCTTTCGTTCTTCCATTTCTTTCAATAGTGCTTCTCCGTCGGGATTGAAGTATTTCCAAGCTCTATCCCAGGTTGCCCAGCCCCAACTTCCGGTAAACTTGATAAGGAAAGTATCCGGTAAAGAAGAATCATTGGTGAAATCGCAAGCTTGAATGTGTCCGACACGTGGTTCGTCTTTATAAGTTTCGAGTGCATCATTCATGAACTGCAAAAAATAAGGCGCCACAATCAGATCGTCTTCCAATACGATGACACGACCAAAACGATTCACTTGTGTAGTAACTCCGTCGATGATGTTGCGGGCTAATCCCCAATTCTCACTCCGTTCGATGATAGTAACGGATGCAAAGCCTGTTATTTGACGGACAAAACTACGGGTTTCTTCTACCGCGTTCTGATCCGCATCCGTTTTAGCGGCATCGGAGTAGATATACAAAGGACTTTCAGCCGCCATCTCATTTCTTAACAAGGAAGTGATGGTTTGCTGTGTATGAACGGGGCGATTGTATACGAATAACAAAACAGGTGCTTTAGTCATAACTTATTCATTTATAATCAATAACGAATTCCGCAAGGATACATTACTAAAGGGTTTTCAACTACCTGGTAGTAGTGGACCAACTACCCAGTAGTAATTGAGCAACTACTACTGGGTAATTGAGTCATTACTACTAGGTAGTTTGGGTACTTACCTATAGTCCGTTATAGGGTTGTTATTTATTTATAATTTCAATCATTGTGAATCTTAATTTATCTATGATTAAGTACTTGTTCATCATTAGAATCTATTATTTTCCAATTTACACCTCATACTTAATTTCTTTGATTGCCTCTTTCAGTGCTTCGAGATAGGACAAGCCAAACTTTAAATCCGGCTCTATGTAATTCCCTTCCGCCCATTCGTTCCATGACTTGAGGAATACCAGACGTTTGTCCGCAGGTTTATCTACTACATTGGAGAAGGATTCAAGCACGTGCTTCTTAAACTTCTCTGGAGTGGAATGGACCAGAATATGCCCCATGCGTCCTGAACGCGGAGAATGATCCCAATTAGGGATAATGGTGGGATAACAATCCGTTTCCCGATCTTCACTGCCCGAAAAGAATTTGGCCGCTTTGGCATATTCAACGATACGTCCTCTTTTGAAAACGATGCGCATGATTTTCATGTGTATCTTCTCAAAGATAGAATAGTCCTGTTTAAAGAATTCGAATAGTCTGACGATATTCACAGCATCAAATCCCATATCTTTCAATGTCTGTACATCTCCGGCGTTATTTGTCTGACCGATAAAGTGGATACCTTTCAATCCATTATCACGGGCAAGTTTCTGCCATAACTGGATAAAACGTTTCGCATCAGGAAGGCTGAACGGTGCATATACCATAAATACAGGTTTATCATCGACCCGTATATAGCGATGATCTTTAAATGCAGGGAGCAAATAGTTAAAGTGAGCTGTTTCATCGGCTTCTCCGGGATATAGTTGCTCCATCAACATTTTGTGTGTACCTTCCTTACTGAATTGTTTGTCTTCCCAACTATGATTAGCCCAGGAAAGACAGAAGGGAAAGTCCGGCTGTCCGGAAGCAAGTACCTCTTGAAAAGGACGTTGAAGAAGTTGGCGACCATTACCAAACCAATAATGCCAGTAACAAAATCCCTCCACTCCGTACTTTCTTGCCATTTCTGCTTGTTCGATGCGAGTTTCGGATACTCGCAAGTCATAGTATCCCAAGTCTGCCGGAACCCGTGGCTGATAGTGTCCACGAAATAATGGCTTTGCCTTGCCTACATTGGTCCATTCCGTAAATCCTTTTCCCCACCATTGGTCGTTCTCAGGCGTGGGATGGAATTGCGGCAAATAAAATGCAATGACACGAATTTCCTTCTCTTCCATATTCTTTATATTTTGATCCATTCATCGGGCATGACGTTTACGAGGTTCTCCGTCCGTGAAAACATCTTGGGACAGACTACTATTTTCTCCTCGTTCCTGTTCAGCCATGCACCCCACCAACTGAATGTACTATTAGCGATAATATGATGCCGGCAGTGTGACATGAGACACATATCCTGCCAAGAATCAGTTTTTGTATTCCAATTCACGTAAACCGTATTTTGGGGAAGTTCCAGATTCTCCTTTACCCATTGTATATCATCAGAGAATACATAGAATCGCGCATTATCGGTTTTTCCCTTAATTAAATTAATCGCTTCACGGTAATAAGCCGTGTTGCAGATATCGAAATATTGTGGATTTTTCAGATAATCGCCCCGGCGTACATGAATAGATATACTGTCAGTCCCGGTTTGCGAAAGTTCTTCCAACAGCCCGGCAGATTTGGGAGATAGTTTCCCAAAATCGAATGAGAAGCATTTGCGTACCTCTTCTTTTACGGGTAAGAACCATTTCTCGGACATCCAACCTCCCCAATATACCTTGTAGTTTCTTTTCCAGATATATGACTGTGCGCCTTGATAAGGTATTTCGGGCTTATCCATACATAATCCCAGATGAAGCGCATAGAGTAGCTTTAACGTATATCTGCCGAATATACCCGTGAAGGTCTGTTTCTTGCTTAGATAATATAGCTTTCTGTACATTCTCATCACGATCCGATCGCTCTTCTTTTCGGATAGAGGGAGCGAGAATATCCTATCTATTTCCAGTCCGTTGTGGTCACAACGTCTGGCAAGCAGATAAGTAGTTATTCCGGCTTTGGGATAGGTCCTTTTCAACGCCAGATAAAAAGCGTAGTCGAACATCTGGTTTCCCAACCCGTTTTGTATGGCAACAATCTGTTTCATGATCTTAAATAATAAGTGGAATGTTCGAAAGATGGGCAGCAAGTATAGAGTAACTACTACGATAAGAACCGTATATCTTCTGAGTAGATTTCAATGCATACATTTCTGTAATCGCTTCAATAATCCCCTCACTCGTTGAACGTTCCGCTTTATAGGGCGAAGTGATAATACGTTCTTTGAATTGCTCTTTCAGTATCGCTTTGTCTTCTTCCGAGTCGGTAGCCACATAGAAGGCAACCTCCGGATGCAGTCTGATTTCCTTTTCCATGTTTTCAATGAAAAAAGTGAGAGGGCTATGCTGAATAGAAGCGATATTGTCCGTCCGCCTGATATGAATTCCGACAGTATAGTCGGGGAAGTCTTTTATGCGTTCCATAATCCGGCCCTGTATCTGTTCATTAGGTTCAACGGCTTTCAGCATATCGGGAGTATCATAAAACTTTGCCAAATGAATGAGATAGATAAACTTCCCTTTTTTAAAATCGTTGAAGATGTCCTTCGGATCTTTATATCTGTAGATATCCTTTTCATAAATACGATAATCGTAAGCTATCATTTGCCAGAGAATAGGAAACCAAAAGTTCCTACGTCGGGGTTTATCGAGCATCAGGTAATCATACCATTTACCGTCTTTTATTTCCACATTTTCGATTGCAGGGGAAAGTTTGAATAGAGAATGGAAATCAGCTCCCATACCCCAATCCTTGAACCACACTATCTTTAACGGGATGGTGTGTGCCTGACAATATGCTATGGCAGAAGTGATTGCGTATATTCTGTTAGCAAGTCCTCCGATGGGAATTAAAGTTAGTTTATCCATGTGTCTTTTATTTTTTAAAACGTCCGGAGAGGTATTTAATGCTCTCTTTAAAAATGGCTACTTTGCTAAACCACATGATAAGTGAATAGATAGTGATGGCCAGTCCTATTTTTGCAATCAGCATGAGATAGATATTGCTGATTTCTATCGTTATATAGTAAGTGGCTATCATAGTAGCAGCCGCAATTCCGGCAAAAGGTACGGTGTCTTTCAGTGCGTTCCACAGACTGAGACGTATCTCTTGCCATATAAAATATTGCCATACACCGAGCCAGATGACGTTAAGGGCGACAAACATCATCAACATGACATGAATACCGTATGGATAGGCAAGTAACATGATAATAAGTTGCAGGATACACAACAAGATTGAGTTCCACATAAATATATTAGGCTTCCCATTGCTGAGAATCAGTCTGGAATACAAAGAAATAACAGGCATAAACGCTCCCCATACACAAAGAATTTGCAGAATAGGGACACATGACAGCCACTTATCGGTAATGGTAATAATAATAAATTCTTTGGCTATCAATGCCAGACCAAACATGGCAGGAAAAGAAAGGAAAGAAGTGAAACGTAACATTTTACGAAATACGTTTTGTTGTCGTCCCGGATCGTCGGCAACTTCTCTCAGAACAGGTTGCGCCACACTGCTTATCATTCCATCTATAGCACTATATCCCATATAATTCCATTTACTGGATTGTGTATAGTTACCCACTTCCGCTTTGGTGTAAAATGCACCAAGTATGGTTGATACCAGATTGTTATTAATCTGCTGGAATATGCTTGTAACGAGTATTTTACTGCTGAATCCGAAAATCCCTTTTAATGGGCGAAAATCAATATGGAAAGTCGGTCTCCAAGGCGAAAAGTACCAATACCAAAGATTAATGACAGCAATGTATACCAGATTTTGTGTTGCTATACCCCAATACGACATTCCATTGTATGCCATGATGATTCCTATCGTACCGGATATAACGAGCGCAGGTAATTGTGCCATTGCTCTCTGCTTTATCATCAAGTTGCGAAGAAAATAGGCATTGTGGACAACGGAGGTGCTTGACATCAGAAAGCCTAGAAACACATAGCGGGAAAGCGGTATAAGCTCGGGAGCCTTGAAAAAGTCGGCAATAAGCGGAGCACAGAAAAAGAATATGATATAAATGGTTGTTCCAATGCTTAAACTGCACCAGAAAACAGCATTGTAGTCTTCTTGGGTAACGTGTCGTTTATTGACTAAAGCTGTTACAAATCCACTGTCCTGAAGCGTACTGGCTATGGCGATAAAGATAGCGAGCACCCCGTACATTCCATAATCGGTACTGTCCAGTAAACGGGCAATAACAATTCCGAAGAGGGCACTCAGCAGTTGCTGTAGTCCACTGCTGAATCCTCCCCATAATATTCCTTTTGCTGCTTTCTGCTTCAGTGACTGTTCCGGCATGCGCTTATTTTACTTCGCTACCCGGTTTTACTTCACGCCCCGGCATGATCACCGCCAGACTACCGTCATTGTTTTCAGCACTTAGAATCATGCCTTCGCTGACAATGCCTTTCAGTTTGCGTGGAGCCAAGTTAGCAATGAAGCAAACTTGCTTGCCGACCAATTCTTCCGGTTGGTAGTGTTTGGCAATACCCGAAACGATGGTACGTGTTTCCAGTCCGTCGTCTATCTTGAATTGTAACAGTTTGTCTGCTTTTGGCACTTTTTGGCATTCAAGAATAGTCCCCACACGGATATCCAGCTTCATGAAGTCATCAAACTCGATGTTCGGACGGATTGGGTTTGCTTTATAATTCGCTTCTTCGTTTGCTTTCTTCGTATCAAGTAATCTTTGTACCTGAGCTTCGATCGTTGCATCTTCAATCTTCTCGAACAGTAATTCCGGTTGATTTAATTGATGACCTTCCGGAAGCAAATCGCTTCGTCCCAGCTCTGCCCAATCGAAATTATTCATATTCAGCATCCGACGAAGCTTTTCCGAACTAAACGGCAGGAATGGTTCGAAGGCAATAGCCAGGTTGGCTACCAATTGAAGAGCAATATTCAAGATGGTTCCTACACGCTCCATATCTGTCTTGGCTAATTTCCAAGGTTCAGTATCAGCGAGGTATTTATTACCAATACGCGCCAGATTCATCGCTTCTTTTTGTGCATCACGGAATTTGAAAACATCGAGTAGTTTCTCAACCTCTGCTTTTACATCAGCAAATTCCTTCAGTGTATCTTTGTCATAATCTGTCAGTTCGCCACAAGTTGGGACTTTCCCATCAAAGTATTTTTGAGTCAGTACCATAGCACGATTTACGAAGTTCCCATAAACGGCTACCAACTCGTTATTATTGCGTGCTTGGAAGTCTTTCCAAGTAAAATCGTTGTCTTTGGTTTCCGGTGCATTGGCAGTTAGTACATAACGGAGCACATCTTGTTTACCGGGAAAATCAATCAGGTATTCGTGCAACCATACTGCCCAGTTTCGTGAAGTTGAGATTTTGTCACCTTCCAGATTCAGGAATTCATTGCTTGGTACATTGTCAGGCAAGATATAGCTACCTTCTGCTTTCAGCATAGCAGGAAATACGATACAATGGAACACGATATTATCTTTTCCGATAAAATGAACCAGGCGGGTTTCGGGATCTTTCCACCAGGTTTCCCAGCTATCCGGCAGAAGCTCTTTCGTGTTGGAGATATAACCGATAGGAGCATCGAACCATACATACAGTACTTTACCTTCCGCACCTTCTACAGGAACAGGAATACCCCATTCAAGGTCACGACTTACGGCACGTGGTTGCAACCCCATATCAAGCCAGCTTTTGCACTGTCCATATACGTTCGGACGCCATTCTTTATGATTTTCCAGAATCCATTGGCGTAACCATCCTTCATGCTTGTCGAGAGGAAGATACCAATGCTTGGTTTCTTTCATTACCGGTTTGCTGCCACTGATGGCACTTTTCGGATTAATCAGATCTGTCGGTGATAAAGAAGTACCGCATTTTTCGCATTGATCACCATAAGCACCCTCTGCGTGGCAGTGAGGACATTCTCCGGTAATATAGCGGTCGGCAAGAAACTGGTGAGCCTCTTCATCGTAATATTGCTCGGAAGTTTTTTCGATAAATTCTCCTTTATTGTAGAGTGTTTTGAAGAAATCGGAAGCCAGTTGGTGATGGGTAGGCGAAGTCGTCCGGCTATATATGTCGAATGAGATGCCGAAATCTTTGAATGACTGTTTAATCAGCGAATGATAACGGTCTACTACATCTTGCGGAGTGACCCCTTCTTTTTTTGCACGGATGGTGATAGGTACTCCATGTTCGTCCGAACCTCCGATAAACAATACATCTTCTTTTTTCAGTCGCAAATAGCGTACATAGATGTCCGCAGGTACATATACGCCTGCCAAATGACCAATGTGGACAGGTCCGTTCGCATACGGCAACGCCGATGTGACGGTGGTTCTTTTGAATTTATTTTCCATTATATAGTGTGTATTTTGTTACTCTCTGCAATACTTGCCTTTATAATAATGTGCAAAGATAAGGAAAATCTGACATCATTAAACGTCTTCGAAGGGAAGAATACTTCTTTACCTCCGAAATAAATCTTATATTTAAAGGAAGAAGAGTTTTAATTGGAAGTTTCGAATATAAATCCGGAAGTTCTAAATATATATACGAATATTCTGATTATATATTCAAAGTTTTCGGTCATAGTTTGGGCTTAATAAAAAATATGTTTTTTATTAAGGCAAAAGAGTTTTCTACAAATAGTCGGAAAGTTTTCTATTAAATAAAAGAGGATGTCTGGTAAACCACAGACATCCTCTTTCTATAAATTTAAATTATGTTATATCGCAAACATGATCTACCACAGAATAGCTTGATCTTTATCCGGTATCAATGTATTAACTTGACGTTGCATAGACATATTACCGGTAACGCGATAAAGAATTGGATTAGCGGAATCCGAAGTAAAATCAGTAAAATAATAATTTAAATACATTGTTGTGGTTTCAAGTTCCAGATACGGTTTGGTATCGTGTTTCTTGAACTCTCTTCTATACCTGCATTCACCATAAGGTGCGATTTGTGCTTCATTAGCTACATCACCCGGTCTTAGATTAATGAGACCTGTGATTACTCCCGCATCATCCTTCACTCCTTCACCGAATTCAACGATAACTTTATATTTGCTACGATTTTCTTCTTCTTCCCACCATGTACCGGCATAGAAAAAGACAGATTTATCATCGACTACAAAAGCAGTACGGGTACTTGTGGTAGCTGGATCATTATTACTTTCTCCCAAATAGACATTCATACCTGTTGCGGAGTAAGTACCTGAATAATCATTAAAAAGATGTATATTAAGTAAAGCCTTATAAATTCCTTTACGGACATTCTGCATATAAGAAGGATCCTTCTCGATAGTTAGTGGAAGCACCCATTTCTCATTCAGATCCAATCCTTCCAGATGAAAGTCAATATTATACGATTGTACATCTGTTCCTGCTGGAATGTGACAGGTATTCCCCATAGGAAAAGAATAAAACTTTTCAGGCAATTGTCTATACCACAAATCCTTACGACTTAAGTATTTCTCTGTATTCAAAACTTCGAGTGTATCGTTATCCACTCCTATTTTTACATTGAAATCCCGTCCATTTGTTTGCGAACCACTAACAATTACCGGCAACTGGTAGGATCCGCTTCCGTCAGGTTGGTAACGCATATAAATATCAGATACACCATTGCTACCTATCGGTGCTTTGAATGAAATCATCTGACTAAATAATTCGTCTGTCCATTCGTCGTTACATGAACTAAATAAAGTACATGCACCCAATATGATTCCTAAAATATATACTTTTTTCATATTATATTACTTCATTATTTATGTTATATACCCTTAATCATAATCCTGCCATCCCGGGGCCTGGGTCATATTTTTGTTCCGTTGCAATTCATCATAATTCATAGGCCAGAAATACTGTTTCCTAGAGAATGCAGTTTGTATTCCTGTGACTCTGACCGGTGTATAAAATGCCTCCCTATGTGTTTTATCCATCATAATATTGCACCCATAAATTTGTGCTCCTTCATGTTCCGGGGCAATCTTCCAACGACGTACATCATAGTAACGCTGGCTTTCATTGAAGAATTCAATTTGGCGTTCATGCACGATCTTCTCAAAAAACGCATCACGATCAGCATATACATCATCTTCGTAATCAGGTACTCCGGCACGCATACGGACAGGTTTTATACCACGACGCATCTCCTCAACATCGCGACTAATGGTGTAGGTCTTACTTCCGTCCCATGAAGGTATTTCATAAGTTGTCGTCAAATTATTTAATGCTTCTGCATAAGAGACTAGTATATCCGCATAGCGAAGTGCCGGTTCTATTTTTTTCACAATGCTTCCTGAATATTTATCGCAATCTGCCGGATTGATATACTTTTTAATACCGATACCTGTAACCAGCCAACGTTCAGTACCGTTAGAACGTCCATCCGTATCACCACGATAATACCATACTTGTTTGTTTACTATCTCGGTAGAACCAGTTGCTGTAGCACTTTGGCAATACCATGTAGCACCGTTATAGCCTACAGAAGCATAAAAACGTGGTTCACGATTGGCATATCCTAACCAAACATTATTCTCCAGATTATCATAGGGATGAAGGTCTTTATTCGTACTGTTTGTAAAGCCTGTCAGACCTGTTTCGCGGTCGTATGGTTTTCCATCTGCCATATCATAAGCATCACATTGCTTCATAGTCATGGAGTGGATATTCCATCCTCCAATGGATTGAGGCATCTGATGTTTCGCCATATCGGCAACGTCACAAGCATCTACTAAATAATCTTTATCATATGCTGCATCATTTGTAACACGACCAAATATAATTTCCGGATTATTATACAAGTATACCTCACCATTAAACAATGTACGGTAAGAATCGAATGGATCGATGTCTGCCCATCCTTCAGGGAAATTCTTATCTGAGAACTTCTCATTATAAGGTGGTTTTACAGTTACCGGATTAGCGATATCACTAGATTTATCACGTCTAGGTAACGTGAACAGTTTGTACCACCCACCTTCTATCACGTCTCTTGCGGCTGCAGCAGCTTTCGCCCATTTAGATTCATCATATTCCTGCGGAATCAAGATGCGTCCAGTCTTATCCACAAAGTCAGCCATTTCTGTGTTTCCGTTTGCTAGTGGACTGGCCCCATAAAGATAGACTTTGGCACGTACTGCTAAAGCTGCTCCACGGGTAGGACGGGCAAGATTTAGGTTATCCCGTTTCTCCCGTAATTCTTTCGCTGCCTGTGCCATCTCTGAAGCAATAAAATCAACACATTCGTCATACGTATTACGCGGGTAACTCAATTCATCATAAGTCTTGGCATAATCAACACCTTCAGTTGGCATAAGAGGTATCGGACCAAATCTTCTAAGTAATATCCAATAAAAATAAGCTCGCAGGAAACGTGCCTGACCCTTCACATCCTGAATTTCCTCCTGAGTAAAGTCTTTGTTTATATCTACATTATTAATCAGGATAGATGCCTGAAGAATGGCGGCATACGACCATTTCCAAGTATTCTGATAATAGCCACTGTACCCATATCCATATCCAATTTCTCCAAGTTTATATGCTTTGTACCGACCATAGGTTTCACTAAAAACCTGATCATCCGCAAAATTCTGAGGAGCGAAACGAGTATGACCTATTTCAATATTGTCACCTAACAACCGACAATAACAATAAGACAGCCATTGCAAGGTATACAGATCATCTTCGAAAATCTTCTGTTCCGTTTGTACATCTCTGAAATGCTTATCTACACTCAGATAGTCGGAGCAGGAAGTGAAGGACAATTGGAAAGCGATAGCTATCGCTCCTAATAAAATATATATATTCTTCATAGTTCCTTTTTTTTATAAATTAATTGTCAATCCCAATGTATAGGTTCTAGACAAAGGATATTTTTCCCCTGTTCCACTTCCCATTTCTGGATCCCACAGTTTGAAACTGGAGAAAGTCAATAAGTTGGTTCCCATGAAATAGATACGCATTTTGTTTAAGAACAGACTTCTTGTCCAATTCTTAGGTAAAGTGTAACCGACTTCCAAGTTCTTCAAACGGAGATAGGAACCATCACGCATCCAGAAAGTAGAAGTACGGTAGTTGTTCGAATTACCTCCAAAGCTCAGACGTGGGTATTTTGCATTCGGATTTTCATTAGTACCCAGCGACCAATAATTATCAACTACATCAGTCAGAATATTACCCCAATACCCTGAAGTGAAAGGGTAAGAAGTTGCTCCGTACATAGTGAAAGAAGACTTTCCTGCTCCCTGGAAATGCAGATTGAAATCAAACCCTTTCCATTGAGCTGAGAGTCCGAATCCATAGATCAAGTTTGGTTTAGTTGTTGCACCGATAGGTACTCTATCATTATCGTCTATTTTTCCATCACCATTTACATCTTTGTACTTAATGTCACCCGGAGCCACATCCCCAAATGTCTGCTTAGGGCTGTTGCGGATATCATCATAGTCCACAAATAAACCTTTTGAAATTAATCCTCTTAGCTGGTCTACACGAAATCCTCTGTTACTTGAATAGCTATAATGGCTATATGCTTCATCGTATTCTTTAATTTCATTCTTGCTATAGGTCATATTGCCACGGAATGTAAGATTGACTTCTCCCAGCTTTTGACTGTAAGCGATATTACCATCGAAACCTTTTGATACTACAGATCCTATGTTAGCATAAGGGGAGTATTCCAACAAACCGGTACTGTAAGGTAAATGAGTACGTTGCATATAAATTCCGTCTCGGCGTTCATTAAAATAATCTATAGTACCGCTAAACTTATCATTGAACATGGAGAAATCGATACCAACGTCATGTTTCTTGGCTATTTCCCATGTAATACCTTCTGAGGCAAAATTTTGATATGTCAGTCCTTGATAGAAAGCACCAGGAGAGCTACTCGTGCCTAAGTCCCCATAATAATATCCATATTTATTCTCGTTTTTATATGTTGATAGATAAGGGAAACGAACCTTAGTGCCACCAGCCATTAAATTATCATTACCTACTTTACCGTATGAGTAACGTAGTTTGAACATATTCATCCACTTGAGATTCTTTTTAATAATAGGTTCCTCAGCAATGTTCCATGCAGCAGAATAAGCAGGGAAGAAACCAAATTGATGTCCGGTAGCAAAGTTCTCCGATCCATTGTAACCGAAATTGAAATCAACAAAATAACGATAGTTCCATCCGTAAGTAAAACGTCCGGCTAATCCTTGATGACGAACATCAATAGCTTGAATGGCAATTGCATTAAAATTCTCCGAAGTGTTAACGGTCTTGTCTTGTGTATATTTCATTACTCCACTTACCATATGGGCACCAAATGAACGATTATAGTGCAGTTCAGCTTCGAGATATTCCCTTCGGTCACCACTTGAGATTGGAACTATAAACATCATTTGCTCTTCATACTTCTTCTTAAACTCCAATGCCCCTTCAGAATTTCGTTGGCGTTCTGCCTGCCACATTTGAGGCCATTTCCTATGTATATTATTATTCCTCGTATTGGTATCATACCCAAACCGTCCGTAAAACTTCAATCCTTCAGTGATAAATTTCAGATCTTGTTCCAGATTAACAGTGGTTTGTATTTTGTTGCTCCAAGTTTCGTTATATCCCAATTGTGTAACCAATACCCATGGATTGATTTGGTTGTTTAGTGGTTTATCCTCGTAGTAGTCTGGTCCTTGTCCGGCCCAATATCCATTCTTATATCTCACAGGAGTCATAACTGGATTGTATGCTAATGTAGAAATCCAGATCTGATCGGCTGATCCTCCAGGTTGATTCTTCTTATCTAATGAACCTGATACTCCAACTTTAAGTAGAGTAGTCTTTGTCAGATTCAAGTCAATATTCATACGATAATTCCAGCGACGATAATTGGCATTGGTATTGTAATCTTTCAACCCATCATCGGTCTTATACATACCTCCTTCGTCTACATAACTGGCAGAAACAAAATAACGCGCTGTAGTACCACCACCACTTAAATCAACCGTTGCACGATAAATAGGCGCACCTTTCTTAAGAATCATGTTCATCCAGTCTATGTTTGGAAAGAGTTCAGGGTCAAGCTGATTCTCGATAAGGTTAAGATCATCCTCCGAATATGCTGCAGGCAAGTTACGAGTCGTTAGGGCTTCGTTCAACATTGAGGCATAAGTCAAACCGTCTACAAATTCAGGTGTTTGAGTGCGGGTGCTGTATGAGGCTTCTACTTTAGCATTAACTTTCGTCTTTCCTTCTTTTCCTCGTTTAGTTGTAATCAATATAACGCCGTTAGCACCACGAGAACCATAAATAGCTGTCGCAGAAGCATCTTTCAATACAGAGAAGTCTTGAATATCTTCTACATTGATATCACTCAGTTCACGTTCGAATCCATCAACCAACACTAAAGCACTCGATCCACCACCAAACGTGGAAATACCACGAATCCAGAATTCGGAAATGTTTTCACCCGGCTGTCCTGAAGTTTGACGCGCCATAATTCCCGGAACAGTACCTGCTAATGCATTTGTAATGCTCGAAGAAGGAGTTTTTAACTGAGACACATCAACTGTTGTTACTGCACCTGTCACTGTAATTTTCTTCTGTGCCCCGGTACCTGTAATGGTTACTTCATCCAATACATTGGCCTCACTCTCTTTCATAATAACGTTAATCACAGTTTTGTCCTTCACAATCAATTCTTGAGGATCAAAACCAACATAGGAGAATACCAAATAAGAGTAGTTTGGAACTTTTATTTTGTATTTACCATTAATATCAGTCATAGTACCAAATCCGGGGTTGTTCTTCACTGTAACATTCACACCGATAAGAGGCTCTTTATTTATGTCAGTAACAGTACCCGTTACTTCTACCTGCTGTTGTTCTTGAGCATAGGAGGCACTGATACTTCCTACCACCAACAAGAATAGAAAAAATATTTTCTTCATATTAATATGTGTTTTATAGTATTACTCAGTCCTTAAATAACGAATGCACTTATTTCCCTCATCACCAATATAAAAGGTTTCTTCCTCTTCGTCGTAGGTTATAGAGCGAGGACCATTAAAGCGAGCTTCCATCAGTGGATCGCCTTCAACATAACCGGTATATTTGCTATCTACCGTATAATTACTACGTCCTGCAACAATGGAAGCAATTCCGTCTGGAGTGACTTTCCAGATACAATGTCCCTTTTGATCTGCAAAATAGAAATCATAGTAATCATCACCATAAGTCTGATCTTTCACATATTGCGGATTTTTCACAAATGTACCACTCCAGATATTTCCAAAACGGGCCAATGATCCAGTTCCTTCAGCAAGAAGTTTTTCATTATTGTATGCAGATTGTCCTGCGACAGTTGTCGGAGTCAAAAGTACTTTTGCCACAGGATCATACATACTTTTCCAGATGATACCACTATAAATACCAAATACGTAGACGTATTTTCCATCAGGATGGGCCTTCATCTTTATCTGTCGGCCACCAATACCCTCGAGAGATTGGAAACTGAAACAAGAAAATGCTCTGGTATCGATGTTCGGTATTCCACCATTACGTACCATTTTCATAATACGTCCTCCTGGATAAGTTGTATAAAAGACTGTTCCATCGGGCATATAGACAACACCGTAAGCGCACGCTTGGTAGTTGTATGGACGGAATTTAGTAAAGTTTTCTGTGCGTAATGCATAGAAAAGATTAGCCATTGTGATATCTCCTAAATTACCCTTACCATTATCATCGGCAATCAACAAAGTATCACCATCAGTAGAAAATGTAAAACACTGTTGCTTATTACCTCGAACACCAGTAGAAAGTGTTCTTACCTCTTTTTTAGTAAGGTTAATCGTACGAAGGCCTTCACTTCCTTTTTGAAAGTTACTGGTAAAGATTATTTTATCCCCCCCAGCCGGTTTGGGATCGAACACCATCCAGTCACTACATGGAAGCCCGGCACCATCAGCAAAAGCACCGTCCTGGAACGGTGCTGATCCGGTACTAGCATTATAATTTCTTAATAATGTTCCTACTACTTTTTTGGGAATGTAAGTAAAGCGTTCCTCAAATGCATATTCTACTACAGCATTACCATTTTTGTCATCGATGACTACTTTAATGTCACCATCATAGGCACGTGGTGGTAGCATACAAAAGATTTTCGAACCGTTCGATCCGATAACTGGTGTTTTTTGTCCGCCTACAGTAACATGAATCTTAGACTCATCCGTACCAAAATTTGATCCGGTAATGTACATTCGGGTTCGCACACCACCCTCTTTAGGAGTGAAGTCTGCAAATTCCGTTGGTTTTGATGGATCGACCGGTGTAGTCACCCACGTCCCCGGCGCAACATCATCACTACCACAACTAGCTAAAAACATACTACACATTGCAAATGTGTGAAGCAGGTGTTTATCCATAAATTAAACAATTAAAAGGTTAATAAAAAGGTATATTATATATATATCATAATGATTACATTAAAAATATCGGCTATCTTAGTATATAAGATAAACTAAATAGACTTATATTTAACTTGTCAATTAAATATTCTATTCTTTCTCCAATCTTATTTGTTTTAAATGAACATCCACACTAACATTGTTTTTTTTCTTTGATTGAGTAGCTTCCGGCATATTGTAAGGCTGTTTTTCTTGCCAACATGACATAAGGCAAATTATGTAAACTTGATTTTGAAAAATCAAAGCTGTGCATAACAAGACTTAATCTACGAATTATATGTAAATTAAATATTTCTAAGAATTTGACGAATATTGGATTTAATTTGTATACAACGAATATGGATTTTAAAAGTTTTGCTACTTTTAAAATCATGAATATTACGGATAGATGTGACTTTTTCATAATAATATTCTTTTTAAAAAAAATTCGGCTAACAAATCGTTTTATTTCATTTCTATTGTTGCTACAAAAATAGAACAAAAAATATATAAATCAAAAGAAAAATCGTTTTTTTTCGTTTTTGCAATACTTTATTTATAAAACAAAAGAAATAAAGCTTGATAATGTTGCTTTTTAGACACTATTCACAGATACAAAATAAGTAAAGAAAGATTGGACTGAATACAAAAAACAAATTAAAAAATACAATATTTTATTCATTTTAGCGTTATAGAAGAAAAACTGTTTTTTTCGCGCCACTTAATAACATTTATTTCAGCAGAATGATATTTTTTAAGCTTTCGCAATAATGCTTAAAACGAAACCCTTAATAAAACAAGCCTCTATGTGCAGCGATGTCACAGTTACAAGAGATCAAGTATAAATCTTTGCTAGTACTCAAAAAAGGTATGAAGACCTCGAATTCAGATCATTAAACTATAGTATCGTGATTATAAGGATATAATTAACTAATTCATCAAAAAACTACATATACAGAATGCTCATCTCATACAGACAACCTTACCTTATAATTACGTGATATTTTATAATAAAGTATGCATCGCCCTTTCATGAATGATATTATATCTATTAATACCTAATCGTACGCTATTGAAATTAAGTCTACTTCTTTTTCTAACTATTACAGCACTTCATATAATGAAAGTAATAAATATATTAATGTATAGTCATTTGTTCCAGATACAAAGGGTCAAATAATGAAGTATGACAATAAAATAAGTAATAGATCAATTTTATAGTATTATGTATTTTCTATCAATAAATTATCTTATGCATCTTCTAAACAGTTCTTTTACTCCTTTTAGATTATTTTCTAAATAGTATTATTACTTCTTAGATCAATTAATTTAGAAAATTGGACTTTTTCCTCTATTTTTCTATATTTAGTTCTGATTAAATTACTGCAAAATAAGCACAAAACACTCTTCTAATTCAAACTTTTTCTAATTTATCAAAAAGAGATTTCGATTACAACAATCACGCTTCGCAAAGTTTACCTATATACATAAGCACCACATAAACAATACATTATGCTCTATTATGCGTTACTTTCTTTTTTCAAAATCAAGTTTACATAATTTGCCTTATACTAAGTATGATATAAAAATAAGTCTCAATATGTCGGGAGTTCGTTGTTAAAGACTGAAAGTTTATGTCTGCAGGAAAACGAAAAACTATTGAATAAATTAAATATGAGTCTCATTCAACTAGCAAGCAAGTTAAGATAGTTGCTGTTTTTTAAGTATTGTGAGATAGAAATAGATATTAAATACACCTTTTTTATTAACCTTTTAATTGTTTAATTTATGAATAAACATCTGATTGTAGCACTTACATGCTGTTTATTAGTCGGTTGTAAAGATGAAAATGATCTTAGCGAGTTTGATCCATCGCAACCGGTAGTTTTTACAGATTTTACCCCTAAACAAGGTCCGGTGCGTACCCGAATGTATATCATGGGTAGTAATTTTGGAAAAGATCTTTCCAAAATACATATAAGCGTAGGCGGACAAGCAGCCATGACCATTGGCTCGGATGGCAAGAAACTCTATTGCATGGTTCCCAAACGTGCTTATGACGGTAATGTGACTGTTCGAATTGACGGTAAAAACGGCGAAACTGTAGCAGATTATACATTCGAAGAACCGTTCAACTATGAAGCCAGAACTGTTGTAGGAACTTTGCTTCGTAAAGTAGACGAGGATGGTAATTCAGCTTTTCAAGATGGCTCTTTCGACGGCGAAGGATCGTGTCCTTCTAATGACTGGATGGTGTTTGATCCTAAGCCATCGGAAGGTGGTGACCAAATACTATTCTCATGTAACTATTATGATGGTTTTCGTGAATTGAATCTGACTCAACGCTATGTAAAACGGCTTTTCCCGAGAACACAGTATGCCAAAATGGTATCTTTCACTTTTACAGCCGACGGTGATACGTTGCTGTTCCCTGATGATAATGGACATGGAGCGGACAATACAGCTCCTAATATATATTATGCTTTACGTAGTGAGCAATTCCGCAAAATACGTGCTTACAACTATGGATACTGTAGCTATGGTTGCGTTTCAATGAAAGATGGTTCGATATTTTATTCATCTTGGAATGATGGAGCTATTTATAAGATGCAGCGCACTAATGACATACTACCCAATATAGATGTTAAGCCAGTAAAATGTTTTACATTAACAGCTATCGGTGGTGGTTCAGCACACACAAGATTGTTACTACATCCATCAGAAAAATACATGTATGTATTTGCACCTCAAAGAGGAGCAATTATGAGATCTGACTACAACAAAGAAACTAAATTATTTGATACACCAAGAGTGATAGCCGGTTCTCTCAGTTCAAAAGGATGCACAGAAGGAGTCGGTAACGTAGCTAGATTTGAAGAACCATGGGCGGGTATATTCGTGAAAAATAAAGAGTATGAAGAAGCTGGAAAGGAAGAGCACTATGATTTCTATTTCAGTGATGACGTAAATCACTGCATTTGGAAATTGACTCCGGAAGGCGTAGCTACTATGGTAGCCGGACGAAGTAACTATAATGCGGACAAAAAATATACGGGCTATGTAGATGGAGCTCCACTTACGGAAGCGCGTTTTAACCGACCTACTTCCTTGGCTTACGATGCTGAGCAGGAAATCTTCTATATTGGTGATATCAACAACAAGGGAATTCGTTACTTAACTACAGAATAATACTATATAAACACATACTTATGAAGAATTACATTTTACTATTTTTGTTGATGATAGGGTGGATAAATATATCCTATGCTCAAGATCAACAACAAATGATAGAAGTGACAGGTACAGTCACAGAAGAAAACAAAGAACCCATGATTGGTGTGAATATTGTTGTGAAAAACGTACCAAGTTTGGGTGTGATGACAGATATAAATGGTCATTTTAAAATAAAGGTTCCAAGTTATTCATATTTGGTATTCTCTTACATTGGCTATGACAAGCAGGAAGTGTTCGTGAAAGAAAAGAGGGTGCTGAATGTTGTGATGAAAGAGACTTCATCGACTGTATTGGACGAAGTTACAATAACAGGTACTGGTGTACAAAAGAAAATAACTGTGACCGGTGCGGTAACTACGGTAGACGTGTCCCAATTGAAAACCTCAACATCTAGTATTACTAATGCTTTGGGAGGTGTTGTACCGGGTATCATAGCACGTCAAACCTCAGGACAACCGGGTGATAATGTTTCTGAATTCTGGATTCGGGGAATCTCTACTTTTGGTGCAGGAGCCAGTGCATTGGTATTAGTCGATGGGTTTGAACGTAGCATGAATGAAATCAATGTAGAAGACATACAAGACTTCACTGTATTGAAAGATGCCTCTGCTACAGCAATTTATGGTTCTCGTGGTGCTAACGGCGTTATATTGATTACAACTAAACGAGGAAAAGAAGGTAAGACACGAATCAATGCCAAAGCGGAAATGACCTACAATACACGCACGAAAACTCCGGAATTTGTAGATGGACCAACGTATGCTCGCATGATGAATGAAGCATTAATGACACGTAATCAATCTGCTGCTTATTCTGATAGTGATATAGAGCTAATTGAGAATGGACTGGATCCTGATCTTTTCCCAAATGTAGACTGGATGGGTATGATATTGAAAGATGGAGCACCTACCTATCGAGCTAACATTGACTTAACCGGTGGTGGTACGGTAGCACGTTATTTTATTTCTGCCAGCTACGTGGACGAAGGAGGTATGTACGAATCAGATCGGACTATGAAAGACTATAAGACCAATGCCAATTATCATCGTTGGAATTATCGTATGAACATAGATATAGACTTAACGAAAACTACCTTACTGAAAGTTGGCGTAGCCGGTTCATTGGATAAGCAAAATCTACCGGGAAGTCAATATGGTGAAATTTGGAACTCCCTGATGGGATATAATCCAATTGCCTCTCCTCCACAATATAGTGACGGTAGATGGGGAGCACAAGGAAATGGTGGAAAAAGAAATCCATGGGTACTGATTACACAACAAGGATATCAGGAAAAATGGAAAAATAAAATACAGACAACCGTCAATTTAGAACAAGATCTGAAATTTATAACAAATGGATTGAAATTTTACGGACGCTTTGGTTTTGATACGAATACGGATAATAGTGATAACCATTACAGATGGCCGGAAAGCTGGTTAGCAGAACGACAACGTACAACTGAAGGTAAACTCCAGTTTACAAGAATAGAAACTGAACAGTTGATGTTATCAACAACAGGAGCTAGCGGTACACGATATGAGAATCTGGAAGCAGAGTTACATTATAACCGTACTTTTGGCGATCATCAGGTAGGAGCCGTAATGAAGTATTCACAAGATAAAAAAGTGGATAACAAGAATTATTATGAATTAGCGGGTTACGAAAGAATAGTTTCCGGAATTCAATATCGCCATCAGGGTCTTGCCGGACGATTTACTTACGGATGGAAGTATCGTTATTTCGTTGATTTCAACTTCGGTTACAACGGTTCGGAGAACTTTGCTACTGGCCATCAATTCGGTTTCTTCCCCGCATACTCTGCTGCCTGGAACATTGCAGAAGAGCCAATTATCAAGCAAAATCTTAAATGGATGAATATGTTTAAGTTGCGTTATTCTTATGGTAAAGTAGGAAATGATAAATTGATGAACGGTGATACTCAGATACGCTTCCCTTATGTAGAAAGATTTGCAACTTATGATACAGATGGATATTATTACGGTGATATCAAAACAGCTCTTTATTACTATCCGGGATTATCATATTCGAGAATATCTTCTCCATATATTACATGGGAAGTTGCTACAAAACATGACATAGGTTTAGACTTCTCATTATTCAATGACAAACTTAGCGGTACGGTCGATTACTTCCACGAACAACGCGATGGAATCTATCTGAATCGTAAGTTTTTACCGCAAAGTGTGGGATTGAACCATATTCCAGCTCCGTATGCCAATGTAGGCGCTGTTTTATCCAGAGGATTCGACGGGAATATTGCTTTTCATGAGAAATTTGGAGATTTAGACCTGAGATTGCGTGCTAATATGACCTATAGCAAGAATGAGATTAAAGAGTACGATGAACAATTCAGTCATTATTCGTACAACATGATAGCCGGATTCCGTGTAGATCAAGCACGTGGATTAATTGCTGAAGGACTGTTCAAAGATTATGATGAAATTCGCAATAGTCCAAGACAAGATTTTGGCGAAGTAGCTCCCGGTGACATAAAATATAAGGATGTGAATGGAGATGGAGTCGTTAATGGAAATGATGTAGTACCTATCGGTGCTACTACCAAACCGAACATGATTTATGGATTCGGACTTTCTGCTCAATGGAAAGAATTCGATTTCAATGTACTTTTTCAAGGAGCCGGTAAATCATCTTTCTTTATTAATGGATTTACAGTTTATCCATTCCAATCAAATAGTTGGGGAAATATCCTAAACGATGTGCCAGGAAACTACTGGTCATTGGGAGAGAATGAAAACCCGAATGCAATCTATCCTCGCCTAAGCTATGGCGGCAACTCTAATAATTACCGAGCTTCTACATATTGGTTGCGCGATGGTTCGTATCTCCGTCTGAAGAATCTGGACATCGGTTATACAATTCCTAAACGATTAGTAAACCGTATCCATTTGGATAATGTACGTATCTATTTGATGGGGACTAATTTACTTACATTCTCCAAATTCAAGCTTTGGGATCCGGAATTAGGAAGTTCTAACGGACAAGAATATCCATTAGCTAAATCCTATACAATAGGCTTGACGATAAACTTATAACCTATAATAAATAAGAAATATGAAAAAAGGAAAATATATATTGATGGGAGCGATCATAGTCGGACTTGGACTTGGCTTCACTTCTTGTTCCGATTACTTAAATGTAGATCGCTACTTTAAAGAACAACAATCAAACGATCATATCTTTGAAAGTAAAGACTATACATTGCAATGGTTGTCATTTTGCTACAGTCGTCTACAAGGTGATAATATTGAAGTGGGACATAGTGACATCTGTCCAACTAATTTCTCTGATGACCAAGCATTTAATGAAGGAAATAATGGAGACCGTTACCGTAAATTCAAATTGGGTGAATACGGGTACGGATATTCCTATGGAGGATATTATACCAATTCATGGCCTTGGGCATACGATGCTATCTATCAGGCATCTATCTTGATCAATAATGTATATAAAAATAAAGATTTCACTCAAGAAGAAATTACTGACGTAAAAGGGCAGGCTCGTTTCTTGCGTGCTTATTTCTATTGGTTATTGTTGAAGAAATACGGTCCGGTGCCCATTATGCCAATAGAAGGCGCTGATTACACCAAATCTTATGAAGAACTAAGTTATCCCCGTAATTCATATGATGAATGTGTAGACTTTATCACTTCTGAGATGCAGCAAGCTGCATACGAATTATTCGAGAGACGGGATAACCTGAATATTTGTCGTCCTACAAAAGGAGCTGCTCTGGCAGTACGTGCCAAAGTGTTTCTTTACGGAGCTAGTCCATTGACTAATGGAAATACAGAAATGGCAGACTTTACAGATAAAAAGGGACGTAACTTGATTCCACAGGAATATGATGAGTCGAAATGGGCAAAAGCCGCTGCTGCTGCGAAAGATATGATAGAATATGCAGAAAGCACAGGATTTTATAAAATTTATACGGTAGGAGTAAGAGTACAAGACAATGACAAATCATATCCCAGTACAATTACCCCACCGCCACATGACATTTATTCCAATAAAAACTTCCCTGAAGGATGGCAAAACATTGATCCGTTCGAATCTTATCGCGCTATATTCAACGGAGAGTTGTATGCAGCAGAAAACCCTGAATTGATCTTTACTCGTGGTTTAAATAAAGATGGTAATAACTTGGAAACAGAACAAGGTATCGCTGACTTGGTGAGACATCAATTGCCAGCTTCCTGCGGTGGTTGGAACATCCATGGTATGACACAAAAACAATGTGACGCGTATGATATGGCGGACGGAAAGCCATTTGATCGTGCAACTTGCCCAGATGGATATGTGACCAATAACAACAAAAATGAACATCTTTATGATCACGTGCCAAATGACGTTCATATGGAATATACCAACAGAGAGCCTCGCTTCTATGCATCAGTAGCTTATAATGGATGTGTATGGGACTGTGCAAGTGCCGTAGAAGGAAAAGATGAGCATTATAGATATATACAAAGATGGTACTATCGTGGTGCAGACGACGGTCGTATCAATGGTGGACAGAATTGGTTGATTACCGGTATTGGAGTTAAAAAATATGTCCATCCTACAGATTGCGCTAACCACGGGGGAAGTATCTGTGACAAGGTAGAACCTACTCTTCGCTATGCTGACATTCTATTGATATATGCAGAGGCACTCAATAATTTGACTTCGGGAAAAGCTTACGAGATCGCTTCATGGGATGGAAGTAAAACACATACTATCAAACGCGATATCGAAGAAATGCGCCGCGGCGTCAAACCGGTCCGTATGCGTGCCGGACTTCCTGACTACGACAATGCTGTTTACGAAGATCCAAAATTGTTCTTTAATAAGCTTGTGCACGAACGCCAAATTGAATTCTTCAACGAGAATCAGCGCTTCTTCGATTTACGCCGTTGGAAGATTGCCGAAGAGCATGAAAGTGAGCAGATCTATGGTTGTAATACTTTAGTAAACAAAGACCATAGGGATGCTTTCTATACACCGGTCAGAGTAGCCAACCTTCAAACTTCCTTCTCACGGAAACAGTATTTTTGGCCTATCACTTACGACGAATTGAAACGTAATAAAAATATGACTCAAGCACCGGGATGGCAGGATTATGATTAATGGTAGTAACGTAAACAATGGATACAATATGAAAAAATTATATATTTTAGGAATTATGTCGGCGGTATGTGTCTTCTTTGGATCATGCAACGATGAATGGGAAAATGAGCTACACAGCCAGATGATTTCGTTTAAAGCACCGGTAGGTAGCAACGGTGTGTGCGATATTTACATACGCTACCAACCCGACGGCACGGCATCTTATCAGTTACCGGTCATTGTCAGTGGTACGCGTGATAACGAACGGAGTATCAATGTGAAAGTCGGAGTAGATAACGATACACTGCTTCATTTGAATACTGAAAAATTTGCAATAGGACGTAAGGATCTTTGGTTTCGGCAATTGCCTGAAAGATTTTATTCGTTTCCATCAGAAACTTGCCTTATACCAGCCGGTGAGAATACACAAAACTACACTCTCAATTTTAATTTGGAAGGATTAGATTTAAATGAGAAATGGGTGCTTCCATTAAATATTGAAGAGGACCCGTCTTACACTCGCAATATTCGTAAGGGATGGTGTAAGGCTTTATTGGGTATTAACTTATACAACAACTATTCCGGTACTTATTCAACTACATTAATGAATATTTATGTAGATGGTACTACCAATGATCCCGCTATAGTAGATACCCGCGTGACTCGCGTAGTAGACGATAATTCAATATTCTTCTATGCAGGCTCAGTATGGGAAGAAGATGAGAATCGCAGTAAGTATAAAGTGATTGTGACCTTTAATGAAGGGGCACTGAATAAAGATGGGAATATGGCAGGGCCATTGACAATTAAACAAGGTGACCCTACAAGTGGAGCCAATATAGTGCCTGTAGGTGATTGTACTTATGAGCTAATCATACAAAAACATGAGACGAAGCCTTATTTGGAACGTCATATAACGATCTTGCGTCTAGAGTATAAATATACAGACTTCACTTCAGATCCAAAGAATCCAATGATATATGACGTAAAGGGTTCCATGACAATGGAGCGCCAGATCAATACACTGATTCCGGATCAAGATCAAGCTATTCAATGGTAATTATTTATGTAATATAGTACATAAATACTATCATGAAGAAAGGACTGTCTCACCCATAGGAGATAGTCCTTTCAATCTTTTACCTAATAATTTCTATTCAAACTCAATCGAGATGCTAGCTCTAAAGATAACAAAATTCATGTATTTCAACATAAATCCGATATGATTCTTTGAATAATATTAGCTGCCCATCATTGACAAATTACACATCAATGCCGGACTCTTTTTCAAAAAAACAATAGACTGTAATAGCAAGCAATGCATTTACAATAAAATATTGAATGACCTATGTCTGAAATGTTTTACCCGGGCAATATTTTAGAATTCATCATTCACCGCATCAATCAATCGATAATCACGAAATTATCAACGGATTAATAATTATTTTATTCTACACTCAAGTTATTTAAAATACCGCAGGCAATGAAAGCAATTGATACATCAATGTACGAGCCATCCGTTCCTGACCATTCGTATTTGGATGTAAACGGTCAAAAGTGGGATCATTAAAATAAATAAGTTGTTCCTCAATCATCGGGTTGATGCCCGTCTTTGAATTAAAATCTATCACAGGAATTCCCCAAATGTTACCCGCTTCTTTTATAGCGAGAACATAAGCATCAATATATTCTCCACAACTATTTTGATAGCTCTCGTCCGGCTGCACATTCCTCTCACTAAATTCTGCAAAAGAACGATGCAAAGGAGTTAATAAAACGATTTGCTTATCAGGGAAGAGCTTCTTTAATTGATTTATACCTATATTAATACGACCTTTATAAGTATCTTTATCCATTATCGGGATACGTCTAATCCGCTTTACCATCTTTTTAGTTTCTCCGGAAGCTGCCATTACTTGCTCTTCCCGTTCAGTAAACCATTCGCCTATAGGTACACCACTATTAAAATCATTTGTACCCATTAAAACAATGATGGCATCAATCTCTGCACCATGTTCATTCTTCAACTCTCCTGCCTGACGTGGCACGTCATCCCACTGTCGCCCACTTATGCCATAAACAAAAGGAGTAATTCCGAGCCAATCTTTCAGAAAGTCCCAATACTTCTTAATCTTATCCCCGTAGCAATTAGGATCTGTAATAGAATCACCGATATACCCCACTCTTTTACCTTGCCAGGGATGCTGAAAATACTCTTTTTTATTTATGAACAGTCCTTTTTCTACTGTGGCAGATTGACCCTGTCCATATATGCAAGAACAAAAAGACAAAAACGCTCCTACTATTAATAATTTGTTTTTCATAAGTATCTTATTACCATAGAAATGGAAGTTACATAACAAAATAACATTTAAATCAACCAACCCTCAACGCACCTTTCAATTCATCCACTCCATCCGATGCTCCTTTCCGGATAACATGGATTAGGCGTGAAGTATGCGTCTCTACAGGCTTGGGATCAATCAGATACACTTCTGCTCCTCCCGGTACATAATGTAACAAGCCCGCAGCCGGATATACATTCAGTGAAGTCCCGATAATCACGAAAATATCAGCTTTCTCCACACAAAGAATCGCCTTTTCAATCTCTGGAACGGCTTCCCCGAACCATACAATAAAAGGACGTAGCTGACTTCCGTCTCCTGCTTTATCTCCCAGCTTTACTTCGTATTCTTCAGGTTTTAATTCTTTTATATAATGAGGATTATAGGGGTCCCTGGTCGAACAAACTTTTGTCAATTCACCATGTAAATGAATAATATGGCTACTACCCGCCCGTTCATGCAGATTATCAATATTCTGCGTTATCACTGTCACGTGATAATCTTTCTCAAATTCCGCCAACAGTTCATGTCCATGATTCGGCTTCACTTCCAACAACTGTTTTCGCCGTTCATTATAGAAATTGATTACCAATGCCGGATCACGCTGATATCCCTCAGGAGTCGCTACCTGTTCTACAGGATAACAATCCCATAGTCCTCCTGCATCCCGAAAAGTACTAATTCCACTCTCCGCACTCATGCCTGCCCCTGTCAATATTACCAGATTCTTCATATACTATCTCCTTGCGTTGTCATAATAGTACAAAAATAAAGAGAATAGTCGATAAAAGAAAATCTAAACGTATGTAATCTTGAACTTTGAGATAATTTCCCTTTTGTTTCTACAATAAATATAACTTTTCTTTCAAAAAATAATGTTAGAACTAAATTTTCAAGTTATTTTCTTGTTTGTTTGCTAAAAACTCCATACTTTTGAGTAATATATATTTCTTGCGGACACATATCGACATTCTGACCATCAAGCAAGTAACCTATAATATCCGATACTATTAGCCTCATAATAATCTAAGTTGATCATAATCTAATAACCAATTTAATACATTTATTCATGAAGAAGCACAATTTATCAATTCTACAAGCCTTTCTACAGCTTTGTTTTGTTCTTTCAATTTTTCTCTTTTCATGTTCTGATGACAAAAAAGACATTAGTAATAACGATGGAAATGAACCACCACCTATTACTACCACTACCCCAACAGTTCTCCAGCAATTTGAGGATGCACTTGACAAATCTTTAATGGTCAGTGGGATCAAAGCTACAGGTTCAACGACAACTTTTACTTTAAGCGATAAAAGTACCATAGAACTATCTGTAAAATATTACATCATTGATATTGCAAGTAAAGGAGTTCCCGTTGTTACTAAAAGTACCACAGGTACATGGGTAGTAAACGGTACAAACCTGGGCATTCCAATAAAAACATCTACTGAAGGCGACCCTGTTATTGTTTGTATAGCTTATGATAATAATGTAGTCACCGTTTATCTAAACGATGGAGAAAAAAGAAAACTCAATAGAGAAGGGGAAGAAGGTATTTATTCATTTGTTCTGGAAGCTGCTCAAAATAGCGAACTAGATAAAGATATTATAGCCGTTATTGAAGGTAATTCAGTAAATGTTATTCTTCCTGAAGGTGTCTCTACTCAATCACTCGTTTTAAGTTTCGGTTTTCGTGGCGTTTCTGTCACTATCGGCGACATTCCACAAATTAGTGAAAAAACAGCTAACAATTTCGATTCTCCCCTAACATACAGCTTAAAGAAAAAAGATGGAACTAAGATCAATTATATAGTAACCATAAGGTCAATACATATTCCTCAGATCCATATTAATACAGAGAATAATGCAGAAATTAAAGATAAAGAAAATTACGTAAAGGCAACAATTAAAGTCGAGGACCCAGATAAACTTTATACGGACGGGACTCCTGTTGAAGGCACTGCCGGAATACGTGGACGTGGAAATTCAACTTGGGGAATGCCCAAAAAACCATATAAAATAAAGCTGGATAAAAAAACTCAATTGTTAGGTATGAGTAAGGATAAAGATTGGGCTTTACTTGCTAATTATGCCGATAAAACACTTATAAGAAATATTACTGCATTCAAAATTTCGCAGATTGTCGGTATGAGATGGACACCCAAATCAATTAGTGTAGAAGTATATCTGAATGGAAAATATCTGGGAGTTTATGCCTTGACAGAACACGTCAAGGTGTCTGAAGAACGCCTTAATATCAATCTGGCTGATAAAGCTGTTAATGGCGATTACCTCTTGGAACTAGACTTTCACTATGATGAAGGAGAACGTTTCAAAACAGATATAAAGAAATTGCCTATGATGTTTAAAGATCCGGACGAACCAACTGCGGAGCAAGTCAAGTTTGTTAAAGACTTCTATAATAAAGCCGAATCTGTTTTATATTCCGATAAATTCACTGATCCTGAAAATGGATACCATAAATACATAGATATAGAATCATTTGTTAAATACTTCATCGTACAGGAACTTTCAAAGAATTGTGACGGAAATATGCGAGGAAGTTGTTATATGGCTGTTCTTGGAAATAATATTATAGAACAACCTCTTGTATGGGATTTCGATATAGCTTTTGGTAATGCCAATCACATTACAACAGAACAAGGAGCAACTTCAACCGGTCCGAAAGGTTGGTATATTAAAACCTGTTCGCCATGGTTCGATCAAATGTTTAAGGATCCAGCCTTCGTAAAAGCACTCAAAGAAAAATGGAATACAGTGAAACCACAATTAGATCAACTTCCACAATTTGTACAGAACCGTTCCAATGAATTGGAAGGTGCTGCTGCACGCAATTTCGGAAGCCAAGAAAACGGTGGAGCCGGATGGGATATACACCAAGTGATGTGGCCTAATTACATAGACCGGGGAAGTTATGAAAAAGAGGTACAGTTCCTAAAAGATTTCATAGAGCAACGGTTAGCTTGGCTAGATATGTATATTAACGAATTATAAGAAATTTATATTAAAGAAAAGAGTGAACTTTCGGTGATATAAGAATTTTTAAATACTAAATGCTAAATCATTCAAATAAAACGTGTACTTTTGCGATTCATAAAATTGCAATTGATTGAATGTTAAAGTCATGAAGGACTGCATTTCAATCTCCAATAAAAATATTGTATGGATAAATTTAGTTACGCAATTGGTCTTGGAATAGGCCAAAACTTATCAAGTATGGGTGCAAAAGGCATCGAAGTGGATGACTTTGCACAAGCTATTAAAGACGTATTGGAAGGCAACCAGACTGCAATCAGCCACAAGGAAGCCCGCGAAATAGTAAACAAATATTTCGAAGAGTTGGAAGTTAAGATGAATGCTGCCAGCATTGAACAGGGTAAAGTCTTTCTTGAAGAAAACAAAAAAAGAGCAGAGGTTGTTACCCTTCCGAGCGGATTGCAATACGAAATCATCAATGAGGGAAATGGTAAAAAGGCAAAAGCCACCGACCAGGTAAAGTGCCACTATGAAGGTACATTGATTGATGGAACTCTGTTTGACAGTTCAATTAAACGTGGAGAGCCTGCTGTATTTGGGGTAAACCAAGTGATCCCGGGATGGGTGGAAGCTCTTCAGTTAATGCCGGAAGGTTCAAAATGGAAACTTTATATTCCGTCAGAACTGGCATATGGTGCACAAGGTGCCGGAGAAATGATTCCTCCTCACAGTACACTTGTATTTGAAGTTGAATTACTTGAAGTATTATAAATAAAAAATTTAAAAAGCAACATGAAAAAAGTTAGTATTTTTATGGCAATCGTAGCTGCTGCAGGTCTTGCTTCTTGTACAGCTCAAGCTCCTAAAGCAAATCTCAAAACAGACATCGACTCATTGTCTTATTCAATCGGTATGGCTCAGACACAAGGTCTGAAAGATTATTTGATTGGACGCCTGAACGTAGATACTACTAATATGGCAGAATTCATCAAAGGTTTGAACGACGGCGCTAACAAGACAAGCAAAAAAGATATCGCATACATTGCAGGTCTGCAAATCGGACAACAAATAAATGGCGCTAACGGCATGATTAAGAATATCAACCAGGAATTATTTGCTGGAGATTCTCTTAAGACAATCAGCAAAGATAACTTCATCGCAGGTTTCATCGCAGGTGCTTTAGAAAAAGGTGGTCTGATGACTATGGACGAAGCTCAGATGTACACTCGCACAGCTATGGAAGCTGTAAAAGCAAAAGCTATGGAAGAAAAATATGCTGAAAACAAAGCTGCAGGTGAGAAATTCTTGGCTGAAAACAAAACTAAGGAAGGTGTAAAAACTACTCCTAGCGGATTGCAATATAAAGTAATCACTGAAGGAACAGGAGCAATCCCTGCTGACACTTCTAAAGTGAAGGTAAACTACAAAGGTACTTTGATCGACGGAACTGAATTCGACAGCTCATTCAAACGTAATGAACCTGCCACTTTCCCTGCTAACAGAGTAATCAAAGGTTGGACAGAAGCTCTGACTATGATGCCTGTAGGTTCAAAATGGGAACTTTATATCCCTCAGGAATTAGCATACGGTGCAAGTGAATCTGGTCAGATCAAACCATTCTCTGCTTTGGTATTCGAAGTAGAATTGTTGGGCATCGAGCCAAGCAAGTAATAAGAAAAGTTCTTTCTAAATAGAAAAAGGAAAGAGGTGCAAAGGAGTTGCACCTCTTTTTTTTGCTTTTTCCTCTTTTTTTTCTCGGAAAAGAAGAAGAATTAAAATAAATCTCTATATTTGCTTACTATATGATAACAACAGCAAAATATAATTTATTATTATGGAAAAAATAGACAACCTCGACAGACAAATCCTAGAGATCATCTCACAGAATGCCCGTATCCCATTTAAAGATGTGGCGGCAGAGTGTGGCGTATCCCGTGCAGCCATCCATCAACGCGTACAGAGACTGATCGACCTTGGAGTTATTGTTGGATCAGGCTATCATGTGAACCCAAAATCACTGGGATATAGAACTTGCACTTATGTTGGTATTAAACTGGAAAAAGGTTCTATGTACAAATCTGTAGTAGCAGAGCTGCAAAAGATTCCCGAAATTGTGGAATGCCACTTTACTACAGGTCCTTATACTATGCTTACTAAGCTTTATGCTTGTGACAACGAACACTTAATGGATCTGTTGAATAACAAAATGCAGGAAATTCCAGGTGTAGTTGCTACTGAAACATTGATTTCTCTGGAGCAAAGCATTAAAAAAGAAATTCCAATTCGTGTAGAAAAATAATCGGATGGAAATTTTGAATGAATATCATCTGGCTGGATTATTCATTGGAATCTGTACCTTTTTGATTATCGGTCTTTTTCATCCTATTGTGGTAAAGGCTGAATATTATTGGGGAACAGGATGTTGGTGGATATTCCTTATACTTGGCATTGCAGGCGTCGTTGCCTCACTAAGTATTGATAATGTAATTCTATCTTCTTTATTAGGTGTATTCGCTTTTTCTTCGTTTTGGACCATTAAAGAGGTTTTTGAGCAGGAGGAACGAGTGAAGAAAGGTTGGTTTCCAAAGAACCCGAAACGAAAATATAAGTTCTGAGAACGAAAACTTTACAGTTTTTTATCAAAAGGACTTGCATAATTCGGCAAAAAGAACTACTTTTGTCACCGCATCCAATAAAAGGATACACCGGACTTGTAGCTCAGTTGGTTAGAGCAACAGACTCATAATCTGGAGGTCCCTGGTTCAAGCCCAGGCTGGTCCACATTAAAAACCCTTGCAAGTAAATTTCTTGTAGGGGTTTTCTTGTTAAACAAGACCTCTATGGGACTTATAAAGTATAACGTACTCGTTTTTTGGTTAGTGTTATTTTTCTCTTGTTCCTATACTCCAACAAAAGAAAAACAACATCATATTGAATCTATAGATTCAGTGAAACCTGTTACTTCACTCCCTCTTGAATGCACCTTTACTAAAAGCCGGACAGCACTCACATTAGACTCTCTTGGATTCGTTAATATCTCCGAACTCGATTCAACTATTCATATCGACTTAATGTATACCCGGGCAGATAACTTCACGGGAGAAATTCTTTATGATGACCTGAATGAAGCCTATCTTCATCCGGATGCAGCGCAAGCCCTTGCACAAGTGCAAAAAGGACTAAAAGAATTACACCCTTCCTATAGCCTCATTGTTTACGATGCGGCACGTCCTATGTCCGTGCAAAAGAAAATGTGGAATGTGGTGAAAGGTACTTCCAAATTCAGATATGTATCCAATCCGAATCATGGAGGGGGACTACACAATTACGGACTTGCAGTAGATATCGGGATTTTGGACTCTTTGAATATTCCATTACCAATGGGAACAAAAATCGATCATCTTGGTATCGAAGCTCATATTACTCAAGAAGTTGAATTAGTACAAACAGGAAAGATCAGCGAAAAAGAACGGCAGAACCGGATATTATTAAGAACAGTCATGAAAAAAGCCGGATTCCGTCCACTCCCAAGCGAGTGGTGGCATTTCAATCTTTGTAGCAGAGAAGAAGCCCGTCGAAAACACAAGCTGATTCCATAATCAATTACAAACTATTACATAGTTCCGAATACAGATAATTATGATACAGATATCTCAAGTAACTCAAGTTTTTATCCGTGAACATCAGACAGATGATGTGCGTGCCTTGGCTTTGCAAGCAAAAAAATACCCGGATGTAGATATGCCTACAGCCATCACTCAGATAGCAGGCAGACAAGTTGCAACAGAGAAAATTCCATCGTGGAAAAAGATAGAAGATATATGGTATCCAAAGCACTTATCATTGGAACAATGTTCTTCAGAAACTACAGCCCGTTATAAAGCCAGATTGATACAAGGCGAGTCTCTTGTAGACCTTACAGGAGGATTTGGTATCGATTGTTCATTTCTCGCTACCCGATTCAGATCCGTCATATACGTAGAACGTCAAGAAGGCCTTTGTGAAATTGCAGCACATAACTTTCCTATACTTGGTCTTGATCATATCAGTATAAAAAATGAAGATGGAGTTGCTTACCTAAAAACAATGTTACCCGTAGACTGCATTTTTATAGACCCTGCCCGTCGCAACGAACACGGAGGGAAGTCTGTAGCCATCTCCGATTGCGAGCCTAACGTGGCTGAATTGGAAGAGCTGTTATTGAAGAAGGCAAACAAAGTAATGGTAAAGCTCTCTCCTATGCTTGATCTATCTTTGGCATTGAAAGAGTTACAATTTACTCAAGAAGTCCATATTATTTCCGTCAATAATGAATGTAAGGAATTACTTTTAATCTTGGGACAAACACCCTCCAAAGATATTCCTATCCATTGTGTAAACTTCTCTACTAAAGGTGAGCAAGAGTTCGCTTTCAGCCGTGAACAGGAGCAATATAGCAAATGTGTTTATACTGACGCTCTTGCACAATATCTCTATGAGCCCAATGCCTCACTTCTGAAAGGAGGTGCCTACAAAAGTCTCTCTTCTGCATATCATATTTCAAAACTACACCCCAATAGTCACCTTTACACTTCCGATTCTCTGATTAGAAATTTTCCCGGAAGAGTTTTCCACATTAAGAAATATTGCAGTTTCAACAAAAAAGAGATTAAAGAAACTTTGGGGAATATAGAAAAAGGTAATATCAGCATTCGCAATTTTCCTGCTTCCGTAGGAGAACTTCGCAAACGGATTAAACTATCAGATGGAGGCTCTGACTATGTGTTTGCAACCACCTTAAACAACGAGAAGAAACTCCTGATTCTTTGTGAGAAGGTTTAATTCGTAATAGAAACGAAATACATTTGTTACGCATTCTTCTTTTTCCCGGAAGATGTTTGAAATATTTTAGTCCTACTTTTGCTGCATATAATTAAAGTGCACTAAAAGAAATGTAAAAAAAAAGAGGTAGCATATTTTTCAGAGCTACCCTAACAAGATAACTTCTACTCTCAAAAAACACACACCTCGGGATGTCTTCTTCGTGATGGAGAGGGACATCCCTATTTTTATTATTTAATCCGTGGCAAATATTTCAAATTCTATCTATTATCTATTCTCCAGGATGCAGCACGGAAGATAAAACTGTTGATATCAAAGTAATGTCCCCTGCTAAAAATACAGAAGCCCATACAGTCGAAACCCTCATAAATAGAGGGTATATGTTGGTGGAAGATGGTACTATTCTTATCACCCACCTGAATATGAAAGCAGAAATAATCAGTGGAACATTCGGCAACAACAAACGTCTGACTAAAGGACGCCCGGACATATATTTCATCACTTTTGATAAAAGAATCAATAGTTATTTATCTGTTTTTCCCTTAAGGTCATCTTTAGGAATTGTCGTCTCGTTACCATCCCTCACAGCCATATAATGAGGTGACATAATCTCGACCCCTGCCTCATTAAAGCGGTCCTGGATATTCTGATGCAAATCGGAATAAATCTGTGCCATTTTATCCGCTTCTTTAATATAGGCATTCACCTGATATACCGGATACCAGTCACTCAATGATGTTTCCAGTACAAACGGACGAGGATCATCTACCACACCCGGAGTATTCAATGCTGCTTCAATCAACAATTGATGCACTTGACGCCAAGGAGCATCATATCCAATGGTGACTTCAGAATGGATTATCAATCCGTATTCACGAGCCGAAGTAGTATAATTCACAGTATGAGAAGACATAATAAACGAATTAGGAACAGTCACCACCTCGTTTTTCGGTGTACGGATACGGGTGACCAGCGGTGTTTTCTCTATAATATCTCCGGTCGTATCATTCAGTTTAATACGGTCACCCAATTTAAACGGACGCATATAAGTGATTACTAGTCCGGCAATAATATTACCAATAACGGTAGTCGATCCAAGCGAAACAATTAATCCCACAAATACAGAAATTCCCTGAAAAACCCCGTTCTTGGAATACGGTAAGTAAGGATAGATCATTGCAATCATAAATGCATAAAGCAAGAAGCGGATTATATGGTAAGTTGGCATTGCCCAATCGGCATAGAAACCACTTAGTTTAAGTCGGCCGGCCTCAACTTCTTGTGCCAGATAACGGACAAAGCGGATCAGATATATCACCGCATACCAGATAATAATAATGGTAATTAAATTAGGAATATAATCTACAATCCCTACCAGTATTTTTCGGATAGGAGTCCAAATGTAACCTAATAAGCGATATGCCAGTCCTTCTGTTTGCGGAAAAATAATAAAAACCAAAGGAACAGTAAAGAGTAATTGGAGACCCATGAGGATATACCGACTGATATTCGCCGCAAAAACTAATAGATTTACTTGTTTTTGCGTATCCAACAATTCATATCCTTGGATAGAAACAGGTTTTAATCTGGTATCTTTTAAACGTAAAATACGGACTTTGAGTTTGCCAAACAGCCAAGTAGTCAGACGGAACAATAAATATTGCCCTAAAATCACCAATATAAAATAAAGAACACGTTTTGCCATACGCCAAACACTATGTTCAGCTTTCATATCATGTAGCTTAGTAACCACTACATCGCGTTTCTCTTTTGCCAGTGAGTCACGAGAGACTCCTTCCCACAAAGCATCCTGATCGGTAAGAGATAACAAAACTTTATTACCATACATAAGGTCGGAAACGATGTCCGAGTGATCAATTGAAACAGAATCCGGACTAAGATTAAAACGTCTTCCAAGTTCGTCAATCGCAGCTGCGGTCATTTGCGCCCGTTGCTGGGGAGTATAACCTCCACGTTTTGTATAAAGATAGAACAATGTATCTCCATCTGCCACGACAGGTACTCCTTTGATAAACTTGCGCAAGGAATCAATACGTTGCCTCTGTTGAGCAAATTTCACCGAATCGACTGATGCCATTTGGAGTTTCATTTGCTCTACTTCCATTCGCATATTTGCTTCGCTTAGACGGGCTTCGTCTAATGATTTTTGTAAATTTGCTAATTGAACGGAATCCGAGTCTTTCTTCAATGAGGTATCAGAAGTTGCTATAGTATCGCTCAATAATATATTCTTAACTGCTTCCTTAAGTTGTGCGTGTGCATTCACTGTTCCAAGAACTATCACGAGCAATAACCAATATCGGGTTAAATATTTCATTTTCATACAGGATATTCGGGATTAAATAAGCATATAATCTTACTTTTTTATTAAACATACAAACATACATATTGTTTTTGATATTTCATCTCAAAGAATAACTATCTTTGCCATAAAAAGGAAAAAATCATGAATATATTACTACTCATCGGAGGTTTACTCCTAATTCTTTTGGGAGCCAATGGACTAACAGACGGAGCATCTTCAGTAGCAAAACGCTTCGGCATTCCTCCCATCGTCATCGGTCTTACCATCGTAGCTTTCGGAACTTCCGCTCCGGAGCTAACAGTCAGTGTCGCTTCTGCCATTAAAGGGAGTGCCGACATTGCTATAGGAAATGTAGTAGGAAGTAATATTTTCAACACACTGATGATTGTGGGTTGTACAGCATTAGTGGCTCCGATTGTCATCACCAAAAATACGCTGAAAAAAGAAATACCTCTTTGTATTCTTTCTTCTATTGTGCTATTAATCTGCGCCAATGATGTTTTTCTTAATAAAGCTACAGAGAATATACTGGACAGAGTAGACGGATTACTTCTACTTTGCTTTTTCACCATCTTTATGGGATATACGTTTGCTATTGCGTTCTCAACAAAATCTGCCAATGAACAAACAATAGAACAAGCACCCGCAACGGAAGAAGAAGAAATAAAACTACTTCCCTGGTGGAAGTCTACTATTTATATTATAGGTGGACTAGCCGCCCTTATCTTTGGCGGACAAATCTTCGTTAATGGAGCTACAGGAATTGCCCGTAATATGGGAATCAGCGAATCAATCATCGGATTGACTTTAGTAGCCGGAGGAACTTCTCTACCGGAACTTGCCACTTCCATCGTAGCTGCCATGAAGAAAAATCCGGAAATTGCCATTGGTAATGTGATTGGCAGTAACCTTTTCAATATCTTCTTTGTATTAGGCTGTAGTGCTACCATAACACCTCTGAGTCTAAGTGGAATTACTAATTTCGACCTTTTCACACTAGTAGGTGCCAGCATTTTACTTTGGCTGCTCGGACTCTTTTTCGCCAAACGGACCATTACCCGGATAGAGGGAGGAGTTCTAGTATTAGCCTATGTAATCTATACAATCCTACTTATTCGCTCAATTTAGACAACAATAATAAGATCATTTAAACGCCTCAAATAAAAGCTTATTATCTCCACTTGTGCCATGCCTTTGGCACAGCCGTTCCATCGCATTGGCACAAGTGTGCCAGTACTATGGCATAGTTGTGCCAAAGGCGTGGCACAAGCATAAGTTATAATACGCTTAAGATCAATATGTAACAAACAAAAACAAACTATAGAATAAGTACAAATAAGCTACCTTCTATTTTTTCATTCAAGATTGACAGAAAGAAAAATGATGGGCTGACTTTATAAGTTCCCAGAAAGAAAAAGCTCTGACATAAGCTGTATCTTTTCTTACCAGCTTATGTCAGGGCAAAACATCTTTTTACCTTAAAAGAAAACCTTATTTTATAGGTGAATTGAAATGATAATACATTCCCAGCCAATCATACGGACTGGAAGTAATAACCCTCGGATCATTGATAAATTTCAGAAAATCATCTGTTGCCGGATGTCCTTTATAAGGAGTAAAGAAACCTTGTACACTATTACGCCATACTGCAACGTAGGCTAGCTTAACAGGTTCCCCCGGATAGCCGTAGATAGATTTAAGCAAGCGGTTAGTAAACCAGTTAGGATCATCAATTCCTCCTTGACCAGTTTCCGATAAGGCTGCAATCTTTCCTGTTTTAATGGCATAATCCGAAAGGACTTTTAAACGAATATGTGCTGCATCGAGATCCTTTTCTTCATAGCGGAAATTCCAATAATTGTCCATTGCAATAATATCCACATATTCATCTCCCGGATAACGTTCCAAATATTCTTCTTCAGAAGTAAAATTGATGTCTGGTGAGAACGCATACAAGAAGTTACGAATATTACATTTGTCCCGTAGATAAGTGACAGTAAACTGATAGAGTTCTTTGAACTCTTCTGCCGTACAATACTTTTTCCCCCACCAAAACCAATCTCCGTCGAATTCATGCCAAGGTCGGAAAATCACCGGAATCTGTTCTCCGTCTTTTCCTATCAATGTTTTATTGTATTCGGCTACCTGATCCAACATATCGGTAAAGTTCTTATGATACTCTCCACCCGGAAGAATCTTTTTCACAATGCTATCCCCCGTTTCATAGAAACTACCACCTGTCACAGGATTGGCCGCATGCCAACAATAAGAGATGACTCCTCCTTCATAAAATGCCTGACAAGTCAATCGACGCACTTTCTCCGTATCTTGGATATGATGCTTAGCGTGTGGAGTAGCAATATTCATAAAATCCCAGCTATAGAATTGAGGTTTCTTGCCGGAAATACGTTCAATATCACTCTTACCGGAATCATCACACCATCCATATCCGGAAGCAGTAGCGTCTTGCGCGCCAAAGATAAAACGTCCGCTATCCATTACCTTGTGAAGGTTTTCATAAAGTGCCTTTACCTTGAATGTAGCATCTTTATCCACTAATTTATAGGGATATTTAAACTCAAGAGGGTGAGAAGTCTTTCTGTCGCAAACCACATTCTTAGCATTGTCATAAAACCAATACCTGTCACCTACATTTACTTTTTCAAAAGAAATGTTATCACAATGCCGTAAAAGCACATCATACTGTGCCTCGTCAATCGTTACATTTTTAAAATGTACATTCTTAATGGGCTGTTCTGACAATCCGAGGATTTGTATAGGATTGCCCAACGCTTTAGCAATATGTATATTCTCAAAATATATATCCTTGATTTCACGAATATCCGCTGATGTAAAACGATTCGGTTTGTAACTGTTAATCCAATACCACAGATTGATATTAATTCCCCAGTCACCCGTCTGCTTCACTTCCATATCCCGGAAATGAATGTTTTCGATAGCACCTGTACCTTGTCCATTTTGGCGGCTACATATCATAAATCCACGGTCACTACCCTCTATCAGGCAATTGGTAAACCATACATTACGAACGCCTGCAGGCAATTCAACTCCGACACAAATACCACCTCCGCGAACGAAATGGCAGAAACTAACATAAATATTCTCACAAATTTTCTTGATCTCCTTACCGTCTTCATCAATATAATGAACAGACTTCACTGCTATGTTATCATCCTGACCGTCCAAAACAGAATTCAACAGATAGCAATCTGCCGAAGAATCAGGGTCCCATCCGTCAGCGTTGCTAAGGCCGAAGCCGGAAGAAACGATATGGCATTCATAAGTAGTCACACCATTGCAGAGCAAAGGATGCACATTCCAGGTACAAGGATTGGTAATCGTTATATTATCAATAGATACATTATCACAATTAATAATAGGAAGTCCGCGCGAACGAGACATACGGCTAAGATTGTCAGTCTGCTGTTTAGCTAATACACTACCCTGATTGTCAATTGTGCCTCCCCCGTAAACACGGATATTCGTATACCTTTTATCTTTATTATTCAGTTTTCCCAAATTAAGCACACTTGCGAAAGCATCCACGCCATTCCCTTCATAGCGACTTTTTACTAATGGGAAATGAGCCAGGTTATTCATTGCTTTCAGAGTAGCTCCTTTAGCAATATGCAAGTTGATGTTATCTTTCAATATAAAAAGTGCTCCGGTCAGATACTCACCGGCGGGTATATAAATTTCTCCATAAGGAGTACAATCATCAATTGCCTGTTGAATAGCTTTCGTGTTAATAGTCTTGCCATCTCCCTTCGCTCCATATTTAGTAACATCAAAAACCTGTGGCGCCGGAGTTGTTTTTAATTGGATAGCCCGATCCGCACGTTCTTTATTACGCTCAGAAACGGCACATACCATTACCTGATAATCCGTATCAGGTTTGAGCTGGGCAATACGAAAGCTGTTCCGGGTTGTATTTCCCACCAATTTCCCGTTTACACGTATATTATACTGTTTTATCTTCTGATAATCAGAAGGAAATTCCCAAAAGACGATCGCTTCCGTTGAGGATAGCGTTCCCGGTAAAATGCGGCTGCGCAAAGAAGTTGTACTATAAGCACAAACAGACAACCATAAAAGTGTTAGTAATACAATGTACTTTTTCATGTTATTAATGATTAGATAATGAACTGTTCGATGCGGTAAAAATAGTATATGAAAAGATAACATACAAATACTATCATGCGATTAGCCATTATAATATAATAGATTGTTATTATAGTACATATTTCCCCGAAACGGCAATAATTTCCTAAAACAAACAGTCATTATAGTACTATAATGTGTGCTAATTATATCGCATTTACACTCTAAAGATGCTTATCTTTGCTTCGTCTGATATTTTAATACTGTGATTATTATGATAGCACTAAAAGAGAAAATAGGTTATGGCTTTGGCGATATGGCATCGTCTATGTTTTGGAAATTGTTCGGTTCTTATCTGATGATATTCTACACCGATGTATTCGGGCTACCGGCGGCAGTAGTAGGGACCATGTTTCTTATCACACGAATATGGGATTCCGGATTCGATCCGTTAGTTGGCATTGTGGCGGACAGGACACATTCACGTTGGGGTAAATTCCGCCCTTACTTACTATTCCTTGCCATACCTTTCGCATTTATTGGAGTTTTGACTTTTATAACTCCCGATTTCAGTGATACCGGCAAATTAATCTATGCCTATGTCACTTATTCATTAATGATGATGGTCTATTCAGCCATCAACGTTCCTTATGCCTCTTTGCTGGGAGTAATGAGCGCCGATCCTAAAGAAAGAAATACACTTTCTACTTACCGTATGGCATTTGCCTATATTGGCAGCTTTATCGCTCTGTTACTTTTCATGCCCATGACGAACTGGTTTAGTGTAGGACATAGCGAACAATACGGTTGGACAATGAGCGTAGTAGTCATTGGGATGATGTGTGCCATACTATTTTACGGTTGTTTTGCATGGACTCGTGAAAGGGTAAAAGCAATCAATGCCAAACAAAGTTCTTTAAAAACCGATTTAAAAGATCTTTTGTACAATCGCCCCTGGTGGATACTTCTGGGAGCAGGAGTAGCCGCATTAGTATTCAATTCCATCCGTGACGGGGCTACCGTATATTACTTTAAGTATTTCATTGTAGAAGAAGACTATCAAAGTATATCCCTATTCGGAGTCTCATTCGTACTCAGCGGACTTTATCTGGCAGTCGGTCAGGCAGCCAATATTGTAGGAGTTGTATTGGCCGCTCCTGTAAGCAACCGGTTGGGTAAAAACAAAACATACATGGGTGCAATGGTTATAGCAACCATATTCTCTATCCTATTTTATTGGCTGGACAAAGGCGACCTGATTTGGATTTTCACACTACAAATCATTATCAGTATTTGTGCAGGAAGTATTTTCCCGTTACTATGGTCGATGTATGCAGACTGCGCCGACTATTCAGAGCTAAAAACAGGTAATCGCGCCACAGGATTAATCTTCTCTTCCTCATCCATGAGCCAAAAATTCGGATGGGCTATCGGTAGCGCACTTACCGGATGGCTCCTTGCTTATTTCGGCTTCCGTGCCAACGAAGTACAAAGCGTTGAGGCTATCCACGGAATAAAACTATTCCTGAGCTGGCTACCGGCTGTGGGAACTATTCTCTCGATTATCTTCATCAGTATGTACCCATTATCTGAGAAAAGAATGAAAGAAATCACCGACGAATTGGAACAAAAAAGAAAAGAAAAACAAAATGAATAAAATAGCATCTACCCTCAAAGAGGAGCTCCGGAAAGAGCTGACTGAAAACATCCTTCCCTACTGGATGGAGCAAATGACAGACGAAGATCATGGCGGTTTTTACGGACGCATCACAGGTAACGAAGTATTAATGCCTGATGCAGAAAAAGGAGCTGTATTGAACGCCCGTATCCTGTGGACATTCTCCGCAGCTTACCGTTTATTGAGGCAAGAAGAATATCTGGCAACAGCTACCAAAGCAAAACGTTATTTAATAGACCGCTTCTATGATTGCAATTATGGAGGGATCTACTGGTCTTTAGACAAGGACGGAAAGCCACTGGATACCAAAAAGCAAATTTATGCAATCGGTTTTGCCATTTATGGTCTGAGTGAATACCACCGAGCTACGGGAGACCCCGAAGCGTTAGAGTATGCCATACGCCTCTTCCACGACATTGAGGAACATAGTTTCGACAAAAACAAAAACGGGTATTACGAAGCCCTGACCCGGGAATGGGAGGAAATAGCCGATATGCGACTCAGCGAGAAAGATGCCAATGAACGCAAAACGATGAATACCCATTTGCACATCTTGGAACCTTATACTAACCTCTACCGGGTTTGGAAAGATGAGAAGCTCGAAAAACAATTAAGAAACCTGATCAGCCTATTTACACATAAAATATTAAATAAAGAAACGTCCCATCTACAGTTATTCTTCAATGATGATTGGCAGAGCAAATATCCCATTGTTTCTTATGGTCATGACATAGAGGCCTCTTGGTTACTACACGAAGCGGTTCTGGTCACAGGCGACCCATCATTGATTGTAGCAACAGAACCCATTGTATATAAAATAGCCGAAGCAGCCGCTGAAGGTCTATTGCCCGGAAAAGGAATGATTTACGAGAAACATCTGGATACAAAGCATACCGATACTGATTTCCATTGGTGGGTACAGGCAGAAACCGTTGTCGGCTTTTTTAATATCTATGAACATTGGGACAATGAAGAAGCTCTGCATAAAGTTTCATCTACCTGGACATTCATCAAAGAGCAGCTGATTGACCATAAACACGGAGAGTGGTTTTGGAGTGTACAAGCCAATGGGATTATCAATCGCAAAGACGATAAAGCCGGATTTTGGAAATGCCCTTACCATAACAGCCGGATGTGTATGGAAATAATCGAAAGAGTGAAATAATCAAAGACTAATAAATTTAGCTCAAAACAAGTTTTCTTTTATCAATATCCAGAATGGGGTAACTATCCAGTTAGTATACTAACACTATCTTCCCGGTATGGTGACACCTTTTGTATTGGATGGTGTAACCATTCGTATAACAACATATTCCTTTTTACTTAGCTAATAAAAGCCCGTCCTCACTAATGCGAAGATGGGCTTTACACACACTGTTATCCTGAAAACGAACCTACCTAATGCCTACTTGATTATATTGTTAATTACCTGTTTACAATTACGGGTACGTAATGCTGGGAAAGTTGGATGTGCGGGAGAAGCAGTAGCAGTAGTATTACTAATTCGCAAACCGGTAACATCAACCGCATCTATAGCATACGTATGATACGGCATATCCGCTCTGTCCCAACCGATATTTCCCTGATTGAAATAAACATTTTTAGCGTTCTCTATATAGAATACGGGAATATCGGCAGCATAAAGAGTACGTTTCGGATTTACATTCAACCGTAAATCATAATTTCCTCCGGCAACATCCTCAATGGCGCTTTTGCGTAATATAAAGTCGAAATTATTGAAATAAATATTTTGTAATTGCGTCTGTTTATCGGCAATCATTACAATTGAGTTCTCACCGACACAAGTTATATTATTGAAAAACAAATTACGGATGACACCAATTTTCTGTTTCTCCGGGACAAGAACCATAGCCGTAATATTTATTGGTTCTCCCTGTCCCCACCAGTCGCCTGTATGCAAACGGGTTTCGATACGGATATTATCAAATGTCACATTTTCCAAAGAACAAGAGTCACTGACTGAGATATTGATACCACGGTTAGAATCGAAAATCGTGATATTGCTGAAATTATAATTCGACATCGGATTCTGATCATGTCCGCCAATACGGATACCACTGGAACGTGACTGTAAGACACAATTGCTAACATTCACATTTTTAGATGGTTTCAGAATATTCTTAAAACCCGGATCTCCATGATGCCAGCCGTATCCGGCAACCACAATTGCATCATCGCCGGCATAAATACGACAGTCGGAAACCGTAACATCGCTGCAAGAAATAATATCAATACCATCACTATTAGGAATCATCAGATTATTATTAATGTATAGTCCTTGTATTTTAACTCCTTCGCAATGTACAATCACAAAACACCAATACGGAGAATCCAAACACTTAAAATCTTTCAGAGTAATGTCCGTACACTCACTAAAAACAATCATTTGATGATATCTGTCTTTCGGATACAATGGCCCGTCACCTAATGTACCTTTTACTTTTCGGAAATCAAGTCCCTGACGAGTTTGCAACCTCTCCTGATCTCCAATGATCTTTTCTTTTCCCGGTTCCATAAAACTCATGCCGTCTCCGTCAATACAACCATTACCAATAATAGATACATTATTAGCTTTTTCGGTATAAAAAACACCCGCCAACTCTGAATTATGACGTTGATATTGAGTCAGATCCGTAGTTGCTTTTAAAGTAGCTCCCGTTTCAAGATAGAACTCCACGTTAGAACGTAAATTCAACGTACCAACCAAATACGTTCCGGCAGGGACATACACGCGACCACCGCCGGCTTCATAGCATTTATCAATAGCTTGCTGTATAGAACGTGTATCCAACTGCTTTCCATTGCCAACGGCTCCATATTCAGTCACATTAAATACGGATGCCAAAACTTGCAGAATCCCCCCATAGCAAAGAAGTAATAAGAATGTCAATCGTTTCATAAGATGGTATATTTATTTATGGTTAATATCAATCGAGCTGACAAAAACTATCAAGTGCAAAGTTAAAACAAGCTAAGTAATAAAAGTAATATTAAAATGCTATATCTTGATACTAACTATACTTTTTTATGATTTTATCATTTCTGCAAAGATAACTAAAAGTACACCTTTAACACTGATTATTTGGAATATATATCTAAAATACGATACTTTAGCAGTCTGAAGAATGAGATCATAATAATACTATATAATGCTATTATAGTATGCTTTCAGTAACATTGAATATCGTAACTTTGCCACAGATGAGAGAGAAGAAATAAATCATTCACTTAGTATAATACACGAGAGATTTATACATACCTTAATATAATTAATACATTAAAAAAAACCATGAAAAGAATCGGATTAATTCTTATTTGTTGCTTGTTCTATACAAGCTTGGTTTTGGCTCAATCCTTTCCACTCAGTGGAACAGTGATTGATGCAAGCGACAACTCTCCTATGATTGGAGCTACTATCCAGGTACAAGGTGCTCAGAAGGGGACAACTACTGATTTTGACGGCAATTACACTATTGAAGTACAAAAGGGGGACATACTGATCTTCTCTTACATAGGTAAGACTTCAAAGACAGTAGTAGTTAATTCACAAAATCGTTTAGATGTGAAGCTGGCCGACGATGTCAATCAGTTGAATGATGTTGTGGTAGTGGGATATGGTACAATGAAGAAGCGGGACTTGACAGGCTCGGTTAGCCAGGTAAAGGCTGATGATATCCTGAAAGGTAACCCGGCACTAAGTATCAACGGTGCACTTCAAGGAAGAATTGCCGGTATGCAAGTAAAGCAGAACGACGGTGCTCCCGGTGGAGGTATAACAATTCAGGTACGTGGTGCAAACTCTTTTAGTACAAGCACACAACCACTTTATGTAATAGACGGACTTCCTTATGGCGGTGGTGGCACTGCACCCGATACTGGTATCAGTAGTACCGGTTCAGGTTCTAACCCATTAGCCAATATCAATCCTAATGATATTGAGTCCATCGAGGTTTTGAAAGATGCTTCTTCTACAGCCATCTACGGCTCACGTGGAGCTAACGGAGTTGTCATTATTACTACGAAGCGTGGTAAAGAAGGTAAAAATAACATCACCTTCTCCTCCAACTTCAGTGTTTCTAAAATTGCAAAGAAGATAGATGTTCTGGACCCTGTTACTTATGCTCAATACATGAATGAGCAGGTACTGAACTCTAATCCGAAAGGACAATTGCCTTATCGCGGTGAATGGTATTATAGCACAGATACATCTGGTAACTTAATGACCAATACCGGTAAGTATTCTCCGTCACCGGAAGATTTCCGCCGCCCGGGAGTTTATACAGATGAATATGGCAATAATTACAATGTAGGTTCAACGGACTGGCAAGATGCAATCTTCCAAACAGGATTTACTCAGGAATATAATTTAAGTATAGATGGTGGTAATGCACAAGGCGGATATATGATGTCATTAAATTATAGTAAGCAGGCAGGTACAATTGTAGGTTCTGACTACAAACGTTTTGCTGTCCGCTCCAATCTTTGGCGTAAGGTAACCAACTGGTTGGAAGTTGGATTAAATGTAAACTATACGAATGCATTGACTAACTTTGTCAATTCAAGTACTTCAGGTGGTGACGGTGTGATTTATTCAGCTTTGGTATTCCCTCCGACTTATGATGCCAGCATCAACACCAAAGACAACAATGAATTGAACTGGCTTGCAACCAATCCATATGTATATGTACGGGAAGCTTTCGATGAATATCGTGCAAACAATGTGTACTTATCTTCTTATTTCGAAGCAACTCTACTGAAAGGTTTAAAATTGCGTGAAAACTTAGGTTTCAGCTATTCAGGAAACGACCGTAATATGTACTACAACCGATTGACTCGTCAAGGCTACGAACCGACCAATGGGGTAGGTGCACAAGGAACAGGGTGGTCTGAAGGTGTTACCAGTGAAACTTTATTGACCTACAATCACACTTTCGCAGAAGATCATGACTTTGCCGCATTGGCCGGTATTACTTTCGAAGAGTCCAACTGGAAATACAACAGAATGTCTGCTTACAATTTCCCAAGCGACCTGACTATGATGTGGGATATGAGCGCAGGAGGTAAAGTTTACCCATTATCTTCTGGACGCGGAAAGAAACGGATGCAATCTAATCTGGCACGCTTGAACTATTCATATAAAAGCAAATATATGGCAACTGTATCTTATCGTGCAGACGGTTCAAGTGTATTTGTAGAAGGCAATAAATATGCACACTTCTTATCAGGGGCATTAGCTTGGCGTTTGTCTGCTGAGCCATGGATTGAAAGCTTGAACATCTTCGATGATTTAAAACTACGCTTAAGCTATGGTCAGACAGGTAATCAGGGCATAGATACTTATGCAACCCTTCCGGCAATGTCTGTTGCAGGTTATGTATTCAACGGTTCTTTGAACTCAGGATATGCTGAGCAAACCTGGAAAGGTCCGATCAATAAAAATCTGAAATGGGAGACTACAGATCAAGTAGACCTCGGACTGGATGTTTCATTCGCAAAAGGAAGAGTGAATCTGACCATCGACGCATACTACAAACGTACGAAAGATTTGCTTCAGAAAGTGAATATCGAAACTAACTCCGGTTACACACAGATGGCAACTAACATAGGTAATGTTGTTAATAAAGGTCTTGAAATTACCGGAGCATTCCACCCAACAGTACACAAAGATCTGAATTGGGAGATTGATGCAAATATCTCATTCAACCGTAACCGTATCGGTGGATTGACAGGTGACCAGTATGCAAGCCAGTTCGTAAACAGCATCAAGAACGTATTCGTAATGCGTAACGGATGTCCTATCGGAACGGTAGTAGGTTTTGTAGAAGACGGTTTCTACGACAATCTGGCAGAAGTTAGGGCAGATCCACGCTATGCAAATGTGTCAGAAGGTGAAGCAAAAAACTTGATCGGAGAAATTAAATACCGTGACTACAATAAAGATGGTCAGATAACCGATGCAGACAAGCGCGTAATCGGAGATACAAACCCGGATTTTATCTATGGTTTGACTAATACTTTGCAATATAAGAATTTCACATTCAGCTTCTTCCTGCAAGGTACTTATGGCAATGATATTGTAAATGCCAATACTATTGCAAACAACACCAGTGCTTCTATGACAGGCATCTCTAATATTACCAGAGAGCAATATGATACTCGTTGGAGAGAAGGAAATACAGAAGGAGCCAAATGGCCTAGAGCCGTTGCCGACGGATATACCCGCGAATGGAAGTTCACTGACAGATATATTGAAGATGGTTCATACCTGCGTTTGAAGAATGTAAGTTTAGGTTACACTTTCTTCCCGAAAAACTGGAAAGGCGTAAATTCTATCAACGTTTATGCCAGTGCATCCAACCTCTTTACCATTAGTAAATATAGCTGGTATGATCCGGATGTGAATGCTTTCGGTAGTGATGTATCTCGTCAAGGTGTCGATTTATTCTCTTACCCAAGCAGCCGTACTTTTTCTTTTGGCGTAAAAATGAGTTTCTAATTTAAAGACCTGAAATGTACAATGAAAACAAAAAATATATATAATATTATCATGGCCGCCGCAATGGGGATCTCATTAATGGCGGGAATGACCTCATGCCAAGACTGGCTAAAAGAAGAATCTTTTGACTTCATCCAACCGGATGATATTGAAGACTCCGATAAAGGTGCTAATCAATGGCTAACCGGCACATATAGCAAGATTCTCACGATGTTCAACAGTAACAATTTCCCTCTGATCTGGGAATATGATAGTGATTATTTAACGGGACCTAGCTGGGCATTTGGTACATTTGGAGCAGGTAACTTCCAAAATAATAGCATGGTCAATGCATTATGGGAAGACGGCTATGCAATGATTCACCGCTGCAACTTTTCTATGTATAAAGTAAACAGTATGTCGAATGTGAACGACCGGTTAAAAACAGCGATCAACGGAGAACTTAAATTCCTAAAAGCATGGACTTATTTCCAACTTGTCAGAGCTTACGGACCTGTCCCTTTGCGTAAAGAATCAATCAGCGAAACCGGAGACCGAAATGTACCACGCAGCGAAGTTAAAGATGTTTATGCCTATATCATCGAACTATTGCAAGATGCGGAAACAGAATGCTACAAAAATACAGATGGCGAGTACGTAACAGGACACGTAACAGCAGGTACTGCCGCTGGTTTATTAGCAAAAGTTTATGCAACAATGGCATCAGGAGCTATGCCTAATGGTACTCGTCTATGGGTATATGGTGGTAAACCATGGAGCGGTGAAGGAGAAGGTAAAGCCTATACTGAACCTCAGAAAATTGAAATCACTACTCACCAACTTCCCGGATACGAAGCTTTTGATCCGCAAGTATATTATACCAAAGCTTATGAAAAAGCAAAACAGGTAATGGATAAAGAATATGGAGAGTATTCATTAATACAGACCTACAGTGATTTGTGGAAACGTGCTAACAGCAATGGTTCTGAGTTCTTATGGTCTCTCCAGCCATCTGCTTCGGATACTCGCTATTGCGAATATTACTCCTATCATTTCTGTGGAATCGAAGATGGAAGCGGTTACATTGCTGATGGTTTGTGGCACGGACAGCGTGACCACTGGTATAAGATGATTGAAAGCAAAGACTTGCGAGTAAAAGAAGGTATCCGTCACAGATGGAAAAGAGGATGGACTTACGAAGTAACCAATAAATTGGGAGCATTCTATCCAAATACGGAAGAATACCGTAAAAAAGTAGAAAACAAGGAAGCACCTTTCAATGATGATTGGACCTATTTATCTAAACAATTTGACCTTTATTATCTGGCGTATACAACTAAATATCTCGACCGTTCAGATCGTACTACTACGCATGGAGATGCTTTCTATCCTTTGTTACGTTATGCAGATATACTTTTAATCTATGCAGAAGCCTATGCAGAAGTACACGGAACAAGTGATGGTATAGCATTAGGTGCATTAAACGATGTTCGCGAACGTAGTCAAGCTACCTTACTCTCTTTAACCGGAGAAGGTAATGTTGCCGACATCATAGATTTCAGATCCAACGTATTGAAAGAACGTTCAATAGAGCTTGCTTTCGAAGGAGACCGTCGTTGGGATTTGATTCGGTGGGGAATCTATGTAGATGTAATGAATGCTATCGGCGGACAAGATGAACAGGGCGTGAACAAAGTACGTTCGGAAAAACATCGTTTGTTCCCGATCCCTTCCAGCGAAATAGATTCTAACTCTTCGATTAACGAGAATAATCCGGGTTGGAGTTAATAAACTTAATGAATAGATTTAATAAAGTGCAATCATGAAAATTACATATTTGAAACATACAGTTTTTGCCTTATTCACATCCCTTACTACTATTAGTTGCAGTGATGTAGTGAATATGGATGAAGGATGGGACGCTGACTTGGGAGCCAACGGAGCACCTGTAGTACGAAAAATCACAGCCTCATCGGATACGACCAAAGCTATCAGTGTAGCTTCTCTTAATCAATCAATAGCTATTTTTGGCGACAATCTTGCACGGGTAACAGAAGTACTTGTTAATGATATCAGCTTGGACCTTTCTCAAGTATATACCAAACGTCATCGCCTGGAGATAGTTGTTCCACGTGTGTTGCCCGGTACAGTAACCAATACACTGACTATCAAAACTGCTTTAGGAGAAATAACGACTCCTTTAAATGTAACACTGCCGGAATTAAAAATCAAAGGATTCTCTAATGATTTTGCGGCAGACGGAGATACTGTAGAAGTATTGGGAAGCGATTTCGACTTGTATAAGATAGACTCAATCAGTGCCAGTGTTAAATTCAATAATCAAGATATCAGAATCTTTAATTGTTCTCAAAGCGGATTTAGCATTGAAGTTCCAGAAGGAACGTCTACGGATGAGACATCATATCTTACAATTTCAACACCGGAACTAGATTCACCTGCAAAAATTCCATTCAGAGAAAAGGGAATTGCCATTCTGACCAATGATGACAGAACATGGTCAGACGGATGGTGGCCTACAGGTATTGTTCCTGTTAATCCAGACTCTGATCCCGCTGCTCCATTATTTAAATGGTACGTTACGTTGAAAAAGACATATACGGGAGCTTGGCAATATGACAACATTATGATTACTCACTTCTGGTTGGATGATACAGCTGCAGATCTATTGGCTAATCCTGAAAATTACTACGTAAAAATGGAAATACTCAATCCAGCTGAAGTACCATTGGCACGCTACATAAAGATAGGAAATGGGGATCTAGAAGGAGACGGTCTGATATACAATTGGGACCCAGCTTCTACCAACAACGGAGTTTCTCTCAACACAATGGGAAAATGGCAGACTGTTTCCTTAGAAGTAACAGATGTATTCAAAGGCAAAGACGGAAATAAAACGAGTCTGAAGATCGCTAAAAAGCCTTATGAAGACAAAGGCGAGCGCATTAACCTGAAAATGGCAATGAATCGCGAGTTAGCAGGCGATATGGAGTTTTACTTCTGGAACTTACGCTTTGTCAAGAAGATAAAAGTAGAATAATCATAGACTCTCAATGAATAATTCTTTCGACACAGATGACGCGAATGACGCGGATCTTAAACTTAAAAATTCGCGTTGTCTGCGTCGCCTGTATCTGAAGAGCTATATCACAGGACTCTTTTGAGCAGGAATGAAACACCTTCTTAAAGAACTAAGTTTTTTAATCTAAATAAAGACAGAAATGGTAAATGTATTTAATCAGCGCCTTACACAGGTTGCTGAAGAATATGCTGCTCTTATGGAGCGTCCTAATGAACCGATATTACCGGGTAATGGAATTTTCGAGCGTTATAAATATCCTGTAGTGACAGCTGCGCATACTCCTATTGAATGGAGATATGATTTATCCCCTGATAACAATCCATACTTTATGGAACGTTTTGGTATCAACGGGGTATTCAATGCCGGAGCAATGAAATGGAATGGGAAGTATGTAATGATAGCACGCGTAGAAGGTAACGACCGCAAATCTTTCTTTTCTGTAGTGGAGAGTCCTAACGGTATCGACCACTTCAACTTCTGGAAATATCCGGTTCGTTTACCAGAAACCACAGAGCCTGATGTAAATGTATACGATATGCGTTTGACTAGCCACGAAGACGGATGGATCTATGGTGTATTCTGCACAGAGCGCAAAGACAAAAATGCTCCCAAAGGTGATTTGTCTTCTGCTGTTGCAGCTGCCGGTATTGCCCGCACTAAGAATCTGATTGATTGGGAACGGTTACCGGACCTGATTAGCCAAAGCCAACAACGGAATGTGGTGCTTCATCCTGAGTTTGTAAACGGCAAATATGCTTTTTACACCCGTCCGCAAGATAGTTTTATTGATGCCGGCAACGGTGGAGGAATCGGCTGGGCACTGGTGGATGATATTACCCATGCCAGAATAGATAAAGAAAGCATTATTAATTTCCGTCACTACCACACCATTAAAGAACTTAAAAACGGTGAAGGACCTCACCCTATTAAAACAAATAAAGGATGGCTTCACTTGGCACATGGAGTAAGGATGTGTGCTGCAGGGTTACGCTATGTCCTATATCTGTACGTGACGGATTTGGAACATCCGGATCAAGTAATCGCCGAACCTGCCGGTCATCTACTGGCTCCCATAGGACAAGAACGCGTTGGGGACGTTTCCAATGTCCTTTTCTCCAATGGTTGGATTGCGGATGAAGATGGAACGGTTTACATCTATTATGCGTCTTGTGATACGCGTATGCACGTAGCTGTGTCATCCATCGACCGCCTTTTAGATTACTGTTTCAATACTTCTCCGGACGGCTTTAGAAGTGTGGCTTCTGTAGAAACTCTATATGAGCTTATTGACAGAAATGAAGCCTATAACAAAAATAAACAATGAAAAAATCTATTCTATTCATCATGATATGTTCTGCTTTTATGAACATGAGTTGTGGAACACAGGACACAGATAAGAAGCTTTCCGACCCTCAGGCTACAAAACGTGCTTGTTCCCTCTATAACCGTCTGTTCCAACTAAAGGATAAAGGTATTATGGTAGGACATCAGGACGATTTGGCTTATGGGCATCAGAGCTATAAGCCCGGAACCTCTGACGTAAAAGAAGTCACAGGGGATTATCCGGCAGTAACCGGATGGGAAATAGGGCATCTGGAACTGGGAGCAGACAGAAGTCTGGACTCTGTATATTTTAACAAGATGCGTGAAGGTATCATCGAAACGGATGCGCGCGGAGGTATCAACACCATGAGCTGGCACGGTGACAATATTATCACAGGTGGTTCCACATGGGATTGTAAAGGTAATGACGTCGTTCATTCCGTCCTTCCGGGACAAGCTAAACACGAGGAATTTATCCAGTGGCTCGACCGTCTGGCTACATTTTTTAATACCTTAAAAGATAAAAACGGGGAATATATTCCGGTTGTTTTCCGCTTATATCATGAACATAACAGTTCATGGTTCTGGTGGGGAGCTGAACAAAGTACCCCTGAAGATTATATTGCTATGTGGCGTATGACAGTAGACCACTTACGTGAATCTGGTGTGCATCACCTTCTTTTTGCCTATTCCCCTTCCGGCTGCACGGATGAAGCTGCTTACTTAGAGCGTTATCCGGGAGATGAATATGTGGATATTGTTGGTTTCGACATTTATCAGTTCGGTGACGATGAAACGGCTATTCAAAACTACTGTCGCGATATGAAACACAACATGGATATTGTGACAAAATATGCAGAAAAAGCAGGTAAGATTCCTACTGTTTCCGAAACCGGATGGGAAGGAATTAAGCAAGCTGATTACTTCACAAAAGTCATTGCTCCATTATTAGAACCATATAAGATCTCATGGATATTATTCTGGCGTAACGCTTGGGAACCTAATAAACCGGGACATTTCTATTTGCCCTACAAAGGACATGAGTCGGCGGAAGACTTTAAGAAAATGGTTTCACAGCCACGTATCTTAATGAATCAGGATATAAATAACTAGTCTTTAGGAATGGGCTTCCTGAATATATATACAGTAAACCAGATTCAACAAGCTTCCGTTTGATACCTACGTACGTTACTGAATACTTGCAAAAGACGAGTTAAACAACGAAATACTATTATGATGAAAAAGATTATATTCCTATTTACTCTTTTACTTTGTACTTACGGATCAATCCAAGCACAAAAGAGTATCACTGTGAAGTCTCCGGATGGCAACATCCGTTTTACGGTGCAAATAAAGAAGAACGACCTTCCAAGTTATAGTGTGTATTATAAAAACACACAATTAGTTAAAGACGGAGCACTTGGCTTTGAATTTGATAACGGAAAATTCGGAGACAATGTCACTATTGGAAAGATCTCTAAGCGTTCCGGCATAGAGAAATATAACCTCATTGCCGGAAAAAGCTCTCATGTGGAAGATCCCTTTCAGGAAGCCATCATTCCATTGAAAGAGACTAAAGCTCCTAACCGGCAAGTGGACGTAGTAGTTCGCGTGTTCAATGACGGGGCAGCATTCCGCTATGTATTTCCTGAACAGGATCAGTGGGCATCTTACATCATGTATGACGAATTGACCTCTTTCAATCTGGCTAATAATCCGGATGTATTGACCATGTTTCTGAAATCATATACCACTTCACATGAAGGATTTTATTCCCAAATGAAATATTCGGATATCCCTGCCAATCAGCTAATGGAAATGCCGACTCTATACCATTATGATGGTGTATATATGGCCATTACCGAGGCTGCTATCCGCAACTATGCGGGTATGTACCTGATGAATGAACAAGGTTCACTACGTGGAAAGTTATCTCCATTACCCGGTCAGCAACAGATTAAAGTGAAAGCACAACTTCCTCATCAGTCTCCCTGGCGAGTAATGATGATCGGCGAACAGGTAGGAACTCTTATCGCTTCTAATCTACTGACCGACCTGAACGATCCGTGTGCCATCAAAGATACTTCCTGGATTAAACCGGGAAAAACAACTTTCTCCTGGTGGAACGGGAATATAGTTCCGGATAGTTTCTTTTTACCCGGTAATAACTTCTATACCAACCAATACTATATTGATTTCGTTGCACGGGCCGGACTTGATTTTCATTCTATCTATGGCTATGCAGAACAACCTTGGTATGAAGATGAAAACATGAGTTTTGAGTTTCCAAGCGAAACAGCCAATGTAATGAAGCCTGTGAAATCACTGGATATGGATACTATTGCCAAATATGCCGCAAGCAAGGGAGTAGGGCTGCATATGTGGGTGAACTGGAAACCTCTCTATAACAGACTGGAAGAAGCTCTGGCGGAATTCGAGAAATGGGGTGTCAGAGGAATGATGGTGGACTTTATGGACCGTGACGATCAGGAAATGATCTGCATTCAGGAAGAGATACTAAAAAAAGCAGCCGAACATAAAATATTTGTTCAGTTCCACGGTTCCAGCAAGCCCTCAGGTTTAAATCGTACTTATCCGAACGAGTTTGCACGTGAAGGTACCCGCAACTACGAATGTTACAAATGGTCAAAGGATATGGGAGCAGATTTGGACATTGCTATTCCATTCACCCGTCTTTTAGCCGGTGTTACAGATTATCATCTGGGAGGTTTCCGTGCTGTACCCAAAGACAAATTCCAGATTCAATACACCAATCCTTTGGTAACAAATACACGTTGTCATATGCTGGGTATGTACGTAGTATTAGAGTGTTATTTGGGTATGGTTTGTGATTCTCCGATAGCTTATGAAGGACAGCCGGGCTTTGAATTTATACAGAAAGTACCTACTACGTGGGACGACACTGTAGTACCTTCTGCCTCTGTAATGGAATACGTCACTGTAGCACGCAGAAAAGGAAACGACTGGTATATAGGAACAATCAATAATAGCAAGGAACGTGCTGTATCTTTCAAAACCGATTTCCTCGGTGATGGAAAATATGTAGCCGAAATTTATAGTGATGCAAATGATACAAACAGTAACCCCAACCATTTGGTAAAACATACAATGAAGATTGACAAGAAAAGTACCATTAAGCTTCAGTTGGCCAATAATGGCGGTGCTGCCATCCATATTTATCCGGAAAAATAAAAAACAAATAACCCATGAGAAATATTCAACTTACAAATATGCTGATACTGGTCTCATTACTCATGTTGATGGGATGCGGTAAAAGTGCAAAAAGTGAATTCAACGTATTAGATTACGGAGCAAAAAGTGATGGTCAAACACTGACTACAGTTCCTATCCAATCAGCTATCGACGACTGTTACAAAGCAGGTGGTGGAGTGGTTCTTCTCCCCAAAGGCGATTATCTGGTAGGGACTTTAAACCTGCGCTCCAACATCGAATTTCGCTTCGAAACCGGTGCGCGTCTGATTGCTACAACAGATTTAACACAATATCAACGTCACAACACAGAACTTGCAGGAGTTTTCTACACAGAAAAAGCAGACAATGTATCTATCACAGGCAAAGGAACCATCTACGGGCAAGGAATGGAATTTATGTACACTGACAGTGCGAAAGTAATCTCTGGTACTGTATTGGACTACGTACGTCAAGGAAAGAATCTGCGTAAAGTCAATAGCGGAATTGGCGACGGACCTTTGTATCCGAAAGACCGCTTCCACCAAATGATTGTATTTAGTGACTGTACCAACGTAGAATTGAATGACTTTACTTGTATTGACTCTCCTTACTGGTGTTTTGTCATCGTGCATTGTGACCGTATCACAGTTCGTAACCTGAAAATAGATAATAACCTCGTTATCCCCAACAGCGACGGTTTAGACATTATTTCGTGCAGTAATGTCAATGTCTCCGATTGCTACATTTCCTGTGGAGACGACGCAATTGTATTGGCAGGTTATGACTGGCACTTCGGTGATCCCGGTTTTCAGCGTATCACACGTCCCTCTAAAAACATCAATATTTCCAATTGTATATTACGTTCCAGATCAAGTGCTATCCGCATTGGTGGATGGGACCAGAATGTAATGTCCAATTATAATTTTAGCAATATCACTATCTTTGATTCCAATTGCGGTATCAATATTAATATCCGCGATTATGCAGGTATTGACAATATCAACTTTGCCAACCTGAATATCGAAACCCGTCTGCATACAGGCGATTGGTGGGGCAATGGAGAGCCTATTAAGATTTCTGCTATTCGTGGACGTGAAAGTATTCCGGGAGCCATTCGAAACGTACATTTCACAAACGTAACTTGTAACTCTGAAAATTCCGTCTATATCTATGCAGCCCCTGACTGTACGATTGAGAATATCGACTTTACTAACTTCGATTTTCGTCTACAGCAAAGCCACCTCGATAATGTTGCCGGGGGTAATATCGACTTACGACCAACCAGCATACCCGAAAAAGAATTTTTTGCATCCAATACTCCTATCTTCTATGCAGAAAATGCAAAAAATATTCGCTTGAGCAATGGTACAATGTCATGGGGTGACAACATCAGCCAACCCTATTTCACTGCACCGATAGAAGCAACAGAAATAAACACATTATCTATTGATCATGTTACAGCTTCTCCGTCTCCGGCAAATTTTTCCGCTCCTTTAGCCATTATTAAAGGATGTACCAACGTCGAAAATCATATAAACAAATAATAAACCTAACCCTAAGAATAATGAAAAGAGTTTTAAGCATCATCTGTTTATTTTGTATTGTATGCTTTTGTAACGGCAGCAACCCTTTTGTATCTGTTAAGAACGGTAAGTTCTATATTGGAGACAAACCCTACAGCTATGTCGGAACAAACTTCTGGTACGGTGCAATATTAGGTTCACAGGGAGAAGGAGGAGATAGAACCCGTCTGATACACGAACTGGATTTCATGAAAAAGAACGGTATCAACAACCTCCGCATCTTAGTTGGGGGTGACGGAGCAGACGGTATTGCTTCACGTATCCAGCCCACCTTGCAAAAAGAACCGGGAGTTTATAATGACGAAATACTCGACGGACTGGATTTTCTTTTGAAAGAAATGAGCAAAAGAAAAATGTATGCAGTGCTTTACTTGAATAATTCATGGGAATGGTCCGGAGGTTATTCTCAATACCTGGAATGGGCGGGAGCAGGAAAAGCACCTATCCCTTCTGTGGACGGATGGAACAGCTTCACTACTTATGTGCAGAAATATGCCCAAAACGAAAAGGCAAAAGCATTGTTTTCAAACTATATAAACGATATGCTGGAACGTACCAACCGTTATACCGGATGTAAATATACCGACGATCCTACCATTATGTCCTGGCAAATCGGTAACGAGCCTCGTGCTTTCAGTGATGCCAACAAAGAAGCATTTGCCGAATGGATGTCTGACATTGCCACACAAATTAAGTCATTGGATAAGAATCATTTGGTATCTACAGGGAGCGAAGGCAAAGCCGGATGTGAAGGAGACCTGAGTTTATATGAAACAATTCATTCAGATGCCAACATAGATTATATGACTATTCATATCTGGCCTAAGAACTGGGGATGGGTGAACGAAGAGACACTGACAACAAACCTACAGACAGCCATTACAAATACGAAAGCATATATTGATGAGCACACAGTTATCGCTCAAAAATACAACAAACCCATTGTATTGGAAGAATTCGGATTTCCACGCGACGGACTAAGCTTCGTTCCCGGCAGTCCTACAAAAAGCCGTGATAGCTATTATGAAGCAGTATTCTCTTATATCCACGAAAATATGGAGAACAACGGTCGCTTTGCAGGATGTAATTTTTGGAGTTGGGGTGGTTTTGCTAAGCCTGTGGCAGATCATATATTCTGGAAACCCGGTGATGATTACACGGGAGATCCGGCACAAGAAGAGCAAGGACTCAACTCAGTATTCTCTCAAGACAATTCAACCATGAAAGTAATCAAGAAATACACTAAACTATTAAAAAAATAAGATTACATATACAAGACTAAATATACAAAAATATTTTAGACGCGGATGACGCAGGCAAGGCGGATTTTTTAAGATTTAATTTTAATTTTATCTTTTAAACCGGAGTTGTCTGCGTCATCCGCGTCTGAAATATAATCTACATACATCAATATAAATTCATCACAAAATCCCAATTATCAGGCAATATTTCAAATGAACCAGAATTCAAATATTGACAAGACGCAAAGCACTAAACACTTTAACATTTACCCCCAAACACTTATTTCGAGTATAAGTTAAATAAGCTACTTGCATTTTATCCTACCTTTTTGTTGTGAAGCTGAAATTAAAACATTATTTTTAGGCATTAAATAAAAGACGGGCTATGACAACACCTAAAAACACAGTATTGCATGAAATCACCCCTATTTCAGAGAGTGATTGCCTCTACGTAATTGAGAGAAAGAAAGCGGATTTTAATTATCCGATTCATACACATAAAGAATTTGAAATTAACTATATAGAAAATGCCAAAGGGGCAGAACGAGTTGTTGGTGACTCAATCGAAGAAATAGGAGATTATGAACTGGTCATGATCTCTAATGGAAACTTAGAACATGGGTGGCGTAACCATAATCTCGTTCCGGGTAACATCCGTGAAGTTACCATTCAATTTTCCGGTGACTGGTTATCTGAGAAATTATTAGGAAAAGATCAGTTTTCCAGTATAAATAATATGCTTAAAAACGGGAATAAAGGATTAGCATTTTCTTTATCTTCCATATTGAAAATACGTTCATTAATCAATTCCCTGACATGCGAAGAAAAAGGATTTTATTCAGTGATAACTTTTCTTTCTTTACTGTATGAGATGTCTTTGGCAAGAGATACCCGCGCACTCTCCAGTTCGTGTTTCGCAAATGCAGATGCCAATGTACTAAGCCGGCGTATCCGGTTGGTAGACGACTACATAAAGAAAAACTATATGCGCGATCTTACCCTTCGCGAAGTAGCCGAACTGGCTAATATGAGCGAAGGAGCTTTCAGCCGTTTCTTCAGTCAGCATACAGGAAGAAGTTTTACTGAGTACCTCATTGACATACGTATTGGCATGGTTACCCGTATGCTGATTGATACAAATAAAACAGTCGCAGAAATTTGCTTTGAATGTGGCTATAATAATATATCAAACTTCAATCGTATTTTCAAGAAAAAAAAAGGGAGAACACCTCACGAATTCAGGGAAATGTATTGCAAAAAGAAGACAATTGTCTGACTAAAAAGTATCAATCAACCCATAAGCCACAGTAACATAAAGAGATCAGGGACAACTATTTGAAGTCATCTCTTTGGATTTTGAGTCCCTGAACGCTGAAATTTAAAGATTATCACGTATCTTTGCTTCCTCAATCATAAATACGAGATATGGCTATTACAATCAAGAAAGTTTCTTCGAAGAGAGAATTGAAAAAATTTATCCGTTTCAATTACAAACTTTACAAAGAAAATCCTTACTCAGTGCCCGACCTCTACGACGATATGCTCAACACATTCAATAAAAAGAAAAACGCAGCATTCGAATTTTGTGAGGCAGATTATTTTCTGGCATACAAAGACAATAAAATCGTAGGCCGTGTGGCCGCCATCATCAACCACCGTGCTAATGAAGCTTGGCATAAAAAAAATGTCCGCTTTGGTTGGATAGACTTCATTGACGATCCTGAGGTATCTGCTTCACTGATTCGTACTGTGGAAGAATGGGGAAGATCCAAAGGTATGGACCATATTCAAGGACCATTAGGATTTACGGATTTCGATGCCGAAGGAATGTTAGTAGAAGGATTTGACCAACTTAGTACCATGGCTACTATCTACAATCATCCCTACTACCCCGAACACATAGAAAAGATGGGATTTGAGAAGGATGCAGACTGGGTGGAATACAAAATATACATTCCGGAAACTGTACCGGAGAAACACCAACGTATCTCGGACATCATTCAGCGAAAATATAATCTTAGAATAAAGAAATATACCTCCGGAAAAAAACTTGCACGAGAATACGGACAAGAAATATTTCGGCTCATGAACGAGGCATACAAAGAACTGTATGGCTACTCTGCTCTCTCACAGCGTCAGATTGACCAATATGTCAAAATGTACCTTCCTATCCTCGATTTGCGAATGGTTCCACTCATCGTTGATGCAGACGACAAATTGATAGCTGTGGGAATTTCCATGCCGTCATTGTCCGAAGCTTTACAAAAGTCACACGGGCGGTTGCTACCTCTCGGATGGTTCTATCTGTTGAAAGCCTTATTTATGAAACGTCGTGCTAAAATGCTCGATTTACTGCTCATCGCAGTAAAGCCGGAGTATCAGAATAAAGGTGTTAATGCTTTGTTATTTTCCGATTTAATTCCGGTTTATCAAAAATTAGGTTTTATCTTTGCGGAAAGCAACCCCGAACTGGAATTGAATGGAAAAGTTCAGGCACAGTGGGATTACTTTGAGACTCAACAACATAAGCGCCGCCGTGCGTTCATCAAAGAGATAAAATAAAAACTATGGAAGAGAACGAATTGATATCTGTAGACAACAACAATGGAACAGTAGAGTACACAGACGACAACATCCGACATCTGAGCGACATGGAACATGTGCGCACACGGCCCGGTATGTATATCGGTAGGCTTGGGGATGGTGCACATGCCGAAGACGGAATCTATGTCCTCCTGAAAGAGGTGATTGACAACAGTATTGACGAGTTCAAAATGCAAGCAGGCAAGAAAATCGAAATCACTGTTGAAGAGAATCTCCGTGTGAGTGTCCGCGACTATGGCCGTGGCATTCCGCAAGGGAAACTGATAGAAGCTGTCAGTATGCTCAATACCGGTGGTAAATATGATAGTAAGGCATTCAAAAAGAGTGTCGGGCTGAACGGTGTCGGTGTAAAAGCGGTCAATGCGCTAAGTTCAAGCTTTGAGGTACGAAGCTACCGCGACGGCAAAGTACGTATCGCTACTTTCTCTAAAGGAGAACTGCTTACTGACAAGACAGCGGATACGGAAGAAGAAAACGGAACTTTTATCTTTTTCGAACCGGATAATACATTATTCGTAAATTATTGCTTCAAGCCTGAGTTTATTGAAACGATGCTGCGCAACTATACGTATCTCAACACCGGACTTGCCATCATCTACAACGGTCATCGTATCTTATCACGCAACGGTCTGGTAGACTTGCTGAATGATAATATGACTGCTACCGGACTTTACCCGATCATCCATCTGAAGGGGGAAGATATAGAAATAGCCTTCACGCATACCGGACAGTACGGAGAAGAATATTATTCCTTCGTCAATGGACAGCATACTACCCAAGGAGGTACACACCAGAGTGCTTTCAAAGAGCATATTGCCCGTACTATTAAAGAATTCTATAATAAGAACCTGGATTATACAGATATTCGTAACGGACTGGTAGCCGCTATTGCTGTCAATGTGGAAGAACCTATTTTCGAAAGTCAGACCAAGACGAAGCTAGGTTCCACTAATATGACTCCCGGTGGCATAACCGTTAATAAATATGTAGGCGATTTCATCAAACAGGAGGTAGACAACTATCTGCACAAGCATCAGGATATAGCCGATACTATGTTCCAGAAGATTCAAGAATCAGAAAAGGAACGTAAAGCCATTGCAGGTGTCACCAAGCTGGCACGCGAACGTGCTAAAAAAGCAAACTTGCACAATCGCAAATTGCGCGATTGCCGTATCCACCTGAATGATCCGAAAGGAAAAGGACTCGAAGAAGAATCCTGTATCTTCATCACCGAGGGAGACTCAGCCAGTGGTTCTATCACTAAAAGTCGTAATGTCAATACTCAAGCAGTATTCAGCCTTCGCGGTAAACCGTTGAACTCTTTTGGATTAACCAAAAAGGTAGTTTACGAGAATGAGGAATTCAATTTACTCCAGGCTGCTTTAAATATAGAAGACGGAATTGAAGGATTACGCTATGACAAGGTGATTGTGGCAACCGATGCCGATGTGGACGGTATGCACATCCGCCTATTGCTGATTACCTTCTTTCTGCAATTCTTTCCTGATCTCATCAAGAAAGGTCATGTATACATCTTACAGACACCACTCTTCCGTGTACGTAATAAAAAGAAAACCATCTATTGCTACAGTGAAGAAGAACGCATCAACGCCATTAACGAACTTAACCCTAACCCGGAAATCACCCGATTCAAAGGTCTGGGAGAAATTTCACCGGACGAGTTCAAGCATTTTATTGGTAAAGACATTCGTTTGGAGCAGGTTACGTTACGTAAAACTGATGCTGTAAAAGAACTCCTTGAATTCTATATGGGTAAAAATACCATGGAACGGCAAAACTTTATTATAGACAATTTGGTTATAGAAGAAGACTTGGCATCATGAGAAAAGCAATATTTCCGGGTACTTTCGACCCCTTCACCATCGGACATTACTCGGTAGTGGAACGTGCACTCACTTTTATGGACGAAATAGTGATTGGGATTGGAATCAACGAAAACAAAAATACATATTTCCCTATCGAGAGAAGAGAGGAAATGATCTGGGGTCTTTATAAAAACAATCCTCATATTCAAGTGATGTCATACGATTGCCTGACCATTGACTTTGCCCAGCAAGTAAATGCGAAATTTATTATCCGCGGCATCCGTACAGTGAAAGACTTCGAGTACGAAGAAACGATTGCAGACATTAACCGCAAACTAGCAGGTATCGAAACAATCCTACTCTTCACCGAACCGGAATTAACCTGTGTCAGTTCAACTATCGTACGTGAATTATTAACTTATGATAAAGATATTAGCCAATTTATTCCACAAGGAATGAAAGTAAAAGATTAGACCTCTTGGTAGGTGAATTATAAATTAGAAGGAAAAAGACAATGAAGAAGGTATATATATTATTAGCTTGTTTGTGGGCAATCACCACACAAGCTCAGGACTTCGGTTCACCTGCCATGCGCAAACTACAAATGGCAGAGTACGCCATTACCAATCTTTATGTGGACAAAGTAGACGAGGACAAGATGGTAGAAGAGGCCATCATCAAAATGTTGGCACAACTCGACCCCCACTCTACCTATTCAGATGCAGAAGAGGTAAAGAAGATGAACGAACCCCTTCAAGGAAATTTTGAAGGTATCGGAGTACAATTTCAAATGATTGAAGATACATTGCTAGTGGTACAACCTGTCAGCAACGGTCCTTCCGAAAAGGTCGGTATCCTTGCCGGTGACCGGATCATTGCAGTCAATGACAGTGCCATTGCCGGAGTAAAGATGAGTACGGAGGATATTATGAAAAGACTTCGTGGTCCGAAAGACTCAAAAGTAGATCTCACAATCGTCCGCCGTGGTGTAAAAGATCCGTTAGTATTCACTGTAAAGAGAGACAAGATTCCTATTCTCAGTCTTGATGCATCCTATATGATTCAACCGAAAATAGGGTATATCCGTATCAACCGTTTCGGGGCAACTACGGCTGAAGAATTCAAAAAAGCAATGAAAGATCTTCAGAAACAAGGAATGGAAGATCTGGTCCTTGACCTGCAAGGAAATGGTGGAGGCTATCTGAATGCCGCTATCGACCTTGCCAACGAGTTTCTGGGGCAGAAAGAACTGATCGTATACACCGAAGGACGGGCTGCACAGCGCAGTGAATTCTTTGCAAAAGGTAACGGAGAGTTCCGTAATGGTCGTCTCGTCGTTTTGGTAGATGAATATACGGCTTCTGCCAGTGAAATTGTCAGTGGCGCTATACAAGACTGGGATAGAGGTATAATCGTAGGTCGCCGCTCTTTCGGCAAAGGATTGGTACAACGGCCTGTTGAACTTCCCGATGGTTCCATGATTCGTCTGACTATCGCACGCTATTATACTCCGTCCGGTCGTTGCATTCAAAAACCTTATGACAGCGAAACTGATTATAATAAAGATCTGATAGATCGTTTCAACCACGGAGAATTGATGAATGCCGACAGTATTCATTTCCCCGACTCACTGAAAGTACAGACCAAGAAACTCAAACGTACTGTTTATGGCGGTGGTGGTATTATGCCGGATTATTTTGTTCCAATTGATACTACTCTTTTTACGGACTATCACCGAAATCTGGTTGCCAAGGGAGTAGTGATCAAGTATGTAATGAAGTACATCGAAAATCAACGGAAGGAATTAGCAAATAAATACAAGAACTTTGACGAGTTCAACAAGAAGTTTGTTATCAGTGATGATATGTTATCCGCTTTGCGTGAGATGGGTGAAAAAGAAGGAGTGAAGTTCGATGAACAACAGTATGAAAAATCGCTTCCATTAATCAAAATCCAATTAAAAGCACTCCTTGCACGTGACATCTGGGATATGAATGAGTACTTTCAAATAATGAATACGACCAATGAAAGTGTACAAAAGGCACTGGAAATATTGAATAGTAAAGAATTTAAGGAAAAGTTGAAATAAAACAGATTTATGCCCTATGATATTTAAAGAGCACAAAAAACAAATCTGATTATTGATGCGAACGGACTAACATTCTTTTGATCGCACACCACTTCCATAATCGAAACCATAGAATCGGCACTTTGCCGATTTTAAGAAATTAAGAAGATAACAGCAAGATTATGTAGAAAGACCTTGCCAAACTACTAATTTACAATATGTATCTTTCGAATTAGATATTTTTTGGTGTAGAAAAGAGAGAAAGTCCTTCTGTAAAGTCTAAAAATGATTTTATAATTAGTACTAGTCACCGTTTCATGCCGCTCTAAACGGTTGAAAGAGGAGAAAAAGCCACACAACATCAATACCTATGTTATCGGCCAATCTACGTACTGATTCAAGGATACTATGGTATAAAAAGAAAGGATACCCCAGGGGAACTAGAGGTATCCTTGATCAAGAGTTTGTTATAAAATCTGGGCTTTCCCAAGAACAGATTTATACTCCTTGAATTATAATTTAAAAAGGGTATCTCCAGTGGGGAAGAGATACCCTTAGATTAAATTCTCATCTAAAACTTATTCAGTCTTATTGATTAGAAATTCAATTAGCGCCATCTGCCTTCATTGTGATCGGGCATTTAACTTCAGTTACAGCACCCCATGTATCTGTGATCTTCACTAAAGCATAGCCTGTAATTTCACGTGCGATAGATACTGTATTAGCTTTCAACTGTACTGTCAATTCATTACCAAAGGCTACAGGACTACTAGTTTGACCTGCAACTTCAGCGTATTTAGCAATTTCAGAGCTCAGCTCAATAGTAACATTTGTCACTCTGGCATCTCTACTTGTAGCCGCGATTACTACATTTTTAGCATAAACATCTTTCACAGCAAATAAATTCGGTGCAATCTTGAATGATTTTTCTGTCTCTTTTATAGAAAGCACTTTACCATTTTTCGCTTCAATATCAGGATGTGAACCTTGCTTGATAGCAGATCTTACTGTCAGATTAAACTCTTTAGAGATTGAAGCCAGACGATTGTTTCCAAATGGTTGATAAGAAATTATCAATTTACGTTCAGAATATACTCCGTCATTCTTCTCCGCTTTGTACAATGGTACTTTCAATTCAGATGATATTCCAGACAGCCAAGCAGCACCATATTGAGGATTAGCTGATGTTCCGAAATTAGGACGTTCTTCAGAGAAAGTGATATGATTTTTGTCAGCATCACTAATTACTTCGAAGAGAGCATAAAGATCCTGTCCTACAGTATTATTAGCCGGAGTACCGTAAGCAACTGCTGTGTTAGAGTTTGTAAAGTATGCATCCAGAGGTTTGAATTCGAAAATACCCGGATTCTTAACTTCTACTTTCACATTAACTTTCTTCAGTACATTGTCACCCAACGCAGGAGTCGATGCAGGATTCATAACTTGCAACATAGCATTATGAACGGTAGCACAAATAGTTGTCGGATCAAAGTTAAAGGTAATCTTATAGCCTGTTACCTTACCATCTTTCATAAGCTTTTCAGGTTGATTTGCAGCCAGCTTGATAGAATTAGAAGCATAAGTAATATTATTAATGCTTTGTGCAAACTTAACATCAGCAGCATCCAGCTTCAAAGTTGCCTGTCTACCGCTACCAAAGTCTTTATTCAACAAATTGAATAAGTCAGCATTGCTTTCAGGAGTAATAGTGATAGAAGCTTTATTCTGAGTCATATCAGTAGTGTTTGCATTCTTAGCAAGCGTCCAAACGGCAGCTTCTGCAACATTAATATCAGTACCGATACTATATGTAAATGTCACTTTACAAATCACAGCACTTGCTCCTTCTACTTTCTGACCATCAGTTTTTAAATAGTTTACTTTTACATTAACTGAACCTTGCTTAGCAGGCGCAGAAATTGTATTAGTAGCCTTATCAAAAGTAGCACCGATAGCCTTCAATTCATTATCATCAATAGTGTAATAATGATCAACAACCTTAGTCAATTCTCCGGCAAACAATTGATCAAGTTCCGCAGCTTTTGTATAATCAACATCTACCTCCTTTGCTACTAAAGATTTCGCTTCATTTTTTGCAATGATCTTGGCATCATATTTAGAGATAATTTCATTGCTGAATGCATCTTTGGTCTTCAAAGCATAAGCATAAGTCTTGCCGTTCAAGTCTCCAGTAACGTTGGCAGGGTTTAAAGAAACTTTCAAAGCATATACACCAACGTTCCACTTATCAGTTGCACGAGTAGTAGTTAAGGGAGTAGTACTCATGTGCTTTTCCTGAGAGACATTAAACACTTCTTCTCCGTGTGAGTTGATCAATGTAACAGGATATTCAGAGAAATCCACACTTGTGGGATTAACCAGAGCAAAAAGCGTATTAAAGTTGCTGCCTACCAATGTAGTCTTTTTGTCTTTAGCACCAAATTTCTTTCCGTTAAACTCTATCTCTTTATCAATTACACCATAGTACAATTCAATGGCTTGAGTCATACCTTGAGAAATCTCACCGCCTGCAATTGAAACAATGTCCATTGTAGCAATGGCTTCAGCAGAAGGAAGAGCCAAAGTTTTTGCAGTAAACGTACCATCTGCGTTCTGTACATTGATGTGAAGGTCATAAGCAGGCCTGTCTTTAGCTTTCACTACGTACACGCTTGTCTGTGCATAAGCACCTTTTACAAGTTTACCAGGAGTACCGTCCTCACCTGTTTGTTTAACATCCCAATAGTACCAATATCCATCATCGCCGATAAAAGGTGATACAGCATCATTTCCATTAGTTCCGGCAGCCACAGGACCAAATACTTTTTCTCCTGCTTCGTTATAATAAACCCACTGACCGGTAGTTTTATCTATATAAGGAGATTTGCCGTTTTGTCCCGTGATAGATTCACCGTCATTACCTTGTGCCTTATCGCCTTTTACAAATTTACCAGCTGCACTGTCCCAGAAATACCAATAACCTTTATCGCCATTTTTGCCATCAGCAATATAAGGAGAATGACCGTCCTGAACTTTTGCATACCACCCTGTCGGTTCGTTGTCAATCAACCATTCACTGGTTTCTTTATCAATAGTAACCTTAGAACCCGCAGAACCCTCTGCCCCTATTTCACCTTTGTCACCTTTTGCACCATTTACGATTTCATAAGACTTTTCATCGTTAAAGGTAATTTTAAATCCACCGGTAATAGGCTCTACTGTTTTCACCCATTTGCCTGCATCCACAAACGATTGTAATTTGGCGATATCGGCTTTATTGGCATCAATCTGAGTTTGCAGATTGTCAATGTCATCATCGTAGTCTTTACAGCCTACATAGGTGACAGTGGAAAGAGCCAATGCTCCGAAGAACATCACTTTCACAAATTTTTTTCTCATAACTACTTAAAAATTACATTAATAATATATTATTAAACACTAAGTTTCAACAATACTTTCCCGTTACTTAGTAGGTAACGGGAATAAAACACGCTGCAAATATGGACATATTTCTGAAAACAAGCAAACAAATAACATATTTTTTCTCATAAACTATTAAAAAAGAATAGCAAAATACACGAAACTACGAATTCTTAGCATTAACAGTCTATTAACCTTAAAACTTGGACAAAGAATTCTCTGCCCCTCAGTTTTCTGCCTAAATGAGGGAAATAATCTTTTTATGCTTTTTGTCAGCAATCATCCCCCAAAACGCCTTTGGGGATGTCACAAGAAAGTATTGTCGTTACCTACTAAGTAACAAATTAAATTTCAGGCTATTACACTTTTAAAATATTGTTTTGCAAAGTCAATCACCTGAATGTTTGATTCATCAATTTTCTTATTCCTAAAAGGCTTTAGGTAAGTTTCCGTCACCATGATAGACGAATGTCCCATTGCTTCGGAGATAATGCCGGGATGAATCTCACTGTAATAAGCCATTGTAGCCCATGTATGGCGGGCTGTATAAGAACTTAAATCGGACGTAAATCCCAAGATTTCTTTAAGTGAGGTAAGTTGATAATTGAAGTTACGAAGTGCAAGCTGATATTCACGATAAGCTTCTTTAGTACCCTCCCCGGCCGTTATCAATGAAAAGAGATAAGGAGAGTTTAGGTCTGTATTCATATACTTCCTTACCAGCACCATTGCTTCGGGTGTCAATGTTACGCTTAACTGTCGCCCGGTTTTACGCCGACGGTAGGTAAGTACGTTTTCATCCAAATCCTTTTTTTTCAGATAAGCCAAATCCACAAAAAGCAATCCGCGCAGCAAAAACATCAACACAAACAATGCTTTCGTCTTTTTCAAGCAATAAGGGATAACGGTACTTGGTGATGAATCATTTAATAGCTGTGACATCTCGCCGTTGTCCAGGGCCCGCTTCCGGTCAGCACGTGTTCCGGTATAGACATATTTGAATAAGTGTGGTATATAAATCGCCCTACGACATTCTATTGCTCGATTGTATACCGCTCTCAAAGTCCTCATATAAGTAGAAACAGTATTCCAACTACATCCTCTTCCACGTAGATGTATCTCAAAACTCTTTATAAATTCAGGAGTAACTTTCCGAAATGGCAGATGAGTATTTCCATGAAATGAGATAAGCGCATTCAAACTACTCCTATACACATGAGCGGTCCCATAATTACCACTCGTCTGTAACCCATCGGCTACTTTTTGCATAAATGAAATTAAATTCCCCATTTTTCTCTGTTTGATTAAAACAACCTGCCTAATTTATTTAAATCATCGTACCTATTGTTTCTCTAATCTACATTCAAAAAACATTGATAAAGTTAGTCTCACGACATTGAATTAGGAGGTTATATTCCATTATTTGGCAATATTACCGCTTTCAAGGACTTAAACTTTTCGCTAATTGTTCGTTCCTCTCTCGTTTTTTTCATGAATATTATCAATTAATAATATACAAATCAAACAGACCTTCAAAGACCTTAGAATAAAAAAGAAGACATGATGATTTATTCACTGAATAAATCATTTGAGCTTATTCGTTTCATAAACTTTTTCAAAACACATAGTATAAAAGGATTAGTTGAATCAGAGATAAAATCATAGATAGAAAACAGTTTATATATTCTAATTGCATCAACAGAATAAAATGACACAATCAATTCACAATGCAATCTTCCACATTAATAGGGCAAGAATGCAACGAACTTAGGCTGATAATAGAATTAAACTAAAAGAAATAGCAAATAAAAATAAAGTTACTCTGATAAAAGTGTAATGACAGAACGTGCGGGAATCCGATTCACTTTTCTCCCCTTTATCTTGGCTACAGGTTTCAGATTTTCACCTTCACGATCTGATGTGCTGTAAACCTGCCACTCTGTTTTTTTCGCGTTGCCTTTTCCTATTGAATACTCCTTGTCTTCATTTGCATAGTTAATGAGGACAACCACATACTTTCCATCTGTATTTTTATAAGCAGAACACATCAGTCCTTTCTGGTCGGTATCCCCTTCAGGAACCAATTTCCCGGTGTTGTCAAACGCAGAAACAGTCAGCCTGACAGCACCCGGACGGATAAAGCGGCTATAGTTACCTAACACCCACATCAATTTAGAGTCCTCCACCCTACCATTCCGAAAGTCATCGTCTGCGAGCTCACGAATCAAGCCATCCTTGTAGTCTTCACCAATAGCACGCCACCATTGCCAACTTTTAGCACCGGCATACACTATGTCATGATGAATCATTCGAGCCACATAAAGCGCAGTCTTCATCGTAGGATCAAAGCCCCCTCCGCCGCCAATTTCTTCATCATTACTCATGATGCAAACCTCTGTCTGCCAAAAATCGACCTTATATTTGTCTAATGTATCGCGTAACTGAGATCGAATATGACGTAAAGCACTCAAAGGAGTATTTGTCCAATAGCTATGCCCCACCATCAGACGAGGAGTTTTAGAGACGTCCCCCAAATAAGTATTCACACTATCGGGGCGGAAAAACGATTGTATCTGATATCCGCGTTGCCAATCCGTCATATGAGTACTAAACATACAACGATAATCGGACGACTCATTCACCAAAACCTCTGTATCTATCTTTCTATCGGTAAATTCTTTGTTTAATAACCGAACCGTATGAGCAATCTCCCGATTAGTTGCCGGGCAACCCTCCTGACTAGATCCTGTCCAATTCCAATGTCCGTCCGGCTCATTAAAAGGACAAATATAACTAAATTTAATGTCGTCATGCTCTTTTACTCCCTGCACTACATCTGCCAGAAAATGAACATAGTTCTCATAACAATCAGGCTTGAGATTTGCTGTCCCCCCACGACCTGTATTGGTAGCTAAGCCATTCTGTGTATAAAAGACGGGAGGAGAGTTCAGGAACGCCAAAAACTTATCAACTCCACGTTCCTTTGCCAATCTCAGGAAATTACGTTGTCCCTGTTGCTTGGTCCAATCATACGTTCCATCAGCCTGTAAGAAGCATTCAGCACGCCTCCAAGGAGAGGAAATTCCACTAGCACTCCCTTGCTCCGCACTTCCAGCTCCGATATTAAACCTCCACAGTGATAAACCAATTCCTTTAGGCTGACCGTTCTCATCGTTTTCGGTACTAAAGAGCCAGTCAGCTACTTGATCCTGTTTTTCCTGTGGCCACAAACCTATAAACTGCATACTCCAAGCATCGGAAGCACCGAAGTGCTCTATAACCTGGCAAGGTTTCGAGGTCTCTATCTGAAAAGAAATGGCAGGTTGTGCCCCGGCTGTCATATTCATTAGCCATATTCCTATGGAAGTAACTAATAATCTCATTTTCATAAATGTACACTTTAAATAAATTATTGATCAAGAATGGCATACTAACGTCTTGGTAATTGAGAGGATAGTATTAAAGAAGACAAAAATACAGAAATATCTCACTCGCCAAATAATCTTTGCTCTGAATTTTCGAAAGGATGAAAAAAAAGAGAGGTAAAATCCAACATATTTCCGGTAGAATTATAACAAATAGAACAAGCGAAACAATAATAAAAAAGGAATGATTCTACATATTTACGTATATTTTCATAGAAAAAGTTTATCTTTGTTCCCTTATAAGAATCATTACAATAAAATTCATGGCTAGAGATCCTTTCTGCAAAACATATACAGATTGTTCACAATGCCCCAAAGTCACTGAAGGTATATGTGTATACAGAAAACTGTCGAGAGGGCAACATTTCCCTAAAGACAAGTGTACACAAAATTGCATCCTTTTCATGATTTCAGGAGAATTATTGATTAATAGCGAAGAATATCCCGGCACAATATTGTACGAGGGACAGTTTATTCTTCAAGCTATTGGTTCGATGGTTGAATTGCTGGCACTCACGGAGGTAAAATATATCTGTTACTGGTTTAACGAACTCCCTCTGATCTGCCCGGACCGATATGAAGAAATTATCAATCAGGCAGAAGCTCCAATTACCTATACTCCTCTGATTATGAGTTCAAAGCTGAAGTACCTGATTGGTGACCTGGCCATTTATCTTGACGAGCAACTCCCTTGTGGTAAATTTATTGAGTTAAAATGCCATGAATTAACATATCTTATCACCAACTATTATCCAATTCCTCAATTAGGAGCTTTCTTTTATCCTATCAGTACGTATACAGAGAGCTTCCAATATTTTATCATGCAAAATTACAGTAAGGTAAAGAATGTAGAAGAATTTGCACATTTAGGAGGGTATACAACTACTACCTTCCGGCGTCTTTTTAGAAACTTATACGGTGTACCCGTCTACGAATGGATATTAGAGAAAAAACGAGAAGGTATACTGGAGGATCTTCAGCATACCAAAATGCGTATTACTGAAATCTGCAATCGGTATGGCTTCGATTCCCTATCCCACTTCGCACATTTCTGCAAAGACTCTTTTGGAGACACTCCGCGCGCTTTACGAAAGAAAGCAGCCAATGGTGAAAAAATCGGAAAGCTTCCCGATTAAGGAATAATTTCTTTAATTCTTTGGTCAATCAATCAATTTGCTCTATTTTTGCAGTCTGTAAGTGGTGTAAAATGACGAAATTTTAGTTCTAACAATTAAATAATTTAAATTCAATCATTTATGTGGTTAAGTAATTCATCTGTAGGAAGGAAAGTGGTGATGAGCGTTA
>NZ_JAQVBV010000047.1 GCF_028690125.1 Bacteroides sp. | reverse complement strand
GCCCTGTGCGGATTGATCCTGACCCTGGCGAAGCCACCGCCACCCGTGCCGCCAACCTGTTAGGCTGGTGCCTTATCGTAACCGCCGCCACCGCCTGGTACATAAACCACCTGGTGTAGGCATATAATCCCTTCCGTATCGCACGGAGGGGATTTTTTTGTGTCTACTATTTCCGTACACCCCTTCTACGCAAAACTTCCCTTAAGGATAAAAAAAACTTTCCTTAAGGATAAAAAAAAGTATACGTAAGGAAAGATTCCGCCAGCCCCCCTCAAACAAAAACGGCCCTGTAACATTTAATTCACAACAAAATCACGCTAAAAGGTTTTTTTTATCTAAAAAAAGTAGCATCTTTGCCAACAATTTACAAAAACAGGAATAAACGCTACAAAACAGTCCGTTACCTGTACAAAGAGTTACTCCATTGGGAGTGACGAACCTTTGGTATTACAACCCCCAAGCTCAAGACACAATGAAATCTGTAACACCAGCCCAATCAACCGAGGGCTTTGATCGTTGCCCGGCAACAGCATACTATGCAAACCCAGGCCAAACAAAATCAAATAAAGTACAAACCAACCACCCGGCCCGTCCAAAAAGACAGTCCGCCAGCATTGCGCTGAAACCTTTCAATGGGTTTGAGGCGTGAGGGTGTGTTTATACATTTTAGATATTTATACGAAACTAAAAGTTAAATTGCACATCATAATATGAGACCATACAAAGATATAAAGATAGCCGTGGCTGGAACAGGTTATGTAGGTATGTCAATAGCAACCTTACTAGCACAACATCACCAGGTTACTGCGGTACATGTAATCCCTGAAAAGGTAAATCAAATTAACAATAAGATATCTCCTATTCAATACGAATATATTGAAAAGTACTTGGCTTAAAGCGTTGGTGATATTGATATATACGTATGTGAAAGAGAGTACACAAAAGCTATAAATAAAATGGTAGAACCCTGTGGATATAGTGCAGATAAATGCCGAACTTCCCTTTTTGCATCCACCTACATACAAACGATGTTAGATTCCTAACAAACGATGTTCTTGAGACTGGTAATTTTGGTTCTAATAGCAAATTGGATTGTATCATCAAGACACCTATAAAGAGGTTGTATCATGTGTATTAATGCCTAAGACATGCGTCAATTTTGAACAGAGAACACGCGATGAGGCCTTTGTGGTGTCGGTGAGTCAATATGTTATTTAATTAAATTAGGCAAGCGATATTTTCTTAAACTATAAAAAAAAACAAGTGTATAAAACAAATGAGACTTTCGAATTTTGAAGCATTACGTATAGTTGCTATGTTACTGGTTCTGGTAGTACATACATGCTTTGTTAGTATCGGACGCCCCAACTCAGTAGAGATTATTCAAGAACCAGTACTGTCATTTTGGCGACTATATGAACAATCCTTAGCCTCTGTATGTGTAAACGTTTTTATAATGATTTCAGGATGGTTTATGATTAAGCCCTCTTTTAGAGGGTTATGTATGTTCCTATATCAGATCTTATTTTTCTCGATTCTAATCTTTATTACATCTTCGATTTTATACGCCTTTAGTTATGACATCCCCTATTTTAAATGCTCTCATTTTTCATTTAGAGGATTAGTGGAAGCTTCCATGGTGGTTACAAGATATAATTGGTTTATTGCTTCTTATATTATATTATTTATATTGTCACCAGTTTTAAATTCTTTTATTACGAGCGCTAATAGGAGAATATTTTTCTTAACATTGTTGTCCTTTTTCATTCTTGAAATATACACTGATTATATTAGAGGCGGTGAAACGGCGATGTTTGATGATGGCTATGGGGTGTTGTCATTTATTGGATTATATCTTTTGTCTGCATTCTTGAAGAAATTCTATCATGGACGGCTACATGGAAAAAAGAGATTTCTGATATATTATATGTTATTTAGCTTAATAACGGCTGCTTTAACTTATTTCTTGTGCAGATATGGGTATCCAAGACGAATCTACCAATATAATAGTCCTTTCATTATAGCATCAAGCGTATGCCTATTTCTGTTCTTTGCTAAGATGTCATTCAATAGTCGATTCGTAAATTGGATCGCAGCTTCATCTTTTGCAGTATTCCTCTTTAATGTACACCCTTTGATTTTTAATGGATACAAGGATTTTAATGATTACATATTCCAAAATAATATTTTTCCAATATATTATTTAATAAAAGCAATTTTTGTAGGCTCATTTTTTGTTTTTGCAATCTTGCTTGATCAATTTAGAAAATATTCTTGGAATTTAATAACAAAGTGCTATATCAATGGAAACTAATGATAATAAGCGTCTTGCAAAGAATACACTTATATTATATATAAGGATGTTTTTTACCATGGGTGTAAGCCTCTACACATCGCGTGTTGTACTTGCAATCCTTGGTGTTACTGATTATGGTATATATAATGTCGTAGGAGGTGTTGTGGCGATGTTTAATATAATAAACAATGCCATGGCTTCATCTACGCAGCGCTTTATGACTTTCGAGCTAGGTACTGGAGATTATGAGCGTTTGCAAAAAGTATTTTCGACTAGTATCAATATACATGCTTTGATATGCGTAATCATGGTATTGCTGGCAGAAACCATAGGATTGTGGTTCCTAAATACACAACTTATCATTCCTGCTGAACGTATAGTTGCCGCTAATTGGGTCTATCAAATGTCTGTATTGGCAGCATGTATCGGTGTGATGAGCGTTCCATATAATGCTGCAATTATTGCCCATGAGAAAATGTCTGCTTTTGCCTACTTTTCGGTAATGGATGTCACTTTGAAACTATTGGTAGTATATCTATTGATGATATCACCTATAGATAAACTGATATTATATTCAATTCTGATTTTCTGTGTAGGATTGATCTCAAGAATAGTGTATGGTATATATTGTAGCAAGAACTTTGTAGAAACAAAATATACCAAGGTTAAATATACACCTTTGTTTAAAGAGATGCTATCCTTTGCGGGTTGGGGCTTGTTCGGAAACTGTAGTGCATTTGCAAGCACACATGGTGTAAACTTATTGCTAAATACTTTTTTCTCACCTGCAATTAATGCTGCTAGAGGTATCGCCGTACAAGTCCAAATGGCAGTACAAAACTTTTGCTCTAGTTTCCAGATAGCTCTTAATCCACAGATAACGAAGACTTATGCAAGCAATGAATGTGATCGCATGAGATCTTTAATCTGTACTAGTAGTCGTTTATCCTTCTTCTTGGTATATCTAATGGTATTACCTATTGTTCTTGAAGCTAACGAGATTCTCTCGGTATGGTTGAAAGAGGTGCCAGAGCATACAGTTAATTTTTTACGAATAATTCTTTGTGTATCATTGATTGACACTTTAGCAAATCCAATTATAACAGCTGCTGGTGCTACTGGTAAGATCAAAAAATACCAGACAGTAGTAGGTTCTATTAATATAATGATAATTCCCATATCATACATTATCCTACGAATATGTCCTGTTCCTGAATTAGTATTTGTTATACACGTTCTAATGGCATTAATCGCACAAGGAGCAAGGATATACTTAGTAAGACCGATGATTGAGTTGCCACTCCGGATGTACATAAAGAAGGTTGTCATAAGAATTGTAGGCACAATGATTATTTCTTCCGTATTGCCTGTTGCATTATATATGACGTTGCCGTCAATGTCAATAATGTCATTTTTATGTATCGGCTTTGTGAGTGTGTTCTCTGCGTTACTATCAGTGTTTTACATTGGCCTAGAACAAACCGAGCGTGATTTTGCAATATTGAAAATCCAAAATATGTTGTGGAAATATTCAAGAAAATAATATGAGAAAAAATATATTTAATTTGCTATACCCAATATATGCGCGAGTAAGAAACTTTAGTTATCTATTTAGGGGTAAGCCACGTGCAGTTGGATATATATTTATGCTTCATCGCGTAGAGGAACTTTCATCAGAGAAACTCTATGCAAACGAGAATATGAATATCTCACCACAATACTTGGACAACTTTTTAAACCAAATAGAAAAAAAATATGATATTATTCGTTTGGAAGAAGTCCCCAGTAGGTTGAGAAGCCAGAATCTTAGAAAGTTTGCTGTTTTTACAATGGATGATGGTTATAAGGACAACCTCTACAATGCTTTACCTATTTTTAAGAAGCATAATGTTCCGTATACCATATTTGTAACTACCAACTTCCCGGATAAGAAGGCTATCTTATGGTGGTATATCGTTGAGGATTTAATATTAGGTAATGAAGAAATTCGCTTATCCAATGGTGTGTGTTTGAATGCTAGAACTAAAGAAGAGAAGGAGGAATGTTTTATAGCCTTAAGAAGAGAGATATTAAAACTGGATCAGCAGAATCTCTTAGCAGAACTTTTAAAACTATTCTCTTTTTACAGTATTGATTGGTATTCTAAGTGTGATACTTTATGCCTAAATTGGGATGAGATTAAAATACTGAAAAACGAGCCTCTAGTCACACTAGGTGCTCATACAAAGAATCACTATAATTTGAAACAACTGCCACATGAAAATAATGTTGCAGAGGAGGTGTTATCTGGTTATGAGAGACTAAAAGAAATGGCTGATATTGAAAGTACAATATTTGCATATCCGTTTGGCTCCTTTAATGAGGCATCTGAAAGAGAATTTAGTGTTCTTTCAGGGTTGAAAGATAAGTTCATTCTTAGTGTTCGAGCAATGGGTGGTCCCGTCTCGCAAGGGGATAGCGATATGTATTCGTTGCCAAGGATAATGATAGAAGAAGAAAAAAGTTTCAGAAATCTTACACTCGTTAAGGGTGTAAGAGTTTAGATCAGTCTCTAATGAATAGTATAATAACAATCATAGTGCCAGTCTATAATGCAGCCCTGTATTTAGAAAGATGTGTAAATAGCCTACTGTGTCAGTCTTTTTCCAATATCGAGATTTTGCTAATAAATGACGGATCTAAGGATACGAGTGCAGCAATATGCGATAAACTCTCTAGTCAAGATTGCCGCATCAAAGTCTTTCATAAAGAGAATGGAGGAGTAAGCAGTGCACGCAATCTAGGATTAGGTAAAGCATCAGGTACTCATATATGTTTTGTTGACGCTGACGATTATGTAGGACCCTCATATATCGAAAATTTTGTTGAAGGATTGAACAATGGGATGGAATTGGTCTTCCAAGGTATCAATCTTTTACGGAATGGAATTATTGAAGAGCGATGTCCCATTTCAGGAAGATATGTTGGAAATGATATATTGAATGGTATTTCAGATATCAATAGATTTTCAATGTTTGGCTTTGTCTGCAATAAACTATATAGAACTGACATTATTCGCAAGAACAAACTCCTGTTTGATACTTCCATAACTTTAAGTGAGGATAGAATATTTGCGTTACAATACATTAAGCACATTGAGTGCTTAGTTACTATTTCCAAGAGTTCATATATTTATGAAATTCAGCAAGGAGGTCTTACTAACAGATGGCGCTCGTATGATGAACTGAAAGCCGCAGCAGATGCAAACTTGAATGCCGCGCTTGATCTTTTGCAGAAGTGGGACAGTCCTCGCTTTCAGGATGACACTCGGAGAATGTATGTAATGTCAAGTTATGATTATATTAGATCACTGTTCTTATCAGAAAATAACAGTACTATTACGAACCAACGTTATGGGTATTATTACAAAGCATATAGGAAGTGGCAGTCATATTATACTCCAGATGATAGAATGCATAAGATTATGCAAACAATAATAAGAATACCAGTGCTGTTTGTATCTAGATACTTAATGCGTATATATATGCAAGGAAAGAAATGAAAAATAAACTCCCCAAACTCGCTAACTATAAAGATTGTACAGGCTGTATGCTCTGTGCTGATATATGCAACCATAAAGCTATTCGTTTTTATATAGATACCAATGGCTTTTGGAAACCTGTAATTAACGAACATAATTGTGTTGGATGTAAGCTTTGTGAAACGAAGTGCACAGAGGTCAGAACTAATAGAATTGAGATAGTGTGTCGGCAACCTTTACGGGGACATGCCATATCCGAAGCCGTGCGACTTCGTAGTACATCAGGAGGATTATTTTATTCTATTGCAGAACATGCGATACTGTCCAAAAATGCAGTTGTATATGGTGCTGTTTGTGAAGGGACAAATGTATTTCATAAGTCTGTAGAAACAATAGAAGAACTTAAAGAACTTCAGGGAAGTAAATATGCTCAGAGCAATGCCTCAGGAATATACACAGATGTAAGATCTCGTTTAAGGCAAGGAAGATATGTAGTCTTTTCAGGTACCCCTTGTCAGGTGAATGCACTAAGAGTATATTTGAAAAATGACTATGACAATCTGTTGTGCATAGATCTTATATGTCATGGAGTTCCCTCTAATATACTGATGTACAGGCATCTTGCTATAAATAAAGGCGATGGCATCATTCAATTCCGAACAAAGGAGAGAGGATGGGGGCGTGATTCTTATCTGACTATAAGTAGAAAAGGACAGGTGGTTACGATAGATGACCCTTCAAAGAATCTGTTCTATCATGCTTTCCAGTCAGAACAATGTTTTCGCTTAAACTGTTATAAATGCCAATTCAATGATATTCATAGAACTGGCGATATTACATTAGGCGATTTTTGGGCTATTCGTTTTACAGTCGAATACGATAGATTAGGAGAATCAACTATATTACCAAATTCAATTAAAGGTTTGAAGTTTTTGCAGTCTTGTAATAATATTGAGTATAGAGATGCAACATGGGATGATACTTTGAGATGTAATCCTAGGTTGTATACCAACAGGCAAGAATATTTAAAAACAGCTCTCAGTTCTAAGATTAACAGACTATATAGATTATTGCCATCAAGATTAGCTGATTATATATTTGAGGCATGGCACTCCAAGCATAGGCATCTCTTCTATTTGTGGTCGAAGCATCTGGAGAGAATACAAAAAAATCTTGACGCCAATGATGATGCTTTGAGTGATATCCTCAAAAAAATAGAGAATAACGCAATGTAAATTACCTAATGATATAATAAAAACGATTTCTAAATGAAAATAGGAATAATCACATATCATAGATCTCAAAACCATGGGGCTCAGCTACAAGCCTATGCCACAAAAACAGCCCTTTGTAAGCTAGGCGTAGACGCTGAGGTGTTGGATTGCAATACTATAGGTGAAGAGTCTATGTTTGAATGGCATTTCAACTCTTTGCGTGCATTCCTTGGTTCTATAAAGAATAATGTGCTTAGTCTGGTAAGTGAACGAAAGAGGAATAAATTATTCAAAGCTTTCTCACAAAATATGGTTGGAGTAAGTAAACCATGTTTAACAAAAGTATCTCTTGATAAAATTATCAAAGAGTATGACTATGTCATTACTGGCAGCGATCAGGTATGGCATCCTCAAATTTGTGAAGACCAAACTTGCTTCTTCTTGGATCTACCTGTTTCCTCGAATCAAAAGATTGCTTACGCTCCAAGTTTTGGCGTTCCGGACTATAATCATATCGAGGTAGAGAAGTATATACCTTTAATAAATGATATCGCACACCTTTCAGTAAGAGAAGAAAAAGGGGTGGAGATTATCAAAAAATACACAAGCAGAGAGGCAAAACTTGTAGTTGACCCTACCATGCTTCTTACCAGAGAAGATTGGAATGAAATAGTCAAACCCTCTCATTATAAGAAGTACCTTTTCTATTTTACAATTCTTGACGAGCAGCCAGGAACTGATGCTTTGGTTAGAAAAATAGCAGCAGAGAAGGGGTTGGAGATTGTCCGTATTGGAAGCCTTAAGGACTTGATGAAACCAGGGTTCAAAAATGCCAGAGCAAACGGCCCTCAAGAGTTCCTGGGATTAATCCGTGATGCGGATTTTGTAGTTACAACATCTTTTCATGGGACTGTTTTCAGTATACTGTTCGAAAAAGAGTTCCTGTGTGTATTGAATAATAACAATCGAAATTCCAGAATGGAAACATTGACGCTTCGGTTAGGATTAAAAAAATACTTAGTTCAAAATCCGAATGTCTTTAACTTTTCCAAAGAATTTGAGAAGATTAATTATGAACATGTTAAACAAAAATTAGATATACTCCGTGATGATTCACTGTGTTTTCTAAAGGAATCGATAGGCTTATGAAGACTATTCTATTTGTATTAGAGGACTTTCCAGCATTCGGAGGAATAGAGGGCGTTACCGTTCAACTCGCAAATAAGCTCGTTGATCGTTACAAAGTCCTAATCTGTTCGCATCATCAAAAAGACATGGGAATACTTGACAGATTAGACAAACAAGTCATACTATTTCAAATGCCTGATAAGGGGCTGAATAAGTCCGCAGAAAATATTAACTACCTGCATACACTTATATGTACGCATATTGTTGATGTTCTAATATTTCAAGATAGTTATTTTCCGAACGAATATCTCTTAGACGGCATTAAGAAATACAAAAATATTAAAATCATTGCGGTTGAGCATAGTTCTCCTAATCAAATAGACATTAGTTATTCCTTTGCGCGTTCGAAACAGAAAGAGTCTTTGATAAAGCGTTGTATTCTGTATATTATGCATAAAAGAAACGTGTTTCGGTATAGAAGGAGGAGAACGAGAATTTACTATTGTGCAGATAAATATGTTTTGCTATCGACAAGTTTAGTCGCTTCATTTTTTAAGCATAGCTTTGTCAAATACCCCTCAAAAATAGTAACTATCGGCAACCCCGTTTCTCTCCCACCTATCGACCTGTCCTGCTGTATGAAGAGAAAACAATGCCTCTTTGTAGGCCGACTTGATGTTATGAAGGGATTGGATAGATTAGTAGAAATTTGGAAGCAGGCATCTACCCAAATCCCCGAATGGGAACTTGTAATAGTTGGAGATGGAAAAATGATGCCATATATCAAGGAAGAAATTAGCCTTGGTCATCTTCAAAATGTTAGGTTAGAGGGTTTCAAGACAGATGTTTCTCCTTATTACGAAAAAGCAAGTATCTTTATGATGTGTTCCACCTTTGAGGGTTTCCCACTCGTCCTCCCAGAAGCGATGAGCAGGGGATGTGTTCCTGTTTTATTTGATAGTTTCCCAGCAGCAAGAGATATTATATCATCTTCTATCGATGGTGTCTTAGTCAAGCCGTTTGATATAGCTCAATATTCACGTGAAATCGTAAGTCTCGCCAAAGATCCTTATTTATTGAATAATCTTAAGCACTCGGCCTATAATAAGTCCCAACAGTTCGATTTGGATGGAATAGTTAACAAATGGATTAAACAAATAGAGTCTTAAATATGATGTCTAATATCAATATAATTAAGAAGACAAAAATATCAGTATATATTATGTGTGCGATTACCCTGTTTTCGTGGATTGCATACAAAGGAATAGGAGGTATAAATGCCTATAGATCAACCATAATGGGTATAGGGCTCTTCGCAGCATTCTGCTACTTTCCCTTCTATTATAGGAAGAACAATCATTTTGACAGGATCGTTAACGTCTTGATGACGTGCATATTAGTAATGACTGTTTTTGCAATATTGAAGTCTGCATTTACTACAGGCCCAGTGTATGTTGGTAACAAGTGGCTTACCCTGTTTGGCAATGAGCATTGTATGTACTTAATGCTAGCTCCTCTGTTTTTCTATCTGGGAACTTCTCTATGTAATATAAAAGTCATAGAGAAAGCTATAGGGTGCTATATGTTGTTAAGTGCATGGAGCTTGTTTGTTGATGGTTTAGCCTTATTACCAATCATGTGGGTGGCAGGTGTGCTGTTCCCCTATGTAGATAAGAAGTATAGATTTCTGTTGTTACTGGCATTGATTGAGTCTATATATGCTGGTTTTTTCAGGGCAGGAACTGTGCGTACTCAGATTATCGTAATTGTTGTATCATTTATGTCGTATTATTTACCGCGGTATGCGAGCCCCAAACTACTAAGGTCTATCTGCTACTCTATGGTTATAATTCCTTTAGTGTATTCGGCAATAATGTTGGTGGATCCTCAGTTCTCAGTCTTTGACGTTATTCTAAGTTATTTGGATGGACAAACGGGTAATCAAGAACTGATAACCGATTCGAGGTCATTCCTTTTTTATGAAATGTCAGAAGACCTTACCAGAAATCATGCATGGATATTGGGAAAAGGAGCGAGTTCGACATATGAGTCATCTTACTTTCTCTCAACCAATGGAGAAGGAGATTTCCATCTTCGAATCGTTAGCGAAGTTACATTCTTGCATTTATTAATGCGTGGAGGCATTGTTTATGTTGCATTATACTTTGGAGCAATTTTATATGCCATAAAGAAAGCGTTGACAAACCCGAAAAATAAGTTCGTGCAGTCAATTGCTATTATGGCATCTGGGTGGTTGCTTGTTGCAAGTTTTAGTTCTGAGATGGGCACAACTTTAATTCACGTGGCTGTTTATGCTTTAATTGGATGTTGTTTCTCTAATAACATTGTACGAATGTCCGATAATAATATTAAAGAAGTTCTAAAACTACGTAGATGAAAATAGCAGTTATTCATTCAGGAAATCTTGGTTTCTTTCCTCGCTTCTATTTGGATTTATGTTCATCTGTAGATAAAGCTGGTGATGAAATAATGGCCTTTGTGCCGAATACAGGTCAGAATCGTAGACGCATGTTAGACCGTGAGATACTTTGGGGAACCAAGTTCAATTGGTTTGCTCACTTCAACCTCTATAAATGGACTGGGATACAGGATATTTGGTCAGTATTGAGCACGCGAGATTTGAACAAGAAACTAAAAGCGTACAATCCTGATGTGATTCACCTTCATGGTGTAAACGAGTATATTCTTTGCTTCCCTCTGTTCGTTAGATTGTTGAATAATTTAGGCAAACCTGTAGCATGGACTCTCCACGATACCCGTTACATTACGGCACGTTGTGCTTCTTTCGAAGAGGACCAATGCTTACAGTGGCAGACCGGATGCAAGAAATGTACTACAAATGCCATATATTCAAAGAGTAAAGTCAATAATGTACATCTACAATGGAAGCTTAAGAAGAAATGGTTCAATCTGATTAAGAACCTAACCATTGTCACTCCCTCACAATGGTTGGCCAATCATGTCAAGAATTCTTTCCTACAGGATAAGCCTTGTATTGTGCTCAATAATGGCATAGATACCTCTGGCTTCTCAAAGCCGCTTGACATTAAGATTCCGGCATTGGAGAGCATAAAGGGGAAGATCCTCCTCGGTGTAGCAACCGGATGGGAACATCGCAAGGGGCTTGACACAATGATATGGCTGAGTCAGCATCTGCCGGAGGGGTATCAGATTGTGCTGGTAGGTGGTGTTCGACCGGATTTGGTGGATACTATACCCTCCAATATCATCTGTCTCCCTCGTACGAGCAGCAAGGAGGAGCTGATTGCTATCTATCAGCGTGCGGATGTTTATGTCAATCCAACGCTCGCTGATAACTTCCCCACGGTGAATATCGAAGCTCTTGGAGCTGGTCTCCCTGTCGTTACTTTCCGTACTGGAGGTAGCGCAGAGAGTATTGACGAGAGTTGTGGCATTGGTGTAGAGAAGGGTAATAATCAAGCTCTTCTTGAGGCAATCATGGAGGTATGCCAGCATCCGGAGAAATATTCGCGTGAGAACTGTATCAAGCGTTCTCAAGATTTTTCTCTCACGCAATTTGACAAGTACGTTGAGCTTTATAATTCATTAGTCAATGTATAAGAAAATATACATAGCAGATATCCTCAGCCATACATACCAAGGCAAATCCACGGGTCACTATTTTGCTGTAGCTCGCAATTACCAAGAGATGTTTAGCGATAGAGTCGTGGTGGCAGGAGGTCCTGTTTATAAGACCGGATTCATAGGAGACAATCTCCTCCCGCTCCCCTATAATTCAGGAGGTGGTGGCATAAAAGGCCGTTTGAAGACATTTTCTAATGCTCGCAAACTCTTTAAGGAGGCTGAGGGGCAGGTGATTGTCTTGCAGCAATGCACCACAATTACCACCTTCCTTTGCATAGCCTTTTTCTATCATCGCAAAAGTCGTCTCTTTATGATTCAATATAATAGAGAAGGTTTTCGTTCAAAACTAGGGAATTTGCTATTTAAACTTGCTAAGCGAAAGCTGGATGGCATCATTTGTCCTAACGATATGGTTGGTGAGGCGTTCCAAGGCGTGCCCTATTGCGTAGTTCCTGACTATATATATACTGGTGATGCTTCGCAGCAAGGTAAACCCTATTCAGACCGCAAGTACGACTTCTGTATCGTTGGTCGCCTCTCTCCCGAAAAAGGTGCAGTCGAAGTGGCGAAGTATATCGCTAGGACAGTCTATAAACTCGTTATAGCCGGCAAGCCCCAAAGCGAGGATCTTGCCAATGAGCTGCGTGAGGCTTGTGCCAATGCCACAAATATCGAATTGCACCTTGGCCTAATTCCAGATGAGGACTACTATAGTTATATACATAATAGTAAATACGCTTTTCTCAACTATTCCGGCGAGTACTCTGAACGGAGTAGTGGCGTCGTATTCGATACGCTCTTCAATGGCGTTCCCGTTGTTGGTCGGAGATGCAAGGCTTTGCAGTTTATTGAGGATGATGGGTTAGGGATTGTTGATGATGATATAATGGCGCTTGATATACCTTTACTGATGAATAAAGAGTATCATAGTCAGCTATTAGAGAATATTCAATCCTATCGTAAAAATCAGAGAAAATATATTGATATCCTAAATCATTTTATAAAGCCATGAAATCGTTAGTCTTATTATTATACTATGCTACCTTACAGCATATCCCCATGCAACCTATGCCTGGTTACAAAATAGGTTACACTTTAAGACGGTGGGCTGTCAAGAAACTTCTTGGAGCACGTTGTGGTAGAGATGTTGTTGTGAAAGATCGTTGTTATTTTGGTAATGGAGGGCGCCTTACTGTTGGTGACAGAAGTCAATTGGGGCAAAACGCCCGCATGGGAGGAACCATCACTCTGGGGATGATGTTGTTATGGGCCCCGATGTTGTCATGATGGCAACAAGCCACGAATTCAAGGATTTAGATACTCCAATAAATCAACAGGGCGCGAAATCTGAAGAGCCGATAGTAATAGGAAATGACTGTTGGATAGGTACTCGCGTTATCATTCTTCCTGGCGTTGAAATTGGTGATTATAGTATTGTGGCTGCAGGTGCTGTTGTAACAAAATCTTTTCCTCCGTATTCAATAATAGGAGGCGTGCCGGCGAAATTATTGAAGAAGAGGGGGGGATGACATACAACCAGTTATTACTTACTTATAAAGTTGCTTGATTTTTATGGTTAAAGAAAATATATATTTGACTGAGATGTTTTGCCATCTACATGATGCAAATATCTCGTATTGCGTTTTACGCAATTATGAACAGTTACCACATAGTTGTGGTACCAGCGACCTTGATATGTGGGTAGCATCAAAGGATGCTGAAGCTTGCGAGCGAATTTTCGCGGAAGTTGCAAAGGAGACAAAATCTGTGCTTGCCTCCTATACTGCAGATCAGCATTGTCCCAAGCTTTGCTATCTGAATGCTGATGAAGGTATACAGATTGACCTATTTAAGGGATGCATCATTTGCAAGAGAAAGCCTATGTTCGAAGAATCGGACATAATGGCCAATACGGTGGAGTACAATGGCATCAAGGTGTTAGATGAGCGCTTTGGCGATGTGATGGCATTCTTGAAGGAGATATTAAACAATGGCAAATGTAATGAGAAGTATACAAAGTCACTAGATGACAACAAGTCTGTCTTCACCTCGGAATATCTGAAGAGTAAGCTGGCGAAATTCTCATCGGACTTCTGTGATCTATTTGCAGAGACGATCGCTGTTGGAAACTACAAAGAGGGATTTGCCGATCTTACTCAAATGGGCAGAAAATGCTTAGGTATTACAGGTAGTAGCTTAAATCTCAGCAATCTTACTAAGTCTACTAGGTTGTTTAAACCAACAGGATATACTATTGCCGTATTAGGAACCGATGGATCTGGTAAGAGTTTCATTATCGACCATATTACACCGATATTGAACGAAGCCTTCCATAATGGCATTAGATATGAGCACATGCGTCCTAATTACCTCTCTTCGTTGGCGGTAGCATCCGGCAAAAAGAAAGATACGGAGGAGGCTCATACGGTGTGCACCGATCCGCATGGTTCGAAGCCTTCCGGTCTGATTGGTTCTATTGTGCGACTGAGCTATTACTGGCTGGATTATACTTGGGGCTATTTCCGTAAGGTGTGGCTCGATAAGACATTCAAGACTCATATATGGCTGTTCGACCGTTATTATTATGACTATTATGTAGATCAGAGACGTGCCCGCTTGAATCTGCCTAACTGGATTATCAAGTTGTATGGTCTGTTTGTACCGACCCCTGACCTCACCATCTGTCTTGGTGGTGATCCAGGGAAGATCTACGCACGTAAGCCTGAGACATCGCTGGAGGAGGTAATTCGTCAGACGAAGGTGCTGCAAGACTTTGCTCGAAAGCATAAGAAGGCAGTATGGGTAGATACAACTACTTCAACGGAAAAGAGCATCAAGGCTGCAATGGATGCTATTGTTGAAATGATGTCTAAGAGATTTCAGATTAAAGCTTAAAGGTTAAAGAATGAAGATACTTATAAATTGTTATGCATGTTCACCATATAAGGGCTCAGAACCTGGTATGGGTTGGAAGTTTGTGCACGGGCTATCGAAAGAGCACGAACTCCATGTTATCGTAGAGGGTGAAAAGTTCAAGGAGCATATCGATAGATATTATTTGGAGCACCCAGAGAATAAGGGCGCTATCAAATTCTATTTCATTAATAAAGTTCGTCATCGCACGCTACGCAAGATATGGCCACCTTCGTATTACTGGTTCTATAATGATTGGCAGAAAAAAGCGCTGAAGCTAGCACAGAAGCTTGATGCCAAGGAGCACTTCGATGTGGTTCATCAGCTTAACATGGTTGGATTTCGCGAACCGGGTTATCTATGGAAACTTGACAAGCCTTTTGTCTGGGGACCGATTGGTGGATTCTGCAATTCACCATGGAAGTTGTTGCATACGATGGGATTATATGGTGTTGTGTTCTATGGTATGCGCAACCTGATGAACTCTTGGCAGATGCACACCATTGGTCGTGTAAAGAAAGCCGCTCAGAAGGCCTCTCAACTGATTGCTGCCACCAATGAGGATCGTATAGCTCTTAAGCGCCTGTATGGAAAGGATTCGATTATAATTCCTGAGGTAGGGCTTGAAGATGCTGCTATCAACGAACTTTGCAAACGTGAGGATGGTGAGAAACTGCGCATCTGCTGGAGCGGCCAACATACCCCAGGTAAGGCTCTCAATCTCCTATTGGAGGCTTTGAATATATTAGACCGAAAGGACATTGAACTCCATGTGATTGGTAAAGGCCAAAAGAACAATGAATGGAAGAAAATGGCAAAACGCCTTGGTTTGCAGTATATTGTATGGCATGGTTGGATGGAGCGAAGTGAGGCTCTTCAGATCATGCAGAGTTGTCATCTGTTCTGTATCACCAGCCTAAAAGATTTGACCAGTACAGTTCTCCTTGAATCTCTCTCCTACGGTATGCCGGTTATTGCTCTTGATCATTGCGGTTTCAGTAATGTACTTACGTACGAGTGCGGTCGTAAGATTGCCATCGAAAGCAAGGATCAGGTAGTACACGACTTTGCTGCTGCTATCTACGAACTAGCTGATGACGAGTCTTTGAGACGCAAACTCTCTGAAGGAGCACGTAATCGAGCGCTCGAGTACAATTGGCCAGATAAGGCAAAGACAATAGATGAAATATATCGAAATGTCGCAAAATAAACTATATCGATTCAAGACTTTCCGCACGTCCTACTACTTCCCAACTCCATCCCCGGAACGTAAGTTCCTCTATGGTCTCTATACTCCCTTTGGTGGTGGATTGGCGAAGAAGTACTGGGATGCTTTCTGTGGATGCTCGCTCGTGAAAATGCTGACTCGAGTGAGAAATGCAGACAGGGAGTTTCCTTATTCGCTCATTATGTCGATGATGCCGAAGGGTTCTGTAGTGTCGTTCAACATGGGCACCCCTGGGCCGGAACAGAAGATCTCTATGTTGGGACTGGAGCAGGATGGTAAGCACTTCTTTGCTAAGTACAGCACAAAGGTGGATGCCATGGCTCTTTCGCGAAATGAAATCAAAATTCTGAGCGCCTTGCGTGGAACTGGACTTGTTCACGAACTCTATGATTACAAAGACGGGGGTAACTATGTCTTCTTCCGTACATCATGCGTAGATGGCAAGAACCCTACCGACCTTCTGCTAAACGACCGGATTGTGGCCCTCGCCATCAAAATCAATCAAACCAATCTGCACGAAGGAGCGCTCATGACTTCGCTGTCTCATGGAGACTTTACCCCCTGGAACGTGATTATCTCACCGGATGGTGTGTATCGGATGATCGATTGGGAATTGGCTGATGAGCGCGAATTGGGTTATGACATTTTTACATACATCACTCATGTTGGAGCATTACTAAAACCAGAAGATTCTCCATTACATTTGATTGACAGCTATAAGTCATTAGTCGATAAATATTTTGCGGAATTTGGTATTTTAGATTGGATCCCCTATATGAAAGCTTTTGCTCGCAGGCGAATTGCGTACGACAAAAGAAAGGGCGAATATGAACATGCAAAGAAATTTGAAACAATGTTATGAAGAAAAGTAGCAAGCCAAGGGTTTTATTTATAGTACAGTTCCCGCCGCCTGTCCATGGCTCATCTATGATGTGTGACTACATCCGCAAAAGTAAGTTTGTGAATTATGAGTTTGCCTGTGACTATGTAAACCTTTCAACATCTCGCAAGATGAGTGAGATTGGAAAGAAACCGCTTCTTAAGTTGTGGCGTTTCTTTATTACTTATTTTTCTTTTATTAGCAAACTACTTACTCATCGTTATGATCTGGCATATATAGCAAGTACCTGCTATGGCATTGGATTTCTGAAGGATATGCCCTTTATTGGGCTTTGCAAGTTGGCATGCAAGAAGGTGGTCCTGCATCAGCATAATCAAGGAGCGCGGTATTACACACTTAGGTGGGGATATCGTCGGCTGATGCCGCGGGTATATAAAAACGTAAAGGTCATACTTCTGTCATGGAATTTATATGATGATATTAAGGACATCGCATCGAAGGACCAAATTTTGATTTGCCCTAATGGTATAGAGGGACTAAAAAGTCTATGCCCACCACGAACTCCTAATGATATTCCGAAGATATTCTTCTTGTCTAACCTGCTGAGAGAAAAGGGTGTGATAGAACTTCTCGAGGCGGCTCGCCAATTGAAATCCGAAGGTGTTGACTTCTCGATAGACATGGTTGGTGGTGAAACTGCCGACTTCAATAGCCTGACTTTTCAAAATGAGATTGAAAGCCGAGGGCTCAAAAATGTGGTCACATATCATGGGCCAAAATATGGTGACGACAAAGAGCCTTTCTGGCAGAATGCAGATATCTTTGTCTTGCCAACTCTGAGAGAATGTTTCCCGCTTGTCGTATGCGAAGCTATGCAACACGAACTCCCTTGTGTGGCCTCATACGAGGGTGCCATTCCAGATATTATTGAGGAAGGTGTAACTGGTTTGCTGTTTGAAAAGGGAAATGCAGAAGAACTTGCCAATTGTCTAAGAAAACTCTTGCAAGACTCAAATCTCCGCTCCCGAATGGGGAAAGCAGGCTACGAGCGCTATCAAGCCAACCTCACCATCGATGCCTACGAAAAGAAAGTTGTTGAGTGCGTGAAGGAATGTTTGATCTGATAACTCACTTCTGCCGTTCTATTGGCTCCTTTGGCTGCAAGCTCTTTGATGGACGCTTCACCGAAGAGCAGTTTGAGCGTACAATGCAGGAGTGCCTACGGATGGGGATGGAGTATTATAGGTGTGCAGATTGCGGATATAATTGCCAGCACAAAGGCGTTCACTGCTAATTATGGTAATGGAAGAGTATGTATGTGTGCAAGCTATGAAATGCGAATGACACTAACTTAAAACAAAAATCATACTGAATATGAACGTATTTAATATTCATATCGAGTTTGACTCGAAGGTGTTCTGCAAGGCTGTGGAAGACTATATCGCCAGGAAGGTGAAGGCGTATGTGTGCGTGGTGGATGCCAATGTGATCACCATTTCGCAGAAGGACTTGAAGTACCGCGAGATTGTGAAGGCGGCAAATATCAACACATGCGATGGCAGTTCCATTTCGAAGATGGTGAACTCGATCTATGGCACTCAGTATTCGGCCTTCAATGGTCCGGAACTGTTTGAGTACTACATCGAGCGTCCATACAAGCATGTGTTAATGGGCAACACGAAGAAGAAGGTGGAGCAGATCAAGGCTAAGGTGGCCGAGAAGGGACTGGAGCTGGATCTGACGCACGTGGATGTGCCTTTCGTGCCGGTGGAGGAGTTTGACTATCCTGCCATCGCGAATCAGATCAACGCGCTGAAGCCAGACATCGTGTGGGTGAGCCTTGGTGCTCCGAAGCAGGAGAGGTTTATCTCGAACATTTTCCCCTACATCGAGCAGGGTGTGCTGTTCGGCATCGGTGCTGCGTTCAACTTCTACACGGGCGACCTACACAACAACAAGAAGGAGATCCGTGGCCTGCGTTTCATCTGGCTGGAACGTATCTTCAAGGAACCCAAGAAGCAGCTGAGCCGCGTGGGTAAGTTTCTGCTGGCGATGCCCAAGATGTATTGGGATGAGAGGTGCAAGGCTATGGCTATGCGCAAGTAAAGTTCTTCCCTTCGAGAGCTTCAGGATAAACTCGGCTGATGAATGGCAGGCGCTGTTTGACCTGACGATGGAGCAGGGTGTGATGGCGGTGGTGCTGAAGGGCATGGCTTGTGGTCTAAAAACAGGGAGTATTATAAACATTAATTGAAAATAAGAATTTTACTGTGCCTTGTAGAATAACTTATGACAAACGCCTAACTTGTACAAATATTAAAATATTAAATGGCTTAGAAGATGAAAAATACAAAGGGATAAGCGGCGGTCCAGTATATTCTGGGAAGAATATATATGGGGTTTGTATCGCTGATTTATTTATAACCTCGGAATATATCATTTCCCTTTTAGATAATCTGCACTCGCACTAATAACTATATATTGTTATGTTTGATATCTACTTTAATCTGTTTACCTACTTACCTTCAATAATTGCAGACTGGGCAATTCAAGCAATTATTGCTATTATATCTTCGATATTAGGAGCTTACCTAGGTTATCGATTAGCCATGCGCGCTGAAAGAGAAAAAAGAAAGGTAGATGCTCTTGAACAACAAAACAAAGAAAAGAGTACAGCAAAAAGCATAATTCAGTATTACCTTTATCATCTCATTGATACTCAAAAATACATACTTGAAACGATTAAGAATTATAAAGAATATGCCAAATTATGTAAGGAAAAACCTTGTGAAATAAATTATGTAAAAAAGCTAGCAGACACTTCCTTAAAGAAATTATATGAGTTTAATTTAAAAGATCTTTACAATTCATTATATGTATTGGGCAATGATAATGAAGAAAATAAAGAAATATTAAATTTGACAAAGATAATTGACTTTATATACCTTGTTATTAAAGAAATGGAGTCAATGAATATCAAACAAGGAAATTTCACTTACGAAAGGCAAAAAAATGTTCAATCAAACATCAATTCTATAATTAATACATTACGATTCCTTTATAGCGTTGAAGATACTAATACTCATAGAGAAAAAGTAAACATATTTTTCAATATAATTAAAGAAAACAATTCGACCAAAAACTACAGAGTTCTTAAAGATAATTTATTTATTCCGATAATAGAGTGGATAGATAATAAAACTAGAAATCCGTCAACACGCAACGAATTCTATGAAAGACTATTTCCTTTATGCCAGCAATCTATAAATGAAATTGACAACATAGGATTCAATGTTTACAATCTAGGGGATGACATAAACAGCTATTTGAGTTCATTAAAAAATAAATCAAAAGAATTAAAAGAGTTAAAAAGCAAACTAAATCTTCTTTTGGAAAAATAATAGCTGTATATATCGCATAATATTATTAACAAAACAAACTCAATTCACAGCTATAATATACTGATTCAGAAGAGAAATCGTCACATTTAGAGCAAATAAAACCATAAAATATTAATCAATGAAAAAAATAGCATTAATCACTGGCATCACGGGTCAAGACGGAGCTTATCTGGCAGAATACTTAATCAAACTTGGATATACGGTGCACGGGATTAAACGGCGGTCATCGCAGTTTAATACGGATCGTATTGATCATTTGTATCAGGGGCCGCACATTGAAAACCGTAACTTGATTTTACATTATGGTGACCTTACGGATTCCATGAATATTACCCGTATCATCCAGGAGGTGCAGCCGGATGAGATTTATAACCTGGCGGCCATGAGTCATGTGAAGGTGAGTTTCGATACACCCGAATATACGGCCAATGCCGATGGATTGGGTACCTTGCGTATCCTTGAGGCAGTTCGCTTACTGGGGCTGACCAACAAAACCCGTGTTTATCAGGCTTCAACTTCGGAGTTGTACGGGCTGGTGCAGGAAATTCCTCAAAAAGAAACTACCCCGTTTTATCCCCGTTCACCTTATGCGGTGGCTAAGATGTACGCGTACTGGATTACTGTAAACTACCGCGAGGCTTACAATATGCATGCCAGCAATGGTATCTTGTTTAATCATGAGTCGCCGCTGCGTGGCGAAACTTTTGTTACCCGCAAGATTACCCGTGCGGTAAGTAAAATCGTTTTAGGAATGCAGCAGGAATTGTTCCTTGGTAACTTGTCGTCTCAGCGTGACTGGGGCCATGCAAAGGATTATGTGCGTGCCATGCATGCCATTCTGCAACAGGATAAGCCTTCGGATTATGTAATTGCCACAGGTGTAACAACCACCGTGCGCGATTTTGTTCGTTTGGCCTTTGGCGAAACGGGTTTAACTGTTACTTTCGAAGGTGAGGGTGCTGCCGAAACGGGTGTGATTACGGCCATAGACGAAGCTCGTTTTGAAGCTGCTGTAGGCGAATCGTATCTTGCAGAGGCTAAGACATTGATCGGAAAAACAGTTGTGAGTGTGGATCCGGCTTATTTTCGTCCTACAGAAGTGGAGTTGCTTATTGGCGATCCTACCAAGTCGAAAACTGTATTGGGATGGGAACCAAAATATGACCTGAAGGGATTGGTCGAAGATATGATGCGTAGCGATATCAAGGGAATGAAAAAGGATTCGTATCTGAAAGAAGGCGGATACCGTACATTAAACTACTTCGAATAATAAAATACAGCCTTAACCAATGAAATCGAATACAAACCATCTCGTAATAATGGCCGGGGGCATTGGTAGCCGGTTCTGGCCAATGAGTACGCCCGAAAGGCCTAAGCAGTTTATCGATGTGATAGGTTGCGGACGTACCATGATTCAGCTCACTGCCGATTGCTTTAAAGGGGTTTGTCCGCCGGAGCATATCTGGGTGGTTACTTCCAAAAGTTTTGCCTCGCTGGTACGCGAGCAGTTGCCGGAGATTCCGAAGGAGCATATTCTGCTGGAGCCTTGTATGCGTAATACGGCTCCTTGCATTGCCTATGTGGCCTGGAAGATTGCGATGCGCCATCCGGAGGCTAATCTGGTGGTTACTCCTGCCGATCATGTGGTGATGGATACCGTGGAGTTTCAACGGGTAATTAAATCGACTCTTTCGTTTACAAAGGATAGCCGGACTTTGCTTACCCTGGGTATGAAACCCAACCGTCCCGAAACGGGCTACGGGTATATTGAGGCGGATATGGATGCCGCTTCGCCCATAAATAAGGAGGTGTTCAAGGTGCGTGCGTTTAGGGAAAAGCCTTCGCTGGAGCGTGCGGTTTCGTACATTGCTCAACCAAATTTCTTTTGGAACGCAGGGATTTTTGTGTGGAACGTGCAGACTATCGAAAATGCAATGCGCTTGCAGCAGCCGGAGATTGCCGAAATAATGGATAATGCCGCTCTTTCTTTTTACTCGCCCATCGAACAGATGGTGATAGACGAGTTGTTTCCCCAATGTCCCAACATTTCCATCGATTATGCCATCATGGAAAAGGCAAAGGATATGTTTGTTGTTCCTGCAAGTTTTGGTTGGAGCGATTTAGGTACCTGGGGTTCGTTGCATGAACGTTCGGAAAAGGATGCAGACAACAATGCCACCATCGGAAATAACATTAAGCTGATTGAAAGCAGCAATTGCATGGTGCACACCCAGGAAAACAAAAAAGTAGTAATACAAGGCCTGAACGGTTACATAGTTGCCGAAAAAGACAACACCCTCCTTATCTGCCAACTCAGCGAGGAGCAACGTATTAAGGAGTTTTCGAAAGGGATATAAGTTGCGAAATATATTTAGAATATTTATAGTTAACAAAGCAGAATACATCACATTTAATCGTATATTTGTAACAATTACAACAAATATTAAATTAAGAGCAATATAATGGTAGAAGAATTCAGTTTTGGTAATTTCACTTCATTCAAAGAGTTGAATACGTTGAATATGACCGCAGCTAAGATAAAATCGAAAGATATTCGGCTGGATTTGGATAACGTGTTTATGAATGGTGACACCTCCTTACTTAAAGCAAAAGGAATTTACGGAGCCAACGCATCCGGAAAAAGTAATGTGGCAAAGGCTTTGGTGGCTTTTCTGCGGATTATTACAGATTCGGTTAAGGATGACAAAATTCTTGACAAATACATATTTCCGTTCTCTCTATCTACAGAAACTTTTGACAAGCCTTGTTTCTTTCAGCTAATTTTCAGGCATGAAGGAGTTAGGTACCGCTATGGATTTGATGCGGACTCTTCGGCAATTCATAGTGAATGGTTGTATGCAACACCCGGAAAAAGGGAACAAGCCTATTTTATAAGGGAAAACGCCCAATTGGTAACTATTAACAAAACTTACTTTGCTGAAGGTGAAAAGTTTCAGTCGTTGTTGCAAAACGATGAAGAAAATCCAATTTTCAGAAATAATTCGTTGTTCCTCACTACTCTTTCATCTTTTGCATTGGGTAAACTTTCGAAGGCATTACTAAATACTATTACAAACATTACGGTAATAAATGGGCTAGGGTCTAGTGGTATGTATAATTCATCTATTGAAGCCTTGGATGATCCGAAACAAAAGAAACTGGTAGTAGACTTCTTAAAATATGCCGATACGGGTATTAAAGATCTTAATACAGTCCAGATTCCTTCATCTCTGAATGAAAGCTCGGATACTGCCAAAAATGGAAAAGAAAATAAGACAAAGAAAATAGTTGTTTCAATAAAAGATGTGTACGATGCTAACTTTAATAAAGTTTCTGATATTCATTTTGCTTTTGACAGGCAAGAGTCTGAAGGAACAAAAAAAATATTCGAATTAAGTACGGCTATTCTAGATGCATTGAGGGAAGGAACTACGTTAGTTATTGACGAATTTGATGCCCGGTTCCATCCTCTCATTACTAAAAAGATTGTGGAACTTTTCAATTCGTCGGCTAATGTTTCGGGACAACTTATCTTTGTTACGCACGATACAAATTTGTTGTCGTCGGATTTGCTTCGCAGAGATCAGATCGACTTTGTGGAAAAGGACAAATATGGTGCAAGTCATTTATATACATTAGTCCAATTTAAGGGAATAAGGAGTACTGACTCTTTTGAAAATGATTATATTAGAGGGAAATATGGCGCCATCCCTTATGTAGGTGGAATTAACAATCTATTTAAACATTTCGATAATGCCGAAGGCTAAAACATATACAAAAAAATCGGACCAAGGTAAAGCCTGGAACAGAAATAAAGGGTCCAGGTATACGGTAAGTAAGATCGAAAAAAAGGAGACTGTACTGATTGTTTGTGAAGGTCAGACAGAAAAAGTTTATTTTGAGTCGTTTCCCATTCGTACTTTAACGGTTAATGTCGTAGATCTGGGTGGACAGAGTAAAACTAAATTGGTAGAAAAAGCCAAAGATCTAAATAAGAAACATGCATGTGATATTGTTTGGTGTGTATTTGATATGGATGTGAGTAGAGGCTCTGACGAGTTTCAGTCTTTTGACAGTGCCATCTTGATTGCTCAGCAATTGAAATATGAGGTTGCTTACTCAAATGATGCTTTCGAACTTTGGTTTTATCTGCATTATCATTACACTGACCAACCGAGTCACCGGACTTTTTATTACGAGAAATTGAGCGAATTTTGGGATATAAATTATCAAGAGGATGGAAAGTGTATTGGCTTTTGCACGCAGCTTTATGAAATATTGGAAAAAGACAGCAGAGCCTCACAAGCTGAAGCGATTAAACGGGCAGAAAAATTACATGCCAGCTACCAGATGGAAGCTCCACACAAACAAAACCCGGTTACTACCGTCTATAAACTTGTTCAATACCTGAATGAGCACTCTTTTTAAATGAAGATAAACAGAATGTAATGTCTGTTGAAAAGTTCTTTAGGAGTTTTCTAAGGAATAACAGGGGTTTTGTTCAATATATAGGATAGTTAGTACAAGATCGCCTTTAATTTTAACAATATTATCAAACTTAAGTTAAATTTACGCTTTACTTTCCTTGGTTTTATTGCTATTGATAAAATAAAAGTTTTTAAACAATGAACATTTTAATTACCGGAATCCACGGGTTTGTGGGGTCCAATCTTGTAAAGGCGCTGGGTGCGAAGCATGCGGTGTATGGGTTGGATATTGTGGCTCCTTCTAAGGCGGGAGTGGTTAAGACCTTTAACTGGAAGGATTTGGAAGAAAACAGGTTACCGGTAATGGATGTGGTTATCCATCTTGCCGGTAAAGCACACGACACGAAGAACCAGAGCCTGGCGCAGGCTTACTTTGATATTAATGAGGGGCTGACTAAAAAGGTGTTTAATTATTTTCTGAAATCGAAGGCGGGGAAGTTTATCTTTTTCAGCTCGGTGAAGGCGGCAGCGGATTCGGTGCCGGGTGATATCCTTACCGAGGAGGTGGTGCCTGCTCCGGTGGGTCCGTACGGTGAGAGTAAGATTGCGGCGGAGGATTATATTCAGGATAATTTTGATCTGGAGGGTACGGATGATAAGTTGGTGTATATCTTGCGTCCGTGTATGATTCACGGGCCGGGTAACAAGGGGAACCTCAATTTGTTGTACAAGGTGGTGAGCAAGGGGATTCCCTGGCCGCTGGGTGCTTTTGATAATCGCCGTTCGTTTACGAGTGTGGATAATCTGTGTTTTGTAATAGATGGGTTGGTTGCCGGGATGGTGCCTTCGGGTATTTATCATATGGGCGACGACGAGCCGATTTCTACCAACGAACTGATTGGGGTGATGTGCGAGTCGTTGGGCCGAAAGGCGCATATCTGGAATTTGCCGAGGGAGTTGATGCAGGGTATCGCGTCGTTAGGCGGTGTGTTGCAACTTCCGTTGAATAGTCAGCGGTTGAATAAGCTGACAGAGAATTATGTGGTGAGTAACGCAAAGATAAAGGGGGCATTAGGTATAGACAGGATGCCGGTAAGTGCCCGCGAGGGTTTGTTGATTACATTAAATAGTTTTAAAGAGAAGGTATGATTTACGTTTATATTGCTTTTTTGTTGTTTTTGCTGGAGCTGGCTTACTTTGTGGTGGCCAAAAGGTTGAATATCGTGGATAAGCCGAACGCGCGGAGTTCGCACAAGACGGTTACCTTACGCGGGGGAGGGATTATCTTTTACCTGGGTGCGTTGGTGTATATCTTGTTCTTTGGGTTGAATGATCCGTGGTTTCGTGTGGGGCTTACCCTTATTGCGGGGATCAGTATGGTGGACGACGTGCAGCCGGTGTCGAGCAAGGTGCGGCTGGTGTTTCACTTTGCAGCCATGTTGTTGCTGTTTGCCCAGTGGGAGTTGTTTGGCAGTTATCCGTGGTGGTATATCCCCATCGCGCTGGTGTTCTGCACGGGTATCATCAATGCCTATAACTTTATGGATGGCATAAACGGGATTACCGGTGGGTACAGCCTGGCGGTGCTGGGGCTGCTTACCTATGTGAATGGGTTTGTAGTGCCGTTTATGGATGCGGATTTCCTGTACGTGAGCCTGATTTCGGTATTGGTGTTCAACTTCTTTAATTTCCGTACCCGGGCGCGCTGTTTTGCCGGGGATGTGGGTTCGGTGAGTATGGCGTTTATCGTGTTGTATGTGCTGGGTACGCTTATTTTGAAGACGGGCGACCTGAGCTGGATCGTTTTTCTGGCGGTATACGGCGTGGATAGTGTGCTTACCATTGTACACCGTTTGATGCTGAAAGAGAATATTTTTAATCCGCATCGCAAACATGCCTACCAATTGATGGCCAACGAGCTGAAAATTCCGCACGTTATGGTGTCTGGGTTGTATGCGGTGCTGCAGGTCGTCCTAGGGGCTGCATTCTTGTATACAGGCGACCATCATTGGGCGTATGTTGCTGTGGTTCTGCTTGTTCTATCAACGGCTTATGTGCTGTTTAAACGTCGCTACTTCCACCTGCATGTACAGGCCATGGCGAACCGTTAAGATTATATTCCACATAAACAACCAAACGAACTAATAAATAAAGTGTTATAGAACATGTAAAATTAGTTTGGTGGTTTAGAAAAGTGCCTTATATTTGCAGTACGATATAAGACACGGTACTACAGTACCTTTCTCTTATGTTAGTTAAGGTTTTGGTTAAATAAGAGATATCCGGTTCGTGAGAGTCGGATATTTTGCTTTTATAGCCTATCGGTCTTCATTTTTAACATTTTAATTTAATATTTTCACATTTAAGTCTTTGATTGTTTAATAATTTGATTATATTTGTCACCGATTTCTATATCCAGTTGCCATTTTTAAGTATTCAGTGAACCATGCTTGATAATTCTAATTCTAATGCCGTGCCGACCAATGAGCCAGAGGAGAACCTGGTTCATCTGATTGTGCGATACCTGCAGGTGTTACTTATACACAAGTGGGTTTTTTTGTGCG
>NZ_JAQVBV010000093.1 GCF_028690125.1 Bacteroides sp. | reverse complement strand
TAATAATCAACCCTCTTTTTTTCCATACAAATCATTATCTGTACATACATCATAAATATAAGTATGATGTCATCGACACCACCCGTTCTTTTAAACGATCGCGAACTCAGAGTTGCTATCCAAAAAAACATCCTGAAAATATACCCATTTTCCGAAACCAATATCCAGCCAAACAGCTACGATATCACACTCAACGATTCATTCATTCGATTCAATGACAGCACAACAGCAATTGATCCGTTCCATAAAATACCGGACGAACTCACCACAAAAATAATCACAGACTATTTCATCATCAAACCGGGAGAATTCATTCTCGCAGAAACCATTGAGACAATCTCTCTCCCCCCGACGATCTGCGGTAAAATCGAAGGTAAATCGAGTATTGGAAGATTAGGACTCAATATCCAAAACGCCGGATTTATCGATGCAGGATTTTCAGGATCTCTCACACTCGAACTCTTAAACACCAATAAATACCCAATCATCCTCAGAAAAGGAATGGCAATTGGTCAGGTTGCATTCACTCAGGTCAACCCCTGTGAAACCCCCTATAATAAAAAGAAAGGTGCAAAATACAATAACCAGTCCGGCGCCACCCCTTCAAAATACTATATGAACAACCCTTCAGCAAAAAACAATACAAATATACCTCTAATAATGACACAGATACCCTACAAAACCATCCTCTCCAAAGATACCATCAGACGCACAACAATCGATATCTCACAATCCCTATCAAAAACCACTGAAGAATACTTTATGAAAATCGCAAAAGAATATAATGCTAAAATCCATAGGGATAACCTGGATTTAAGTTTTCCCCGGATTATTGCAAACCTGTGTTTCCATAACGAGATATGCTGCCCGATATACCCGAATAACGGTGACGAAATACCCTGCCCATGCCCATCATTTACCGAAGCACCTATAGGAATACGACAATGTAAATGTCATATTTTTATCGAAAAATGAATATTCTGCAAAAACCCCAAACTCACTTTTTCAACGGATATTTCGTCTCAGATAAATTCATCCAGAGATCAAACATATCCAGATACTGTTGCAGGGTTTCTGACGAATCGTACACCTGATACAATCCGACTTCACAATGTATACCGGTATGAGGTTCCTGGGTATCAGGATAAAATTCCGGAAGATCCACATACCGATGATAAATAAACTGTGTCGGAGTACAGTTGCAGGAAGTAGTTATCACTTCATCATCAATAATATAAAATTTTCCATGAACACTTGTATTCACTCCATACTCAGTGAATCCATGTTGTTTCAACCCCTGAATAAACCTCCTGAAACACTGCACATTTGACGGTTTCCGAAATCCGGGAGTATCCCCATCATCGTATGTCTGGGAAAGGAGCCTCACATCAAGCCCCTGGTTGTGTTTCTCTATCACCGGGGTCAATACTCCTTCCTTCTCGATAAACTGCGTAGAATCAACGCCATACTTGAATGCACGCGAATAGGTATACCGATACGCCGACATGTGTTGAGAACAGATATAAACCCGGTTCCGGGCAGACCGGATCTTCTTTATCAGAAAATGTTCAACATAATCAGTAGAATCTTCATAAAAAGGTGCAATAAAAAAGTTATGGGTCTGTAATTGAAGAGGACAGAACTGCATCTGGTTATATAGATCCATACCAACCCAAATATGTTTATGTCTCGAACAAAACCGAATTCAGAACCAAATCATCAAAAAACCGTTGTGCAGGTTGAATATAATCAGCCCCGCCCTCAACAATATCCATATGTTCAAGTTTTATCCGATCACGGACCGCGAAATTCGAAGATGACGAGATAAGCGCTCCCCCACCTCCATCAAACTCAACGAGCATTGATTTGATATGCAGACTATACGGAAGATCACCTCGGGAAAACTTCTTCAGATACCTGCTCCGGATCGAGGTATGATCAAAAGTATACAACCGATATGATCGAGTATCATGATACACCAATTTCGCATAATCCTGTTTAGAATATTTTTTATCAGTCTTATCTCCGGTTGTAAAATCATAAAGATATTGAGGATATGAAGAATCATATCCTTCCAGAGGTATTGAGACCATATCGATCTCGGTCCCGGTATCAGCCAGTGTGAAAAGGGTCTCATGAAGATACCTGTTGTTATAGAGATACAGGGATCCTTTAATTGCAGAGATATCAGATCGGGAATTAAGATACGATATCATTTTTTCAAGGAGTAAAGGATTTGCCCCCTGAACAAAAAACAGATTTTTTTGATAATCAGAATAATTGTAATATCCGTCATGAAAATGATATGACTGTAACACACATCTCACTATAGAAATACAATTATTTTAATTGATGTCTGAAGGTGCGATATCTTGAGTATGTATAGATGTACCCTACCCCAAAAACAGGGAGGTACCAAGAACAAACTCATATCCCAAAAGAATAGTTGAAAAAAAACGTATATACATCATACTGTATAACTTCTAATATATATACATTTAGTAAAGTATTTATTATATATGGTTTATCTATACTTATATTATATAAACTACTACTACTATATATACTACAACTACATTATTTTAATAAAAATATAATATATAATAATAACAGAATTTAAACCAGAAAAGGAGATCCTTGATCTACCCCCTCTTTTTGGTATCAAGTTCACCGATACGTAAGATCAGATAGTTAATCATGTATCACGATCAATATATTGGTATGGCACGCAAAGTGACAACAACAATGGAAGATGATCTCTATAGAGTTATCAAAGAAAAAGGTATCAAATTCGCTGATTGTCTTGCAAAAGGAGCAGAAATTCTTCTTAAAGAGAACGATCCAAAAGCTCATCCTCCTGCCATTAAACGTGTTGAAATGACACGATTAGCTATATCCCGTCTAACCGACGGAGAACTCAAAGCAATTATCCAGATCCTTTCAAACCGTGGATACAATAATACTGCCAGAACAATGATCTACAAATTAATCGAAACCAAAATCGGATTACCTCTTACCTATCGCGCCAGGTCAGAAGTATTAAAACTGGTTGATCGTCTGTATAAAGTTGCTCGGGAAGAAGGAGAGATCGACGACAGACTCGAACGATTCCGCGATAGCGAAATGGATAAAGTAATCCCCTATATCAATGAAGAAATCAATACAAGTTTCCCAAATATCAATGGAAAACTGTTAAAACCGAATACTATCTACAAGATCGCTGAAAAAATCAAACGCAAGATCACCACTATCCTTTCATCAAACGATATATCAATGATGCTCAGTGCAAGATTCTCTCCCTTCTACAGAGAAGATTATACTCTGGCAGATATCGAACGACTCACAATAGCATAACCTCTCCATGCTCGAAGAAATCGGGATTATCCGGACGAAAGTCTCCGATTATTACCACTGTCAGGTCAGACTCGCTGATCGAATCTGGATAGAACTCATTATCTCAGATGACGATTTCGATCGCGCCGACAAAAACGAAATCATCCCGATCACCGAAAAGATATCAATACCCCGCCTATTCCACGAAAACGAAATCTGGACAGAAAAACGTCACCGATTTGGATTATCTGCCTCACGAACAGCATATATAATCGATCTCGACGATCATTACAGACGATTATCCATCTCTAAATTTCAGAAAAAACAGTTCGATTTAGGTCAGAAAAAAAATATCGCTATATCGGAAGTAACCCAACCTCCTACACCCCACGAAGACGACTGACCAAATCTTATAACTCCAAATACCCAACCTGAGTTGATATTTTATGCACTATACCGAAACACAAACCGCTATCATCAACCGATTTAAAAAACCTCATATATCAAACCTCGATAAAATACCCGAATCTGAAATACCGTATTGGATTTGTAGTTGTGGAAAAATACTTCCATCAAAAAATATGACCTGCCCGGATTGTTCTGCAACCAGCCCAAGACCCATGTGTCCTCTGGATACCCTGGACGTTCCCACAACTATCGAAGCAACTCTGATAACCTGCCCTCTTTGTAACGAATTCATCCATCCCGGTAACGGATCCCACGATGTCACCGTTCGATCCCGAGTAACCGGATACCTTGCAGATGTAACCAATTTCAATGCAGGTAAACTTGATGAATTAAAAAACCGTCAAAAAAACGACTTCTAACCTCAATATCTGATTATTATGTCTATTATAGTATACTCTATGGAATGTTGCCCTCGTTGCGACGAACTCAAATCAATACTCATCAATAAAAAGATTAGTTTCAAAGAATCCAGTCTCAACGATCCCGAAACTGTTATTGATCTCATGTATAAAGGAGCCGACATCACAGCAGCCCCTCTCCTTTCAATAAAAGATCATATATTTTCTGGTAAAGAACTCTTCTCAAAACTCGACTCATTACTCACCGGGAACTAAGCATGATTGTCATTGACGCTCAGTTCAACCATTTAAAATATGATCCTTCACGGATCATCCATACTCTTCAAAAAGAAGCCGATGTTCCATTAGAACTCGCAGAAACAATCGCGCACGATGTTGCAAACACCCTGCAATCATCCGGTCTCGACGAAGTACCTACCGCTCTCATCCGGGAAATAGCAAACACGCATCTGATCCAACGAGGACACCGAAAATATCAGAAACGACTCACTCGCATCGGTATTCCTCTCTATGACGCTCTCGAAATCGATCTCGGCACAAAAGGTGGTAAAGATAACGCTAATCTCCAGGCAAACGCAGAAACCGCGCATAAACGAAAAGCGGATCTACTCAGTAAAGAAGAAGCTCTCCTCCTGATAGATGATGATCTCGCCAGACTGCATATCAATGCCGATATCCACATCCACGATCTCGAATATTTCACAAATCGATTATTTTGCAATGATTGGGACCTTCGTTACTTCTTTTATTACGGACTCATCCCGGACGGTACCGGTGCATCAAGCAGTGTTGCAGGTCCCGCAAAACGAGCAGAAGTCGCAATTCTCCATGCTGTAAAAGCTCTTGCTGCAGCACAGACAAACTTCGCAGGAGGACAGGGATTCTACAATTTTCTGACATTCCTTGCACCCTACATGGAAGGAATACCCTATGACGATATCGAACACCTGATGCAGATGTTTGTCTACGAGATGACACAAATGATGGTGGCAAGGGGAGGGCAAAGCGCCCAATATAATTCTAAACTATTAATAAAAGATTCAACTGATAAACTATCAATGGTTCCGATAGGAGAACTATGTCACCGGTATGTTAAAGGAGAAGGATCAAAACTCATCAAAAAGGATGGGTTGCAAACAATCTCGTTAAATAAAGTAACCGGAGAAATTGAATGGAAACCAATAACCGGAGTCCATGTGCATGTCCCAAACACCCCGTTACTGAAAACCAGTCTTCATGATGGAAGATACGTTATCACAACCAGTGATCATTCATTATTCAACTTGGATAATGAATGTAATATCATCGAAACCAAACCATCAACCAACCCGACAACCGTTCTGACAACCGATTCTATACCCTGTATTACCGGTGAATCATTTGATACAGATCTGATGTTCCTGATTGGAACAGTCATCGGTGATGGAAACATAAGTACTAACAACAACATTCCTAACTCATCTATCCGAATGATCAGTTCAAACAAAGAAGTCAGGTCACGGATAAC
>NZ_JAQVBV010000046.1 GCF_028690125.1 Bacteroides sp. | reverse complement strand
ATTGATTTTTGTGGCGTAAGGGCAATAAAAAAATGAAACAAAATCCAAACCTTTTATCGGTGTATATGTATGAAATCAACATTTACGTTAAAAGGTTTGGATTTTATTTAAGTTTGGATAACTCCAGTCATGAATTCTGGGACCTTTTCCTCCTCCAAGGTACGGAATTCCAGCCTGCTGGAGGAATAACCGGTGTACCTCATAAATGACATCCCCACTCATTCTGCCTCCATTAGAAGTGGTGAAAATATAGTCCTCATCATCCAGCAGATAAAAGCATTTTTCCTTAAACAGCTTCATGAGCATCCTGAGATCATTCCCCAATACAATATAGCGCTCGCAGTCATTCTTGGCTTCAAAAAGCTTGATAATTCCATTCTCCAAATCTATATCTTTTTTTCGTATTCCCAGGGTCTCATTAATTCTTGTTCCGCAGCAATACAGCAGGCGGAATAAGACCGGGTATTGGATTGCATCCTTGCGATTTTGGACAGATTCATATGTATCTACTGCCTGAAAGTATCTTCTTATTTCAGATTCTGTATAAATATGGGGTTGAAATTCTGTTGGCTTAAACCGGATATCCCTGGTAACAAAAACATCATAGCCTTTCTGGCTGAGGAATATGAGAAACTGTTTGACTCCATTAATTCGGGAATAATGCGTGGTAGTGGCTTCGGTATCCTTTTTCGGTATCCATTTTATAGCGTCTATTGTAGTGAATACCGGCTCTTTAATTCCCTGCTGAACACAGAAACGATCAAAGTGACGCAGATTAACATAGAAACTGATAGCCTTGCAGCCCGAAGACACTTTGTAATCCAGATAGGAATTCATCTCATCTGCAAAAACAGAATGGAATACTGGTCTGTTCATTTATTGCACCTCCCATCTGAAATGGGCTGAATGCAGTTCAGGCATGGGAAGAGGGCAATGTCGCAATTTCTCTATATCGATGGACAAATATACTTTGGTTGTTTCTGTACTCTGATGTCCCATGACGGTGCTGATAACGGGCAGGGATATATTCATTTTTAGCATGTTAGTCGCAAGACTGTGGCGCTTATGGGGAGCTCCCCATAAGCGCCATACGGTTGCTACTCTTTTACTGGAAAAAGGTGAGAACATTAAGACGATCCAGGAATTATTAGGTCATGCAGATGCAAGTACTACATTGAACACCTATAGCCATGTAACAGCTCGTACAAAAGCAGCTAGTGCGGAAAGATTGAATAGTATAATCGGAAGTGTTCTTCCAAAGGTAGTTCTGGACGAAAGTATCCAGGAAAACAATCTATAGATGAAAACTTCTGTCAAAACTAGTGTCAAGTAAAAAAAATAGCACTTTCAGTACCATTGAAAGTGCCGGTATTACTTATGGTACGCCCGAGAGGAATCGAACCTCCGCTCCCGGCTCCGGAGACTGATGACGAGTATTCCGCAGTATCCTTAACTGTCCTGAATTATTCATTTTAGTGGCTTTCTTAATTAACAAATATACTGTTTAGTCCCAGTGAATTACTTAAAATACCTTCTTTTTTAATTCTGCTTTTAACCAAACTTTTAACCAAACTAATGTTCTGGGTAGTGTATAACATTAAGAGCATTAATATTATTTTCGTAGTAACGAGGATAATGTTAGTGCTTTTTTATTCTACAAATTATTTACGATATTTCTGACGCTTAGGAAAGGATCTGTTATTTAATATGAACAAAGAAAAGAACTTTATAAGATCAAAACAAAAATATGGAATGATATCTCAGAACATAATGCGAAATCCTTTCATAACGACAAAAGCAAAAGCACTTTATTCATATCTGGCCAGTTTTGCCGGCGCTGAAAACACGGCTTTTCCTGGTCGTAATTTGATATGCCATGAATTGGGATTGAACAAAGACACTTTATCTAAATATAATTGGGAATTACAATGCTGGCAGATCATAGAAATTGAAAAAACCAGGGGACAAAATGGTCAATGGGAAAATAATAATTATATTCTCGATCACTATCCCGCATTTGTGATGATGGAGAAAAAAGATTTTGAAGAATCAGTTTGGGCAAAATTAAAAGAAAAAATAAATAGAAACAGAAAGCCCGGTAAATCAACAAATTCACCATGTCCGAATTTTTCGGACATGGATAAAGGTAATATACCGTGTCCGAAAATACCGGACATGGTAAAACCGGACCCGGTGGAACCGGACCCGGAGATTTCGGACATTAACAATAACAGTCTCAACATTAACAATTCTAACACTAACATCATCAACAAAAAGCCAGATATTGATGAGTTGAACGAAAAGAATGAAGATGTTGATGTTGTAATAAATAATACTCAAATAACCCCTGACCACATAAAAGAGATATTTGAGTCATGTGGAATAACTAGTCTGCCTGCAGGGGTTATAGGAATACTTCAAGGTTATACGCAAGCCGAGGTATCTAAAATAGCTATTACGCTTAAAAATAAAAAACATGAAGGGAAGGTAGTTAGCCCTGTTGGACTGCTTGTTACACATCCGGATATTGCTAAGTCAATATTGAAAGATGAGTTTCTACCCGAACGGCCTCGATCATCAATCAGGGAAAAAAAGAAACGAAATACATATGAAGAATATGAAATCTATCAACCACCTAACTAAAATCGACTATAAACCAAAACAAGTAGCCAGGAGGATATTTAAAGCACTCCATTTAAGGACTTAAAATGCAAATTTTAAAATAAACTCTGTACAGTAAATCACAAAAAAGATAAAATTAATGTATAAATAAAAGCAAAAACATTACTAATTTCTTGCCTAAACAAAAATGGGTGACAAAAAGGTAACGTTTTCGAGTAGGTATCCGTGTGTCTCGGGGTAAGTGTTAAAATTTCATAGTCTATTTAAGAGAGGGTACACGCGTACCCTCTCCCTATATGATTATTTAAGTTTCAATGTCGATAATTCTTTGATAAAAACAAAGATTATATTGGTAAACTAAGTAAGAGAATGTTAATGTATAGTTGTTAGAAATATTTTATAGAAGTTCCTTCGAATAACGAAGGGCAAAAAAGTTGCATAAGTAAAAATCCGATAGGGAGAAGGCTCTGATTAATTTCAGGGCCTTTTTTTGTTGTCAAAAAATAATTAAAATCCTGCGTATACCGCAGGGAGGAGGGATAGTATGTTTAGAGAAAGTTTAGCTGCCTGTATCCGGGCAGCGGTGCCAGCCGTATCTGTAACTACTCCTGAGTGGGAGAGAGTTAGAGATGATGTACTTGGCGTAGCTAATAAGATGGAACTAAAGTTCGCTTATTGGAGCCACGTAAAAGGTCTGGTATCGGGTGACAACCAAGTAATCGCTGACCCCAGTAATCCGATGACAACCTTGATGGCAATTGAAGAATTAGAGGACTCAGTAATAGTATTCTTTAATTTCAATCTGCCATTAAAGCACCCGGCAATACAACAGAAAGTACGGGATATAATCCCCTACTGTAAAGCCAACGGAGTGCTACTGGTTTTTATCTCGGTGTCTGGAGAAATCCCCCCGGAATTAGAGAAGGAAATAATCTTGTTAGATTATGAACTTCCTGATAAAGATGCTATTAAAAAAACAATTGATAGCATGGGGGAAGTCCAAGCAGAAGACGGCTGTTACCAGCAAATGATTGAGGCTGCCACAGGGCTAACGCAAAGTGAAAGCGAGAATATAATTGCTTTAGCATTGGCCAAAAACAATTTGGTTTTAACCCAAGACGCGGTAGCACAAGTAAAAAAAGAAAAAGCCCAAGCATTAAGAAAATCCGGTGTATTAGAATTATATGAACCGGAAAATCTGCCTAAAGTGGGTGGGTTAGACCAACTTAAAATGTGGCTTTGGGAGAGAGGAAAAGCTTTTTCACCTGAAGCTCGGGAGTTTGGTCTACCGTTTCCCAAGGGCATCCTTGTATTCGGGGTTCCAGGTACCGGGAAATCCTTAATTGCAAAAACTATTAGTAAGCAGTGGGGATTCCCATTATTGATGATGGGTAATGTTCTGGACAAATTTGTGGGCGAATCTGAAAAGCGCATGAAAGATGCGTTGAAAATCGCCGAGCGCATGGCTCCCTGTGTTTTAATGATCGATGAGGTTGAAAAATTCTTTGCCGGCGTAGGAGGTAGTTCTGATTCGGGAGTATCAACTAGGGTTTTCGGGCAATTTCTTTCTTGGATGCAGGAGACAAAATCTCCTGTGTTCGTAGTAGCTACTGCGAATAATATAGGCGGTATGCCCCCTGAGCTACTCCGAAAAGGAAGATTTGATGAACTCTGGTTCGTTGACTTGCCAGGACGGGCTGAGAGGGAAGAAATCTTTAAAATTCATATTACTCGAAGGAATCGTGAAGTTGAAAATTTCGACCTCAAAAAATTAGCAAAAGAAACCAGTGGCTACACTGGCTCAGAAATCGAACAGGTTATAATAAGTGGCCTGTTCCGTGCCTTTAGTAAAAACGAGGACATAAACACTCAAATATTACTGGAAGCTGCCGAGGAAACCTCCCCCCTTTCGGATACTATGAAAGAGGATATTATGGCTATGCGGGATTGGGGTAAAGCCCGTGCAAGATTGGCATCTACAGCAGAGTTAGTGGCTCCCGAAACTCAAATGAATGCCTTCACGAGAAGGTTAAAACTATAAGGTACGCGCGTACCTAGTTAACATCCTTATTTATTCCGGTGTACCGGGGGATTATTAAACCCCGGGAAACCGGGGTAGAGGAGGGAATTTATGAAAACTGCTACAGTAAGCGAGCCCTTTCAGAAGCAAATTAAGGAAAAGCAGGTATCAAAATATTTGGTGATACGAATTAAAATACCCAATATTAAAATACCTTCTTGGTTCATTCCGACTTTGCAAATTCTGGGATTTATAGTGTTCGTCTCTTTGGCGAACGGGATAATTGGAATATAGATAAACTGGTCGAACGCTGTGCCCCCTAACCCGGGGCACTTTTATTATGGGGAAATCCTAAAATCCTCTGTTTATCAGAGGGAGAGAGAGGTGATCTTATGAAGAATTTAAAAGTTATTATTTTGGTTGCATTTATAGTTATCGTATTTGCGCAACCCGTAATGCCAGCTCTATATCTCGATCAGGTCGATACTGGTATCGAGAGCATTTTTATAGATAACTGCAATTATATAACCATTAATGATGCGAATTTATTGTTAGGAGAAGCACAGTATAATGGCGAAAATCTTGATAACAATATTCCACTTAGGGTTATCACGAATCAAAAAGATTACTTTGTCCGGTGGGATGAAAGTAATATTTATCTAAGTACTAGCAAACCAAGTATCACCCGCCAGATCGTAGGCAATAGCTACCAACAACGCCCAATCGAAGCAGTTTACATGACTCCGCCAGATTATACTAAGACTATATTAGCCACATTTGCGCTACATGGGTTTGAGGATCAATACAATAACGATGGCAAGATATTGACACAAATAGCTGAACAAGTAATTAAGCAGTATTCAGAACAACCCGAATTATTGAAATTTGCCAGAATAATTATCCTCCCTTGTGTAAATCCGGACGGTGTTTATTTAGGTGTAAGTAAAAATGGTTTTGGACGGTGTAACGCTCAAGGAATAGATATAAACCGAGACTTCGATTACAACTGGGGATATATTAATATACCTCGTTTTAAAACCGGAGAACAACCGTTCGCTACGCCGGAAGCACAAATATTAAGGAATTTATTTTTAAAAGAACACCCTGATGTAGTGCTGGATTTTCATGGTTGGTTAAATTGCACGTACAGTAATGATCCTGATTTAAAGTATTCTTTTATCACCAATTTAAACCTTGGTCCAGAAAAGAAACCATTGCCCGGTTTTAACCCAATGCAAGGGTATTTTTATGGTTGGGTATCACAGTATTCAAAAGCGGCCTTAATAGAATACCCATATATGGACACTAGTATATTAACCGGGCAGACGATACAGGTATTAAATAAAATAATCCAAAATTAAGCGGTTTTCTAATGAAGCCGCTTTTTTGTTGCAAAAAATTAATTAAAATCTCTCGTTCATCGGGAGGAGGGAGGTAGGTATATGTCACATTGGTTCTCAGTTAAAACCAAATTTCTAAGTCAGCCCGCTATAACAAAAACTGCAAATGAGTTGGGCTTTATTGTTAAATCTAATGCAATTTGCAGAGGTTACAACGGGCAAAAGAAAAAATGCGATCTGGTGGTTCAGTTGCCGGGAGAATACGATTTAGGGCTTGAAAAACAAGCCGACAATTCGTATTTAGTATCGGCTGATTTCTGGTGGGATCACATAAGCCAATACTTAGCTGACCCAACCACATTAGCATCCGCAGAGAAGGCATCGGAGGATTTGCGGTCCGATAAAAAATACGCAGAAGCCGACGCTGCCGTTGCAGAAGCCAAAATGAGCAAGTTTACTAAAATGTACAATCGCTTTGCTGTACAAGAACTTGCTAAAGCACAGGGCCTGCAATACATGGAATCCATTCTTGAAGATGGAACCATGGTATTGGAGTTAACCGGCAATCCCTACTAGGAAGGAGGTTTTACAGTATGGAGAAAATAATTGTCAAAATCCTTCCAGATGGCTCTTTAAAAGTAGAAGCCGAGGGGTATACCGGGAACTCCTGCGAGGAAGCCACCAAATTTCTCAAAGCGTTGGGAACAGTTGGCGTGGAAACCCAGAAGCCAGAATACTATGAAGCTCCACTTCAAACTGAAGGAGTGAAGTACGATGGCTAAATTGTTTATCCGCCCAGACGGTTCCATCGAAGGGCTCTACACAGATACCATTCCTTTGCGGGACTTAGGCAGGCTAAATATAGCCCGGGCCACCAATGTGGAGTTCGATGTAGAACGTCAAGAGTGGTTAGTAACCCTGCCTGACGGTAAAGAGGTTTTTTCTGACCCCAGCCGGGAAGAAGCTTTAAATTGGGAGCAAAAGTTTTGTGAAGCCTGTTTGTATGACGGGTTTCGCGTATCCCAATAAAGGGAAGGAGGGGTAGTGTGAACTGCCCTATTTGCGAGAAGCCGCTACAAGTTACTGCTATTGATGACCAGGATAATAATACGGCTATGGCATTTATAGCATGTTCTTGCGGCTTTGATGTTTTTATCACATGGCCTGAGAGAAATAGCGAAGCAATCATGATCACATCAGCGGACAATGCGGTTAAAGGTTAAAATCCCGTTTTAACGGGGAGAAGGAGTGAAAAAGATGGTTGAAAGTTCATTATTCAGCAGTGAAAACCTTATTGGGATAGTTGGAGCACCTGCCGAACATATCGGCACAAGGTTTAACTATGCTCGTAAGGAAAGCGAAAAGGGAGTAAGGTATGATTGGTTAATCCCAGTATTAAATGAGTTGGGATTGAACGGATTTGCCCCTAATCAGCCCTCCCCGGCAGATTCTTTCCGAAGAGCATGCTCGGATATTCCCAAAGGATACATTCGGGATAAAGAGGCCAAAATGAAGCACAAAATTACTATGGTACTTATCGACGAAGCCGCAAACCCGATTGTTCGAGATTTACAAGTTACCAAAGTAAATCAAAAGGGTCAATCTTCTACTGACGGACGATTGGTTGCACGCATTCAATTCGACCGGGAAACGCAAGGGTTTTCTGTAAGATACGGTTGGCAAGCCGGTCACGATTATACTGACTGCCCGGATTTTGTCAGCGAAAGAGTTGAAGCTGCACAAGAGGCATACCGTAAAGAATGCGACCTCGTATCAGACCAGCAATTGGCTGGCATGATCCGGCGGATTCTAGAAAGCTGCGGTATCACCGTAAGAAATATACCATCTGCCTGGACAATCCCGGCCACCAGAGAAGAAACACTTAAGGCTCTGGTAACACTGGCAGAACGCATGAATGAGGAAATTGAACCCGATATATTCAACGTGGATACCCTGCCTGTGGTATCCACCAAGAAAACCAGAAAAAAGATCACTGCCGATGCGGTGGCATTTGCTCTGTCTAAGCTTAATAAAGTCTTGCGAGAAGAACAGAATAACATTGCCTTTGCAACTGACATTGAGAAGCAAAAGTCAAAGTCGCAAGGCCGCTTCCAATCGGAAGCCCAATCGGTTATGTCAATAATCGAAGAATACGAGCTTTTGATAGGTGAAGCCATGGATGAGGTGCGCCAAGCCAGAGAAATTACCGAGAGGAATCTCAAAACCTTCTGCGCAAGTCCTTCAAAACAAGCAACTTTTAAAGCAAATGTTGAGGAAAAGCGCACAGGCCGGAAACTCCGAAAAAATGAGGTTACTCCGATTTATGATGGCGGTAAAGAAAATACTGAACCTGCTACACCGGCACGTAGGTTCAATATGGGTGCAGCTGACCAAGTGGCAGCCGCAATGTAAAAAATATAGGCTCCTTCGCGGGAGCCTATAGATATATTCTGGGTTGGTGGTTTAACCCTAACGAAACTCTCTTGGAAATAACACTTACATGGGGCGTTGGTGTTGTCGAGAGGGGGGGTGAGAATATTGCAGGTCGCGCCCCGCGTGGGTGCGTGGATTGAAACTAATCACAGCAATTATCCAATTATTAACTGCGGCTACCGAATTTGCGGGTTCTCACTGCAAGAAAAAGAAGAAGCATTAGACCTGCCAGTCTAATGCTTCCGATTTGTAGTAGTCCCAACTAAAAACCACCGCGCCCCACCATGTGAGACAATTTTATTGTATCACAAAATATGTAAAAATCAAGCAATCAAAATTAAGTATTAAAAGTCCCGTTGCTATGGGGAGAGAGGGAGAAGATTATGCGAATTAGAGATCTAAAAAATGGCGAAACATTTACTGGTTTTGTTGTTGTGAAGCAATCCAATGTTTCCGTAGCCAGAAACGGAAGCAAGTACGTGGATATGAAGATTTTTGATGGAGAAAAGGAATTATATGGTAAAATATGGGACCATAAAGACCTGCCTCCACAGGTAAACGAAGTTATTAAAATACAAGCTATTCTGGGTGAATATAATAATAACCCTCAATTAACAATTAAAAAATGGCGGATAGCTGCAGAAAACGAATATTCACCGGCAGAGTTCCTGCCAGTTTACCAAGGAGACAGAATCGATCTGTTTTGTAAGTTGCTTGCAGAGCAAAATAAGATAATGAATCAAGACTTGAAAAACCTATTATCATCTGTTTTGGTTACATGGGAAAATGAAATAATTGAAGCACCGGCTGCAATAGGGCATCATCATGTTTATATAGGCGGTTTATTGGTTCATACATGCAGTGTTCTGCAGCTTGCCCTAAATATTGCTGAAAATGACCCGGATTATATTAATATGGATTTAATAAGAGTTGGGGCAATTCTACACGATATCGGCAAAATTAGAACCTACGATTGGGAAGGTAACTCTTTTGAGGTTTCTGATGATGGGCATTTTCTGGATCATATTATTGTTGGGATACTGATGATTCAGGAAAAGACAAAAGAATTGAATGTTCCATGGGAAACTACACGAAAACTACTGCACATAATAGCCTCTCATCACGGGAAATTTGAATGGGGTTCACCCGTAGAACCATCTACTAAAGAAGCCTTAATTATTCATCAGGCAGACTTGGCAGATGGCACAATTAACAAGGTTACTCGTGAAATACAAATAGGAATTGAGGAAAATAAAGATTGGGTATGGCCCAAAGGTTTTAAGCGGCCTATTTGTACCAAACAGTGAACTATCGAAGACCCTGCGAAAGTGGGGTCTTTTTTGTTTGGAAAAAATATTATAAGGTCCCTCGTACATCGAGGGGAGAAAGGAAGTGTTGTTATGAGTTGGAAAGATGACGTCCTGACAAAAATAAAATTGCAGGAGGAGAAAAACGCAGCCATTGTTGCTGCGATCCCGGAAAAGTATCGCCACTATATCCAGTTGATGGACAGAGGCACAAAAATATCCAACAAGGACCTGGAACTAGACAAAGATCTACTTGATGTTGGATGTTATGTATCAACTGACAAAAAAACGTACCTCCCGTTGAAGTCTGCCTATTTCACTGTTATGGGCAAAATTGCAATGTTAAATGATTGGGCTGAACAAAAGGGTTACGATTTTGTTATTTCCAGTGCGAAATACACCCAGATCGGAACTAAATGGGCTTGTGAAAAACAGGTAACAGTGTTCGATCCTAAAGGCCGGATCGTAAAGCAGGCTTCGGGGACTGCCTCGGTTGGTTTTGGCGGCAACGGGGTTGATGCAACAAGCCCGCTGGAAAATGCAGAAACATCAGCATTAGGCCGCGCGTTAACTTATCTTGGAATGGGAACCCAGACAGAAAACATCGCATCCCTTGATGAGATGAAGGAAGCGGCAAGACGCGAAATTGAATTGGGAAAAACCGGGGAAACAACCGAGGAAACAACCGAAGGCATCAAAGAGAAATTCCGAGTGGATGACTTAAAGGATTTCACGAAGGATGATGCTCCCATAGCCAAGCTTACCGTGGTTAACACGGATACCGGAGACATCCAAAGTGTTTGGTTGAAGAATAACCAGGCGCTCCAGGTGAAACATCTTGGGCTTAAGAATGGAGATGTAATTGAGGCTGTATTATCCGAAATTCCTGGAAAAGAAGGACCTGTGAACACTTTCTTGGAATTTTCCAAAGCTAGTTAGGGAGGTTGTGTAAATGCAAAATATCATGAATCAGATAACAAATACCCCCGAACTCATTAAGCAATCTGAGCTACGAATTCTCGATTTTAAAAATACAATTTCGAGAATAAAAGAACAGATGGACAGTATACGTCGTACAGTAGCTTGTGAGGTAGCTGCAGAAACAGTTGATGGCAGCAAGAAAGCTTTCTCTAATGCGGAAGCGAGGGAAACTGAAACTGACAAGAGACTGCAGCATAACGAAAAATACCAAGCTCTTAAAAGCGAATTATCGGTGAAGGAGACTCAGAAAGCCCAGGAAGAAATTGGGCTTCAGAATATTAAGGATACATTTTCGGCAAACCGGTATAAGGTCCGTTTATGTACCGCTGACAAAATGGAAAAAGCATCAAACAATTTCCTGGGCGGGATGCAAATATTAGCTGGCCTGGATAAACTGGTAAACCAAATTATGGGAGCTAATAACATACATCATCATTTCAATAATGAAAGTGGGTTTGAAATCCCAGACGATTGCCCATTTTAGAACAATAAAACGAGCTTGAAGTTTATCTTCAAGCTCGTTACTTGAAATCCTTCAGTGGATGAAGGGAGAAAGAGGTGAAAAAATGAAAGTTTTCCATACAGGCGATATACACTTAGGGGAAATGGCCGGGCCTGTGGTTGATGGAGAAAACGCAAGAATGCTTGACACTATGAAATGCATGGACTTTGTAGTGGTTAAAGCAGCAGAAGAAAAACCGGATGCCATTGTTGTAGCGGGTGACCTTTTCCATAAGAGCAAGCTATGGGGTGATCAAATCCTAAAAGAAATAAATATTATCTCCATGTGGCTTAGAAAGTTGGCCGCTATTGCACCAACCGTCGTATTGTACGGAACCGACAATCATGATAACAAAAGAGCTTTTATAAACATAATGTCCATGAGGATTCCCTCACTAATTATAATAGATCAACCACAGCTGCTCACCATTGAAACAAATAAAGGGCCTTTGCAAATTGCTGGGGTTCCTGGTCTGGACAAGGGGCATTTCCGTACTCTTAATCCAGGAATGGATAAGGATGATGAGAACAGATTGTGTTCGCTGATGCTGGAGGATATTGTCCAGCATCTAAGTAATCGGTTGAATCCCATTATTCCGTCCATCCTTTTAGCTCATTATACGGTTATCGGTTGTGAATTAGACAACGGAGAACATGTATTTATGCAGAATGATGTGGTTCTTCCTAAAGAAACCCTATTCGCCAGTCCCTATGACCTTGTTTGTTTGGGTCATATTCATAAAGCACAAAAAGTAGGCGAATGTGGAAGACCAGTTTTCTATTGTGGAGCAATAAACGGGATTACTTTTAATGAAGAAGGCCAGGATAAAGGTTTTTGGATTCATGAACTTGGGGAGATATCGAGGTTTATAACTACCCCATATAGATCATTTAAGACCGTATCGGTTAACTTTGAAGATGTATCTAATGTTAATGAATCCCTTAGTTTAAATATGTTTAACTCGCAATTGGATGTCTGTGACAGTATTGTTCGGTTTCACTACCAATGCACAGATGAGCAAAAGAAACAGATTAGCCATAAGACTATTGAGGATGCTTTGAAGCAAGCGGGTGCCTTTTTTGTTCAGGAAATTAAGCCTGTACAGATTATTGCCGAACTGCAAAAGAATAGTATGTCTGAAACCAATGGGCCAATAGAAAACTTAGTGACATGGTTACAGGCAGAAGAAGGTATTCCAGAAGAAGAGATACCTGATCTGGTGGATCTGGCTAGACCATTAATTGATACAATATCAGCCAAAATGCCTACTGGAAAACTATCTGGGGTATTTGAACCTGTTAGTCTGGAAGTTAAAAATTACCGTTCATACTACCAGGAATCATTTGAATTTGCAGATATCAAATTCGCAACTGTAAACGGGCCTAACGGGGTTGGGAAAAGCGCGTTCTTTATGGATGCTATTTCTGATTGCCTTTACGAAGAAACCCGTGAAGGTGAACTGACAGGCTGGATAGCGAACGGGATGAAATCTGGCTCACTTACTTTTGCATTTGCAATGGGAGATAGTCTATGGCGTGTGATTCGTACCCGGACAAAGAGCGGCAAAATCACCCTTGCTCTACAGGAATCATTACAAGGTGAATGGAAAGACCGCAACGGTACAACCGTTAAAGATACGCAGCAAAATATAAATAACTTGCTGGGGATGGATGTATTGACATTCCGGTCTTGTGCGATGATCATGCAGGATGCATATGGGCTTTTCTTAGAAGCTGAGTTATCTGAACGAATGGAAGTTCTGGGTAATATACTCGGACTCGGGCTTTACGACCAATTAAAGGAACTGGCAAAGCTTAAATACACTGCCGTTAATCAAGATTTAGGCAAACTTAAAACCAAGATTGATGTTTTGGATGATAAGCTGAAAAATAAACCTGAATTAGAACAGCAGCTAGGTAAAACCGAGAAAGAGTTAAAAGAAGTAAAAGAAGAAGCCGAGCGACTTGAAAAGAAGTTGCAAAGTCTTCGGGAAAACCAGAAGGATTTGGAGATTAAAAGTGCCCATAAAGCTGAATTAATTAACAATCTCAACAATACCAACTTAGAAATTGATGAAGATAATCGACAAATTCTGGAGTATCAAGAACAGGTTGAAGCAGCACAAAAGATCGTTGATGTTGAAGCAACAATTATTAAAAAATGTACCGAGTTGGAATCAACAAGGACTTTAATAACCCAACTTAAAGCCAAGCTGCCCAGACTGAATGATCTTAAAACCGAGTCAACCCGTATTACATCGGAATCTTCAAGTCTAAATAAGGAGTTAAATAATATATATAAAAAAATCGCCAGCCTGGAAGAAGACTTGGGTCAGAAGGAAGTACTTCAAAAAGCAGATGAGCAATACAAAAAGGCCTCCGAGGAACTAAACTCCCTTGATAAGCTTGGAAATACGCATTATGAGCTAATGTTAAAAATTGAGGGATTGAAAAAGCAGCTTAAAGATAATGAGGTACTAGTCTATCAAAAGCAGCTTGAGCTGGATGCCTGTATAAAAAAATCATTAATGCTCAAAAATTCGGATTGCATCGACTCCCAAAAAGCCCGCTGCGTTTTTTTACTTGACGCCCAAACCGCTAATTCCAAGATTTCTGACCTGCAAAAAGATATTGAAGCAATTAATACGGAAAACCAACCTATTCAAAGCAGAATTCTGGAATTGGAATCGCAAAAGAAATTATTGGGATATGACTACCAAAAACATTGCGACATTAAAGAATTGGTCGCAAAGCTCCGGGTGCAGGCTGATAAAGCGGTGGAGTTGTCCGGAAAATCGGAACTATTAAAAAACTTTATGATGCAAAAGTCTGATTTGCTTAACAGAATAACAAGTTCACAGAATAGGATGGAAAGTCTTCAGAAAGAGATTGGTAACTGTGAAAGAGAACTAGTGCCCCTTAGAAGCTTGGAAGAAAAACTTCCCCAGTTGGAGCACTGGGCGACTGGGAAAGAAAAATTACCGGTTGCTCGTGAAACCATAAAGAACTGTGGAGAGATGATCAAGAAAATCAACGAGCAAGTATCTCAAAAGGTTCTGGTAATAACCCAGACTAAGGCCGAAATAGACAAACTAACCGAAGAAACGATAGGGATAACTAAACTCCAGGTGGGAATTACGGATACAAATCGGTCACTTAAAATACAGCAGGATAACTGTAATCGCTTACATGGAGTATTAGGGGGCTTGCAGGCACAGGTGGATAATCTTACTGCAGACCAAGAAGAACGCACTAAACTAGCTTTGGATCTCGAACCAACAGCTATACTAGCCACCAATTATCAGGTGCTAATGAAAGCATTTGATATTGATGGAATACCATTCAGCATTGTTCGTCAAGTGGTGCCAGAACTATCAAATATGGCTAATGATATATTGGCTCAAATGACCGGCGGGAAAATGTCGCTGGAGATGAAAACTGAGCGAATACAAAAGAGCAATAAAAAAGAGATTAATGCTCTTGAAATCTGGATCACGGATTATGTCAGAGGTAGTTTGCCATATAGAAGTAGGTCTGGAGGTCAAAAAGTCAAAGCTGCCCTTTCGATAGGATTTGCTTTGGCTGATCTGAAGGCTAGACGCGCAGGAATCCAACTGGGAATGATGTTTGTCGATGAACCTCCGTTCCTTGATGCAGAAGGGATAGATGCGTATTGTGATGCCCTGGAATTATTAAGTCAGCGGTATCCAACTATGAGAGTTATGGCGATATCACATGATCCAAGAATGAAAGCAAGGTTCCCACAGCAAATTGAAGTCGAGGATATGGGCGAGGCTGGAAGCAAAATCAGAGTTATCGGAACTGCTGCTTAGTAAATCAATACCTGAATAGCCGTTCTCCCGTGGGAGCGGTCTAAAAACCTTTTTAAATTAATTTTAAGGAGGTGGAGGACCGCACCACGGGGCGGTCTATTTGAATGAGAATAGTAAAAAATTGCGAGTACAAATTAGCAGAAAAACGGTGGGAAGATACCTTTGCTGTGGCAGATACCTGTTTGGCACTATATAACGAGGGAATGACTATAGAAGATATTATTATAGTCATGAATAAAAACCTAGCTGATATAGAGGCTAGTTTGAAATTAGCTCAGGCTTTCCCGCCTGGGCAACGTATTAAAAATGTGCCAATTACTGTGTATCAGGCAGTTTCAAAATATCCCAACCCGCAAATTATGCTTGAAAAGGCTTGGGGTAAAAACTGGTACGCACCGGAACTCAATAAAGACTTTCGGAAATTCAGAGGAGAAGGTTTCCCTGTGCCAGTACCAGTTAGAATAGAAAGGCAGACACCAATTGAGATTGCTCTCGGGGTAGATGGAGAAGGAATGACCACAGCAAAAAAGCTACATTGTTTTCTCGAATTAAGGCTGGGTGATTATTCCCGATGGGTGAGAAAAAACATTGAGGAAAATATTTATGCGGAACCAAATATAGACTATTGGGTATTCCGCACGGATGCGGAAAACCTTCTCGGAGGGCGTCCCACAAGGGATTATAAGCTTACAGCAACCTTTGCAAAAAAGTTGGCCATGTCTTCACAAACACCAAAAGGTGAAGAAGCTCGTAAATACTTTATTCGTGTTGAGCAAAATGCCAAAGCAATTGCAAACGGTTCTCTTGATTGCATGTTGCCCCAATGTGGCGCAATGAGCCCTGATGAAGCTGCAAAGTTAATCCTTGAAACAGCAGCGCAGTTTAAGAATAATCTGCCTAAAGCATGTATTGAAAGGATGGTTAAAACTGCATTGGAGATCAAAGGGGTTGCCCAAGTGAATTAGAAATCTTACAGAGGAGGAATATTTGTGTTTAGCGTTCAACAAAACAGTATTGTTTTGGTACCTCGTTCTGGTGGTGGAGTTAGCATCGGCATGGTGAGTATGTGTGATGGTACTTTTGCCAGAGTCAGATTCCCTATAGGGCCAACTTTTCGAGGAGAAGTAAACAAAGAAAGTAGTGAGGTCTGGGGAAGTAAAATCGTTCCGATACAGGAATTGCGGCCAATACCCGAAAATTATCGGGTCAGCTTTAATAAAAGATAAACTAGTATCACTAGATAAAAGGCTCTGTGTTTGCAGGGCCTTTTTTAATGCAAAAATTTAGTGAACTACCCCCACTTACACTTCGTTTAGAAGTGGGAGCTTCTGGCTTCATCACCCGGCTAATGCCGTGGTTCCACCTGGGTTGGTTCCCAACCTCAAGATATTTATGGCGGCGTTTATATCACGGTCAAGGATTAGTCCACAGTATGGGCATTTATGCACCCTTACAGATAAACCTTTTTTAACCAGATTGCCGCACTTAGAACAGATTTGTGATGTGTTTATGGGGCTTACCAGTACCACTTTCTTACCGGCGCTTTCAGCCTTATAAGAAGTGAACTGGATAAACTTGTTCCATGCAGCATCAGAAATAGATTTTGCCAGATGATGGTTTTTAACCATATTTTTGACCTTTAAGTCTTCAAAAACGATTACATCGTAGTTATTAACCAGGGTCCTGCTTTCCTTGTGAGCAAAGTCCAACCGTTGATTCTTAACTTTAAAATGTAGTTTGGCCAGCCTGTTACGCTGCTTCTGGCGGGAGTTGGAACCTTTCTTCTTGCGAGATAGGATTCTTTGTTCATGTTTTAATTTAGCTTCAGCTTCACGCAAGAACCTGGGATTAGGAGTAATAATACCATCAGACTGGGCTTTGAATTTCTCCAGCCCAACATCAATGCCTACATCTTTATAGGTTTTTGGAAGAGCTTCAGGATCAACCTTGCAGGCTAAGCAAACATACCAATTATTGAGTTCTTTCTTGATAGTACATGTTCTAATTTTGCCTTTAACTGCACGATGGACCTTGACTTTAATGTTGCCAATCTTCGAGAGTTTAAGCTTCTGGTTGCCCTTACAATTAGCTGATAGTGAGAACCCAGATTGGGGGTATGTAAAACTATCGTACCAGCCACGGCCTTTAAATCTGGGATAGCCTGGTTTCTCACCGGTTTTAATTCGGCGAAAGAAGTTCTGAAAACTGGTATCTACCCGCAATATAACCTCTTGGAGAACCTGGGAATAAATCTGTTTGTATTCCGGGAAGTATTCCTTAATTTCCAGTAACTCGACTTGCTGGGCTAACCTGCGAACAGATATATTGAACTGCTTATAAGCAGTTTTCCGTTGCTCTAAAGCACAGTTATACAGTACTCGGCAAGCTTCTAAAGTATCTGTCATGGTTTGAGTTTGGTTTTTAGTTGGGTAGAGTCGGTATTTGTAAGTTTTCATACTCATATTTATATTATACCAAACAATTGTTCGCAATTCATCCCCCGCCTATGGAGGATGGGGGAATTCTTGCGGGGTTGGGTTAAAGGGAAAACATAACTAAAAGGCTCCCCATACGTTTTGGGAGCCTTTTTTATTGGAAATTCTTATTAAAATCCCTCGTAAAACGAGGGGAGAAAGGTGGTTTGTTATGAGAAATCCGAAGTTTGGGGGTGATGAATAGTTGGCTAGACTACAAGCTCAAGCCAATTGGGAGTACATCCCTACGCACAAAAGGATAAGGTCGATTATCAAGTCGTACCTTTCCTTTCCGGAAGCAGGAACAACATGCTTAGACCCATGCTGTGGACCGGGAGATGCCCTGATAGAAATCTGTCCTAATCAACATCTATTCGGGTTGGAAGTACACACCGGTAGGGCATTGGAAGCCAAGACTAAGAATTTTATCAATGTATTGGTTGGTCCTTTCGAAAATTGTGTAATTTCAAACAGGGTTTTTGGATTTATCCATTTAAATCCACCCTATGATTGGGTAGCTGGTGGAGAAGAAAAATACGAGGAATTATTCTTGTATCGAGCTACAAATTATCTAGGTCCCCGGGGCGTATTGGAATATTTGGTACCTACGGGCTTATTCCAGGCATCTAAAGCAGTAGGAATAAGAGTTTATAAGTTTTTACTTGAAAACTACCGGGATATCCAGATATTTAAGTACCCCCAACCTGAATATAGTGAGTTTAAGCAGATAGTTATCTTTGGGGTTAAGAAACCAAGTGAACCGGTAACGGCCTCACTGGAATGGCTTGAAAAACAAATTGCCAGAATTATAACAGGGGATATACCGGAGTTATCATTACAAGAATCCCCGATATACGAAATCCCTTTATTTAACCCGGGATGGGTAAAGACATTCCGTATTAATTATTATGATGCGGAACTAGCTGCGGTCGATTCTCAGACTTTAAACCTTCTACAGAGTGAGAGTAAACCAGTATTAAAAGATAAACTAATTGCTCCAAGCTATTTAGATAAAGCATTATTGGCTTTATTGGCAGTAGGGGGCTACATTGATGGCCGTATGCCGGGACATATTCTCCTGGGTAGGTATGAAAATCGGGAAGAAAGCAACACAGAGACCGACACTGATAGTGGGGATGAGATTCATAGTACACGCAAAGTCTCTTCTACAGTGTTTTATGCCATGTGTAAGAATCCTGGGGAGGATGGCTCCCGGGTAGTGGAAATTCGTTAGGAGTGGAAATTATGTTTGAAAGGCTAATTAAAAAATTACGTTACAAAAGGTTATTTAATAAAACCACAAAAGACCAGCGACAGGAGGACCAACACGATAGTATAATTCCATCCTATAATCGAATGGAAAGCTATTATAAAGGCAGTACCATCATGGTAGGCTGCTCTTGTGGCAATGAAGAAGTTAAAAAGGAATGGGATGACGATCTGGGTATGTATTACTATTTTTATGAATGCTTAAAATGCAATTATTATTGGGAAGGGCCAATATATTGCGGATAAAATCTCAAATGTGTTGGGAAGCACAATATACGCAGTGTTTTTAAGATGCGACGAAGGGTGGTTGGTTAAATGTTAAATCTATTGGTTATTGTTACTTTTATCGGTGTCTTAATTGGTAAGCGTTATAGCATAGTAGAACATGTAGTAAAAGATATGGTAAATTCTCATTTTGAGATTATACCCGAAGTGAATGAGGTATATATTAAGGCAAAGGATAGACTAGATAATATCTTTCGTTTTTACGGTTATTTTCTTGTATGGTGGGTGCTCACAATAATTGGTTTGTATATGTCTACACATAAACTATTATTAGTTTTAGTATGGCCTTTAATTTAGTTAATTTGCTGCGCAGTACAGGGCAAACAGTGCGGCATAGGTAGTTAACCTATGCTGCGCTCCATGTTTAAAATGCGCAGGAAACACAGTGAAGGGAGGGGATATTTTGACATGGCAATTGTATCAGGGTGATGCCTTAAAAATAATTAAAGATCTCGTGTCTGAATCTATCCATTGTTGCGTTACATCCCCGCCTTATTGGGGATTAAGGGATTACGGAGTGGAAGGACAATTGGGCCTTGAACCTACCCCGGAAGAATATGTTTCCAAGGTAGTTGAGGTATTCCGAGAAGTTAAACGGGTACTCCGGAAAGACGGAACGCTGTGGCTGAATTTAGGGGATAGTTATGCAAAAGAAGGTTTATCTGGAATGGGTGATCCTACAATTGGAGAACGAAATCTGGGTGGAATGGAACCTATTAAAAAGAAAATACCGCAGGGATTGAAGCCTAAAGATTTAGTCGGCATACCTTGGCGGGTAGCCTTTGCATTGCAGTCGGATGGATGGTATTTAAGGTCAGATATTATTTGGAGCAAACCAAATCCGATGCCCGAAAGCGTTATTGACAGGCCAAGTAAAAGCCACGAATACATTTTTTTATTGAGTAAAAGCAATAGATATTATTACGACTATAAAAGCATCAAGGAACCAGTAACAGAGAGTTCCATAAAGCGTTTGGCCCAGACTACACTTGCAGATCAGCGAGGCTCATCGCGTGTACCATGTAAAACCAACGGCAACATGAAAGCCGTGGGAGGCATTGAGTATAGGAATAAGCGTACCGTATGGAACATACCAACTTCACGATTCAGTGAGGCCCATTTTGCAACCTTTCCAACTGAATTAGTTAAGCCTTGCATTTTAGCCGGTTGTCCAGTGGGCGGTACCGCTTTGGATCCATATGCGGGATCCGGAACCACTTTATTTGTTGCCGAACAACTAGAGCGAAATTCAGTCGGCATAGAGTTAAAACCGGAATATTGCAGCCTAATTAATCGCAGGATGGCGGGGATTGAAACCAATTTGTTTCAAATGCAGTAGTGCGCAGTACAGGGCTTAAGCGACAATTGTTATAAAACAGGAGATAAATCTCCTTTCCCCAACCGAGGTAGGTATTAAACGCCTGCCTTTGGGCAGGCGGAAGGAGGAATATTTATTATGATGAAATTCTGGGAGAACAACGGCCCAGAAGTTTTCTCAGACTTTATTGTTTTGGGAAGCAGCCACGATGTTGCCGCTATTTCAATGATCGGCACAGAAATATCGGTTAAGGCTTACAGAGCCAAGTTTACAGATAATGTTTTGGCTCGAAGGTCACTGCCTTTTTATTGTGATGGAGTCAAAAACAATCGAGTATTTAAACCCATCACAACATTCAGACTATTTCCCCAAGTTAAAACCAGTCAAGGCTTACAAGTCTTAATGGTAGACCAAAACTTAATTTGGGGATTAACCACGCAAGACATACGAATAAAACTATATCAGCATTTACATGACCTCAATATCCCTTGTCCGACTCCAGAAGAAGACTATTTTGAACCATGTATGGATAGTCTTCTTGATGCGGCTGTTAATTCAGGTTATTTTGGTAGAACCTCAGTAATAGGTGATGTTAAAACGGAAGATATGAAATTTTATACTCTAAACTCATATTACACATCAGACTTCCGAGAATCTGCCGAAGAAATAATTGCTGAGTATATAGTAGGCGACAACACCCCAGAAGAATTTCTGGAAGGAATCCAAGGCGTAGCTGATTATATCGAACGCTATGCTATAGATATCGGAGAAAAGATAGGTAATCGAGTCACATATCTGCATACCCCAGGTAATTTTGATAATAGCCTTTTTGAAAACTTAGGCCGCAAACTCTTTCCTCAACAGAAAGATGTTGCGGTAGCTGCGTCAAAAAGACTTGATAACAGTAACCATGTCATTATCTCTGGTCAAATGGGTGTCGGTAAAACAAGTATTGGTACTGCCGTTTGCCATTACCACAGAAATGGTAAACCCTACCGAACAATTGTAACCTGTCCCAGCCACTTAGTTGAGAAGTGGTCCCGGGAGATAAAAACTATTATCCCCGAGGCAAAGACATTTATGTTCCTGAGTGGCAATCAGCAACCATGGAGCCAATTTTATTCTCAATGGAGGTATTCGGGCAAATTAGAAGCGCCAGAATTCTGGATTGTATCTAATGAGGCCCTCAGAGGTGGTTATATTCTTCGACCTGGGATTAACGTCAGGAAGCGAAAGGCTTATGATGCTGAATTTGAATGTTACAGGTGGATGGATGTGGCTGTTTGCCCGAAGTGCGGAAAAGTATTAACTTATCCGATTAAAGACTCGGATGGGGATACTATATACGTTACTATGACACCGGATGATTTTAAATGCCACACAGCAAGGAATCATAAATGCCGCAATAAAATAAAAACTCCGGAAGGCGATGAAATTCCTTGTGAGGAAGTTCTCTGGCAAGCCGACAATAACCGTAAAGGTTATCGGAAGGTTAGTATTGCCGATATAGTAAAAAAGAAAATCCCTAAAGGGTTTTTTAATTATTACATCGGGGATGAATTCCATAAATACAAGGGTTCAACCGCTCAAGGATTAGCATATGGTGGGGTTATAAGTAAGGTTGATAAGTTGATTGCTATGACCGGGACCTTGGCTGATGGATATGCCAATGGTTTATATTATCTGCTTTGGCGAATGTCTCCTAATCAGTTCAAGGGTAAAGGTTATAAGCATGACGAAGAATCCAGAGCCAAGTTCCAGAATGAATATGGATTCTGGATAAAGACCATTAAGGTAAAGGATAGTGAATACGGTAAATCCAGTCGTGCCAAGAACACCCGGGCTACGGTTAAGCCGCTACCGGGATATACGATCAACACCTTTCCTGAATGGTTGATCGAAAAAACTGTATTTCTGAAGCTTTCCGACGTAGCACCGTTTTTGCCGCCTAAAAATGAATTTGTAAATGTGGTGGAAATGGATGAAGATCTGGAAGCAAACTACCGTGAAATAGAAGGGCGCTTAAAGGAAGAAATCAAGGAAGGCGGCAGCCAGGTGGCGAGCATTATGCTTCACACCTGCCTGTCGTATCTAGACGTAGCGGAAGGCCCAGAAATTATTCAGGTAGTAAAACCAGAGTACCAGTTGTATTTCCCAGTTCCGCAGTTAAACAAGGATAAGCTATATAACAAGGAACGGGAACTACAAACCATTATTCGCTCTGAGCTGAGCCTAAACAGAAAATGCCTAGTATTCACCACTTATACTAATCTGCGAGATTGCTTGCCCCGGTTGGAGTGGGTAGCTTCGCAAGTAGAAGGTGCAAAAGTACAGGTGATGAGATCAAACACCGTTTCTACCGGCAAACGTGAAGCCTGGGTAAAAGACAAACTCAATAAAACCGGCGTTAATGTTTTGATATGCCACCCTGAGTTAGTTGAAACCGGTTTAGATCTAATAGAATGTCAAACTATTATTTGGATACAAACTGGGTATATACCTTCTACTGTACGGCAAGCTTCTGCAAGAGGTTTACGCATCGGACAGACGGATGAAGTGAAAATAATTTTTCTTTGTTACAGAAATACTCTACAGGAAAAATGCTTCCAACTTATTGGTAGTAAGCTAAATGCTGCGGGAATACTTGAGGGACATCTCTCAAACGAAGGTTTAAGGAATTTTGGAAATGACGGAGGTTCGTTTAGCGATGTACTTTCACTGCTGAAAGATAATATCGCATCCGTTAACAGCAACGATATTTTTGAGTCCTACAAAGCGGAAGTAGCGCAATTATTAAATAAACCAAACCTTTCTCATCAGGAGTCAACACGGCTGGTAACTCTGGTCGAAGTGCTGACGCAGGAAGATATAAATGTAACGCACCTGTCTTCTTACCAGAAGAAAAAACTCATGCAGGGCGCGGATAGCCAACTATTGTTATTTGCTTGAATGATTCATTTGTGAGCCATAAAAATAGCATATTAAAACCCAAAAGAGCCTCTAAATAGGGGCTCTTTTTTATGGGTTTAATTTTTGAAGAAAATCCCTCGATCTACGAGGGGAGAAAGGAGTGGGAATACGGATTTAAAGAAAGCATTGAAGGATTATTGGAGCGCCAAGAACATTACTGCCGCTGATGAAGCATGGGCAAGGGTTCAGGCGCAAATCGAGCTTTTAGATGAGGAAAAAGCCGAAAGACTTTATACGGAGGCTCGAAAAGAACATTTCGTTTAGTTAATAGCGTATCTGCGCTGCCAAAATCTCTAAAAGGAGGGATGAAGGGGCGTAGATACGCTCCTTCGGGGAAATGAGAAAAACAGAAGAACAAAATGAGACCTTGTTTTACGATTGGGAAACCGATTCGATGACCAAAGAGATTAGAGGTTTTTGTCGCATTTCTTGGAGATGCATCAGAGAGTCAGCAGAAAAGTACGGGACGTCTATAAATAGTCCTGAAAGGATTGTTGAGTTGCTGAATAAGGAACTGGATATGGCAAATTTAGACCGTGAATACTTTGTGGCTATTTATCTCGACCGTAAAGGCTATATAAACGCCTACGAGATTGTTAGCATTGGGGGATTACATAGTTCAATCGTTCATCCCCGTGAAGTATTCAAACCAGCTATACTAACCAGTTCAGCCAGTATTATTCTTGCACACAACCACCCTACCGGCGATCCGACTCCGTCCCAGGAAGATCGGGATGTAACGAACCGATTGAGAGAAGCTGGAAAAATCATGGGAATTACAGTGTTGGATCACATTATTATAGGCGTGGGGAGATACATTTCTTTCCAGGAAAAAGGTTTGTGATAAAAAATCCCGTTATCTCGGGGAGAAAGGAAGTGGAAATAATGGATTTAAAGCAAGCACTCAAGGATTGGTGGAGTGCGGAGACACCCGCTATCGAACAAGAGGTATGGGCTCAAATCAAAGAAACGGTAAGCACAATGGGAATTGAACAAGCAAATCGTATCTATGTAGAAGCCTTTGCTGATTACTTCGGTAAAAAACAAGCTGTTTTAATGTAGTGATCCTGGGTCGTTGTATCACAAAGGAGGGTTACCTATGGCAGAAATAGCAGAAATGCGGGAAGTTGTTACTAAAAAGTATTCTTCCAATACTGAGAAGGGGAAGGCGTGGCCTAAAAAGGTACACAAAATGAAGGATTCCCAGGTTACAGCGATTTACTTGAGAATCCAAGCGGAGGAGAGAAGAAAAAACCAGCGTAGGGAAAGAGAACAATATTCTATTTATGTTGGTTAAAATCCCAATTTAACGGGGAGAGGATAGTGGTTTGATGGTTGATTGGTGCGAAAATAAGCTTACAGTTACAGGGGATTGGGATTCCTTGATGGGATTCTTGACAAAATGCATTAACCCAGAAGGAAGGTTTTCTTTTGATGAACTGGTTCCGACTCCGGTAGGCAGTGGACAGCAATGGCGGTTGGATAATTGGGGAACCTGTGCAGATGCTGAACCTGACGAAGAGTGCCCCGGAGACGTATCTTATTATATTCAACGCATATTAAGGGGATACGAATTCAGTACGTCATTTGAAACCCAATGGTCGCCTCCTAGAGAGTGGATAAAAAAAGCATCCTCTCAATTTCCGAACTTGCTATTTACTCTTTCTTATTTTGAGCGAGAACAGTTTTTCTGCGGAGAACTGGTTGTCTCCGCTGGCAGTGAAATAAGAAACGATTATGAAGATTCGGACTGCGATTATTTCTGGGATATACTGGCCCGAACTCAGGATTATGCTAAGCCAGATATCTTTGTTTAAATCAAATTTTCAAAAAATGTCTGTTTATTAAGTGACATAGAGAAAGGAGAATAAAATGAACGAAATGGTAAAAATTCTACAGGATATGAATACAGCGGATGAAATATTTAAACAGCTTAACATTGCCGTTTCAATGCCTGAAATAGCTGAAATCATTGACTCATTAGACGAAAACATGGCTAAATTGGTTCTTAAAAAGTTTGTGTATGCCAGAGGCCAATAACTGCCAGTACAGGGCATAAAGAACCGTATGAAATCGGCGAAGAACTTTTTGAAATATCCATTAAAAAAACAACAGCATGGACAATTTCCGGTTTGAAAGCATCGTAACGCTTGATCTGGCAATAGAAGCCTTGCTGAAGGCAAAAGAGTTCATCTTAAGCCAGAGGGCAAGTAGGTTGCGGCGGGGAGGTAAAGATGATTAGAATTATCAATTATGCGGCAACTTTTATTATTATTTTTGGTTGCATAGGTTTAATAGTATGGGCTATGCCTAATCATTGGTTTAAGTAAACAGTATGAGGGAAGGTTAGGGCAAAATTTAGTACTAACCTCAGAAAATGAACTGTAGGCCAATAAAATTATACCTACGGTTTAAGTACAGATCTGCAAGGAGGAAAATGATGAAGATATTTAACATGTTTATAGAAATGCCTGATGACTTTGAGGTGGGCAAATGTGACAAGTGCCAATATTCCAAAGGTACAGACCAATGCAAACTTATCGGATTAATTACTAATGGCACTTGTTTATTAAACTGCCATTGCCCACTGAAAGTAAGTCAACAGCCTAAATTAAGCCCTACACAAGAATATGCATTAGATTTGGCCAAAAAGCACGGAGGGTTGAAGAGATATAAAAAGAGTAGTTACTGGATTGGTACCGATATTGATGAATCCCAAATAAAACAGAATACCCATTCAGTGTATCCAAGCAACGTAGAAAACGTAGGAACTCATAGCATAAACGCCTTAATTCGACTCGGGAAATTAGCCAAAATCAATAAAGATTTGGTTCAATAGTTGTGCGTAGGTCAGAGCTTAAGAAATATCCGCATAGCGGGAGAAGAAGGTGATTATATGAGAAGTGTAGTCTCCTACCCCGAAAGAGGAGCAGGAGGGAACAACATGTACCGGGGAAATTGTTCTCCACGGTTACTTGAAGATCTTTTTGGTTTTTATAAGCCTAAAAAGGTATTTGATCCTATGTGTGGTTCTGGCACAACCCGTGATGTGTGTCTAAAATTGGGCATCCATCACGATGTACTCGACCTAAATCCGGAGTTTGGGGGCTGGGATGCACTGAGGGATGAAATCCCTGGAGTGTACGATATGATATTTTTCCACCCGCCCTATAGTAATATAATTAAATACTCTGGACATATGTGGGGAAACCCGGACCCGAGGGATTTATCTCAAATCCCATTAGAACAATATTCACAATTCATAAAGAAGTTGAGCCTTATTCAAAAAAGGTTATTTACTTCTTTATCTCGGGGCGGCAGATTGGCAATCCTTGTTGGCGACGTAAAGAAAAACGGAAAGCTTTATAGTATCCAACGAGATATGGCCTGGCTGGGAACTCCAGAGCAAGTTGTGATAAAGGCACAACATAACTGCTGGAGTGATCACGTGGACTACAGTGGTAAGTTTATACCAATCTGCCACGAATATCTCCTGATATTCAGGAAGGACAGTTGTTATATCTTACCCTGCACTATATCTGTTTCCAGTGAAATAAACTGGAAAACAGAAGAAAAGCTATCCTGGCGAACTGCTGTCAGATTGGCTTTAGAGGGGTTGGGGGGTAAAGCAGACCTTCCTAAGCTTTATAAGGAAATAAAGAGTTTTGCAGCTACTAAAAAACACTCCGATCCAGAAGCCAAGGTACGGCAGATTCTCCAAACAAAACCCGAATTCTATTCGGTAGACCGGGGAATTTGGAGATTGAAACAGGTGGCATAAAACACGGTTTAATTAGAACCGTAATGGTAAAAACGAAAAATCCTACAATTCCAATATAAACAAAAGAGGGGAGATTAGAAAATGATGAATCAAGACTATAAAAACAACGAACCAGAATTCAAAAGCAGACTAAAAAGAGATTTGAATATGCCGGAAGGGGACATAACCGAAGCGGTTTTGGAGTTGATAACCAATGCCGTAAATAGAGGCCCCTCTGAAACGGACCCGATAAAGGAAAAGTACGGCGATCTGATTTGTGTTTGGTGTGGCCGGCTTCATTATTCCCAAGAATGTCAAGAACATATGGAAGCTTATGACCGAGGCCAAGACAAATATAGGAAAGAAAACTAAAACCACGGGAAATATGGAGGATAAAACAGGTGGCATAAAAGAAGAAATATAAAAACCTTTTTTATTCGGCTAAGCCGGGATATTAAATGCCCGGCGATGCCGGGTAGAGGAGGGATTATAAAAATGGAGATGCATATTAACGAAATAATCGCAGGTGATATTCTTTTGAAGGATATTTTTTCGAAAACCGGACTTTTGTTACTAAAGACCGGATCTATAATCAATAAAACCTACAAGGAGTTGTTGAAAAAACACAGAATCGTAACTCTGACAGTCTCCAGAAATGAGGGATTGGAATGAAGAAACTCGACATCTCCTATTTTATGGGAAAAGTGCAAGAACTGCCAGAATTAATAAAGCCAGTTAACGATACCCAAAAAGTTAAGAAATATCTTAATCTATTAGATTTGTTGACTGAGAATTATATCTCCCCTCAACACCTAGCTGTACCGAGTGAAGACTGGAACGAACTCGCATCGTTTCTTCAGGGATTGTTTGGTAGTAGTGATAATCATCCGGAAGCGAATGTTTTTCGTTTTGAAGCTAGGAATATTGAAATAATGGAATCGGCCGCAAGAGGGTTTATGCGTGTTGAAAACACCCTTCTTGTTACTGACGACTTTATTTAGGCGGGAGGGAGTAATGTGGATACATGGTTTATAGATAATCTCATGGATAACGATGAAATACAAAATGAAGTACTTACGAGATTGGATAACTTCCAAACTTTGATGATGATTAAACGGAGATTAGGTGACCTCGTTGACATCGAGGATCGGTTATTTGGGTATTGCGGCTGTGGGGAATGCGATAATTCCCCTTTTATTTTTTCCAGTATTGCAGTAATTTTATCACTCCCCGATGATAAGGAATGCAATATCGAAGAATGTCATTGGT
>NZ_JAQVBV010000092.1 GCF_028690125.1 Bacteroides sp. | reverse complement strand
CGATCAAATTGACTGTCTTGAACGGTTCATTCAAAATGAAGCTAAGATTATCGTAAAAAAGTTGTGGGGAAAGACAGACTCGAAGAGCATAGCTACGATGCGGCGATATAATAAAAAGAAAATATACTTGAGTCTGGCTAAAATGTATTGTCGATATAATTTGTTTGCAGAGCCGCATGTAATTTTCCTTAGCGAGCTAGTGGGAATGGTTTGCTTATTCCATGAGTGCATAAAGCAAGAAACCGCAGATAAGTTTCTCGTTCCGAGAGAATCTGCTTTTAAAGGGGGCAATAAAAGTCGTTTAGAAAAACAAATTTTTACTATAGTTAGTGAGATTGCTAGAGACAATAAAAGCGTTAACTATACGTTCTTTTTTGGAGATAAAGAAGAGCGTGCGTATGAGATGGAATGTTTTATGAATACACTGACGGCGATACTGGATAATGAACCATCGGTTGTTATGAAATATGGAGATCAAATTGCAAAAGAAACACGGGCATATTTATTGGAAAATGTGCCATTGTTGGATAATGTGCCACGAAGATATAAAGATCTGCATGAAATAGCCTTAAGCATCTTCAACGTGAAAGAAATGGAAAACTATTGTTTCCGAAAAGAGAAGGAATTGGGGATGGAGCTTTTTAAGTGGGCTGATTAACTGCCTTTGTTAGAAAACATGGGGCAATTCCCCGGATTCCCCCGTTCCCCCTGCAAAAATCGGCTATATTTCGAGGGGGACGCGGTGGCGATAGCAGCAAGCGGAACAACAAGACTACGCCAATTGTTGCGTGGCTTTCTCTAGCGTTAACTGTCGTGCCGGTCATTAGGGCCAGCGCTGTCAACATGGAAGCTTTTCTTTGCCAATGGCAACTTGCCTAGCTGCAACGCAGACAACCAGGAAGAGCGGTTAATTCAGCAGAGGGTATCAGACATGGGTGATACAGGGAAAGCGCAGGCTTGTATGAAGTGGCTATTGCAATGAGGGCATAAGAACAACCTGCTGAAATTTAGGCCCTTGAAGACTCAAGGGCCTCCCATGCCAGACTCAAAAAATAAGGATTGGCGAAGGCAAGAGCCTTAGCCTGGTTATGATGAAGCGGCAGGCGAGATCCCGCGGGGTACATGACAGATATATTTAAGGTGCTCTTCGTGCAAGCCGGAGAAAAGAGAATGAGTGTGCAGAAGAACCTGTGGACAGCGGAATAGAGGTCAAGAGCTCACCTGCCAGAAAGAACGTTGTCCTGGTCGTGTTGTTAGCTTCGTATAAGTCGGGCTGTACTGCTCGGATACGGGTCCACTTTGTATAGGGCAGTCTTGATAGAGGGTGTTTCGTATTTTGGGGATTTGGGGAAATGGGGAAGGAAAGCAGACTGTTACCGCTGAAATTCAAAAATAAGATATATCATAAGGAACGAATTTGTTGAAGATTTTATGATGACGTCGATACTTTTTTGTGGTAAAATATCAAAAAATGGCACACTGAAAAAGGCGGGTAGTATCGACGGACCCAAGCTAATATTCCGGATATGGTTCGGGCTAAGAGAAGAAAAATGCCGCCTGCTAGTTAGGCGGCATAATATGAAATGGAGGAAAAACAACGGGGCTTATAATCAGATACGGAAGAAGTGGCTGCGGCTTAGGAAGAGGCTGATAGTATGGATGAAAAGCAAATTCAAAATAAAATTCATCTTCAAGGTTTAAAGCAAATCGAGCGGAATTTCAGGCAAATCGCTATCGCTGAACGTAATATAATAGAATACGGCAATCTGCTCCAAGAAATTGCTTGTTGGATGGGAAAATGGCGATATCAGCAAATACCTGTGGTTCCTCTTCCTGAATTGCTTAGGCAGGAACGTTGGACGGTGAGTCAGAACAAGGGAATATTTTGCAAGATGCAGCAACAGTTTCTGGTGTTGACGCCGAAAAATGCCGTTGAAACGTTGGAACGGATATTTCCAGGGATTCCGCTGGCAGAGATAAAACCCCAAATAACCCGCTTAGTGGAATTGATTAGAGTTTTTTGCGCTGCCAGAAAAGCGACCGGAGACGAAGGCATCGATTTGCGGTATAAAGAACGGATAGGCGGAGTGACGGTTGCTTTAGATAGGTGGGCGGATTTCTTAATTTTTGACGATAACCTTTTTCATCAGCAGACAGGGGTGATTCACGGGAAGAATTACAAAAAAAGACTTATATGGGCGAAACAGACGGAGCCTACTCTGCGAGAATTTCAAGCGAAGGTGCGTTTGATCAAAAAATACAAGACTGTGGTTACTGCAGAAAAGAAAGTATTCATAACCAGTTCAATCATGAATGCGGCTATACATTACTTAGCAGAACGCAAATATAAACCTATTCAGGCGCTGTGTTGTAAGTTGCCTGATGAAAACAGCACGACTAAGATGCGCACAAAAATAACTGGACCAGGAGAAACCTATACTTCTCATCCCAGTTTCAATTTTGTGGAGGTTTTAAACCAATTCGCGAAATTGAAGAACAAAGTTCCGCTTGAGATTCAAGAACAAATTGCTGTGTTAGCTGATGGCGAGACAGAAGTTGTAGACAATCTGGCAGAGCTAGTTGCTTGTTGCTGTCTTTCTATTCCTGTTAAACAAAAGTTGTGGCTTATAACAACAAACCATAGTAGCTATGTTCTGGATTTTTTAAATAGAATCTTTTTTCTCGAAAAAGAACAATCATACTTGCATATGAGCGCTAACCCCCAAAATATATTTTTAGAAAACAATCTAACAAAACTAATCGACTGCACGTACCACGGTATGCAACTTGTTTGCCTAGAGTCGGCCAGTAATCTTGCTGTTTTAGATGAAGTTTATTTTCGGCGGATAAAGAAAATAATCAACCGGAAACCGCTAGCAATCTCGCTTTCCGGTGTAGGTAAACTGACTTATCATAATCGTTGCCAATGGGTTGCTTTTTTAAAGCCAGAATCAGAAGTGCAACGGTATAAACAATTTTTAAGAGAATCAGTGAAGGTTATATCTTTTCCGAATCTGAATGTTCCACCCGAAACAAGAGAAACGGACTTTGATAATAATCTCTGGTTATTGGTCGTTTTTGCAATATATGGAATGAAAAGAATGCTGGAAAAGGGAAAAACAAAAGACGTATATGACCCGTGTGTGCTAATCCAGAGTTTTCTTAAAGAATGCTGCGTGTTAGGAGAAGGCGAAATATGCTATAAAGACGAGCTGTATGAAGCATATGGCACTTTTTTGCGAACTCGATACTCTATGGAACCTCTTCCCAAGGGCCAATTCCATAATCTTATTTCTGAAATAACCAAAATTGAAGAGACGAGGCCGCGCACGAGTCAGGCCGATCACAAACGAGGTTATCGCGGGCTTTCCGTGGCCCTGAAGAATGCAGAAGCCGATTCGCCAGAAATACGAAAAGAGAAAATAGTGTTATATCTTGAGGCTATAAACAAAAAAGTGCTGACCCTGCTAGGCGTAGAGGGGACTAGTGATGCAGAGAAGCAGTAGAGGGTATTGGAACAATGAAAATCGTGGCTCTTGGTGACTCCATAACTTACGGATATCCCTATTTGCCGGAGCAGTCTTGGTTTAATATGGCAGCCAAAAAGTTTAACGTTGCCTATATCAATTGCGGCGTGAATGGCGACACTACAGCCGGAATGTTGCGCCGCTTTGAACAAGCTGTAGCGGCGGAAAATCCTTCGCATGTTATTATTATGGGAGGAACCAATGACGTATACGGAGCAGAACGGCCAGGGACGATAGTTGCAAATATCGAGAAACTAATTCGCCTTGTGCAACAGTGCGATGCTGCTCCTATTTTGGGTATTCCCATCCCGTGCAATGATCACCATGAAGAAGCCATTCTTAGCTTATGCAGAGATGGCTTAAAGCAGTTGGCGGCGAAAATGACGATACCTAGCATTGATTTTCATGCTGCCTTGGTTGACTCCAGTGGGATGCGGATTAAAGAGGAGTATCATATTGACGGTTTGCATCCCAATGAAGCCGGTTATCAACTTATGGGAGTTATAGCAATTGAAGCACTATCGCGCTTGCTATGAGAGAAACTTGTTGCGAAGTCTCTGTAAGCATAAGGCATATGAGGCAACTCTAATAACGATAGAGATATTGATAAGAAAAGCCTGAAAAAGCAATGTATATGTCTGTGTGTGAATTTTATAAACGAAAAATCACCAAATAAAATGCTGAATGTTAATAAACTGTGCTAATAAAAGGCGCGAGTGCTTATATTCTCTAGCTTTTTTTGTACGGTTCGGTTCCCAAATAACAATGAAATGTTTAAAAAATGGGTAAGTAAAAGCAGACTAACTAGCCGAGCGATGGCTAGTTAGTCTGTTTTTGTTTAGGTATCAAAAGATTCGTCCCAATCGGTTCCCAGTACCCAGGCTAAAGCTGAAAGCTGTCCTAAGCGGATAAAGTACTCGTGCTCGGCGCAGCGCAAGTGCGTCTTGCCATATTGCTCTTCTAATTCTAGAGCAGTTTGCTGGGCCGTTTCAAAGCACTGGCGATCAGCCAAGGTATCCAGTTCAATTTCGCCATGGGCAATTTTGGCGGCCCGAATCACATGACGAATGTACCAAATTTTTTCTGAGAACTGTTCATACATGCCTTCAATTTCAGTAGTCTTTCTCATGAGTAGTACATCTCCTTTATTATTGAATAGTTTGGCTTTGTGTTTTGGCTAGGGCGGCTGGGGTATCATGCAGATCAATGGGGTTTAGCTGATATTCCGCCAATACCTTGTTAGCGTGAATCTTCACGTCGAGCATATCGCCTTTTGTAAGATTGAGCTTTTTACCGGTAAGCATGTTAATGGTATTTTGGACAAAATGCAGGTGTAAATTATCGGTGTTCTGATGGGCTGAGATAAGAAGCTGGTATTCGTCAGCAAAATATTGTCCGACCTTATAGCCGATTTCTAATAATATTTCTGCTGGCAGTTGTACTTCTTCTTCAAAGCTGAGGACGTAGTGTTTATATTTACGTCCTCCGGGTTTTCGCCAAATTTCTTTTACCGCATGCATTTCTTTATAGGCGGTGTCTGGACATAGATTGATCCCAATACTAGGTGTGTCTTCCTCGGGAAGGGCATAATCTACTATTCCCGACAAGGTTCTTGGTTGGCCATTGAAAAAACGTAAGTGGCTCATTAGTAGTTCCTCCTTTTGTCCTTTGGGCAATAAAAAAAGCCACTTAGTGGCGGGTAAGGTAGCTATGAAGCTTTGATGTGATTTGGCTGAGCTGCAGTTCGATTGTTTTCACAGCAGGATTTTCTTCTAGTGGCCGAAGTAGATTGCGGACTTCCTGCATGGTCGTTAGTATTTCGCGGCCTTCTGGGATTACGACAATTCGTTCTTGGAAGCAAGAAGTTCGCATATAGTCACTTTTGCTCATTCCGGCACGGTGTGCCGCCTTGGTGATCTGCTCATCTTCCTTGGCAGTGGCTTTGAAAGTAAGTGTTTTTACTTTTCTAGTATCTCCTTTTGGTTCCCGCTTTGGATTTTTTTTCATGATATCAGTCCTCTCATTATTAGTAATACCGATTAGTTACTAGGTGTCTTATATTCCTTTATATTTCTTTGGGTTTAGTTATCATCTCCCTATAGTAGATTAGTAGTATTAGTTCATGGTATAGATAGATATAGTATATATATTGTAGATATATATATTTATAGATATGTTATATAGTGTTTAAAAATATATAATCGTAAATTGCAAGTGCAAGTTGAACACTTTGGTAAAGTAGAACGGTAGTTTAAATTAAGCAGCATAAATAGAGTCGAGAAAGTCTTCGAAAAGCTCCTCGGGGGTCCTATATCCGAGGCGTTTGC
>NZ_JAQVBV010000018.1 GCF_028690125.1 Bacteroides sp. | reverse complement strand
CAATTGCTGCCAGTCATTTTCTGCCAGTGCTTTCACCTCTTCTTCCAGTAAAGTTGAGTCGGGAATGATTTCCGTTCCGGCAGGTAGGTGAAGGGTGGTCACTAATTGATGATTCATGATTTTGCAAACATCTTGTACTTTGGCCAGTTGTAATTTTAAAGTCTCTTTTTGTAATTCATAGCGGGTGATATCGTTTCTCAAAGCAGTTCCTTGTGTACGTCGTGCTTCCATGTTATGTATCACTTGTTCTGTTAAATCGAGGTTTTTCTGTAATACTTGCATCTGATTGTTCAGTTTATACAGATCCAGGTAATAACCAGTCAGAAGAAAGCGTATTTCCTGACGGTTCTTCTGCCAATCTAATTCACTCATCTTTTGCCCGAGTTCAGCCAAAGCGATTCCGCTGTTGATTGCTCCACCTACATAGATTACTTGCTGTGCTTCCAGGGCAAAGTTGTTGCCGAAATGAGGCATCGGGATATTCTGACCATTTGTGAAGTCACGATCCCATAAATATCCATCACCAAGATAACTGAACGACAGTGAAGCGCCTATATCCGGCAACCGTTCTGATTTGGCGGCTTTTAAAGTTTCATCAGCTGCCTCTTTCCCGGTTTTGTATGTTCGGATACTTTGGCTATTTTCATCTGCCAGACGAAAGATTTCATTAATGCCCAACACCTGTCTGGATGGTGTCTGGGCAAATAAACCCTGACTGCATAGTGCCACGCATAGCGGTACTATGAGCCTTCTTTTTTTGCTCATAAAGTAAAATAAATAATGTGATTAAAATATACGCTCTTATATCACGCTTTCTTTCTCTAAGGTTAGCGTTTTGCGTCGTGATGAGTCCTTAAAATGAGAATTATCAAATTTGTGCAGCTACTCCCCAACCGTGGAAATCGTGCATTTTGTTCTTATAGCGAATGGAAATTTGATAATACTTAAGTTTCATATTAATACTTGTTTTCTATTTTGATTTGCAAAATTATAAAAAATAACAGATAAGTTGCGACCTTATATAGGTGCAGATATAAGCTTTTTTAACGGTTGGCAATATAAAATCTCTTATAGTCTTTTTATTTCTCATCGTCTTTTTGAAAAACATCGTTTGTTCTGAAAAGGCCTAATTTTGTTCTGATTATGATGACCTTAAACGGATAGAAAGCCTATACCTTTGCACTCAAATTTAAATTGTTGATTATGAGTGGTATAAAAAGAGAAAATTCAAAGGCTTTTCTATTGTTGCTATTGGGGATGCTGACCGCGTTCGGACCTTTCGTTACAGATATGTATTTACCTAGTCTTCCGTCTATGGCAGACTATTTTTCTACTAGTTCCTCTATGGTGCAGTTGGGACTCACTACAAGTATGGCAGGTTTAGCATTGGGACAAATCTTTTTTGGACCGCTTAGTGATAAATATGGGAGACGTCCGTTGTTGTTATCTTCGATGTTACTATTTATAGTTTCTACTTTGCTTTGTCTTTATGCACCGGACATTTATTCGTTTGTCGCTTTGAGACTGATACAAGGTATTGCGGGAGCAGGTGGAATTGTTATTTCTCGTTCGGTAGCTACCGATAAATTTTCGGGAAAGGAATTAGCTAAAATGCTTGCTGTCATTGGGGCTATAAATGGAGTTGCGCCGGTAGCGGCCCCCGTAGTCGGAGGATTATTGACGGGTGCATTAGGATGGAAAGGAATTTTTGTTGTGTTGTTGATTATTGGACTTATACTAGGAGTCAGCTGTATCTGTTTTAAAGAGTCATTACCTAAAGAAAAACGTTCAAAAGCTGGAGTATTTGCCACTTTTCTCAGCTTTGGAAAGATAGTACGCAATCGCCGTTATATGTTCTATGTTTTGCAGTTGGCATTTGCCCAAGGTATTTTGTTCGCCAATATAGCTTCTTCTCCTTTTATTGTACAAGAGCATTATGGCTTTTCACCTTTAGGTTTCAGCATTTGTTTTGCAGTCAATGCAATAGCTATTGGAGTAGCTGCCGCCCTATCGGTAAAGTTTCGCAAACTGGAAAATGGGACATTAACCGGATGTATCGGTATGGTTCTTTTCGCTGTTATGGAAATGGTTGCACTGTATAACGGTTGTAATTTCTGGATTTACGAATTGCTTCTCTTTGCTTTGCTGTTTATGATGGGACTCACTTTTACAACCTCCACCATTTTAGCAATGGACTGTGAACGTCAGTATGCAGGAGCAGCTTCCGCATTACTAGGCGCACTTTGTTTTGCGTCCGGTGGAATTGTTTCTCCATTGGTTGGTTTGGGTGATATACTTACATCTACCGGAATAGCATTTGTCGTCTGTGCCGTTTGTTCACTGCTTTGTGTGTTATGGACTTTTAAAAAGGAGACAGTTAAATTAGCTGTTTCTCCTGTATAGATGTAAATACTGCTGATTGTGTATCCTTTTTATGCATGACTTTTTGAGATGTGTTACACTTTTTTGCACGACTTTTTGTTGAAATTCTACATTTTTATGCACAACTTCCGCGTATCTCTACTTTTTTGTTGATAAAGATATTTAAAAGCCCTTCTGAATATTATATTTGCTTTGATACTCTCTGGGTGACATTCCTTCGTGTCGTTTAAAATATCTGCCCAGATACGACTGGTCCGGGAAACCGAGCCGGTCGGCTATCTCTTGTATGGTTAGTCCGGTGGATTGGAGTAACACTTTAATTTCCAGAATGGCAAAGTCATCAATAATCTTTTTAGCGGAATCTCCGGTCACACTTCTACAGATACCAGTCAGATATTTGGTAGAAATACAAAGTTTGCCGGCATAGAAATTCACTTCCCGTTCCGAAATACAATTTTCGTGGACTAAAGAGACGAAATTCTTAAATATCTCATCCTGTCGGTTTCCTCCTTCAATTTTCTGCCGGTCAAAGTAACGATAACACTTGTCATAAATGTCCAACATGAAAGATTGAAGATGATTTTTGGCTATTTGATTCCGAAAACGGTTCTCACGGTCTTTATAGATTGCTGTTGTGGCACGTATTAGTCCTTTAATGGCTTCGGTATTTTCTTCGGGGGGAGTGTAACAAGGATTCTCTTTGATGAACCGGAAGAAAATGGGTTCGAACCGGAGACAAGCTTCCCGAAACATATCCTGGGGGAATCCGAAGAAAGAGGCGGTAAAGTCACTGCTGCAACCATTGACACGTATGATAGTACCCGGTAATAATACTACTTGAGTGTTTTCTATAATTTCATAATCTTTCAGGTCAATCGTAACGTGTGCCCACCCACTTCGGCAGAAATAGATAGCACCTCCATCCAATTTCCATAAATGATGCATGATAGGTGATAGATTTTCATCTATGCCGGCCACAAAAGGTTCGCGAAGTACGGCAAGTAATGATTCTCTCTTTTTCATATACAGTTCTATTTTTGGAATACAAAAATAGGACTTTTTTGCTAAATATTAGTTTTTATATTCCGAAAATGAACAAAACTGGAAACACTATGAATAGTTTTCTATTATAAAATGTATCTACCTTTGCCGCAATAATTTTTTAATTAGGTAATAATAAAATGAGTAAAAAGGTATGTAAAATGAAGCAGGCATTAGTATTGCTATGCTCTTTGGCTGCTGTGGGATGTAAACAGGCACCGCCGGCACAAATGGAAACAGGATACGAAGTGATGACTCTTGCTCCGGCGGACCGGAAGATTTCGAGTACACATTCGGCAACGATTCGGGGACGTCAAGATATTGATATTTATCCACAGGTGAGTGGTACGCTGACCAAAATCAGTGTAACGGAAGGTCAGCGTGTGAAGAATGGACAGACATTGTTTATTATCGATCAAGTACCCTACGAAGCTGCATTACAGACAGCTTTGGCAAATGTGGAGTCTGCTAAAGCCTCTCTTGCTACGGCACAACTGACTTACGAAAGCAAAGAGGAACTGTATAAAGAAAATGTAGTTTCCTCTTTCGACCTGAATACAGCGAAAAACTCTCTTCTGGCTGCTAAAGCACAACTCGCACAAGCAAAAGCTCAGGAAGTAAATGCCCGTAACAACCTTTCTTACACAGTTGTGAAAAGTCCTGCGGATGGAGTCATTGGTACATTGCCTTATCGTGTAGGTGCGTTGGTTAGTTCCAATCTAGCCGAACCTTTGACTACAGTTTCCGATAACTCGGATATGTTCGTTTACTTTTCGATGACAGAAAACCAATTGCTGGGCTTGATTCGCCAATATGGTTCTAAGGAAGAAGCGTTGAAGAATATGCCTGTCATCGACTTGCAGTTGAGTGATAAGTCCGCTTATCCTCAACAAGGACAGATTGAGACTATCAGTGGAGTTATCGACCGTTCGACCGGAACTGTCAGTTTGCGTGCCGTATTCCCAAACAAAGAAGGGCTGTTACATAGCGGTGGTGCAGGCAATGTGATTATTCCTGTACAAAAAATGGAAGCACTTGTTATTCCACAAGCTGCCACATTTGAAATTCAGGATAAGAGATATGTATATAAAGTAGTGGACGGTAAAGCGCAATCAGCTCTGATACAGGTTACCCGTGTAAATGGTGGTCGTGAATTTATTGTAGATGAAGGACTGGTTCCGGGGGATGTAATTGTGGCGGAAGGAGCTGGATTGCTTCGTGAAGGTACGCCCATCCAGGTAAAGACCACCCAGGCTACAACGACAACTACTGAAAATCAAACAAAGGAGGGATAATCCATGAATTTAAGAACCTTTATTGAACGCCCTGTATTATCGGCAGTCATTTCTATTACGATTGTCGTTGTGGGTATCATCGGGCTGTTCAGTCTGCCCGTTGAGCAGTATCCGGATATTGCTCCCCCTACCATAATGGTGAGTACCACCTACTATGGTGCAAGTGCAGAAACTTTGCAGAAAAGTGTGGTTGCTCCTTTGGAAGAGGCTATTAATGGTGTGGAAGATATGACATACATGACCTCTTCGGCCACTAATTCCGGTTCAGTGAGCATTACCGTTTACTTTAAACAAGGAACAGATCCGGATATGGCGGCTGTCAATGTGCAGAACCGTGTGTCGAGAGCTACGGGACAGCTTCCGGCGGAAGTAACTCAGGTGGGAGTAACCACTTCCAAACGTCAGACAAGTATTTTGCAGATGTTCTCATTATACAGTCCGGACGATAGCTATGACGAAAACTTCCTTTCCAACTACATCAGTATTAACCTGAAACCGCAGATTCTGCGTATTTCCGGTGTGGGCGACATGATGATTATGGGAGGTGAGTATAGTATGCGTGTGTGGATGAAGCCAGATGTAATGGCGCAGTATAAATTGATTCCGTCGGATATTACTGTGGTACTTTCCGAACAGAATATTGAATCTGCCACAGGTTCATTTGGTGAAAACTCTAGTGAAACGTATCAGTATACAATGAAGTATAAAGGACGTTTGATTACTCCGGAGGAATTTGGAGAAATTGTCATCCGTTCTACGGACAATGGCGAGGTGTTGAAACTGAAAGATATTGCGGAGATACAGCTTGGTCAGGATAGTTATGCGTATCATGGTGGTATGGACGGTCATCCGGGTATTTCGTGTATGGTGTTCCAGACAGCGGGTTCCAATGCTACCGAAGTAAATCAACAGATTGACGACTTGCTCGAAGAAGTAAGTAAAGACCTTCCCAAGGGAGTGGAACTCACACAGATGATGAGTTCGAATGATTTCCTGTTTGCTTCTATTCATGAAGTAGTGAAGACGTTGATTGAAGCTATCATTCTGGTAATTCTTGTAGTGTATGTCTTTTTGCAGGATTTCCGTTCTACGTTGATTCCTTTGGTGGGAATTGTTGTTTCATTGGTTGGTACATTTGCGTTTATGGCTTTGGCTGGATTCAGTATCAACTTGCTTACTCTGTTTGCGCTGGTACTTGTGATTGGTACGGTGGTTGATGATGCCATTATTGTCGTCGAGGCGGTACAGTCTAGGTTCGATGTGGGATATAGATCGTCGTATATGGCAAGTATCGATGCGATGAAAGGGATCAGCAATGCCGTCATTACTTCTTCACTTGTGTTTATGGCAGTATTTATTCCGGTATCTTTCATGGGGGGAACTTCCGGTACGTTCTATACTCAGTTTGGTCTTACAATGGCGGTGGCTGTCGGTATATCGGCTGTCAATGCATTGACATTGAGCCCGGCGTTGTGTGCTTTGTTGCTGAGACCTTATATTAATGAAGACGGCACACAGAAGAATAATTTTGCGGCACGTTTCCGTAAGGCATTCAATTCGGCTTTCGATGTGTGGGTGGAAAAATATAAGAATATCGTATTGTTCTTTATCAAGCGCAAGTGGCTGACTTGGTCGTTGTTGGCTTGTTCTATCGTACTGTTGGTTTTTCTGATGAACACAACTAAGACCAGTCTGGTTCCGGATGAAGATCAAGGTGTGATATTCGTCAATGTAAGTACAGCCTCAGGCAGCTCATTGACAACGACTGACGAAGTGATGGAACGTGTTGAAAAGCGTATGATGGAGATTCCTCAGATTGCTCATGTACAGAAAGTTTCCGGTTACGGATTGTTGGCAGGACAGGGAAGTTCATTTGGTATGTTGATTCTGAAACTGAAACCTTGGGATGAACGTCCGAATGATGAAGATAATGTGCAGGCGGTGATTGGTCAAGTGTACGGTCGTACGGCTGATATTAAAGACGCCAGTGTCTTTGCTATTTCTCCGGGTATGATTCCGGGTTATGGTATGGGTAATGCGTTGGAACTTCATATGCAGGATAAGATGGGTGGTGACATCAATGATTTCTTTACGACTACCCAGCAATATCTGGGCGCGTTGAATCAACGTCCGGAGATTTCGATGGCGTATTCTACGTTCGACGTTCGTTATCCGCAGTGGACCGTAGAGATTGATGCTGCTAAGTGTAAACGTGCCGGTATTACACCGGATGCAGTGTTGGGTACGCTCTCCGGTTATTACGGTGGTCAGTACGTGTCCAACTTCAACCGTTTCTCTAAGGTGTACAGAGTAATGATTCAGGCAGATCCGTTGTTCCGTATGGATGAGTCATCACTTGATAACGCATTTGTACGTATGTCCAATGGTGAGATGGCTCCGTTGAGCCAGTTTGTTTCATTGACACGTAGTTACGGTGCAGAATCATTGAGTCGTTTCAATATGTATAACTCTATTGCAGTGAATGCCATGCCAGCGGATGGTTACAGTACCGGAGATGCCATCAAAGCAGTACAGGAAACAGCTGAACAATCTCTTCCGAAAGGATATGGTTACGATTACGGAGGCATTACCCGTGAGGAAAATCAACAAAGCGGTACGACGATTATTATTTTCGGTATCTGCTTCCTGATGATTTACTTGATTCTGAGTGCCTTGTACGAGAGCTTCCTGATTCCGTTTGCCGTTCTTTTGAGTGTACCTTGTGGATTGATGGGAAGTTTCCTTTTTGCCCGAATGTTCGGACTGGAAAACAATATCTATCTGCAAACGGGATTGATTATGTTGATCGGTCTACTGGCGAAAACGGCTATTTTGCTGACGGAATATGCTGCGGAACGTCGTAAGGCAGGTTTGGGAATCGTGGCTTCTGCGGTAAGTGCTGCTAAGGCTCGTCTGCGTCCAATCCTGATGACAGCATTAACGATGATATTCGGTTTGTTCCCCTTGATGATGTCCAGCGGAGTAGGTGCAAATGGTAACCGTTCGTTGGGTACAGGTGTAGTCGGTGGTATGACGATTGGTACGTTGGCGTTGCTTTTCATTGTTCCGACTTTGTTCATTGCTTTCCAGTGGCTGCAAGAACGTTTGCGCCCTGTGCAAACCATGCCTACAGAGGATTGGCAAATCGAAGAAGAAATCAAGATAAGTAATGAAGAAAAGTCTGAGGCAGGAAAAAAATGAGTCACCACAACGTGACACAGAGTTTTCAATTATAAAAAAGAAATATGAGAAAAATAATAATATTATCCGCAATGACGGTTGTTTTGAGTAGTTGCGGTATCTATAATAAATATAAACCGGTATCGGAAGTTCCCGAGGGACTTTACGGCAGCGAGTCAGTCGCTGCCACCGATACGGCAAATTTTGGAAATCTTTCTTGGCGGGAAGTGTTCACCGATCAGCATCTTCAAGTGTTGATCGACTCGGTTCTGGTGAAGAATACAGATATGCAGACAGCTCATTTGCGTGTAAAAGAGGCGGAAGCTTCTTTGATGACCGCAAAGTTGTCTTACTTGCCTTCTTTGTTTCTTGCACCGGAAGGAGCAACTAGCAGTTTTGATAAAGGAAAAGCCACACAGACGTATTCATTACCTGCAACAGCTTCGTGGGAACTGGATATTTTCGGTCGAATCACTAATACAAAACGTCGTGCGAAAGCAGCTTACGAGCAAAGTAAAGAGTTTGAGCAGGCTGTAAAAACACAGTTGGTATCTGCCGTAGCCAACAATTATTATACGTTGCTGATGCTCGACGCTCAGTATGAAATAGCTGTTGCCACCGAAAAAGCATGGGAAGAGAGTGTAAGAACCTCCCGTGCCATGAAGAAAGCAGGTATGATGAATGAAGCGGGGTTGGCGCAGACAGAAGCTAACTATTATACCATTCGTACAACGGTGCTCGATCTGAAAGAACAAATCAATCAGGCGGAGAATTCTATGAACTTATTGTTGGCGGAAGTTCCCCACACCATTCAGCGTGGTAAATTGGAAAACCAACAATTACCGGAAAACTTCTCTGTAGGAGTTCCTTTGCAGATGCTTTCTAACCGTCCGGATGTTCGTAGCGCAGAATTTTCTTTGGCGCAGGCGTTCTACTCAACAAATTCCGCCCGCTCGGCTTTCTATCCTTCTATCACGTTGAGTGGTAGTGCCGGATGGACGAATAATGCCGGAAGTATGATTCTCAATCCGGGTAAGTTTATTGCTTCGGCAGTGGCTTCCCTGACTCAACCTTTATTTAATAAAGGTGCAAATATCGCCCAATTGAAAATAGCGAAAGCACAACAGGAAGAAGCTCGTCTCAGCTTTGAACAAACATTGTTGAATGCGGGAGTGGAAGTAAATGAAGCGTTGGTACAGTATCAGACAGCGCGTGAAAAAGCAACATTCTACGATAAACAAGTTGCTTCTTTGCATACGGCTGTCAGGAGTACAAATCTTCTGATGAAGCATAGTGATACAACTTATCTGGAAGTCCTGACCGCACAGCAAACATTGCTGAATGCTCAGCTTTCTCAAGTGGCAAACCGCTTTACCGAGATCCAGGGAATGATTACTTTATATCAGGCACTGGGTGGTGGCAGGATGTAAGAGAACAGTATGAATCCTGAAACATTACGGAGTGAGATACTCGATTATACCAAACGGGAAATGTCTTTGCATGGAACCAATGGACTGACTATGGACGACATAGCCAAAGGGATGAGAATGTCGAAGCGCACGCTTTACAAACTCTTCCCCAGCAAAGTCTGCCTGTTCCGTGTTTGCCTTTCCGATTTTGCCAATGAAATCAGAAATCATGTACAACAGAAGCAAATACGAATGGATCGTTCGTGCATGGAACTTCTTTTCATGACAGTGAACGGGTATCTCACTTTGTTGCATTCGTTGGGGAAGACTTTACTGTTGGACATTGCCGCAGACGAAGAGTATCGCCTCTCTTTTGAACGGGAAAAGGCTTTCTGGTTACAGCAGTTCATTGATATACTGACGCATTGTAAAATATGTGGTTATCTGCTTCCGGGAGTCGATACGGATCGCTTTGCGGTAGATTTGCAAGACGTAATTTACCGGAGTTGCCTGCAAGGCACTCCATATATGGTACAACGGGTGTTGAATTATATGCTTTTACGAGGACTTTTTAAAATGGATGGGATTCGTTATATTGATGAACATCTGGCATTCGATAAGTTAAATGTTTGTGTTTGAAGAGAGAAGGCGTATCCGGGTAAAAACGGATATGCCTTTTCATTTATAATGAGTACTCTATTGTAGGATTCCGGTATTTTTGCAGGTAAAGATTATCTGTTTTTGTTTATAATCTCTATATTTGCGGGTCATATGAATGAATCTTATAGTGTAAAATATGAAAAAGCTACTTTTAATTTTATGCGTTATTGCGGGACTACTGTCAGGATGCAGTAAAGACGATGATAAACCTATTGTTCAGCAAGAATCAGAAGTCACCTTGTTTGACAAGAAGGCAGAACCGATGGCTTATATAAATTATGTGGATGATGATTTGACTATTTATATGTGGGACGGTACTCCGGTGGCTTATTTGGAAGATGACGGACTAATTTATCATTTCAACGGACAATTTCTGGGATGGTATACGAATGGCATAATATATAATAAGGATGGCTATGCTGTTGCGGCTAAAAAAGGTGTCGTGAGAGGAGACATAAAAATGAATGAGACGCTTGCGGAATCAGCGGTAAAAGGAGTGAAGCACGTTAAACCTGTTCCGTATGTTCAGTCATTAGTGCCGGAAACTCCCTTATTTAAGGATGAATGGAGTGTAACAGACTCCTCGCTTGATCGTTTCTTTCTAACAGAAGTTACTTTGTTTGACAAAGATAAAAAGGCTGTAGCATATATTGCTTATGCTGAAAAATCTACTATTTATATGTGGAATGGCACTCCGGTTGCTTATGTGGAGCAGGAAGATAAAATCTATCATTTTGATGGTCACTTTTTGGGATGGTTTGCGGATCGAATAGTATATGATAAGGAAGGATATGCTGTTGGAGCAGAGAAAAAAGTATTAAAAGGCGAAATATCAATGATTACTCCGCCAATGGAGCCGGTTAAATCTATGAAGCATGGTAAACCGAAAAAGGAAATTCAGGTCTTGGCACCAACGTCACCAGATTTTAGGAATTCTTGGAGTGTGACTTCTTTGACCGACTTTTTTCTTTAGTTATCAGTCACCTTCAGGCTCATATTCCTTACACTGATGGCGGCATCAAACGTACCGGGTACTTCCCAGCCGAAGTTTATCCCGCAAATTTCCATATCCTCCCAAGTTGTATCCTTAAAAAAGCCTTTTGATCTCATTCTCTCAATAGCTTCTTTAATCAGAGGCAGTACATCTACTTTAGCCTGATGCCATTGTTTATCTTGAAAAGTGATATCGCCCCATACAGGTAATTGAGGCACATTATAAATATAAGTGGAAGTACCCAAATCCCAAGAAATAGTTTCCCGGTCTGTCATCTGTTGATACCGGTAATCATAAGAAGGAATACCCAGCCAAATAAAAGAGTTAAAGTCCGAAGACTGGCTATTCTCATTTTTCAAAACAAAGTAAAAGGGAGATTGAGCCGTATGTATCTCCGGATTATATTCACTATCAGACATTTTCTTCTCACATTTCTCTAGTTTTATTTCCATTGAGAAGTCCAGTTGCTTGACTTTACCTATATTCGGATGACGTGCGAAGTCTTGTTCAATCAAGAGGTGAGGCCAGGGTTCATTTCCCTGTCGTGGTTTATCATACTCTTGGCTTGCATTGACTTCCAACCATAAACTACCGTCAGGATTCCAAATCACTTTTTTCCCCTGATTGGTATATGTTATTGCTCCATTCTGATTCTCCACAGGAATTGTATTCCCTAAATCGTGTTTACTAGACCATTGAGCCATTTTCCAAGTTGGAATTATGTTTTGTTTCTCAAAATAGAGGGTATCTACGCAAGCTTTCTCCCATCCTCCCTTTTCCTCCACTATCTTAGTATTCAGTGGACTTAATGCAAATCCATCTTTAAATGCTATATCTCCAAAAGCTTCCCACTTTTCTGCCGGAGGAACACTAGCGAAACAGATGCTTAAATTCAGTAGGAAACTACTCCACACAGACAACATGATAATTTTTCTTCTTTTCATACCAGCTACATTTTTAGGAGATTATTTAAATCGATTGAAATATAGGATAAAAGTGTCGGATTTGCAAGAAACAAACTAAATATATGTATAGAAAAAACTGCTTTTGAATAGTAGAAAACTTGTTTATCTCTCAAATAAAATGTATTTTTGTGGGAAAGAAACTATAATCGCAAGCTCTGATTATAAATCCGGAACTTTTGATTATATATTCAAAATCTTCGATTATATATTCAGAGCTTGCGATTATAGTTTTGTATTAAAGAAAAGAGACTTTTCATTTAATACAAAGCAAGTTATCTCTTAGTAGTATACAAGTTTGCTTCTGATAGCCGATATGCTTTCTTTTAATAGTCAATACTATATCAATGAGCAATATAAAATAGAAACAATGGCAAGATACATTATGGAAGAAATGCCCGATATCAATGGAACGGGCGAACGGATACTTTATCCGAAACTGGCAAGGATAAAACAAGCCTCTACCGAAGACTTGATAAACGAAATAGCATACAATAGCGGATTTAATGCTGGGGTTGTAAGAGGAGTAATTACACAGATGGCCCAAGAAATGGCACATCTAATGGCAGATGGCAAGTCGGTGAAGCTGGATGACATAGGCACATTTACCCCATCTCTTACCTTATGTCGGGACAAAGAACGTGAGAAGGTGGAGGATGGAGCAACTCACCGTAACGCGCAAAGTATCATGGTAGGCGGTGTGAATTTCCGGGTAGAAAAGAAGATGGTGAAACGTATCAACGGACGGTGTGATCTGGAAAGAGCACCTTGGAAATCACGACGTTCCTCGCAGAAGTATACATCTGAGGAACGATTGAATTTAGTTCTCAAATATTTGGAGGGGCATTCTTTCCTGACAGTTCATGAATATCAAAAGCTGACAGGATTATTGCATACTACGGCTGCCGAAGAACTGCGCCAATGGGCTCACCAACCGAACTCCGGTATTGGAATTGACGGACGCGGAACACATCGGATTTATGTAAAAAAGTAGTTACTACGTTATCAATCTATGGAGAATGTATGTATATTTGCGGACAGTGAGAAAAATTCATTTTAGTATCAGATATATGAAGACAAAAAAATAGCAGCCTTTTTATTGGTTATTGTGCTATGCCTCGCATCTTGTCAGGACGATGCAAAAATCATTTTGTTTAGTGGTTCGGAGTTGAACAACGAATCGGGAACTTACACCAATACCGTTTCTTCCACTACGTTATATTTGAATGGAACACCGAGTACGGATATTGGAATTGCCAATGGAAAAGGAAGCTATTCGGCAAAAAGTTCTGATGAAACAGTAGTAACGGCTACAGTAAAAGATGCGCGACTGTTACTCAATACGCATGATAAAGTAGGAACGGCAACGGTGACTGTCAGCGATAAAGAGGGAAATACCGTTACCCTGCCCGTAAAAGTTTCTTATGGAATTATATCATTCGATTGTCGTAATGAAAGAATCTCGGTAACAGTCAATAATACGTATTGGGAGGATGAGGAATTGCAGAAACAAGTAAGGACGGAACTGGCATCTTACTCCTTTATGAATGGACAGAAATATTGTACTTTGCAACCGGAGAATGTCAATAGGGTACTGAAAGAGAGCTCTAAAGGTAAGTTTGCTATTGAAACGGGTAATTGGGAAGTCCGGAGGCAAGGAACTTATCTGGTAAAATTGAGCGATGCTTTGACTGGAAATTGGGAGAGTACTATTGAATTTACGTATGATGATAATAATGAGAAACATATTTTCTTCCTTAATCCAAAATTAAATAATTCTTCTGTCAGAGATACAGGGCCTACTCCGTTTGTTTGGGTAGAAGATATAACAGTTACTCAGCCGGTATCATCGGTTCAGTTGCCCGAAGACAGTAAAGTGTTAAACGTTGTCTATGGTTCCATCTGGAGATTAAGACCGTCGGAAATTAAATAAATCGGTATTTTTTAGATTATGATAAAACACTGGTTGTAGATGCAATAAATAAATTTTCTATTAAATAGTTGGAGAATAGTTTTTTTCCAACTATTTTTGTCTCCATACTTTTAAAGCACTATATGTTCTCATGAAACGGAACCGCTTACGAAAACAAATTTCAAAGAATTACAATGAAACGATGACTACGAAGTTCGTGAAGGAACTTTGTATGCATTGACGTTGTGTTCTTTGACAGATTGGACACCCGTCCGGTATTTTGTAGTTGATTACAAAATGAGAGGTCCGGAGTATTTACAAAAGCGGTAATTTCCTATCTCCTTTTATTATTTGTAAATGTACTTATGTCTGTATGAATCGCATCGATTCGTACGGATTATTCTCGTATGAGAGTTTGTCGAAAGAAAAATAGACTATCAATATGTGATTTCCAGATGCGATAACACCCATGGACTCGGACTTAAAACTAAAATTCCCGTTATCTGTGTCATTCGCATCTAAAAGATAGTGATTATATACGTTTCGCAAGCCTCATTTTACTTTCTATTTTTATTTCCTCGTTTTTATATCAAAATTTATAGTGCTATGACAAAAAAGAAAAATACAACTATTGATGAAAATACAAATGATTTGGATGAACAAATCAAAGCTTTTTTAGTGGACATGGGAGCTTACAATCTCTCTTCTGATAATTCTAACTCTTCTGATACTTCTAATGTGACTGAGCCGGAGTCTGAATCAAAGTCAGATTATGACTACAGACTTTATAGGACAACCCGTTATGTAGATAAAGGAGTGACTTACTTTATTCCGGTCGATACTGAGTCGGAAGGGAAATATAAATTAGAAGATCTGATAGTAAATGCTGATGAAGAAAGTTTTCACCATGAAAGAATACAAAACAGACTTTATTTTAAACCGGATACTAAAAGGACTATTCGCATAGCGGTGTGCGCATCCAAAGTTAGAGGAAATGATTCACCCAATAATGCCTTATTTACGCTGTATCGGGAAGGATGCCGGACCCCTATTTTCAAGCGGTTGGAGTATATTGACCCGAATGGATATGAGAATTCTTTTACATATGAAGATTCGGAAAAACTGTTGCCCGGCTGTTACTTTCTGTTGATTGGCAATATGGAGAATAAATTGGAAACAGAGTCACCGTTGGAGTTGATGGGAACACAATTGTGTTACCGCTTTCGGATATTAACTGAAGGGGTCTATTTGCCTAAGCCGGAAATAAAAAGAGTGTCCGTATCTCGTCCCGTGGTGGAGCAAGGAAGTATTTGCGGTACTTCCGGGAAGCTGGATATAAAGATAGCTTTGAAAGGATGGATAGAGGAAACATCTGATTTTTGTATTTTTTGTTATAATTCTGATCATCGGTTGATTGCTTGCGTAGAAACAGGAGAGAAACTGACAACGCAAGACCAGAATACATGGCTGAAACTCTCTTTGAATTCGTCAGATATTTGGGTAGAAGGAAATTATTCATTGGTCTTTGTATATAATGAAGAACCTATTTACCTGTTTACTTTTTATCTTTCATCACGTGCTTTTGTACAGTGTGAAATAAAAGAACTTCAACCGGACACTTTTCATTATCTTATGGTCAAATATGGTGAGAAGAAGGTTGCATGGAAAAGCATACTATGCAAAGTACCCGGTATGCGAAAAATGTGGGAACAGTTTATACCTTTAATAGAAGAAACTGTTTTTTATGAACTGTCCTGTCGGCAAGGAATGAGTATTGCAAAAAGAAACAGGCATTTTGTGATCACAGGAGTAGAATCTTCGGTTAAAATCAAGGCTGCAACTTACCTTTCTTCTATCTTTTTATTAGGCAATGACCATGTAGATAAGGTGGATGCAATGTCGTTGATTTCGTCTAAAAATGCAATGACTCCTTATGAAGAAGTGGATACTTTGATGAATAATCGCTCGTATCATATGATTTGTTTGAATAATTTCTCAGTGTTGCTTTCTCCAAACGGATTGCCCGTATTGCGTAAAATTACAGAGGCTTTACAAAATCAGGAACATTCCTGGTCGTTGGTACTCTGTGGGACAGAAAGTGAGGTTGCCCAACTCTTTGAAATGGTCCCGGAGTGGAATGCTTTTTTCCCGAAAGAGTATCGGTTGGAAACTGGAAATTATTCGTTGGCTGATATATTATATTTGCTGGTATATCTTCTGGAACAACAAAAGTATAAGTTATCACCAGATGCCGAATTGTGTTTGTATGATGCGATCAAACAATCATGGGATAAGGGAGAACTGATGTATTGGGGTGAGAAAGAAATTACCGGTTTTGTAGAGAATGCTATGCTGCCTTTCATTCGTAAGCGAATAATGAAAAGGGTATTACTAACAGCCTCTCCAGATGCACAGGCATTGTGGACTTTACGCGCGGACGATTTGGAACTTTCTTTCAGAAATAATCAGACGAATAGCTTTGAGGAAAACATCAAGCCACTTCAAGCAATGATTGGATTGACCGAAGTGAAGGAACGGCTGGCTGAGCATTTCAATTTGTCCTGTTTGCAAAAGATGCGCCAACAGGCAGGACTTCCGGTGGAAGACGGAGGTCCGTATCACATGATATTTACAGGAAATCCGGGTACTGGAAAGACAACGGTCGCTAAGTTGATCGGGAAAATCTATCATTCGTTAGGAATACTTTCAAAAGGGGATGTAGTGGTGACGGACCGTTCACATATCGTAGGACAATATGTGGGAGATACGGAAAATAATATGCTCGATATACTGGAAAAATCACGTGGCAATGTGTTGTTTATTGACGAGGCTTATACATTGTATTGTGGAAAAGACGACCGACGAGATTTCGGATTGCGTGCTATTGAAGTGTTACTTCCCATATTAGCACAAAAGAATCCGGATATGCTTGTTATCATGGCTGGATATGAGAAAGAAATGGAATTGATGATGAACGGTAACCAAGGCTTGGCAGGACGTTTCCCACATAAACTTTATTTTTCAGATTATACGGCTGATGAACTCTTCCGAATCGGACAGAATTTATTGGAGAAAGGTGAGTATCTACTGACAAAAGAAGCAGAAGAACTTTTCAGAAAACTAATTGCTGAGGCCGTTGCAAATAAAAATGCGTTATTCAGCAATGCACGTTGGGTAGAACAAGTAATCAGTTCCGGCATTCTGCCTGTCATGGCGAAAAGGTTGATGCGTACTTGTCAGACTCTTTCTAAAGATATGCTTCGAACAATAGAATCAGGGGATGTGGAAGAAGGAATGTATCGCTTTATCAACGTACTGGAGGAGAAACCTAAAAGAAATCCTATCGGGTTCAGAGCATAAATAAATGAAGAATGAAGAATTTGGCTGTGTATGGTATATCCGCATCGCAATTCTTCATTCTTATTTTTTAGTTTATTATTGGGAACTTTTCATTTAGCCAAGCGCTTGCTCAATATCTGCAATGATATCGTCAGCATTCTCGATTCCTACTGACAGACGGATCAAGTCGGGACGTACACCTGCTTCCATCAGTTGTTCGTCAGTTAGCTGACGATGTGTATGGCTGGCCGGGTGAAGTACGCAGCTACGTGCATCGGCAACGTGAGTGACGATGGCGATAAATTCCAGTGAATCCATGAATTTGATGGAAACATCGCGTCCGCCTTTCAGACCGAAAGAGATAACGCCACATGAGCCATTCGGCATATATTTCTGGGCAAGTGCATAATATTTGTTGTCAGGGAGTCCGCAGTAGTTTACCCAAGCTACCTTATCATTCTTAGATAGATATTCGGCTACTTTCTGTGCATTGTTACAATGTTGAGGCATACGAAGATGCAAAGTTTCCAGACCCAAGTTCAGCAAGAAAGAATTTTGAGGACTTTGGATACTTCCGAGGTCACGCATCAATTGTGCTGTTGCCTTAGTGATATAAGCTCCTTTGCCAAAAGCCTTGGTGTAAGTCAGTCCGTGATAAGACTCGTCCGGAGTACAAAGTCCGGGGAACTTTTCGGCATGAGCATCCCAATCGAAGTTACCGCTATCAACGATACAGCCACCTACACTGGTAGCGTGTCCGTCCATGTATTTAGTGGTGGAGTGAACAACGATATCCGCTCCCCATTTAAACGGGCGGCAGTTGATCGGAGTTGGGAAAGTATTGTCTACAATCAAAGGAACACCGTTACTGTGAGCAATACGGGCAAACTTTTCAATATCCAGCACTTCGAGAGAAGGATTAGAGATTGTTTCGCCGAACAGTGCTTTTGTGTTCGGACGGAAAGCTGCAGAGATTTCTTCTTCACTGGCATCCGGACTGACAAAAGTAACCTCAATACCGAGTTTCTTCATCGTTACGCCAAACAAGTTGAAGGTTCCGCCATAGATAGCAGAAGAACAAACGAAATGATCACCTGCCTGGCAGATATTGAATATAGCATAGAAATTAGCTGCCTGACCGCTGGATGTAAGCATGGCTGCTACACCACCTTCGAGTGCGGCAATCTTGGCGGCTACTGCGTCGTTTGTCGGGTTTTGCAAGCGAGTATAGAAATAACCGCTATCTTCGAGATCGAAGAGACGTGCCATCTGCTCACTGGTTTCATACTTGAAAGTTGTACTTTGATAGATGGGCAGCACGCGTGGCTCGCCCTTTTTAGGAGTCCATCCTGCTTGTACACACAGGGTTTCGGGCTTGAATTGTATTGCCATAATGTTATTGAGTTTATTGTTTTATTGCCAAAAAAAGTTTTAATGACGCAAAAGTAGGGAAAATAATTGTATTTTTGCCCAGCTTATAGGCATTTAGTTTACCATAGAGAACGCAGAATTTTACGGAGTTCTCTTTAGATATACTCCATAGTGAGAATTCGGTAGAATGGCGTGTTCTTCGTGATGAATAATAAAGATAGTCTGCATAGAAATGAAAAAGAGATTCTATATTCTTTTGTTACTTACTTGTCTTTTTTCAGTAACTACTCTTTGGGCGCAACAGAGGGCGACTCCGAAAGCAGGAGAGGGCATTTCTTCTTTTCTGTTACGTCAGAACCGTGCTCCGAAGAAGTATTACAAGGATTTTGTAGAACTGAATAAGAAGAAGTTAGGGAAGAATAATGTGTTGAAAATGGGGGTGAGCTATGTGATTCCTCCGGTGAAGAAAGCAGCTGTTTCTTCTATATCTGAAAAAATAACTACTGAAAATGATACAACTGAAAATGCTATAACAGAAAATGCTACGTTTTCAGAAGACACAGATAGCAATTCTACACAGCAAACGTTAAGAGTCTCAAAAGTAGGTAACAGTATTAATGAACCTTTATTTGGAAAGTATTTAGCAAATGTAAAGGTTACTTCAAACAGACTTGCAGGAGCCTGTTTCTATGTAGTCAGTGGTCATGGTGGTCCTGATCCCGGAGCTATCGGACGAGTTGGGAGACATGAGTTGCACGAAGACGAATACGCTTATGATATTGCACTTCGGCTGGCACGGAATCTGATGGAAGAAGGAGCAAAAGTACATATTATTATTCAGGATGCTAAAGACGGTATCCGGGATGATGCTTATCTTTCGAATAGTAAACGTGAAACTTGTATGGGTTCGCCGATTCCGTTGAATCAGGTGCAGCGTCTTCAACAGCGTTGTGATAAGATCAATACCCTTTATCGGAAAGACCGTAAGAACTATAAGTATTGTCGTGCCATCTTTATCCATGTAGACAGCCGCGGCAAGGGCAAACAGACAGATGTCTTTTTCTATCATACCCTTCAAAAGCCTGAAAGCAAACGTCTGGCAAATAATATGAAAGATATGTTTGAAGCAAAGTATGGCAAACATCAGCCCAACCGGGGATTTTCGGGAACAGTGGGCGGACGAAATTTATATGTACTCTCGCATACAACTCCCGCATCCGTTTTTGTAGAATTGGGAAATATCCAGAACACTTTTGACCAACGCAGATTGGTGATGAGTTCCAACAGACAGGCACTCTCTAAGTGGCTGATGGAAGGCTTTCTAAAAGATTATAAAGTAAAAAAATAAACTTTTTGCTCTTTTGCTTTGAACAAAGTAAAGAGTGGTAATGTTATATATGTGCAAATCGCCTGATAAGCTACTTGTAGGTATGTGAATATATATGGGTTAGTACTATGCCTCCCCGGCATAACAGGAAGATTGCATAGTAGTTTTGTCGTGTTTTATTTTGTGTTTGTGTTGTGACGGTGCTGCGATGTGAATCGAGGTACCGTTTTTTTTGCATCATATTTTTTTCGAATTCTTGTGAACAAAAAGAAAACAGAGTTGTTATATATAGTGCAATCGCCTGATAAGCTACTTATAGGTATGTGAATATATATGAGTCAGTACTATGCCTCCCCGGCATAACAGGTAAATTGCATAGTAGTTTTGTCGTGTTTTATTTTGTGTTTGTGTTGTGACGGTGCTACGATGTGAATCGAGGTACCGTTTTTTTATTATATTGGTCCGGTATGGGCGAACTGCGGTAGGGTGTAAGTCCCGAACGAGCCCTGATAGTGGGAATCGTTAGCCAACGGCAACGAAGTCCAATAACTATCCGAGTCGTATGTTGTATATTCAGAGAGCACATGAGATGAAAGCAGTTTCTCTTAACTGGGGAGGTCTCACGGACAGGTACAACTTTATAGTATTCGGTTGAAACAAGATTTGCCGTAAGAAGTCAGCCGAAGCCATAGTACCGAGTATAAATTATAATCGGGAAGGGCTGAACCTTAATTACGTAAGATACATGAATGTTATCTGATGAAAGAAAGAATGCAGAACATAGATACTCTATCCGACCTGCGGGGCGTGATGGGAAAAAGAATGAATAAATAAATTTGTTTTGCCGGGCAGTTTTACCTCTTGCCCGGCGGAGAGTGATAAATCAAACGAATGGTCGCAAAAAGTTGCTACTATTAATCGCGGACGCAACGCACGGCAATCCCGATCGGCCGGCTGACGGTGTTGCCCGAGTTCACGGATGATTCGCTGAAGCTTAGGCAATAGCCATAGGTGTTGCTCACGGAAGCGCTCCAATAGCGGCCCGACACAAGGCTGCTCAATTGGCCATTAAAGAGGCGATAGCCCGAAGCCGGGAATTTCAGACCAGATGGGTGAGAAACGAACGTATTCTCCCATTTCCAGCCGGTATCAGGATAGTTAGTTTTATCATTGAATAACGTCCCAAATTCCGTACTTGTAGGTAATCTCCAAGTACCTCCCAGATAATAACGACAAGGGTCGCCAATACCAGCTATCTCATCAGCAGAACCGGCAGTTGTAAATGGAACAGTACCCGTTGTTTCCTGCCAGATTTTTCCACTACTTGCCCATTTAGCTTTGTCGCCAGAGTCATCAAAATTAGCAGGTTTCGCTACGATTGTAGCAGGTTCACCTGTATTACTCCAACCAATGAGTGAACCGAACTGGAAGTACAAGCCACCATCGGTATCCGTACCAATCTTACAGCCACCTTTTCCGTCGGCTACCAAGTTACCTTTTGCCACCTTTAACTTTGCGCCATCACTCAATGTCACTTCGATAAAGTCATCAATTGCCGGTGTACCGTCGAAGTCCATCACATAATGTATGTTACGCTCGAAGTTGATGCCTGTTTTCGTTATAGATTTCACAATATCATTTGTTCCATCATTAAACGTCACCTCAATCGTGATGTCTTTACCGGTCAGATTGGTGGGAAACAGAGCGAAAGAGATGGCCTTTGTTGCATCATTGGCAGTTCCGTCAGTCACGCCCATGGATAGTTCGTTCCTGTAAGAGGCGTAATCCGAGATTATCGAGGCATCACTCAACTTTATCTTCGCCGCAATATAGAAAACGTCTTCGGCACACTTCAGCTTCACCCCTGTCACCTTGCCAGGAGCGTTGGTGATGTTCAGCTTGATGATGCTCATCACCTGCTTCAGGCTGGCTGTGGCGGTGATGTTACCGCTGCCGTCGGCGGTAGCCGTACCGGTTCCTACCATAAAGCTGTTACTGATAGGACCGCCCACGGTATATGCCTGCGAAAGGAAAATAAAATCAACGGTTGCATTCGCTGGGACATCACTGTCGTTCACCGTATACTGACCTGTAGCCTTGTTAGGATAAAAGGCATAGATGGTTTTCTCGCCATCGAAGGCAGTCACCGGCCCGTTGAAGGCCGCGCTTTTGCCTTCGCCCGTGGTAGAGAGCTGGCAGTTTTCATTACCCGTCACTCCATCCACCACCACGCTAGTCTTGTCGCCGCTACGCCACGAGAAGAGCATCTTGTTGTTAGTTTCGTCGTCCGTATAATCGGCACGGCTTTGAGGTCCATCGGTAGCGGCTTGCATAGTCATCGTAACCTGCTTGCCGATTTGTGTTTCGCCGTTGTCCATTTCATTGCTGCATCCCGTCATGACGAGTGCACACAAAGCAGCTCCCGCCGCTAAGAATTGTTGTTTCATTCTTCTCTTTTTCTTTTTGTTAATCAATAAATGCATCACCAGTTTTGACGGTAGCCATCTTCACCGGACAGGTTAAGGATTGGACCTTCGATTTCCATCTCGATCACTTCCATACGTGGAGCTTCGTACTGTTCCATCTGTACGTCTTGTGTGTTGTTTTCAAATTCTTGTCTCATGTTTTTTTTTTTAATGTAAATAATATAATAAACAACCATTATTGGTTTCTCTTAAGATGCACGCTATCGTGGCAAGCGTTTGTTGCTTCGCTGCGGTGAGTGACCAGCACAACGGTTTTACCTGCCGTCGCCTCCGCCAGACGTCGGAGCAGCGTGCGTTCCGTCTCGCCATCGAGCGACGAGGTAGGCTCGTCGAGCAGCAAGATGCTACCCGGACGGAGCAGCCCGCGGGCAATGGCGACGCGTTGCGCTTGCCCTTCGCTCAGTCCCTCGCCGCCTTCGCCGCAACGGGTATCCATCCCTTCGGGAAGTGAGAGTACAAATTCGGCAGCAGCGATGCGGAGTGCCTCTTTAAGCTCATCATCCGTTGCAAGGGGATGCCCTAGCAACAGATTTTCGCGTATCGTTCCACTCAACAGGGTGTTGCCTTGCGGCACATACACCAGGTTGCAACGGGTGAGCGGCGAAGTAGGTATTTCTTGGGTTTCATTATAGAGTGTCACTGTTCCCCTGTCAGGCGTGAGCAATGCCAGCATCAACCGGATAAGCGTACTTTTTCCTGCCCCCGTTTCGCCCACCAGGGCGGTGAAGCTGCCGGGACGGAAATCGTAGGTAAAGTCACTTATCACCTGCCGTTGTCCGCCCGAATAAGCAAAGTCCACTCCTGTAAGGCGGATGCCTGCCTTACCTTTGAGGAAGACAGGCTCGCCCCGCTCTTCAGCCGGCAATCTGTCCAGCTCCGCCAGCCGTTCCACCGAAGTGACGGCATGGACGAAGGAAGGAATGTAACGGCTCAACTCCACCACCGGGCGTTGTACCTGCCCCACCAGTTGCAGAAAAGCAGTCATCATTCCGAAAGTAACCACCCCGCCCATCAGCCCATGTATGCCCCATAGGAAAGCGACGCAGTATCCGGCGGCGAAGCCTGCCTGCACTGCCGTGCGCGAGAAAAGCGTGAAGTCTGTGCGGCGGGTCACCTGCCGTTGCAGCAGGGCTTGCATACCATCCAGCGCGGCAAGGGTGCGGGGGGTCTGTTCGAGTGTACGAATGAGCGTGCGGTGTTGCAGGTGTTCCTGTACATGCGCCAATATTTGCCCCTCGGTGGTGCGTATCTCCCCGGTGAGGCGGCGCATCCGTTTCAGGTAGAGTTTGCTCATCAGCAATGCCACAGGCATGATGCCCGCTAGCATCCATGCCAGCGTGGGTTGCAGTGCCAGCAGGAAGCCAAAGGCAGCAATGAGTTGTACCACCGCCACCATCGCCGATGGTAACGCATTGGTCATCGCTTCGGTCACCACGCGGGTGTCCTCTTCCATCCGGTTAAGTGTATCGCCCGTGTGCGTCCGCTTTCGGTCGGTCAGGCGGCTTTCCATGACACGGGCGAAGAGGCGTTGGCGGAGCGTATTTTTCAGTCTGATGGCATTAATCATATCTAACCGCGAGCCCGCCGCCGAGAAGCATAGCTGAAAGACAACGCAGCCCGCCAGCAAGGCGGTGTATTGCCATAGTTCCCCGGCGGCTTTGGCGGTGGCGATGTCCACCAGCCGTTTGCTCACCCACACGAAGGCGAGCGACGCGCATACGTAGCCCACCCCCGAAGCGCCACTCAGGACGCTGCGGGAACGGACGATGCGGGAGGCATCCCAAAGCCATTGTATGCACGTTCGTGTATTCATTATCGCGGAGATTTTGACGTGAGAACTTCTTTTATCACTTGCCTAACCCCTACATATAGATAGCGCACGCATATGGCTACCACCTCCCTGGGAAAGAGGGCGAAGAGCTTTGCATAGTGGCCGTTCATCCTTCTGAAAGAATGCATTTTTCCGGCTATATAGCCCGTCGGGCGTTCTGTGCGAGCGGGATCGAAGAAGCCGAAGTTGCCACCCACTTCAATCATCCCGACGACCGTGGCAGCCTGTCCGGCATAGCGGTCGGTGTAAAACGGGTATTCCTCGCGAGGGAGTCCCAAAATGTCTACGGCTATGGAACTAAATACCCTCCACGGATGCCACAAGCCGAAGGAACGCAGGTCACATTCCAGTCCTGCACGGTCTATTTCGTGCCGGAAGGTGTGCAGGTAGCGCACCCAGTCGCACAATTGCCTCCAACCGATACCGCCACCTGCCGAGAGGTGGTGCCAGGCATGGTTGAAGATATAGAGCGCGTCGAAATTGATAGGCGGAAGTACTACGGTAGCATCTTCTATCACAACCGACCGCAGGCTATCGCCATGCAGGTGGTGGCGGGTCCAGTGCTGGAAACGGGCATTGTGCCAAGGTAGGGGAAGCTGTTCGGCAATGCGGTGGAGTTCCACTGTCACACCCGCATGGTGGAAGTGGTAGTGTTTCTCGCTTTCCATACTTTCACCCTCTGCCTCTCCCCATTCCCGGACGAGGTGGCAGGCTTTGCGGTAATCGGGTTGGCCAATATAGAGGTCAATATCACCGCACATACGTAAGGTCGGTTCGGTGTAGTTGGTGGCAACGCCTTGTCCTTTGAGTAATATGGGACGGATGTCGTTCTGTGCCAGCATCTCCACAGCTTCGGCAAGCGTGCGGTTCAGCAGGGCATGGCTGCGGATGGTGGCTGCCACGATGCCACGTGCTTTACCGAGAACAGGTGAGGGCGGTTGCACCTCCGTGGGAAGCGTGCTCGCAGCTTTCGCCACAAGCCCTTGCACGGTTTGCCGGGCAGCCTGCACAAAAATTGTTTCCCAGTGGGTGTCACCGTAAAACAGCTCGGCATCCGCGGGAGTGTCCCACAACCCGGCACGCAGCAGGGCAAAAAATTGTTGTTGTTCTTTTTGGTTCATGGCTCGACGGTATGGGATGCTGTTTTATTCTTCGCCGTTCTCTACAATTCCGCTCTTTATCCACTCCCCGCTGATGGCGGCAGCGTCTTTCCGGGCGGTTGCCTCGTCGATGCTGTAACGCTCCGTAAGCAACCCTGCCAGTTGCTCTACAGTGAACTCTTTTCCTTCCACCGACTGCCACAAGTAGGCCGCCGTGCCATTGAGCGTGATAAGCTTGTTGAAATTGATCTGTCCGATACCTTCGCCAATGACGGTGGGTTGCCCCATCACTTCGCGCAGTCTGAATCCTTCTATTATCTTCATTCTTGTATGTTTATTTGTTTTCTTATTTTGTTTTTATGTCTTTATGTCAGAATGCCCGTTTGTAGATAGCTAGCAGGTATCTCCTGATGGGTAGCAGTACTTTCCACAGTTTCGCCTTCCGCAGTTGGGTGGGCAAGGTGCAGTCTATCGTCCTGCTGCCTTTTATCACTCGGATGGCTTGTCCGGCAATGGAGTGCCGCATACACGTCTCCGTGCCGTAAAGATTGCCGTCACCCATCAGCGTGAACCATTCACCCCGAATAGCGGTGATACGGTGGAGTACATAACGTCCGTCGTCCAGCCGTGCTAGTACGATGTCGCCTGTGTGCAGGGTAACTGCCCGGCGGAGCACAACGCTGTCGCGCCCGCCTGTGATAAAAGGCAGCATACTGTTTCCTTTCACTTTCATGGTGACGGTTTCGCCCGCTTCGAGCAGGCGGGTGACTTCGGGCAGAAGCACATCGTTGGGCAGCACTATCCGTTGCATGGTTCCTCCTTTCCGGCTGTCGAAGCGCAAAGAAGCGCCGCCGCTTCATCGGGCAGGCATTCCAGTGTCCAGCAGGCGACGCCGGTGATTATCTTTTGCAAGGTGTTGTCTTTGCAGTCTGCCAGTTCTTTCTGCCAGAGCATACCCGAACTGCCAGGCAGTAGCGAGGCGTAGGACTCAATGGGCGAAAGGCGGCGGATGCGGTTTTCCGTGGCCCGCCTGATTCGTACAATGCCGCCCACCGGGGCGCTCGCGTTGTGGTAGCAGGGTGTTTTCCCGCTCCACGGGCTGCCGTAGGCAATGACACTCCCCTGTGCGTCAATACGCAGGATCGGGTGGTCGTCGTTCAACAGAGTTGTTCCGGCAATGGCTTGCAGCCACAAGCGGCTGTGGGTGCTCTTGCCCGTACCGCTGCGTCCGAGGAACAGGTAGGCTTTTTCGTCCTTCACCACGGCAGAAGCGTGCATCAAGACCGTGTCTAACTGGGCAGTGGCAAGAAGGAAAGCGAGCATCAGGGCACTGTTCAGTCCGTAAAAACGTTCCAGACGGTTACCCGACAGGGTGACCCGGGCGGTACGGAAATCATCGCTGATGTGCAGTTGGCAGTTCTGCCTGTCAGTGAAAGGAGTGCGCATAGCGAACAGATAGCCCTGAGCGGTGCGCCAAACATCTAACTTGGCTTCTTCTTCTCTGGGATTAGAGTCTCTCAGAATGAGGGATGCGTCTTCGGGAGGAATGGAATCGGTTACCGTCACCTCAAAAAGTGGTTGCCCGGTTAATGGAGCAGCAAACGGGGAGTAAGCGGGGGCAATGTCCCGCCACAGGTGCTCGCCCTCCGGGATGATGACGCGGAAGCCGTGTCCGGCAACTATATAAGATTCTATTTTGTCCATTGGGTGGGGTTAAATGCGAAAACTCCGCCAAAAAAAGATGAATCTTTTTGCAGAAATGTATTGTATTTGATTGTTTTTTAGATATATTAAGCGAGAGAACCTATTGTATAATAGGCGGTGTGTGCCTATAATAAATTCAGAAACTACCAAATTTTCGGGCATAAATTTAGAAGAAAAATTCATCTTTTCTTCTTGATAATTGTAGCCGTTGGCGGAAGTTACTGACCCTGTACCTTTATGAATTATATATTCATACATTGCTTACTTTTGTATATTTCTATTAATTGATGGTAAAAATAGTACATTTCATTGTGGTAGCCAAATGTTTACAGGAGAAATGTTAAGGAGGGGTTGAGAATAAGGGAAAGAGGGTATAAAAAAACGGTTACACCTTCAAAGAGCACAGTTTGTTCTCGTTATCTGCATCCGGCATTACTTATTTATCACCTGTTTCCGGTGAACTTTAGCATCAAATCGGTGACGTAGAAACTCATGTACGATTTAAAAATTGGCCATATAGTTCCTTTCTTTAGGTCAGTACTCTTGTCTGGAGATTTCTTTAAATATAGACTCTCCTCTTCAAATTTTTAACTTAGGTTCGCTTTCTTTTCAAGTAAAGATTGGTATGCAAGTTTATATTGGGTTTTTCATAGTATTAGATTTAAGGTTCACAAAGATTGGCTGTCTATCCCAGGCAGCCAATCTTTGTGACTAATCATTAGAAATAAAGAATGGCTTTTGCACAGTAGTTCAAAATAAAAAATTACCTCTGCTAATTGTTGCAGAGGTAAATGCTTTATAATAAGATTGAAATCAACTCATTATATGCTTACGTTTTGTTTATGGGTGCTATAGTGGTTGAATGATCACCCGGCTATTAGGCAAGTCGGGAATGTACATAGTTTCATCTATTACGGTGATGTCAGCAGGTCCTGCCAAGTTCTCTTTTATGGTGAATGGAGTGATTTGTTTGGTTTTCATATCGATAGCACTGATTCCGGCAGGCGACCAATTAGTGATATACATTGTCTTCTGATCGCAAGACATGGCTATACCATCGTACTGGCCGGATATCGTAATGAATTTCGCTGGAACAGGATTGGCGAAATCAGTAATTTCATAAATGACGTTTGCTTCTGTCGTATTACCGTCAGCAGGATAAGAAGCGATATACATGGCCCCATTATTAATAATCAATCCGTTCGGCCCCGTGATGTCTACCCATTTTACAGGGGTAGCATCGTTCAGATTTGCCGGATCGGTAATGTCTATCTGATAGATTCGTCCGGTATTGGTGACAGATGCATATAATGTATTCTCATTGGCTACTAAGTCGTTGATAAATAAATCATCTTCGGGGAAGGTAATGATTTGAGGATCTCCCAATATACTGATGTTATAAATAACTATTTTATTGACATCGCATATGAAAAGATAGTTATCTTTGATATACATACCTTTTGGAGCCGAGAGATTTCCATCGCTGGCAATGAATATGTTTGTTACTCCGTCTTTATAGTAGCTGATATATCCTTTGCCTTCGTCATTAAGAGGATTCAACTGTTCTGTGCCGAAATTACCGATCAGTATACCTTCTTTATAAGGATACGTACTTTCGCAGAAACGAATATTTTCATTGATTACGGAATGTTGGTTTTCTGCACTTTCATTACTCTTCTGCTTGGAGTTGTTCTGACAACTGATGGCTGGGAAGCAAATCACCAGAATAAGTAAATAGATTATTTTGTACATTCTCATAAAGCCGTCATTTTTGCTGTTTATTATTTGCAAAGGTATGCAGAAAGTACAAAATGATTCTTATCTAAATGGTTCAGCTTTTTGTCTGTTTGGCTCTATATTCAGAAGGAGTAAATTGATAGTACTCTTTGAATAACCTGGCAAAGTGAGGACTGCTAACGAATCCGCTGGTTTCAGCTATCTCTTCGATAGTTTTGTCGGAGGTATTGAGCAGATAGGCAGCGCGTTCCAGTTTCTTTTTCCGTATCCAACCGTGTGGTGGTTCGCCATATTGCAGGGAGAACTCACGTTTGAAACTTGACAGACTTCTTCCTGAAAGTATGGCTAGTTCGTTGAGCGTAGCAGAAGAGTAAAGATTACTTTCGATAACAGAAGATATGGACGGATTTTCACCTCGTGCCGCATCCAATAAAAAAGAGAGAATGAGCCGTTGATAAGGACTGTCCAGTAACAGATAAATCAATTCAGTGAATTTTAGTTTGAGAAGTTCGCAGATAAAAGGGCTTTCTCCATTGCTGTATGCTGCTATGGCAGAAAATATTTTCTCGATATCCGGGTTGTGTGGGATGATTTTGATGGCTTCTTTCTTCATTCGGCTAACATCACTCATATGCTTGGAAAGGTATCCGCTGATTTGTTCTATCAAGTCCTGTGCTACTTTTTTGCTAAAGAAAATCATCAGGCTTTGAAAACCATTTTCTCCCATGATATATTCCGACATAACATATTCCCCGCGTGGTATAAGAAAAAGCTCTCCCGGTTGAATCTGAAACTTATTCTGTGCTACTTTGATCTGTTTGACTCCGGAAAGAATATAGACCATGGCAAAATGCGTCAGGAAAGCATCATAATTCTCTTGCGTGGTTGAATTGACGTATTGTAATAGTCGTAAATTGGTGTTTTCATCCGGGCGAGCAGGACGAATAATGTCATCAGGGACGAAGAAGCGTTTGGTAGGCATAGTACGGACTTTTTTATCGTTTGGACAAAGATAAAAAAGTATCATTTATTTTCCCTATTAATTACATATTTTATTTTAGGGTAATATTGATGTTTGCTTTTTCAATTATACTTTTAAAAGTCTGCCGTGAGTTTTTTTGCTCTAATTGTTTTTATACGATGTATGATATCAAGGCACGGATTCTACGAATAAATACATTTCTTTTTATGAGAAATGTGAAATTCGCTTCATCCGTGCCTTGATATTATATTGGCTGATACTCAACGTTCCAATTTATAACGGCATATTACCGTGTTTCTTTGGTGGATTCGTTTGCATTTTGTTTTCTGTCATTTCTAAAGCTTGAATCAAGCGTTTGCGAGTTTGTCTCGGATAGATGATTTCATCAATGAATCCGAGTTCAGCAGCTTGATAGGGAGTCGCGAATTTAGCTTTGTAATCCTCAAGTTCTTTAGCCTTTGTTTCGGCGTCTGCTTTGCGGAACAAGATGTTGATAGCACCATCCGCACCCATTACAGCAATCTCTGCGCTTGGATAAGCGAAGTTTACGTCTGCTCCTGTTTGTTTGGAATTCATTACGATGTAAGCACCGCCATAGGCTTTACGGGTGATCACTGTTAGTTTGGGCACTGTTGCTTCGGCAAAGGCATAAACGATTTTTGCTCCGTGGCGGATGATACCATTGTTTTCTTGGGTATATCCGGGAAGGAATCCGGGAACATCTTCGAATGTGATTAACGGAATGTTGAAACAATCGCAAAAACGAATAAAACGGCTTGCTTTATCGCTGGCGTCAATATCGAGCACACCTGCAAGATAAGCAGGTTGGTTGGCGACGATTCCTACCGAACGACCGGCCAGACGAGAAAAACCGATGATTATATTCTTAGCAAAGTTAGTCATTACTTCGAAGAAATAACCATTGTCTACTACTCGTTCGATAATATCTTTCATATCATATGGAACATTCGGATCAGCCGGGATGATAGTATCCATAGTCACATCTTCACGATTAATTTCATCTGTGCAACTCAGCTTTCTGGCTTCATCCATATTGTTTTGTGGCAAGAAAGATAGCAGTTCGCGAATGCTCATCAGCAGTTCTTCTTCGGTGTTGCACATAAAATGAGTAACACCACTTTTAGTACTGTGTGTCATGGCTCCACCTAACTCTTCTTTGCTCACCTCCTCATGAATAACCGTCTTCACTACGTCCGGGCCGGTTACAAACATATGACTTTTTTCTTTTACCATAAAGATGAAATCAGTCAGGGCAGGAGAGTAGCAAGCACCTCCGGCACATGGACCGAGGATGGCGGAGATTTGTGGAATTACACCGCTGGCCATCGTGTTCTGGTAGAAGATGTCTGCATAACCGGAGAGGCTTTCGATTCCTTCCTGGATACGAGCACCCCCCGAATCGTTTAGTGCAATGATCGGAGCACCGTTTTTCAGTGCCAACTGCTGAACTTTTACAATCTTCTTAGCATTGGAAGCCGATAATGAACCACCATATACAGTAAAGTCATAGGCATAAATAAATACCTGGCGACCGTCGACCTTTCCATAACCGGATACAATACCATCTCCGGGAATCTTATTCTTATCCATGCCATAGTTAGTGCAACGATGGACCATGAGTTTGTCCAGTTCAACAAATGTACCCTTGTCGAGCAACATATTGATACGTTCACGTGCGGTCATCTTTCCACTTTCGTGCTGCTTTTCAATTTTATCAACGCCTCCTCCGAGTGAAGCGATGCGGTCACGTTCCTCGAACGTGGCGTATGCTTTATTTATATTTTCCATTATTCAATTGGTTCTAATGTTATTAATGTCTGGTCACCGGTGATGTTGTCCCCCTCCTGAACCAGGATTTCTTTGATACGGCAATCCGAAGTTACTTTATAATTGCTTTGCATCTTCATGGCCTCTATGACAATAACAGTGTCTCCGGCTTTCATCTCCTGACCTGCCGTCACGGGGATTTTTACGATTTTGCCCGGCATTGGAGAAGTAATGCAGTCATTCTGCTCTTCCTCTCCTTTCTTGCGCATACGTAGATATTTAGCCTGACTGTCTACGATTTCGACATTGAAGCTGCTATAGTGTGTATTGACTTTATAACTCTTTCCGTTTTCACGGCGGATCAGCTGCGCATTTGCACTGTGACCATCCATCAAAATATTGCAATTTCCGTTTTCTGCCATGACCACGTCTGCTTCAACTGGTTTTCCGTCAATGGTAAGTACTACCTTATTATCTTCTTTGCTGACCAGCTCTACCTCAGCGATGCGGTCTCCTATATGAATATCCATAATTTGAATGCTTTTTTATTAAATACGAAGTACGCCCTTATGCAATCCGAACTCTTTCCATTTACTGATAGGACGGTTGTCGGCAGCCAAGCCACTGTTGTTCTCCTCAAGATTCATCAAATAATCCATGTAGGCGGCAATCAGTGCAATATTCTCGGCACGTTCACTGGTACGCATAATACATTGTCTGAGGTATTCACCGTTCTTGGCAATGAAACCGGTATCATAGTGACCTTCCACAAAATCGGGAGTGTTCATGATAGCACGTAGATAACTGATATTGTTCTTTACTCCTGTGAGTTTATATTCATGGAGTACGCGACGCATACGTTCGATGGCATATTGCCGGTTGGTAGCCCACACAATCAGTTTACCGATCATCGGGTCATAGTAAATCGGAATTTCGTATCCTTCGTAAACATAGCTGTCAATACGTACCCCAATACCGTTAGGTTCTGTAATTTGCTTGATGATTCCCGGACTCGGCATAAAATTCATTTCCGTATCTTCGGCACAGATACGACATTCAATGGCGTGGCCACGTTGTTGGATATCTTCCTGTTTCAAGCGAAGTACCTGTCCGTCCGCTACTTTAATCTGTTCTTTCACTAAGTCCACTCCAATTACTTCTTCCGTGATCGGGTGTTCTACTTGCAGACGGGTATTCATTTCGAGGAAATAGTAGTTGCGGTGCTTGTCTACAAGAAATTCGATAGTCCCCGCACCGATGTAATTGACTGCTTTAGCAGCAGCCACTGCCTTCTCACCCATATCTTTCCGCAGTTCCGGAGTAACGAACACCGAAGGAGTCTCCTCAACAATTTTCTGGTTACGGCGTTGAACAGAACATTCACGTTCGCAAAGGTGAATCACATTCCCATGTTTATCGCCCAAAATCTGAAACTCAATGTGGTGAGGCTCTTCAACAAACTTTTCGAGATAAACAGTATCATCGCCGAAAGAAGAGAGAGATTCGCTTTTGGCAGTCGTATAAGCCTCTTCCACTCCTTCGACGCTATGGATGAGACGCATACCTTTTCCTCCTCCGCCCATAGAAGCCTTCAACATGACGGGGTAACCAATTTGATTACAAAGTTCTACGGCTTCTTCCACACTTTTCAAGTTATCTTGTGTGCCGGGCACTACAGGCACTCCGGCTTCCATCATTTTGATGCGGGCAGAGATTTTATCCCCCATAGCTTCCATTGTTTCAGGATTTGGACCGATAAAAATAATACCTTCTTCCTGGCAACGCCGGGCGAAGGTAGCATTTTCGGATAGGAAACCATATCCGGGGTGGATGGCATCTGCATGGCAAGCTTTTGCCACTTCGATAATTTTTTCTATATTCAGATAACTTTCTTTAGATGATGCCGGACCTACGCAATAAGCTTCGTCTGCATAAAGTACGTGCTTTGCAGTTCGGTCTGCCTCAGAGAATATAGCGATACTCGTTATTTCCATCTCCCGGCAGGAGCGCATCACTCTCACGGCAATTTCACCGCGATTGGCTACTAAGATTCTTTTTATCATACTTTTACTCAATTAAGTACATACATATTTATGCCTTCCCATTTTGCGGATACAATCCACTCAATGAAAACACAGTATTTTTTTTGATTTTGTAGCTTAACAAATGATATTATTCCTCCTAACCCACGAGGGAGAATAACGTTTACATCGATGGCAGGTCTTCTGACTGACTCCTATCTTATGGGGCCTTCCCAATGGATAATGACCATTAGTGGCATGAATAAGTTCATTCATAAGATATTGATAGAGCTTCACAGCAGCGGGACTGTACGGGATTTACACCCGATTCCCTTTTAATCTTCGTCCGTTGGATACGGATTCTGAACCAAATCGGGCGCAAAGATAAATAAATACTGAATAGAGTGTTCCTTTTTTGCACGAAAGTTTCTTCTTTGTGCAATTAAGGGGCGTGAGAAGAGGTATGGGATAAAAGAAGATAACACTGATTTCAATGACTTGAATAGCCATTTTTCTTCTTTGGATTCATTGGAAAATATGTTGGAAAATTCAGTAGAGTATTTCCCTGTGGAACTTAGAAGATTGGTCAGATATTACAATAGAACTAAATCTGTGTATATTAATGTTTATCCATTAAACTTTCCTTCTTTGGTATTGTTGAAATTTCCAACAATTAATTAAAAGGAGAAACAGTATGAAAGAAAAGAAAATGGCTCGTGATTCGAGAAACGCAGAAAAACTAGCTGGTGATGATTGGGTAATGGCTGAATTTTATGCAACGTGGTGTCCTCATTGCCAACGTATGCATCCTCTGGTAAATGAGTTTAAAAAAGAGATGGAAGGAATACTTGAGGTAGTACAGGTGGATGTGGACCAAGAAAGTGACCTTGCTAATTTTTATACTATTGAGGGTACCCCTACGTTTATTCTTTTCAGAAAAGGAGAACAGCTTTGGAGACAATCCGGTGAACTTACTTTAGAAAGGTTGGAAAGAGCTGTCAAACAGTTTAAGTCTTGAAAAAATATTAATAAAAGAGTATGTTTTATCCCGAAAGTTTTAAATCGTGTTATAAAACATACTTTTTTATTTGGAAAATTTGGAGATATGTCAAAAGTGCGTATCTTTGCAATGTGTTTTTCATAGTATTAGATTTAAGGTTAACAAAGGTTGGAGCAAGGCGTTGCTCCTTTTTTTATGCCTATACTCCAGATATACAATAATGATGGAAGATTCTATCATATCCACTATTTCAGTGTATTTATAAAAGAATTGCTATATTCCTAATATCATAATAATTGAAGTAATGGTTGTTGAGTTTGAAAAAATTATCTTTCAGAACTTTACTATGAAGGCATATGTAATGTAAGAAACATCGTTTTCAACCTCAAGTAGTAAGAAATTAGGTGAAGCGGGTAGTGACTTTGGCTGAAAGTAATGGCTCGTCTGGAGAATTTACGAAAGATATGTGCAACGTTATTATAAGCCTGTTAATCTCAGTTCATACAAACAGGCTTGTACCTCTTCTGGGCTACCCGTATGTTTTCCCGGATCATCCGATAGTTTAATACATTCTCTCCATTCTTGATTCGCATTCATCTTACATTGAGTCAGCTTCATCACAATATTAGAAGGTTTGAAACCTGTGTCATTTGTGAGATTAGTACCGATTCCAAAAGAACAGCGGATTTTATTCCGGCAATATTCCTGAATCTCTAATGCTTTGCTAAAATCGAGAGCATTGCTGAAAACAATTGTTTTGGTAGTTGAATCAATGCCTAACTCTTTGTAGCGTGCCACTAGTTTGTCGATGAATTTAAATTCATCACCTGAATCACAGCGTACTCCATCAAATAGTTTGGCTTGTTTGCGGCTAATGTTACTGAGAAAAATGCCGGAAGTATATGTATCGGATAAAGCAATACCCAAATCTCCATCGTACACATTCACCCAATTTTCAAGTGCCATATAATTGGCGTGCTTATATCCGAATTGTGCACCATGAAACATGAACCATTCATGAGGATGCGTTCCCATCATTTTTATGCCATATTTCATTGCGAAATAGCAGTTGGAAGTACCGGTACAATATTTTGCTGTTTCATTCAGCTTCTTGATAACTGTCTCCTGTACTTCTGTAGAAAACCTTCTGCGTGTGCCAAACTCAGAAAAGCGAAGCTGATTTTGATTGGATAATTCTACTTTTTCGGACAATTTGCAAAGGATAGTATCCATATCAGCTACATTCCCCGAAAATTGGTTTTTGATTTCGGAAACAATGGCAAGTAAAGGCACTTCATATAAAGTGACTTTATAGAGAAAGTCACTTACTTCAATGCGCAGATGATGCGCTTCGTCCAGATGAATTTTTATTTTGTCAGGATCGAAGCGGAAAGAAGATAACCATTCCCAATAAACTCTTGGAAGAAAACGGCAGTTACGAGTCATGTATTCCAATTCTTCATCCGTAAGTCTCAATTGATTCAGGTTCTTGACTTCCATTCTGAGTGTTTTCAAAAACTCTTCGGTATATATTGTCTCGTTTCTGTCATTGAAACTAAAGGTTCCCATAGCAGATGGAAACAGTTTTATATAAGCATACGAAGTGGTAAACTTATAAAGATCTGTATCTAGTAGTGTTCTTACAATCATTGGTTCGTTCTTTAGGATAGAAAACGCTGTAAAGTTAGTTTTTGTTGGTCAAAACTGATACCTAATTCCCAATAATTACTTCACTCACTTTTTTGGGGGGTGAATAAGGCATTGGCCATGCATATCTTCTATCAAGAACAAATAGCCTGTAAATATATTATTTCCCTTAAAAACTCTTTAATACGATTCAAAAGTCAGTTCGTAAACTTTTGCAGCTCTTTTTATTTGAATACTAATGTGTTTAAGAAAATTTCAAAATGTTAATGATAACTTGATTATCTGTTAATCTGTTTACGATTCTATTAAACCATGTTATAAGATGTCCCGTTTTTCTTGAAAAATTTGGAGATAAGTCAAAAGTGCGTATCTTTGCAATGTGTTTTTCATAGTATTAGATTTAAGGTTAACAAAGATTGGCTGTCTGGGATAGATAGCCTTTTTTTATGCCTTTAAAAAAGTGAGAACCAATCATTTCGTAAACTTAGCATTTCCCTCTTTTTTACTATATCATTTTCTGATAGACGGCCTATGAGCAGAGGCGAATTTCTATCGTGCTTCTGCATATTATATTCTACATTATTGTATTTACCCTTGATCGCATAACAATAGATGCATCCGTTGAGGCAACTTTTATAATTACCTATATCCATACTTTCAATGTTTGTGGCAATATAGTGACAGAGTGAAACAAAATAATTAGGAGAAGGTCAATTCTTTCGAAATAAATAAGGGTAGGCTGAATTGTGAACGAATATGTTAAATGTTAAATTGAAAAGTGTGAATAGTTAATTCGCTTCGGATACCTTTAAACCGTGTTATAATATTGCTGTTTCAGGTCTTGAAATTTGCTATTTATATTCAATTTGGTATCTTTGTATAGTGTTTTTTTCATAAGTATTAGATTTAAGGTTAATAAAAGATTGGTTGCTCGTGATGAGTAGCCATTTTTTGTTTTTATACCTCTTAGATTGTTTATTCCATAATCATCGTTAATAACATCTTGAATCTCTCAATGGCTGTGAGAGCATGAGGCACATTTGCCGGAAGTATAATGCTTTCTCCGGCCTTTACTGTAAAAGGTGTGCCATTGAGAACGACGTTCGCTGTACCTTCCAATACTTGTATGAGTGCGTCGAACGGGGCACGGTGTTCGCTTAATCCTTCTCCTTTACCGAAAGAGAATAAGGTAATATTCCCTGACGGGCTTTTGACTAACTGTTTGCTAATGATGCCTCCCTCTGAATATTCGATGAGAGAAGTTAAATGGAGTATTACTCCTTTTTGAAATGATTGTTCCATATCGATTTTGTTTTTGATGAATATATGGATGATAACAGTAGTAAAACCCGCATTGTTTGTTGGTTGCAAAAGAATAAATGACGATCTTTTTTCTGATAATGGAACTTTTATTTTATGTTTTATAAATTATTAATCAGCAAAAATCAATTTCTTTTGTTATAGTAAAAAGTAAGTTATTACTATGGCTTGCTATAAACGAATCATTCTATCTACAACTTAGTAAAGAAAACATTATGAGAAAGAAATTTTTGTTTTTGGGAACACTATTGGGTGCTTTCCTATTGGTTTCTTGTTCGGGAGGAAACAAGAAGCAGGACACTTCGGCAGTGAATGCAGAAGAATTGGATAACGCGAGTAAAGTGATTAATTATTATCATACGTCACTTAGTGTATTAAAGCATATAGCTAATGCAAAAAATATTAATGCAGTGCTGGGCTATATGGAACAAACCGGAAAAGTTCCTGAGGTTACTCCAATTGCGCCTCCGGAACTCTCCGCAAAAGATTCGGCAGAACTGATGCATCCGGGTGACTATTTTAGTGAAGAAATCCGTCAGCATCTGGAGCAGACTTATGCCGGACTGTTCGGGGTACGTAACCAGTTCTATGCTAATTTCAATAAGTTTCTGACTTATCGCCAGGAAAATGATACAGCAAAAACCAACCGGCTTTTGGATGAGAATTATCGGTTGAGTATACAATTGTCAGAGTATAAACAATTGATTTTTGACACTTTGTCTCCTTTTGTAGAGCAATCAGAGAAGGAATTGTTGGCTGAGGAACCGTTGAAAGATCAAATAATGGCTATGCGTAAGATGTCTGCTACGGTACAAAGTATAATGAACTTGTATAGTCGTAAACACGTGATGGACGGTGCACGGATCGACTTGAAAATGGCAGAATTGAAGAAACAATTGGAGGCTGCTAAAAAACTTCCGGATGTTAGTGGTTATGATAAAGAGATGAAAACTTATCAGGATTTTCTTTCTACTGTAGAGTCGTTTATGAAAGACATGAAGAAAGCCAGAGATAAGGGAAAATACTCTGATGAAGAATATAGTTCCATGATGGATGCTTATGAATACGGACTTTCAGTCATTTAACAAAGTTAGCTCCTGCCATTTTATGATTGGTTTCATAAGGGCAGGAGTTATTTGTTAATAATCTTTATATTATAAGGTATTAATTGTTTCCTTGAATTTGATCAAGGATTTTCTGTTGGCTTTGTCTTATTTTTGCTGTTACAACTACTAAACGATTTATATAAATAACTTATACCTTATATAATTATGAAGAATCTGAAATTTCTGGGATTAGGCATTCTGTTTCTTTCCATTTTGATATGTGGATGTAATGACAGTTTTGTTATTGAAGATTCGGTGGATAAAGGTCATTCTTACCAATCCGACCTTAATGTATTGAAAAAGTTTGTAGAGATTAATGAACCGACTCAAGAATACTACATTAATCCGAACAAGAAAAGTACGCTACTGTCTTATATTACAAACTCAGATTTGGATGAACTGAATGCTGTTAATCCTCTTAATGCATCGAGATATAAAGACAATTTGAGTATGCTTAATGCACAAATAGTGCACGCTATATCTTCTCAGGTTGTAGATTTTGTTGTAATGAGTACGGACCATGAGATCATTATAGAAAAAGTAAATGAAGATGCTCCTGTCGAGCTGACTCATATCGGTTTTTCAGGTTCGGCAAATAATCAGGTAAAATCTTTGTTAGATATATCAGATCAACGGCTGTCAAAGGATGTCTATTCCGGAAGTCTAATACAAACGGGTATCGAACTGAATCCCTCTTTGTATAATAAAGACAATTGGTCTTTCCGGATCAGATGCGAAGTGGGCGATACTCATAATAAGCAAACTGTACGAGTTCTTTTTTGTGGTACAGGATATTTTAGTGATGCTTCTTTTAACTGGTTGGTATCGGATTTTAATGATGGCAAAGTTTTGTGGAATTTTACTTGTGAGCGGGTGATGAATGAAAATCTGCCGTCAGTTGCACAGATGGTTTTCTACCAATAGTTATTGATAAATGAAAATAATAAAAGGGGTTGTCTCGGTCGTGATATATTTATGTTTTCATTTTATACCCGATGAATGTCGTTGATAGATATGGTATATTTGAAGAAAAGTGATATTCGTAACGGCATTTTATCTTATCATTGTCAAAAGACCAATCAACAACTCTTTATCAAACGGAAAACACGGACGCAAGAGATTGTAGGCAAGTATGATACCTCGTCGACACCTTATCTGCTTCCCATTATACGAAATATGAAAACTGATTCAAGAAGGTTGTATAGAAATGCCTCTCATTTGATAAATGCCAAACTGAAAATAATAGGAGAACAATTGGATTCTCCTATCCCTTTGACAAGCTATGTTGCCCGTCATGCTTGGGCGAACATTGCAAAGAGCAAAAATATACCTATTTCTACAATTAGCGAGGCAATGGGGTACGATTCTGAAAACACCACAAGTATATATCTCGCCACACTGGACACCTCAATTGTGGATAAGGCAAATAGCATTATTCTTAAATCATTATTATAGGAGGGGTCTAAATAGGATTATAACACCGTAAAGTAAGATGTACATTAAACTCCGTATGTCATACTTTACGGCTTTTGCATATGCTACTTGTAAATTTGATGAAGTTTCTATGATAAGAGAAACAGTAAAACAAGTCTATCAAAACTATCACTTCCAAGTTTCAGGTAAAGGAGCCTAATGCAAAAATACGCTAATGATAAGTATTTAGTGCAATATTATATATAGCTGATAAATAGTTGGAAATAATAGAATTACACCAAATTTTGTTTTAAAATTTGTCAAGTTAAAAATTTGTTCTCTTTATAAGAGAAGTATATAACCCTTTATATATACATATATATTTAATATTCAGGTTATTACAAATTTACACTAACCATGAAATGCTCAACATTAATCAAACTAATTTTCTTTAAACGAATAATTTTGAAAAAATTATGTCCTTTTTATACCTCAATTTGTGAAATATATATATCTTTGCGTCGTAAATACTTCTCTTATAGAGAAATATCGGATTTAGACTCGAAAAATAAGTCCTGCAGAGATCTTGCTATTGGCAAGTAAAATTTGTTATGATGAAAATCAAAAAATGGAATAATAATGGGGAATACCAGTTCCCAACTTTTACGATAGTTAGCTATAACTGCTTGATATGTAATAACTTTACAGTCTTGCAGGATTAGAAACATTGCCCTTAATCGAAATATGGCATCAAAGGAAGAGAGCAAAAGGATATGTTGGTATGTAATGCGTGATCTAAAACGTACTAATGCCAAAAAACCGGCTTACAAACAGTTTAATGAAAAACACATCGAGGTATTCACACCTATGAAATGGTGTCTAAAAGACAATAATGGGAAACAAGTACGTGAAAAAGTACCATTTATACAGGATCTCCTTTTTGTACACGATTCACGGGAAGTTATTGACCCAATAGTCCAAAAAATACCTACAATTCAATACCGCTACTGTAAGGGTGGCGAATATCGCAAGCCTATGATAGTTAATGAGACCGATATGGAGCGATTTATTCAAGCTGTCAATGCATCAGATAATCCAAAGTACTATCTCACAGAAGAAATAACTCCAGAAATGTGCAGACATAAAATTCGCATAATTAGTGGTAAACTCAATGGTTATGAGGGATTTTTGCTCTCTGTTCGTGGGTCAAAAGTTAAACGCTTACTGGTTCAATTACCGGAATTCTTTTCAGTAGGTGTGGAGGTAAATACAGATATGATAGAATTTATATAGAATATTGTAACTGCGCACAAATAGATGGAATACAATCAAACCGCAAGTGAACCTTCGTGGAAGCAACTGATGCGATTAATGGAGTCTAAACTATTGGATATTATCCGCAAGGAACACAAGAATGAAACACGCATTTGTCTATATTGGGTTGGTGGGTATTGGACAGCATTTGAGAAATCAGCATATATGCTCAGACAAATTTTCCCCAAGTGCGAAATTTTAGTTATTAATCACCCTTCATACCCTTTTTCGGTAGTGGTTGCGAGTGTACCTGATGATGAATTACACAACTATGGTAAAACTCACATTTTCTGTCGCAACTATCTGAATTATAAAGAACTTGTCTATATAAAGATTTACACTACTAAGTACTATTCTTGGCATCGTAGGGTGACGAATAAATTTAGCGAAACAATAAATTTGCTTCGACAGGAGAGTGTGTGATTCGGTGGAGTAATTAAATTTAGATTACAGATTTAGATAAATTATCATAGTGAATAAAAAAAATAAATCAATGAAAAATTTTGTATTAATCGGAGCTGGTGGATACATTGCTCCAAGACATTTAAGGGCAATTAAGGATACTGGTAATAAACTTATTGCGGCTTATGATAAGTTTGATAGTGTAGGTATTATGGATAGCTTCTTTCCTGAATGCTCTTTCTTTACTGAAAACGAACAATTCGACAGATATTGTAGCAAGATTAGAAATACAGAAAACAACATTGACTGGGTGTCAATATGTACACCTAATTATACACATGATGCATTTATACGCTATGGTTTGCGTATTGGCGCAAATGTTATTTGTGAAAAACCGGTAGTCCTCAATCCATATAATATAGATGCGCTAATGGATGTAGAGCGTGAAACGGGTTGTAAAGCATACAACATATTACAACTCCGCCTTCACGATTCAATCATCGCGCTTAAAAAGAAGATTGATGAAGGACCCAAAGATAAAATCTATGATGTAGATTTAACCTACATTACTTCTCGTGGAAATTGGTACTACACTTCTTGGAAAGGAGATATTCACAAAAGTGGTGGAGTGGCAACAAATATAGGTGTCCACTTCTACGATATGCTTACTTGGATTTTTGGCGATGTTAAAGAGAATATCGTTCACGTTATGTCGCACGATAGAGTTGCTGGATACTTAGAGCTTGAAAAGGCACGTGTGAGATATTTTCTCAGCATTAACTCTGAGCATCTTCCTGACAATGCTGTGAATGGAGAGAAAAAAACATATCGTACAATTATGATTGATGGTGATGAGTTTGAGTTTAGCGAAGGGTTTACCGAGCTTCACACCAAAAGTTATAAGCATATCTTAAATGGTGACGGTTTTAGAATTTCTGAGGCGAAAAGATGTATACAGATTGTGTCAAACATCCGAAATTCAACTCCTATCGGATTAAAGGGAGATTATCACCCATTGGCAAAATTACCATTAATTAAGCATCCATTCGGATGGTAGATATGAAGATTGACGGAGACCTATATTTTGACTCCGTCCATAAGATTATGTATGCAACCGATGCATCTGCATACAAAGAGATGCCGATTGGAGTTGCGTATCCCAAAAATTCTGAAGATATAAAGCGACTTGTATCTTTGGCAAGAGCAAAGGGAGTGTCTATAATACCCCGTACTGCAGGAACATCACTTGCTGGTCAGGTTGTAGGTGATGGATTGGTTGTCGATACATCCAGATATCTGAACCACATAATAGATATTAACAAGGAGGAGCGTTGGGTACGCGTAGAACCGGGAGTTGTCCTTGATGAATTAAATTTATATTGTAAGCCATACGATTTGTTTTTCGCTCCGGAAACATCAACATCAAATAGATGTTGTGTCGGTGGTATGGTCGGCAACAACTCTTGTGGCTCACACTCATTGGTTTATGGAAACACCAGAAAACATCTTTTAGAGGCAACGGTTATACTGAGTGACGGCAGCAAAGCTCTGTTAAAGTCTTTAACCCGAGATGAGGTTGAAGCTAAGTGCCAACTCACAACGCTCGAGGGTGATATTTATAGAAAAATCATTTCTATACTATCTGATGAGCAAAATCAGAAAGAGATAATCGAAAACTATCCTGACAGAACATTAACAAGACGAAATACAGGCTACGCATTAGATGAGTTGCTTTACACATCCTATTTTGATGATGAAATTAAAGAGGATTTTAATCTCTGTAAACTTTTAGCAGGTTCTGAAGGAACATTGGCTATAATAACAGAACTTAAGTTGAACCTGGAACCACTACCCCCTGCTTATAAGGCAGTTGTGGCTATGCATTGTAATTCTTTTGAGGAATCTTTCAGAGCTAATTTAGTTGCTCTTAAACATCTCCCCGTGGCAGTCGAACTAATAGATGGAAAGATACTTGAGTTAAGCAAACAAAATATATCACAAAGCAAAAACAGACAATTTATTAATGGTGACCCTGTTGCAGTTTTAGTTGTCGAATTTTTGGATAACAATGAATTAGAACTCAAACAAAAATGCAATAAATTAATAGCAGACTTACAATCGAATGGTATGGGTTATCACTACCCTGTAATATTTGGAAATGATGTCTCTAAAGTATGGGCGTTAAGAAAAGCTGGACTTGGCTTATTATCAGGAATGGTGGGAGATGCAAAACCAGTATCGGTTGTTGAAGATACAGCTGTTATTCCAGCTCTACTACCTGAATATATGGCTGATTTTAGGACTATGATGGAAGGCTTTGGACTAAGTTGTGTGTACCACGCTCATATAAGTACCGGAGAGTTACACTTGCGACCCATTCTTAACCTCAAAAACCCCAATGACAAAGCCTTGTTTAGAAAAGTAGCAAAGAATTGTACTTTGTTGGTTAAAAAATACCGAGGAAGCATTAGTGGTGAACACGGAGATGGCAGATTAAGAGGAGAATTTATTCCATTACTGGTTGGTGAAAAAGTCTATTCTTTAATGCGAGATATTAAGCAAGTTTGTGATAGTCAGAATATATTCAATAAAGGTAAAATAGTTGATACTCCACCAATGGATGAAAATCTTCGCTACGAAGAGGCTACTTTAAAGGGTAAAACTTATTTCGACTACACAAAACAGGGAGGTTACATAAGAGCCATTGAACAGTGTAACGGGTCGGGCGATTGTCGTAAATCTGAACTTTTTGCGGGGGTGATGTGTCCTACGTTCAGAGCTATCAAAGAGGAGAGATACGCAACTCGTGCCAGAGCTAACGTGCTTCGTGAATCTATGTTGAACTCTAAAGATGACGATTTTTTCAGTAATAAAGATGTAATAGAGATACTTGATGGTTGTATTAGTTGCAAAGGCTGTAAAAGTGAATGCCCCTCAAATGTTGATATGACCCGATACAAGGCTGAGTTTCTACAACATTATTACGACAAGCATCATATCCCATTAAGAATAAACCTCGTTGCAAACATAGCTAAGATACATCATATCTTTTCAAGAATACCCCAACTATACAATACAGTAGCAAAAAATAAGTGTCTATCATCTTTGTTGAAACAGAGTATTGGCTTTACTCAAAGGCGTTCGATACCCCAATTGTATAAAACGACACTTCGACAATGGTATAAGAGAAATTATAGAAAGTTAGAAAACCCCAAAGGAAGTTTGTATCTCTTTGCTGATGAATTTACTAACCATATGGATGTAGAAATAGGGATAGCATTTATTAAGTTGTTAAATGGATTGGGTTATCAAGTTGAGATTCCAAAGCACACTGAAAGCGGAAGAGCCGCATTGTCAAAAGGATTGTTAAAACAGGCAAAAAAACGAGCAGAAACAAATATCAACCTGCTCAAAGATATTATATCAGAAGAAACTCCTCTTGTTGGAATTGAGCCGTCATCGCTACTCTCTTTCAGAGATGAATATATTGATTTAGTGGATTCAAATCTAAAGGAAACGGCTATTTTATTATCAAAGCACGTGCTTCTATACGATGAATTTATAGTTGGAGAAATTGATAAAGGAAACATTACAATTTCTCAATTTAAGGGAGATACGGCAAAGATAAAATTACACGGACATTGCCACCAAAAATCACTGGCATCCATCGAACCATCGCGAGTGATGTTGTCTCTGCCTGAAAATTATAGTGTAGAGGTAGTCCCTTCCGGCTGTTGTGGTATGGCAGGTTCTTTTGGTTACGAAAAAGAACATTATGATTTGTCTATGCAAATAGGCGAGACAACTCTTTTCCCCGAAATACGCAAGAGTGACGACTACCTAATTTCAGCACCCGGAACCAGTTGTCGGCATCAGATAAAGGATGGCACTGGAAGAGATGCATATCATCCGATAGAATTGATGTATAATGTATTAAAATCATAAAAATGAAAGAAATTTTACTGAAAAAGATTGCTGATAAGAAAATCGTTGTCGGCGTAGTTGGTTTGGGATATGTAGGTTTACCTCTGGCCGTAGAAAAATCGAAAGCCGGATTTAAAACGATTGGCTTTGATGTACAAGCTGAAAAGGTCAACAAAGTTAATAAAGGAGAAAACTATATTGGCGATGTCGTAGATAGAGATCTTAAGGCTATGGTTGAACAAGGGTTACTCTCTGCAACCACCGATTTTTCTTTTATCAAAGATGTGGACTTTGTTGCTATATGTGTTCCCACCCCATTAGATACTCATCAACAACCTGATTTAAGTTATGTTAAAAGCTCAGTCGAAGCAATTGCAAAACATATTACTAAAGGCACTATGGTTGTTCTTGAATCAACGACTTATCCGGGAACAACCGAAGAATTGATAAAACCGATTCTTGAGAATGGTTCAAAGTTGAAATGCGGAGAGGATTTTTATTTAGGCTTTTCTCCTGAACGAGTAGATCCGGGTAATGCTATTTATAAAACTAAGAATACACCAAAAGTTGTTGGTGCTATTGGTGAAGATGCCAGAGAGGTTATTTCTGCAATGTATGCCACCGTATTGGACGATAATGTCCATTCAGTGTCGTCTCCAGCTGTGGCAGAAATGACCAAAATATTGGAGAATACATACCGAAATATTAACATAGGTCTTATCAATGAGTTGGCTATTCTTTGTAATAAGATGGGTATCAACCTATGGGAGGTTATCGAAGCTGCCAAGACGAAACCTTTTGGGTTTACACCATTCTATCCTGGTCCTGGATTAGGTGGTCACTGTATTCCTTTAGACCCTTATTATCTGAGCTGGAAAGCAAGAGAATACGGCTTCCACACCTCTATGATTGAATCGTCTATGATGGTGAATGACAAAATGCCCGAATATACCGTGGAACGCTCTTCTCAAATTCTTAATAGCTATCAGAAATCTCTGAATGGAGCAAACATATTGGCTCTTGGGGTTAGTTATAAACAGGATATAGATGATTATCGCGAATCACCGGCATTGAGAGTGATAGAGTTATTGCAAGAAAAAGGGTGTAATGTAAAATACTACGATCCTTATATTTCCGAGTATAAATACAAAGGAGAAAAACACAATGGCGAGATAGAGCTAACCGCAGATTTAATTCAAAGTTCTGATTTAGTGATTGTCTTATCCGCTCACTCAAAGGTCGATTACGAATTTGTACAGCAAAACGCAATTGCAATTTTCGACACTAAAAATGTAATGTCAAAGGTAGTAAAACGTGATAATATAGAACTTTTGTAGTATGGAGTATTTTGTTCACGAATCATCATATGTTGATGATAATGTATCTATTGGAGAAGGGACAAAGATATGGCACTTTTGCCATATTCAGACTGGAGCTATACTTGGTAAGAAATGCTCTTTAGGTCAAAATGTCAATGTTGGGAATAATGTAAGGATTGGGAGTAATGTTCGGATACAAAATAATGTCTCAATCTACGAAGGTATTGAAATAGAGGATAACGTGTTTTGTGGTCCATCGTGCGTATTTACTAATGTAACAACCCCTCGTGCAGACTTTCCTGTTCACGGAATATACGCTAAAACGCTGATTAAAGAGGGTGCTTCTTTGGGTGCTAACTCTACTGTTGTCTGTGGGCATACCGTAGGTCGTTCTGCACTAATCGCAGCGGGAGCAGTAGTTACAAAAAATGTTCCTGATTATGCCCTTGTTGCAGGAGTACCGGCCAAACAAATTGGTTGGGTCTGTGAATGTGGTGAACGCCTGTCAGATACATTGGTTTGCAAGTGTGGCAGAATATATAAAAAGGAAAATGAAATATTAACTCAAATATAGTATCACAGATGCAGTTCAGAGATTTGCAAAGGCAGTACGAGGTACTGAAAAAAGATATAGACCAAGCAATGGTAGATGTTGCCGGTTCGAGTAACTTTATTATGGGACAACCTGTTAAGGAGCTTGAAACGGAGTTGGCGGAATATGTAGGAGTGAAACATTGCCTCTCGTGTGCCAACGGAACCGATGCTTTGACACTTGCTCTTAAAGTATGGGGAGTCGGAGCCGGAGATGCAGTCTTTGTTCCCGATTTTACTTTTTTTGCTTCAGCAGAGGTGGTCTCTTTGGAGGGAGCTACACCTATCTTTGTAGATGTTGATACAGATACGTTCAATATGGATTGTACGGATTTAGAGCGTAAAATAGAGAACACTATTAACGAGGGGAAACTAATACCCAAGATAATTATAACGGTAGACCTATTTGGTCTTCCTGCTGCTTACCCTCAGATTCGTAAAATTGCTGATAAGTATCATCTTCTTATATTGGAAGATGGTGCACAGGGTTTTGGAGGAATGATTGATGGTGAGAGAGCGTGTAGTTTTGGCGACATATCAACAACTTCGTTTTTCCCGGCTAAACCATTGGGTTGTTATGGTGATGGTGGAGCTATATTTACGGATAACGATGAGTGGGCTGCTTTGGCTGATTCATACCGTGTACACGGCAAAGGTGCATTTAAGTACGACAATGTACGAATAGGAATGAACTCACGTTTAGACACCCTTCAGGCTGCCATTCTGCAAGTTAAATTTAAAGCGTTTAAAGAGTATGAACTGGCAGATATAAATGTAGCAGCGGCCAAATACACAGAAAAGCTTCAAGGAAAGGTAAAGACGCCGCTTATTCCCGAAGGATACTGCTCCAGTTGGGCACAATATACTATTCAGCTGTCCTCTAAAGAGGAGCGTGATGTACTTCAAGCGAAACTAAAAGAGCAAGGCATTCCATCTATGGTATATTATCCTACCCCGATGCATCGGCAAACTGCCTACCAGAGTTTGGGTAAAAATGATTGTCCAGCAACTGTTCGCTTATGTGATACTGTTTTAGCTCTTCCATTGCATCCATATATCTGCGACGAAGATATTAATGCAGTGTGCAACGCTATTCTAAAATAAACTAATATACGATGGTTCGATTTACTCGCAGAGAGCTTATAATCATATTTTTTGATCTGCTGATTTCTCTGTTTGCATTTTGGTTTTCACGTTATTTTGGAGATTTTCCACGTTGGTATTACTTGGTGTTATCTGCTCTATTGTGGGTGGCTATCAGTTGTGTTTCAGGAAAGCTTAAATTTGGAGATTATAAACGAATAAGGTATGCTTTAGCGGGGATTTTTACAATTAATATCTTCACAGGAGTAGTTCTTTTCTTCTCTTATCGATATACTATCCCAGAATACAGATATGACTATTCTATTTTGCTTGCAGTAGTAATAATAACACTGTTAGAGTGGATTTTGTATTATTCTGTAAGGAAAATTGTGTATCGAAAAATACCGTTTTTCTATGAAGAACCTACTTTTGAGGATTTTACACTATTGGGGATTAATGGTGGGGCAACCGTAAGCGCAGATATAGATAATAAAGATGTTAAATTCCTGTTAGACAATACTCAAAAACAGAAGGATTTTACTACGTGGATAAAAGAAAACAGAGATTCATTTTCAAATAAGACGATTATTGTTGAAACATCGAACCCTGAGGACATTCTCAGTTATAAAACACGTAACGTGAGTCTAATAATAAATACATTACCTCTAAATAAAATACGTCATATTAATACAGGGCTTTCTTATGCCAATTACTGTCTTCAAGAGGGCGGCTTTATCTCTTGTCATTGCATTACCAGCGGTATTCGCAAAGAAAAGATAATGAAACAATGCCCCATTGTCATCAGAGATATAATACATTTTTTTGATTATCTATGGCATCGGGTTGCCCCGAAGATATCTGTATTTAAGTATTTCTACTACTGGTTAACAAAAGGTGAAAGACGCTCCTTGACCCGGGTGGAAGTGTTGGGTAGGTTTTATAGAGCTGGTTTTGAGGTGATAGAAGATAGCGTTATGAATGGTAAATTTCATATATTGGCAGTCAAAGTAAAAGCTCCGATACGGGACGATAAACCATCTAATGGAATGCTTATCAGACTTAGGCGTGTTGGGAAAAATGGTAAAATCATCGGAGTTTACAAATTTCGGACAATGCACGCCTATTCGGAATATCTGCAACCCTACATCTATAAATGCAACAATTTGAGCAAGGGTGGTAAAATAGAAGACGATTACAGAGTGAGCCCGATTGGTCATTTTTTACGAAAAACTTGGTTTGACGAACTGCCAATGCTTATCAATTGGTTGAAAGGTGATTTAAAACTGGTGGGTGTACGTCCGCTCAGTCAGCACTATTTTGGTCTTTACTCGCCAGAGTTACAGCAATTACGCGTAAAAACTAAACCTGGATTAGTCCCACCATTTTATGCCGATATGCCTGAAACGTTAGAGGAGATAGAAGCGAGCGAAGTTCGCTATTTAAAAGTTTACCTAAAGAATCCCATGCTTACCGACTGGAGATACTTCTGGAAGGCGTTTAGAAATATTGTGCTTAAAGGAAAAAGAAGTAAATGATCTAAGTTATTTGTAATAGTTAGATATTAAAAATATTTATATGAAAGGAATAGTATTGGCAGGGGGCTCAGGTACAAGATTGTACCCAATCACAAAGGGCGTAAGCAAACAAATGCTTCCCGTGTATGACAAACCAATGATTTATTATCCAATATCGGTTCTGATGTTGGCTGGCATTAGGAAAATCTTGATTATATCCACTCCAGACGATTTGCCTTCTTTTAAAAGATTATTGGGAGATGGCTCTAATTATGGGGTAAGTTTTTCATTTGCTGAACAACCTAGTCCAGATGGATTGGCACAGGCCTTCATCATTGGAGAAAAATTTATTGGAGAAGATTCGGTTTGTCTGGTATTGGGGGACAATATATTCTACGGCAGTGGCTTTTCAAAAGCATTGACCGATTCTGTACGAGCTGTAGAAGATAATGGCAAGGCTACTGTTTTTGGCTATTGGGTTTCAGATCCAGAGCGTTATGGCGTAGCAGAATTTGACAAGGAGGGAAACTGTCTATCTATTGAAGAAAAACCCTCTGTTCCAAAATCTAATTATGCGGTTGTGGGTTTATACTTTTATCCTAATAAGGTTGTTAATGTAGCAAAGAATATCAAACCTTCGGCACGTGGGGAGTTGGAGATTACAACAGTCAATCAAGAGTTTTTGAACGATGGTGAATTAAAAGTGCAAAAACTCGGACGTGGTTTTGCGTGGCTTGACACAGGAACTCACGACTCTTTGAGTGAGGCATCTACTTTTATTGAAGTCATCGAGAAGCGTCAGGGTTTAAAGGTCGCTTGTTTAGAGGCAATTGCATACAGAAATAATTGGATAGATGAACATCAGATGCGTGAGTTAGCACAGCCGATGATTAAAAATCACTATGGTCAATACCTATTGAAAGTTATTAATGAACTTAAAGGTGATAAATAACCGTGGAATCAATAAAGACAAATATAAATGGGGTTATTATCATTGAACCTCGTATTTTTAAAGATGATAGAGGATATTTCTATGAATCGTTTTCAGAGAGAGAGTTTACTGAAAAAGTCTGCAAGACCATCTTTGTACAAGACAACCAAAGCAAGTCAACCTACGGAGTGTTGAGGGGTTTGCATTTTCAGTGCCCTCCTTATGCTCAAAGCAAATTGGTACGTTGTATTAAAGGTAAGGTGCTGGACGTGGCAGTTGATATTAGAATCGGATCTCCGACATACGGTGAATATGTGTCGGTTGAGTTGTCAGAGGAGAATTACCGTCAGTTATTTATACCACGAGGATTTGCCCACGGCTTTGTTGTACTCAGCGATGAAGCTATATTTCAGTATAAGTGTGATAATTTTTATAATAAAGATAGCGAGGGGGCTATAATGTGGAATGATCCGAATTTAGGAATAGATTGGGGCATAAATTCTAATGATGCGATACTCTCAGACAAAGACAAAAAAAACACTTTGTTCAAAGAATTTAATTCTCCGTTTAGCTATTTTGAAAATTATTATGAATAAAAACATACTTGTAACAGGGGCTAATGGTCAGTTAGGTTCTGAAATGCAAATTTTATCCAAAACAAGTAAAGAACGATATATCTTTACTGATGTGGCCGAACTTGATATTACGAATTTAGCAGCAATTAGGCAGATGGTCGTCAAGAATAATATCGATGTAATTGTTAATTGTGCTGCTTATACTAATGTAGATAAGGCTGAGGAGAATGAGAAAATGGCAAATTTATTGAATAATATTGCTGTTGGACATCTTGCAAATGTGGCCAAAGAGGTTGGAGCAACGCTGATTCACATCTCGACAGATTATGTTTTTGATGGAGTTGCTCATATACCATATACAGAAGAGCATACTACTACTCCAATAGGTGTTTACGGCAGGACAAAGTTGGATGGCGAAAAGAGTGTCGTGGCATCGGATTGCAACTATATCATTATTCGTACTTCGTGGCTCTATTCACAGTGGGGGAACAATTTTGTTAAGACAATACAACATCTAACAAATGGAAGAGACTCACTAAATGTAATTTTTGACCAAATAGGAACACCGACATACGCTGGTGATTTGGCAAATGCAATAGGTATGATAATCAACTCAAACCAAATTACCAAGAAGGGTATCTATCATTTTAGCAACGAGGGTGTTTGCTCGTGGTATGATTTTGCAAAGATGATTTGTAGTATGAGTGGAAATAAATGCGAGATTCATCCCATACACTCCTCTGAATTTCCCAGCAAAGTTACTCGCCCTCATTACTCGGTGCTGGACAAAACAAAAATCAAAAATACATTCAATATTGCTATTCCGCATTGGATTGATTCTCTAAAAAAATGTATCTTAAATTTACAAAACTATGAATAGAAATATAATAATAACAGGAGGAGCTGGATTTATTGGAAGTCACGTAGTTTGCCTATTTGTAAACAAATATCCTGATTATCATATCATCAATGTTGATAAATTGACTTATGCCGGAAATTTGGCAAATCTTACGGATATCGAAAACGCTCCAAATTACACGTTTATAAAGGCAGATATTTGCGATTTTGATAAAATGGTGTCATTATTTGCTGAGTACAATATCGATGGAGTGATTCATTTGGCAGCCGAAAGTCATGTAGATAGAAGTATTAAGGATCCATTTACTTTTGCACACACCAATGTAATTGGAACATTATCATTACTGCAAGCAGCAAAAAATCAGTGGAAAGGCAACTATGCAGATAAACGATTTTATCATATATCAACAGATGAGGTATATGGCTCTTTGCAGTTTGACGGAACATTTTTTACCGAAGATACTGCTTACTCACCTCATTCACCATATTCGGCATCTAAAGCAAGTAGCGATCACTTTGTACGTGCATTTCACGACACCTACGGTATGCCGACTGTTATTACCAATTGTTCAAATAACTACGGGCCCTATCAGTTTCCTGAAAAATTGATACCTCTTTTTATCAACAACATACGTCACAGCAAACCGTTGCCAGTATATGGCAAGGGCGAAAATGTACGTGATTGGTTATATGTTGTGGATCACGCACGGGCAATAGATGTTATATTCCACGAAGGGAAAATTGCTGAAACTTATAACATCGGTGGATTTAATGAGTGGAAGAATATTGACCTCATTAAGGTGATTGTTAAAACTGTTGACAGGTTGTTAGGCAATCCAGATGGACACTCCTTGCGTTTGATTACGTATGTTACTGATCGTGCAGGTCACGATTTACGATATGCCATAGACTCTAACAAGTTGAAAAAAGAGTTGGGCTGGGAACCATCATTACAGTTTGAAGAGGGGATAGAGGAAACGGTTCGTTGGTATTTAGATAATCAGGAGTGGTTGGATAATATCACTTCAGGCGAGTATGAAAAATATTATCAAGAGATGTATAAAGGATAAATTATGAGTATGGATGATAAGAAATGGAGCACTATAATTAAGCCAAAAAATAAGTTGTGGGACATTGACTTTATTGAATTATGGCGTTATAGAGACTTGTATACACTATTTGTCAAGCGAGATATTGTTACTCAATACAAACAAACAGTACTGGGGCCGTTATGGTTCTTTATTCAGCCATTACTTACCACGTTGATGTATATGGTGGTTTTTGGAGGTATTGCGGGTATTAGTACAGATGGGTTGCCGCAACCCTTATTTTACTTATCAGGAATCTTGTGTTGGCAATATTTTTCAGAATGTTTGAATAAAACATCAACAACATTTACTGCTAATCAGGCAATATTTGGTAAAGTGTATTTTCCTCGATTAGTAGTTCCGTTAGCCACTGTAACAAGTAATCTTATAAGGCTTGGTATTCAATTGTTGTTGCTGATTATTGTCTATGTATACTATCTGTCGTTTACCGATTTTTCATTTTCAGTAAATTGGACATTATGCCTATTTCCTATATTAATTGTACTATTGGCTTTTCTTGCATTAGGATTTGGTATATTGATATCATCAATGACTACGAAATATCGAGATATGACAGTGTTGTTTACATTTATAATTCAATTATGGATGTATGCAACTCCTATAATCTATCCGCTTAGTACCATCAAAAATCCGAATATTTATATGTTAATGACTTTAAATCCCGTGACAGGAATTGTGGAGGCATTTAAGTATAGTGTTTTGGGGGTAGGTGAGTTTTCTTGGACATTATTAGGTTATAGCATTGGGTTTATGACAATACTAATGGTGGTTGGTATAGTTGTGTTCAACAGAGTACAACGAAGTTTTATGGATACTGTTTAAAAGTTTCAAAAAAGCAATGACAGCAATAGAGTTTAATAATATATCGAAACAATACCGTTTAGGTTTGGTTAGTACTAAAACACTATCACACGACTTGAATAGGTGGTTTCAGATGAATGTAAGGGGCAAGGAAGATCCTTATCTAAAGATAGGAAGTGTAAACGACCGCAGTGCTGCTGCTGATTCCGATTATGTATGGGCATTACGCAATATCGACTTCAAGGTAGAACAAGGAGATGTAGTTGGGATTATTGGTAAAAATGGTGCAGGGAAAAGTACGCTACTCAAAATTTTGTCGAGAGTTACAGCTCCAACAACAGGTACGATACGAGCAAAAGGACGTATTGCATCACTATTAGAGGTTGGAACTGGATTCCATCCCGAAATGACCGGACGAGAAAATATCTATATGAATGGTGCGATAATGGGTATGACAAAAGCTGAGATCGCCAGTAAAATAGATGAGATAATCGATTTTAGCGGTTGTGAACGCTATATTGATACTCCTGTCAAACGCTATTCAAGCGGTATGACGGTACGTCTTGGGTTTGCAATTGCAGCACACTTAGATCCTGAGATATTGGTGGTTGATGAGGTTTTAGCCGTAGGAGATGCAGAATTTCAGAAAAAAGCGATTGGTAAAATGCAGGAGGTGAGTAAAGGTGACGGACGTACGGTACTGTTTGTTAGTCATAATATGTTAAGTATGAGACAACTTTGCACTACTGGTATTTTATTGGATAAAGGAGGTGTTTGTTTCTCCGGTAATATATCTGATACTATAGCAACCTATATTGTAGACCAAATTGTACAATCGTCATTTGACGCTGGAGAAGGTGATAAAGATGTGCTGTTTTTAGAATATGCGAAAGTCTATCCTACCAAAGGAACTGTCATATATAATAGTTCGGAAATTATTATTGAATTTGGAGTTACAATCGGTAAAGATATACCATCACTTGTAATCGGCTTTAATATTAACAGTTCTTATGGACACCCATTAGCACGTGCTGATTATAATGATAATTCTAAGAAAGCAACGCTTAACCCTGGATCGTACATTTTTAAATTTAAAATTCCACCTTTGAGATTTTCAAATGGTGATTATAAAATTGTTTTTGATGTGGCAATTAGAAATATTAGAAATTATGCGACAAGTAAATCGAGTTTGTCGTTTAATGTAACAACTGATGAAAAAGGATTTGGTAATTTTTTTTGTGAAGATATGATAATTAAATCTTCAATAATGAGAGAAAATTGGTTTGATAAATATGAGATAGTAAAATGATTCCATTAGTATCTATAATCTTACCCAATTACAATCATGCTCGTTATTTGCCCGATCGAATAAATTCCATCTTGGGGCAGACGTTTCAGAATTTTGAACTGATTATTCTTGACGATTGCAGTACCGACAACAGCCGTGATGTGATAGAACAATACCGAAACCATCCCAAGGTTACTCATATTGTCTATAATGAGCAGAATGGAGGAACATCTTATAAACAGTGGGAAAAAGGCATTGCGTATGCCAAAGGCGAACTTATTTGGATTGCGGAGAGTGATGATTTGGCAGACGTACATTTTCTTGAATATTTAACCCCTCATTTTAAAGAACCCAAAATAGTATTAGCATTCTCAGGTATTCAATTTTTTATAGATAAAATCCATACCAAACCCATTATGAAAGAGATAGATATTAGATATAATGGAATCGATTTTATCAGAGATAGATTATTATGGGGTAATGGAATATGTAATGCAAGTATGGTACTTTTTAGAAAAGATAACTACTTCTGCGTTGATACAAATCTTTGGTCGAAAATGAAACTTGTCGGAGATTGGATGCTGTGGACAAACATCACCTCGCAAGGTGATGTTGTAGAGCAACCAGCTAAATTGGACTACTGTCGAAGACACGATACAAATGTAACGGGACGTTTCCGAAAATTAGGATATGATTTTATTGAAGGGGTTAAGGTATTGAATTTTGGGAAACGTGTTTGTAATAATAGATTTGATTGTAAAAAAGTATATTATAAGTGGTATGATAATTATATTCTATGGTCAAAAGAATGTACATATAAAACAAAATATAAAATTATAAAAACAATATTGTGTAGTGATTTTTATTTAGGATATTTTTTTTGTTGTAAACTAATTCGTAGAAAGATAAAACAAATATTATGTCTCCAAAAGTCTCAATAATTGTTCCGATATATAATGTAGAGAAATATCTGTCGGCTTGTCTTGATTCATTGATAAATCAAACGCTAAAAGATATTGAAATTATTTGTGTGAACGATTGTTCTCCGGATAGTTCTAACATAGTATTGCAGCAGTATGCTGAAAAAGACAATCGAATTAAAATTGTTAATCACAAAGAAAATCAGGGATTAGGAGCTGCTCGCAATACAGGCGTTAACGTTGCGTCTGCCAAATATGTCGGATTCATTGACTCGGACGACTATGTTTCAACAGATATGTTTGAATTGCTATATTACGCTATGTTATATGGGAATGTTCAGGTGGCAATGTGTGGTATCTCCAAAGTCTCTGATGATGGACTTGTCATAACCACTGGTGAATACCTAAAGAAAGGAAAGTTTTCAGTCTTGGAAGTGCTGACGAACGCTTCTCTCTATGAAGCTTTGCTACCTGCATGGAATAAGTTGTACATCAGGGATATAATCAAAGATATAAAGCAACTTCCCATTGTTAGTGAAGACCAACCTTTTCTTGGAGAACTATTTTCACAAATAGATAGAGTATCTATTGTTTCAAAACCTTGTTACTATTACAGAAATAGAGAGGGTACTTTATCCAAGCCGAAAGAGCATACTCCCAAAAATTGGGATGATTTCTTTTATGCACATCGTCTGTTTTTTTTAGCACTAAAACATAAGTTTTCAGATAAGGAACTACGATTGCAGTCATTAAGACGTAGTTTCTCCGTTCTATGGAGAATAAAACGATTTAATTTATTGAACAATCCTAACTGGACAGAACAAGAGAATTGCATTAGAGAACATATTAAGTCAGATGATTTTGAGCTGAAGTCTAATAGCAAAGTTGTATATTATATTTTGTTGTTTATTGTTTTTCGCAAGAAAATATCAATATACTCCAAAAAGAAACGAATAAACAGGGGAATGCAGCTTATTCAGTTATGTGCTACTAATCCTTGGTCACAGTCAAAAGATATTTTATTTGTTATAAAGATGGTGCGAATACTATCGCAACAATTCTTGTTTTCTATTTCAGATAAATTTGAAATATTATTTTATAAAAAATTGGCTTCCACGTTTAAACTTTTTGTACAAAAAAAGATTTGGCTTATCGGAGAACGTGTTGACACAATGCAAGATAATGGATTTGCATTTTTTAAGTATTTGCAAAATACTGCTACTGATAAAAAGGTATATTATATATCATCAACAAGCCAAAGTACTTGTATTCCGAAGAAGAACACTCTCAAATATAATAGTTTCTACCATAAACTGTTGTTCTGTGCTTCCAAAGTGTATGCTAACTCGCATTATAATGCTGGATATCCACGAACAAGATTCTCATCAAAAATATATCAAAAGCCCTTAAATTGTTTGAATGTTTTTCTACAACATGGTATAACTAACGCAGATGTGTCACCCTATTACGGAAAACAGAGTTCTGATATAGATTTATTTGTTTGTGGAGCAAAGCCTGAATATGATTACGTAGTTGAAAAATTTGGATTTAATAAAGAACAGGTTCTACTTACTGGATTTCCAAGGTTCGACAACCTGCATCATAATAATACACTAAAAAAACAAATGCTCTTTATGCCTACTTGGAGGCGGACTCTAAGTAATTTATCGTTAGAGGCATTTCAAGAAACTGAGTACTATATGCGAATAGATCAATTTTTAAATGCTCCAGAGCTATCTCTATTGCTTGAAAAGTATAACTATACTTTAATATTTCAGCCACACTACGAAATGAAATCCTTTTTATCCGTATTTAAAACTACTAACAAGCGTATTACAATTGCTGAAGATGGTACCGAAATTCAACAATTACTTAAAGAATCGAAATTACTAATTACAGATGTGTCAAGTGTTCACTTTGATTTTGCTTATATGAAAAAACCTATCGTGTATTATTGTTGGGATTATCCACAATTGATTGCAACGCATTTAGGCAGAGGGTATTATTCTCATCATAAAATGGGATTCGGACCAGTTGTTGGAAATCATGAAGAATTGATAAATGCATTAACTTCTATGATGGAGAATAATGCAAAAATGAATGACCTTTATCTTGATCGAGTGAATATTTTTTTTCCTTTAATGGACAACAAAAACTGCAAACGATTATATAATCATATCAATAAAATAGTAAAGTGAAAAAACTTATTAAAAAAGCGATCAAACAATTTCTGGGCATACCTGTACATTTATCTCTAAAGGAACTACTTGTCAAACATGACATTAAAGGAGATATTGATAGTGCCAATGGAAATTTTTGCTATATAAATAACAAAGGAAGCATAAAAGTGGCGTCCAATGTGCAATTTATCTCCGAGCCAAATGGGTCTATCTTCAAGGTCGCTTTATCGACCTATTTGCCAGATAGTGAATTGTTTATAGGGAGTAATTGTAAATTGCATGGTGTTGTAATTCATTGTAATGAAAAGATAACGATCGGGAATAATTGCCTTTTAGGTCCTGGTGTCATTTTATGCGATAACAATTCGCATCGAGTATCTGTTAATTACGAAGAAAGAATGAAATCTCCCGCTTCGGCTCCTATCGTATTGGAGGATAATGTTTGGATCGGGATGAATTCTATTGTATTAAAAGGAGTTACAATAGGAGAAAACTCAATTGTTGCAGCTGGTAGTGTTATTACCAAAAATTTACCTGCAAACGGATTGTATGGCGGTAATCCGGCGAAATTCATAAAAGTCATTGATTCAATTGATTAAAATGTTACTATTTGTAATTAGACCATTTGTTCTGATTTATATTAAACTTAAATTTAAGAACATCTACAATTTGTATCGATATTTACATTCAAACAGCAATAGAAAATTATGACTTAGTTCCTTCGAATATTTATTGCGAAAAAATAATAGTTGGATTGGGATTCAAGCTGAAATAAAATCTGAACCTATTTTCCCGCATGGTATTAGTGGTATATTTATATCTCATCAAGCCAAAATAGGTAAAAATGTAACTATTTATCAACAAGTAACGATTGGTTCAAACAATGACAAACAATCTCCTTATTATGGGTCGCCAACTATTGGAGATAATTGTTACATAGGGGCTGGAGCCAAAATCATAGGACGTTGCACAATAGGTGATAATTGTAAGTTAGGAGCAAACGTTGTCGTTGTACGAGATGTTCCTAAAGATTGTACTGTTGTTAGTGCAACGAACAGAATTATTAAGCTAACAGAAAATTTATAAATGATATCTATCATAATACCTTTATACAATGCTCAGCAATATATAGCTGAGACGTTAGAGTCTGTTTTGTCCCAAACTTACGCAAATTGGGAGTGTATTGTTATCGATGATGGCTCTACGGACAACTCGGCAAATATCGTTATGGAATATACAAAGAGAGATTCCCGTTTTTCTTATTTTAAGCAAGAAAACAGCGGTCCGTCAAAAGCTCGAAACTACGGATTGTCCTTATCAAAAGGCGAATATATTCAATTTTTGGATGCCGATGACGTGCTGTTACCCGAAAGGTTTGATGTGTTGATCCGGGAATATGCTAAGGTGGGAGACAATTTTATCCTGTATTCAAATTTAGAAGTAGGCAATAGTCGCAATATTTACGATACACAAAAATTCGGACAGCGTATATCGATGGGATATGACATCTATTTTAAAGATATGTATACTCATTTTCTGAAAGATTTTTTATTTATACCGGGTTGCGCACTTTTTCCTGCGGCATTAATAAAAAACACTCAATGGGATACCTCTATAAAACATTCGGAAGATTGGGAGTTTTATCTTCATGTATTATGTAACAATAAATCCGCATCATTTAGATATGTTCCTCAGGTGTTCTTTTATTATAGAAATACGGAACAAAGCTTGTCTAAAAATTTATCCTCTGTGTACGCAGCAAGTTATGTCGTATTAGAGAAATACTTCTCAATAGAGAATTTTTGGGGATATATAAAGACTACGTCAAAACTCTTTTCAAGGAATCTATTCAAGTATATTTTTAGCAAAGACGTTCATAAAGTTGTTTTCCCTATTAACGCCAAGAATCATCGTTCATACGGGCTATTCTTATGCTTTCCTATTATATGTATCTTGTCTCTTTATTACTTTGTTAGAACACTACTAAAAAATAAGTCGTATGCCGGGATTTTTAAGCTCCACAAATTCGAAGATTAATCTGTTTAGCGATCAGCGTCAGTTGGTTTCCAAATCGATAGATCGTGAAGATCTCTTTGTGCAGCAATATACAATAAATAAATTCTTACAAGATAAGATCATCTATGGTGATCCTAATTACATTTTCTTAATCGAGGGAGTTGTTTTCAATTACAATGTACTCCTTAAAGAATATAAAACAGCCGATAAAATTGAGCTTATCAAAGAAATGTACGGTAAGGAGGGAGACGCTTTCTGCAATAAATTCAGAGGGTCGTTTTCTGGGCTTTTTTATGATATAAATGCAAAAAAGCTCATCGTATTTACGGATCACATCGGAGATAAACCCATATTTTATGCTGAAAACGGAGGGGATTTATATGTCGGATCTGAGATTAAGTTTGTTACGCATATGCTTCGGCAAACCGGTGCTTCGATCGAGCTAAACGAAACGGCGGCATATAGCTCATTAACCTTTGGCTATATGATCGAGGAGATGACCTATGTGGACAATGTGAACAGACTGTTGGGGGGTAATTATTTGGTATTTCAATATGGGAAACTGAGTGTTTATACTTACTTTCAGTTTGAGTATAAACCGAACTATCAGCTCTCAAAAAAGGATATTATTGATAGATTAGATCAATTGTTTGCCGCATCGGTTCAGGCTCAGGTCGATAAAAACGCTGAGTATGGTTATCAAAACTGGACGTCATTAAGTGCAGGTCTTGATTCGAGAATGACAACCTATGCTCTTGAGCGTATTGTGGGAAAGGAGTTTTATTCATATACCTATTCTCCCATTGGGTTTGCTGATCATAAAACAAGCGGAAATATTGGAGGTCAATTACAATATGGACATTATGTCCATATGGCAAATTATATCGGTTCGCTACTAAAAAACATAGATGAGAGTATTTATGAAAATGAAGGTCTTTACATGTATTTTGGTGCAGCCGTCCTAAAAGACTTTTTTGAGATCTTGAATAAGACAAATATCGGTGTCATCCATACCGGTCAGATCGGAGATGTCATTGTCGGTACTTTTGCAAATCAAGGAGACGAAACCATCTCTACATTAAAAGGGTATGATCTGCATTCGAAACGCTTAGCCAAATCGTTTTATGCTAAATACGACATTGATGGATTATTGAAAAAATATAAAGGTCGTGAACTGTTTTCTTTTTATAATAGGGGATTCAATGGGGTAAATTCGGGTGCTAATCCGGTTCTACAAAACTTTACAGAAACCTATTCTCCTTTCTGTAATGTCGAGTTTATTGCGTTTTGTTTTTCAATTCCTTACGAGATAAGGCGCAATAAGATCCTATATGATCAATGGATTGTTACGAAATATCCGAAAGCAGCACGCTTCAGGCACAATGGAGTAAGGTTGATCGGTAAACCCAATTTAAATAAGATAATTATTACAATAAATAAGGTGCAGCGCAAACTTAAAAAATTATTCTTTGAAAACGCAACGGCAATTAATTCGGTGACGCCGATCAATATATGGTCATTAAATCCAAGTACGGCAAAGGCAATGGATGACTATTTTAATTCGCACATTCATAAAATGAATGATTATCCGCAATTAAAAGAAGATATGGTTGAATTATATAAAAACGGCAATCCATTGGAGTGTAATCAGGTGCTAACACTATTGGGCGCATACAATCTTTTAATTCGGAAATGACATGGTGAGGGTATTGATCATTATAGTTACCTATAACGGAGAAAAGTTTATTCGGAAATGCTTAAGCTCAATCGACCGCGTAAAATATGATGTGTTAGTGATCGATAATAAGTCGTCGGATGATACGATTCGCATCATAAAGAGTGAGTTTCCGGATGTCATGTTGTCGATCCAAAGTCAAAATTCAGGTTTCGGACAGGCGAATAATATCGGGCTGAAAAAAGTAATTCGGGAGGGGTATGACTACGCCTTGTTGTTAAACCAAGATGCTTGGGTGCTCGAAAACACCATAGACGATCTGATAAAAGCCCAGCAAGAACATCCTGCATTTTGGGTTTTATCGCCTTTGCAAATGCATAGCTCGGAAGGGGGTATCGAGAAACAATTTGCAAGTTATTTAAAAAATGCGCATATCGATCCATCGTCGAAGCAAGTTGAACCAATTGCATTCGTTAATGCTGCTATATGGCTGATGACCATTGATTGTATAAAAAAAGTAGGTGGTTTTGACCCTTTATTCCCTCATTACGGAGAGGATAATGATTATGTGAACCGAGTAGTATGCTGGGGCGGTAAAGTAGGGGTTGAACCTTCGGTGATAGCATATCACGACAAAGATTTGGGAAACAAAGCGATAAGTATTGATAAAAACATATACAGAACGACGTTAGCCTATATAGGTTCTGTTAAGAATCCGAACCATTCGATCGCTTACGGTTATTTTAAATGTGTGCAATTGTGTTTGCGGAAAACAGTAAAAGCGCTTTTAACGATGGATATGACGCTGATGCACATCAATGGTGCCGCTATGCGTAATGTGTTTAAACTGACACATCAAATTATGGAACATAGAAAACTATCTTTTGAGGAACGAGCTTTTTTAAACAAAATATGATATCATTTATAATAATAGGGCGAAATGAAGGAGAGCGTTTGAGGCAATGCTTTAATTCTGTATTAGATGTAATTAAAGCCGATGACATTACGCAGTATAATATTGTGTATGTAGACAGTCAATCTACCGATGGCAGTGTTGAATTGGCTAAGAGTTATAACCTTATTAAGACGATTCTCATTACGGGAGAGTGCAACGCGGCGGTAGCACGTAATATAGGAGCCAAAGAGGCAAAAGGAGATATTCTCTTTTTCATTGACGGAGATATGGAAATTCAGCCGGGCTTTCTTCCTAAGATACTCAAGTCGGAGCGCGAGATGATATATCCTTTTATTTCGGGTATTTTTATCGATTATGTCTATAATACCAAGCAGGAATTATTGTATAAAAATCAGCGTATCCCATCCCAAGAGGGGGGCAGGTATGAGGCGATTGTCGGTGGGCTATTCCTGATCGAAAAAGCCTATTGGATACGATTCAATGGGATGGATATGAGGCAGAAACGGAGTCAGGACTACGATTTGGGGCTTCGCATGGCGAAAAGCGGAACCTTACTGTTCCGAAAGGATCAACTGTTGGCTTATCACCATATGGTTAGCTATGGGATGAGGGTCGATAAGGTGTCCAATATTAAATATACAGCATTGTTGTTCCGCAAGCATTGGAATAATAAGTATTACATCCCGACTTTTGTGAAGCAGCAATATACGACGATTCTGTTATTGGTGTCCCTTGTAGCTGCTTATTTTAGTTGGTGGTTTTTCTGTTTGTATAACGTTGCTTTAGCGTATAAAATAAGAAAACAGATGCGTGTAAATAAAATCGGCGTTTTTACGCAATTAAAATCACTAATATCAAGAGACATACTATTTTATTGCTTCCTGTTATTTTTCTGGCCCAATCAAATTGTAGAGAAATACGAAATACGATAAATATATGATGCTGACACTGAGACTAACTGACTTGTTTCACAAGACAACACGTAAAGTAATAGATAGATTACGTTATTGCTATTTTAAATTGCAAATAGGAAATATTGGCAAAGGTTCATGTATTAAACCAGGTGTCAAAATAACGGGAAATCCTAAACGGATATTTATTGGTAAAAAGTTTAAAATATGGCATAATAGTGTCATTTCTGTAGGTAAAGGAAAGATATTATTTGGCGATGATGGATTAATTGCCGTTGGATCTTTCGTGAGTGCAGGAAATAGTCAGATAATAATCGGAAATGGTGTTGCAATAGCACCACATTGTAACATTATAGCCTACTCACATCACTACAAAGAAAATGAGGCATATGTAAAATGTTATAGGGAGGGAGATATTATTATTGGTAATAATGTATTAATCGGGGCAGCCGTCACTATTCTCCCGAGTGTGAACATTGGTAATAACTGTGTTATTGCTGCTGGCTGTGTCGTAAATAAAGATGTTCCTGACAACACGATGGTTGGAGGTATTCCTATGCGTGTAATTAGAACCATAAAATAATAAGTAAACTATTTCAATATGTTGATTAGAGGACTCTCGGCAAACACCTTATTGATATATAATATTGCAGTGTTGGTTGCTTTAATTTTCTTATTAAGAAGATATAAGAGCAATCAGATAGCAATTTTTATTATTATCCTATTCTGGGGTGGTCTTTTTGCTGATATGGGTAAAATAGTTCAAAATATATACAAAATTGCGGTGGTAATTTTTGCAATTCATTTACCTTATAAATACTATTTTAAAAATGAAATCAGGGCAGTACGCCCTTTGTGGATAACATTGGGAGCTTTTGTCGTTTTTGTCGTCTGTGTTAATTTGATAGTTCATAGAGAAAGCCCGTTATTGGTCTTTGCTCAGATGTATAAATATGTAGTACCAGCAGCTCTATTCCCTATTTTATTGCATGTTTGTAAGCAGACAATCAATGCATATCGATTAAATAGGTTGTTTGGAGAGATTTTAGTGATTCAGATCGTATTGAATATGGTTAAGTTAGTTCTTGTTGGAGGCTGGTATGAAGGATTGGTCGGTAGTATAACAGGGGTTGCTGGAGGTGGTGCGGGAACTACGCTACCGCTACTCGGATTATGCTGGTTCGCATTAAATACGAATATGAATATTGATAACAGAAAATCTATTCTTTTCCTTATAGGTTTTTTGTTTATTGGATGGATGGCAGGAAAACGTGCTGTTTGGTTATTATTCCCCATTTTGTTTTTTTTATTAGGGATTTTTGTATCTAAAACGATATCCGTGAAAAGGATATTGCCATTGCTTTTGTTATTACCCCTATTTTTATATTTAGGATTGCGATTTTCGCCGACACTTAATCCAGAAAAGAAAATATGGGGAAGTTTCGACCCTATGTATGCGTGGAATTATACAATGGAATATTCCGCTGGGAAAAAGGATGTGGCAGGAGACCGAGAAGTAGGTTCTGGACGTATAGGAGCAAACACCTTGTTGTTTCAAACGTTTTTCAATAAAGGAGGTGATTTAAGTACTTCATCAAGTCTAATAGGCCTTGGGATAGGTCATGTTTTCACACCCAATTATGATAATTATAGAAATAGAGATTATTATTTAGGGATAAGCACACGAGGTGCTTTGACTGGGTTTGGTATGTTTTTGATGGCATTTGGTGCTGTAGGACTTATCTTTTTTATTCTGTATATACTTCGTTTGATGTATTACGCTAAAAACAGAAACCTAAGATATATATTCGAAGGTGTCATCCTTTTCGATTTTGTATTCTATAATTCTACTATTGTGCAAGATCCAGCTTTAATGGTTTTCATGATGTTTCTTATTGCCTATTCAAATAAGGCATACAATAAGGATGGAGAATTTAGAGACATCCCCTATTTATATAAGCATTTGGTTTGTAAATAATTGGAGTAAATATTTTAAATGAATATACTAATCGTTGCTAATTGCAACACAGGGCATTTTGCACCATTTGTTGTAGAACAAGTAGAGGCAATAAAATCTTATGGTGTTAACGTAGAGTATTTTGGAGTAATAGGTAAAGGCATTAAAGGGTATTTGAAAAATATAAGAAAATTAAAAGCTAAGATTAAAGAATTTAAACCTGATGTAATTCATGCACACTATGGATTATGTGGTCTTTTGGCAAATATTCAAAGATCTACTCCAGTAGTTACTACCTATCACGGAAGTGATATAAATATACCAAGCGTAAGACGATTCTCGGAAATTGCTATTTGTTTATCGAAGTTCAACATATTCGTTTCCGAGAAAACGAAGAATCTGATAAAATCAAGATCTAACTCCGAATTAATCCCATGCGGAATCAATTTGAATTTATATGGTAATTTATCAAGGAGTATTGTTCGCACAAAATACCATTTTCCCGAAACCGAACAAATTGTACTCTTTGCCGGAGATTTTGACAATCAAGTTAAAAACTCAAAGTTGGCAAAGGAAGCTGTATTGTTATTACCGAAAGTGAGACTCATCGAATTAAAAGGCTATACAAGGTTGCAAGTTATAGAATTGATGTATGCTTCCGATGTTTTCTTGATGACATCATTCACCGAAGGTTCTCCACAAGTGATTAAGGAGGCGATGGCGTGTTGCAGACCTATTGTCTCTACTGATGTAGGAGATGTAAAGTGGGTTGTGGGTGATACTAACGGGTGTTATATATGTTTCTACGATCCACGGGATTGTGCAGACAAAATAAAACAGGCTTTGGAATTTTCAGAAAATAACACTCAAACTAATGGTCGCAACCGTATAGAGGATTTGGGGTTGGATAATAAGATTGTTGCGAAGAAGATCATAGAAATTTATAATAATGTAATCGAGTAGACATAGAATGAGAATATTGATTTATTTGGGGCATCCTGCTCATTTTCATTTATTTAAGAATGTAATAAACAGTCTTCAGAAAAAAGGATGTGACGTATTAATCTTAATTAAGAAAAAGGATGTATTGGAGGAATTGCTTATCAACAAAGGGCTAAAGTATCATAATATACTTGCTGAGGGTAGAAAAGATAGTAAAATTGGAATTATGTGGGGAACTATCAAAAGAGCGTATCGACTATTACGCTTTGTGGTTAATAATAGACCCAGCTTACTGGTAGGAACGAGTGTTGAGAATTCATGGATTGGTAAAATTATGAATATTCCAGTTATTAATGTAAATGAAGATGATGCAAAGATTGTTCCATTATATGCAAAACTCAGCTATCCATTTGCTTCTGAAATACTCAGTCCAATAACTTGTAATAATGGGAAATGGGAACAAAAGTCAATAAAATACGCTGGATTTCAGAAGTTGGCATATCTTCATCCCAACCAATTTAAACCTGATATAGAAATTGTAAAAAGATATTTACCGATAGATAAGCCCTATTTTCTACTAAGGTTTGCAAAACTAAATGCACATCATGATGTTGGAGCTAATGGAATATCAACTAAAGTGGCGCAAAATTTAATCGATATTTTATCAAAATATGGGAACATTTATATAACCACCGAGAGAGAACTTGAATTGCAATTTGAGAAGTATAGACTTAATATTAATCCACTGGATATCCATCATATAATGGCATCCGCCAAGTTATATATTGGAGACAGTCAAAGTATGGCTGTTGAGGCTGCAATGTTAGGTGTACCATCTATAAGATTCAACAGTTTTGCAGGAAAAATAGGAGTATTAGAGGAGCTTGAAAACAAATATGAATTAACTCATTCAATTTCGCCAAATTACCCAGAGGAACTATACCGTTTTGTTTATAATTTACTTTCTCAAGAGAATTTGAGAGACACATATCAATCACGACGAAAAAGAATGTTAGCTGACAAAATAGACGTCACTGCATTTTTCACTTGGTTCATAGAAAATTACCCTGAAAGTAAAAAGATAATAAAAGAAAACCCAGACTATCAATACAGATTCAAATAATGATAAAAATACTAACTATAATTGGAGCTCGGCCTCAAATAATAAAAGCCGCAGCCATTAGTCGAGCGGTGGCTAAACGTAATGATGTTGAGGAGGTTATTGTTCATACAGGACAACACTATGACCAAAATATGTCTGAGATATTCTTTGATGAGTTAGGAATACCAAAATCCAAATACAATTTAAATGTAGGCTCTGGAAGTCACGGAATGCAAACTGCGAAAATGATTGAGGCTTTGGAAAATGTATTTATTAAAGAGAGTCCTGATTGCGTGATAGTTTATGGGGATACAAATTCGACCTTGGCTGGAGCTGTTACTGCGAGTAAGTTACATATACCTATTGCTCACATAGAGGCTGGGTTACGCTCATTTAACATGAGTATGCCGGAAGAGATTAATCGCATTGCTTGTGATCATCTATCTTCTATACTTTTTGCTCCCACGCAAGTTGCAATGGAAAATTTGAGAGCAGAAGGCTTTATGACTTCTCATGCTCAATTTAGTAATGGTAAAGGTCGAAAGGTGTTAAATTGTGGTGATGTAATGTATGATAATAGTATTTACTTTGCTCAGATTGCAGAAAGCAATAGTGTAATACTTTCCACGCTTAATATAAAACCTAACGGGTTTATATTAGCAACCATTCATCGTGATAACAATACAGATAATCCTGAAAGTTTGAATAGTATTTTCAGAGCTTTATCAGATATATCTGAGACAAACAAACAGGATGTAGTTCTACCCCTACATCCTCGTACTGCTAAATTGTTAAGAACTCTCTCTCCAGAACTTTTTGACAAAGTTATTCATTCAGAATTGATGAAAATAATAGAACCTGTGTCTTTTTTAGACATGATTGCTTTAGAAAAAAATGCATCACTGGTAATGACTGATTCTGGTGGGGTACAAAAAGAATCCTTCTTTTTTGAAAAACCTTGTGTGATTTTACGTCCGGAGACAGAATGGGTAGAGATAGTTGAACATAACGCCGGCGTACTTACTGATGCAGATTACGAACAGATTATGGATGGATATCACAAACTATTATCAAAAAAAGTAACCTTCCCAAAATTGTTTGGCGATGCCAATGCTGCTGAACATATTTTGGATAAAATTATAATCTATATTTAGACATACTTCTTATCCTCAAAATGACGAAAACGGATTTAACCATCCTAAGAAGGTATTATAAAAAGGTATAGTTTCTTGTTAAATGAAATCGCACATAAAAATATCAAAATCCAGAATAGCTATATTATTGGCATTTATATACACACCTTATCTATCGGCTCAAGAGGAAGAGTTGCAAGATTTGAAATTTATTATAAAGCTTAATACTTCTACATTGGCTGGTGTTGTCAACCCAGCTGTTGAATTTAGGATTTTCAGGAAAGGGAGTATTCAATTTGAAGGCTGGAATATCTATACTCCAAGGAATTTTTAGGAACCGTACATCCTTGCACATTAGCTCTTATGTATGGTGAATTTATAAATTACCCAAGGTGGTATTTAGTGGGTTCTTTTGTGGAGCATATACTGGAGGCGGAGTTTATCGACTTAATAAAAACATACTTCCGATATTTGGATATTTGAAACAACAAAACTCACTACAAGTAGGACAAACCTTAATAGTAGGATTAACCACAGGCGATCATTTCGGTCTTAATAAACACTTTGGTTTTGAGATAGTTGTGGATTATGGCAAACAATGTTCTATGTATGAGTCATATACACGTATAGATGATGTTACGATTATATATCATTCTGTAAATGGTTCTGCCAAATATTTACCCATAAAAGCTGGGTTATTAGTAGTTATATATCGATTTTAAAAATAATAACAAAAAAATATGATTAAAACATCTTTCAAATTTATGGCGATTTTAAGCATTATAATGCTTTCAAGTTGCGCTTCACAGAAGCATATATCTTATCTCCAAAATACTCCCAACGGGTATCAACAAAAGGGAGAAGATAATTATGAAATTAGGGTAAGGCCTGATGATCTTGTCGCCATTATGGTGAATAGCAAAGACCCTCAACTTGCTCAGATGTTCAATTTGCCAATCCTAACTGCTCAAGGGAGCGATGGAACAACAGGTCAAAATAGAGTATTGGGATATCTTGTGGATAAAGATGGAAACATTGATTTTCCACAATTAGGAACGATTAAAGTTGGAGGGATGACTCGAAGTGAAATCACACGTTTCATTAAAGATCAAATAATTACAAAAGGCTATTTTAATGATCCAATAGTTACCGTTCAATTTCTTAACTTTAAGGTATCTGTAATGGGAGAAGTAGCCCGTCCCGGTACTATGAATGTGCCAAGTGATCGTATTACCATATTCGATGCACTGAGTGCTGCAGGGGACTTAACTATTTATGGAAAACGAGAAAATGTGAAAGTTATTCGAGAGATTAATGGTAGAAAAACAGTCTCAGAGGTTGATTTAAGGGATGCCGATATTCTTGATTCTCCATTTTATTACTTGCAGCAGAACGATGTCGTTTATGTTGAGCCTAATAAAGTTAAAGCAGGACAAAGGGAGATAAACCAGAATAGGTCTGTGGGTACGTGGGCTTCTATCGGTTCTGTATTAGTATCAATAGCTACATTAATTATAACATTGGCAAGATAGAACTATGAATAAGAAAAAAATAGAACAATTTGACTTCATCGATTTTACTGATGAAAAAGGTAGAGATAATACTGCCATATCAGATCTTTTGGGAGTCATTTGGCGGAATAGATTTTGGTTTGTTTTGTCAATTATTATAGCTTTATCCATAGCCGTAATTCATGTGCGCAGTACTCCTAAAACCTTCTCACGCACAGCAACAATTCTAATAAAAGATGATAAAAAAGGTGGTGGTGGGATTAGTGAAGCTGCAGCATTTAAGGATATGTTTTCGTTAGGGTCCAATTCAGTGTATAATGAGATAGGTGTGCTCAAAAGCAGACATCTTATGACACAAGTTGTCGAACAACTAAAATTAGAGACAAATTATCAAATAAAAGATGGGTTGAGATTAAAAGACTTGTATACCTCTTCTCCTATTGAGGTTGAGTGTTTGGATGATGTATCTTTACAAGGTACTTTTTCAATAACTATTACCCCTTTAGAAAACAAAAAAGCAAAACTTACCTATGTTGAGATTAAGGAGGATTCTGATGGTAAGGTTACTGAAACTACCATTGTTGATGATATTTCTCTTGATAGTGTGTTTGAATTTCGTTATGGTAAGGTGAAAGTGAAATCGACACTATTTATGAACCGAGGGTATATTGATAAGGATATAATTATCACCAAAAATAATATTAAAAATATAGCCAAATCTTATATACAGAAATTAAACATCGAATGTAATGATAAACAATCCACAATTGTTTTGTTGTCTATCATCGATACAAATCCTCAAAGAGCCGAAGATATAATCAATACACTTGTATCTGTATACGAAAACAGTGCAATAGACAATAAGAACAAAGTATTAAGTAAAACAGTCGATTTTATCACTGACAAAACAACTGTTCTCGAAAATGACTTGAAATTGATTGATTCAGATATTGAAAAATACAAGAAAGAAAAACAGCTTACAGATATTCCCTCTGTTAGTTCTATGTACCTGAATACATCTTCAAGAATTAACGCTGAAGCGTTAGAGCTGGAAAATCAACTGAGTTTAGCTTATTATATGAAAGAGTATCTTCAGAATAATTCTAATCAATCTGAATTAATACCTGTAAACCTCGGAATTAATAGTGGTGGAATTGAGAGCCAAATAGCCAAGTACAATGAAACAATGACTTTGCGAAACAAACTATTAGCCAATAGTACCTCTAATAATCCAATCATAAATGATTTACAGATATCATTAGTTTCAATGCGCTCATCTATTCTTAGCTCTGTTGATAATCTTGTAGCTTCACTAAAAATTCAGTTGAAGAAATACCATAGCGAAGAGCAGAAAAGTAGTTCTAAAATAGCAGATGTTTCATCTCAATACAAATTTATGGTCAATATAGAGAGACAGCTAAAAATTAAAGAGGAGCTATATCTGTATTTATTGAAAAAACAAGAGGAGAGTGAAATTCAACTTACAACAACCGAGAGCAATTGTACCGTTGTTGATGTAGCGGATGGTAGTAATAGTCCTGTTGCACCGAATAAGATGCAGATTATTCTAATAGCACTTGTATTGGGTTTTGTAGTTCCTGCTATTTGGCTCTATATCCGCTCATTACTAAACACCAGTGTATATACGCAGAAAGATATCAAAAATAGCATCGATATTCCTTTCGTGGGAGAATTACCATTAGAAAAAAGAAAAGAGAATGACAATAGTCTTGTTGTAGAAGATTGTAATCGCAATGTGATAAATGAGACATTTAGGCTATTAAGAGATAATATTGAAATGATGAATGCTAAGGAGGCGACAGAGGGAACCGTTGTGCTTTTTACATCGTTTAATGCTGGGGCCGGGAAAACATTTGCAACATCGAACTTGGCCCTTACAATATCCCTCTCAAATAAAAAAGTGATCCTTCTTGATATAGACCTACGCAAAGGTTCATTAGGAAAACGGTTTGGATTTGACAGAAAAACCTCTGGAGTTACAACCTATTTAAGTGGCAAAGTGAATAATATTGATGATATTATTAATGGATATGGCAATAGTAGTTTAGATATCATTTCGTCAGGTGCTTTACCTCCTAATCCAGCTGAATTACTTAAAACAGAGAAACTGGGAATACTTATAACTGAACTAAAAAAGAGATATGATTATATAATTGTTGATTCTGCTCCTTATGGTTTGGTTACCGACACAGGTATAATTGCTAAATATGCTGACTTGTCTATTATTGTGGTACGTTCAGGAAGGTTTGACAAACGACAGTTACCGGCATTAGCAGAATTATATAAATCTGAAACTCTAAATAACCTCAGTGTTTTGCTTAATGCGGTGAATATTAATAAGATAGGTTACGGTTATGGTTATGGTTACAGTTACGGTTATGGTTACGGTTACGGTTATGGTAATAAAGTTACGAAAAATTTGAGACATTACATAAGATTGATACTGGGAATTTAATGATGATAAGATGTTATTTGAGAAAAAGAAAAGATTGATTGATTCAGGTTGTTTCAATGGTATCACCGATTATCATTGCCATATCCTTTTTGGTGTCGATGACGGAATAAATGAACTATCGGAAAGTCTATCAGCACTTAGTTATTATGAATCATTAGGAGTGAAAAGGGTTTTCCTTACTCCTCATATAAATTTGACTTATAATAACATATCTTTGATTGAGAGGAATTTTGATATTTTAGAAAATCGATATAATGGCGACATTGAACTTCATTTAGCAGCTGAATATTTACTTGACTCAGGGTTTGAAAAACAAATAAAACAAGGTTTAAAATGTATCAAAGACAATATGGTACTTGTAGAGAGTTCTTATCTTCATAAATCTGCGAACTTTGATGAGACCTTGTTCCAGATTGCAAATGAAGGATTTTCTCCAATTATTGCCCATCCGGAAAGGTATCTTTTTATGGATATAAATAAATACCATGAGCTAAAAAATTGCGACTATTTGTTCCAATTGAACTTATTGTCATTATCTGGTATGTATGGGATTCAAGTAAAACGTAGAGCTCAATATTTATTAGAGAATAATATGTACGACTTAATAGGTAGCGATATGCATAATTTAGAGCTATTTAAAGACCATATACGGGAGATTAAATTATCAAAAATGAAGCATCGTAGTTTGATGTTGATTTTCAATCAATTGTGTTAGTAAAATGAATGAATTAGAGTTCTTAAAAAAATACGAATTGAGTTTTTATGAATCCGATTACAAACTAAAGGATATCAGGAACACCTAAGTTTTTGGCGTAATAAACGAGACCTCTCAAAACTTTCAAATTACCATATAAACTGCCTTCATTGTCTCGTTCTGCATCACGTTTTTGAATAAAGAGACTAAAGTCATCCGCAAATTCCTTGGTGATGTCATTGAAGTAAAAAGAGGAGAGCGTACGACCATGTTTTTGAAGAGTAAATTCTTCCATTACACGGCTAAAACATCTATATCGCGGAGCTGTACTAATTCTTGTCAAAACAGCCCATTCTTAATTCGTTCACGATTACGGAGTTTGTCGTCGATAATATCGAACATCTGACAAACAGAAACAACTTTTGTCCCTTGACGTTGTTTATCAATATCATTAAAATAGTGAGACCATTGAACTAAAGTCCATTGTTTCCCTTCTGCCTCCCAAACCTCCACCACTTTAAGATATTTGGTTTTGAATTCGAACAGATTTTTATTTTTTTCTGATGCTTCAACGCCTTTAGTTTTGAATTGCTGAGTCTGATTGTCCCAATCTTTAATGGACCCAGTGATGTTTAAGGCTTTGGTAACTCTCGCATAGCCAGTTTTAAAGAGCACTGCTTCGAGTTTAACTAATTGAGAAGTTTTAAAGCTTTCCTTTCCTTTGATGTTAATTGTAAACATAGCGTACAAGTTTAATTGTTATACATTCTTTTTCTACAATCCAGAGCCTAAATCGGACTACATGAACCACTACATCCGAATAGTGTTTTTTGCTGAAAAGAGTTTGTTTTTGCCATGAGATTACCCTTTTTGGCTTAAAATCTGTATGAATAATTAAACTAATACGATATTTTACTGTTACTTTCAATATACTAATTGTAAAAAGGGGCTGTTTCAAAAAGTGAAGTGTACCCCAAAAGTTTTATGTCCAACTTTTGGGGTGCACTTCACTTTTTGATGACAGCCCCTTTTATTATTTGTGATTCTTAGCAAATACATATTCTATGTATATGCTTACAATATCATCGCAGAAATGACTTTAGACCTATGTAGGATTTCTGCAATTTATTTCTTTTATTCTATTGGAATATAGATTTCAGTCAATAAATCTTCGGGAGCCGTACTACATGGATCATTCAAATACCGTTCTGCGCTGGCTTCATCACGTATGGTACATTCCATCTCCGGAAGATATGTTCCGTAAATAGTATCATATACTGCTTGCAGATTGTCATAAGGGCCTTTATAAAGGAAGGTTGCGTAGCGACCGGCAGGGATTTGTTTAAATCCAATATCTCCTTTGGGAGCCATTTTTTCGGGCATTATCATACACACGTCAGTGCGTAATTTTTCTACCGGGGTTACTTTGGGATCGTCGTGGTAAATACAAAGAGGGGCCGGTTCTCCCATAGGCAGTTTTTGCTCAAAAATGAACTGGCACAATCTTCCCCAAGTGCCTCCATAGTCGTTAAGTTTATAGTCTCCCGACAAGCGGATATAAATCACATTACGTTCCGGGAGATTCTTTATTTCCCTTTTCAGTTCCAGATCCGGTCTGATAATCGCTGGTTTCATAATTACAAAGTTTTTATTGTTTCGATACTCTAAAGGTGAAATTCCATAAAACTGTTTGAATACTTTCGACAGTGAAGAAGGAGAAGAATATCCGATTCGATAAGCTATATCTGCAATCGGAATATCCGAGTAACGTAGTAGGCGGGCTGCCGCTTCTGTCCGCGTCCGGACAATAAATGTGCCAATGGGTTCACCGAGGAAAGCTTTCATAATCCGGTGAAAATAGAAAGGAGAAAAGTTGGATATCCTGGCCAGCGATTTTAAATCAATCTCCTCTCCTAAATGCAAGTTAATGTATTCCACTACTACGTTTACACACTTCTGATACTCTTCTTTAGTCGTTTTCTTGGGTTGCATGGTTTTATTTTTATTTCACTCTGCAAAAGTATGGGTAAAAAAGAGAACGGACTTGTCCAATGTTGCTAAATTGTGTCTTTTTGATTATAAAATATTTTAGGCTGTTATTTCGGCAGTTTTTATATTGGTTATTTAAAAAGTGAGTTTAAGCTGATTGTACCTCCAGAAAGTGTTGTGATAACGAATGAAGCAGCTTGTTTTTATCATTGCTATGAACTGATAATGTGAAACAATGGTCACTTCCTCCATAAGCGATTAGTGATATTGGAATATGTTTGATCGTATCCATAATCTTACTTTCCATTTGAGTACGTTCCCAGTGAAGGGCACCAATGATATGTATTGCTGACATATTTTCGTCAATGACCATTTCTACGTATTTATGCAATTCTCTTTGGATAATTCTTAACGTATCATGACTGGCGTTTAGTAGCATAGAAATGGATACATTAGATGATACCATTGATACTACGTCTATTTTATATTTACTAATAACCTCCAATAGTTTTCCCATTAATAAATAACCGGGTAATACATTGAGTGAATTGAAACGTATAAAGGCTACTGAATCTTGAGTCAGGATTGCTTTAACTCCATTTCCCGTATCTTCAGAAGAGATGTAGAGGCGTTCGGTGATTAGATCGTTAGTATCGGTTAAACGAATAACTAGTTTAGATCGTGATGCGAGTGTAATACAATCTGTATAAAGTAAATGTACTCCACTATTGATTAGATTTTCAGCTTCTTCATAGGTCAGTGAGTGTTCTTCTCTTTGACTGTCCTGATTGGCATAAATATTGTCGAGTTCGGTTGATAAGACAATTTCATCAGCTTTGAAAATAGAGGCAAGTACTGTAGCATAATAGTCATTTTTCGCTTCACTCATGAAATCTATTTCTCCATAAATGTTCTTGCATAAAGAGAGTGGGGCAATGAATAGCTCAACAGTGCGATTTTCATTTAGATACTGTTCAATATTCTCTTGAATATAGGGAATGTCGGGCTTTCTTTCTAAATTAATTTGCATGAATTTACTAGTATCCAGCATTTTGGCATTCATTCCTCGTTCACGTAGGCAGAAAGCAAGTAGGTTACTTGATAATTTATATACTTCCGCTTTTATGATTTTGTCAATTAATAGATCTGCTTTATCTTCAACGAGGTTATGTAGATTTTCGACACATCGTTGAATGATTACCTTCATTTCTTGATTCAGGTTTGGATTTATAATGAAGTGATCTGTCATGTTAAAACAATATTTTGTGATAGCACGGATCGTTGTATGCGAATCCTCATCTTCGTCTTGAAACCAACTGATTGATATATTTTGTAACCATTCCTGTAGTTGTGTCAATACCGGAACTACAATTACATAAGGACGTTCTTTTTGAATGCTGTTGATGATTTGTTTTATTTCAGCCTCGTCCTTTATTTTTTCAAATTTGCAAACTTTCATTGTTTTCTAGTTATTTACTGGTTGTTGTTCTTGTCAAAATGGTATGCTTTTTACCAAAAGAGGAAGCTTTGCCAAGCGATTCTTGTTTGTTTGGAAACTTGCATACCTCTAAAAATCAATATATTATAGTAGTATCCTTTATTTCTAAAGAAACTTTTTATAATAAGTATGATGCCAAAACCATACCATTTCTAATAAGAATGCCTATTTTTGTGCTTTCAATAATTGATGTTTTCTCAAAATGACTGAAGATATAAAGAATAAACTTTTGATGTGTGCAGATGTATATCACTGTGCGGAATTTATAGTGAGTGATCCGGTACAATTTCCACATCGTTACAAAGTGAAGCAAGATATTGAGATTAGTGGTTTGCTGACGGCTATTATGAGTTTTGGTAACCGCAAACAGATATTGAAAAAAGCAAATGAGTTACATGATTTGATGGGGGAATCACCGTATCAATATGTGATGTCTCGACAGTGGGAAAAGGATTTTCCAGTGGAGATGACTCATAGTTTCTACAGAATGTTGTCCTATGCCGATTTTCATGGATATTTTCAGCGATTGTATAAAGCATATTCGAAACATAAAAGTTTGGAGGATACTTTAAACACATTTTCAGGAATCCCTATGGAGAGGCTATGTGCATTTCTTGAAGTGTCTCCCAAAAGTCCGCAAAAGAAGTTGAATATGTTTTTGCGTTGGATGATCCGGCAGGATTCAGAAGTTGATTTAGGTATTTGGAAGAGTTTTGACCGACGAGATTTGATTGTACCTTTGGATACACATGTCTGCCGTGTTGCTCATTTTTTCAATCTTACTGATGCTGATACTTTTTCGTTAAAGAATGCCCGCCATATTACTGCTGCGCTAGCGGAAGTTTTCCCGAATGATCCCTGTTTGGGAGATTTTGCCCTGTTTGGGTTGGGGGTGAATGGGGAAATATAAAATTGAAATATCCGATAAAGTTCAATGAAATAATTATTCGGATGAAAAGGTTTGATTTTAGACGAAACAGTAATTAAATTGGATGAAATTTTATCTGTTCGAATAATGATCTGGCTATTAAAAATGTAGGGATAGTGTATTTCTACAATTCATAGGAACATTTCTCCATTTCAATAGATTAATAATTTGGTAGGTCGCTTTGAGTCTATATCTTTGCATCCACATTCTCTGAAAAATCATTTTGAATCCCATTTTCACTATATGACTAACTGGAAAAAGAAACTTATTATAATATGGGCAGGACAATTGTTCTCTATATTAAGCAGTTCGATAGCACAATTCGCTGTTGTACTGTGGATTAGTTTGGAAACAGGTTCTGCGGAAGTATTATCATATGCAACTATAGCGGCATTATTGCCTCAGGCATTGCTGGGACCATTTGCAGGAGTCTTTGTTGATCGTTGGAGTCGTAAGTGGACAATGATTGGTGCTGATAGTTTTGTTGCGCTTTGTTCGGGAGTTATTGCTTTACTATTTTATCTTGATGTGGTAGAACTATGGCAGATTTATATTCTGCTGATGCTCCGTTCTATTGGAGGTGCTTTTCATGCTCCGGCTATGAAATCATCCATACCTCTGTTAGCCCCCGAAAGTGAGTTGATGCGTATTGCTGCTGTGAATCAAGCTATCCAGTCCATTTGTAGTATTGGAGGACCTGCATTGGGTGCAATATTGTTACTATCCTTTGATATGAGTATGGTGATGATACTTGATGTAGCTGGGGCTTTTATTGCTTGTACATCTCTACTATTTGTCTTTATACCCAATCCAAAGAAAGAGCTTTTATCAGCAAAAGGAGTAATGAACGATATGGCTGAAGGCTTTAAAGTCATACTTAAAAATAGAGGAATCAGTTGGGTAATGGCAACAGAGGTATTGATTACGTTCTTCGTTTTGCCCATTGTTGCGTTAATGCCACTTATGACCTTGCAAAATTTTTCCGGTACAGCCTATCAGGTAAGCCTTATTGAGGTTTTATTTGGAATAGGTATGTTGATTGGAGGAATATTACTAGGAATATGGAACCCTAAAATACGGAAAATATATTTGATAGTTTCTTCTTATTTTTTCTTAGGACTTACCTTGGCATTATGTGGATTGCTCCCGTCAAATGGATATATTCTATTTGCAATTCTAACAGTAATGCAGGGGATTGTTATTCCTTTTTATTCAGGACCATTCACTTCTTTGTTGCAAACACAATTTAAACCGAATTATTTGGGTCGTGTTTTTGCTTTATTTGATAGTGTAAGTCTTTTCCCTTCTATTATCGGATTGCTTATTACTAGCTTCATGGCTGATTCATTGGGCATTGCCAATATCTTTCTTTATTGTGGTATTGCAATTGTTCTGACAGCCGTTCTGGTAATGTGCATTCCCTCAGTCAGAAGTCTGGGAAAAGATGAATTTTAAATATTTCTGTATATGGAAGTGTATTTAGAAATTCATAGAAGCATAAATTCCCCAACGATCATTGCCGAAAACAGCGGGAGAGATGGTAAGGTTATGTTTTTTTGCGAATGGGCGGGTAAATATATAACTACTTCCTATACCTATTGCTGCTCCCGCCAGAATGTCCCAACAGTCATGTCTCTTCGCATATACACGTCCCCATGCCACATAGCCCGATACAAGATAAGCGGGAATTCCGTATTTCCAACCATATCTACGTTGGATGAAAGAAGCTCCTTGAAATGACATAGCTGTATGATTGGATGGGAATGCATGATTGTCGCTGCCATCCGGGCGTTGTTTTTTTATGCTGTATTTCAGTATATAAGAGGTAGCCAGACTGGTAGCTCCACCCAGAACTAATTGTTTGGTTCCTTCATAATCTTTCAGGATAAGGGTGGTTATCAGACCTGCTGCTGGGGTTGCAAACATTAAAACATCAGTAGACTTTTTTACGGTTTCACGCGGTTGTGCCTGAATGGAGTTCAGGTAACAGAAGAATAGAAACCATGTGCAAATGATTACTCTTCTCAATATATTCTTGTTATTTAAAATTCCAGTCATAGGATTTTGCCTGATTGTTGAAATGGTATTTGTATACATTTAAAGTATCTGTTTTAGCAGTATTTTATGTTGTATGAGTTAATTTTGCGTCAAAGGTATTATTTTTATTTGGATTTTTGATAAATCTCTTGACTCGTACCTTAGGGGAGGACTTATCTTTGTGGCATAAAACAACTGCGCAGAAGTTTATGAAGAATAAAATGAAGTTTAAAATTGGAGAATTTTCCAAGCTTTGTCAGGTGACGGTCAAGACACTTCGTCACTATGAGGAGATAGGGTTACTCATTCCTTTTGAGGTGGATGAGTGGACAGGTTATCGTTACTACAATATCAGCCAACTTCGGCAGATGAACCGTATTGTTTATTTGAAACAGCTCGGTTTTAGTCTGGAAGAGATTGGAAGACTGTTTGAAGAAGGTAAAGATTATCCTGGTCCGGAACTGATAGAAGCCAAAGTTGAGCGTTGTAAAGAAGAAATTGAACGCTTGATCCGGCGTCAGACTGAACTTGCTAAGTTGGAAGATATGCTCCGTAAACAAGAGAAAGTTATGAAGAAAGTATTTGAAAAATCACTTCCTGCAAGAGTTTTTGCTACACATCGCCGTAAGATTGATTCTTATCAGGAATTATTTAATCTATGTCCCAATGTTATAGGACCGGAGATGTATCGTTTAGGTTGTGAATGTCCTGCTCCTGAATATTGCTTTACAATTGAATATAACGAAGAATATGGAGTAGATATTGATATCGAGTATTTTGAGGCAGTTGCCCAGCGCAAAGAAGACTCTGAATTAATCAAGTTCAAAGAACTTCCTGAAGTACCTGTTGCCCTTTGTATCAGTCATTATGGTGCTTATGAAAAAATGCCTGAGACTTTTGCCGAACTCTACGCCTATGCTGAAGCAAATGGTTATGAGGTGAGTGACCGCCCCCGTTTCTGTTACATTGATGGCATCTGGAATAAGGAATCGGTGGAAGAGTGGCTGACCGAAATTGAACTCCCGGTAAAACGATAAGTACTGTATTCTGAAATGGAATTTCACAGAGTTTACACGTGTCTGTGAAATTCCATTTCTCTAAATTACATACTTTCGCTTTCTCGGGCATTAATCATCCAACTCACACCAAACTTGTCGGTAAGCATACCAAAATATTCTCCCCAGAACATTTCATCCATAGGCATAAAAATTTTGCCACCATTAGAAAGTGCGGCAAACAGCTTGTCTGCTTCTGCTTTATTGTCTATACTAATGGAAAGATTGATATTGTTTCCTACAATAAAAGCGGGACCACAATCTCCTCCCGTATCGCTACCCATCAAAACTGTTTCTCCTACTTGCAGTGAGACGTGCATGATTCTTTTCTTGAATTCTTCCGACAGGGTGGGCATATTTTCCTGCGGGGGCATTTCTCCGAAACGTCCCATGTACAGGAATTCTCCACCGAATACGGACTTGTAAAAGTTGAAGGCTTCTTCGCAGTTACCGTCAAAATTGAGATAAGGATTAATTTTCATCATAATGGTTGAATTATTAAGGGTTGGGATAGACTATTCCAAGTATAGCTATCGCAATATGTAGAACTGAAATGCTATTGATTTGTTTTTGTGCATTAATGATTTCTAGGTTTCATTACGATTGCTTGTATATTCTTGCATCCGAATCTGGGTATTCGGATTTATGATATGGCAAAAGTGATATGATAAGCCCGAGATCAAAAAAAATTATTTGATATTTTAAAAAATATTCCTATTTTTGTATCAGTACAACAGAATTGTGTGTTTGGTTACTGTGATTTAAATTTATGTTGTATTTTAAATAGTTTTTATTCATACATTTAAAATTAATCAGCATGGGCAAAAATGGCGTATTAGGTGCCGGAGGGAAGTTTGTTATTGAATATGACGAAGAAAAAAAGGTAGTAACAATAAGTACTCCGGGAAATAATTTAATTGAAATCAGCGACGACGCAAAGAGCATCACGCTGAAAGACCAGCACAGAAATGAAATTGTGATGAACGATAATGGCATAAAGCTGACTTCGGCTAAAGACATAGTGCTAAAGGCGCAGGGGGATATCTCTATTGAGGCACCGGGTAAGCTCAAAGTAAAAGCCATGCATGATGTGGCGATAGAGGGGATGAACATCAATGTCAAAGCTCAGGAGTGTGCTAAAGTCACGGGTACTGCCTTGGCAGAGCTCTCGGCTTCAGGCCAGACTACAGTCAAGGGTGGAATGGTGATGATTAATTAACAAAAATATCAACTTTTAAAAAACAATATTATGCCTCCAGCAGCAAGATTAACAGATATGCACACGTGCCCTATGCAGACTCCTGCATGGCCTTCTCCAATCCCACACGTAGGTGGTCCGATAATAGGTCCGGGAGCACCAACGGTAATGATCGGTAAAATGCCGGCAGCAGTGATGGGTGATAATTGTGTTTGTGTGGGACCGCCGGACACTATTATAAAAGGTTCCTCCACAGTAATGATCTGCGGAAAGCCTGCGGCAAGAATGGGGGATACCACTGCACATGGTGGTACAATTGCCGGTGGATGTTTCACGGTACAAATTGGAGGCTAAAAACTTTGGTTGTAAATGATCACCACCATACTTTAAAATTGGTAGGTGATCATTTTCTGTTTGTCTAGGTATTCTGAATCGTTCCTGATTTTTTTCATATCTCAATACTTCAGTAATTGTGTTCTTCTGTTCAAGGCTAAAATAGCAGAGATATATTAATTAACTACAAGATTAAAATCAACTTGTAGTTTACATAGAAGCATCTAAAAAACATAAGGAACTTTGTAGTAAAACTTCTCAATGTTTATTTTCGATTATTAGGAAGTTTTTTTTAATCTTTCCAATGATTTTCTTTCATTTTGAAATGACAAAATGACAAAAATGTCATATGGAGTTTTTTTGAGTGCATTCAATTGTACTTATTTTGTAATTGACTGTTTGTCAATGTGATATGTTTTGTTATTACCTTTGCTAAGGGATTTGTAGGAAGTGCTAATTACGTGGGATTTAAAAGATGTTGTAATACATAATATTGGACTAGTATATGGCGTAAATTGCATTTTATGTACGTATTGTTTATTGAAACTGTATAATGGCTTATTTGAATTATATTTTATGGTGAGATTAGAATACTCTTTTAAAATTAGTAATTATATGATATGATATTGAGACATATTTATGATAAATGTTAAAAATATTCCTATTATGTTTTCTTGCTTTTATCTTTTAAGTTACTTTTAAAAGTACTATATGGCATTTTTGTCATTTTGTCATTTTGAGAAAGAGCGGAAATGCAATTGATTATCTCATAATTAAAATCGTAACTGTCAAATAATCAATTGATAGTACTAATGCTAAGATTTTGGTCTATTGTTTCTATATACGATAATTCCGCGTAATTTATGTTTTTGAATATCATTTTGAATATTGCTTTTTAGTTGTTGTTTAATAATATAAATGTATCTATATTTAAATATTTATATTTGGAAGAATTAATTACAATATTTATAATGCTAATATAATGACTCTATGGTTGGGTATGCAGGTAATAACAGATTAGAGTATCTGTTATTAGAATAAGTCTTGACTTCAATCAATACTTTTCTTCTTTCTTTTACTTAGCTTTGTCTTCTGGTTCGAAAAAACGAGCATTAGCCATATCAAGACGTAGAAATGCAAATTAATACTGATTTGTCTTTGAGTTGTTTTGAGTGGGAGGATAAATATAGATAATTCAAAATCAGGATGAAGAATAAAAAATTACTTGGTAGATTTCTGCAGAATTTTCAAAATCCGAAAGGCTTCTGCGGCAAGATTATACTTTGGGGAATGAATAAAGGACATTCATCGCTTTCTCATTGGGGAATGTCGCATATTACATGGATACAGGATTGGAATGTACTTGATGTAGGTTGTGGCGGTGGTGCTAATCTTGCTCAGATATTAAAACATTGTCCGCAAGGTAAAGTATATGGCATAGACATATCACAAGTAAGTGTAGATTTTGCACGTAAGAGAAATAAAGAGTTGTTATCCACGCGCTGTTTTGTTGAACAAGGTACGGTGAATGAACTTCCGTATACAAACAATAAGTTTGATGTGGTCACTGCCTTCGAAACCGTTTACTTTTGGGATCATTTGCCTCTTGCATTTACTGAAGTGGCGCGTGTTTTAAGAGGGAAAGGCTATTTTCTTATTTGTTGCGAGATGAATGATCCATATGAAAAAACATGGCCTAACCGCATTGAAGGAATGAAAATCTACTCCGGTGATGATTTAAAATTAATTCTTTCCGAATCTGGTTTCATATCTGTTACATTATATAGAAGGAAGAATGCGTTGTGTATCGTAGCACAAAAATGAGATTAAAGGAAAGTTATCTATAACGTTTGAAACTATTAGTTAAACACTAAGAAAAAATACTCACTCAAAGAAAAGTATTGAATTGTTTCAATGCTTTTTCCTTTTACTTTTCATTAATTTGTATTCATATTAATATAAAAACACTTTTCCATTTCCGTGATATCCAATTAGAGTAAGATGAGCTATTGAGTAAAAAAGAGATTCATTGGTATAAATAGATATATGGCGATAAAATCAAGATGAGAATTAAAACAGGTATACTATTATTGTTCTGTGCCATATCAATACAAGCACAGAACATAACCGGAAAGATAATAGACCGGGAACAACAGCCAATCGATGGAGCTACTGTTATTTTGCAAACAATGGATTCTACTTATATAAGTGCATCTATCTCAAATGCTGACGGAACGTTTATTCTACACAATCAACTGGAGGTATATCGGCTGATCGTGCAACATCTGTTGTACCAAACGAAGCAAATAACAGCAAGAAATAAAGATGCAGGTATTATTCAACTTGAATCTAAAGATTATGCTTTGGCTGAAGTTCTTGTGAAAGCTGAACGTCCCTTTGTGAAGGTTGAAAATGGGCGTTTGGGATATAATCTGTCCGTACTTGCCACAGATAAAGTAGTGAATAATACTTATGAAGCATTGACTAAACTTCCCGGAGTCAGCGAGAATAGAGGAGCATTAACTTTAGCCGGAGCTAACAAACTGACTGTATTGTTAAACGGCAAGCCGACAACAATGGATGAGGCGCAACTTGAAACGCTATTGCGTAACACTCCAATCAGTCGGGTAGAAAAAGTGGAAGTAATGTATAGTGCACCTCCTGAATATCATATAAGAGGTGCAGCCATTAATGTTATCTTGAAGCGTTCCAATGATTATTCTTTTCAGGGAGAAGTAACTGCCAATTATAAAAACCAATACTTTAATAGTGGTGATATGAATGGGAATTTTCGTTTGTCTACTCCTAAAATGGCTTTTGATGTAATGTATGAGGTCAATGATACTAAGAACATGGAGTATATAGATCTTTATTCCAAACATACTTTAAAAGGACAAGTGTATGACATTCAACAGAATGAACAATTACGCAGTAAATATTGGAATCATAATCTCAGAACTGCATTTGAATATAATTTTAATGAAAAAAATAATATAAATATAGCATATACGGGAAGTTATACTCCTGATCAATATAATAATAGTCGTACAACGGGTAACTTCCAAACCGGGAATGTGGATAAATACATCCGCAATCGTATGCACAACATCACATTGCAGTATCACTCCGGCTACGGTTTAGAAGCGGGAGCCGACTATACACATTATACCTCTGATCATAATCAAAACCTGCATACAGATTTTCAAGATGGTAGTCAGAGCCAATTTTATATGGTTGGCGGACAAAGGATAGACCGATATTCTATCTATGCAGATCAAAAACACTCATTGCCTGAAAAATGGAATTTAGGTTATGGAGCTTCTTTCCGATTTGCAAAGGACCGTGATTCTCAAACCTATGACCAGGTTACGGGAAATATCCAGACTCAAAATACGAATTCCAACTTGAACGAACAGTCTGCCAATTTTTATGTATCATTGAGCAAAGATTATACAACGGGAACTTCTATGTCAGTCTCTGCTACCGGAGAATATTACACGATTGGAAATTATCATAAATGGGCAATTTATCCGCAGGCATCGCTGACTTATTTTAAAACTCCGAAACATACATTTCAACTCACGCTGTCTACGGACAAAACTTATCCGGGCTATTGGGATATGCAATCTTCCGTTAGCTACCTTAATGGATATACAGAGCTATGGGGAACACCGGGATTGAAGCCAATGACCACCTACAACCTGAACGGGAGTTATATATTGAAACAGAAATATATTTTCAGTTTATTTTTCATGCATTCGTCAGATTACTTTATACAAGCAGCCTATCAATCGACCGACCGTCTGGCGTTGATATATAAAAATATGAATTGGGACTATATGCGGTTATGGGGCGCAAACATCATAGTACCTTTTAAGACCGGTAATTGGCTGGATTCTCGTTTGACCTTGGTAGGTATGCAAATGCAACAACGTTGTGATGATTTTTATGATATTCCCTTTAATCGAAAAAAATGGATATTCAATGCTTCTTTAGACAATACCTTTAAAGTAAATAAAAACTTAGCTTTTGAGTTAATAGGGGATGTACAAACTCCGGCTATACAAGGTACATTTGACATTGAATCAATTTTTAATCTTACTGCAGGAGTAAAATGGAGTTTTGCGAAAGATAAGATGAGTCTGTCAGCCCGTTGCAATGATATATTTAATATTGGAATGCCTAAAATAAAGGTTCGTTTCAAAGGACAGCATTTGGATATGAACAGTGCTTTCTATTCACGCACCTTTACTCTACATTTCAGCTACCGTTTCGGCGGGTATAAGAAAAGAGACATAAAGAAGGTGGATACATCAAGATTTGGGCATTGATTAAAGTCCTATGAATTACAGTCCATTTTATGGGTAAACGAAAGAAAGGTTGCTATGTTGATATTTAAAACTTTATAGTTTTTGCATTAAGCATATCCTATGATTTAAACCACTCATTCTCTATGCACTCTGACGGTAGTTTACTCATGGAGAATGCTGAAAACAAAGATAAGACTTTTCCTTATATTGGTAAAATTGAAAACCGTTTTGATTTTCTATCTCCCAATGATGGAACAGTTATTCAAGTGGCGTTTTATTTTTTCTGTGTAATCCTCTCTGTTTTGTCCAGTTTTTTAAAGAGTCAGCTTTGTAACCTCGGGCATGTGTTTCTGTTTTCTTGCTAATGTCAGGGAGTATTTGTCGTAATGTTTGCTTTTCTCATATGTAATTACACTACCTTTCCATGTATGATGAAGTTATTTGGACTTGTTCAGTGAACCTTAAAACTGTTTGAGTTGTTTATTATTAATAGGCAAGATTAATTTTAAATAATTAAAGAAATGGCTAAATACATAGAGCGAATGAATAATTACAACACAGTAGTGGATGGAAAAATTCTTTACTATTCGTTTCTTGCCGGTGCAAATCAACTACTTCAACATCAGGTAGAGATAAATAGGATAAATGTTTTCCCTGTAAATGATAAAGATACTGGAACAAATTTAGCCGCTACAGTTCGATCTGTATTGGATAACATCAAACCGCATAAATCGTACAAAACTACAGTAAATGATATTGCTGAAGCGGCATTAGTTGGAGCCAGGGGTAATTCGGGCGTTATTTTTGCTCAGTTTTTGTATGGGCTGAGTTGTGAAACAAAAAACAAAGCCCGAATAAATATCACCGAATTTGCAGAAAGCGTTTACCGTTCAATTCCTTATATTTATGCGGCTATTTCAAACCCTGTGGAAGGCACTATGCTGACGGTGATTAAAGAGTGGTCCGAATTTCTTAATACTAAGAAGGAAAATATTCATGATTTTAAAAATGTGATCATAGATTCTTTTTACGTGTTGGAAAAATCTTTATCCGAAACTACGTTCAAACTAAAGGCGTTAAACAAATCGGGCTTTGTCGATGCAGGAGCAAAAGGTTTTGTACTCTTTATGAAAGGGATCATTGATTTTATCCGAATCGGAGATATTCGCCATTTGACTGTTGGCTTCCAAACAAACATTTCTCTTATTCAGCCCGAGCATATTATCGATCATGAAATAACTTATCGCTACTGTACGGAAGCTATCATTAAAAACTTGGGTGTTGGTTCTGCTGAGATTCAAAAATTATTAAGTAAAAATGGCGATTCTGTTGTGGTAGCCGGTTCCGAAACAATTTGTCGGATTCATGTTCATACCAATCGGCCTGCAGAACTTTTTCAGGAATTGAAAGCGTGTGGTACTATTACTTTTCAGAAAGTCGATGACATGGTTCGACAACAGGAAACAGCCACCAAACGTAAATGGAATATTGCATTAGTGACTGATTCTTCTTGTGATCTAGCGCAGGAATTGATTGATTATTATCAAATAAACGTTGTTCCGCTTAATTTGAATTTCGGTGACAATCATTTTTTAGATAAAGTAACGATTAAACCCGATCGGTTTTACGATATGCTTGAATCGCAAACCGAATTTCCTAAAACGTCTCAGATAAATGAACAGACCTTTACTAATTTGTACTCACATCTGGCTTCGCATTACGATGCCATTATTGCAATACACCTGACCAGTCAATTCAGCGGAACTTTTGGCAATAGTGTAAAAGCCGGAAAGCGTATTTCGAAAGAGTTTAATAAACCGATCTATGTAATTGATTCTAAAAATTTATCCGGAGGATTGGGGTTACTTGTGCTGAAAGTTGCAAAAAACATTGAATCCGGAAAGACGGCTGATTCTATTGTAAAAATGATTACTGATGATATCCTGCAAACAAAGATATTTGTTAGTGTCCGTGACCTGAAGTATATGATTAAAGGAGGACGGGTGTCGAAGCCCAAAGGCTTTATAGCCAGTCTGTTTGGCTTTAATCCGGTTATTTCTATGGATGAATATGGAAAATCACTGTTGTTTGGAAATACGTTCAGCCAGCACTCCAGTTTAAAAAAAATAATGAGCCATATCGAAAAAATTAGCCGGCAGAAAACGGTGTGGAACTATATTGTGTTACATGCACACAATCCGGAAGGTGCTCAAAAAGCAGCAGAAGAGATGGTGCAACTTATCGGTAAAAATGCCGCTTCAATTGTTGATATTTCACCTGTTATTGGGATGCATGCTGGCAATGGGGCTATAGCAATCTCTTTATTATTAACTAATTAATCATACTCGTAATGTTGTCACTATTTTTACAGGCATCGCTTATTATTCTAATTCTTTTTACGCTTTTATGGCTCTTGAGCGTTCAACTGAAAAATGTAAGCATTGTTGATCTTTTTTGGGGAGCTGGCTTTGTGGTGGTAAATACCTTCTATGTATTGATGTCGGGCGATCTTACTGCCCGAAAAATACTAATGCTCGTTTTGGTTACTATTTGGGGAGCGAGGTTGTCTATCTACCTTACTTGGAGAAATAAAGGAAAAGGCGAGGACTTTAGATATCAAGAGTTCAGAAGAAAATATGGCACTGAACGCTATTGGTGGATTAGTTTTTTTCAGACCTTTTTATTGCAGGGGGTATTGACTATGGTGATTTCATTACCTTTACTGGGTGTTAGTATGGGCAATCAATCCGATTCTCTCCATGTGCTCGATTACTTTGGTATTTTGGTCTGGCTTGTGGGTTTTACTTTTGAGGCCGGGGGCGATTATCAATTGTCGCGTTTTAAAAATAATCCTCAAAACAAAGGAAAGGTATTGAGTTATGGATTTTGGAAATATACCCGACACCCCAACTATTTTGGTGATTCGGCTGTGTGGTGGGCTTACGGTATATTCAGTATAGCTGCCGGAAGTTATTGGCAGGTGCTAGGCTCTGTCATAATGACTTTACTTATTATCAAAGTTTCGGGTGTGGCTTTGCTCGAAAAGACATTGAATAATACAAAACCGCAGTATTATGAATATGTAAAAAAAACAAATTCTTTTTTTCCCTGGTTTCCTAAAAAATAAATGTTCATGGAACTAAATAAAAATCTTTGGTTTGTCTTATTTATAGCTTGGGGGTTGCCGCTGGGATATTACAGAAGTAAATTCCGCAAACTGGTATACCAAACCGATAGTTGGACGATTAATATCAAACCTGTATTCTGGCTGGAAATCAAAGGATTATTTGGAAATATCTATCCCGGAAATAAGAAATATATTAAATTCCGAAATTTTTATTTGTTTTATCTTTTAGTATATATCGTTCTTTTTATTATTTATTTTAATACCGACACAATGAAAGTAGTTGAAGGAAGTAAAGTACCAGCATTTGAACTAAAAAATCAGTATGGCGAATTATTCTCATTAGATTCTGTAATAGGAAAGAAGAATTTAGTAATCTATTTCTACCCGAAAGACGATAGTCCCGGTTGTACAAAGGAAGCATGCTCCTTTCGCGATCAGTTCGCTGTGTTTGCCGATGCTGATGCAATGATTATTGGAATTAGTGCTCAATCTGTGGAAAGCCATTTGGCATTTGCTAAAAAGCATCGGTTGAATTATCTTTTGCTAAGTGATACGGATAATAAGGTGCGGAATTTATTTGGTGTACCCAGTAATATATTTGGGTTGATTCCGGGAAGGGTTACTTACATCGTTGATAAAAAGGGAGAAGTAGTTTACATATTTAATTCGCAAATGCAAGCAGAGAAACATGTGGATGAGGCATTACGTATTTTGCAGACAATAAAATGAGTGTTTGGATTGAAATAATATTTGTTTTAGCCAGTTATTTGATTGGTTCAATTCCTGTAGGATATCTATTGATACGCTACTTAACCGGACAAAATATTCTGGAGTTAGGAAGTGGAAATATAGGCTCTACAAACGTAAAGAGGATAGCCGGTAAAAAAATTGCAGCTATTACCCAGTTATTAGATATGACGAAAGGGCTTCTACCGGTAGGTTTATATTTTTATTTAACGTATGATTTAAATTTGACTTATAATCAAAATATAGTATCTGATTTATCCATCTACTATGTTGCGCTTGCCTCTATTTTGGGACATGATTTCAGTATTTTTCTAAAGTTCAAAGGAGGAAAAGGAGTAAACACAACATTGGGAGCTTCCGTTTTACTTGCTCCATTTTCGGTTTTTATCTCGGTGGCGTTTTATTTTATAGTTAAATGGCGTTTTAAATATGTTTCGCTAGGCTCCATCGTTCTGGCAATTACAATGGTTATTAGTGAGTTTATTATTTGTGGAATAACTCCAACATTTTATTATTTGTTGGCTTGTATGGTACTTATTATTGTTTTACACTATAAAAACATCGGTCGCTTATTACGTAATCAGGAGCTTCCGTCCTGACAGTTACCTTGATGCTAAATTGATAATAAATGCAATTTATTTAAGAAGCTGTTTTGATTTTTTACAAACTTCGTTTTTGTTCATAGTTTGTAGATGTCTTCGGTCTTATAGATTCCTTTTATTTGTCAGATTGGAATATATTTTTGTGTTTAAAGGAAGGAAAGATTTTATTAAATTATTCGATTGAGAAATAAGATATTAGATCGGTTACTACTATTGTATGTTTCTCCTATCTATGGAATAAAAACCTAACTTCTTGACACATACACCATTTTTAGCATTAGCACACTCAATACCGATATGACCGAAACCATACTTTTGGCTTACTTTGGTCAGAAATATAAGAAAGTACGTTTCCTATCTGGATGTGTAGTCCGCTTCAATGCCATTTATTCTCAGAAAAGTAAAATCCCTGAATTTCAAAAAAAATCAGGGATTTTACTTGATTTTTAATTTATTGAAAGTGGTGCCACCAAGAATCGAGTGTCGATATTTGGCGGCTGTATATAAGCACTTTATAAATCTAAATCTTGAAAAGTCCCACGAATTTACAATGCAAAAGATTCGTCGTTTTTCACCGAGACTCTCTCACTCGGTTTTCTAATTGCAAAAGTAGTGAAAGTTTTTGAGACTATAAAGAGTTCGGTTATTTCTTCTTTCTCAGTTTCTGGATATCCTGTTCCAGTTCTTTAATACTATCCAAATGCTCCAAATGCTTTTGCACCTCCTTATATTTATCATATTCATCGGTGGCTTTTTGCAGTGCCAGTTTGTGAGAGATAGATCCGGCGTGCTCCAATATGTTTTTATCATTCATCGTAAGCACCTGTTTCAGTTTCTCAATCCAATCCCGCATATACATCGGTTTGTGCTGTATCGCCTGAGTCTCCGCATAAGCAAGAAATTGCTCTACAATCAATTTTAGGAGTCCAATCTCCTCTTCATTCAGATAATTCTTACCGATTTCAACATCCGCTTTGCGCACCTTGTTGGGCAAAGATGTCGATGTCAGCCCCATTTGCGGCAATGAAGCATTTGCCCTATAATAAATCAGCTCTGCTGCAGTTTTCCCACTGACCGCCCATAGTAGTTTATTCTGTACCTCTTTGTAAAAGGCAAGAGTCATTTCGTCGGACGGATCGTAATCAATACTTGTAGCGTAAATATCTTTGATCTGCTGATAGAAAACCCGTTCCGATAGACGAATCTCCCGTATCCTATCTAACAGCTCTCGGAAGTAGTTCATGGACGAGCCGCTCTTGAATCGTTCATCGTTCAGGGCAAAACCTTTAATGATGTAATCCCGTAAACGTTGAGTTGCCCAAATACGAAACTGCGTACCTTGCACAGATTTTACCCGGTAACCAACAGAGATGATAACATCCAGATTATAATAATTAACCTCATGGCTCTGAGTCTTATCTTCAATCGCGCCATGTTGAGTGGTTGTTCGGAATTTCCGAACAACCATATTTTCATTCAGTTCTCCTTCCTCAAAGATGTTTTTGATATGCTCACTTATAGTAGATTTAGCTTTTCCAAACAGAGAGCTAATCTGCATTTGCGTCAGCCAAACCGTCTCTTCAGAGAATAGTACATCAACTTTTACACTACCATCTTGAGACTTATATATGATTATTTCGTTCTTACTTTCCATTACGTATCATCTTTATACCAATCAATTAATTCTTGTATTTCAGGAGGTATGCCATCCTCCCATTCATCGCTTACCTCTTGATTATCCAATTCTAACCGTTCGTAATAATCCTGCCTTTTCTCCCAGTCACGAAGTTCTTGGCTCCACGAGTAATCTTCTTCTTGCTCGCTCATACTCAATCAGGTTTATTCCTCTCCTTTGTGCTTATCTATTTGGTGAATAGACTTCGCATTGAGCGAAGTCACGACCTTTTGTCCGGTCTTTTGCTCTAAATCCAAGCGGGCATTCCGTGCCACTTCACCACCTTGTTGGGCAACAACAGCATGTTCATCCATTGTCTGCGGATTGACAGCCTCCGAAATGTCTTGCAGAAACTCATTAAAGATATTGTATAGTGTAACGTAATAAATAAACTCAGGACTATTTTCTTTATAAACCTCTGTTATATTTCGTATAACTTCTTCAGTAACATCTTGCATCTTTGCTTTGTCATTCCACAATTCATTGAAAATCTTAAGGTAGTTTTCGCTAATAGGTGCAGGCATCCTATTGACCGGATTACACAACTCATTGCCTTTTCACACCCAAGATTAGTGGTCGTAAAGCTATTTAGTGGTTGATACACGAATTTATTCTCGGCATCAATATGGAGAAAATTAGGGATAGTGCTTGTAGTAGTGTTTGATTTAAACCGTACTTTAGATTTTATCCATTCAGCGCATTCTTTTGCAATCGCTCTTTGTGATAATTCATTCCGCAGCTTAACCTCAAACTCGGTTCCATATAGACTCCTTTCTCTTCCAAGTCGTGGAATGTAAAATTCCCGTTTCTCCTTAGCAGACTTTTCTGAAATAAATGTTGGGGAGGTGAAAATAAACCGCAATTCTGAAATATTTTGCAATTTCTTTTTTAATGCCTCGAAAGCAAATATTGAGAAATACGACGCAGCAATGGAAATACGACTATCTTTGGTAATCGTGGATTCCATATCACTTTTCACCGTATAGGTAATGTTGTCTATAAACTTCATCTATTATTCTACTTGCTCTTATTAATCAATTCCCGTCTATCAACATCCAACAATTCAGCAATCTTGGTCAATGTGTTTAAATCCGGCTGTGAGGCATTTGAACACCACTTTGACACGGTAGATGGGTCTTTGCCTAATTGCTCTGCTAACCATTTTCCTGTTTTCTTCTTTTCGACAAGAACTACTTTTATCCGATTAATATCTTCCATTATTCTCAATTGTTATTGTGTCTAACACAAAGGTATTGAAATTTTTCTTTCCTTGTATCAAATTACTAAACAATTATTTAGATAACCCAATATGTATAGGGTATGCAAACTGTTTGCATTCTTTTTTATAACCTCCGCCCTTTCTTCTTTTTTCGTTGCATCAATTGTCTGAATTCAGCTTCTTCAGCGGTTTCGGAAATACTTGGCTCAAATGGCAGATCGAACAGTCCTCCAATCACTGATGCTATTCCGGAATTTTCAGAACTTTGTTGATAAGCGGGATTCTGTTGTTGTGGCTGTGGTTCTTGCTGGGATGAAGTCACATTATACTCGCTGTCAGGTGGAGTTTTTGAGAACGATAGGATTTGTTTATCCTCCGATAGTGAAGCGTATGCCGAAAACTGCCTACCAGCTTTCGATGTCATATTTTCGATCCAGACCGACTCTCCGTTTTGTATTCGGCTCCATTGATCTTCAGAAAGTTTAACTCCGTTAATGATTGGCACTTTCTTTTGGAGTGGTGGATTTTTTTTGCTTCTTCCGCTCTAAATACGACAAGGTTTTGAATAAGTATGTTTATGTACTCTTTATTAGGACAATTCGTTTTAGGTAGGTTCTTTTCAAAGTTCCAATGTTCCGCTTTTACGGATACTCCTAAACTGGCATACTTCTTTTTTCCGTCTTTACACACGCGAATCATCAGCGGATGTTCGCCATTACTAAGAGTTTTTGATTTGTAACACAAGACATTAACCGTTGCTGTCATACTGATTTCCGGTTTAACTCTTGGTTTAACTTTGGCAGTAAAAAGTGGCTAAATTTCGGGAAAAACAGGGGGAATATAAAGAAAAAAGCAGTCACATTTTACTGTAACTGCTTTATTTTCAGTGGTGCCACCAGGAATCGAACCGGGGACACAAGGATTTTCAGTCCTTTGCTCTACCAACTGAGCTATGGCACCTTTCTTGTTTGCGGTTGCAAAGGTAGTGAAACTTTTGGATTCTGCAAGGATTTGGGAGATAAAAAACACTGATAAAAAGTTACTTTGCTTATTATCAGTGTTATATATGAAGAAATATTTTAGTTATTTACTAAGGTCTTTTATTTTTCTTCTTTCAAAGGGTTCCACCCTTGAGCTTTTAGCTCGAACTCTTGTCCATCACGGGTAATTAGTGCGCAACCAAGTTCCGGTTTGGTGATATGCCCGATGAGGCGGACACCTTCCATTTGTGATACCTTCTCATGATCGGCAATAGGAACAGTGAAGAGAAGTTCATAATCTTCGCCACCGTTCATTGCACAAGTCGTCAGGTTCATATTGAACTCTTCCGCCATCACAGCAGTCTGGTAGTCGATAGGAATATGTTCCTCGTACACGCGGCAGCCCGTGTTACTTTGTGTACAGATGTGCATCAATTCTGAAGAAAGACCATCAGAAATATCTATCATAGATGTTGGTGCAATGTTGGCAGCCGCTAACTTCTCAATAATATCTTTACGAGCTTCCGGTTTTAATTGGCGTTCCAAAAGATATTCTTTACCCGTAAAATCAGGTTGGACATCTTTCTCACCTTTTAGAACTGTTTTCTCACGTTCGAGTAATTGCAGTCCCATATAAGCAGCACCCAAGTCACCGCTAACACAAATTAAATCTGTCTCCTTTGCACCGTTCCGATAAACAACTTTCTCTTTATCCGCTTCACCGATACAAGTAATGCTGATGGCAAGTCCCGTAAGAGAGGAACTCGTGTCTCCACCTATTACATCCACATGATATTGCTGACAAGCAAGGCGAATACCAGCGTAAAGTTCTTCCATATCTTCTACGCTGAAACGTTTAGATAGAGCCAGCGATACAGTAATTTGACGAGGCGTACCGTTCATCGCATAAATATCGGAGAAATTTACGACTGCTGCTTTATATCCCAGATGTTTCAGAGGAACATAAGTGAGATCAAAATGCACACCTTCCATTAATAAGTCGGTAGTTATCAGAATTTCCTTTTTCGAAGGATAGGAGAGGACGGCGGCATCGTCGCCCACACCGTATTTACTTGATTCGTTTTCCAGTTTGATACCCTCGGTCAGACGTTTGATTAATCCAAATTCTCCGAGAGTTGCTATTTCTGTTCTCATAAATATCTTTTTGCTTTTTATGCACGGTTGATAAGTTCACGCATGATTGTGGTCATTTTCGGTTGCGCAGCATCAGCCGCTTTTTGAACTTCTTCATGTGTTACTTCTACAATTTTTCCTTCTACTCCCAAGTCGGTAATTACTGAAATACCGAACACCTTAATTCCGCAATGATTGGCAACAATCACTTCGGGGACTGTAGACATACCTACTGCATCAGCACCAAGAATATGGAACAGTTTGTATTCAGACGGAGTTTCAAAAGTAGGACCTTGTGTACCTATGTATACGCCATGCTGTACTTTAATTCCCTTTTCTTTGGCAATCTCGTCCGCTTTACGAATCAATTCTTTATCATAAGCCTCGCTCATATCCGGGAAACGGGGACCATAAGGAATATTCTTGCCACGTAACGGATGTTCGGGGAAGTAATTGATGTGATCAGTAATAATCATTAGATCACCGATTTCAAAAGCAGCATTCGTTCCACCGCTGGCGTTAGAAACAAACAGTGTCTTGATGCCCAATTCACGCATTACACGTACAGGAAAAGTGACCTCCTTCATTGAGTATCCTTCGTAATAATGGAAACGACCTTGCATTGCCATAATATCCTTATTACCTAATTTACCGAAAATCAGCTTACCGCTATGACCTTCGACAGTTGATACCGGAAAGTTAGGAATATCCGAATACTTTATTTCATACTTCTCGGTGATTTCGTTTGCTAAACTCCCAAGTCCGGTTCCCAAAATAATGGCAGTTTCAGGACTTGTGTGCATCTTCTCTTTAAGATAAGCTGCGGTTTCTTGTATTTTCTCTAACATAGTTAATAATATGTTGGTTAAATTTATCTTGTTGATTTTGTAATATTTCAATTTCAATGGGCAAGGCATAGATGAATGGTTTCAGTTCCTCGTTCACTGCCAGATGATGGAGCAGCCGGGTCGCGTCTTTTTCTGTGGTAATAATGATCCGTTGCTCACCATTAAGATTTTTAAATCGTTCCTTGACAAGTTGTATATCCCGGTGACTGAAATCATGATGATCGCCAAATGAGAGCAGATCAATTTTTTGCGTATACTCCTTTAATCTTTCGAGAATTGGGTTGGGGGAGGCAATGCCCGTTACCAGTAATATGTTTGCATCAGCCAGCGAAGACAAAGGCCTTTCTTTGTTTCCTGAATCTTCTGTTTTAGGATTGGAATCATTCTGAGAGAATATAGGTTGTAAATTCCCATAACGGAATGATGAAAAGAACAACTGCTGATACGGATATAGATTTAGCCGTTTGGTAATGATGTTATAGTCAATAGGTTTAATATCTTGCGGACATTTAGTGACGATGACAATTTGAGCGCGGTTCTTTCCATTGATCGATTCCCGTAACTGTCCCACGGGAAGTAATATATCATCACAGAAAAGGCGATGATAGTCTGTTAGCAAAATACTTAATCCAGGTTTGACATAACGATGTTGAAAAGCATCGTCAAGCAAAATAACATCTACTGCCGGTTCTTTCAAACAAAGTAAGTTTTCAATGCCGTGACAGCGATTCTCATCAACAGCTAGTGTGACAGAAGGGAATTTAGTATGCATCTGATAAGGTTCGTCACCAATAGTCTTTACGGTACTTTGCGGAGTTGCGAGCACATAACCGCTCGTACGCCGTTTATATCCTCTGCTTAGTACAGCTACCTGGTATTTATCACGAAGCAACTTTATCAAATACTCAGTATGAGGAGTTTTCCCTGTCCCTCCTACGGCCAGATTACCCACGCAAATAACAGGAATATTAAAACTTTTCGACTGGAATATTCCCCAGTCAAACAGTTTATTTCTCATTGCTACCACTGACTTGTAAATCCACGAAACAGGGTAGAGCCATTTATGTATCTTGACAATGTGCTCGCTCATGTTAAAATACGGTTTACTTAATGTTCAACTCAAACGGAATACGTGTCTGAAGCATGGACTTTTCTTTCAAATTCTTCAGCAGACCGAACTGTTGATAATATTCTCCTAACTCACTTTGCAATATTTGCGCTTCCACATAGTTCGTTGTTTTTATATCCAACAAAGAAGACAAGAAATCCATTTTTGCCGGATAAGAAACTGCTGTGTAGCTTTCAATTCCCGCCTTTTGAACAGCAATTTCCAATGCTTCGTCAATGCCTCCGAGAACGTCCACCAATCCTAGCTCTTTAGCAGTTTCACCTGTCCATACACGGCCTTCAGCAATCTTTTCAATAGCCTCTTTTGTCATGTGACGTCCTTCGGCACAGCGGGTAATAAACGTATCATATCCTTGAGTTACCATCATTTGCATCAACGACTTTTCTTCTTCATTAAAAGGACGCATAATATTTCCGAAGTCAGCAAACTTATTTGTTTTTACAACATCGTAAGTCAGTCCGATCTTCTCGGTTAATCCTTTTACATTTGGAACCATACCAAAAATACCGATAGAACCGGTAAGTGTAGTCGGTTCGGCAACGATGGTATCAGCTACGCAAGAAATGTAATAACCACCTGAAGCAGCATAATCACCCATAGAAACAATGACCGGTTTCTTTTCCTTCAATTCCTTTACAGCGTGCCATATTTGTTCGGAAGCAAATGCACTCCCGCCCGGAGAATTAACTCGTAGAACAACAGCTTTTACATCATTGTCTTCTTTTAGTTTACGTAAATCCCGAATAACTTTTGGTCCGACAATACCTTCTTCTGAAGCTGCCGATCCGGATGTGTCGGTGATTTCTCCGGAAGCATAATATACTGCAATAATGTTGCCACTTTTATCTTTCGGTATATTCTTTCCGACATTCATCATTTCGTTTAAACCTAATGTCGGTAGATCGTCATCTTTGTCAATCTGCACTAATTCCTTGAGATAATCGCGTACATCATTCCGATAAATCAATGTATCGGCTAGCCCACATTTTACACTTTCTTCCGCAGGATAGAACATAAGCATACGGTCGGCATACGCGTTCAGGCTATCAACCGGAAGTTGTCGGGAATCCGATACCCCTGTCAGTATCTGCCCCCAGATAGAATTGATAAAAGCGGTTACCTGCTCACGGTTGGCAGGACTCATCTCTGTAGAGATAAACGGTTCTACCGCGGATTTGTAAGTTCCAACTTTGAATATCTGTATCTCTACTCCTATTTTTTGAAGCAAATCTTTGTAGAAAAGGGGAGCGGAAGCAATACCTCGCCATTCAATCATACCTTTCGGGTTGAGCAGTACCTTGTCTGCCACGCTTGATAAGTAGTAAAGTCCTTGTGTATAGTTGTCAGCATAAGCAACGATGAATTTTCCACTTTCTTTGAAGTCGAGTAACGCATTACGGATTTCTTGTAGAGAAGCGTATGAGGTAGCCAGAGAACTGACTTGCAGGTATATCCCTTGAATGTTTTCGTTCTCTTTCGCTTTTTGGATAGAAGAAAGAATATCGTCCAGACCGTATATATTGGTGTCATTATCCAATAATTGAGACAACAGATCGAGAGGATTTTCCTGTATGCGTTCTACAAGAGTACCGTTCAAGTCGAGCATCATCACAGAATTTTGTTTGACTTGAGTTTCAGTTTCAGAGGCGGATATAATGCCGAATAACGTCACCATACCGATTATAAATAGCACAATGCCGGATAGAATAATGCCGGTCACTGTGGCAAGTGTAAATTTTAAGAAATCTTTCATTGTACTTATTGTTTTTGAGGTAACTAGCCTTTAAGCTAACAAAGATAAATAATTGAGTTGATATTTGTCTCATAAGTAGCATGAAATTTTGTTTTGTCACAAAGAAGTGAAGCTATTCCTAGGGGTAAAAGGAACCATTCTCTGAATAAAAAAGTATATTTGCAAATAAAAAATATTATGAAAAGGCTCACATCCGTTATTTTGTTAATTCTGTTTGTCTTGGTGGCGCAAGCACAAACAGCCCGTGAAGAAATTAAAGCCAACCGGCAACTCTCTGCTAACAATTACTACGCCTATCCAACGCCAACCGCCAAACTGAAAGCAGCTCCTAAGGGATACGAACCTTTCTATATTAGTACTTATGCACGTCATGGTTCCCGATATCTTATTGATCCGAATGATTATTTTTTTCCAAAACAGGTGTTATTGCAAGCCGATTCTTTGAATAAACTTACTCCAACAGGAAAGAGTGTGTTGAATATCGTTCTTAAAATGTCTGATATGGCAGACGGAAGACTGGGAGAACTTACTCCGTTGGGGGCACGTCAGCATAGGGGTATTGCAAAGCGAATGTATACTAATTTCCCACAAATATTTGCTGATAGCATAGAGATTGATGCGCGTTCTACAATTGTGATCCGTTGTATCTTATCAATGACTGCGGAATGCCTTCAATTGCAAGCAATGAATCCGAACCTTAAGATTAAAAACGATGCCAGTAATCATGATATGTTTTATATGAATCATAAAGATAAGAATTTGGATAAACTGGTTAAATCCGAAGAAGTCAAGAATGCCATGAAAGATTTTGAAGCAAATCATGTACACCCGTCCCGTTTGATGCATATATTATTTATAGATGACGAATATGTAAAGAGTAACGTAGATACGATACAGTTGATGAGGCGTTTGTTCGATTTGGCTGCGAATATGCAAAGCCACGATACGGATATGGAATTATATTCGTTGTTTACAGATGATGAATGTTATGATTTATGGAGCTGCAATAATGTAAACTGGTTTCTGAATTCCGGTTGCTCCCCTCTGACTCAATGCTTGATGCCTTATCGGGAAGCTGAATTACTACGGAATATTCTGGATACTACCGATGATGCCTTAAAAGATGGAAAACGCAGGGCAACTTTACGTTTTGGGCACGAATCTTGTGTACTTCCTTTAGTGACTTTGTTGGAATTAAACCATTATGGCCGGTCTTATCCGGATCTTGAAAAATTATCCGAGCAATGGAGAGCTTATGAAGTATTTCCGATGGCTTGTAATGTTCAATTTATATTTTTTCATAAAAAAGGTAGTGCAGACATTCTGGTAAAGGTTCTGCTGAACGAGCAAGAAATGCAGTTGCCCTTTAAAAGTGATTTGGTGCCTTATTATCATTGGAAGGATGTTGCCTCTTATTATCGAAACAAATTAGCAAAGTATTAAGTAATTATACAGAATTAGTTGTAGTAATAGTAGTACTTAATTAATAATAATCGTTGCCATGAAAAAAAATGCTTTCTTAATGACCGTTACCTTGGCAGGTTTGTTTTTCTATACCTCTTGTTTTCCGACAGAAGATACGGAAATGAAAGATTATACTCAATATGTGAATACTTTTATAGGGGCTGCTGATAACGGACATACTTTTCCCGGAGCTTGTTACCCTTTCGGAATGATTCAAACCAGCCCCGTGACAGGAGCTGTTGGCTGGAGATACTGTTCAGAATATACTTATCAAGACTCACTCATCTGGGGATTTACCCAAACTCATCTGAATGGAACGGGATGTATGGATCTGGGTGATATTCTGGTTATGCCGGTGACGGGGACTCGTGTTCGTGCCTGGGATGCTTATCGAAGTCATTTCTCAAAAGATAAAGAGACGGCTACTCCCGGATATTATACCGTTGAGCTTTCCGATCCTCAGGTGAAAGCCGAACTGACTGCTTCTGTTCATGCTGCTCTTCATCGTTATACTTATCATAAAGCGGATTCTGCTTCTATACTGATTGACTTACAGCACGGCCCTGCTTGGAATGAGAATCAGTATCATTCACAAGTGAATAGTTGCGAAGTGACTTGGGAAGACGCTCAGACTTTGACCGGGCACGTGGATAATACCGTATGGGTAAATCAGGATTATTACTTCGTGATGAAATTTAATAGTCCGGTGGTCGATTCACTCTATTTACCGATGGCTGAAACGGAAAAAGGGAAACGTATCATCGCTACTTTCGATATGAAACCGGGACAAGAGCTAATGATGAAAGTGGCTCTTTCTACTACCAGTGTGGAAGGAGCAAAGAAGAATCTTGAGGCAGAAATTCCTGCATGGGATTTTGAAGGAGTAAAAACTACTGCTCACGATGAATGGAATAGTTACTTGAGCCGGATTGAAATTGATGGTACAGATGATGAAAAAACAAACTTCTATACTTGTTTTTATCATGCTCTTATTCAACCAAACCAGATTTCTGATGTAGACGGAATGTATCGGAATGCTGCAGATTCTGTAGTCAAAGCGGGTACGGGAGCTTTTTATTCGACTTTCTCTTTATGGGATACTTATCGTGCTGCTCATCCTTTCTATACCTTGATAGTACCTGAGCGTGTCGATGGATTTGTTAATTCGTTGATAGAACAGGGGGAAGTACAAGGTTTCTTGCCTATCTGGGCATTGTGGGGGAAAGAAAATTATTGTATGATTGGCAATCATGCAGTATCTGTTATCGCTGAGGCTTACCGCAAAGGTTTCCGCGGATTTGATGCGGAACGAGCTTTCAATATCGCAAAGAAGACACAAACAGTGTCGCATCCGCTAAAATCGGATTGGGAAAATTATACGAAGTACGGCTATTTCCCGACAGACCTGACGAGGGCAGAATCGGTATCTTCTACATTGGAGTCTGTATATGATGACTATGCAGTAGCAGATATGGCTCGTCGTATGGGGAAAGAAAAAGATGCAGCATACTTTGCGAAGCGTGCCGATTATTATAAAAATTTGTTTGATCCGGTAACGAAGTTTATGCGTCCGCGTAAAGCCGACGGCACATGGAAGTCTCCTTTCAATCCGAGTGATATAGGTCATGCCGAAAGCAGCGGTGGTGACTATACCGAAGGTAATGCCTGGCAGTATACCTGGCACGTCCAGCATGATGTTCCGGGATTGATCGCTCTCTTTGGTGGAGAAGCACCTTTCTTGAATAAACTGGACTCTTTGTTTGCAGTGAAATTGGTAACGACTCAGGCTGATGTGACCGGACTGATCGGACAATATGCACATGGCAATGAGCCTAGTCATCATGTCGCATATTTGTATGCATTGGCGGGACGTTCGGAACGTACACAAGAGTTGATTCGTGAAGTATTTGATACTCAATATCGTAATAAGCCAGATGGACTTTGTGGTAATGATGATTGCGGTCAGATGTCTGCTTGGTATATGTTCAGTGCCATGGGATTCTATCCGGTAAATCCTGTGAGTGGGGAATATGTGTTTGGTGCTCCCCAGTTGCCAAAGATGGTTTTACATTTGGCAGATGGAAAGACTTTTACTGTGATTGCCGAGAACTTATCCAAGGAACATATGTATGTGGATAGCATAATACTGAATGGAGAACCATATACCCAAAAAACTATCTCTCACGAAGATATATTGAAAGGAGGAACTTTGGTCTATAAGATGAAATAGTAGTTCCATGATTTATCTAAAAAGTAACTTCACTCTAGTTAATTGATGAATATAATTGCTATCATGCCCTCACTATCTTTCTAAACGCCCCTTTTTATAGGGATTTCAGCGATGATAGATCCTATGGTAGTAGAGTGAGGGCAAACGTTTGCCCTCACTCTACTGTTTTTTTGCTTCACTATTCTCAAATGATAAAGTGTTCCGTTTTTTGCTATGATCACTTTCTTGTTAAGCTCCATAAGAACATACTGTTAGTACCCAAGGCACAACCTTTTTTTGATAACCATACTATATTTATTTGTTCTTTCCCTATTGTTTATGCAATATTTACTTAGAGTTGTTAAAGGCTCACTGCCGTGAACAAATAAGCTATCATGTGTTAATAGATTTATCTACAGTTGTAAACAAATTAATTCACATATGTGAGCTATTGAAGAAAAGCCTTGATTTACAAAAGAACCACAAAGCATTTGCGTATTCTATAATGAGAGACCACAGAATAAGTACCGTAGCTTTAAAACATAGAACTAGGGCAGCGTTAGTTGAATAAAGTGAGGGCAAACGGTTGCTACCACTCTGCCACCATAGTTGCTCTAATCGTTGTAACTATGATGAACAAAGGGATTGTATCTATTAGTGAGAGCATGAGAGCAAACGATGATATAAAATATAATCACACAGAATCATTTCAAGCTAATTTTCATATGTGCCAACAATGCTAAAAGACTTCTTCCGATTAAAATCATTCGAATAATTGGGTGTAAGCAACCATTAAAGGTACCGTGTTTGCCTCTTATGATATAATTTCTCTGCTTACACGCGCGCATATATTATATTAATGTGTTCTTTTACTTCTATCCTTTCTTTGTTTTTAGATGGCTTATATTGTAACACATCTGTACTCCAGTCCCTTACGATTAATATT
>NZ_JAQVBV010000091.1 GCF_028690125.1 Bacteroides sp. | reverse complement strand
TACCTCATTTCAGCCATATTCCAAAAGCGTAAACCGTCCATTGATTGTATCAGTTTGCTGTTTATACCCTGTTTTCGCAAGAGGGCCATAAGAATAACGGCCTCTTCGTTTGTTTGGGTGAGTACACACGAAGTGCCTTTGTCTCTATGTTGAAGCAAGTTCTCAACGAGCGGCTGATACATATACTTTGATTGATGGCGTGTCACTTCCACCCAACCTTCTTCTTTTCTCATGGAGATGATTGGTGTACTTTTTATCCTGTTGTCAATGGTTCTCAAGAATCCGTTGGCAAAATCCACCGGATGGCGTGCACTGCGGTAATTCTCAGTCATCTCAACAAATGTGCTTCCGCTTTCTTGTGCCAGCCGGTACATATAGCTTGAATCAGAACCGCGGAATTCATAGATGTTTTGGTCATCGTCTCCCACTGCTATCACACGCATTTCCTCGTTGTTGGTCATCAGAGCCATTACAAGCGCATGTTCTTCAGCTCCCATGTCCTGAGCTTCGTCTATGACCAGTACCGTCTTGCCGATTTTGTTTGGTTCTACTTCTCCTTGGCTGATCATCTCAGCTGCCTTTGCAACGACATTTTTTGCATCTTCAAGATTTCCTATCCGTCCCAGAAGATCGAAGCAATAGGAGTGGAATGTTTTTATTTCGACAAAATGGGCAGCGTTACCTATCAACTCCATGAGTCTCTGCTTGAATTCCGTTGCGGCTGCCCTTGAGAATGTCAGCATTAGGAGTTGTTCGTGTTTCACGTCCTCAAGTAGCATAAGTGAGGCTAGTTTGTGGACTAATACTCGTGTTTTTCCACTACCTGGACCAGCTCCAACCACAATGCAACGTGAATCCTTATCGGAAATAATTTCCATCTGCCGTTTGGATAATTGCCCAAACAATTGCTTGTATTTCTGTGGTGTCAAGTTGCGTTGTATCTCGCTTACTCTGTCTCCTTTGAAATACTTTGTGACAAACTTTCTGTAGTCCATCTGGAAATAGTCTTGAACATATTGCAAGGCCGCATGGTAATCCCTCACCATCAGATTGGCATATTCGCCTACAATATGCACTTGCTGGATTTTCAGCTTGTAGAATTCGTTGAGTATCTGATAGTCATCTTGCTTGTATCTCGACTTGTTGTCCTTTATTCTTTGTATATTCATGGCATTGTAAAGCACCAAGAAGCCGCCTTCAAGTTTTAATGCACCGATTTTCGACAAGTACAGAAGCGCTTCTTCCACGTCTTCCAACTGAATGTCGTTAAGTCCGCTGAAAAGGGATTGAGAACTTGATTTTATTCGGTTCAGAAGTTCTACCACGGAGAATTGGATGACTTTGTTGGGTGCATTTTCCTTTTCTGCATCTGAAGCTAATTTGTATAGCCATTCCACGGCAAAACGACTTATTTCCAATCGTTTCTCGAAACGCCTGATGGTCGATTCCAAGTCTGCCTGACGACTTATCTCCATATTACGAACCGCATCTTCTTTCTTGCGCGTATAGCCCTTGACGGTGAGGAAATAGAGCAGCGTCCGGATGTCTTTTTCTTTGGATGTATTGATTCCGTTATTCACGGCATTTTCATTCAGTTGCTTGCATGATATTCGTAAAGAACCCTCGGGAATATGGTTGAGGATGTATTGTTCTAGTTTTGCAAAGCGTTCGAGGAGCATTTGCGACTTTCGTTCCGAATCACCTGCATCCAGCAAATAGGCAGATATATCTTTGCTGTCTGCCAATATGCCTTCCTGACGCATGCGTTCCACTACGGATATTACTTCTCTTTTGCTTAGCCCCAAGATGTCTGCCAGATAGTCGATCCGTGATTCCGCTTCCGAATCTTGAGCCTTGGCGATGTGCTTTTGAGATATCAATGACTTGATGATTCGGACAGCCTTTTCTATTTCGTCGCTGTCAAAAAGCAATGATGCTGATATGCGTTTTCTTGCTTCGTCCATGTTCTTCACTGTGATTCCCGTGGCATATACATGAGGCACATTGTTTCCTCTTACTAGATATCCGCTTTGTTCCAAAGCTGCTAATGCCGTTCGTACACGGGTTTCAATGTCAGATACCGAATCGTCCCATCCTGCTTGCCGGGCAATTTCCAATGCAGAACAGTTGACTTTCATACGCTGTCTGGTAAGGTCTTTGATGACTTTCCATACCTGTTGTATTTCACTGATACTTAGTTTTATTTGGTTTAGTAATATAAAATGCTTGTCCAAATCATTGTCACTATAAAGCACATAACAACGTGCACTGAGACCGGGATCACGACCGGCCCTGCCTGCTTCTTGAACATAATTCTCCAGCGAATCGGAAATATCATAATGTACCACAAGACCGACATCTTTCTTATCAACTCCCATACCAAATGCGGACGTAGCCACAATGATGTGTACCTGATCGTTCATGAAGGCATCCTGGTTGGCAATTTTTTCATCAGCTTCCATCTTGCCATTGAAAGGGAGTGCCTTGTAACCGTCGCGAGTTAATTTGGCAGCTAGTTCCTTTGTTCGTTTGGTACGTGATACATAAACAATTGTCGGGCAATCGGATTCCGCTACAAGTTCTCTTAACTTTAAATATTTGTCGTTGTCACTCTCTACATGTATGACGGAATAGTGCAGATTTGTTCTTGAGGCCGTTGATGCAAATAACTCCAAGTCCAAATTCAAGGTTTGCTTGAAATAGTCGCAGATGTCTTGTATCACTTTCTGTTTTGCCGTAGCCGTAAAACAGGATACAGGTATCGGATTCTTGCATTTTTTTTTATGCTGGTATTGCTGGATGAATTTACCAATGTAGAGATAGTCAACCCTGAAATCCTGCCCCCATGAAGAAAAGCAATGTGCCTCGTCTATCACAAACCTTACAACGTGGCGCGCTATCAATATTTTCTCAATCGTTTTTGAGCGAAGCATTTCGGGAGATATATACAACAGTGAGGCTTCTCCGTCTTGTACTCTTTGTATGGACAGTGCTCTTGTGATGGGGTCTAACATTCCATTTATGGTTACGGCATCTGTGATACCTCTGTCGGCAAGGTTATCTACCTGGTCTTTCATTAGAGACTGCAAAGGGGAGATGATGACCGTAAGCCCGTGCACAGAGCGTCCTGCCATGAGCGCCGGTAATTGAAAGGTAAGTGATTTGCCGCCACCGGTAGGAAATATCGCCAGCAACGATTTGCCTTTCACCGCAGCTTGGGCTGCTCGTTCTTGCAGTGGTTCGCCTTCGTATGTTCGGAAGCGTTCATATCCGAAAAATGTTTTTAGGTTGTGGAGTACATCCAATTGCGTATTGCAGTAGTCACAACCTTCCCGGCAAATGTTATGGCGCAGGAGTTTTACAATAAATTCCACTTCCGGATAATTGTAAAGTACCCATCCGGGAGTGATGGAATGATAATCGGTGGTATCAATCAGAGACAATGCGTATGCCAATCCACATGGATATTGTTCGATGAGCATGTCGAGGTCGGCATGTTGGCAAATCTTTCCTTCATAAAGTTTTTTTATAAGTTCAGGTATTCCTTCATGGATATACTTCGCATTTACCATACTAAGAAATCCCTCAAATTCCTTCTTGTCCTTCAGCAAAGATGCGAATAGTATACGCTTTTCCTCCGGCAATGAATTCCAGCGTGCTATTTCGTCCAGTAATAAGTCTTTTGCTTTCTTGCAATCGTTCACCGGATTATTCATCTGTTCGCTAATCAGTTTGTCATCTTTCACAAGCCTATGGTAAGGGCGTTCCGGGAACAATAAAGGCGAGACATAAAGTGTATCAACTAAAATCCAGCGGCATATTTTGTCCGTGAACAGATATTTGGCATCATGATGAATGATATTGTGGCCGCAGATGTAGTCTATGTTGTTTAAGAAAATAAATAGTTCTTCTTTTGAAGTTTTATGGAATGTCGTGTCATCATGTTTGAGTGCTCCTATATCATGGATTTTATGATCTTTCAAGCCAACTTCAACATCTACTATGGCATAATTTGGGGCACTACATGGTACAGAGGTAGTTTTATTACCGATGATATTGTTTCTATCCTCGGTTTTCTTAATTCCTATGAGCTTGCTCCATATTGACATATATTCAATATAATAAATAGTTCTATAACTTGAATTAGTTATGTATCTGCATCGTTTTCTTATTGTTGTTTGGGTATAACACCCCAATGTCATTTACAAAGGTAAGGATAAAACCGAAAAATCAGTTAAAATTACCATTTTCTTTTGATTTTTATGCGTTTACATCACGTTGTTTATGAATACGTACTTTTGTGGGGAAGAGCTGTCGTTGCTTATGGACACTTATTTTCGTGTTGCGTTATATTTGCAACACGTGTACGTAACTCGCTGATAGAGATATTGTGTTAATTTTGAGGAAGTAAATTGATGACATCTACAAGCCATTTCTCTCTTTCGTCAAGTCAAATCTCTGTTCGAAAAATAAAAATTGTAACTCTAAAATCTATCGTTTACATTTGTAACTGCATAATTAGTTTTATAAGAATATAGGAGATATGATATTGAATATAATGTCGTATAACTTAAATTCGGTAGAAGTATAAGCAATACAGTTCTTTTATGAAAACGAATGAATATGATAAGAAAGACCATACTCGGTCTATTGAATCAGCATCAATGGGTGGTCCCTTAAATTTTGTAAATAATAGAGGGGAAGATCTAATTAGAGCAAAATTAATTAATGGCGTGCAAAATAATTGTTTTCAAGTAAAACAATTAAGTAAGATAACGAAAGACTCGCAAAATGGCATAGATGATTATTCTAACTTATGTGATAAAATAGTGAATATAAAAAATAAAATTTCTTTTTGTCACTTTTTGTTGTCAAATGACACTGCATATTCATTAGAGGATGGACAAAAAGATAATTTTAAATTAAAACCTCTCTCAGGACAAGAGAATAATATAATAAATATTTATGAAAATTTGACTCCGGAAGCAAAAGGAAGAAGTAATTATTGGATTGGGTGGCCTCCATATTGCACTGGAGATTTGCCTTCAATGACGGCTGCTATTCTTATGGGATTTCCTCATGGGATTAGAATCCATAAATCGGGTAATGCTAATCTTGATGATAAAATCGCAGAATTAAATTCTTATCTTGGTGGTGAGATTGATACTTACGATAATAATAAATATCTTATAACTGATAAAGGAATTAAAGGAATTATTTCAGAGCATACCCTAGGAACTGAAAATTTGAAATTTTCTTGGTTAACACGTGTCGTTGCTACAGGAAAATACCAAGATGAAAATAGCAAAAAGTTATCGGAAACTATTCCTAATGAAGACTTCAATAAGGGATATAATGCTAAAGCCAGAGAAATAATTAGGAATACTTGGTTAGGGGATGATGTTGAAAGCTATGATTCGAAAATCGAAACTTTTCTTGATGAAAAATATAATATTAAAGCAGAAGATATTAAGGGGAAAAAAGTCGTTTTTATTTGGATTAGAAAATCTGGAGAAAGAGGGGGAGCTCACTATGAAAACGATACGAGCTTTAATGAAGTCGAGAATTATATTAATATGAATTCAGATAAAATATCTTATTTTTTCTTAGTCGGAGATGAGAAAGGGGGAAAAGCAAAAAAGATAGCTGATAAATCAGTGAAAGTCTACAACCTTACTGAATTTTGGAAAAAGGGTAAAGGGATTGAAGATTGGGGAGGGAATACTCGGACTGGGCAGTTTAGATTATATGATTATATAAATCGAATAGCTAAAGTTACTCATATTGGTTCTATGAGTGGCGGTCTTGAAGCTCTTGCTTTATTAGGACACAAAGTAAAATTTAAAGCCAAAAAAGGTGAAATTGGTGTTAAGAGAATGGAACAATATGCCAATAAAGATTCACGAGAGCTTTCATTATATGAATATGTTAAATATTTGTTCGGATCGAGAGATAAACGATTGGTGTCTGAAAAGGATAAAGTAAAATTAGAGAATAAGATAAAAACAATAAATGCTAATAAGATTGATTATCTGAGGATTGATTTTTTTAACGATGATAATAAAAAACGGGGATTTGA
>NZ_JAQVBV010000017.1 GCF_028690125.1 Bacteroides sp. | reverse complement strand
TGCTCTTCCAAGGATACGACGGACAGTTTTTTATAGACGATGACCATACGATGTATATCACCACAGACTCATGGCATTTTAAGATCATGAAACTAAAGTTTGATAAAGCAGGGAAAATATACATCGATAATGAGGACCCCAAATATGAGCAAACAGCCTCCAATAAATTTATCGGAACCTACAAATATCATCAAGTTGATGAAATTAAGAATGCTTTCGAAGCATCCTACATCTATAAAAAAAATGATTTATACTACTTAATGTGGTCTTTCAATGGAAGTGAAAATTACAATGTAAGATATGCAGTATCAGAACACATAACCGGTCCCTATCGGGAGATCAACCAATCAATGACCACTCCTATCTTGCAACGTGATGATACCAATCAAATCTTAGGACCGGGACATCATTCAATGTTTGATTATAACGGACGTATATTTATTGCTTACCACCGACAACACTATCCTTTTGTCGATAGCAAACGGCAAACATGTATCGAGGAAGTATTTTTCAACGCTGATGGAAGTATACAAAAAATTAAACCCACACACAAAGGAGTGACAGTAGCAAATACTAAGAAAGATTCTCGTAAAAACATAGCATTAGGCAAACAAACCAAAGTGTCATCTGCCAGAGAATATGACAGCTCAACTTTTTCCGGTCGTTACCGTACCAATGACATTTCATTCCGTTATTCCGGTAACTTTGCTGTTGATGAGAATTACGGTACACATTGGGATGCAGGAATCGATGTCAAGAATTCATGGATCATTGTAGATTTGGGAAGTAACTGTCGGATAAATGAGATAGAAACTATTTTTGAATTTACAAGCCGTACTTATAAATACAAGATCGAATATTTACAGCAAGAAGAAGCAAGTAATCTGGATATTGCATCAGAGAGTAAGGCTTGGAAAGTTTTTGCAGACAGAACTATGAACGGTGTATCTCAATCTCCTGTCACAGATACTCTCCCAAATAAGTCCTCCGTACAAGGACGATTCGTTCGTCTAAGCATTCTCGATGGTATAAATATTCCGGAGACGGCAGATGGAATCGATCTTATCAATGCAAAGAATGCATTGAGTATCTTTGAATTAAAGGTTTTCGGAGAAAACAAAGCAGATGATATTAACCGCACTTTTGAAGCTGAGAACTTCCATAATCTCTATGGATTAACTCTCGAAAAATGTACTCCCGACGGGTTGGATATTTGTAAAGGCGGAAACAACGATTATCTCCTATATGAAAACATTAATCTGGGAAATGGAGCTGATATTTTTTCAGCAAAAGTAGCTTCAGAAACGAAGGGAGGACAACTTGAGATTTATCTTGATTCCATGCTCAACAAGCCCATTGGTGTTTTAGAAGTAAAGAATACAGGCGGAGAACAAAAATGGACTATTCAATCCACCGGATTAAGTAAAAACGCAAAAGGTTTCCATAAGAAGCTTTATCTTGTATTCAAAGGAAAAGGACAAGAGAATAATCTTTTTAGATTAGATTGGTTTAGATTTGAGAAGTCTAGCAATTTATAGAAATAAAGTTAGATATTAAACTCCCTGTTAGACAATTAGAAACATTCAGCAAATATACAGCAAAACCGACCACTTCATTTGTAATGAAGTGGTCGGTTTTGCTGTATATACATAATTTATGCAGAGAACACATACATAACTAGAGCTTGAAATAACGTTAATGACAAACATAGACCTGAAAGTCAGGATAGAATCTACTAGAAAGCCATATTTCTCTCAACAGTATCCAGAAGACTAATAGCCGAACTACATAAAAGTTATTTCATAGTCCACTTAAGTATCATAAAGTTACTTTCAGGAGATATTATACCATTATAATGAGTTATAGGAAGCTTTTCCCAATATGTCAAGTATTCGTCTGCTGAAATCGGAGACAAAAGTTCTTTATTACTACCATGGAATGTTTTAGGAAAATGACCTGAATATTGACCATTTCTTACTATGGAGCCATCAGAACCTATGATCGCAAGATTATAACGTCCTTGGTGAATATAGCCAAGTAACATATTATCTTCATTTATGACCACCTCACTAATAAAGTCATAGTCACGTTGTTTCTCCATAAAATCCATAACATTAGCAAAAATGCCATCGGGCATCGGTGCAGGAAAGAGTATATCGTATTTTTTAATAACACTATCTACATCACAATTATAGGTATAAATAGAATTGGTAAAAACATCGCAACAGTATACTTCATTTCCAACTGTTTGCAGTGCAGAAGATAGTAAAGGCAGAGTAGGCATCTGTTTGGGAAGGACATGTATCCATTTGCCTTTGAGATTAAAATCACTATCAAAAGCATATAATAGATAGGCATTCTCACCCTCAGTGTATGTATTATGATTGGATGACATCAAGTATCCACAATCATTACTAGTAATATTCCACAACAAAGATTTACTCACTTGTTTAGACATTTTAAATTCGCCCTCTAAGCTATATAAATAAACCTTTGATAGTCCAGTAAGTATAACAACACAACCTGTCTTTTTATTTATAGTATAGTCATATATTTGTACATATTCTCCAGGACCTTGACCAAACTTTCCTATACGGCGCAAATACTTCCCATGCTCATCAAATACAAGCACACATTTCTGAATAGTTTTATCAAGAACGTAATACTCCTTATTAAAATATTCTATCTTTGCAACATCTCCAATAATGCATTCATTGAGAGTATCGAGTGTAATCCATTTCTGAACATCAATGATATCAGAGTATTTCAAATTTGTTTTTGGGTTATCATCTAATTTAATAGTGTATGTTATTCCTTCATTATTATTCTTATCGCGAGACGTACATGAAAATAATAGAATAAAAAGAAAAATAATACTTATATGTTTCATGGTTGATATATGTTAAGACATTATTATATTGCCTAATATCCACACATAGGAGTTTAGACTTTCATTTTGCACTATAGATAAAACATAGTTTAATTTAAAAGACCAAACACCTATGTAATATTATTAATAACGTCGGACCTTTAAACTCTAATTATCTAGTTATATTTTCGGACATGAAGTAAGACGAGCATGTTCACATATCTCAGCATCACTTTTTACCTCGTATGTCTCAATAGCTGTAATACTCATTCCATTCCAATTACCATCTTTATCATAACATGTTACCCAAGCTGATATTCTAGTACACGTTTGAGTTTCATGTTCATTATTAGCAAGCGCCTCGATATTGGTGAGTTTGATATCAGAGAATCTTTCGATTGATTGTACTTTTATCCATACAGTTGCTACAATAGCTAATGCTACAACACACAAAGTTGCCTTAAATAGTTTCGTTTTCATTTCTACTTTTTTTTAAGTTAATAATCAATTATTTAAAATTCTGTATATTCTATCTTTTTAAAGATTTTATTTCATCTTATTCTATCCATACATATACTGTTGCAGTTTACACATTTAAAGTATCTAAATGGTGATTGCAATAAAAAAACATGACTAATCTCACCCTTGTCAGTAGTGACAATCCTAATATCATTTAAAACAATATAAACGAGTCTCCTTCATAGAGTTAAAAATAAAAGTTATATAAACTAATTATTGAAACTGACAACATTGCAATCTTTAGTACTTTGCTTCTCATATAAATAAATTTAAATATTAATAGAAAAACAAATTTTACATACACCTTTTACAAATGTAAAAAATAAATCGTTTACTATGCTTAATATTATACAATATTAACCTTTTTAATACAAATTATGTATAGAACAGAATATAGTTTATTCACTTTCGAATAAAGGCATCTATCCCTATCTCTAAATCATTCTTTTACAGATACCTTATCCTTTATATTAAACAATAAAAGAAAAATTTATTCTATCTAGCTCCCAATTTCCAAAAAAAGTTTATTTTGTAAAATAGTAATAAGATTAAAGTTCTTCTTTTATTTATCTTTTACCAATCTGACATGAATAAACATAAATTGCAAAACGGTATAGTTGTATATAGCCTATTAGTTGATTTAGAACTCAATAATCTCTAAAGAGTCATTGGTAAACTTTGTTCTGTTTCAAGTCATTTTCCTTCCGTTTTGAGAAAGTCCATAATGCATCATTCCCAAAACATAGCACTCAGATTTTCAATCAATATTGTTACCTTATTGAAAATTGATAAATGTTTGCTTAAATAATCTCTTTGCTTACATATGTTCGCAATATAATTAATATAAATTATAACTCCGAACAAATCTTCTATCGATGAAATATTTACTTGAATATAGGAGAATAAGACTTACTCTTCATCGTTAAGCTCATAGTAAACATGATGCACTTTGTTGATCCAGTCCCCCAATTAACAAGTTAGGAGATGGCAATTAAAAAGTATAATCAACCTTATTGACTGTTACCCAAATCCACTCCTCTACCCTTTTATATTTCAAATATCTTTGATTGATATAACAAGTAGATATACATTAGCTACTTTACTCTTAAAGTATTAATAGATAAGTTCCTCTCCATTAATACTAAACTTGTTCTTCTCTAATAGAAAAGTTATTTTTGCCAAAGAGCAATCTATAATTGCAAGTTCTGATTATATAAATGAAACTTGCGTTTTTATAAACGGAACTTGCAATTATACAATCAAAAGTTCCATTTATAGTTTATACCAAACAGAGAGAAACTTTACTATTAAAGAATAAGAAGTTTAGTCTTAATGGAGAAGAATTTATCTATTAAGACTTTGGAAGAGAAGTAGTATAGGTTACTATATCAGAAAAAGGATAAGTCGGACAAAGGTGATAGGTTGATAGAGGATTATGCCTTCTTTCTATTGTAGGAAAGCTTTTAATTAAAACTCATCCAAAAGGAATCCCCCTTTTTAGCTCTGTTTTAAGATAAAAATAGAGTAAATAGGGGGATCTTGATATTCTTAACTTACTGATTATAAATAAAGCTGACTTATTTTTCTATTTTAAGACAGTTTTACCCAATCTATTAACGCTTCTTGATAGGAATATAAGGAGCTTCTTCCAAAACATTCTTATACGCCGGACGAATGATACGTTTACCTTCAAAGTTCAATTCTTCATTGCGGTGCGCACACCAGCCAACGATACGAGCCATGGCAAAGAGGGGAGTGAATATTTCTTGTGGCAAACCGATCATTTCATATACAAAACCGGAATAGAAGTCAATGTTGCTCGATACCGTTTTTCCGTTATTCTTAATACGTCCGAAAGTAGCAATGGCACGTTCTTCCAACAGTTCAAGGAAAGCGAATTCTTCCTCTTTGCCTTTTTCACGCGCCAAGTCACGCGCCTGTTCCTTCAACAGAAGAGCACGCGGATCGGAAATCGTATAAACAGCATGACCAATGCCATAGATTAATCCGGTCTTATTGTACACTTCCTTATTCAGCATACGGGTAAAGTAAGTATCTATTTCATCAACACTCGTCCAATCTTTGATATTCTGCTGCAAGTGATGGAACATATCTGCCACTTGAATATTGGCTCCTCCGTGAAGCGGACCTTTCAGCGAACCGATACCTGCTGCAATAGCCGAATAAGTATCCGTTCCGGTAGAAGAAGTAACGCGGACTGTGAATGTTGAGTTGTTACCACCACCGTGTTCTGCCTGAAGAATCAGCAGTAAATCCAAAGTGCGTGCATCCAACTCCGTATAGTCTTTTTTCAACATATAAAGGAAGTTCTCCGCTATTGACAACTTCTCCTGCGGATGACGAATATGGAGAGAACGCCCATGTGTTGCATGACGAAGCATATTATAAGCATACGCTATGATAGTGGGGAACTTAGAAATCAGTTCAATGCTCTGACGCATCAAGTTATCACGTGAAGTATCATCTGCATTCGGATCAAAGCGATACATTTCTAGTACACTGCGAGACAGAATATTCATGATATTGTTTCCTTCCAATTCGATGATATTCATCTTGGTTTTCTGTTCCAACGGCATATTGTCGTTTATCATTTCAGAAAAGGAAGCCAGTTCTTCTTTATCCGGTAAATGACCGGACAACAACAGATAAGCAACTTCTTCGAAACCAAAACGTTTTTCTTTGATGATAGCGTGAGAGATATCTTCCACATCATACTCCCGATAGAATAATTTACCGGGAATAGGTTTCAGTCCGCCCCCCGGGATACGTTCATAACCTACTACGTTACCAATTTTAGTCAGTCCCACCAACACACCCGTACCGTCTTCATTGCGCAATCCCCGCTTTACATCAAACTTGGAAAACAATTCGTTATCTATCCGGGTAGCTTCCTTCATCTCCTCGGAAAGTTTGTAAATCAAATACTCTTTCTTCATGATATTCTTCGTTTTAGATCGTTATTTCTTATTTTTCAATTCTCGCCACTATTTCACGTGTAAAAGCTGAGGTCGGAAGAGAAGTTCCTCCCGGCATAAAACGAGCCAAGTCGTGAGTAGCACGTGCCTCCAAAAAACTTTGTTCCAAAGACTTCTCGATCAGTTTCGCCGCTTCTCTCCAACCAAAATATTCAAGCATCATAACGGCTGAAAGTATGATGGAGCATGGATTCACTACATCCTTACCGGCAATATTAGGAGCGGTTCCATGAGTAGCTTCAAAGATGGCATGACCTGTGCCGTAATTGATATTTGCTCCCGGTGCAATACCGATACCTCCTACCATAGCAGCCAGTTGGTCGGAGACATAATCTCCATTCAAATTCAAGGTTGCTATTACCGAGTATTCTTCAGGAATCAACAGTGTATTTTGTAAAAACGCATCAGCAATACAGTCTTTTATCACCAGACGTCCGTCTGCCAGAGCATCGGCAAATTCACGTTCTGCCAATTCGTATCCCCATTTCTTAAATCCTCCTTCGGTGAACTTCATAATATTTCCTTTGTGCACCAATGTAACGGAAGGCAAATGATGGTCGAGTGCATACTGACAAGCTGCACGTACCAAACGCTCCGTTCCCTCTTTCGAAACGGGTTTCACTCCAAACGAAGAAGTTTCCGGGAAACGTACCTTTGTCACTCCCATTTCATTCTTCAGAAACTGATAGAACTTTTTAGCTTCCGGCGTACCGGCTTCCCATTCAATTCCTGCATAGATGTCTTCCGTATTCTCACGGAACACACACATATTTACTTTTTCAGGGGCTTTCACGGGAGATTGTACACCCTGATACCAGCGAACCGGACGAAGACATACATACAAATCCAAAGTTTGACGCAAAGCTACATTCAGTGAACGGATTCCTCCACCGACGGGAGTAGTCAGGGGACCTTTAATACCTACCAAATATTCATTAAAAGCTTCCATTGTTTCATCCGGCAACCATGAACCGGTAGCATTGAATGCACGTTCTCCGGCCAAAACCTCTTTCCATTCAATGCGACGTTTACCTTTATAGGCTTTATGCACTGCCACATCCACAATGGCTTGCATAGACGGAGTAATTTCCGCTCCTACTCCATCTCCTGTTATAAAAGGTACGGTAGGCATATCGGGTACCAACAGCGTACCATTCTCCTGCATTGTTATTTTGCTCATCTTTTTATCTTGCATTTAAAGCAGAGCCGGCACGGAACCAGGCAATCTGCTGTTCATTATAAGTATGTTGTACTTCAAAACTTTCTTTTGTTCCGTCTTCATGGTGAAGAACGACTGTCAGATTACGTCCCGGCGCAAAATTTACCAGCCCCGTTATAGAAAGAAGGTCATGTTCCTGTATCTTCTCATAATCAGCTTTATCTATAAAGGTAATAGCAAGCATTCCCTGTTTTTTCAGATTTGTTTCATGAATGCGGGCAAAACTCTTGGCGAGAATGACACGGACATTTAAGAAACGAGGTTCCATAGCAGCATGTTCACGACTAGAGCCTTCTCCATAATTTTCTTCGGCTACAACAATGGAAGGAATACCTTCGGACTTATACATCTTAGCCGTACCGGAGACGGTTCCGTAAGTATTGGTTGAACGATTCCATATCTTGTTCGTTTCACCATTAAACGCATTGACTGCTCCCATCAACATATTATCGGAGATATTCTCCAAATGTCCGCGGAAACGAAGCCATGGTCCTGCCATAGAGATATGGTCAGTGGTACATTTTCCTTGAGTTTTAATCAACAGTGGCATATTAAGTAAATCGTTTCCATCCCACGCAGAGAAAGGAGCCAGTAATTGTAAACGCTGTGATTTCGGATCTACCGTAATTTCTACATTTGTTCCGGCAGGGGCTATATATCCTTGATTACCCTTAGCAAATCCTTTAGGCGGAAGTTCCTTTCCTACCGGTTCAGATAGTTTCACTTTTTCTCCATCATGATTGACCAATCTGTCTTTCAGTGGATTGAAACAAAGGTCTCCGGCGATAGTCAATGCCATAGTCAGTTCGGGAGAAGCTACGAAAGCATAAGTATTGGGATTGCCATCCGCACGTTTAGCAAAGTTACGGTTGAATGAAGTTACAATCGAGTTCTTACGAGTAGGATCATCGGTATGGCGTTTCCATTGTCCGATACAAGGTCCGCAGGCATTTGCCATAATCGTAGCACCTATCTTTTCGAAAACTTCCATCATTCCATCCCGTTCAGCCGTTGCACGAATCTGTTCCGATCCGGGATTAACAATCAAAGGCGCAGCTACACTCAGATTCTTTTCGGCAACTTGTTCTGCCAGAGAAGCGGCACGGCTCAGATCCTGATAAGAAGAATTGGTACAAGATCCAATCAGCCCCACTTCCATCTTACGAGGATAACCATTCAATAATACCTTCTCTGCAAACTCGGAAATAGGAGTTGCAGCATCCGGAGTAAAAGGTCCGTTTATATAAGGTTCCAATTCTGTCAGATTTATTTCGATCACCCGATCATAGTATTTCTCCGGATCGTTAATTACTTCTTCATCCGCACGCAAGTCATCAGCAACGTATTCAGCCATTTCAACGATACGTTTTCTCCCGGTAGCTTCCAAATAACTCACCATTCGTTCGTCATAGGGGAAAAGTGAAGTAGTAGCTCCCACTTCAGCTCCCATATTGCAAATGGTTGCTTTACCCGTGGCCGAAAGTGAAGCCGTTCCCCGACCAAAATATTCGATAATCGCATTCGTAGCTCCCTTAACAGTCAGAATACCCGCTAGTTTCAGGATAATATCTTTCGGAGAAGTCCAACCGTTCAGTTCACCAGTTAGTTTTACACCAATCAGTTTGGGCATTTTCAATTCCCACTCCATACCGGTCATTACATCCACAGCGTCAGCACCTCCGACACCAATAGCTACCATGCTCAAACCTCCTGCATTAGGTGTATGCGAATCCGTTCCCACCATCATTCCGCCGGGGAAAGCATAATTTTCGAGCACTACTTGATGGATGATTCCCGCACCCGGTTTCCAGAAGCCAATGCCATAACGCGAAGAAACATCCCGCAAAAAATCATATACTTCAGCATTTGTCTTGGTGGCAGTGGCTATATCCTCCTTAGCCCCTTTATATGCCTGTATCAAGTGATCACAATGAACTGTAGAAGGTACAGCAACCCGTTCCTTTCCCGCATTCATAAATTGAAGTAAAGCCATCTGTGCAGTAGCATCCTGCATAGCCACGCGGTCGGGACGAAAATTTACATAATCCACTCCACGCTCATAATTTTTTAAACCACTCTCATGATACAAATGAACATATAAAATTTTCTCAGCTAATGTCAAAGGGCGTTTCAATACAGCCCGTATATGTTCTATCTTCCATTTATAGGCAGAGTAGAAAGCCTCTAACATATTCAAATCATACACCATATGCTTTTATTTTTTTAAGTCCAACTATAAAAATAACGAACGAAGCTCCTTGATTGTTTAACAAATTGAAATATATTATCGCTTCCGGCAGAAGATTTGTTACCTTTGCATCTATAATGAATGATAATTCGAAAAGTCCAATTTTGGACCTTCAGCAACAACAACTCCTCCTACGAATGGAGTACGAATATGAGAAGGAGGAGTTTAAGCGGCAAACCGAAACAATGGGTGTCGCCCGCAAAGTGAAACGTGGCCTTTGCTGGTATCCTGCTGCTCTTGGCCGAAGTTACTACAATTCTCTGAATCAACTTGTAATAGATATTACACGAACCGAAAATAAAGAAATAGAACACTCTTTCGAGTTTGGTCGTTCCGTCTGCTTTTTCCGCCAGTCATTCGATGGAAAGGTGAAATATATGAATTTCATTGCAACCGTCAGTTATGCGGATGAAGAACGAATGGTCGTTGTACTTCCGGGAGCCGGTGCGTTGCTCGAACTTCAAACGGATGATGTTCTGGGTGTTCAACTTTACTTTGACGAAACATCGTATCGATGTATGTTCGAAGCGTTAGAAGACGTACTCCGTGCAAAAGGTAACCGACTCGCCGAACTACGCGATATATTATTAGGTACTTCCAAAACCGGATTTCGTGAACTCTATCCCGTTCGCTTTCCTTGGCTCAACAGCACACAGGAGTCAGCAGTCAATAAAGTACTATGCACACGTGACGTTTCCATCGTGCATGGTCCTCCGGGAACTGGAAAAACAACAACACTTGTTGAAGCAATCTACGAAACGCTACATCGCGAACCGCAAGTGTTGGTTTGTGCCCAAAGCAATACTGCCGTAGACTGGATCAGCGAGAAGTTAGTGGATCGCGGTGTGCCCGTACTCCGTATCGGTAATCCTACCCGAGTAAATGACAAGATGTTATCGTTCACTTACGAACGCCGTTTTGAAAATCATCCCGCTTATCCGGAACTTTGGGGAATCCGAAAATCGATCCGGGAAATGGGTAACCGGATGCGACGGGGAAGTTATTCCGAACGGGAAGGTATTCGCAACCATATGAACCGCCTTCGTGACCGTGCTACCGAACTGGAGATTCAAATCAATGCTGATCTTTTTGATAGTTCACGTGTAATAGCCTCTACTTTGGTCAGTAGCAATCATCGACTACTTAATGGACGACGTTTTCCTACTTTGTTTATTGACGAGGCTGCCCAAGCAATAGAAGCTGCTTGCTGGATTGCCATCCGCAAAGCCGACCGGGTTATTCTTGCCGGAGATCATTGCCAGCTTCCTCCCACAATCAAGTGTATCGAAGCTGCCCGTGGAGGACTCGCCCATACATTAATGGAGAAAGTAGTAGCACAGAAACCTTCTGCCGTCTCTTTACTTAAAGTACAGTACCGAATGCACCAAGACATCATGCGTTTCCCCTCCGAATGGTTTTATCATGGCGAACTGGAAGCTGCTCCCGAAGTACGCCATAGGGGAATACTCGACTATAATACTCCGATGAGTTGGATCGACACATCGGAAATGGACTTCCATGAGGAATTTGTCGGAGAAAGTTTCGGAAGAATCAATAAACAAGAAGCTAACCTGCTACTGCAAGAGCTAGAAGCATACATCAACCGAATAGGCAAACAACGGATTTTAGACGAACGGATAGACTTTGGACTCATCTCTCCTTATAAAGCTCAAGTTCAATATCTGCGAGGTAAAATTAAAGGAAGTAGTTTCCTCCGTCCTTTCCGTAGCCTCATCACGGTCAATACAGTGGATGGTTTTCAAGGACAAGAACGGGATGTGGTTTTTATCAGCCTGGTACGTGCTAACGATGATGGGCAAATAGGATTTCTAAATGACTTACGACGTATGAATGTAGCCATCACACGAGCACGAATGAAATTAGTCATTTTAGGTGATGCTGCCACACTAACCAAACATCCTTTCTACAAAAAGCTAATGGAATATATTAATCCAGCTTCTTTTCAATAGTATTATAAAGATAGGATTGCATCAAGTTCTTATAGAGTATAAAAACACTTTATCTCTTTTGAGAAATATCTCGAATCTTATCCTTATCACAGTAGAAATATTCAGTAAATACTCTATTTTTTAATGAGATATTTACTAAATATCCCAAAAGTAAAGGGTGTCCTGCAAATTTACAGAACACCCTTTATTTTATAATATCTTATAACCTATACCAGATTAATTGTTTTCCGGACGAAGCTTACGAACAGTAACAGCAGTCTGCCACATTTCGCTTTCACGCAATTGACGAAGTTCTTCGTTCAGTTTTTCACGATAGTCTGGTTGTGAATTGCTATCAATAGAAATCTGTGCTTCATTACCAGTCTTCACACTGTGATACAGTTTTTCAACTACCGGTTTGATAGCATCGTGGAACGGGCCCATCCAGTCGAGAGCACCACGTTGAGCAGTAGTAGAGCAATTAGCATACATCCAGTCCATACCGTTCTTTGCAAACAATGGCATCAATGACTGAGTCAGCTCTTCTACGGTTTCGTTGAATGCTTCAGAAGGAGTATGACCATTTTCACGCAATACTTCGTATTGTGCCAACAGCAATCCTTGGATAGCTCCCATCAAAGAGCCACGCTCACCTGTCAAGTCGGAAGTAGCTTCACGAACGAACGTAGTTTCGAACAGATATCCTGAACCGATGCCAATACCTATTGCAATCGTTTTATCCATAGCTTTACCAGTAGCATCCTGATAAATAGCGTAAGAAGAGTTCAATCCACGACCTTCAAGGAACATTGTACGCAATGAAGTACCAGAACCCTTAGGAGCAACCATGAATACGTCAATATCTTTAGGAGGAACTACACCTGTGCGATCACTCCAGGTAATAGCAAAACCATGAGAGAAATAAAGTGCTTTGCCCGGAGTCAGGTAAGGTTTAATAGTTGGCCATACAGACATAACAGCTGCATCAGACAACAGACACATGATAATTGTACCTTTATCACAAGCTTCTTCAATGCTGAACAAAGTTTCACCCGGAACCCATCCGTCTGCAACTGCCTTTTCGTATGTTTTTCCCGGACGCTGACCAACAATTACGTTGAAACCATTGTCACGCAAGTTCAATGCCTGACCAGGACCTTGTACACCATAACCGATTACAGCAATTGTTTCATTTTTCAATACCTCACGAGCTTTTTCCAAAGGAAATTCGTCACGGATTACTACAGTTTCTGTAACACCGCCAAAATTCAACTGTGCCATTTTCTTTTTCATTTTTTAAGCTCCTTTTCATCCTCTACAAGGAGATGAATAAGAGCGAGTTATTAATAATTATAATCTTTCTTTCTAAAATCCCACTGTCCAACCTACATTAAATTGGAAGATGTTATTACACTTCTTTCCGGAAGGAGACCATTCTTCAGGATACTTCTTCCAGGCATCAATCAGTCCAAAGTTGTAACTTGCCGAAAGTTGTAAGCCAAAATCCCATTGATAACCGGCACCAACTCCTACAGAGAAGTCAAACTTACGAACCTTATCAATATCGGATAAGTAATCTTCATCCCTCCCATCATCCCGGACTACATTAAAACCAAATTGAGGACCTGCAAATAAAAACAATCCTTTATAAACATATCCTTTCGCATAAATCGGTATACTAAAATAATCCAACTTAGTTGTATATGAAATATAATCCGTACTAAATTTATTGCCTAACATCAGATAATAAATTCCGGTTTCTATCCCTACCCTTTCATTCCAGATAAGCCCTGCACCCAATCCAAAGTTAAATCCGGGACGCATACTACTTTTATCTTTGTCATTGTTCGTTATATTAGATAAACCTAACCCTACCTTAGGCAATAAGTAAAAGTCCTGAGCACCTACTCGAACTGTTATTAAAAGGAGCAATATAAAACAGTACTTCTTCATATCTATTTTTTTTTTTATTCAAAAACGACTTTCGAACGACAAACGACTTCATTACCATTCTTTCTCACTTCTACATGAAACTCATTTTCATTCGCTTCATCACAAAAGAAAGTGAGAGTATCCCCATAATAACTTTCCGCCACATACGCCATTTCAAAACGACGGATACGCTTGGTCTTATACAATTCAATCGGAAACAAGTCAAGAATGTGTTCGATATAACGGATACTGTTTACATGACCGTTAATATCAATATCACTGTATCTGGCAATTATTGTAGCCAATGGTTCAGTCGTAGTCACTTTGATACGTGATGGTTTCTCTATCGGACATGGCTCATCACATACATAGTCTTCAATACTTCCGCCATGCAATGCCAACAAATCAGCCGGCTTACGGGTGTTCAGATTAATCATAGCCCATACAGAACGAGCATAACCGATTTTCTTTCCGTCCTTATTGATGACAGCGAAATTACGATCCGTGAACAGACGATAGACATTCTCTACCCATGTCTGAACAGTAAATTCTTCGTATTGATACGGCATCTCGTCCAACTCGATAGCCAAACGTGAAAGTACCCATGTATAATTATCCTCATTCAATGTGGCAATTCCAAATCCGCGATCACTGGCATGGAAACCTGCACAATTAAGCAAGTGGTTTCCTAATACACCCATTGTCAGACGTCCATTAAAATCAACATGGAAAGGTTCTGCTACAAACTGATAAGTACCTATTTTGGTTTCTGCGTTCATTATTCCTGTCCTTTCTTACTCTTATTATATTTTGCTTCTTGTCCATCCAAAAACTCATTGACCCGTTCGAAGCAACTTGTGGTAATAGCCACACGGCCGGAACGGACAAACTGCAACACACAATTCAAAGCACGTAATTCATCATATAGGGAAGTTATATCTTCACTCATACCATTCTTCTCCACAATAGAGAAAACGGGATTTACTTCCACAATACGCGCATTGTACCTTCTAATAAGTTTCGATGCTTCCGTATTTTCCTGAAAAGCAGGAGTCGAAACTTTATACAAAGCTATTTCATGAAAATAAATTTCATCATCGGTAAAGTAATGAGCCTGAATAACATCAATCTTCTTTTCAATCTGCTTCACTACTTTCTCAATAGTGTCTTTATCGGTCCAAGACGTAATTGTGTATTTATGTACCCCTTTTATTGAAGAGGCAGAAACGTTCAGACTCTCGATATTTATCTGCCGGCGCGTAAAAACAGCTGTCACCTGATTCAGTAACCCGGCAATATTTTCGGAATGAACTATAATCGTATATAATGTTTTATCCATAACTTCTTAAATTAAGAATTATTCCTTTTTATTCAGCACTCCAATAACATCTGGTTTACCGAACCACCCGGAGGGGTCATCGGCAGAACATTGCCTTCTTCCACCACGCACGCCTCAAGCAAGAAAGGACCTTCAGTTGCCAGCATTTCGTCAATAGCAGCCTTCAATTCTTCACGATTAAAAATTCGCTTGGAGGGGATATCATAAGCAGATGCAATTTTCATGTAATCAGGGTTTAACATCGGTGTAAATGAGTAGCGACGGTTAAAAAACATTGCTTGCCATTGACGTACATTCCCAAGATAATTATTGTTCAAACAGATCATTTTAACCGGAGCTTTCTGCTCCATTATAGTACCCAGTTCCTGAATATTCATCTGAAGTCCTCCGTCTCCCATAAATACACATACAGTGCGGTCGGGTGCTCCGAATGTAGCTCCGATAGCTGCGGGAAGCCCAAATCCCATGGTCCCAAGTCCACCGGAAGTCACAATACTCCGCTCTTTCGTATATTTAAAATAACGGGCAGATATCATCTGATTCTGACCTACGTCAGTTACCAAAACGGCCTTATGCTGAGTGGCATTACTAACAGCACGTACCACTTCTCCCATACTCAATGATTCTGAAGAGGGATAAAGTTCAAGACGAATCACCTTCTCTTCTTCTACTTGCTCATATTCTTTAAAGCTATCAACCCATTCAGTATGCTGTTTCTTCTTTAAAAGCTGAGTAACGGCTGCCAATGTTTCTTTGCAATCGCCAAGCACAGCAACTTCTACTTTTACATTCTTATTTACCTCTGCCGGATCAATATCGAAATGAATAACTTTCGCCTGTTTAGCATATGTATCAAGCTTTCCTGTCACACGGTCATCAAAACGCATACCGACAGCAATCAATACATCACATTTATTGGTATTGACATTCGGACCCAGATTTCCATGCATACCCAGCATACCTTTGTTCAACGGATGATCGGTAGGCAAAGCAGAAAGTCCAAGCAATGTACATCCCGCAGGCATATCTGCCTTTTCAATAAAAGTACGCAGTTCCTGCTGGGCATTCCCCAATTCGACACCTTGTCCTACTAATACAAGCGGACGTTCTGCATTATTTATAAGTTCTGCGGCTACTTTTACAGATTCCTCATCAGTCTCGGGAACGGGAACATAGCTACGAATAAAATCGGCCTTTGTCGGTTCATATTTCGTTTTTTCAACCTGTGCATTTTTTGCAAAGTCCAATACTACGGGACCCGGACGACCGCTACGTGCAATGTAAAAAGCACGTGCTACCGCCCAAGCTACGTCTTCCGCACGACGAATCTGATAGCTCCATTTAGCGATAGGTTGTGTAATTCCGACTAAATCTACTTCCTGAAAAGCATCAGTACCTAAGAAACCTGTACCTACTTGTCCAGCTATTACAACAATAGGCGTACTATCAATCATTGCATCTGCAATACCGGTTATAGTATTAGTAGCACCGGGGCCACTAGTCACCAAGCAAACACCCACTTTTCCCGATACCCGTGCGAACCCTTGTGCTGCATGCGCAGCTCCCTGCTCATGACGAACTAATATATGATTTAAGTTCTTTTGATGATCGTACAAAGCATCGAATACCGGCATTATGGAACCTCCCGGATAACCGAAGATAGTATCTACTCCCTGATATTCCAAGGAACGCATCAACGCCTCCGCACCTGTTATTAAGTCTTTACTCATAATAATATAATGTAGTAGCATACCAGCCAATAGCTAATTGGCAAATGCACTTATTTTTTAATTATTCTCAATCAATTAATCTCACCGCTCCTTTATCGGCAGAGCTTACCATGCTGGCATACGCTTTCAGACTCTTCGGCACATAGCGATCACGAGTGACAGGAGTCATCGGGCGGGCAGCCAGTTCTTCATCGGTCAGTCGCACGTTAATCGTCCGGGCGGGAATGTCGATTTCAATAATATCTCCATCCACAATTTTTCCAATATTGCCACCCGCTGCTGCCTCAGGAGAAATATGACCGATACTCAATCCGGAAGTTCCACCGCTGAAACGTCCGTCAGTAATCAAGGCACATTCTTTTCCTAAATGACGGGATTTGATATAAGAGGTTGGGTAAAGCATTTCCTGCATACCGGGACCACCCTTCGGACCTTCGTGCGTGATGACGACGACGTCACCGCTGACGACTCGCCCACTTAGGATACCTTCACAAGCAGCATCCTGCGAGTCAAAGACTTTAGCAGGTCCGATAAATTTCCAGATGCTTTCGTCCACACCTGCCGTTTTTACTACACAACCGTCCTGAGCTATGTTTCCTTTCAGCACAGCCAATCCTCCATCTTTACTATAAGCATGTTCCACATCATGGATACAACCATTAGCACGATCTTTATCCAATTCCTTATAATAAGTATCCTGCGAACCCAAAACCAAATTAAATTTATTTCCGGCTGCACTTGAGTATTTCTTAATTGCTTTTTCGCTTACATTCGGACTCATGATGGAGTATTCATCAATTGCTTCTGCCAACGACATTCCATCCACACGGCGGACTGAAGTATCAACCAAACCTCCTTTTGCCAGTTCGTCCATAATGGCAATGATACCACCGGCACGATTGACATCCTGAATATGATATTTCTGAGTATTCGGAGCGACCTTACACAAACAGGGAGTTTTACGGGATAACATATCAATATCATCCATATTAAAATTCACCCCGGCTTCATGAGCTATCGCCAATAAATGAAGAACCGTATTAGTGGAACCTCCCATTGCAATATCCAGTGTCATTGCATTCAGGAAAGCCTGATGAGTAGCGATGCTACGTGGAAGTATGCTTTCATCTCCCTCTTCATAATATTTCATTGCATTCTCCACAATCAGCTTTGCAGCATCTTTGAAAAGTTTGGCACGGTTTTCATGAGTAGCTACAATCGTTCCATTTCCGGGGAGTGCCAATCCGATAGCCTCATTCAGGCAGTTCATGGAATTAGCAGTAAACATTCCGGAACAACTTCCACACGTCGGACAGGCATTTTGTTCTATCTTTGCTACTTCCTCGTCGCTTACACTATCGTCAGCCGACTTAATCATTGCATCAATCAAGTCCAAATGCTTACCATTCCATTCACCGGCTTCCATCGGGCCACCTGAAACAAATACAGTAGGGATATTCAGCCGCATAGCCGCCATCAGCATTCCCGGAGTAATTTTATCACAATTGCTGATACATACCATTGCATCCGCTTTGTGAGCATTGACCATGTATTCAACACTATCGGCAATAATATCTCGTGAAGGAAGCGAATAAAGCATACCGTCATGTCCCATAGCGATGCCATCATCAATGGCTATTGTATTGAATTCCGCAGCAAAGCATCCCAGCTTTTCAATTTCAGCTTTCACAAACTGACCAATCTCATGCAAGTGCACGTGTCCCGGAACAAACTGTGTGAATGAATTGACGATAGCTATAATAGGCTTGCCCATTTGGTTCTTCTTCATGCCATTGGCTGCCCATAATGCACGGGCTCCTGCCATGCGACGCCCCTGTGTACTAAACGAACTGCGTAATTGCTTTTTCATTTCAATATTTCTTTTAATTAAAAAGCCTTCCTCACAATAGTGAGAAAGGCTCCAAATTTTATCTTTTATGGTACGAATACATACATAAAACCTTTCTCACGCTCTTGATGGGACCACCACGACGCGAATAATATGCAAGACTGCTAGGTTAATAGATGTATGTAACATATTCATATCTTCTTCTATATTTTTGTGATGCAAAGGTAAGGGCTTTTTTCTTATCTCCAAACAAATCGAAGAAAAAAAACGCAAAAAAACGAATAATCGTAAGAAAAGAGAGGGTATAAATCTTATTTTATCACTTAAAGGTTGAATTTACAACTATTATCCACAAAGCTACATCAGTGTTCGTTTTTAACATTTCGCTTAATAATCTGAAATTTGCTATCTTTGCACCGAGTTCAACCAAATAAATATATATCTTTGTTCTTCCGGAATGCCGGAATTTATTAATCAGAAATAAAAAATTAAATGGAAACAGCAGAAAACAAGTACATTACCGTTGCATACAAACTATATACAATGGAAGACGGAGAAAAAGAATTGTTCGAAGAAGCAAAAGCTGAACACCCTTTTCAGTTCATCTCTGGATTAGGCGCAACACTCGAAGATTTTGAAACTCAGGTCGCTGCTCTCTCTAAGGGTGACAAATTCGATTTTACCATTCCTGCTGAAAAAGCTTATGGTGAATATGACGAACAGCACGTTATCGATCTTCCTAAAAATATCTTCGAAATAGATGGTAAATTCGACAGCGAACGTGTGCAAGAAGGAAGTATCGTTCCTTTGATGACTGCAGAAGGAGGACGTGTAAATGCCAGCGTAGTAGAAATCAAACCGGATATAGTGGTTGTAGACCTTAACCACCCTCTTGCAGGTGCTGCATTGATCTTCGAAGGTGAAGTTATCGAAAGCCGCCCTGCTACAAATGATGAAATTCAGGAATTGGTAAAAATGATGAGTGGCGAAGGTGGCGGTTGCGGATGCGACAGTTGCGGCGGCGGTTGTGGTGATCATGAATGTGGTGACGACTGCGGTTGCGAAGGCGGACATTGTCACTGATAAATAAAGAGCTAAAAATGAAAAATGAAGAATTGCTTTGCAGACATTACATAGCTAATTCTTCATTTTTTATTTTTAGCTCTTTATTATTTTAGCATCCTTTGTGGGTCATGATATCAAGTACCATTTTATCTGTTTCATTCATGGCTTGTGAACCAATCCGGGTTAGGTTACGGATACTTTGATCTACATCTTCGTCAATAATTCCCTCAACAGAAGTTACATAGCGGTTTTCCATTGCCATCATAGCAGATAATACCGCAGTTGATACCCCAGTGGTTACTTTTAGAGCACAACTTGGTTTTGCTCCATCACAAATCATACCTGTCAGATTAGCGATCATATTTTGAACAGCAAAAGCTACTTGGTTATAATCACCTCCCATCAACCAAGTGATTCCACAACTGGACCCCGTTGCGGCTACGACACAACCACATAAAGCAGACAGGCGTCCAAGACTTTGCTTGATGTAAATAACGGTAAGATGGCTTAATACCAAAGCACGAATTAATTCTTCTTCTGATTTTTCATTTTCTTCGGCAAAGACAACCACGGGCAAAGTAGCGGCTATTCCTTGGTTACCACTGCCGGAGTTACTCATAACGGGAATCATTGCGCCAGCCATTCGAGCGTCACAAGCTCCGGAAGTATAGGAAAGAATATGAGAGAAAATACTGTCTCCCATCACTTTATATTCGTAAGTTCCACGCAACATTCTGCCTAAAGAATGTCCGTAGTTACCTTTAAATGACTGCTCGGCAGCAGCTTTATTCAAACGGGCAGTATCAAGAATAAAATTGATTTCATCCAAAGGGGCTGTCAAAGCAAAATCATATACTTTACGCAAATTCAATTCAAGTATTTCTTCTTCATCCTCTTCATTGGTCGCTTGCAGTTTATCAAGCAGAATATTTTCGTCTGTTGCTATGTAAATAAAGGTAGTATGTCCTCCGGAAATCACAGCCTTCGCCATTTTATCTGCCGTTTTACAAATAACTTCGATATATAGTTTCTCACTAATACCCTCTTTCAAAGAAATACAAATACGTTTTTCCCCGATAAACTGTTTTCCCTGCTCTACTGCTTCCGGTGTACAATCTTTTAAAACTTCCAATTGATAGTCTGATTTTCCGATTAACACACCCAAAGCAATAGCTATCGGAAGTCCTACCATGTCCGTCCCCGGGATACCGACCCCCATTGCATTCTTCAATATATTGGCACTTAACAAAACTTCGATTTTTTCAGGTTTTCCCCCTAAAGTTTCGGCAGCTTTGGCAACACAAAGAGCCACCGCGATAGGTTCAGTACATCCAATGGCCGGAACAACTTCTCTTTTTATTAAACCGATGATTTGTTTTCTTTCTGATTCAATCATAAACGACATAGATTTAGTTCCCACAAAAATAGGAAAATCTTTCCTACCGACCATTCTAATTTGAACAAATAAAATATCATATTGTTATAAATTTCTTGAATACATAACATAAACAAGTAAATTTGATAAAGAAAATGAAAGCAAAACACGTAATTATCTATACGTTATCAATAATCCTCTCTACTGCCTGTATCCGCGATGAAGCACCCAACGCAGAAGCTGATATAGTAAGCTGTAGTTTGCCTGGAGTAATCATGACAACAAATCCTATTATAAATAATAATTCCGTAACCCTTTTTGTTGCTCCGGGTACTGACCTCACCACTCTTGCACCGGAATTCACTCTTACGCCGGGTGCAAAGATTGCCCCTGTGGGAGGAACTGAACGGGATTTCCATTCGCCACAAACATACACAGTCACCGCAGCCGATGGCTTCTGGAAGAAACTTTATTCTGTATCTGTTGTAGATACGGAATTAGCAACCAACTATAATTTTGAGGATACGCTTGGCGGACAGAAATATTACATATTTGTAGAACGGGAAGGAGGAAAAGTCGTAATGCAATGGGCAAGTGGAAATGCCGGATATGCTTTGACCGGAGTACCCAAAACAGCCGACAATTACCCAACTTTCCAGATAACAGGAGGCACAGATGGAAAATGTTTATCACTCGTTACCCGCAGCACCGGATTTTTCGGGCAAATGGTAGGAATGCCTATTGCAGCAGGTAATTTGTTTATTGGTTCTTTTGATGTAAACAATGCCATGAGTAATCCTTTGAAAGCAACTAAATTCGGTCTTCCTTTCCGGCACGTTCCTACTTATCTGGCTGGTTATTATAAGTATAAAGCCGGAAGCCAATTTACAGAAGGCGGTAAACCGGTAAACGGCAAACGCGATATATGTGACATATATGCCATTATGTATGAGACTAGTGAAACAGTTTCTACCCTTGACGGAACTAATGCCTTCACAAGTCCAAATCTGGTATCAATGGCACGTATAAACGATGCTAAAGAAACTGATGAATGGACTTATTTCAAACTTCCGTTCACTCCCCTTCCCGGAAAGTTCATTGACAAAGAAAAACTTCAGGAAGGAAAATACAATATATCCATTGTTTTCTCTTCCAGCCTTGAAGGAGATCATTTTAATGGAGCAATCGGCAGCAACTTACAAATCGACCAAGCCGAGCTGATTTATCATTCAGAGAACTAATCTTTAATGAAGTACTCATCCTATTTATAATAATCATGAAAATCTATCCTTATATAATATGCCTGTTAATCAGCCTTGGAGTTACCCTTCCTTCTTATTCCCAAGTCGATAGAAATGAAACTCTGATCCGTTCTGCCTTAAGTGGACTGGAATATGAAATTAAAGCCGGTTTCAGTATTGGTGGCACAGCGCCACTCCCACTTCCGGCAGAAATCCGCTCTGTCGATAGTTATAATCCCACTCTTGCTATCAGCATTGGAGGAGAAGTCACCAAATGGTTTGCTCTTCAGAATAAATTCGGAATCATTACAGGGCTGCGACTCGAAAACAAAGCAATGACTACAAAAGCCACTGTAAAAAATTACAGCATGGAGATTTTGGGACAGGGAGGCGAAAGAATAAGTGGTGTATGGACAGGCGGAGTAAAAACCAAAGTACATACTTCGGGTCTGACAATTCCCCTGATGGCTACTTATAAAATAAATAGCCGATGGAATATAAAAGGAGGACCTTATTTTTCCTATATACTCTCAAGAGAGTTTTCCGGAAATGTTTATGAAGGGTATCTTCGCGAAGGAAATCCCACAGGGGATAAAGTGGAATTTACTGATGGGAAAATTGCTACATATGACTTCTCGGACAATTTAAGACACTTTCAATGGGGATTACAGTTTGGTGCCGGGTGGAAAGCATTCAAACATCTAAATATCTATGCAGATTTCACATGGGGATTAAATGATATCTTTAAAAACGATTTCCATACAATTACATTTGCTATGTATCCTATCTATTTGAACATCGGATTCGGATATGCTTTCTAAATTTCTTTTCTGACTTTCTTTCAATTGGTGTCACTTAATTGGCGCGTTTGTGCCAATTAAGTGACATAGTGATGCCAATGGAACGGACAATCGTGCCAATAAGATGGCACAAATAAAATAATTATAGGTTTATATTTTGCTTACTAAAAGATTCAAGTAACGTTATAGTTACTCTGCTGATATCAACTCAAAATCATCTACTATCAATACACTGCCGGGAGCCCCACAAAACTTATCCCCCTCTTTACTGGACGAGCAAATGATGGCAAAACGATATTTCTGATTGGCATCATAAGGCTTCTTATAGTTTAAAGTAATATCAAAGAATGTCCAATTTGCTTGTGCACCTCCTTCAAGAGACGCAGTAGCTACTACTCTATTCGAAGTATAAATATCCGCTCCCGTCAGACAGTCGGAATAATCAGCTTTATATTCATCGGTAATATACAATACTGCTTTAATGGAAAATGCGTCTGTTTGAGTAGCATCTACCGTAGCTATATCGCAAGTTTCTATGGATTGGCAAACATAATAATTTTCACCCGGAGCATATTTATAATATCCTTTCAATGAAAGCGGTTTCTTACTAAATTCAATACCGAACTTAGTACTTTCAAGTGTATTCGGGAAACTGGTCTTAAAAGCTCCCAGAAACAAGGAGCCGGTAGTTACTTTGGGTATCTTGGCAAAACCTGCATCGGCTCCTTTAGAATCCAGTGTTTCAATTTTCGCTGCAGATTTTCCCCAATGCGCATCATTCGTTTGAGTTACTACATATCTATCCACATAATGCATTCCTTTCAGAAAGTGAGCACCCGTATTACTGGAACTCCATCCGGTCGGTTCATAAAAAGTCATGTCCGGCTCTTGTCCTTCCACACCGGGAACCCAAGTTTCAAAGTTATAATAAGTGCCCGCATCAGTAACTAGTTTCACTCCATCAAAAGACACTTTCACAGTTTGGCTCAATGCCGGTACTTTTACAAGAATATCCATATCAATATCTCCGCCTTCCACATCACCATCCACAGTAGTGGCACAAGTACCCAGCATAGCACCTGCTCCCTGAAAAGTCAAGTTTTGCTGACCGGTAAAGTTATATGAAGTTCCATCTTTCTTCACGACACACTTATCCACAACAATATCACCAAGTTTCAATATAGTTCCATTTATAAACAATTCGAATTCTTTCAATTCCATTTTCACTTCAGTATCACTAACCTGAGAGATTGTGATATTCTTCATCAGTCCGTCGGCTATAACCATTTCCTGATCCGAACCATCCGGCGTCATGGTAATATCCATATTTCCACGATAAGTTCCTACGACAGCCGGAGCTGTTATCGTTGGTGGCTCTTCTTTCTTTCCGTTATCATCATCACTACTGCAAGCAACAAAAAGACTAGCAGTACATACCAATGCACATAAATACAATAGATTCTTTTTCATACATTTTGGGTTTAGTTACTAAAAAATAGTTATCACTTATAAACTAAAAAGAGAAGAAAAGGTTCAAAACGCCTCTATTTCGGAAGATATTTCGAATTCACAACCTTCTTATCAAAAACTTTGTTATATTTGCATAGAGTAATTTTTAAAAAGCCACAACTATGTTTAATTCATTTGGCAACATTTTTCGACTCACAAGTTTTGGTGAGTCTCATGGGAAAGGAGTAGGAGGAGTTATCGACGGATTTCCTTCAGGAATTCCAATCGATGAAGAATTCGTACAACAAGAGCTAAACCGACGTCGTCCGGGACAATCAATTCTTACCACACCGCGGAAAGAAGCGGATAAAGTTGAATTCCTTTCCGGTATTTTCGAAGGAAAGTCTACCGGATGTCCCATTGGTTTCATCGTATGGAATGAAAACCAACATTCCAATGATTACAATAATCTGAAAAACGTATATCGTCCCTCACACGCGGATTATACATATAATGTAAAATATGGTATCCGCGACCACCGTGGTGGCGGACGCTCTTCTGCACGCGAAACTATTTCCCGAGTCGTAGCCGGTGCATTGGCAAAGTTGGCGCTTCGTCAGTTAGGTATCGACATCACCGCTTATACATCACAAGTGGGTGCTATCAAATTGGAAGGTAACTACTCGGACTATGATCTTGATTTGATTGAAACAAACGATGTGCGTTGCCCTGACCCGGAGAAAGCTAAAGAAATGGCAGACCTTATATATAAAGTGAAAGGCGAAGGTGATACAATCGGTGGTACAATCACTTGTGTTATCAAAGAATGTCCCATCGGATTAGGACAACCGGTATTCGGCAAACTGCACGCTGCATTAGGTAACGCAATGCTTACTATCAATGCGGCTAAAGCCTTCGAATATGGTGAAGGATTTAAAGGATTAAAGATGAGAGGCTCCGAGCAGAACGATGTTTTCTTCAATAACAACGGACGGATTGAAACACATACCAATCACTCCGGAGGTATACAGGGAGGTATTAGTAACGGACAAGATATTTATTTCCGTGTGGTATTCAAGCCAATTGCAACTTTGCTCATGGAACAGGAAACTGTTAATATCGACGGTATTGACACTACCTTGAAAGCTCGCGGACGCCATGATGCTTGTGTATTGCCACGTGCCGTACCTATCGTGGAAGCAATGGCTGCCATGACTATACTCGATTACTATTTATTAGATAAAACAACGCAATTATAATGACCGAAATTCAGAAATATATTGCTGCAAACGAGCCGAAAATGATGAAGGACTTATTCAGTCTCATCCGTATACCAAGTATTAGTGCTTTGCCGGAACATCGTGACGATATGGTTGCTTGTGCTGAACGATGGGCGCAACTTCTTTTGGAAGCCGGAGCCGACGAAGCACTTGTAATGCCTTCGAAAGGAAATCCAATTGTTTTCGGTCAGAAAATTGTAGACCCAAATGCTAAGACCGTATTGGTATATGCTCATTATGATGTAATGCCTGCTGAGCCTCTCGAACTCTGGAAAAGCCAGCCTTTTGAACCCGAAATTCGGGATGGATACATTTGGGCACGTGGAGCAGATGATGATAAAGGACAGTCTTTTATTCAGGTAAAAGCTTTTGAATACTTGGTTAAGAATGAATTATTAAAGAATAATGTAAAGTTCATTTTCGAAGGGGAAGAAGAAATCGGATCTCCTAGTTTGGAAGCTTTCTGTGAAGAACATAAAGAATTGCTGAAAGCGGACATTATTCTGGTATCGGATACCAGTATGCTGGGGGCAGAACTTCCGTCACTCACTACAGGACTTCGTGGTTTAGCTTATTGGGAAATAGAAGTCACAGGTCCGAATCGCGACTTACACTCCGGTCATTTTGGAGGTGCAGTTGCTAATCCAATCAATGTACTTTGTAAAATGATCAGCCAAGTAACGGATGAGAATGGAAAAATTACAATTCCCGGCTTTTATGACAATGTAGAAGAAGTGCCTCAAGCGGAAAGAGAAATGATCGCGCATATTCCTTTTGACGAGCAAAAATACAAAGGGGCAATCGGAGTAAAAGCACTTTTCGGAGAAAAAGGATACAGTACACTGGAACGTAATAGTTGCCGACCCTCATTTGATGTTTGTGGCATCTGGGGCGGATATACGGGAGAAGGCTCTAAAACGGTCCTTCCTTCAAAAGCATTTGCTAAAGTATCCTGCCGATTAGTTCCTCATCAGGATCATCATAAGATTTCTCAGTTATTTGCTGATTATATCCTCAGTATTGCTCCTGACACTGTACAAGTAAAGGTAACTCCGATGCATGGAGGACAAGGATATGTTTGTCCGATTTCGCTCCCTGCTTATCAGGCAGCAGAGAAAGGATTTGAGATAGCATTTGGTAAAAAACCATTAGCTGTACGACGTGGTGGAAGTATTCCTATCATTTCAACATTTGAACAGGTATTGGGAATCAAAACCATATTGATGGGCTTTGGGCTTGAATCGGATGCAATCCATTCGCCTAATGAGAACTTCTCATTGGATATTTTTAGAAAGGGAATAGAAGCAGTAGTCTATTTCTATTTAGAATATCCCAAATAACAGCTATTTAATAGAGTTTCAAGACATTTGATAAAATTGGATTTATATACTTGATAAATGAGAGTTATGTGAAAACTCTATTTCAAAGTTATAGATGTCCAATTCCTTGATTCTATAAGAATCGTCGAAATGAAAACGGTGGGCAGACTTGCATCATTGCAGTCCACCCACCGTTTCATTTTATAATAACCATCATCCTATCAACATTTACATCTCCGGAGTTTGAAAGAGAAAAGTAAACGGATTACTATCTTTCAAATCTCTGACAGCATCTCCTGCATAAATTTCTCCATGAGTCAATGCCAACTTCTTCACACTTGTTCCTGTGCTAAAATCTATTTTCTTTAAATCCAGCCAAAACAGATTTGGAGTTAAAGTAGACTCAAAATAATATACTTTATTCTTCTGATCAGAAACAGTTCGCCAGCGGGTAGAAGATATATACGGTTTATCAGGAGTATTAATGCCGAACGGAACAGATACATTACGCATGACACTCAATACACTGGGAACGGCTACTTTCTCATCCGAAGTCTGCGGAATTGCATGAATATAGAAAGAAGCACGAACAAAACGGTCACTCGAACGATTTGTCCCCGGAAGCATTTGTATTCCTCCGATTTCTTTCCAATAATTATTAATAGCCAGCTGATCTTCGTATCGAGGAGAGTTTGTCATTACTTGATATTCTTTTCCTTCATGAATATTCAATTTTCCATCGATATATTCCAGAATTGCCGTATTACCGGTTGCATCTGTAATAGCCAGATGCAAAGTAGATTCCGGTCCGTTATTGGGCATACGGGGAGCATCGATCCGAAAGGTTTCCTTTTTCAATTCATCTACTGCTTCACTCACTGTAGCAAAGTTATCAAGCACATATTGAGTCCAGATACTAATCCCCATTGCCGGACGAGTGTCTCCGGGAAGTGAATAAACTGATTCCGGTAGAAAAAGAAGGCTTGCTACCAGTCCCTTTTCATTCATTCCATCACAAGTACCTATATCATACCCGGTTGCTATTACACTTCCATATTTAGAGGTCCAATTCACAGTTTCTCCTTCATTATGTCCTGCACGCTTCATTCCACGTGGGAATACGTAAATATTTGACATAATATCCTCTTTCCAATCCATAGTACGACCTGTTATCACCATCTGTTCAGGACCAATATAGACAGCCCGGGTACAAGCTTCTATAGTCTGTATACTAGATAAAGAGACAGCAGCCAATAACAAAGCAATACCTATTAATTTCTTTTTCATATTCTTTTTCATTTAAAATATTGATATTCCTATGCTATAAGAACAATCATTCAATGATTAATATCGAAGAGTTAGAATAATTTTAAGGAAAAAAAGGGAGTTCACCCTCAAAGGGAATAAAAATCAAAAAGAAGTATATTAAACTAATTTAAGGATAAGCTTTGTAGTTATACTTATTCTCGCCCGTCTAAAAATATAATATAAGGTACATCACTCTCATGAAAAGGAAAAATATTATACTAATTATAACAATATTTGTCTTATTCCTGAAAACAGCATTATTATCAGGCATGGCACAAGAATGTCCTGTATGGGAACGTTATTACGATAGATGCCAACGCGACAGAAGTATTATTGACACCCTTCCTTCTTTATTAGAAAAGAACCTAAATTGGTCGCCTGCAGTGAATAAAGAACAGAAGGAGGTGATTCGTTATATATTATGGAATATGGTTTATGTAGAAGGAGGTACCATGTTTATGGGAGAAAATAATTCTTTATCTGTAACAGTCAATTCTTTTTTCATCAACCGTTACGAAGTAAGCCAAGATGAATGGTATGTTATCATGGGAAAGAATCCATCAAATCTCCATAGACGTGGTTATCCGGTAGATCAGATATGTTGGCTTGACACTGAACTATTCACAAAAAAACTTTCAAAACTAAGCAGACTGCCCTTACAGTTACCTTTTGAGGCAGAGTGGGAATATGCTGCGCGTGAAGGAAGTTACTACACTTACGATAAGTATTGCAAAGTCACCCACCGATATGGTGTCAATCCACATCGGTGGGATATTGATTACGGGTTACGATTAGTAATATCGCTGCCAAACAATCAGTAACTCTGATTTAAAATGATTAGTAGTTCTACTTCTACACATTAAGCAATCTAATTCCTCCATAATTTAGTATAGAAAAGAAGGCAATATCACTGTCACGACCCAATATTAAAATTACGATTCAAAAGCTTTCCGGTAAGTACATCCATTTCTCCATTCGGAACAACCATAGGCTGTTTTTCCTTTAATAATTGTGCCTCTATCACATAGCGGACAAGGCTGTCCCACCAGACCATCAGTCATAGTCGAAGCAGATACAGAGGTTGTTTCGATATTTGTTACAGCATTCGTTTCTTCTACTGCTTGCTTTTTAGGGTTAGTTTCTTTCGGAGTTCTTGGCTTCCGTTCCCGCTTCTTTGGCTCCTTCTTTTCTTTCTCTCCGACTTTTTCCAAAGCAGCTTCCTGAATTGTAATCCGTCGGTTCGAATTATCCGAAAGTACACTCATGACAACTTCTGATACCATCTGTTTCAGTTCTTCCAGAAACTGACGGGCATCATAGGTTCTTTTCTCAATCTCACGAAGTTTCTTCTCCCAAATACCGGTCAGTTCTGCCGATTTCAACAATTCCTCATGTATCATCTGGATTAGTTCAATGCCTGTCGGGGTGGCGATCAGGTTCTTCTTCTCTTTGCGAATATAGTTTCGTTTGAAAAGAGTTTCGATGATAGCAGCACGGGTAGAAGGTCGTCCGATACCATTTTCTTTCAACGCATCGCGGAGTTCGTCATTATCTACCAACTTACCGGCCGTTTCCATGGCGCGAAGCAAAGTTGCTTCAGTGAATGGACGAGGCGGCTGTGTCCACTTCTCATACAGAGAAGGGATGTGAGGACCACTTTCCCCTTTGATGAAGGTGGGAAGAACGTTTTCGTCTTCACCTTCTTTTTCGTCTTTATCTTCCTGAGTTTGTGCACCGGGAACACCAAATACTACCCGCCAGCCCGGTTCGAGAATTTGTTTGCCGGTTACTTTGAATTCAATACTTTCGACTCTGCTCAGAACAGTGTCTTTCTCCGCTTCACTTGGGACAGTAGTACTTTTTACTTCTCCCAGAACAGTAGTAGTAGATACTTTACAGTCGGGATAGAACACAGCTATGAAACGGCGAGCAATCAGATCAAAAACGCGACGTTCTAAATCCGTCAGATTCTGGGGATGTTGCCCGGTAGGGATGATAGCGTGGTGGTCTGTTACTTTCGAATTATCAAATACTTTTTTCGATTTCGTTAAGGTAACATTAGCCAACGGGGCAGTCAGAACTTCGTAGTCTTTCAGTCCTTTCAGTATATTGGGACATTTGGGATAAATATCATCGCTCAGGAAAGTAGTATCTACACGAGGATAGGTAGCAACTTTCTTCTCGTACAAGGATTGGATGATCTTCAGTGTTTCATCAGCAGAATAAGCAAATTTTTTGTTGCATTCCACTTGTAGGGAGGTTAAGTCAAACAGACGAGGAGGATATTCTTTTCCTTCTTTCTTTGCAACGCTAGTGATGGTAAAAGGGGAATCTTTGATTTGGTCTACGAGAGCCTGTCCTTTTTCAGCATTCTCTATGGGATCTATTCCTCGGTTCTCTTCTTCTCTAACTAACTTTTTTGCTGTTGCTTTATCGTCTTTCTTCTTTTCTTCTTCCAAAATTAACTCTTCTTCACTTTTTCTGATGATCGCTGAAAAGGTGGTATCCCGATAAATGGTTTTCAGTTCCCAGTATTGTTTGGGATTGAAGTTTTGTATTTCAAGTTGGCGGTTCACAATAAGTGCCAAAGTAGGTGTTTGCACCCGTCCGATGGAAAGTACTTGCTTATTCTGACCATATTTAATAGTATAAAGGCGGGTGGCGTTCATGCCTAGTGTCCAGTCTCCGATGGCACGGGAAAGTCCTGCTTCGTACAAAGGTTGGAACTCAGACTGATCTTTCAATTTGGAAAATCCTTCTCGAATAGCTTCTTCTGTCAATGAAGAAATCCAAAGCCGTTTCACCGGACAACGTGCACCGGCTTTCTGCATCACCCATCTCTGGATGAGTTCTCCTTCTTGCCCGGCATCACCACAGTTGATGATTTGATCAGCCTGCTGCATCAGCCCTTCAATGATATGAAACTGTTTTTCGTAAGTAGGATTTTCAATGAGTTTAATACCAAAACGCTGTGGAATCATCGGCAGGCTACCCAAACTCCACGACTTCCAGGCGGAAGTATATTCATGCGGTTCTTTCAGGGTACAAAGATGTCCGAATGTCCAAGTCACCTGGTATCCGTTTCCTTCTATATATCCTTCTTTTCGATTGTGGGCACCAAGTACCTCGGCTATATCTCGTGCTACTGATGGCTTTTCGGCTATGCAAACTATCATTCTTTATCTTCTTCTTTTTACTAATAGTCTACAAAGTTACACGATTATTTCGCTCCGACCTTAACAAAGAGAAGAAAAATCGGAATATCTTATCGCTTATCAAGCAGTGATTGCCTGTTTCAGATATTCATTAGGTGTCATTCCCGTACATCTCTTAAAGTTGCGATAAAACGAATTGAGTGAAGCAAAGCCTGCTTCGTCCGCCAAGTGAATAAGATCGTTGGTGGTATGGATACGTGCCAGAATGTATTGGATGCGGTAGTCGTTGAGCCATTGATTGAAGTTACTACCCGAATGGCTATTGACGGCAGATGACAGATAGGAACGATTGGTATCGAGGATACGCGCCAGAAGTTCAAGCGAAAGTTCTTTATTGAGGAAAAGCCTCTCGGTGGCGATTTTCCGTTCAGCAGTGCGAAACAGTTCTTCCTGCGGACTAAATACGGGGACAGATGAGTTTCCCCCGGACGATAACACTTCGGTTCGTAGCCGTTCAATCTCGAACTCCTTATCCTGAATAAGCAATAGTTGGCGGCGGCGCTGACGGTAGAAGACGACCAGTGCCACAATGCTGCAACCTAGTACCAACGTAGCAACACCCACGATGATAAGTATCCGATTGGAGTAAGCAAGCTGAGTTTGTTGCTTTTCGATAGTATACATCAGTTCACTGGTTTTAAAACGGTCGATCACCCGTTTCTTATCCCATTTGTCGATGATGCGGATATAGATGTCTCGCAGCGAGTCACGGCGAGTGAGTAGGTCGGACACTTTTTCGTACTGCCGAAGGGAACGACATAAATTACTATAACGAGTGAGAGCATCAATCTGGTCCGCCAATATGGAAGATGTTTCGGTGAATTCCTCCATCAGGGGGACGATAAGGCGGAAGGTTTCAGAAGCTTCACGGTCTTTGCCATTGTGGTGGAGCAATGTGGCATAACTAGAGCAAACAGGCAGAAAACTGAATGGAAAAGGAGAGTCAGCCTCTGATAACCCTTCGGTAGATTTCGCTTCTTTGCGGAGACAATCTATCAACTTCGTCATAGTAGCAGTAGCGGAATCTTCCCGGTTTTCAGAGAGGTAGGTTTCCGCCAGACGGCTATAAAACGTAGCATCGGAGGCAGTCGCCGATCCTTGCACCATCTTCTCCAAATAGAAGCGGGCACTGTCGGGGCGGGCGAGCTGTAGATGACAGGATGCCAGCATGGAGTAAGCATTATATTCGGAGCGAGCAAAGAAATCGAGATTTGTTTTCCAGTACAATTCGATGATTTCAGCATATTTTCCAAGCCGATACAAGCCAACAACAAGGCTTCTGGAACATTTTTTTTGATACTCCGGTAATTGATGTTCTACCGCAAGTTGATAAGCCTCTTTTTGAAGAGATATCGCTTTTTCATGGTCACCTAAGCTGCTAAAGATTGTGGCAATGCTACCAAGGTCTTCAATAATTAGTTCCGGTTTGTCAGCAGCACGGTGTTCAGCAAGGAGCTCGAAGTAGACGGACAACGCACGTTCTGTTTCAGAAAGATTTTGCAGTATCAAGGCCTTTACTTTTTTAACTGCCCAGCTTTCTTCCTGCGAGAGTGAATAGTGTTCTTCCAACTCTGCCACCCGCAGAAAACATTTCTTGCGCACATTGCTCATCGGAGAAAAGCTACCGTATCTGGCGTAATAATCGACCAGATGCAACAACAACTTCTTCTTCTCTTTTTTCGAAGCAAGTGGCAGGGCCTCCAGTATGCAGTCTTCCTGCTTTATCACCGCCTTTCTTCCTTCATCCCGTGAGGCTACCTCCAACAGGATGGCAACCCGATAGGTTGGGGGCAACTGACGTACCTGCTGCATCAGCGAGTCGAACTGCGAGGAAAGCAGGGGCATCTGCGCTAGCTCGGTGCTCAGTTTGTCAGCTTTCTTGCGCTCCGTCTCCGAACCGGTGCAGCCGATAAATGTAAAGTAACACAAGAGGACAAGAAGTAACAGAACTTTAGCTGTGACTTGTTTGGTGTTATTCCGATGTATTTTCATGTCATTTACTACTTTCTGATAATTAATTTATTTCTGCGCTTTATAAAGCAGATGTAACTGTCATTCAGAACGAAGCGAAAAATCTCTTCAATCGTCTGAATGATAAGTTACTTCTGCCCGTCATAATCTAAGTCCAAAGGCTTACATCACCTAGTCATTTATCGAAATAGCCCTTTTGAGACAACGCTTCAAACAATCAGCACACTTATTACATAGCTCAACATCAGTTACCTCTAACTGATTATTCACCATCACGAGTACCCCCGGCACGCAAACCTCCGTACATCTCCCACAGTTATTACATTTGTTATAATCAATCATTAGGCTGACAAAAAAGTCCGATTCCATTTCCGGATCTTCTGCCGGATTCTTTTCATTGTTTTCCATGTTCATTTCATTTTTTTAAATTAATACTATTTATTTAAAACAAGATTCCTACCTGAGTGGAGATCTCGCTCCCCTCGGTCTGAATCAAACTCTTTACTCCCTGCTCGTACTGCCCCGACAGGCGGACGAACCACCGCACCAACGATCGTTTAGGTTCACGGGTATACGTCAGCGAAGCGTCGATCTTCCAACGTGACGCCACCTCATAGCGGTAGACGCGCTGTCGGAGTTCTTCGTCCATCCACAGACGGATATCCGGCTGTTCCTGCCCGTCCTGCCGCTTCTCGTTCAGAATAGAACCGCCTCCGGTACCATAGCACGCACCCACTGAGACGTCGAGATGCGCACAGGGCAACAGGACATTACGCTTCAATCTCACGTCTGCCGTCAGTCGATGGAGGGGCTGGATGTACTCCACCGGATAGAAAAGCAGTGCACTTTCCGTCTGCCGGAAGGTGACGCCGCAGAGAACGGAGAAACGCGGATGCCACGCATCACGCAGGCGATGGTAACTGTAAGCGAGCTTGTAAATTCCCTCGTGCCAAGTGGAACGAAGCACTCGTCCATAGGTTTGCCACGGTGAACCTGCCTGCTGACGTTGCAAAGGATCGTAATTATTCGCCTGCTTATAGTCTGCTCCCACCGCCCACTCATGCCGGGCATGGGGGGCAAGACGCTGAAGCCGTGCAGTGTACATCAGTCGCCACGCTTCCGTTTCGCTTTCGCAACGGTTCTCCACCCGGTTTCGCTCTACATCCTCACGGATGATGCCGCCACCCAACTGATGAAAAAACTGCACATCGCGACGGACGATGCCCATCTGCAACGCTCCGCCTACCTCGCTACGGGTGTATCGCCACTCGATGGGCTCACCACCGGGAAGTGTGGCGAAGAAACCCGCCGGATAAGAGATGAAAACGGGATAAGTGACATGGCTACCCACGTTCCGATAGTCCACCCCCTCCGCGGAGCGCACATAGAGCAACGAAGCACCCAGACGCATCGCACCCCGTTCATATGCTATGCCGGGGGTCAGTATCCACTCCATCCAGTCATTGCGGTTGCGAGGATCAGTATCCTTAGCAGTCTGCTGCACATCGTAATCGAACTGTGCGCCCACTACCCACTGCCGCCCCAAGGGGAGAGAGAAGGCACCGGTGAGTTCATACTGCTCCGCACGGCGATTACCGCTGACAGAATCACAAAGATTGGCCGCCGACCATTCCGAAGAAGGGGTCATCCCGTTCCAATTCACATCCCGTTCCCGTGTCATCGCATAGCCCAGCCGGCCGTAGAGCGAAACGCTGCCCAACGTCTGATATGATTCGCAACGGACACCGTATCGGTCAGCCGAAGCCGGAAGCATCGGATCACCAAATGCCCCCGATAAATGCCCGTAACCTACTTCTGCAACAGAAAAAGAATGGAAACTGTTCATCGACAGTGCTACCGGATTGGTTCCCGCTAGCCAGACGTTTTGTTGGCGCACCGCTTCCATCGAAGGGATGCGCAGCGTATCCGGTTGCGCAAAAGCGGTAACCATCGAAGGTTGCGCAAATGCTGCAAACGCCACGCAGGCGAAAAGTACTGTCCACTCTTTCATCGGTCGGGTTTATTATTTATTGTTTCAGCAAAGGAACGGATATTTCCATATCCTCCGCAGAGTTATTCGTATCCTGATAGACTGACCGTCCATTCGTAGCAACACTCTTCTTACGAACGAACGACTTGCCCGAATAATTTCCTGAGGAAAAGATAAACGGCTCATTATCCAATACGGCAGGCACGCGCTTCACTCCCGCATCGGCATCGGCCGACACACACTCCACGCAGTCTATTATCCATTCGCGGGGTACCATGAGAAACATCTCGTTCGGGTCGCCCCAGAAATCAGGTTCCATTTCACGGTTAGCAGGATCGGCCACGTAAGCCGGAACGTCGCTCACTGGTAGGGCAAAGACCATCACGGTCGGTCCCCACATAGAAAATCCGGAATTATTTGATGTACCCACCTTCAGCAGCATTGTCATTGGTTTCACATCCGGTGCAATCACATTCTTCAATGTCGGATGATAGAATCCCCAATCCACCGCACTAAGGTTTACTGAGTTTTGGTGCCCGTACTCACCGGCAGTGTGGTTCACGGCATTGGTGGCAATGGTCGTTTCGGCTCCGGATGGCAAGGGATAATCTTGCCCGTTACCGGGAAATTGCCAAGTGAAATACCCGGCAGGAATGCGTTCCATGTCCGGGTCGAGTTCCATCCAAGGTGACCCTATACCATGACTGAAGTCTACTTCTGCCACACACAATCCGTCGAGATAGATCGTTTCGTCAGAGTTGTTGTAGAGGGTAATGTATTGATCGAAGTCATAATCTTCACCCGCCTTTCCTTTACAACCGTCGTAATAAACTTCTTTAATCACTAGGGCATTCGTTTTGGCTTGTGTCAGTGCCAACTTCACTGTGCGGACTGCCTCGTCGGTGTTGGGCAGCAAAGACAGGGATTCGATACGTCCATTGAACACAACACCCGTAGTCGTCTGGTAATGCACCGAAGCCGCATAATCGCCCGGTTCCACGACAAACGCTGCTACTCCGGCAGAGGAGCAGGCAGAGGTATAGACAGTTCCTCCGGTCTTATTAGTTAGCACTACTTTTATGCCATCAAACGATTCGGTGGCAGCTCCTTCGGAGAACACAACCTGCACATTGACCCCACACGAAGTGGTTTCTTCGTCCGAGCAAGCGCCCAGCAGAAGGGTTATAAGAAGAAAAACAGGGAAAATAAGATTCTGTTTCATTGTTTGTTATCAGTTTTGTTGATTATTATTCATTATTGCTAAAATCGGAACATCACCTCCGCTCCGTAATACAAATCGGGATTGAGGATGGCATACTGTTGTGTGCTATTCGTATATCGTTTCGGTTTCGATTGCGTCAGATTATTGGCACAGAACGCTACGGACACGTGCCGTCCTATCTCCTTTGTCACCCGCAGGTTGAGCAAGAAATACGGTCCCCACGAGTCAGTCTGAAAAGAAGTCGTCGTGCCGGCATCCCTCACAAGGTCTGCAAAGCGGGGGTCGGCAGCCATATCGGAAGTAAAGACGTGTCGGTTGCCTTGAGCGTCGAGGTAGAACACCGGATTGAGTTTCTTGCGATGCGCCATGTCTGTTACAATGTCACCCTCTATTCGGTTTCCGGCATCATCCGTCAGATACACCGGATTGTTGTAGTTGCTCTCCATTCCCCTCCGCACGCGGTCTGTCCACACAGCTTGTAACGTCAGCGAAGCTATTAGTCCGATACGGGGCAATTGCGTAATTGCCTGAAAGCGGGTATTGAACTGTTCCCATACACGGAAGTTCGCTACTCCGGTGGCGGCTTCGTACAGCCCCACATAAGGATAAGGCTGACCACCAACCTCCACAGCGGGGTGATAGGCAGAGAGGGCGGCATTTGTTTCTTCCACCTTCAGCCACCCGCCACTGATAAGCATTGACGTGCGTAATGGTTGCCAGCGACCCAAATCGAGTGTATATTCAACTCCTTGCTTACGCTGCGTGACTCCATTTTCGGGACGCTGATAAGCAGCAAAGGTGGATAGCATATGGTATGAAAGGAGTTGCCCGTTGTTCATCACTCCATCCGGAGTGAGCACGGGAATTGCCCCTTTATCTTGCAGATAGTCGTAACGGCGGTAAGTAAACGGTTCCGCTTGCAAGGCTGTGCAAAATCCATCGCGCAGGTGCTCGCTGAACCAAACCACGTCGGCAGTCACACTTGCCAACCGTATATGCACCCCCAGTTCCAATTTCCGGTTCACGGGCAGACGCAGATCAGTATTCGAAGTGCCCTCCGTCGCAAAAGTATGCTTCACCGCCAGGCGGTTTCCATTTTCCGTATCATTATAAGTAAAGCTGTTCTTGTCTATATAAGCCTTGTCGGGGTAAAGATAGGCAAGCAGCGGCATCTTGTGCATCCGTCCCCAGCCCACACGGACACTGAGGTGGCGCAACAAAGAAGCATCATCCCCCTCATTTTCGACCAACACCTGCCGTACATTGATGCGGGGATCTACAGCTGTCCGACGGATGGCATCGGTCTGCAAACGGTCTACCCGGACTCCCGCCTGAATTTCGGTACGCATCTGTCCGCCTGTGCGCAGAATGATTTTATCCTCCGCAAAAGCGGTATAACGATTCATAAACGGCAAGTCATTGTATGAACGGGTGCGCACTTCGAGCATTTCCAACGGCGGACATATAGGATCGAGCTCAATTCCCGCCCCCCGGTTTCCTTCCGTTCCCGCTTCCATACCCAGCATAAAATGATTGTTCACCTTATTATTATATAAGGTATGCTGCCAGTTTGCCGTAAGCGATGCGTTGGCACTTATCGGTTTGCCCTCCACCGAAATCCGGCTGAAGTAATTAGGCGCGATAAAGATACCTTGGTGCTCACCCTCTTCGCGTGTATAAGTCGTTGTCTGTTGCGTGCCCGAATAATAGGTACTCCCTTCGTTCCGTTGAAATCCGTAAGTCATCCCCGTCTGAACTTCCAGACTCGTGAGCCACGGTTTCCCCACCTCCCATCGTCCGCCTGCGGAAAGCGACATACCCCGGTCGATATTTTTCTGGTATTCACCATCCATCATATTCTCCCCCTTCTCCTTATTGTCCTGCCCCCAATATCCACGGGCATTGATCCGTAGCGAAGCCGTACCCAAATCCTGTGCATAAGCCGCCTGTATCCCTACCCGCTGAAAATCCTGTTCGGGGATACGAAGGTCTTGTGCCGAAAGAGCGTAGTCCGCTCCCCAATACAACGTGCCACCCCGCTCGCCAAGAGTTACCCCTTTACCGATAGAGGCCAGTTTTTCAGTGGTTGTAAACCGCAATCCTACGGTATAAGGCTGTACACCAGCTTTCGACTTGACCAGCACCATGCCGCTCGTCACGTCGCCATAGCGGACGGAAGGCACACCGCGTATCACCTCCACCGACTCGACAGATGCCGGCGAAAGTTGGCGCACATCAAATCCGGAAAGTGCCGAACTATTGAAAGGTGCGCCTGAGCCACTAAAACTGTACCGTTGAAGATTGGCATTATTCGTCATCCGTAACCCATCCACAACTATAGCAGTTCCCAGCGCATTAGTCGTATTAGAAGAGGTGGCACTCCGAATGGTAAATGCAGAAGGAGTATTAAGATTAGGGTTGCGTGTAAGCACACCGGGAAGTAATTGCATAAGGTCGGACAGATCGGCAGCCTGGATATGACGAATAGCATCGGAACCAATTATCGAACTGGTACCGGGACTATTCGGTTGGGTAGCAACGACTACCACTTCTTCCAACCGGACAGTATGCAAAGTATCCGCTGAATTTTCTTTCTTATTTTGTCCGAATCCCATAAGTGGAAATAAGAATAAAAGTAGCAGAACAAAGTTATAACATAATATACTGTTTATTTGCATACAGACACATCAACTATAAAGCAATTATAAAATAAGGTAGCTATTTTAACGGCAAAGGTAGAAAATCTATTTTATTTAAGAGATTACCCGCTAAAGAAATAAAAAAAAGATGCAAAGTTCCCTTTCTGTAGCCTTTTAAGTATATATTTGCATACGAATTATTTGAAACATTTCATGTTACTATTAGTATTACATATATTCGTCATTTGCACTTCTTTGCTTGCATGGACTATGCTTACCATCAGCGGGTACTGCCTCCTCCGACATCATAAAGATGCAAAGACGCTTCTTTTTACCTTTATTGTTCTGGCATTATGGATAATCACTTCATTTAATGCGTGGTATGAAGGCGTATTCCTACTTGAGCGAATTGCTCTGGTATCCACCATTAATAGTTGGGGTTTCACGTTCATCACACCATTATTCTATCTATACTACCGCTTTTGTATCACCGATATACCTCCTACCCGCAGAAAATGGATACAGCACTTACTTCTTCCGGGTATACTGGCGATGATCTACATCGGATTCGCTCCTTCCACCTCTACGACTGATAAACTCATCTACACCTGGCAAGAACTTCTCAATCATGATTATACATGGTGGACATTTTTCCGATTCAGTTGCTACCTCTCTCTTGTCGCTCAACTAATCGTCTACCTGCCTCGCCTGTTCGGTCGGAACGGAGTAGGCGGCAAACATACACAAGCAGCTTTACGCATTCGGCAGAGTATGAAATATATCATTTGTTTCTGTCTGATTTCAGTTGCAGCCATGCTTACTCCTTTCCTATTCTCCAAACTGATCTACAATTTGGCAGTCACTGCTCTTGCCGGATATATTTTCATGCAATTGCCTTCGTACCGTTTGCTGAAACGAAAGTTAAATTTCTACTTGGCTCCTCCTATCAAAATTCACGAGCTTACTGAAGTCCAACAAGCTCCGGTTATGAATTCATCGGCAACAACATCTTCTGTAGAAGAAACAATACCGCCTACTCAGGAAGACTCCTTCATCCTCTTTCCACCCGAAGAAGAGAAGAGAGTGATTGAGCGTCTCACCTCTCCGGAGCTTCTACACAATCCCAATTTATCCATCAGCATGCTTGCCCGTGAACTTTCTACCAACGAGACCTACCTTAGCCGCTTTTTCAACCGACAGCTAGGCGTCAGCTTTCCCGAATACGTCAGCACTAGCCGCCTCAATATAGCCGAAAAATTACTCAAAGAAACAGACGCCACCGTGATTGAAATCTCCGAACAGGTCGGTTTCCAATCTGTTTCTACTTTCTATCAAGCTTTCAATGCCAGACATGAAATGCCACCTTCGCAATGGCGAAAGTTGTGCTAAACGTACTCAACAAGTTACACTCGGAAATGCTCCCGTAGTTTCTTTTAGACCAACCCAAGCCTCATTTTATCCGTCATCTTTATCTTTGGTTGCGATGCATAGGCGATATCCATTATCGCTATCATTTTAGTGATTACGGCGTTTACTCCTGCCCCAAATAGTCTCATTTGCCATATCAAGACATTAAGAATCTCCCTTTCAAAAGCCTAATCTCTAAAAATAAAATTCCAAATCGTAAAAAGCCCATTATCAAATCATAAAAAAGCCAATTTTAGCACAAGAAAAATCATTCATAATCAATCAGTTATTTTTTTTATTCTAAATATTTTTTTCAAGAAGCGGTTAGTTTTATCTGAAGCTATATTTGCATCAGAAAATAAACAAATGAAATGAAACGAATCGCTTTTTTATGCACTTGCTATCTCTTGCTTGCTTTACCTATTCACGGTGAAGTGAAAGACAGCGTATCTGTCAGCGATGAAATAATCCTCTCGTTCCGAATAAACAGTTCAAAGATAGACAGTACTTACCTTGATAATAAAGAGAAACTGGAAGCTATTCGAACCCGTCTGCATCAGTTGATCAATGACTCCTGCATTTGGATTGACAGCATAAAAATTGAGACTACAGCTTCACCTGATGGCCCTTACGGTACAAACTTTAATCTGAGTAAAAACCGTAGTGAAACGATAAAAAAGTATTTGTTGGCCCAATTCCCCGCTGTGAACCGCTGCCCAATTCACTTTTGTCAAAAAGTAGAAAACTGGGAAGGACTCATGGAAGCTGTCATTGCTGATACTGCCGTACCCGCACGCGCACAGGTATTGGCATTACTAAATAACACATCTTTGTCTCTCAACAGTAAGAAAGAGGAACTGAAACGAATTGGTGAAGAAAAAGCTTATAGCTATCTCGTAAATCATATCCTACCTTACTTACGAAACGCAACCGTATATATAAAATGGTATATCAAAGAGGCTCCCGCAGAAACATTACCTCAGCCACAGGCGACTCCTGTTTCTACTGATACCTGTACACTTCCTGTAACCACTACAGACGTTATCACACCCATCTCTCAGGAGCTTATGCCGACTGTTGTAAAAAGCCGTCCGTTCCCTTTCAACCTCCGTGCAAACCTGCTTAGTTGGGCTACGCTTTCAGTCAATGGAGGAATCGAAATTCCCTTTGCAAAACGATGGTCTGCTCTTTTTGAAGCCGGATGGACGCACTGGAACTGGAAAGACGGGCAACGACGTTACCGCTACCGCAGTCTCTGGCCTGAAGTGCGCTATCACTTTGCCGCCAACAATACGGGAACCCGTTTCTGGTACATGGGACTATACCTTGCAGAAGGTCAATACAACCGTCATCTAACCGGTAGTGACGGTCGTCAGGGACATTTCTTTGGTGCCGGTCTTTCCGGAGGGTATCTCCTGCCTTTGAATCATCGCCTTAGCCTCGACTTAGGCATCTGTGCAGGCTATACCGGCGATCATTATCACATCTATCGCTACCAGACAGACAGGGATATCCGAATCCGTACCGACAACGGCAACCATTTCGGGCTCACCAAAGTACGTGTTTCACTCGTTTGGAAATTCAATCAATAACTCAAACATTCGTATGAAAACGATTTTCTATTATATAGTCTGCCTATTCGCAATGCTCATCCTGCATGGATGTGTACCCAGTCCGATGTACGAACCAATAAGGATGGCATCAGAAGGTACAGTAGGAATCACTTTCGACTGGCAACACACCACTCCGGGGGCAGTTCTCCCCAAAGAATTGGAACTGCATTTCTATCCCGAAGATGGAGGCGCCGACTTCACCCGTGCTGCGTCTGCTGCCGGATTCGAGGGCGAATTACCTGCTGGAAATTACCGGGTGCTGGCCATTCAAAGCACAGAGCCGGGGATGTTTATAGCCGAAAGTAATTCATATACGTCGGCTTGCGTTAATCTGCAACCCCTGAATGCCACTAATTCCACTACCGAAAACGAACTGCCTTCAGCCTCTTGGTATTTTGGGGCAAGCGCGGAGCAACTGGTGGTGAAGCCCGGCGAAACTACCGTTCGCACGTTACCCGTCATACAACACGTAATACCGATCAGTATACGTATCAAAGGCACAGGTTTGGAATACATCCATAGCCTTAGCGGAGAGATAGCCGGAGTAGCCTCTTGCGTAGACCTTGCTTCTGGAATGAATCATTCATCGCTACCCGGAGATTGCTGCTACAATTGTTTCTCTTTTACTACCGGACATGAAGTCTCTTTCCTGTTATTGGGCACCGTGCCCGAAGTCGGGCAATCACTCTCACTTTCCATCGTTTACACCGACGGAAGCAGCCAGAAACTGACCTATAATATGTCCGATGCTTTAAAGGATGCCAACAGTCAAAAATCCCAACCGATCACTCTGGAATGTACCCTATCTATCCACCAACAAGCGGGAGGATTCGATGCCGGTATTGTGAAATGGGAAATCATAGATATGGGCGAAATAGAACCTACCAGAAACCATTAATGAATGAAAGAAATGATACATAGACTACGTAACCTCTACTTATCGCTCCTGATATTATTGCTAGCCTGCCTAGCAGCTTGTCAGGACGACCGCTTAGGTATCGGTTTTCTGGACGACATCGCCTCTACCGATACTCCCCTGGCTCCCCGTACCATCGGTGATTATACCTTTGCCGACAACGAAATGCGATTTGGCATAACCGTCGATAATCTGAATCCTACACAGACACGGGCAATAATAGGAGGCAATGAAGATTTAGATGCCGTAAGCGGAGCAACGGTAGGAATCCCAGGTAATGGAGAGGTAGAAAATATTAGCGGATATACTGCCTTCGAAGAGGGCGATGAAATAGGTATCTTCGTTGTCGAACGTACCGATCCCAACACACAGGCCTATCCTAGCGATCGCGAGAATTATGCGCACAACGTGAAGTGGAAGTATCATGCCGATTCGGATCCATCGAAAGCGGGATTTATTCCTGCCGGAACCACTGTCGATGAGCAACAACAGAACCGTATTTTATATCCCGGAGACGGAGTAAAAGTAGACATTTATGCCTATTATCCTTACACAAAAACAGAAGATCTAGAGATTGACGCCAACCACCGTTTTGTGTTCACAGTGCAGAGTAATCAACGATGGAATGCTATACCTTCGGATGACCGGGGAGACCTCAAAAAAAGTACCTTTATGAAAAGTGACTTACTTTGTGCGGATTCCGGTAAAGAAGGAAAAGAAGAAGGCCCGGTGATACTCAACTTCAACCATGCTATGGCATTGGTAGAACTAACTATTACAGCAGACAATCCGTATCTGACCGATATAGATAAAATAATGGAAGTGCAACTACTTGACGCGAAGACTGAATTGCATTATGGCGGTAATGCCGATCCAAGTACCGAAGGTAAACCCCAAAATATAAAAATGAGATTGGTACAGCAAGAGGAAAGTGTACCGTATGAGTCAATAGGTGGCACGGATAAATACATTACCCGCGTGTATCGAGCATTGATTCCGGCACAAACATTCATTATGGATGAAGAGCTTTTTTATGTATCCATGGGAAGTAACGCTTATACCTACCGAGCAAAAAGCAATAGTAATTTTACAGCAGGGACAAAGAATACGTATTCGCTAATATTGAATGATAGAGATCAGAATGAATTGTTTTATACACGGGATAAGAATGCAGATGGTTATAATGTGAAACTTAATAAAAATATAAGTGGTCTAAGTACCGATTTATTTATTGCAGCACCATGGGTTAATAATGGTAAAGGAGTTTGTTATACTTATTCATATGCAGGAATAAATTGGATTAAAACTGGAGATTTAAGGGAATTAATTAGTTCTAATGACTGTTTAAGTTTCGGTTCATCCATAAGTGTGGGAAAAGAATCAGTATTAGTAGGTGCTCCACTTGATAAGAATAAGACCGGAACTGTATTTCTATTTCAGCATAAAAACGACAAATGGACACCCACTGTCGAAAAAACAGACAACAGTGAGAACAACGAATTTGGCACTTCAGTTGCTCTTGCAGAAGTAGGAAATACAACCAAGTTCTTTGCTTCTGCTCCCGGAGTTTGGGATCAACAAGGGTGGTTAAAGACAACATCTTTGCTTAATATAGATTCCTGGGGTACGCCTTTAGAGGCAGCTACGACGGTACAATCTACTAAGAATATTTTAGCATTCGATACAAAACTAGTCACTCAACACTTAGGTAAAACCACGATTTATGATATAGGATACGATATCTATCGCCCTCTTAATCCTACAGATGATATAACAGATCCTATTATTGCGCTAAGTAAAGAATATCTATTTTGCCAGTCCGAAAATACGGTTAAGGTCATAGATTTGGAAGATTTCACAATTCAGAAGCTAGAAAAACCTGTAGATGTAGATAATACAAGCGATCAATTTGGCTTCGCTGCGCACATGACAGGAACTGGCAAATCAGGGTCTGCTATTATAGGAGCACCTGGAGCGAACAACAGTAAAGGAGCTATATACATCTGGGTATGTAATAAATACACATGGACATATTTAGGTAAAATCCAGCCGGAGAGCCTTAAAGAAGGTACCAGATTCGGAACATCCGTCTCGATTATTGAAACAACAGATATTTACGGGAATACAGAACTCACCGTTGCAGTCTCTGGCAAAAACAATGTCTATGTTTTCAACAATATAGAAAGTGGAAAATTCTTTAAAAAATAACAAATGAGCTATACGAATAAATACCTAATCCTCTTTGCTCTCTTGTTCCTCGCTGCCTGTTCAGCAGAAGAAACGGAAGAACGTCGTTCGCTTTCGGACAACGACCTCATCCGTATATCCGCCTCCATAGCCGGCACACCGGTTGCTACCGAAACAAGAGGAACTACCGGAAATGCTGCTGCCGATGGTGAAAAAACTACCTTTGCTACGAACGATGAAATAGGAATCTATATTGTAGACTACGTAGGAGATACCCCCGAAGAGTTACTCCCTCGTGAAAATCATGCCAATAATATACGCCACTACTTCGATGGCTCGGTATGGAAGATGAAAGATCCAACACCCGAAGATACGGAGCAAATGTACTGGCCTTCATCCACAAAAACAGCCATTGGTGTATGCGGCTATTTCCCATACAATCATCTAACTGTTACTCCCGATACAGATATGAAGCAGATTCCTTTCAATATAAAGGAAGATCAGCAAGAGAAAGAGAACTATAGTTACAATGATTTGCTATGCTCGGTAAACCGGATGAAGAAAACCGAACGTAATTCTACTGATCCGGCTTTAGCAATGGAGTTTGTACATGCCCTAAGCAAAATACAAATCAACCTCCGATTTAATAATGAGTTCAAAGACTTGGCTGGCAACTCCATCGTTGCCTCTCACAAATTGAAACTAAACAACCTTTATGGAACAGCCGCCATCAATCTCTCTACTACAGATACAGAGACATCTCCTGTAGCACTGCCTCTAACTAGCGGAGCACAAATTGGAGTGATACCCTACAAATTCACCCCCATCGACGACGCACAGGGAAAGGCATACGACGCCTCCTACAAAGCCATCCTTGTGCCGCAAACCATTACAAAAGAAATGATTTCAGTCGCTGTAACAACTACTACGAACGAAACATTTCATTTAGTCTACCAACCGACTCAGGACAATGGCACTCCGTTTATCCTCAAAAGTGGTACAAACTACCGTTTCGACATCACAGTAGGCAAGAACGAATTAAACGTAACCACAACTAACTCTATCTCTTGGGCAGATGGCGAAAGTGGTCAGCAGGAAGAAATCATCATGAGCAACGTGGTATTCAACGAACTGGAATGGAACCGATACAATCTGGGAGCAACTTCGGTAAACTATGAGTACAACTGGGATCCGAGCTTAGGCAAATTCTATCAATGGGGGCACGATATCGGATTCCCCAAAAGTATAACTGCCTCTGAAGTATATACAGGTCCTATCGTAACAAGCGACATCGAAACATACAAAAATTACTTTATCACCAACGCCAGTGGAAATGATTGGCTGACCTCTCCATCCGATAACACCTTTTGGGTGGGAGAAAACGTACAAGGTCCTTGTCCTAAAGGATACCGGCTGCCCACCGCATACGAATTACGGGGAATTACAGGAAATATAAATAATGATAATAATAAGACGGAGGTGCAGATACAGACGGATGAAATACTTACGTCAGACCCGACTGCTAAGTCAATAGCACATTATATATTCGACCCGACACCTGGCACAACCGGCTCATCTGTCATACTATATGGGCTTAAGAAACAAGGCACACCCGATGCGTACCTGATAAGTTGGCAAAGGAAAAATATCACGGCAAACTATATCTCCTATCTCCATCTGGAATATAGAAAAGCAAACATGGATGCCTCTTTTGAAGGTAAAGACTTGCAAAAAATAAAAGAGAAGTATTTCATTGGGAAAGCAGAAGCTATTCTGGAATTTCCTTGTGCCGGAGGGATAGATAAATCGACCGGTGCATATCAGCACAAGAAAGTAGATGACCTAAATACATACGGTCACTACTGGTCGTCTACGCCGGGAACTACAGAAGGAACTGCTTGGGGGCTCTCTTTTGAAGCGAAAGGTCCGCAAGTAACCGAATATCCTCGCGCCCACGGATGTTCCGTGCGATGTGTAAGTACAAGAAAAATGAAATAAGATATGAAACAAACAATAGGGAGAACTTTACTAATGACCGGCGTCTACGGCTGTTTGTTGCTTGCCACTGCTTGCAGCAGCCGGTCGGAACTGCCGGAATTGCCGGAGAATTCTCCACTCCCGGTACGATTTGTTGCGGGTATCCCGGCCGAAACCCGTACTACAGACAACAGGCTGCAAACATCTTTCACTCAAGGAGACAAGGTACATCTCACTGTAGAGTACTCACCTACAGAAGATACAGATGATGACGGACATCAGGTACGGAAACTAATCGCACAGGCCTCGGGTTACGAAAATATCGCCTTCACTGTCTGTCATCCCGATAACGACACCGAACTGCCGCTTTACCTCACCGAAGAGCAGCAACACAACGCCCGCTTCTACGCCCTTTACCCCGACAAACAAGAGGAGGGAACAGCAGGTAAATTCAACATTCGCCTCTCCGCCAATCAACAGAACGACGGATATACCGAAAGTGATTATCTGGGAACCTGTCAGCAGGGGACGATTACAAGGGACGGAGTGCAACCGGAACACGTTTCCGTTGCTTTGGCCTTCAGGCATCTGCTATCGAAGGTAATTTTCCGCCTTAAGACAGAATCGTATGCTGAAAACCCCAGTCTGTTACAAGCTACCATAAAACTGTACGGGCAAAAGCTCAAAGGAACCTATGACTTCAACGCTACGCCTGCCTTTGAACCGACTGGCGAAGCGACCGAAGAGATACTAACTCCTGCAGGTGAATTTCAACAAATAACCTCGGACAAAGGTGAAATTTACTATGAAGGCGTAAAAGCGATTGTGATACCTCAGGAAGTGAAAAACGGGACGCATCTCTTCTCGGTATTCATTGACGGCATAGAATATCCATACCACGCCCGTGATAACATTTATCTGCAAAGCGGTATGCAGCAACGTTTCGTTATCACAGTTAAGAAAGAAATTGGAGTAAGTAACATCGAGGTATCTACCTCTATCAATGCTTGGGACAACGGAGGATTCACCAACGGAGATGCCGAAGGAGAATAAAGATAAATCTTTAAACAAATATATAATGAATTAAAAATAAAGAAATGATGAAATCAAACAATGAATGTAACAAGACCATTGACCTTTGGAAGCACAGCTTATATGGTTGCATGGCACTTCTGTTTTTAGCAGGATGTGAAAAGAATGAAAGTTCCGAAACTTATGTAGACGACAACCAAATCAGAGTGTCGGCACTTATCAATGGAGCGAAAGATACACAGCCGCGCATAGCAGCTGTTGATGGTAAAGCATTTGAGAAAGACGATGAGATAGGTATCTTTGTGGTAGATAACGACGTATCCGGCTCAGTGGTGGCGGACGGCACACTGCTCCCGTTGGGAAATCACGCCGATAATATAAAACATACGCTGAATGACAAGAATATATGGGAAAGTAGTCAAGGCTCGATGTTATGGAACAACAATCAGAACAGTGTTTACCTTACTGCCTATTATCCTTATCTATCTGACATTACCACAAGCGTGACAGACATGACCAAGGTGCCTTTCGCAGTAAAAACAAATCAGTCGAAAACGGAAACAAATGCCAAACGAAGCAATTATCAATTAAGTGATTTGCTTTGGGCACATTCGGCGAATGCAACAAAAAATACAGAGACAGGTCAAGCGGGTGCTCCGGTTAAACTGATATTCAACCATGTGTTGAGTAAGGCAACCATCCACGTAACGTTCAATGATGAGTTTAAAGACGCAAGTGGTAATATTGTAGTACCTACCCATAGCATCTCCATCACCGGGACGAATGTAAATTCATTAATCGACTTTACCAAAAAGACAGCAGGCAATGATGGCAAGCCGGAGACGACAGGTACAGACATAGCTATAGTGAATGAAACGACTACGGATATACAACCTATCACTCCCGCAAGTTTAGCATCAACGGGTGACACCCGTGATTATCAGGCTATCGTAGTGCCACAGACTATTACAAACAATACATTGATTAGCCTCAATGTAAATGGAAAGGTATATAACTATGCCCCATCGTCATTTACGTTCAAGTCGGGTTTCCATCATATATTCAACATCACAGTAGGAAGTTATAATATCACTGTTTCTACTGAAACAGCCATTAATGACTGGACTCCCGATAATAACGAAGACACAGGAGACGCTGACAAAACATCTGATTTCAACAAGCTATTCTGGTCTACATCCAATTTCGGGACAAATGCCACCTATCCGTTAGGAGAAACTTATGAATGGAAAACATCATTGGCTCCTGCCGGATACCGATTGCCTACACCAGAAGAGTTTGCAGCTATACTTCCTGCTAATAGTGTCAAATTCAACACTTCTGGATATATATTAGATGAAGATAATGAATATTATTCAGATGGGGTAAATACTATTTATGGTATCAAGAAAGTCGGAACAGACAAATATTTCTTTAGCTGGCAATATCTGACTACGACTACTCCGACTATTACCAAATATCTTAGAATAAGTACTTGGACAGACGCAGTGACCGCTGGTACTACATTAGATAACAAAACAACCAATGAAGTAAAAGCCCTTTTCCCAAAAAGCCAAGCGCAAGTACTGATTCTACCTGCTTCAGACGGAAATGGTAGCGGAAGCTATTGGACAGCAACAGACAAAAAGTATATGAATTTCGATGCTACCCAAATTAGCATGAAAACCGATGCTGTTTCCGGAAAGAAATGCAGTGTACGTTGTATTCAGAAGTTTAATTGAATTGATTAAATATGAAACCACATACCAAAATATTCTCTCCCGCAATAGGGTTCGTGCTGCTACTTTTATATAGCTGCACGGACAACATTACGGATTCAAATCTCTCATCCACCGATACGGCGATCCGGTTTACTGCGTCGGTGGATGGAGGGCAGGAAGCGAAGACGCGCGTGGCGGACAACACGTCACTAGCCTCAACATTCGAAACCGGGGATGAAATCGGAATTTATGTGGTGAACTATGACCGCTTATCCGAAAACCTATTCACCCCTGGAACGCTGAAACTGTATGGCAACCACTCGGACAATATGAAGCATACCTTCTCTGTAAATGGAGGCACCTCCTTGTGGACACCAGAAAAGCCCGAAGTGATGCAGTGGGCAGACACGAAAACCCCCATCGATGTATTCGCCTACTCGCCCTACTCGGCTGTAATCAACGACAATGCCGAAGTGATGACCGCCGTACCTTTTGAAGTGCTCACCGACCAATCGGGCAACAATAGCAAGACCGGTAGTGCCAAACGTAGTAACTACCAGTTGAGCGACCTGATGTACGCAAAATGTCAAAACCAAAAGAAAACCAACAGTGTAGGAAAGAGTAGTGACCCGATTGATCTAAAGTTCTCACACCTGCTCAGTAAAATGACCATCGAAGTGACTCTGAACGAGGAATTCCTGCCCAAACCTGCCGACAAACCTTACAAAGTGGAAATCATCGGTACGGTTGCCAGTTCAAACATCGATTTCACCAAAGGGGAAGCGACAGTAGTGCCCAACGCAACGGATTTCGATCCCATCACCCCAACCAATGAGCAGATAAATGTCGGCGTAACATACCACTATCTGCACAAAGCGATCTTCATTCCACAAACGGTCAAAGGAGGAACAAACCTGCTCCTCTTCACCTGCGGGACGGGAAAGGAGACGAAGTATTTCCGTTATCCGGTGGAAACGGACACCAAGTTCGAGCCCAATACGCACTACCTCTACCGGATTGTACTAGGTCGCTACGGTATCACCGTAAAAACTGATATCATTGGCTGGAACGATGGAGGAACCACAACGGGCACACCGGAAAAACTGACCTCTTTCTGTAACATCATCTTACAGAAAGAAAACCTGACGGAGAGCACAAAAAGCGTTTGGAACTGGAAGGAAGCCTCAGTGGATAAACTCACCATGGGCTATCACTTACCTACATCCGCTGAAATCGCAGAGATATGGCCGACATCCACTGAAATTGGATTCGATAAAGAGGCTGTATCTTCTGACGGAATGTATTTTTGTGACGCTGCCCACAAGGTGATTTATGGTATCAAAACAGACGCGGGAGGAAAAACCTATTGGATGCGATGGGAATACCAAGGCACAGGAACCGATGCCAAACTAAAGTTGAGTTACTGGAAAAGCGGCGGACCGGAAAATTTCAATATAGTTATAAACAATGCCGGAGGAAGCGGGATTACTCAAGCGGAAAAGTACGAAGCAATACGAAATAGTTACCCCGTTACCCGACCGGAAATAATCTATCTTCCTTCGACCGAAAAGGATACAAAGGCAGGTCAAGGTATCTACTGGATGAAAGATGGAGATGAAGCAAAAACTTTCTCTTTCGATGCAAAAGGTGTTACACAGCCTGTAGCAATCACTCCTATGGACGAGACTTACGCAGTACGTTACATCCAAAATCGATAAGTGGGATTAGTCGGACAACTCGTAATTCTGAGTTGTCCGACATATAAAATAACTTAATTAAAGACAGAACAGTCATGAAACAAATCTCTCTCATTCTTATATTCGCTATCGCCACCACAACTACCTCCTCCTGCACGCAGGACGAAGAAAATGAAGCGAGTAGCAGAGAAATTCGTCTTTCCACCTCCATTGTCACTCCCGTACTCAACCGGACCGCTGATTCCGGACTAAGTTCGTGGTTTGCTAAGGATGACAAAATAGGATTCAGCCTATGGACAGCAGAAAATGAGACCCTCACAGCCTTCCATGAGAATGTTCCATTCGTATGCACCACGGCAGGATCTGAAACAACGAATGCTGCCTTCGCCACGCAAGAGACACCTATCTTATGGCCCGAAGGTAATGAACCATGCACCTTATTTGCCTACTATCCTTATCAGGAGACATCTCCCGTAGTGAATGATAAAGCCACCGTTGAGGTATCTACCCAACAGCAAACCGGTAATAACTACAGTCAGAGCGATTTCCTGACAGCACAGATCGACGGACAATTGCCACAAGCCGGTACTGTCTACCTTAACTTCCTCCACCGCCTGTCGAAAGTAAACTTCATTCTGAAAAATGGAAAAGACATCAACAAGCCCGAGGACTTACTTCCTGCCACAGTCATCGTGACCGGAATGAATACTCACGGAATCATTAACCTGAGCACCCCCATAACAGTATCAGGACAGAGTACTGTAGCAGAAATCACTCCTGCTGGATCATTTACAAAGACCACCTACAAGACAGTACCCTGCCTATCGGGAGTAAAAGCGCTGGTGATCCCCCAAACGGTAGCTGAAGGAACTGTGCTTTTCAAACTCACCATCAACGGAAAAGAATATACCTATCAGGCAAACGCAGGTAATGCTCCTACCCCGACGAATGTCTTCGAAAGCGGAACTTCCTACAACTTTATATTCACCCTGAAAAAAGGAGCAGCAGGAGCCGACGAACTTGACGTGAGCTGCGGCATCGGTAAATGGAATGAAGCGGAAGACATCGAAGTCGATCTGGAAGAAAAAGTATAAAACTCACTAAGACAGGAAATTAAATGAAACAAATAAATTTATACTTCCTGCTCCTACTCTTCGAAGGAGTTTTAGCAGGATGTAGTGATAATAGAGAAGAACAAGCATTTGAATCAACGCCTGTTCGTATAGGAGCCAATATCGGTAATCTAAATGCCACTACGCCTCTGGAACCCTTTGAAGAAAACGCCACCATCGGTATATTTATGGAACCGGAAACAGCAGTGATGACTTTCCATGCAGAAAATAGGAAGTATTACAAATCGGAAGGAGAACAAAACTCCGGATTTGTACCGGTCACACCTGACCAAACTTTATATTATCCAATGGACGGAAGTACTGTGTCTTTTAGCGCATACGCCCCACATAAGGATGAAGTCACAGAAGGTATAGTCCCAATAGACTTATCCGTTCAAACTTCCCTTGCACCCCTTGATCTGTTGTATGCCGACCGTGTCAGTGGTATGAGCGCGAGCCAACCCAATGTTTCGTTTGTATTCAAGCATATGCTGACTAAACTCCATTTCGAATTAAAACAAGGTGAAAATGTTACAGAAGATGAGTTACTACACACTCTTGTCGAAGTTCGAAACATCAGTACCCGTGCTTCTTTCCAACTGGCAACGGGGAGCCTGATAAATCGTTCGACGACCGAAAGTTCCATCACTGCCCGAAAGGAATCCGGCAAACCAATAGCCGTAGCCATCCTGCTACCGATAGAGGATGCTAATGGCATCGAGTTTACATTTACCTTGGGAGACGAGACATTGCGGTATGTCGTTCCTGCCGGACAGTCATTCATGGCAGGCGCACAATATAATTATACCGTGAAGATCAACGGATCGCAAGCCCTTTTGCCACTGGAAATAGAGTGTGGTATTTCCGACTGGATAAACAAAGATTATGAAATTGAAATCTAAAAGACGTTTACGCAAAAGGAGTCATTTTTACCTCATTTTTTTCTTTGAGTTGATGACACCTCCGATAATTTATAAAAACAGCAACTTGCAAAACAACCACCAAATCACAGATTCTTGAAAATCGTCATAGAGACTTTTAAATGTATTTGTATGACAATAATTTTATTATTACTATATCCTGCTTCATTGCCATCTTTGATGAAAAACATGAATCCCCACAAAATAGAATAATAGCATGAAAAAAAACAAGATAACCCCAACTGCCAAACTAATCGAGCGAACTGCCCGTGCCTCTATCATTGATGAATTGCAAACGCAGACATACCTCGATAATCCACATGGAAAACGCTCACTCCGAACAGCTACTATCCGTGCTGCGGCCATCCAAACACTTGCTGCAACGCCCGGAGGTATCCCAAACAGCATTGCCAACACTTCTGAACTACAACGTGAGTAATGCCCTCAATCACAAAAGCAATGAAATAATTAATATATAAATAACTAATAGTATGAAAACAACCATATCCCCACACACTGAGACTAGGAATAGAAGTGACCATAACATGATGCGTATACAACGAACCGCACCTGAAAAAAAAAATCATCCTCACTTTTTGACCGATCGAGATCTCATACTTCCCGCTATATTTGTTTTTGTCTGTGGTGCACTAGTAATGGCCATCATCGCTATCATTTTTTTGGCTACGTCTTCTACTCTAAAATTGTACTAATTAACATGAGTTCGATGAATTTATTAGAATAAAGTAAGCTATCTATCAACCATTTTTTCCAAGTTGATAGACGGTTTCTTGGGGAAGAAGCAATATGCAGCAATTCCACTCAACAGATTCACCACAAAATCATGAAATGCCCTATGCCTTGAATGCTCTATTTGTGCAATGTTCTTGAGTTCATCATTAATGGTTTCAATAATGGCTCTTTTTCTCAGCAGTACTCCATCTGATACTTTCAGGATTGCTCCTTTCATGTTGCTTTTGAGTTTAGTAATCAATTGTATTCCATCAATAAACAGTTTTTCAAAAAGCTTTTTGCTGATGTATCCTTTATATCTCCCACCAGTTTGCCGATAAATCAAGCGAATATATTTCATCAAACTCAAGTTATTTATCTTTAGTTGCGATGCATCAGCGATATACATTATCGCTAGTGATTACCGCGTGTATTCTTTCCCAAATAGTTCATTTGCTAAATGAAAACATTAAGAATCTTCGTTCAAAAGCCCAATTTCCAAAAATAAAAATCCAAATCGTAAAATTCCTATTCTCAAATCATAAAAAAAACATTTTCCACATAAGAATATCCATTCATAATCAATTGGTTATCTTTTTTATTCTAAATATTTTTTTTAAGAAGTGATCAATTTTAAATGAAGTTATATTTGTACTAGAAAATAAATTATGAGAATCAGTAATCAAACTATGATTCGCATAATTTAGAAAATTAGATAAATGAATGCAAGGCTATTTTGCCCATTGTATGTACTAGAAGCCCAGATATTGATCTGACCTTCATCGCTCTTTGAATATTTGTCTTCTCATTCAGCCGTTTTAAAACGGTTCTATGGGTTATCTGATCTTTGAAACAACTGGGAAAAATAAGTCTCAGGTTACAATTTCACTAGCCATTTTCCCGGTTTTATTCTTTCCTTGGCAGGTAATCATGGGCATAGACTCAATAAGTAATGTCACAGAATCGCGATCAGATGGCTTAAAGAATGTAATGAGATGCTTTACTAGTTCGTTAATCGCTCCAGTCATCCAGTTCAACCGATAGTTGAATGTCTGATAAAAAGATTAGGAAACTAGAAAAGAAAATATTCTTAGTAAAATATATATAGATTTTATAAGTTTTGGTTCTTTCTCCTTGGAAAACATAATTAGAATAATGAATAGTTTCAATTTTCTAATATGCTAATTTTTAAAGACATTAAGAAGAAAACAAATGAGATAATTAACTAAACAATAACATTTTGGCCAACAGAATCAGAATGCTTTTTTAACAGCTGATTCGTATAAATTATAAAAAGATGGAAGAGGTCTTTAGACAAGACACACTAATTAGGGTTCAAATACCTTGCTTTCTCAGTACTGCAAAAGTTGCTGAGAGAGGAATTTTGTGTATTGGTACGCTACCTTATGCCATATTACTATTACAGGATAATAAACATTCTTCCGCTCGGGTTGTGCTTTCTGTAATCCAAGGGAGGATTGTGCGTATTTATTGAAATTAAAAAGTAGATTTATACAATGAAATTTTTAAGTAACATATTGCTATTCTCATTGGTTCTCGGATGCTACACCGGAGAGTGTTACGGTCAGGCAGATACTGTATCAAGGTATGTGCTTTATTTTCAATTTGACAAAAATGTACTGGATAGCCAATATATGAATAATTCAACTTGGTTGCAAGAATTTGATCGCATATTTAATGATCGAAATATTGCTTCAAAGATTGATTCGGTGGTAATTACTGCTTCGGTATCACCAGAAGGGGCGGTTAGGTACAACCAAGAACTTTCCTCACGCCGTGCAAAAGCAGTAGAACAATATCTTGTTTGCAAATATCCGTACACAAAACAATACAAAATTCTGCTTAACTCTATTGGAGAAGATTGGGCGGGTTTGCAACAACTTGTCGAAGAAGACGCTAACGCCCCCTACAAGGAACAGATATTGAAAACAATTACTTCGGATGTCGATCCTGTGATCAAAGAGTGTCAACTACGACAGATCGAAGGTGGTAGGGTGTGGAGTTATATCACCAAACACTACTTGAGACATTTAAGAGTAGCCAGAACTTGTATCGTATTTTCCCCAAAAAAGGGCATTGAAAAATGCATAGAACAGCCATTTGAAGAGTGTGTTGAGCTACCGATTGATAAAGTTGTACCTGAACAAGAGATTACAGAGCAGCGGACAACAGCTGTAGTTGAACAACCGATAGAGACTCAGGTAGAGACTCTAACAAAACCGCTTTTTGCATTCAAAACCAATCTACTGTTCGATGCTTTACTGCTACCGAATATCGAGGTCGAAGTACCGATCGGCAACCGTTGGTCGGTGGCGGGTGAGTGGATATTTCCGTGGTGGTTGTCAAAGGACAACAGCCGTGCGTTGCAGGTACAGTCGGGCAATATCGAGGGGCGTTACTGGCTCGGCAGGCGCACTAACCGAAAGCAGCTCACCGGGCACTTTGTGGGATTGTACGGAGGTGGCGGATATTATGACTTGGAAAACAAAAGCAGCGGTTATCAGGGTGAGTTTTATATCGCGGCGGGAGTCAGTTATGGCTACGGATTGCGGTTGTCCAAGCATTTCAACATGGAGTTTTCGATCGGTATCGGCTACCTCCACACCAAATACCGTCACTACCACGGTGAGCAAAATAACACCGTGCTGATGTGGCAAAACGACGGTCGCTACACTTGGGTCGGCCCTACCAAGGCAAAAGTATCGCTTGTGTGGCTAATCGGGAATAAGACAGGAGGACGGCGATGAAAAGATACCTATATATAATAATATTTGTCGTGAACATTGTGCTGTCGGGGTGCGAACGTCGCGAATTGACTTATCCTTCGCCTTATCCACTGTGTGATGTTTTGGTGAATGTTGATTGGTCGGATGTTTATCCGACACCCACCGGGATGACCGTAATGTTCTTCCCGACAGATGACACCGCCCCTACAACCGTTCAGACTAACACAATTCATTCGGCATCACCACGGCTGCGCAAGGGGACATATCATGTTGTGGTGTTTAACCAGATTCCGAGCGACTTCGGCACTTTGGAGTTCCGAGGAATGGATCACTATAGCACGATGGAGGTTTGTGCCACTGCTACCACCTCGAAATGGTATAAGACAAAAGCCAATAATGACAAGATAATAGTACGAGAACCCGAACTATTTGCGGCAGACCGATATGAGAACTTTGAGGTAACAGATGCAATGGTCGAGACAAGTATGCAAAATCGCGCACGGTCAAAGAGTATGCCTGCGGTTTCACTCAATTTGAAGCCTATGCCGATGATTTACACCGCCACGGTACGGGTAAAGATCGAAGGCATTCAGAATGTCCGGTCGATGCGAGGCTCGCTGGGCGGAATGGCTCAGGGTGCATTTATCGCCACCGCAGAGCGCAACTCGCACGGGGTTACGCACCTGCTGGAGGAGTGGACTGTGACCAAAGACGAAGGCTCTGCCACCAACGGTGAGGCAATCGTTATGATCACCACCTTTGGACAGCCCCTAAACGCACTACTTCCAACGGACAGCAAGCTATTCTTGTCCTTTTTACTGGTCGATAATCAAACTATTATCAACAAAGAGTTTAATGTGGGCGATTTAATGCAGAAAGACGAGCATGAATTTACCATCACTATTCAGATTGGCATGGGAACCAAGCCCGGTGAGGAGCCTCGCCCCGAAGATGATTCTGTTGAGTTGCCCAATGTGAAACCAGAGGGCGGATCGGATAGTGGATTCGATGCCGAGATAGACGGCTGGGATGAGGAAGAAAATGTTGATATTCCAATGGAATAATGAAGTATAATCTCAAACAGATAAGCCTATGAAAAGAGAGAACTGTTAGGTAGTGATACTACTCAAGAAAAAATAAGCAAATAATTCAATAACAATTAAAAAATTAAACAAAATGAAAAAGATTTTATTTTTTGCTACCGTGGTGGTAATCGGTTTGAGCTCTTGCTCAAAGGACGAGGTTATTATAGATCAATCACCGGACAATTTAATTGGTTTTGATACCTGCACAGGTGTTACGAACAGAGCGACAGAGATGGTAGACGCCAATTTCAAAACATTCAATGTTTCTGCCTACTATCTTGCAGATGCATGGTCGTCAGGAACAGTAGGTACGCCTTATATTAACAACGAAGTTATCGATCGGACAGGTACTTCCGCTAAGTGGGTAATTACATCAGGTAAGCATTATTACTGGCCCATGGGAACGACAGATAATCTGAATTTCTTCGCCACCTCACCAGCCCAGAACCTTTCAGGTGCTGCCTCAGGAATGCCGAGTTTTACATATAATGTGAATCCTTCTGTAACCGATCAGGAAGACCTTTTGGTTGCGCTTGCAATGAATAAAACAAAAGCAAATACAAATGGAAGTAATGGGGCTGTAAACTTTACATTTAGCCATGCTCTTACTAAAATTCAGTTTTCAGCCGCTTGTGCCGTAACTGGGGGCATGATATGCAAAGTTAAGAAGATTGAGGTAATAGATGTTTTTCCTACCAATACATACACTTTTGCAAGTAGCGGTGGAGCGTGGGCTACAGCAGAAGGAACAAAAACTAATTATACCTATTATGAAAATAGCACAGGGAGTGACATAAGCACTGTGACACCGAGTAAAACAAATGTAGATGGAACAAACGGTGCTTTGATGATGGTGCCACAAACAATAGGTACAATCAATATTCAGGTGACATACGATGTGTATCAAAACGATATTAAGATCGCAGACTTCACTACAACACCTAAAAAGGTAGCCATTACAGATAATTGGGAAAAAGGTAAAAGTATTCGTTACAACCTTGTTCTGCCAGCAACAGGAGGTACTGGAGGTGCATCAGAAATTACATTCACAACAGATGAACTTGGAGCTTGGGATAGTGAAGGTGCAGCTGACGTGACAGTGCCGGCTAATTAATCGTGCGAATAGACATTATCGCATAACACCGGTCGGTGGGGGTTGGATCTCCCCCTCCGATCACCAAAGCAACCGCAAAGCGTTGCATAAACAACAAAAAATATGAAATTATACGGATATTTGATAGGTCTATCGTTGCTTGTTACCGTATCGGGCTGCAATAAGGAGGAGCTACCCTATTACGAGCCGAGCGGTGATGCCATAGCCTTTCACGACGGAGATAGCTGGACGCGGGCAGCGGTAAAGACGAGCTTCGCAGAGGGAGACAAGATAGGTGTGTTTGGTTACTATTTGCCGAGTGGCACGTGGAGTGCCAACAGCAGTAATACTGCGCCCAATTTTATGTACAACAAAGCGATGACCGCCGCTACAAACGGCAAGGATTTCACCTATTCACCTACGATGTACTGGCCTGCCGACACTGATGCTAGCCTCTCGTTCTTCGCTTATTACCCCTTCACCGACAACAACGGTATCACGGTATCCGATCAGACTACAACAGGTGCCCCGACGCTGACCTATACCGTAAATCCAGATGTTACCAAACAGGTCGATCTGCTTACCTCCAAACCACTCACCGACCGCAAAAAAGCAGACGGAGCGATCGCATTCGAATTTAAACATGCCCTGACTCGAGTAAGCATATCGGGGAAACTGGCCGATACCTCAATGGATCAGGTCGTTATTACGTCGGTCAAACTAACCTCTGCTAAATCGACAGCCATCTATAATTATTCGACAAATTTATGGAATGTGCAGAATGGCTCGGCAGAATATACGGCTTTTACAGGTGGCACTACACTACTGACCCCTACCGCCACAAACCTTATGAGTGATAATAAATATATGATGTTGATACCTCAAAATGCCTCTACCTGCATATTGATTGTTGATTTCACAGTAAACGGCATAGCACAAACCACGCAGAACGTCGCTATCGGGGGCACTTGGACGAATGGTCAGTCGGTAAACTACACCATCTCGGTTGATCGCAACCGAACACTCACGTGTACAATGAATGTTCTTCCGTGGAACGATAGCAACATAGACGGAGCAATAGGCGCGGTGCCACAGCCTGCGCCACTCTATTATGGCGATGCGAATAATAATGGAAACATCACCACTTCACTGCTAGGTTTTACCACAACAAGCTACAACAGCTACAGAGAGGGTCAGTATCAAACAGAAGATGTTTTCGCTAACGAACTACCTTTCTATCGGTTAGAGGTGGCGCTTGAGGATGAGGTAAACATGATGACATGGAAGCAGGCTATGGATGCTTGTAAGAATAGATCTACCAATGGTACAGGTTGGCGTTTACCGAGGATCGCAGAGGTACAGTTGATGTACAATAACAAATCTTCGCTTGAGTCTGTTTACGGCTTTACCAAATTTACTTCTGACTCATACTGGGGTGCTACTGAGAGTGGACCGGATGCCGGTTTCACCATCGAATTTACCAACGGCTCGTTCGCGGGAAAAGCGAAAACAGTACCTGCTAGCGTGCGTTGTGTACGTGAGGTGCCATTACTTTTTGTGCCGTTCTATTACGGTGATCCGAATAATAATGGAGCAATAGTCACCGATCTATACGGAGCAACTACATCGAGCTATAGCTACGAGTCCGCAGACCACTATTTAACTTTCTCTACTGCTGACGACGTATTCAAAAACGATTTTCCATATGCAAAGTTGCAGGTAGCACCAACAAACGAGATAAATGACGCCAATATTAGCTGGAAGGATGCAAAGGTTATCTGTGATGGGAAAATGAGCGATGGCGGAGGTTGGCGATTGCCGAGAGTTTCGGAACTACGCTTGATGTACAATAACTACCAAACACTTAATGATATTCCGGGTTTTGAGCGATTAGGTTCTTCTACATACTGGAGTGGTACGCGATATATGGATAATTACAGTTGGTATTTTACAGCTAATACCGCTTATAGTGATTATGCACAAAATACTAGTCAGTATAAAGTACGTTGTGTACGCGAGGTGCCAATGTTGCCTTATGTACCGCTCTATTACGGCGATGATGCAAATAACGGAGGAAGCACCACCAGCCTATACGGTGCGACCGCAATGAGCTACAACAACGAGCCCGCAGACCACTATTTAACTTTTCCTACCGGTGAAGAAGTATTACAAAATGATCCTCCATACGCTAAATTACAAGTCGCGACAACAAACGAGAGCATAAGTCTTACTTGGAATGAGGCAAAAATGGCTTGTAAGAATAAAACTACCAATGGTACAGATTGGCGATTGCCGAGAGTTTCGGAGCTATTGTTGATTATGAATAACAGATTAACACTTAATGCGATTGCGGATTTTCAGCCAATAGACGCTAATAATGCCTTTTGGAGTGGTACGCAGTACGATACTGATAATTGTTGGTATTTGGGGAATTCTGTTACTTTTGGAGCAAAGACACTAACGTTCAGAGTGCGTTGCGTACGCGAGGTGCCAATGTTGCCTTATGTGCCTCTCTATTACGGTGATGATGCAAATAACGGAGGAAGCACCACCAACCTATACGATTCGACTACAACAAGCTACAACAACGAGCCCGCAGACCACTATCTAAATTTACCTACTGGTGACGAAGTATTCAAAAACGATCTTCCATACGCTAAGTTGGAGGTAGCGGTAGCAGACGAGAAAAATGAAAATGTCAGTTGGGATGAGGCAAAGACTGCTTGTGATAGCAAAACTACCGATGGCACAGGTTGGCGCTTACCAAGACTTTCGGAGCTATGCTTGATGTACAATAACCTAGCAAAACTTAATACTATTATCGGTTTTCGCCCAACAAGCTCTAGAGCATACTGGAGTGGTACGCAGCATAGCGATGTCCAGAGTTGGGCTTTTGGGTTGAGTACAGGAGTTTCATGGCCTCAAGCAAAGGAAACGCAATATAGGGTACGTTGTGTCAGGGAGGTGCACTAAAAAAGATAGATTATGAAACATTTTTGTATTTTGATAGTTGTGGCAGCAGCAATGGCGAGTTGCACAAAAGATGGGCTAACCGATGACAGTACGATCCCTGTGGGAGAGCCTGTAGAGGTGTCGCTGAACTTGAGTAGCGTACAGATGCAAACGCCTACTGACAGGTCTGGGGTAACGAAATCCCTCGACAGCAGAGCGTCCGAAAGCCGTGTGATAGCCTCGGACCGCAGTGCAGCAATGTTGGTCGAACTCATCGAAGAGCCTGTCGCCCTATCGACTCGTGCTGTGGACGATGATGCTATTGCCAATATATGGGTATTCCAGTACAATGGCACGGAGACGACCGCGAAGTTATCCAAGAAAAGTTATTATAGCACTAAGCCTGACAAAATCATACTTGCAGCAGGTACAGAGCAACGCGTGGTAATTATTGCCAATACGAATGACACATCATTTGATACAGGTATGACGGTAGGCACATCCACCTACGCAGATCTGCTAGCTAAGACTCAGAGTGTTACCGACGAGGCGTCGCTGCTAACAGGAGGTGGAATTAACTTACCGATGAGCGGTATCTGGACAGGAGATCTCGAGACAGAAGGTGCTACCGTCGAAATGGATGTCATACGTAATGTGGCGCAGGTTATCTTCAAAGTGAAGACGGGCAGTAATCTTACCGCCACCGATTGGACAATACAGATGTGCAGCGTGCCAGACGTGAGCTACTCAATGCCACATCAGAACGAGACCGCCATATTTCCCTCAACCGTTACTTCTGTCGATTACGCCGCGCAGCCTATCACCACAATGAGTAGCACCGCATTCAGCACGTTCAGTTGGTATGTGCCGCAAAACAGACGCGGAATGGTGGAAAACACAACGGCTCAAACTCGCAAGACAAATGCCCCCTCAGGTGCTACTTATGTAAAGATTAGCGGTATGACCCACGGTGATGGTTGGATTTACACCCTGCATCTGGGTGCCGACTTCGCCACCGATTACAACCTAAGGCCCAACTATCGCTATACCTACGAAGTGACGCTCTATCCCGATCCCGACAATACCGACTCGCGGGTGGAAGTGTTAAACCTTTATGTTGGTATGTTTGGCGGCGAATTGTTAGAGGATGAATCCGGTGTGTGGCAGTTTACGAATAAACTATATGTAGATGCGGTGGATAGTGAGGGGCTGTTGTGGGCAAACGAACCAAGAAACAATATAACCACCCATAAAAATAACGGCAAAGGAAATACTTGGACGTTGAACACAGGAGATAACTCAACCAAATATCCTGCTGCCAATTATTGCTTCCAAAAAAACGTGGGTTGGGAATCACTCGGCTCAACAACTGCCCCGAATTACGTTTGGTACTTACCTGCACAGAATCAATTAATGGGCGTTTGGATCGCAAAAAACGGATTAGATACCGACATCAATATTCTCAACCATTGGAGTTCTACAGATTTTGGGAATGAGGGGAAAAGCTGGTTTGTGGGTTTCGGAGGCGGTACAACTATTTCTAACCCCCAAAATGTAATGGGCGGATACCTCGTGCGCTGTGTAAGAGAAGTTAAACCGTAGATTAAATAATTGAAAGATATGAAAAAACTGATTTTAATAATTTACTGCCTAGGGCTTATCAGCCTTGGAGTATGGGCGCAAAAGGCTTATAAAAAAGACAATAAGCTCATACTTGACTGCTCGGCATCGAGCGGTTTCCCGCAACGTGCTGTGGAAAAAAACAAGAAGCAGAAATGTGTTTTGGGTGCGCCTAGTCTCACTGCATTCAGAAATGTAAGTGCATCGAACCCCTATAATTCGGAGAACGATAAAGTATACATAAAATTGGAAGTGGCAAACTATAATTTGGGTACACACGGACTCAACATTGGAGTAACAAAAATGAACTGGGTAGATGCATATAATGGATGCAAAAATTTGACATACGACGGAGGAGGTTGGAGGTTGCCTACGCAGCGGGAATTGATGATGATATGGATTTTCAATTCCATGTTTCTTCTAAATTCTGAATATTTTTGGAGTGCTACTGAAACTGGCGTACAGACCCAAAGTTGGTATGTCACCTTCATTAATGGCATGACCAATTGGGACGCAAAGACATCTCTTCACTACGTGCGTTGCGTCAGAGAGTTGTAACGCTTTATAAAACGATATCAAATAAAAACGTATGCTATCATCTGTATCATAATATTATTTTAGTTCTCCTGCATAGAAGTAGGAGAACTAAAAGCAATGAAATAACTAATAGTATGAAAACAACCATATCCCCACACACTGAGACTAGGAATAGAAGTGACGACAACAATAACATGATGCGTATACAACGAACTACACCTGAAAAAAAAAATCATCCTCACTTTTTGACCGATCGGGATCTAATACTTCCCGCTATATTTGTTTTTGTCTGTGGTGCACTAGTAATGGCCATCATCGCTATCATTTTTTTGGCTACTTCTTCTACTCTAAAATTGTACTAATTAATAAGAGGTAAACAACAGGCTATCGATATAGCAAAAAGAACCTGAAATAACCTTTAAAATCTGCGAATAAAAACTTAAAAAGAAAACCCGGTAACAATCTTTCGACTACTACCGGGTCACCTCAATTCCTCACGAACATTTGCCAACGAGCAACGTTCGTATCATATTGTATTCTTTTATTCTTCGCTCATCAGAATTTCGAGAATCTGACAAGCAGCTTTCGCAACCGGAGTACCAGGACCAAAGATCGCAGCAACACCCGCTTTGTACAAGAAATCGTAATCTTGCGCAGGAATTACACCACCGGCAATCACAACGATATCTTCACGACCCAGCTTTTTCAACTCTTCCATAATCTGCGGGATCAATGTTTTGTGTCCGGCAGCCAATGAAGATACACCAACTACATGAACATCATTTTCTACCGCTTCACGGGCAGCTTCTGCCGGAGTTTGGAATAACGGTCCCATATCCACGTCGAAACCACAGTCAGCATACCCCGTTGCAACTACTTTGGCACCACGGTCGTGACCGTCTTGTCCCATTTTGGCAACCATGATACGAGGTTGTCTTCCCTCTTTTTTCGCAAACTTCTCAGCCAATTCACAAGCACGCTTGAAGTCGCTATCATTCTTACTTTCTGATGAATACACGCCTGATATTGTTCTAATTATTGCTTTATAACGTCCTACCACTTGTTCGCAAGCAGATGAAATCTCACCCAACGTTGCACGAAGATGAGCTGCCTCAACAGCCAATTCGAGTAAGTTACCTTCCTTCGTCTCTACGCACTTGGTGATTGCTTCGAGGGCTTTCTTCACTGCTGCCTCATCACGACCTTCTTTCAGAGTCTTCAGATTCTCAATCTGTTCTTTACGAACAGCAGTGTTGTCTACTTCAAGAATATCAATCGGATCTTCTTTTTCCAAACGATATTTGTTCACACCGACAATGATCTGCGAGCCACTGTCAATACGAGCTTGTGTACGTGCGGCAGCTTCTTCAATACGCATCTTAGGGATACCGGTCTCAATCGCTTTTGCCATACCACCCAGCTTCTCTACTTCCTGAATCAGATCCCAAGCTTTGCGAATCAACTCATTGGTCAATGACTCTACATAATAAGAACCACCCCACGGATCTACATTCTTACAGATATTAGTCTCTTCCTGAATATAAATCTGAGTATTACGTGCAATACGTGCGGAGAAATCTGTCGGAAGAGCAATAGCCTCATCCAACGCATTGGTATGCAAAGACTGAGTATGTCCTAAAGCTGCAGCCATTGCCTCGATGCAAGTACGTCCCACATTGTTGAACGGATCTTGTTCGGTCAGTGACCAACCGGAAGTCTGAGAGTGTGTACGCAATGCCAATGATTTGGGATTCTTCGGATTGAATTGCTTCACAATCTTTGCCCACAGCATACGTGCAGCACGCATCTTGGCAATTTCCATGAAGTGATTGGTTCCGATAGCCCAGAAGAAAGACAAACGGGGGGCGAAAGCGTCAATATCAATACCCGCCGCAGTTCCGGCACGGAGATATTCCAGACCGTCAGCCAGCGTATAAGCCAACTCGATATCTGCGGTAGCCCCTGCTTCCTGCATATGGTAACCGGAGATAGAAATAGAGTTGAACTTAGGCATTTTCTGTGAAGTATATTCAAAAATATCAGAAATGATCTTCATAGAGAATGCAGGCGGATAAATATAAGTGTTACGCACCATAAATTCTTTCAAGATATCGTTCTGGATGGTACCTGCCATTTCTTCCAGATTAGCACCTTGTTCAAGACCTGCATTGATATAGAATGCCATAATAGGAAGTACGGCACCGTTCATTGTCATGGAAACAGACATTTTATTCAAAGGAATGCCATCGAATAAAACTTTCATATTCTCCAATGAACAGATAGATACACCTGCTTTACCAACGTCACCCACTACTCGTTCATGATCGGGATCATAGCCGCGGTGTGTAGCCAAGTCAAATGCAACAGACAGCCCTTTCTGACCGGAAGCCAAGTTACGGCGATAAAAAGCATTTGATTCTTCCGCAGTAGAGAATCCGGCATACTGACGGATAGTCCAGGGACGAAGAGTGTACATCACTGAATATGGACCACGCAGATAGGGAGGAAGTCCGGCAGCATAGCCAAGGTGTTCCATTCCTTCAAGGTCTTCTTTTGTATAAACAGGCTTTACTTCAATATGTTCCGGTGTCTTCCAATCGGCAGATATACCGTTAGCCTTCTGCCATTCAGCACCATTTGCAGGCTGAAATGCGGCATATATATCTAGGTTTTTAAAATCTTTTCTCATCTTACTTCAATAGTTTGGCATTAAACTCTTTCAAGGTATCCAATACGCTTACACGAACATGGATGAAGTGCTCGATACCGGCAGCCTTAAGTTCTTCGGCACAAGCAGGATTACCGGCAATAATAAACATAGCACGTCCATTCAATGCTTTGAAAGCAGGAATAGCATATTCAGCATATTCATCATCACTGGAACAAAGAACAACAATATCCGCCTTAGCAGCCATTGCTGCTTCAACACCAGCTTCCACCGTTTCAAATCCAAGGTTATCGATTACTTCATAACCTGCACAAGCCAGGAAATTACAAGAATATTGTGCACGTGCCTGACGCATAGCAAGATTACCGATAGTCAGCATAAATGCTTTCGGGCGTTTACCGGATGCTTCTGTCTCCAGACGCAATGCTTCAAATTCGCTGGCAGCACGGTCGAATATCAATGTATCGGCATCCTTTTCACAAGTTTGAGCATCACCTCCACAACAACATTTCGCCTCGACCGGACGTTTCTCACCAGCCTTCTCATTGAAGTTAGGGAATTGATTAGTACCCAACAAGATTTCACGGCGTTGAGCTACTGCTTTATGACGAGCTTTATTGCTTTCGTTTACAGCAGCCTGAACAGTCCCCGCTTTCAGTGCAGCATAGAAACCACCAGCTTCTTCTATAGAGAGGAAGAGTTCCCAAGCCTGTTTTGCAATAGATACTGTCAGGTTCTCAATATAATAAGAACCCGCAGCCGGGTCAATTACTTTATCAAAATGAGATTCTTCTTTCAATAACAATTGTTGGTTACGTGCCAGACGTTCAGAGAATTCATCCGGAGTTTCATATGTTTTATCAAACGGAATAACAGTCATTGAATCCACACCAGCCAACGCAGCACTCATTGCTTCAGTTTGTGTACGGAGCAGGTTCACATGAGCATCAAATAATGTCAGGTTGAAAGTAGAAGTCTCGGCATGAGCAACCATTTTCGCAGCGCAACGGCATTCTCCATTAACACCTTTGTTATCACAGTCACGTAGACATTCAGGATTGTAAGAAGCTACAATATTAGCCCATAACATACGAGCTGCACGGAATTTCGCAATTTCGAGAAAGTAGTTAGAACTGATACCAAAATTAAATTTTATTCTCTTAGCAATGGTAGCAGCAGGAATACCAGCTTCTGTCAACTGGTTCATATATTCGTTACCCCAAGCCAACGCATAACCCAATTCCTGAGAAATATATGCACCGGCGTTGTTCAAAGACAATGCATTTACATTAATTACTCGATAGAAAGGAAGTGGTTGGATAGCTTCAATCAGAGCTTTGGCAGTTTGTACCATGTCTCCCTTTTCTTTGCCACGAGTCAGCATCTTGTTGAAGAAATCATAATTGATTGAACCTCTCAGTTTCTTTACATCATAATCCTTCTTCTGGAAATAAGCTACCAGCAGACTGGCTAATTCAACAACATGCCCCTGACAAGTAGAGAAATTCAATTCTACACACTCAGCCTGGATGTCATTCAACAACGTTTCAATATATTCAGCATCCAGTTCCTTCGCCTTTACGTGGAAAGAAAGAGAATCGACGCCCTTATTCAGAATATTCAATGCTTTCGCATTCGCTTCTTTTGGACATTCTACCTTAATCTCCTGACGAACCAACCATGCGTTGTTGTCTTTCTTCGTACCTCGTAAGTAAGGAAATTCTCCGGGAAGTGAGTCAGTTGTTTTCAAGCCTTCCAAGTCTTCCATACGGTAGAAAGGTTTTACCTTGAAACCTTCGTTTGTTTTCCAAACGAGCTTCTTCTCAAAATCAGCGCCTTTTAGGTCAGCTGTGACCTTTTCCATCCACTGTTCGGTGGAGACAGGGGAAAAGTCCGAGAAGAGTTTTTCTTTTTTGTCTGCCATAGTTTATCTAAAATTAAAACAAGATTAATATTGTCCTTATTTTTATCTACTTATTTTTAAATGTCCGTTGTTGGACTTGCAAATATAACTATTAAGTTCAAAAGACTGTCTTTTTTAGGGAAAATTCGTACAAATAGAAAGTTACTCTTTTCCGTTTAAAGGAAACGGTGCAAAGACTTAAGATTCCCGGTTCATAGAACAACGATCGCTTATGCACAAAATAAATCGTAGGACTATAGTCTACCTTTCGTTGAACTATAGTGAACGTTTCGTAGGACTATAGTTCAACGAAGCGTTCACTATAGTCCTACGAATTAATATATGCACCCGAAGAAGTAACTATATGCAGCCAAAATCATTATTGTATGTAGTAAAAAGGAATAACCATTTGAATCAATTAAAAACAGTATTATCTATAATAAAGAAATAATCTTCTACATTTGATTATCTATAGATTTGCATAAATGGATATTCTTCATTTTTAATTCTTCATTTATTTGATTAGCTCCGATGTTATGACTAATTTTGCATCCGTTTTTAGAAAAATATTATAAAAACTACTATTAAATTATGGATTGGTTACAAAGTTTATTGTGGGACCCTAGCTCCGTAGCGCATATCGTGTTCCTCTACGCATTCGTAGTGGCAGTTGGTGTGTATCTAGGTAAGATCAAGATCTTCGGAGTATCTTTGGGAGTCACTTTTGTTTTGTTTGCCGGCATCTTAATGGGACATTTCGGCTTCACAGCCGATACACACATCCTACATTTCATCCGCGAGTTCGGGTTGATCTTGTTCGTATTCTGTATCGGTCTTCAGGTGGGGCCGTCATTCTTCTCTTCTTTCAAGAAAGGTGGAATGACATTGAACCTGTTGGCTGTAGGCATCGTAGTGTTAAATATTGCTGTTGCCCTGGGGCTTTATTACCTTTGGAATGGACGTATTGAACTGCCGATGATGGTCGGTATTCTTTACGGAGCGGTAACGAATACTCCCGGACTTGGTGCTGCCAATGAAGCACTGAACCAGTTGAGTTATAATGGTCCGCAGATTGCACTTGGTTACGCCTGCGCTTATCCGCTGGGAGTAGTAGGTATCATCGGCTCAATCATTGCCATCCGTTATATTTTCCGTGTCAATCTGAGCAAAGAAGAAGAAAGCCTGAAAACTCAAAGTGGAGATGCACATCACAAGCCACACATGATGAGTCTTGAAGTTCGTAATGAATCTATCAGTGGAAAAACATTGATTGAGATTAAAGACTTCCTGGGACGGCCATTTGTTTGTTCACGTATCCGCCATGAAGGTCATGTAAGCATCCCCAATCATGAAACTCTTTTTCATGTAGGCGACCAATTATTTATCGTTTGTTCGGAAGAAGACGCTGCTGCCATCATTGTATTTATTGGAAAAGAAGTGGAGTTGGATTGGGAAAAACAAGATCTTCCCATGGTTTCGCGCCGCATCTTGGTAACAATACCTGAGATCAACGGAAAAACCTTAGGTTCTATGCATTTTCGTAGTATGTATGGTGTAAACATAACTCGTGTCAATCGTTCCGGTATGGATCTTTTCGCTGATCCTAATTTAGTATTGCAGGTAGGCGACCGCGTAATGGTAGTGGGCCAACAAGATGCTGTAGATCGCGTTGCAGGTGTATTGGGAAACCAATTAAAACGTCTGGATACCCCCAATATTGTTACTATCTTTGTTGGTATCTTCTTAGGTATTCTGTTAGGTAGTCTTCCGATTGCTTTCCCTGGTATGCCGACTCCGTTGAAATTAGGTTTGGCTGGTGGTCCGCTGGTAGTAGCCATTTTAATCGGACGTTTCGGACATAAACTCCATCTGGTGACATACACCACAATGAGTGCCAATCTGATGCTCCGCGAAATAGGTATCGTACTCTTCCTTGCCAGTGTAGGAATCGACGCAGGTGCTAATTTTGTACAAACAGTGGTAGAAGGTGACGGACTACTTTATGTAGGTTGTGGCTTTCTGATTACCGTAATCCCACTGCTTATTATCGGTGCTATTGCCAGACTATATTATAAGGTAAACTATTTCACATTAATGGGATTGATTGCCGGTAGTAATACTGATCCTCCCGCATTGGCCTACTCCGGTCAGGTAACATCGGGAGATGCCCCCGCAGTAGGATATTCTACCGTTTATCCGTTATCTATGTTCCTTCGTATCTTGACGGGACAGATGATTCTACTAGCAATGATGTAAATTAATTCCAGGACATATTAAATGCTACATTTATAATATGTCTGAGAAAAATAAATAAAGCCGACTACATTCTTTAACGAATTAGCCGGCTTTATTATATTCCTATTTTGAGTCTGATTTTACAATTGAAGTCTTTTAGCGACAAATTCTTCTATAAACCGAACGGTTTCATCAATGCCCAAAGAAGAGGAGTCAATACACAAATGATAGGTAGCAGCCGCGCCCCAAGTTTTATAGCTATAGTAATTATAATATTCCGAACGTTTCTTATCTGCTTTCACCATCATTTCTTCCGCAGCTTCTTCATCAATGTGATGAATCTGACAAAGACGCGCAATACGGTCCTCCTTTGAAGCGGAAATAAAAACATTCGCACAACGGGGATGCTCTCTCAGGATATAGTCAGCGCAACGCCCAACAAATACACAAGATTTTTCTGCTGCCAGACGACGAATCACATCACTCTGCACTTTAAATAGAGCATCGTTGCTCAGGCAATTGGTACAAGGCATCGCTCCTTCACTAATAAACGGAAATCTCATCCCGAACAAACCTCCAATAATACCTTGCGAGGCCTTTTCATCAGCCTTTTCAAAAAACTCTTTGCATAATCCGCTTTCTTCGGAAGCCAAATTAATCAGTTCTTTATCGTAGAAGTCAATACCCAAACGAGCAGCCAACTTCTCTCCTATTTCTTTTCCGCCGCTACCCAATTGGCGACCGATATTGATGACATAATTACCACTCATAGTACATTTGTTTTATGGTTTTGAAGCAAACATACGAATTATTTCGAGAACTTACATCATTGTGCGAAAGTTATATTTGAAACTAACAATGAAATATCCACGTATCTGCTGGCTGCGATATTCATAAAATCCATCGGAAGTAGCCGTTCTCGTATAATTCTTCTTATCACTCAGAATATCCGACCAATATGCTGACAATTCTGCCGTTTTCTTCTTCAGGAATCGATAGGTAGCCCCCGCATTCCAGAGTATCTCATTCTCATCGTCTTTTTGAATATTCGTACCGCCACGAAGTTCATACGTTGCATCTGAACGCAGTTGCAATCCGAAAGGCAAATCAACATAACTTTCAAGTCCGAAGCGATAATTACGGGTGAACGTATTATTATTATTCACCGAATTGAGCGAATACTGATACTGCCAGCCTGTAGTAAGATCAATACCACCCCATGTCGGCTGATACGCAAGATGGGCTTCGCAATTCAAATTGGAAGCACGAGTCGTACTCTTCTCCGGTTCCTGACTCCTGTCTTCATTAATCATACTGACTCTGTTATCTCGATTTCCGTTGGCATTTAGTCGTAAAGAAAAAGATTTCCCCATACGCTTCCACCAATTGGCTCCGGCATTCACTCCCCAGTTACCATTTATATTAATAGGATATGTCTCTCGCCCTCCTGTCTGAGAATCGTATATCATGACTTGAGTAACGCTATTTTGTTCCATCCGCCATCCAACATTCGCAGATAGTCCTTTCGCTTGATTCTGAAAACTCAGGCGTAGATTATGAGTAAACATCTGCTTTAAATCCGGATTTCCGCGAGTGATAAACAACGGGTCGCTATTATCTGTCAGAGGCATCAAATCAGACAAAGAAGGCTGGCGGGTCATTCCATCATAATTTAAGCTTAGTTGAAGTTCCTTCTTCCGCCAGGTTAGCCACATCATAGGTTGAAAATCAACCGTATTCATGGTCGTATCCGCACTAAGTTTTCCAATTTTCCGATCAATTGTACGCTTTTGTGGAGAAACAACTACCATCGCATTAAACATCCACGTCGTATCATTATAATTCACTCCCAGACTTAAATCATGTCCGTTCAAACGGCTACGGCTACGGTTACTCAGACTGTCCACATATCCTTCTTCATAATTGTCAGGCAATTTGCCGAAGGTATCCGTACTTGTCAGAGCAGAGAGTTCATAAGTATCACGATTATCACGTTCGTATTGGGCACTCCAGTTATACGACGCTTGCAAACGTACTTTCTTGGCTATTAGTTGAGTAAGAGAAAGACCTGCCCGCCAAGTACCATTCCGGGTAGGCGATTGCAAATACTGGTTCCGAAAAAGTACCGAGTCGTTTCCCTGCTTATCTTTCAGCCGGTAATAAGTCGTGTTAGAAAGAGAGAAGTTTTTGTTAGTTCCCCAAGTATCCGAGTTCTGAAGGTTTAGGCTGACAGTCGTATTTCCTTTTTCATCCATACGCCTCATAACGCTCGCCATCCACATATAGTTATTCGATTGCCCGTCAGATAACGAACGGTTCTCGCTGCGATTGATTCTAATATCTTTAGGAATAGACTCAAAGTCGTGAAACAGATTACTTTGGTCAATACCCGGAGGAGCATCAAAAGTAGCATTCTGATTACTATTCTCGCTTTGATTGGGAGACAGCCCGAAATTCCCCATAAAATGGAATCTGGTACGTTCATCTATTTTCCCATCTCCAAATAAGTTTCCTGATATAGTCTTGTTTTTAGAATTACTTTCACTAGCGGAAGAAGAATATTGATTACCACCGGTCAGATACTGCTCCTGATAAGTAGTGGAAAGATTACCATTCCGGTTAAGACCATAATTCACACTACCAGATAGGTTTATTTCTTTTCCTAACTTCTTCGTCATATTCAGTCCCACCGAATTATTGATATTATCTTTATAAGTACTATTCTGATACCTGTTCGTAGAACGCAGCATCAATGAAATGTTATCTCCGTTCTTACGGAAATAGTTTGCTTGCCCTTCCAGATCTTTTTTCCGGTTATTACCAAACCCAATTTTTGCATTTGTCAGCCAAGTTTCATTCAGTTCATCTTTAGTCTGGAGATCGAGAACGTAATTTTTCTTGCCGTCATCAACACTGGTAAATTCTTCTTCTTTCGAGCGTTTGTCGTATACTCTCAGCTTGCTAACCAGATCTGCCGGAAGATTCTCTAATGCAGTTTCCTTACTGCCAGAAAAAAAGGATTCACCATTTACATTAATTTCGCTGATCGTTTGACCGTTATAGCTCAGTGATTTATCGTTTTTATTATATACCAATCCCGGAACACGTTTCACCAAATCTTCCAGATATGAACCTTCGGGAGTTTTATAGGCAGCAGCATTGATTACAGTCGTATCACCTTCCGTCACAATCTCCTTAAGCTTGGCAGTAACTACTACTTCGCTAATCTGAATATCGTCATCCTTCAAGGTAATTGTCCCGACATTGACAGATGTGGAATCTTTCAAGACACGGTAAACAGATTGCATCCCGATAAATGACATTTTCAACAGATACGCCTTCTTACTCTGAGGTTGAAAGCTAATCGTAAAACGGCCCTCTTTATCACTTGTCGTTCCTTTCACTAAAGTAGAATCGCTCTTTGACAATACAACGATACTGGCAGAAGGCAAAGGCTGTTTTTCTTTACTTCCGACTTCCACCGTCAGTATTCTTCCTTTGATTGTTCTTGTCTGTTGGGCATACAAATTTGTATGTACCCCCAATAATAATAAAAGTAGTCCGCCTAGTTTGATATTTTTCATGTCAGTAATAATACTTTTGCCTACACTGCCTCCCATACCGGTAAGCATGAATCAGTTTAGTCTATTCTTTTTTCCTTCTTTTGACATTTCACGGATATGAAATCCCAACAAGAATGTTTTCTGTTTTTAAAGGGGGTAAAAGTACACAATATTAAAGGGATTGAAGAAAAAAAACAATATAAAAAAAACAAAATATATACAGTTTTATACGTTTATATTCTTTCGCTGCTAACTGCCCCATCCAACATTTATTATCCTCCTTGTTTTTCATTCTCGAAAAAACAATTACCTTTGTGCCGTTAAGGTTTCTATTCGGAAAATCTACATTTCCGGCAGAATTAAAAGGGAATGCCGTGTAAACCGGCAACAGTTCTCGCTGCTGTAAATTTCAATTCTCCTTTTTTTAATCAAGGAGAATATATGGAAGCAAAAAGCCACTGATCTTGCAAGACCGGGAAGGCGCATCCACTAAGAAATGAGTCAGAAGACCTGCCTATACAACTAAGGTAATACTCTTGCGAGCAACAAGAGCACCGATGACTCCATTGTCTTAGTAGTAGATCGTTTCATCTATCATTTTAGAACAATATTGTCGGATGTAGCTTCAGCTTGCTCTTTCGTAAGACAATAATTGTTTAACTATATAATAAAATGAAACGTATGAAAAAGTATTTTCTTTTCTTAATTACCACTTGCCTGTTGGCAGCCTGTTCCAATGACGATTCCATTCCAGTAGCAGAACCTTCCTTAAAAATCACCGCCGATCCTACCGTCGAGTTCAATTACACGGAAAGCAAAACTTTCAAAGTAGATTTGCAAAATGTAAGCTCAACCACTATCAAACAACCTGGAGGATGGAATACCTCGCTTAAAGATGGGATACTAACAGTCATCGCACCTCAAAAAGGAGTAACCGGCACATCAAACACCGGCAGGGTAGAAATCATTGCAGTTGGAGAAGATAAATCGACAGTGAATGCTACTTTTGAAGTAAAAGCATTTCAATTCGTGACTTTTGAAAACATAGACGAAAGCTATCTGGCAGGTCCAACCTCTTATGGAGAGAATTTATATTCAGTCTATACAGGAGAATATCCCTATGGAGGCTATGACGACCAAGGCTCGGGTTTATTTTTCCATACAAGCACAGATTATTACAGTGGCGGTATCGCTATTTCACAATGGAATGATACCGAAACAGCAGGTTTTACAAATCAATGCAGCGTTTACTCCGGAGATCATAATCAGAAAAACGGAGGATACAACCACTCTAAAACATTTGCAGTAACTTATGTCAGTAGTTGGGGAGGATCAGAAATATACATGGATTTTATCAATGACGAAACGGCTGAATACACCATCGACCATCTATATGTTTCCAATAACACCTACGCTGTACTCTCTATGAAAGAAGGTGATGGCTTTGCTAAAAAATTCTCTTATGAAGATCAAGACTGGTTCAAACTAACAATCGAAGGATTTAATGCTGCCGGAGAATCGGTCGGCCAGGTAGAGACTTATCTGGCAGACTTCCGTACAGCTGATTCAGGAGGTATTCTTACCGAATGGAAACGTGTAGAGCTGTCACCTCTTGGCAAAGTTCATAAAATCCGGTTCAGCATGAGCAGTTCTGATTCCGGTTCTTATGGAATGAATACTCCGGCATACTTCTGCATGGATAATATTGCCGTTGCATTCTAAATCAAAATAGCTTTGAAAAGAATGGCTATCTTAGAAAAGATGACTATCTTTGTCCACACGAAACAGGTTCTTTAATAATGCAGATTCCAATCTTAAATCTGCATTATTAAAGATAAAAGGGAATACCGTTTAAATCGGTAACAGTAGCCGCTGCTGTATTTTCCCGCATGATTCAAGGATCATGCAATTTGTAGCAAATTGCCACTGGATTTCTTCTCCGGGAAGGCGCCACAAATCAAGGGAATAAGTCAGAAGACCTACCTGTTTCGTATGTTTTTTTACTCCTGCGGCGCTCAGGAATAAACGATAAATTATGAATAAAAAAGCTCAAATTATTATTCCTCTCTTACTGGTGTTCTTTGCCTTTGCATCGTGCATGGACTATAACCCCTTCGAAAAAAAAGAATTTAAAGTGTCCGGAAACGGATTATTTATTACTAACGAAGGAAACTTTCAATATGGCAATGCAAGCCTTTCCTACTACAACACAGAGAATAAAGAAGTAGACAATGATGTGTTTTTCCGCGCCAATGGCAGGAAATTAGGTGATGTAGCACAGTCTATGACGGTTCATGACGGTAAAGGGTATGTGGTAATCAATAATTCAGGGGCAGTCTATGTTATCGATTTGCAAACCTTTGAAATTCTGGGAGGAATCACTAAACTAACCTCTCCGCGCTATGTGCATTTTGTTAGTGATACAAAAGCGTATATCACCGACCTTTATGCTCCTACTATAACCATATTCAATCCGCAAACTCTACAGAAAACAGGCTACATAGACACAAAAGGTCACAAATCTACAGAGCAGATGGTACAATACGGAAAATACGTATTCACCAACTGTTGGTCTTACGACAACAAGATATTAGTCATAGACACCGAAAAAGACGAAATGGTGGATGAAATTACCGTTGGAGTACAACCAACTTCACTTACACTCGACAAATATGGCAAAATATGGACTATTACTGACGGAGGTTATGAAGGTAGTCCATACGGTTATGAAGCCCCTACTCTTTATAAAATAGATGCCTCCACCCGAACTATCGAAAAAACATTTACTTTTAAAAAAGGCGAAAGAGCTTCGGAAGTAGTGCTCAATGGTGCACGAGATACACTCTACTTCATCAATGAAGATATCTGGTGCATGGATGTCACTGATACCCGCATTCCCGTACGACCATTCCTGAAGTCACCTAACAAAAGCAGTATCTATTACGGACTGACCATAGATCCTTACACTTCAGAAGTATACGTAGCGGATGCTATTGATTATGTACAACACGGTGTCATTTACCGTTTCACTCCAGAAGCTGTACCGGTAGATACATTCAAAGTAGGCATTATTCCGGGAGCTTTTTGTTTTAAATATAATCGTCCATGAATATACCGAATACAATCAAAATAAGTATCATATTTCTATTTTGCTGTGTTCTTTCTGTACAAGGACAGGATAATAACGTTGTATGGCAATTAAGACTGGATACAGTAACAATTACCGGCAAACGCCCTTTCCGGGATATAGGAACGACAAAAACCGTACTCGACACACTTGTTTTACGGGAAAGCATCACTAACAGTCTGGCAGATATCTTGTCGCAAAGCACTTCTATCTTTATCAAAAGTTATGGTAGAGGAACAATGGCGACAGCTTCATTCAGAGGAACTTCACCCTCTCACACACAAGTACTTTGGAACGGTATGAACATCAACTCTCCGATGCTTGGACAAGTAGATTTTTCTATGATTCCATCTTATTTTATAGACGACATGAGTCTTTGGCATGGCGCAAGCTCGGTCAATGTAACCGGAAGTGGTCTGGGAGGTGCAATCACGTTAGGAACCAGTCCGGAAAAAAAGAAGGGCTTTGACCTCAGGTTTATACAAGGCATCAGCAGTTACCATACATTTGATGACTTCCTCCAATTCCGTTACGCAGGTGAAAAGTGGCAAAGTTCCACTCGTGTGTACTTTGTGCATTCAAAAAATGATTTCAAATACATTAACTACGACAAGCCGCAGATAAATGATGACGGCAGCTATAATCCTGAATACGAAACCACCCGGAATAAGAACTGTGAATATCAAGATTTCCATCTATTACAAGAATTATATTATGACCGCAAAGACGGGAATAAATTTTCGTTTACTGCCTGGCTTATGGATTCCGACCGGGGAATACCAATGCTTACAACAGACCAACGGGAGGAAGCTGACTATAAAACCCGCCAAGAGGAAACAACTCTCCGTACAGTGGGAGGATGGGACAGAACTGCCGAAAAGCTGAAAGTATCCAGTAAATTAGGATATACTTACACGCATATGCTGTACACGTACGATACGCGGATTGGGAATGAGCAAATGAGCCAGATGCAACACGCCAGCAGTTACATCTATTCAGGATTTCTTTCAGGTAATGCGGAGTATATTCCATCCGAAAAATGGATGATCGGAGGAAATGTGAATGGTACTTTTAATTACGTAGACACTTGGGAGAAAGAAACCAGAACCGGATATATGGAAAGCCGTCCGGAAATATCTGCACTCGCCACAGTACGCTACCGCCCGTGGTCTCGTGTAGGGTTAGCTATAGATTTACGAGAACAATATTACGATAAATTTACACCACTTATCCCTGCGGCATTTCTTGATATAGCACTTTGGTCTCGTTATAATGTGATATTTAAGGCATCCATTGCACGGAACTACCGCTATCCGACCTTAAACGATCTTTATTTCCAACCCGGAGGAAATCCGGAATTGTTGCCGGAAAAAGGATTTACTTATGATACAGGAATGGAATTTACATTAAAGTCGGACGATCGGTTTACGCTGAAAGGAGAAGTAACCGCATATGATTCGCACATTGACAATTGGATTCTTTGGCTTCCTACCGCCAAAGGTTTTTGGACTCCACGCAATGTAAAGCAAGTACACAGTTACGGAATAGAACTGAAAGGAAAAGCCTCCCTCCGATTAGGAGAATGGACGTTATGGATGGACGCTAACTGGAGCCGTACCAAAGCCATTAACAATGGCGATCCTATGGGTACTGAAGATGTATCTGCCGGAAAACAATTGGTTTATATACCGGAATATTCTTCTGCTTTCATGGGACAAGTGAGCTGGAAAAATATCTTTCTTATTTATAAGTACAATTATTACAGCAAACGTTACACGACTTCAAGTAACGAAATGTATACCAACCGGGATGAACTTAACTCTTACTATATGAATGACGTATCACTAGAGAAACGGTTCAGGTGGAAGCAGACCGGTGTTTCCGTAAAATTCTCCGTATACAACTTGTTTAATGAAGAATATGTATCGGTACTTAGCCGCCCGATGCCACGAAGAAACTATGGTTTCACAATCAGTATCAATCCTCGATGGGGAAAGAAAGATAAATAATAGACATAAAAAATACAGATATGAAAATAAACTCGCTTATTTCAATTTTCTCACTGTTATCGGCACTTTGTCTAATGGGTTGCATATCAGGAAACAAAACTACACCGAAAGCTTTCAATCAAGAAATATACACTCCCCAATACGCATCAGGCTTCAAAATATTAGGTGCGGAAAATACCCGGAGTACGATGATACAGATAACTAATCCATGGCAAGGAGCAAAGGATGTGAAAATGTCGTACTTCATTTCCCGTAATGGAGAATTACCTCCGAAAGGATTCACAGGACTTGCTATCCCGGCCGGCGCCAAACGTATTGTATGTATGGCATCTGCTTATATTGCGATGCTCGACATATTGGAACAAACTGACCGGATCGTCGGAGTTTCAGGAATAAACTTTATCTCGAACCCTTATGTTCTTGCACATAAAGATTCAATTCAGGATATGGGTCCGGAAATGAATTATGAGTTATTAATCGGATTGAAACCGGATGTTGTCTTACTATATGGCATTGGAGATGCTCAAACTGCCATAACAGACAAATTGAAAGAATTGTCTATCCCATCTATGTATTTCGGAGAATATCTGGAAGAATCGCCACTCGGTAAAGCTGAATGGCTGGTCGTGATGTCCGAACTAACAAACAGCCGCGAGAAAGGAATCAAGATATTTCAGGAAATTCCCAAACGTTACCAAGCATTGAAAAAACTGACAGAATCTGTTGAGCAACGTCCTACTACCATGTTCAATACTCCCTGGAATGATACTTGGGTGATGCCCTCTACTCAAAGTTATATGGCACAATTGGTTACCGATGCAGGAGCGGATTATATTTATAAAGAAAACACGTCAAATAGTTCAGTACCTATCGGGCTGGAAACAGCTTACGGACTTATACAGAAAGCTGATTATTGGATCAATGTAGGTTCTCCATCTACGCTGGGCGAATTAAAAGCAATGAATCCTAAATTTGCAGATGCCAAAGCGGTACGCGAAAAAACTGTCTACAATAACAATCTAAGACTAACGCCCGCAGGAGGTAACGACTATTGGGAATCAGCCGTCGTGCACCCGGATATCGTACTACGGGATTTAATCCATATCTTTCATCCAGAACTCATATCTGACTCAACTTATTATTACAGACATTTAGAGTGAAGGCCAACAGGATGTTATGTTATTCAAAAGAATTTGAGCATTTTTCATTTCTATGCGCTATCTTTGCAAGGTTCACCATATAGTAAATAATTACCGAAGATGATAAGTCCCCGTAAACGTACCATGTTTTTGTTTATTTCACTAGCAATAATAGCCGTACTATTATTACTGGTCGATATGGCAACGGGAGACACTTACATCCCGATCTACAAGGTATGGGCTGTACTGACCGGGGGTGAATGTGACGAAATGACACGCAACATCCTCCTTTCCATCCGTTTTATACGAGTAGTGGTTGCAGGACTGATCGGTGTAGCACTTTCTGTAAGCGGTTTGCAGATGCAAACTGTTTTCCAGAATCCGTTGGCAGATCCTTACCTATTAGGAGTAAGTTCCGGTGCCGGATTGGGAGTCGCACTTTTCATACTCGGAGCACCGCTATTGGGATGGACAGACTTTCCTTTACTGCAATCTATCGGAATTGTAGGTTCAGGATGGATAGGGACAGCCGTTATTCTGTTAGGGGTGGCAGTGATCAGCCGGAAAGTAAAAAATATACTTGGTGTTTTGATTATGGGAGTAATGATCGGCTATGTGGCGGGAGCCATCATCCAGATATTGCAATATCTAAGCTCCGCCGAACAACTTAAAATGTTCACCTTGTGGTCGATGGGATCACTTAGTCATATCACGTCTACTCAATTAAGCATCATGATACCAATGTTGTGTATAGGTTTATTAATCTCTGTCGCTTGTATCAAATCACTAAACCTGTTATTGCTTGGCGAGAATTATGCACGCACTATGGGAATGAATATCAAGCGTTCCCGAAGTTATATCTTTATATCCACTGCATTGCTGACAGGCACAGTCACTGCTTTCTGCGGTCCGGTAGGCTTCATCGGTTTAGCAATACCACACGTCACACGACTACTATTCAATAATGCTGATCATCGGATACTGGTTCCGGGCACTATGCTGACAGGACTTATTGGTATGCTGATTTGCGACATCATTGCCAAGAAGTTCTTATTGCCAGTCAATTGCATTACAGCGTTATTGGGAGTTCCGGTTATTTTATGGGTAATTGCTAAAAATTTGCGTATAATCAAATGATTCAACTCAAAGATATATCATTAGGCTACGGACAACGTACACTGCTTGAAAAAGTATCTGCTCGTATCACAGGCGGACAACTCGTGGCATTACTGGGACGAAACGGAACCGGCAAGAGTACACTGCTCCGAGCTATGATGGGATTGGAAAAACCCCAGGCAGGAGAGATCATACTTCAAGGAAAAAATATTGCTTCACAGAAACCGGAAAAGCTTGCCCGAAGCATCAGTTTTGTCACAACGGATAAAGTACGAATCGCTAATCTTCGTTGCGAAGACGTTGTTGCAATGGGACGTGCTCCTTACACCAACTGGATGGGCCAGTTGCAACCGGAAGACAAAGAACGGATCACCGAAGCCATGCAATTAGTGGGAATGTGCGACTATGCCGAAAAGACAATGGATAAAATGTCCGACGGTGAATGCCAACGCATTATGATTGCACGTGCACTAGCCCAAGACACCCCCGTTATTTTACTGGATGAGCCAACTGCTTTTCTGGACTTACCTAATCGATATGAACTCTGTCTGCTCCTTAAAAAACTAGCTCAGAAAAAAAATAAATGCATCGTATTCTCCACACATGATCTGGATATTGCCTTATCACTTTGCGATTTCATCATGTTGATAGACAATCCTCAGTTATACAGCCTGCCTACTCCCGATATGGTATCCAGTGGACATATAGAAAGATTATTTCGGAATGAATCAATCTTATTTGATGCAAAAGAAATGAGAGTACGGATAAAATAACAATAAAAAGCCTGCCAATTCATTTAAATGAACTGACAGGCTTCCTCTAACAACTAAAAATATACTATTAAGTTTAATACTTCATCTTTATTCAAAATTAGCAGTGAAGTAAACACCCGCCGGAAAACTATTCTTGTTCTTGTAATCCTGCTGCATAGCCGGTGTTCTTGAGAAATCAAAGATACCAATGTCATTAATCTTATAATCTTGCCCCCAGCCTTTCAAAGTAGCCAGATAAACTTTTCCACTTTCCGGATCTACTCCCAAACTATTATAGTAAGTTTTAGCATCCGGAAGGTATTCCTGAATATTGGCTACAGTCTCAGTCTTATCTTCCTTAAAAATATGACGATACAGAGTGGATGCTCCCTGACAGAAATAAAGAGTATCTTCCCTTGCGGCTATAGCGGGGGCAGATCCATAGTTATTACTAACACTAACGTTCAGAGTATGAGTATCTATCACAGAATAATCTTCCGGATTAATTTTCATAATCTGACCGGGACTTGTACATGAAGCCCACAAATTACCATCATAAGCCCTGGCAAGGCCGGATAATGAACCGGATAATTCTATTGTTTTTACAATTGCCTTATCCTGAATAACACAAATCTTTTTTCCATTGATTGCAAAAACTTTGCCACCAATAGTAACCATGTGATTCTTGGCAATACCTCTGCTACCATCTATAGTAACGATTTCTTTTGTAGAAGCATTCAACACTTGCACCCCATTATTATCACGTATATAAATATTCTCCCCCACAGCGGCAAGGTGAGTAGGCCATGACAATTTATTGGCATCATCATTATAAATCAATTCTTTCTCCAAAGTTTCGGCATTAGCTATTGTCAGCAAACCTTCTCCTCCGTTTTTAGCTCCATTCTGAGAAAGTATATACACTTTATTATTTGCAATGAACATATCCTGACATACAGCTCCCAGCAAACTTTGATTCACCCGGTAATAAGCACTGTCCACCAACACTCCGTTACGATCGATAAAGCCCAAAGTTCCTGTCTCGTTAGTCATATTTCCTTCATTCAAAACAAAAGCTCCCTTACCAAATCTCGCATATACTTTTGCCGTCATTACTGATTGGATTTTCTCTCCATTCACATCGGCCATAGCCAATCCGATAGCATATTCACCCGGCTTAGGCTGAGTAAATTTATAAGAAGAAGAGGTAGAAACTTCCTTTCCATTAACTGTCCAGACACTTTTTGTCCCTGCCGGTACATTCTCCATTTTTGCTTTCAGATACAATGTATCAAGCTGAGCAACAGAGTTTACTTCCGACTCATTAACAATGGACACAACAGGTTTAATCACATCTTCGTCATCGTCACAGGCAGTAAATCCCACACTCAACGCAACTGCTACCAGTACTAAATACTTTTTCATTCTTGTTTAATTGATTAATATTAAATAGACATTATATGAAATAAATCAAAAAAGTTATCAACAGGCTCTCTGTCATGCAGAGTGTAGTGAAGTATCTCTTCTTTGTTTTAATATCAAGAAAGAGAAAATCCTTCACTTACGTTCCGGATAACAGAAACGCATATTATTTATTTTTTCAGCAAATGTAAATCTTCCACTCCACAAACCTCGGTAGAAGTATCTCCAACTGCTCCGCAAGTCTGTAACACTCCCGTATATACTTTGATAAAATCAACCCCCGGAAGCGTGACCGGATCGCCATTCTTATCTACAGCCCAATCTATATCAAACGTACTCCCCTCTTCCGCATTCAAATGATTGTCCGCATACCCCCAATCGTAGGCATAAAGTACCCAATAACTTCCTTTACCAAAAGCAGTTCCCTCGTCTACCCCATTAGGCGGTAGCAAGTTTCCTTTCAATGTCAGTTCTTCACCTTCTATCCATTGTGGAAAATAGCTATTGTCTTTGTGATACATATTCTTCACGATATAACCATCATTCCCCCGGTTATCTACCCAGTGGATATATTCCGGATCAATGACCAATGCCCCTTCTTCCACTTCCGGCGGAGTCTTATTTTCATCCGGACGAAAATAAGTTATTTCATAGTTTTTCAAGGTTGTTTCGTTTGAATATTCGCTACCTGCAAGTTCGTACCATTCATCATCATCAGGTTTTCCATTCTTATTCTTATCATAAGCCACCATGACAATTCCCGGTTCACAATTTCCTCCCTCTCGCGATGGATTGGGATTGGGATTCTGATTGGAATAAAAGGCATTACCTAATAGACGGAAATCACGTTGTCCGGATACATTCTCTATTGTATGGTCAAAACCAACAACGATATATCCACCAAAACTTCCTAAGGAAACCATTCCACCCTTATTATTTCCAATTATATCCAATACTTTTTTATTGATAGTTTCTTGCGTATCTCCTTCCTGCCAAGTAGGCATTGTATTGGTAAATTGTCCCGGTGCCGGACAAAAATCCAACACTTTCGTTACATAAGGAGAGTATAAATCCGAAGGGCCCGGAATATCTTCTCCCCGATCATTTCCAGAGCAAGCCACTAGGATCACTCCACACGCCACAGCCCATGAAAGGGCTAGCAAAGATGTTACATTCTTTCTTTTCATTTTTTGCTTGTTTTAAGCTATTTAGATTGTAAAAAGGCAACGCACGTATACACATAGGCAATACGTAACAACATATGAGATAGCTCATAACCTCTCATCGTCTTTTCATACAAAATTATAAAGAAAATAAATTGCACTTTTGAAACCTCACTCCCAGAAAGTATCAAAAATTCTATCTTGGCAGGTCTTCTGACTTACTCCATTTTCCCAACGCCCTTCCCGTCTACCTAAAGTGAGACAGTGGATTTGAGTATTGTGGGAAAACTTTAGCAGAGCTTACAGCAGCGGGTCTGTTCAGGACTTACACCTGATTCCCTTTTCACCACTCATTCCGTAGGATCGGAAGAGTGACACCAAAATTTCCAGGACAAAGATACACAAACCAGAGAAAATAAAAAGTAAATTATCTAAAAAATAAAATCTTCTTTTAATCTATCCGGAGGAGAGAAATTACCAATTGGTAATTTTTATCTCATTCTATCCCCCTACCTTTGCAGCGGTTTTCAAACATTAATATAGGTAGAAAGTGATGAAAGACAGTATTGATTTCGGCAGTATGGACATCTCTAAGTTGTTCCGCAAATTATTGATTCCTACAGTATTGGGAATGGTATTTTCAGCGATATTCGTTATTACCGACGGTATTTTTGTAGGTAAAGGAATAGGCAGTGACGCATTGGCAGCCGTCAATATCACCGCTCCTTTGTTTATGATTACCACCGGCATAGGGCTGATGTTCGGAGTCGGGGCTTCAGTAGTGGCTTCCATTCATCTGTCGCAAGGTAAACGTAAAGCGGCAAGTATCAATATCACTCAGGCACTTGCTGCCTCAGCAATCATTATATTAGTGATGTCGGCTCTCTGCTTTTATTTTGTAGAGCCACTGGCACGATTACTCGGAAGTTCGGAGAGATTGATGCCGGATGTAGTGGAGTATATGATCTGGTATGTTCCTTTCCTTGTTTTCTATGTATTGTTGAATGCCGGTATGTTCTACATTCGTCTGGACGGTTCACCCAATTACGCCATGTTATGCAATGCTGTTTCCGCCGTACTCAACATCATACTTGATTATATTTTCATTTTTGAATTCGGATGGGGACTGATGGGCGCAGCCTTCGCTACCAGTCTGGGTATTACTGTAGGAAGCCTGATGACAATTATTTATCTCACCCGATATTCCTGCTGCATCAGCCTGTGCCGTATCAAATTGAGCAAGAACAGTATGCTGCTAACTATACGGAATATCAGTTATATGGTCAAACTTGGCACTTCTGCATTTATCAGCGAAGCATCCATTGCCTGTATGATGTTTCTGGGTAACTATGTCTTCATCCGCCATTTGGGAGAGGACGGAGTAGCCGCATTCAGTATTGTCTGCTATTTCTTCCCGATTATCTTCATGGTATACAATGCGATAGCTCAATCTGCGCAGCCCATTATCAGCTACAACTTCGGAGCCAATTTACACGAACGGGTACGAAAGACGCTTCATCTTTCTATCTGTACAGCATTGCTATGCGGAGTATGTTTCTTTATTATCACCGCTCTTTGTAGCCAAAATATTGTGGCTGTGTTTATTGACCGCAGCTACGGGGCTTTCGACATTGCAGTGAAAGGCATACCTTACTTTGCCATCGGATACATCTTCTTTGCTTTCAACATGGTAGGAATCGGTTACTATCAAAGTATCGAACGGGCACGGAGAGCTACAATCATTACTATTCTACGGGGAGTTGTATTCATGTTAATAGGTTTCTTTGCTTTGCCTCCCATTTTAGGTGTACCGGGTATTTGGTTGGCTGTTCCTCTGGCCGAATTACTAACAACCTTATATATTATTGGAATTTATTTGAAAGACCGTTTCTTTGTAAATCTATGATGTGTATCTTTGCATCATGGATACATTTAAAGAGAAACTTTGTAACAGATATAGAGTATCAAAAGCCGACACACAAACTTTATTGGATTGTATGGAAGAAGTACATTTCAAGAAAAAGGAACTAATCGTGCACGAAGGAGCAAAGAACAGCAACTTCTATCTGATAAAGAATGGTATCTGGCGAGCATACTACCACAAGGATGGAGTAGACACTACCATCTGGTTTGCCTCGGAGGGAGAGGCTGCTTTCTCCGTATGGGGATTTGTGGACAATGCTAATTCACTAATCAGTATCGAAGCAATGTGTGATAGTACAGCTTACTGTATATCGCGCACTGCTTTGAACCAATTATATGCTTCTTCCATCGGACTCGCCAATCTAGGGCTTAACTTGATGGAACGCCAGTTCCTTGGACAGGAGAATTGGCTGATTAGTGCAGGAAGCCCGAAAGCGAAAGAACGTTATCTCACATTAATTAAAGAAACTCCGGAGTTACTTCAACACGTACCTTTGAAGCATATAGCTTCTTATTTGTGGATTACACCTCAGTCATTGAGTAGAATCCGGGCATCTTTGTAATCTGTAATTATCCAATCGCGAAACGAAAAATCGAATAAAAACCTTTCAAATCAAATACTAATGAACAAAATTCATTCTATTGCTTTCAACTATTTAGCTGTAATAGTTTTACTTACTTGCTTTCATCTTCAGACTCTAAGTGCCGGAAACAAAATCAAAAACAATGATTGGGAAATTGTTTATAACTCTTCAACGCATACTACTGACTACAGTTACAAAGGACAGTTTTTACTGAAAGGAGCTTACGTTAAAGCTAAGATAGGAGAAACTGATGTCAGAAGCTGTGATTTCAAAACAATAGAAATCCGAAAAGAAAAAGTCAATGACAAGCTGGGTAAAGGAAGCAAATATATCGTAACTTATGCCGATGGTACTATACCGGAAATCAAGATAGAACAATATTACTATTTCTATTCTAATAAAAATTATTTTCTTACGGAAGTATGGATCTGTTCTGCCGATAAAGAAATAGCAAGTAACTACATCGCTCCTTTATACACCTCGGAAAGAAATTCTTTTTTGCCCAAAGATAGTACCAATCGGGGATTACGCGTCCCTTATGATAATGATGCCTTTGTAAGTTACCTGTCTGCTCCGTTAGAAAAAGAAGAAGTATCTTTTGAAGTCACTTCCATATTCAACGGAACCAGCAGAAAAGGACTGATCATCGGCTCGGTAGAGCATGATACCTGGAAAACAGGTATTCGTTATCAAGGGGAGAATAATCAATATATCACTAAGCTTGAATGTTTTGGAGGTATTACCCATGAATTGACCCGTGACATCAGTGATAAGCCGGACCGTCCCTCCAAAGAGCACGGAAGTATCCGGGGAAAAAAGCTGAAATCACCTAAAATACTGATTGGCTTTTTTGACGACTGGCGGAAAGGATTGGAACAATTCGGAGAAGTAAATGCTGCTATTGCTCCTCCCCGTCAATGGAATACAGGTACTCCTTTCGGCTGGAACAGCTGGGCAGCTATGGCTACAAAAGTAAATTATGAAGGAGCTGTCGATGTAGCCGACTTTATCAAACAAGAACTTCAACCGCAAAGTTTTGAAAACAACCAAACAACCTATATCGGATTAGATTCTTTCTGGGACAATTTCAATGAAGACCAATTAATCGCCTTTGCCCGTCATTGTAAAGAGAACGGCCAGAAAGCCGGAATTTATTGGTGTCCCTTCTCCGACTGGTTTGGAAATGCGGAAGGTATCGTTGAAGGTACTAACGGACAATGGAAGTACAAAGATATCTATCTGTACGCAAACGGAAAGCCACGCAAAATAGAATCGCTGGCAGTAGACCCTACCCATCCGGGAACGAAGTTACGGATGAAGCATTACATAGAGAAATTTAAAAGATGGGGATATACCTATATAAAACTGGACTTCATCAATAACGGAACTTTAGAGGCCGATTCATTCTATAATCCCGATGTTACTACCGGTACTCAAGCATACAACGAAGGAATGCAATACTTATCTGATTTATGTGGTCATGATATGTTTCTTGCTTTATCTATCGCACCTGTTTTTCCGACACAATACGGAAACTCACGGAGAATTAGCTGCGACACTTGGGGGGCTATGAGTGAAGAAGGTTGGGGAACCACTAACTATATGCTCAATAGTCTATCCTTTGGCTGGTGGCTCGACCGTGTGTACACATTCAATGATGCCGACCATATCTTATTGTATAAACCGGAAGAAGCGGATAATTATAATGAAGGAGCGAATAGGGCAAGAATTACTTCGGCTGTCATCACCGGAATATATATGTTAGGTGATAATTTTAGTTCTAAAGGTTCGCTACCGGGAAATGAAACAGCCAGGAAAAAGGCAAAAGCCTTGGTTACCAATAAAGAAATAAACGAAATTGCCCGATTGGGAAAATCATTTTATCCCGTAGAAGGATATATGGCAAAGAGCCCGGAGAAAGCTGAAAGTATCTATATGATGGACACTGATCGTTATATTTATATTGCTATTTTCAACTTTGACACAAATTCTGTAAAAGAAGGTCGGTTGGATATGAAAAGAATCGGTTATTCTCAAAATAAGCGTATCGAAGGAAAAGAATTATGGACCTCTACACCTATTATTTCAGTTAATAAAGAACTTGTCTATTCCATTCCTCCACAGGATGTTAGGGTCTATCGAATTGATGTCAGCCATAAAAATGTGGATAAATAAAATATATATCAGAAGAAAAAGTAAACAGCTAAAACCTACCTGCTCAATGAATGAGTTGATTGGTTTTAGCTGTTTTTAATAGAAGAATATTCATTACGGATATTGTACTCTTTCTATTCCATTATTTCATTTAATACTTATTATTGGAATATTAAGTATTATAGTTTATTCCCAGTCCTTAAAATGGTAAAACGACTGGTAATATTTCTCAAAACAATTAGACCCATATTTAATTATATTAACACAAAATAAAATGTGGCATTTTATTTAGGATTCCCAGAGATGATAACTGTGAAATATTTAGGATAACATTTAGACTTCTCAGGTCCCCAAAAAATTATCTTAAAAGAATTCGGATTAACACTATCATAAGTCGCCATACATGGTTCCCAAGAATCTGATTCTCTTTGTCCAGTAGGAATAGCCATTACAAAATAATTAGTATGATTTATATCATGTGTAAACACATACTCTCTAGCACTTCCCAGATTGACACTAATGTTGCCTAATCCATTTCCCCATTTTTTATTTATAGAATAATGAATATCGTTACCATTCCTATAAGTATTAACCTCTATACATGCAAGTACTCCTGGCATACACCAATGATCGTTTTGATTTATGTTCCAATGACATCCCCCCGTCGATTGCAATGCAATATTACTATACCCACCATATCCAATATATGGAATTTTACTTCCTGAAGCATGAAGTTTCAAAGCATAATTTGTACGATCACCAGATGCTTCAAAATAACCAGCCGTATCAATCCCTGTTGTTTCAGAGAAAATATTACCAAGAGATGATATTCTTCTAGAATTATTGTTTCTATGATCAATACTAATCCAACAATCTCCATTATCTTGATTACTTAAATTAACACCATCAATCTGGAAACCGCCAATCTTTCCTCTAGTTGCTATAACTTCTCCTTCAAATTTTCCACTCGTTGCATTCACTTCTCCCTCAAACTTATACTTCTTAGTAATCGGGTCAAGTTCAAATACAGGTTCATTATCAACTAGTGCAAATATACCTGTACGCTTATTTCCATCTTTATCAGTAATACATTCTTTTCCGATTGCTATACCTGTCAATACAGGATCGTCAGCTGTACCCGAATTTATACCGGAAAACATTTTAGGAGATACTACGTATTCGCTACCAATTTGTGTTTTGTTCTTTTCCCATTGCTCTACCCAAGGTAGTAAGTTAGCGTCTTGTCCTGGATTACCAATATCTCCTTTAATTCGAATAGGGTCGCCCCAAACTCCGGAAGACGCGTTATCTGCAACTTTCTGTGATATCCAAATTACTGTAGCGGTAGAATTTGTATGCCACCCTCCTATTGTTCCATCTCCGGTTGGTTTATCCGGTTCTGATTCACTGTCATGATAAGTAATATAGACCCCTTTTCCATCTGAACCATTTTGGCCGGTAGCTCCATCTATACCATCATTACCATCGGCAACCATTAATTCCCAAGCGATACCATTATAGATATATACGCGCCCATTATCCATGTCACGATATGTCCAGTTCTTCTGAGGATTAACAGGAGGAGTGGCAAGATCGCCTTTCCACGTAATACTTATGCCATCATTACCATCTTTACCATTGAGGCCGTCTTTTCCGTTAGCCCCGTCAATAGTCATTACATACCATGCGTTATCATGGCAAACATAGCTTTTTTTATCTGTTGTATTACGATAGTACCAGCCATTCTGAGGATTTGAGGGATGAGACGGGTACTCGCCTTTGTAAATCATGCTTATGCCGTCGGCTCCATTGACTCCATTCGCTCCATCTATGCCATTCTTTCCGGGTTCGCCTCTAAACTTACTCCAAGTATAGTCGGAAGGATTATTACTCTCAACAGCAGTGTCTTTATTGACCGCTATACCAATATACTTTGTATTGTCAGTCGGTTGCTGGTACATATTGCTGCCGTCGGCATTGTCGGAATAGGCAATCCAGGTATAATATGTTTTACCGTCTGTCCCTGTTTTTCCGGGTACTCCTTGTTCGCCTTTTATCTCGGACCATGTATATTCAGCCGGGTTGTTGCTCTCTATGTCGGTTTCTTTATTATATGCAAATCCGATGTGTGTTTTTCCGGTAGGATTATTGGATATTCCAGAGCCTTGATTGTTGTCGGCGTATCGAATCCAGGTGAATAGTACTTTACCATTTTCGCCAGGAGTTCCCGGAATGCCTTGTGGTCCTTGCTCACCGGTATCGCCTTTGTCTCCTTTGAGATTTTCCTTTGTCTCATCATCCAGATTGTCCCATGTAAGTAGTACTCCTTCCATGGTGCACACGTATTTCCCTTTTGTGGCGTCCCATTGCCAGGAGATTGCTCCGCCGGCTATGTGACCGGATCGGTCTGTAGCAAAACGGGCGGAACCATCTCCAAACTCTGCCGTTCCATCAGGGTGTATGGAGTAGACGGTATGTCCATTGGAGTCTGTTCCTTTTATCATTCCATTTTCACAGTAGAAGCCTTTTAGTCCGTTTGTGCCGGGAATGTTTCCTCCTATTCGTTGTTTGACGCATCCGGTGAAGTTCTTGCTTTTGATTCCAAATAGAATGTCGATTGCGGGCTGACCGCCTTCATCGGCATGAAGATAGATGGCGCTCTGACGGTTTACGTTTACTGAGTTGCCAAATTGTACGATTTCATCACCGGAAGAGGGGTTAGTCATTCCGGTTAAGTTTGCTTTGACAGCTTCCATGTCGTTTTCATAGCCAATACCGCCTGTAAATTCGGATACGGGGATAATAATTGTATCTATTCCTTCGATTTTACGTATTTCGGAGATTTCGACCCAATATCCTTTGAGTGTTCCACGGCTCCAGTCTTGGCATCTGATGATGTCATGGGCAACAAAAGACATTTCATCTTCGATGGTGATAAGCCAGGCTTGCTCTGATTCATCGAATACTGCTGACTTTATTTTACCACTGGCTTGAGTGATATTTAATGCGCCTTTTACAGCTCTGATCTTTTGGATAAGCAACTCGAAAACAACCATCGTATCGCGAATTACGAGTGAGTCTATCTCTAGTTTCCATTTTCCTTTGATATATTCCCATAGTTTCCAACCGTGTCCGGTAAAGCCTGACAGGAAATCTTCCACGTACTCTTTTACACCGTTTGCTAATTTGTTACCGGTTTCTCTTGCTGAGCAAAGGAAACCATAAAATTTACCATTTGATAGTATTGCCATAATTTAATTTTATTAATATTAGATATTACATTCATATAATTGGGTTGGCATATATCCCGTATAAGTAGATAATGGGAATATTATATCAACAACGCCTGTCCATTTTCCGCCAGCTGTTTTATAAGTTTCCACCGCTTCATCGGGGACATAAATGGAATCTATAAATGACAAACAACGGTATGGATCTGTTTTGGGTGGAGTGGTCTGCTTAAAAATAACTGATAGATTAGTATTATTCAGAAATATATCTTGTGATAAACTATCAAAATTTCCTTCAAATACTACAACCCTTAAATTAGGGCAATTTGCAAATTGTGTTCCATATTGAAAATTATTTATATAACTTGGTACTAGAGAAGCAGTAATAGGGGTTCCATTAAAGATACTCACCGATAAACAATTTATGCCGCTAACTTCACCAAAGTCTAATGTTTCTAAAGATACGCAACCATTAAAAGAAGGAAATGTCCATATATTAGACAAAGGTTCTTTGGAATGAACTTGAAAAGAATTAAATTTAACTTTTTTCAATTTAGTGCAACCATCAAAACTTCCATTCCATATCAATTGTTGCCAATTTGAAGGCATTATGAAATCATTCATCCTAAATTCTTCTAATTCTGTACAGTTACAAAATGCAGTAATTTGGTCGCTACCTCCTGTTTCGAAATATAAACATGAATCTGGTAAAATAGCTTTTTTAATTTTAGTTTTATAAAATACTCTGGCCCCAATACTAATTAGATTAGGCGGAAATACAGCATTTTCTAAATTTGTTCCTTCGAAAGCTCGGGCGCCTAGATGAGTGCAGTTAATAAATTTATCAAAACCGTCCAACGACTTAATATTGGTATATTCAGATCCGACCAAAGCTGGATTCATAAAATCATTGGGAATTTTAAGAATCTTATCAGCTTCTAATTGAGTTAATCCACCGTCATTATTTATATCCCAATACTGGATTACTCTGCTGGCTACAATAGGATCACAGAATCTTATGAAATATTCTCCAATAAAGTTCAATACGAGTTTTTTGAAAATGGTCCTTAAACTTTCTATTGAATCTTCATAAGCATTTGCGTGGATATTTAATGTACCATCCAACACCGGGATGTTATCTTCTCCGGTGAGACCATCAGAGCTCAGACCGACATAGCTGCCATCCGCCAGTTCTGTTAGCTTGTCAAGCATTTCTGAAGTATTGTACGTTTCATTAAATCCGACTACACGAATACGCTTCAATGCATGAGCACTCCCCTGAGTAGTCTGTGCATTCATTATATCAACCAGCATTTTTATTGGCTCTATCTGCGGACAGTCCACAATAAAAAAGTCAGTGATTATAGGTTTGCACAAGTCAATCTTGACGCCTTCATTTGTTAATAGCGGATAGTTGGAAAGGGTGATATACTGATTCTGCGAACTATATTCCACGAGTTCCAATCCACCACCAGCAGGTAGTTTGATTTGAGAAAGAGATGTGCCGCCGGCATGGACTTCTTTGAGGTGGGTGCAGGCTACCAGACTTAAAGCGCCACTTAATGTGGGGATGTTGGACAAGACTAGCTTCTGAAGTGACACGCAATTGGAGATGGTCAGTGATGAAATGGAGATGGTTATGGGTTCGGTTTTACTGCCCAGACGTATCTCACGCAACATCTTTCCCTGAATTACCATAGAGCCTGTCACATTCTTATTGTGCCAATCACCGATGTCTTGAAGATAGGAAGCTCCTTGAATGGCGTTTTGTTGATCTCCGGAACCGGAAAGTTCGATTTCCATTTCGCAGATATCACCTGCTTTTGTGCGGTTTCCTTTTATGATACTTGTTCCATTAGAGATTGCGGGATACAGGTCCATAGCAGGGGTCAAGCGGTAATTGATGGTGTTGCCTGCGGCACGAACGGTTATCGTATCGGTGCCGGTGGCGGAGAATAGTCCGAAATTGTATTTAGCCATCATGTATAGGATGCGTTTGGTAATCCAACGTTGCTCTGCCAGATAGTGATCTCCCAGTGACTGGGTGATTGGGTCGGTGTCATTGGAGTATATTCCGGCAATATAGGCTAGTTTTCCATTTTCATAGCAATACTTTGCGTCGGCGTTGTAACCGTTTTCGGGGAAGTATTCTTGTGCTTGGGTAAAGTAGTATTTATGGTAGAATGCATACATTTTCTCAAGATCATTGCCGCTTTTAAGTCCGCCCAGTTCTTGCATGGCAAGCATCATTTTACGCATACTGATTGCTTTTTCTTCGGGGAAGGCAAGTTCCATCAGGTTGAAGAAGTTGTTTGTCTCTCCATTCCATACAGAGGCTCCGTTTTCATCTACATCGTGTGTTTCGACATTATAGGATTTGTCTGGCAATCCACGGTTGGTAGTATCGAAGCGGGTATCGGCATCATCCACACGCCAACGCCACTTTGAGGTTTGGGTTCCGAAACAGTATGGGTAGGTATTCTTTGCCCGTTCGTCGGTTCCGGCGTTGAACTCTACGTTATTCATAAAGAAAAGGCAATCGTCGATGTCCCAGTACTGAGGGGCTTCTTTTCGGAATTTAGCAATACGGGCATTGATGAATAAGGTGTTTAGTTGGTCGTTTGTCTTTCCGGAAAGATCGGAAGAGGTAAGTCCGTAGCCTTTATCACATAGTTGAGTAACGAGATTGATGGTTCCTTCTCCTGTATCGGATGGAACAAACTGTCCTTCACTTGCTTCGAAGTAATACACATTGTAACGGTTGGCATCGCCTGCTTTCGCTATCCAGAATTCATTGGGTTGTGTACGCATGACGGAGGCTTGGGCGTTGAGTTCTTGTACAGTGCCATCGAATGGTTTCAGACGGGGTGAGCAGGAGTACACATGATTGTAGGTTGGTATCCATTGGTTGATATTTGCTACTTCGCCGGCTCCAAAGTCCCATGAGTTGGCACCATTGTATTGAAAAGCTTCTTCGTCTTCGTTGTATGCTACTTTCCCGCTATCAGGGTTCCAGGGCACACGGAATAAAGTGAGTAGTGGCGAGTTGTCGGAACCTTCGATAGCTATGAGTCCGGGGAAAATGTCTGTATCATGACCGAAGCAGTATTTATCTCCTTTGTCGGGACCGAAGGTGTAAAGTCCTCTGAAGGTATATACAGGTTGTCCTTCATCATTGATTGACTTTTCGAAGCAGAAGAAGGGAAGTTCGTATACTGATACGCGGGCATCGGGGTATTTTTCTGTCTGCATGGCTTCGTTGGTCAGACCCACTTTGCGGTATAGATCGGTGTAGGAATTGACTGCTCCGATTTTATGTGACTGCATACTGGAGGCGAAGTTTTTCTTTGCGGTAAACTTCTGTCCGGCGGGAATGCCGGGAACCATCTGCCAGACTTTTTTACTTGTACTTCCGTCGGCGTGGGTGATAACGGATAGTGTTTTGTCAAGTTGGTAACGTGTATTCCATATCCAGTATTTCATGGAGGATGTTCCTTGTCCCTTGGCGGTGACGTTTGAAATGGAGACATTCCATTCGGGATGGTCGTGGTAGTAGACTTTCAAGGTTCCTATGCGTGAGGTCTGATCTGCAAGGCTGGGGATGGTATTGTCATACACCAGGACGTTGTATTGGTCTACTGTGTTCTCAAAATCTATTTCTGAACCATTAGCGTCCAATATATCGTTTCGGGATTTGAAAGCTGCTTTTTGTTCTGTGTCGGAGAGCCAGTTCACGTAATTGGTCTGTGCTCCCTGAGAGGTTAGTGCGGAGTCATATTCGCGTATACCATAGATATCGACGTCGGCATATTGTGAGCCGATAATGATCTCACCGTTGTGTGCAAAGTAGTCGTTATTTTCATAGGTGAACTCGCGGTTTTTGATTCCGTTCACATAAAGGATGCAGAGATTGAACCCGGAGTTGCCGTAGGCATCGGGCATGATAGTCAGGGTGAGTCGTGTACGTCTTTCTTCAAAGGTGTGCAGGCTTTGCACGTCTTTGTTTTTCAGGGACTGGGAGTACATGATTACGTCGTCGGGGTAGATGTTGAGTCCGATAAATGAGTTACTTACGGGGGTGGATAGTGTAATCACGGGCTTTGAGAAATCGGTGACATTTGAAATGAGGTAGTCTATTTCAAAGGTTTTGCCGGTACGGGCGCATTCTTTTTGAAATGGGCTATGGTTTATTTTAATGTCGGAACCGGCAAGTAAACGAAGGACTTTGTTACCTTGGTTATCTGTTACCCAACAATCATTTCCCCAATTGACACTTGTCCAAGTAGCTTCAATGAGTGATCCATCTACTTCGTTTATCATAGATTGCCTGTTTTCTTGGCGGTTGGTACGTGTTTTTGGATTGATGTAGAGGGTAGTTCCGGAAACAGCGGAGTACCCCAGTGAGTTGTTCACAAGGAAGGTTAATGGTGTTGTGAGTGGGGTATCGTCACTACTGATAGAGGTTACAATCGAAAAGTCCTGATTGTCGATCGTTTCAATTTCTAGTGGGAGAGAGAACGAGTATTTTGTAGAGGTGTAGATGTTGTTTTCTGTGGAGTTAAATATTTCTTGGTCATCTTTGGTGACAATGAATATGGCGGAGGTGTTTACGTTATCGCCGTCATACATGGCATATTCAAACAGGGTGTTTTCACTCCAGTTGGTGACTTTGTCGTATATATTGTTGATAGTGATGAGTTTCTCTTGTGAACCGGATAGTGCACATATGATGTTGAAAGTAACCGTTCGGGTACGGATGCTTCCGTCGGTATTGGCCACGTAGGCGGTTACTTTGAATATTCCGGTGGCGTTGGGGTGTGGGATGCTGTAGTTGTATGCTGTTTCAACGTAGATGTTGGTCCCAAGAGGGATTTCGTAACTCTGGATATATTCATTGCCGGATACGGTGATGTATAAGGTTTTGGATACATTACCACCGATATTGAGTGGAAACAGAATGTCGCCTGTGTATGCTGTCCACCATTTAAAGTTGTTGGCGGAGATAGACAGGGAGGTAAGTTGCACTGTGTAGACGAAGGAAGGAGCGGTTACTTCTGTCACTTCACCGGTTACTTTGATCATCACATTGTTGGCTCCGGAGGTTAGGAACTCGGCGATGTCGAGTTTCTGACGTTGTCCGGAAGGGATATACATTTGCTTGACAACTGCGTATTCTGCATTGACGGTGTTTTTAACGGAGATCTCACAGAATCCGCGTTCGCCTGTATTTTCGTAGGGGTCGTTGATGCTGTATCTTTCTTGTGAGATAAAGGTAAATTCGAGATAGCAGGGTTCGCCTTTGCTGGCTGAGATGTTTTTCGAATCAAGGTTGTTGAGGATGCGTACATTGCGCTGTACTTTATCGCCGCCACCGGAGAGGTCGATCATCAGTCCGATAAGATCGTCGAATGTTTGTATCTTGGTTCCGTCGCCGGTTTCTCCTGTAGGGAGGAAGGCATTGGATTGTGCCCATTCTCGGTTTCCTTTGTAAACGTATTCTTTATTTTCGGATGCGACATAGACTTTGCATCCTTCACGCAGGCGTGCCGATGGTATTGAGTCGCGTTGGGCAAGAGTAGATACTTCTTTGTATCCTCCCAGGCCATAACGGCTGTCGTGGGTTGGATAGGTATCGTCACCGGTATAGGGGACGATGGTAGCGGCTATATTGGTTCCTTTTAATTCGCTCATCTTATTTCTATATTTAATACACCTGTCTGGGTGTTGTTTAACCTGTATATTGTGTAATTCTCGGTGTAACCGTAGGCATTGGTGATGCTTTTTGTTTCTTCTGTCCAGTCGGTATTGCGTAATCCTCCGATCCAGAATTGGATGCCGGCGGTGATGGACGTGGGCAGGATGTAGTAAGGGTATTTGCCTCCTGTGCAGTTGAAGATGGTAGATGCTTGCGGACGTTCGGCCCAGGCACTGGTCAATGTTAAGATCTCTTCGTTCGTGATCGTTTTATTGGGGGACACGCCGTAGTATTTCTTCAGTCTGAATTTAGCGGCAACGGACTTTGTGTATGATTGTCCGCCGGATATGGCGTTGAGTGTATACTCTGTATCGGTAGTCACTCCGGGGTACTGCTTTGACCGGACGGTGGTATCAAGTGCTTCGTTATTGACAGTTTGGGATTCGATGCTTCGGTCGTATGTCCATGACAGGGTTACCGTCTGCACGCTTCCTTTTTCGTAAGTGCCGCCTCCTGACAAGTTCAGGGTGAACGGGAATACTTTTGTCATGAGCTGTGATACTTGTGAGAGGAGTGTTGAGTTTACGCTCCATTCCTCTGTTCCGGCATTGCGTACAAGGATGTCATTGGTCTCGGAGGTATCGTCTGCGTCATCGGCTACGTTGGTAAGTTCGCCCAGAGTAGCTGCGCTACCGGGAGACACGGTATTGATTTCTTCGATTAGTGAATCTTCTGTTTCCTCGGTCAGATGGTCGCCATAGCTCGTGAGGGACATTGACATCGGGACAGGTTCTTCTACTATTTCCTGTTTTCTAATCACCAGTCCGTTGTTGGCTTGAATCAGGTCTTTCGATGTCAGTCCTCCCACTCCCAGGTGGTATTTGGTTTGGTCAGCTTTGGTTTTGTTCAGGAATCGTTCATTCACCGGGCTGTCTTGGTCCAGATCATGAGAGATTCCTGCTTTATCAGCATAGTCGGCTTTATCGGCCATTGCAGCTTTATCGGCATAGCCGGCTTTCACCTTCTCATGGGTCACAATCACCTCTCCGGTTTCTTCATCAAGGTTACCGACCCGTATGGTTTGATATCCTTCGGTATCCAAACCTATACGTTCCAAATCGGCGAGATTAGTATGTGTATGCCCATTTCCACCGTTGTTAGTATCAGAAGAGCCGGACACTAGGACGGCTGCTGACGAAGCAGACTGACCGGCTTCACGCATTCGTTTACTTCGAGGCACAGCCTGCCGTTCGGATATGACGACGTTATATTTCTCTTTCATATTTATAGTGGTTTGATATTATTCGTATACTATTCCTTCAAAATTATCGACAGCTATTTCGGCTAGTTTCACGTTGCTTTCATCCATAATCACATCCTGCACGTCAGATACCATGAGATATGTACCGTTCTCATTTGCGTCGGTATATGTGCCGAAATAATTTAATAGCCGAACTGTGCCTGAAAGGGTATTCATTCGTTTGTTGTAATTGCTATACCATGTTCCTATCAAGAGTTTTTCCAATGAGGTAGTGATGCCTGCACGAGTAAATTTATAAAGTGTTACACGCGAAGAAGCCTTCATAAGTATTCCCATTCCGAAGTTATTTTCTGTATTGGGAGTGCCTACAATTGTTTCTATTTTCTTTTCCTCTTTTGCAGATGAATTGAGCCACGATTTGTATTCGATATCATTTCCTTCTATTTCCTTTCCTTGGTGATTAACCAGTGTCAATTCCGGCATTTTGTAAAGTATCCACTTGGGTCTCTCTTGCGAATCAGTCATCAAAGATTCCAAACCTGAAAGAGTACGCCTTCTCCCAAAACAACCTATTACTGTCAATTCTAAAGTGTATCCCTGACATCCGACCGGAATTGGAATTAAATCTCCATCTCCTGAGGAATCACGTGGTATATAAGAATGTGAATAACCTACTTTATTCGTTTTCCATCCTCCATTCCAAGCAGTGTAACCATTATCATAATAATTTAAAGTAGTTACCCATGGATCTTCATTAACCACATCACCATCTACCCATTTTCCATCTATTTCTTTATAATAAGTTTTCGGAATATTAGGAAATATAGTTCCTTGAGTTTGTACCTTGTTTTCATAGTGCATCTTTACATCTCCGTTCAAATCTTTGATTCGCAATTTATAGGCTATACTATATTCCTTTATATTCTGTAGTTTTTCATATCCACCCTTTTCATTTGAGTCTGTCGCTTCTTCGAATGGATTATATCTGGCGTCTATCAGTGCTTCTACCTTTAGCCGTAACATTATATTTGTTGCACCAAAGTCTGCAACTCCTGAGGTACTAGATTCAAATATTGATCGTGTTTCAGGTAAAGATAGAGTGCGACATACTTTAAATATATAGGAATTAGAATTTGCACTTGTGTCTATAGGCGTTACTCCATATGATGAACTCAAAAGGGTGTGTACATTTCTGACACGTGACGCAATCCCAAATGCTTCATATCCTGAGTAAACAGGAGTAATCTTGAATAACATAGCGGATGATGTGTTGATTTCCAGTTCTCCACTGACTCCGGGTGTTTTTTTCAGGTCTATCATGAAACCTATATTATTGCGGGCCTGTATGTTTTGTCCGTTATCCTTTGCTACATAATAGCAGTCTGCACGTTCATCGAGCAGCTTTTTTGTCAATGTAGTGGTGTATAGTTCTTTCTGCGGATAAGGGCTGAAGGATAGCGTCACGTTCTTATAGATTTTATCTACTCCGAGTACGGCGTCGTCGCTTTCCCAACGCACAGTTTCGGGTTCGAACGTCGTTTGAAGGGCATTTAAATCGTATATGAACAAGTTTCCGGCACGTTGCACGAGCCGTAGGGCGAATGGGCGGAGGATTTCATCGAGCACTTCGCGCATGGTCAATGGTGCTCCTTCTTCATCATAGAAGTTCTCACAGCTCACTGCCACCGCGTCGAGCATTTCACCCGACATATCGGGACAAGTAGTTGAGATATGCCGGGTGATTCCGCGATGGTTTATCTTTGTTTCGGCAATGATACTTTCTATCAAACTTCCTATCGTTCGTGCTCCACGAAGGGAGAAGTTCCTCTGTTCGAGCATAGCGAAGTCGCTAAACGTGAGTTTCACTTCGTATTCTTTTTCGTAAGAGAAGGGTTCTTCGTAGATTTCCGTATCCATCGTTCCGCTCCAGTACAATACGTCATTTCGATATGCGTCCATGCGGACACTTCCGGCTTCTACTGTATAGAGGTCTTTGTACTGGCGGTCTGCCTTGCTCACTATCTGGAGCGTAGCGGCACTTCCTTGTACCGGTTCCAGTTTATCTGTCTCCGCCCATTCGAACACAAGCGGGCTATCGGCGGGGAAACGTAGTTCACCTACTGCCAGGTACGGAACTTGTGCATCCTGCCATATTTCTACCCTCCAGCGTACGCCTGCCACGCTGAAGAATTCTCCTTTGTATCTTAATTGCTTTTCCATTATCTTGTACGTTGGTTATATCGATCTACTTTATTCAAGACTCCACGAAGGAGGCGTCCGTCTATGACGAATTCTACTTGGCCGCTTGCTCCGCCTGCCGGTTGAATGAGGTGTCGGAGTTTGCTCAGAGGGGCTATTACTTCGGGGTTGTTTTGTGCTCCGGAGTATTCTCCGAACAGTCCCATTGTGGGTCCGTAGGCTAGTGCTCCATTGGCAAACTTGGGAAGACTGGCCAATGAAGCCAGGACGCTTGCTACAGCAGCTACAGCTAGTATGGGACCTACAATCGGTATACTTGACATGGATGCTGCTGCTCCCGAACCGGCAACGGCTGTATTGGCGGCCACTTGTGTGCCTTGCAGCCCCAGCATAGCTGTAATTTGCGGGATGGCTGTCGCTACGGATTGTATAACGTTGGCTCCCCAGTTCAGCCATTCTCCGGCAGCTCCGCCTATGGCTGTACCCAATGATCCCATAGTAGAGCCTACGGCACCCAGACCGGCTATCAGGTCTTTATTCTTTTCGGCTGCGGCATCTACGGCTGCGTTCCATTGGTCTATTCCCGATTTCTTCGGATCTAGCTGAGGCGTCTCAGGGGAGGTAAGCTTCACTTCCTTCATGTCCTCCCTGACTTCTGGTGTTATCATCTTTGGCTTTGTGCCGGGGTTCTTTCGGAGATCTTCGTCCTGAATGTCTTGTGCCATTTGTGGTATCGGTCTTCCGGCCGGCGAAGAAGGTAGTGGATCGGCTTTTATTTCTCCATAGGTATTTTTGAAGGCATTATTTTCAATCCATGTTTCTGCGCCTTTGATCTGTGCTTTCAGGTCTTCGATGTCAACTTTCAATTTTATGGAGGCCTCTCCTACAGGTTGCGACGCCAATTGTTTCTCGAGCTGATCCAGATCACTTTTCATGGCATCGAGGCCTCCTGGCTGGGAAGCAGGATTAGGTTTAGTGATACCCATTGCTTGCTCTTTCTTTTTCTTGAGTTGTTCAAGTTGGTCGATCTGTTGTTGTATATTGCGACCTTCGGCGTCAGAAGCAGTTTGTTGTAGAGTTCGGAGTCTTTCTATTTCTTTTCCAATATCGGAGAGGGTAAGGATTTTATCTTTCTGGGGATCATTTGGCGTTTTGCCAGTGGCAGCTTTACCAGAATTGTTCTCGGAGTTAAGAGTGTATTCGTTACCGGCTTTGCCAAATAATGCGTTGGCTTCTCTCATTTCTTGCTCGTACGCTTCTCTTGCGCGCTTGGAACGAATTATTCTATTTTGGATATACCCTAGGGTATAGTTTGTTGTATATTCTTCACCTTCGGGGGTAGACATGGTTGTACCCAGTTTTTGCAAAATAGCATTCGCCTCTTCCGGAATATCTTTTCCGCTACGGACTGCTTCACGAATTTGCGCCCATGTTTTGCCCGCTTCCTGAGCTGTTATATTTTTTTCTCCCGACCCTATTTGGGAGTAAAGTTGTTCCCGAATTTCTTTTAATGCCTTGCTTTCTGTTTTGGCATAAGTTTCTGCCGCTCCTGTTGTTGCTTTTTCCATAGCGCGGCTACGGGCGGTGTCGAGAATGGCACGACTTAGCTGCTGGTAGGCTGTGCGGGCTGTATTGACATCGGTGATTTCAATGCCTAGTTTGTTCAGGTAGTCTCCATATTGTTCTACGATCTTATTTTTCGCATTGTTCCATCCTTCTGATCCTTCTTTGGCTCTGTTCAAAGGTTCGAATAGGGCGTCCAACCTTAGTCGCTCAGTGGCGACTTGCTCATTCATAGAGGTCATCGCATCGCCCAGACGCTTCTGTGCCTTTTCGGCTTCGCTATCAGCTGTAGCAATTTTATAAATCGCTACTCCGAGTGCTATTGCAGCAGTTGCAGCCAACATGTATGGGCTGGCGGCAATGGCCATGTTCATCAGTTTGGTGGCTCCTGTGGTGGCAGCAATGGCGGAACGTGCAGTAAGTACCTGCATCTGGTAGACGTAGATTGCCCGTTCTCCAAGAGCAACTGCGCTATTGTAAGCTGTCTGGGCAACGCTTGCCGCCCTGATGGCGATTGGAAGATTGCGTAATGCGGATAGTGTTCTAGTGGCTAATTCACCAAATAAGGCTATGGCAACAGCATTTTCACTTATGACAGCAACGTAAGCAGAAAATGGTCCCATTGAATCAGCAATACCTATTTTAATATCATTGACCTTTGCCCGTAGCTCCTCCATTTTGAAAGCTGTGGTTTCAGTTCGTATAGTCGCCAATTCTTGCGCCGCATTACTGTCTGTCACTTTCTGTGTCATCTCTCCCAATGCCGCAGAGTTCTGTATGAGGTATTGTGCTGCTGACAAGTTTTCTGCTCCAAACACTTTACTTAGGTAGGTAGCATCTGTGAGGCGAGGTTTCAAGGCGTCCAATGCTGACGACAAAGAGGTCTGGCTAAGATCTACATTTAATTCAGTATTTAGTCTGGTGATAATATCCCGAAGTGCTGTCCCGGCTTCGCTTCCTTTCAGATTTGCTCTGGAGAGTACTTCAAGTGCTCCTGCACTTTGTTCTATGCTTACTCCCATATTGGTAGCAGTAGAACCTACAGTTCTGAAACTCTGTGAAAGATCTTCTATCCCAGCCGCTCCAAATCGGCTACCGGCTGCCAATACATTGACTACACGTCCCGCTTCATCTGCCGATAGTCCGAACTGGCTAATGCTTGCTGCCATAGAAGTAACGGCCACATCAATACTTGTTCCTGTAGCTTGCGCAAGGGTGATACTTTGCTGCTGTAAATTATTCAAACCGGACATGCCGATGGCAGCCACATCAAGCTGACTTGCCAATGTGTTGTATGCACTAGCTGCTGCATCAGCTCCCAATCCTGACTCTTTACCGACTTTACGGGCATTATTACTAAGAGCTTCTAACGCATCACCTGTAATACCTGTTTTGGCACTCAGATTGGCCATTGATTGTCCGAAGTTTACTCCTTCTCTTGATAAATTGGCGAATAGAGTGCCTAATCTATCTGCTACTCCAAGTATAGCGTTTAAGTCAGGGATTTTTAGATTACGAAATGCATTTCCCAAACGGTCCGTATTGTTGGTAACTTGAGTTGTTGAGTTATTTAAACCATCAATTTGCAGTTTCACATTGTTTAATGCTCCAGCATTCTTGATTTTTAACTCTAAAATAATATCAATTATATTTTTTTCCATACCTTTGTATAATTTAAAAATGGATCGGTTATGACTATATGGGGTTTTTTATTCATTGTATTTGTAGTATTTGGAATTTATGCTGTTTTTAGCAAAAAGTATTAGTATTACATTATGATACGTGTCTGAAATATATTTTTCAGACTTAGTACGATGTCTGATTATCTTTTACATATCTTTGTATAATTAAAAAATGAATCAGTTATGACTATATGGGGAGTTTTATTTTGGGTATTTGTAGTATTTGGGATTTATGCTGTAGTAAGTAGAAAGTATTAGTATTACATTATGATGCGCATCTGAAATGTATCTTTCAGAATCAGTATGATGTCTGATTATCTTTTCCATATCTTTGTATGATAAATACAGCTACCAACTCATGCTTACCACTACATTTTCAGTTCCAAATACCTTCCTTAAATAAGTAGCATCCTCCATTTTTCATTTCATCTCTCCCCCAACACATCAACCACACATCCCGTTCCATCAACCAACAACCCGCATTGGCCAACACCTACCGCCATAAAGACAGCAGTCACATCAACTTTCATTTTCAGTGCTTTCGCAAGTATGTGTATCATCATTCCAGAATGCTTTAATCATTTCGAATCGTTCTTTTGTACTAGCTTCGGTTTCCAAATTGGTATTCGCCTTAGTGTCCCATGCAAAACGGCATACGTCCGTCAGTTCGAGCCTTTTTTTGCTGTAAGGTTGCAGCACGCTACATGCAAGGAATCGGGTTTGTTCCCATGCTCTGTGCTCTTCGTGCTCCTCCCTCTGCTGCCAAGCTTCAAAGACGGCTGTAAACTCTAATGGGGTGAGATGGCAAAAATCATCCAGACCTATCCCAACACACCCCATCGCGAGTCCCAGCAAGGATTCAATCGTTACACTTTCGCTTCCTTCTTTTTTTTTGTATTACCTTCGTCCGCAGCCATTGCATTCTGGAAGGCGGTGAAGTCTTCCAGGTTGATGCCATCGGCAAACTCTTCGAATGTCAGTTGGAAGTCTACCTTGTCGGCACGACAGGCACTGCGCGCGCAGCAGTACATGAACATGGTTAGTTGGCCGATATCGGTACCGATTTCGTTTACGTCTATTCCCGTTTCACGTTTGAAGTCGATCATGGCTCCCATGGTGACACGTGAAGGGTAGGCTTTGGTGCTAATGATAATTTTATTCATAATAGTATACTATTTTTTTGTTGTTAGAAGTTGTGGCGAGTTACGCTTGGGGTGTCACTACTTTTGTTTCAACCGGGCCGGAGTTTTCCATCGAGATGGTGTAAGTAGCGTCGTCGTCGGACGGAGACACTTCTTCGAGGCTGGTGATGAGGAACTTACCTTCACGATACTTTGTTTTCTCTTCGCCGCGTAAAGCGTAACGCACAGTAACGGGCTGACTCTTTTCCCACAATTCGAGCAGTTTGTCGTAACCCATGTCGTCACCGTAGAATTTGAAACCTTCGGAACTGATTTCTACAGAAAGTCCGTTCACTGATTTTTCTTTCCACTTTCCGACATTGGCTGCCGCGCTTCTGTCTTCTAAACTTGGCTTCACAGCGCGTTCTTTAGTCTCTGCTTTGTTGCTGATGGTACACGTTTTTGAGTGTCCGAACGGTGTAAACGCTTCACCAATCACTAATCCTACCAGCATGTCGCTGCCATGTGCAAATCCTGTTTCCATACTTTAAAATTTTTTGTTAATTATTTTTTTAATTGCCGCCGTATTACTATCAGGACGAGGATGGCGACGGCTATCCGACCTGTCCATATCTGAAACCATTGCCATCCGGTGGGCTCGTTGCGGATGCTCACCGAGGGGGGTAGTTGTTCTTTCACTGTTTCGCCGCGTACACGAGTCAGCTCTTCTTCGAGAAGTATGACCTGACGGCTGAGGCTGTCGCAGGTGGCGGTGACGATGATGGTGTCGCCCGCGCCCCAGCCGATGGTGACGGCTGCCTGTCCGCTCCGGGAGCTATATCCCGCTCCTTGGGGGAGCGTTGTCAATGCTTGCGCCGGTATCGTCACTTGGGTAGTGCTGGAGGCTATGGGCATCAGGATCATTTCTGATCTTTTTGTGCTTTGTATGCTGTCGGACCTTTGGGTTTGGTTCAATCCCTTCGGACTTTTGCAGCTCGTCGCGCATAGGACAAGTAGTGTAATGAGGACAGCCTGTGGCCTTCTGAATGGTCTGGTTGAGCTGGCGAACGGCCCGGTAGAGTCTTTTGTTTTCATTCTGAAGTTCGATTAAAGTGTCGGAGATGTTGTCGTACATCACCTTATATATATCATTTTTCTCTTTGGCTGCGAGTGCCTTGCGGTTTTCACGGGTTCTGATCCATTGCCAGGCGTATCCTACGAGTCCTGTGGGGATGAGTACTTGGATGATATCCATCAATTGTCCGAATGTCATGGTTCTTCCGTTTTTTAGGGTTAATTGTTCCTTAGAGGAGGTTCCACCCGGCTTGCACATCGGTCATGACTGCTTTCACGCCGTTCTCAACGTAGCTCATGGCGGCAGCGAGGCTGCACATGGTGTCGGGGTCGGCAATGTTGATACGCCGGTCGGGGTCGATGCCGGTGAGGTGGGCAACGGTAGAGATGTAGCTCTTTGTATCATTTTCGGAAGGCGGAGCCCAACGACTGATCATGGTGCGGAGCGTATGGCATCCGTTGAGCCGGGAGTAGTTTTGAAGCAGGCGTATCATGGCGCGGTATCCGTATGCCATGGTGGTGAACTGCTTGAAGCTGCGATCGGTAGAAGGTGATACTTCTCCTTTCCATAGGGTGTTGCTGTTCCGGATGTTGCCCGGATTGTTGTTTCGTAATCCTCTCATAGTTTTCTTTTGAACCTATCATTTTGTTGATTCTGGTGCAATGTTAGTGAGATATAATGAGGGGTGCAAATAAGTTTCCGAGGGTTGGAGTAATCATTCCGAGGGTTGTTGATAGAGGATGATTCTTTCGTTTTTTTTACCAATCTTTGCGTTATGAATTTTAAAATCAGAAACGATGAAAGAATTAGTAGAGCAGATTATGTTGCGCCTTGGCGCGGAAGTGCCGGAGATCCGGTGGATTGCTGTCAATCGGGGGCAGATGGAGTCAGAGGGTGCTTCGATGAGCTATCCGTGTGTGTTGGTAGATGTGAGTAATGTGGAGTGGAGTACAATGACAGGGGACGGGTCGCAGCGTGGCAAGGCGACGATTGAGGTTGAATTGCATCCGGACAATGGTGCGTCGGCGGTGGCAACAACGGAGGAAGTGATTCACAATCAAGGACTGGAAGCGTACGAACTGGCAGAGCTGGTGAACGGGGCGTTGCATGGATGGACACCGGGTGCAGGTGGCAGACTGACGCGGAT
>NZ_JAQVBV010000090.1 GCF_028690125.1 Bacteroides sp. | reverse complement strand
TATACATAGGGTACTCCCAGCTTGGAACGGGCAAAAGCAACTAATTCCTCTCCTGTCATACATCTTCCCCCTTTACAACCTCTCTAATTGCCTGGTTCTGTTCCAGTAATGCCTGCATCTTGTCCAACGCTGTATCAACCCAGTCGGAAAAAACCTCAAACGAAACCACCTTTGCAACGGCAGGGAACCTTGTAATAAATAAATCATAAACATACCGTAGCTTTAACTGCCCTGTTCCACCGCCCAGTTCCTTCTCTGCTTCAATACAGGCGTATAACAACCACTCTTTGATTGTTTCCACTTGCTTTGCAGACGGCAGCCCTGCGAACTTATAAACCGCCACGGCGGCAGTCCCTGCAATCGCCAACAATACAACAAATAATACCCAATTTTCAACTAGCCATGTCATTATTATTCTCCCCCTTTAATTTGTCGACAAATGCTTCCTTTTCTGCTTCTTCATTTACTTTTGTTTCTTCTCTTTGTTTCCGCTTTGCCTCTCGCCTTTCTGTCAGCCTATCCTGCCTGCCCGTCCAGCGGTCAAACATCGTCATAACCCCGCAAATGCCTAGCTCCGTACCAAATACCGTTAAGGCATTTCCAACGATAGTGGATACATCTACGCTAAAATAGGCTAAAACCATGCCGGCAACCACCACCGCAACACAGAAAAGCAATGACAACACTACGATGGTGGTCATGGTATCATCATTAATCCGCAGACGTCTGCGTTTTTCCTTCATGGCAGCCTCCCCTCTCATTTCTGTTGATTTGCCCTCAGGCTCATTAATATTCCGCCATTTCCTCAACACTTGTCGGGTATGATAATTTATTTAATTCATCATACTGCTCTTGTGTTATGCCGCCCTTTTGCAAGTGAAAATCTGCTAGCATCATGATAAACTCTGCTTTTCCATCAACAATCCCTTTTTTTAATGCTTCAAATCTGTCAAATCCTATCATAAATAAACCCCTCCTTTTTATGGCTCTAAAACTGCTATTCTAGCATCAAACTCTAAATTGATTAGATTTTGCATCATTTGAAATTCTTTCAGACTAATCATGCCGCCCTTTAGGTTTTCAACCGCTTTCGCCAAATTCGCCGCATATTCAATGCTGATAGGGCTGAATATGTTGTAATTGCCGGTATAAAATTCAGTGTACTCATTGTTTGACGTCAACACACCCTCAATGCTAATTCCATAATCAGCAAAGTCTTCCTCGTCAATCGTAACAGGTGTCGCTAATTCGTAATAAATCACTGTGCCTGCTAACGCCGTTCTTGCCGCAACTATATCAGCATAAGTTCCCTTGGGAACAATTAGACCATACTTGAGAGTACTCACATTGCAAGCTTTACCTATGGCAATATCACTATCCATTGTTAAGACATTGTATGTTTCAAAACCTTCAAATTGAAACGAAAGTATTGCTCTGCTCGTAATGTCTATTAATTTATCGCCTGTTGGCTTAGTCACAAGAACTGCATCCGTAATTGTACCGCCTGTAGATATTGAATAGAAGTAGGAGCTAGGCAATACATATCTTTCCACCCTCTTGATTGCCCTGTATCTTCCATCTTTAAATTCCACTGTATTCTCCACGCCATTTGGCAATTTAGCCAAGTCAAATTTTGTGTTGTCTGTACATTGAATTGATGCGGTTGAACCTCGGTAATCTTCATATGGTAATGCTGTTGAACCTTCCTTTAGCTGTATAGAATATGAAGGTGAATCTGTTGAATGATTTACAAATTTCATAAATTCACAATTAGAAGGTGTTGTAAAAACTGGTAGACCATATGGGTCTACATACGATATAAATTTTTTATTATGGTCATAGTACCATAATGCTAAATCAAAAGTTTCACCCGTTGTTATCGATATTTTATAAGCTGTACTAGGTTTGAGTCTAATAAAGTTGGCACTTCTGGATTTGGAAGCAAACACAGTGGGCAAGCCAGTCGTTGAGGAAATAGAACCAACTTCTAACACCCCATCAAACAAATTCCTTCCCCTACTTACTACTTCAACCTTTTCGACACTTTTCAATCCTCCCCAATATTCGCTAATATTGGCATTGATCTCGCTTGCGGCCATGTTTTCAAAAGGGGTGCCTGTGATTGGGATTGCAAATACACTGACATTGCCATCCACTTCTATAACTTTACCGTTTGCGGTGGCGGCATCTGCAAATTGACCATACAGAATTACCCTGATATTGCCACTAAAGGTAGATGCATCAGCTATTGCATAAATGTCGTACCACGTGCCAACGATTGGATTTTGAATTTTTTGTGCAAAAGAACCTCCCGTTGTGCCCTTTATCTGTACCGCCAAAAATGCTGTTCCAGCATAAGCAGAATTTAACCTACACCGCCCTTTGATAAAATATTTTCCGTTGATGATTATTCTTGTTTCTGTCTTACCCGCCTGTGGAAAAGCCGACAATCCGTTGCCAGTAATCGTTAATATCTTGTTTGCGGCAGAAATAATTGCCGAGTCAGCATTCCACCCACTCGTACCTTGCGCAAAATCACCATTTACCACAACCTGTTGCATTGTATTTCCGCCCACAATGAATTCAGCGATACCGCTATAGCTATCCTCAACAGCTTTAATTTGCTCTAATCGTGTTAGCTGTATCGCTGTGTATTCTGGCGTGCTTACGCTGTCCAGTGCTGTATTGGACGTCGATAATGCCTGTGTTGCCTTTGCATCTATTCCATTGGCTATGGTTAATGCCTCTTGTGCCTTTGCATCGATTCCATTGGCTATGGTTAGTGCGGCCTCCGCAGCCATCATAATCTGTTCTGCTTCGGTCGGCGTGGGCTCGTCTGCTTCTCCGCCGCTTAATGCGCCCGAACTGATAACAGGAATGCCTTTTATTTTTTCCGTCGTAATACGGCTGTATGGTGATTCAATCACACCCACAATGGATATATATAACGATCCAAAGATTAGGCACTCTGACGGAATCTCAACCGTATTTTCCGTCAAAATCTGTGTTTTACTAATATTGCCGTTCGTGAATATTGCCTTTTTGCTGTAACCCGCCCAATCGTCACTAAACGTAAAAGTAGCCATAGCAATGTTTACGCTGTTGGCTACAAGTTGCGCCATCGTGGAAAATTGAATTGCCTGTCCGTTTACCGAAAAATCAATGTTTTGTACGATCATAGTATCCTCCCCCCGCTCAGCAAATACCCGATAAGTGCCCCTACAATAACGGTAACTGCGGTGCTTACGATACTTTCCCACCGCTTTGCAGGCTTCTCCGCTAGGGTTTTTACATCTGCTTTAATCTCACCAACGTCCTTTTTGATATAGCTCTGCTCGGTTTCCATCTTGGCGAAAGCATTGGTGAGTTGCTCAAGGTTTCCCTGGCGTTCCTCCACCTTATCCAATCTATACTTATTGCTCTTGCTTCGCTGGTCTACCTCAATTACTTTTTCTGCAATTTCATCTTGATTCATCGTTTCACCCCTCATTCACCTACTCATATAGTCCCCTCACTATCTATAATAGTTGTCCAACTCCCTTTTGTTCCTGTACTGCTGTATCTTAGTCCATAATTTCCAAAATGAAAGACTTTCGTTGCATCTTGGGTAGAAGTACCATCCATGCAAATGTATAGGCCACTCTCATTTATCGTCACCTTCCCCGAAATCAAACCGTATACCTGTTTCACTTCGGTGGATGCACCAACCGCAGTGGCAAGGCTCTTTTCCCCACTTGTAACGGAAGCGGTCAAATCAGCAACAAAATCCCCTAATTCCACCTCGTTATACTGTTCCAGCAGACAGTCCCATTCATAAGAAATCACTTGCGCCTTTTTACTAAAATTTATTTTTGTATTGGATACGGTTACCACATCCCCAAGCTTGACATCTTCCAAAATAACAAAATCCTTATACTCTTCCGTCTTTGTCAATAACTGAAAATTGGCTTTAATGTTTACCGTTGGCAAATCTACCCCACTATCAAATAAACTTTGTGCAAATGCTGTAAGCTGTGCCTGCGTTGTAAGGGAAGAATCCTCATATTTCCTTACTTTGGGATATGGGTAATCATTAATATGAGAACTATTCACAGGTGAACCGATTAACCCATCCTTGCCAACAGGAAATATTTTGGTTGCCACCTCACTAATATCCTCTTCAATTTCTAAGCCTATAAGGTTTTTACTGTATCGGATAGAAACCCCCTTATCACTTCCCACAGAAGGTAAAAAAGAGATATTATAATTATCCCTTAATATCTCACCGCCAAAAACAGATACAAAGCTATCATTATCTTCCCCAGCTCCTAAAAGTGCAGCTATGGGATTAATACTTGAAACTGTTATGCTTCCTGTGCCTGTAAGCGAGGTATGAAACGTGAACGGCATAGCATAGTTAAAAGCTGATTGTAAGCTACTCAATGCATTTTGTGGTGTCTGTGCTGTGATACTACAAGATTGAATAAAGTTGTCCATCAAATCATAGAAGATATGCCGTGCATACACTGTAATACTTTCCATGGTAGGCTTGATATTATAAATCCGAAAAGCCTGTTTGCCCTTTGGCGTACTGGCATAAAGAATGCAACCATTTTCAAGCTTTTCCCACTTCCCCAACTTATCATAGGGATGTTCCAGCTCCAATTCATACAGTCCGTTTAATTCTTCCGTTACAACACAAAAGCTTGGAAGCAATGCCCCCAAGCCTAGTGCGTCAAACGTTGTGCAATTCTTTTCATGTATGGTAATCATTTATACCACTTCCCCCCATGCGCCGTTATTGTACCGCTTGCCTAACAATGATACATCATAGGTTTCCAACAATATCATATTGTCGGCGGTAACAACTCCCGATAGCTGAGAAACACCAATGCAAATACTACTTTTATCAACCTGTGCGTAATAAAACATTGTATCCCTCCTTTAGTTAAATTCGATTACTTGATACGATGTAGTAACATTTGCGCCATCGCTGCTCAACTTAATCGTTAAAAATGTTTCGGTAAGGCTAAAAAGATACGGAACACAAATATCGCCGCCGCTTGTTTTGCCCATGCCGTTTAATACAACTTGGCATTTTGCAGGGTTCACAGATGATATTGTAAATGTTGTTGTACCTCCGTTGTTTACAGTCACAACACCCCTTTGAATACTTTTGATGTTTGACAATCCGTCGATGTGTGTTTGTAAATCTGTAATTTCATCCGTAACATGGGCGTTCACGGTCGATTCTATTCCAATTTTCGCAACCGCCATATTTCCAAAAACCGTTCCCCCAGTTGTATCAGTTGGCTCCCCGATTTTTCCGCTCACATCAAGCTGAATAGCTTCTTCTGTTTTATCTGCCAATCCCTCAAGCATTTCCCAAAACGTAGTCGCTTCATATTCTGCGGCCTTTTCCCCGGCTTCCCCGAAGTTTGTTTTTATGACATTCATCAATTCTAAGGAGTTTTGAATGCTTTGAAACAACGTAACCAATACACCAAACTCATTTGTGCTTTCTATCGCATTATCACTCCGCAGCATTTCCAGCACACAAATAGTAAAAGTCTGTGTTGACAAAACCTCTGTACTGCCATTCCATATCGTAATCTCTGCTTTTAAATCTCCGTATACCGCCAATGTTTGGCTTGTCAATTCAAACTGACACCTGCCTGTGGTGGCATCGGTAACCTCTCCCTCTGTAAACACCTCTGTGCTATCGGGTTTTTTAAAATAAATCTTTACGCTGTGCCCTGTTAAATTGATAGGTACGCCATTGCTGTATAACGAAACATCTAAAAAACGGCTTGCAGTATCGTTCTGCTTTGCCGTTACAATGTTGTTTATTTTTTGGTTCACATCAATCAATAATCTGTTGTAGGTTTGTGCCATTTATAACCACCTCCATTTCGGTTCTATTTCCACTTTTGTTACATTTCCCGTCCAGCTGATACTGTTTTCCTTCACTTCAAACCGTGGGAATTCCATAGCCAAAAAGGAATTGTTTTTGTTTACTGTATCCTTGTAAACTTCCTGTAGCTCGCTATTGATTGTGACATAGCCATCAATTCCAGTCAGGGAATAATTCACATCATTGATCATGAGTGTTACATCACCTACGCCATAAATCGTGATTGTCGGTTCGCTGTAAATCGTACCTTGGTTGTAGATAGTTGTGCCTGTTGTAAGGCTCATTTCTTCATCTGCATGGTCTACGGAATGCTTGAACGGAAATACCT
>NZ_JAQVBV010000016.1 GCF_028690125.1 Bacteroides sp. | reverse complement strand
CCGAAGAATTGAAACCAATCTTAGGAAAGCACTCTCTATAACATTTTCCTTCTCACAATTATCCCAAGGCATTGAATCTCACGGTTCGATGCCTTTTTTATTCACCCAGTCCCCACCTAATTAACCCATTGGTTAGTAATTAGCAAGGTGGGGACTTAATTTTTAAATAGCAATGGAAATAGACTACGATTTATACGCTCAAGCAATGAAAGAAGCCTTGAAGGTAGACTTTATTTCAAACAGCCAGGAACTCAAACTATATGCTAATGCTCTTTACTCTGCTATGATGTGGGGTAGGGGGATTGATGAAAAGAACCGGGCTATCCGAGAAAGGGATCAGTCGGTAAAATAGAAAAGGGAGAATCTACGCCCGCACGACCAAGCAATAGATTTTCCCTCTTACACGATTATGATACAAATATACTATTTACTTTTTAAACAATCGTGTTATGGAACTGAATTTTAACAAAATTATTCGCCTGAAAAAGATTAGAATCGAAAAGTCGGAACTCTCCGAAGAAGAGAATGAAATATCTACGCCTACACTATCCGATAAGAGCCTTATCTATGAAATCTACAAGGTATTCGCTGAAATATTGAGCGAAAGAGATTGTCCCCCATGTATCGAAAACGTCACCCAACGGAAGAAGTTTATCTTTATCATCCTGTACCTATTTTCACCCAGTACGCTTGCTGGTGGAAAGACTGTTTACGGGATAAGAGGGGAAATAGCAAAGGTTGTCGGTATTCAATCCGAAAGTACAATTTCCAACAACTGCGAAGATGTTGTGTTTCTGTATCAGAATTACGATGATTTTAGCGAGGATATAGAGTATCTTTACAACGAAATTATAAATCGTTTGAAATTCAAAGGGCTAATCAATTGAAGGTGCTACCATAGCACGAAAAATAAAAGCCGGGGTTTAGTGCTCCGGCTTTATTTATTGCTATAACAATTGATGTTTTATATATTCAATAATTTCATTTTGCTTATGATAAGGAAATGAATCTTTGAATGAGATTTCAGTCCATTTCTTAGGGAAAATCGCCTCTTCGTATGTATTTATTATTTCAGTGCGTTGCTTTTCTATTTTGCCTGTTAATATTTTTGTGATACTAAGGTCTTGGAATTCTATCATTGCAATATATTCCCATGGGCTATACCAACGTATAGCTATACGTTTTGAGGGAATTTCTGTGTTTCGGTAAAATTTAAATTCATTTATAAATCCTAACCTGTTAAATTCGATGTTTTCATTTTTAATTGTAAAATATAAATTATCATCTGTTATCAGTTGATAAATATATATGTTCTGAGACAAGCGTACTGTATTAAATGTGCTTTTATTGTTTTCGTTAGCAATATATTCTATTGAAACAGGCTCTTCGAGTGTTATAACATTCATTTTTTTGTCTGTTAATAATACGCATTTTTTTGTTATAACTAATGAGTAATCATTACATTCCCATACTCCTATTATATCTTCTATTTTTATATTTTTCATTGAGTTCATAATTCTTCTTTTTTTATTTTGATTTTCCGTTCTAACTCTCCCTTTCTGATTATGCAAATGGCATTCTCATAAGGTTCTTCCGTTTTCTGCCAATAGTTCAAAAGTGACTGCCGGGCAATTCCTAATTCTTGGCTTGTATAGTTCTCATACATAGCCGATGGCGAACCGAAGTACCTGTGTAGTCCGGTAGCCTTAATTTCTAAGTGTATTACTCCTTTTGCTTCCATGATGCAAAATTACTTATTTATTAGTATGTATTATAAATAATACTCTATTTTGTAATTTATTAACGCATAAATAGTATTTTGTATTATAAATGATACTATATTTGCATCATCAGAAACGAAGTAATAACAATTAAAAGATATACGATTATGGCAAAGCAATTAGAAACCCAGATGAACGATGTTCAACAAGCATTAGGCAATTTAAGCCTTTGTTTAAAATTAGCTCTTGATGATAAAGAGCAATTTATCAAAGAATACGGTTCTCGCTTATACGCTACTCTATGTAAGATTTCAGCCGAGACCGAGATAAACGAATGTAAGGTAAATGAGATACTTGATAAGTAAGTTTAACCAGCAGGGCGAAAGCCCTGCGTAATAAAGAAGAATATGAAAACAAAGCTTACCAAAGAGCAGATAGACGAATTAATACTAGCTAACCTCTTAGGGTATCAATCGTTTAAAGCAGGGCTAAAGATACCTATGCAAAATCAAGAGTTTAAGACTTTGCTAGAAGGTCGTAGCTTTAGGCAGTTTGTGGATGGCAAATTACCTAGTGAACCCTTATTGCTGGCATGGTATAAAGGGTATACGCTTGCTAATTTATATGGTTAAGTTTAATCCGGTGACTTTCGAGTTGCCATAATACATACAGTTATGAAGTTGAATAAAACAGAAACAGAACTTCTACTTGCAATTATCACAGGTCGTGTTAATCGTGATTATGATAAAATGCAAAGTAAGCGTTTTGATGATGCAAAAGACAGTCTTAAAGAAAAAGGATTTCTTAGAAGCAACCATCATGGTATATTAGAACTGAATTTGTCTGATGGTTATTTAAAACAGATCGGTTATTAATCCGGTAGCCTTCGGGGTACCACAATATAGATTAATATGGGCGAAATAGCAGATAGTTTAATTAGTGGTGAGTTTGATTACATCACAGGTGAATATTTAGGTGAACAAGTTGGTTATCCAAGAACCCGTGCTTATGGTAGACGTGAATACACGTCGCCTGTCGAAAAGAAACCAACAAGTAAAGCGAATGTGTGTATTTCTAATATGTGTAAAGATAGAGGTTTTGATAATCGTAAAAAGGTTGAATTGGTTGCCAAATTTTTACACAGCAAAGGTTACAAGCAGTTACCTAATCTATCACATCAGTATAAAATCATTCATAGCCAATACAAGAATGATTTTAAGAGGTTCTTAAACGATATGATACAAAATAATGATAACTTATGAACTCAATAAACAAAAACGGTTGCAGCGTATGCCAACCCGGTAAAGAAAATTATTGTACCTACAACACAAGGTTGAAAGGTAAGAACGTGAGAATGTACCAGTATGATTATCGTACTGAGAGTGGCGAACTGTTTTCTTGTTGTGCGCCAACCTTAGAAGCGTGCAGAGAAAAACGTGATAAATGGCTTAGTTCACAACAATAAGACAGTTGTTGTGTATAACGATTGAAGATATTTCGTTATCTTTGGTTGTGGTAGTATCTTTGAGGTACTATCGCGGGGTAGAGCAGTTGGTCAGCTCGCTACTTTGACTTGGTAGAGGTCGGTTGTTCGATTCAGCCCCCCGCAACTACGATTATTAATTTAAAAATGACACGATTATGAACATTTTGACGCTTAGTATTAAGCAAAAGTATTTTGATGAAATCTTATCCGGTAAGAAAACGCACGAATACCGTGAGATTAGACCCACCAACGCAAAGAAGTATATCACCTACCTGTGTGGTGGTAAAGAATACAAGGTTGATGAAGAACTACCTGAAGAAGGTGATGTTGAATTAAAGCCTATCAAGTACGATGCTATCAAGCTTCTTACAGGTGAATACAAGGGCAAGCGTCCGTATATCATTGTTGAAGTGAAGAATGCAGAAGCAATGATTATGACCGATGAAGACGGTAATGATATTGTTTATGAGTACCAAGGCGAAGAATACCTCGCTGCTCAAATGGATTACACGTTAGGCAAAGTGTTAGAGAAACATATAGATTGATTGTTTAATTTAAAAATTTAAAGCTGAGTCGCAAGAAGAGTAAACAGAGTAGCCGGACCTCGCAGAAATATGAACGGTGCGGGTGCGGGCGGTAGATTAGTAGCAAGAAGAGGTGGTGCATCTGGCACTTCCCAGTTAGGTTCACGTAGGCAGCGTTATAGTGACGTTCGTGTTGCATACGGTTTATCAGGTGGATAACCATGAACAAGGTAGAGCAAACGAACCAATATGTAGACCTCATTCGGGTAAAATCGAGTGAGGCTATATTGTTTTGTTCGCTTGGCAAAGATTCGTTGGTTCTGCTTGATTTAATCTACCCGAAGTTCGACCGGATCGTTTGTGTGTTTATGTACTTCGTTAAGGACTTAGAACACATTGAACGTTGGATTAAGTGGGTAAAGGCTAAATATCCGAAGATTGAGTTTATTCAAGTGCCGCACTGGAATCTCACTTATATTCTCCGTGGCGGTATGTATTGCGTTGCAAATCCCAAAGTAAAACTGTTGAAGCTTGCCGATGTGGTTGAATCCATGCGATTAAAGTATGGCGTTCACTATGTCTTTTTAGGCATGAAGAAAGCCGATGGTATGAACAGGCGGTTGATGCTGAAAGGATATGCTAACTATGAGAACAACGGATTGTGTTATCCGCTTGCCGATTGGTCGCAAAGGGACATTCTCGCCTACATGAAGCAAAAGAGACTGCCCGAACCGGTTAGATATTCTAAAAACGCTTCCGGTGGTGTAGGCTTTAACTTGGATTGTTTCCTGTGGCTTCGCGAGAACTATCCGGGTGACTTGAAGAAAATAATAACAGCGTTTCCTATGAGTGAGCGCATTTTATTTGAATATGACAATGGAACTAAGTAAGTACATAAAATCCGAATCGGTAGGACTTAATCGTTCTGCCATTCACTTCGCAGATTACAATCCCCGAAAACTTTCCGATGAATCACGCAAGACATTGAAGCGTGGTATCAAGAAGTTTGGTCTGGTCGGAGGAATTGTTGTAAACAAGCATACAGGGTTTACAGTAGTCAGTGGACACCAGCGTTTATCCGTCATGGATGAATTGCAGAAGTTCCCCGATAATGACTATAAGATCCGTGTCGATGTGATTGATGTGGACGAACAGCAGGAAAAGGAACTCAATATTCTGATGAACAACCCGAACGCACAAGGTACATGGGATTTCGATGCCCTTGCTCGTATTGTTCCCGATATTGATTGGAAAGATGCAGGCTTAACCGATGCCGACCTAAACATGATTGGTGTTGATTACCTGTTACAGACCGAAGAGGAAAACTCTATCGCAGATGCTTTGTCTGATATGATGTCTCCTGTGACCGAACAGAAAGAAGCCGATAAAGCCGCCAAGCAGTTAGAACGTGCCGAAAAGACCGCTCACATGAAAGAGGTCAAGCAACAGGTAAAAGAGAACGCACAGAAGACAGCCGAGGATATGGACGCTTATGTAATGCTTTCCTTTGATACCTACGAAGCTAAAGCCGCCTTCTGTGAAAGGTTCGGGTATGACGCTGATATGAAGTTTATCAAGGGAGAAGTGTTTGATGAACAAATTGAAAGGGTAGATTGATGAGAAAGAGTGAATCCAAAGAGACAGGTAAACGTGCAGGAAGAAAGCCCAAGTTTGATTATACAAGCGAGGACTTTCTTTCTGCCATTGAAACGTATGCCAAAAAGGGGTTCACGGATAAAGAAATCGCTTTTGCTATGAATCTCGCTCCTCAAACGTTCTGTGAGAAGAAAAGTGAATACCCCGAATTAAGTGAAGTATTAACGCGCGGGCGTGCGACAATCACGGCTGCTGTGCGTGCTAAGTTCCTTGCTATGGCGCTTGGCGGTATCAAGACGAAGAACACTACGGTTAGAAAGCTAAGAGACAAAGAGGGTAATTTAACAGGTGAAGAAGAGGTTCAGGTTATTGAAGGCGAGCTCGCTCCAAGTTTACAGGCTCAATCCGTTTGGCTTTACCATTATGATGAAGAATGGCGTAATGTAGAACGTAAACAGGATGAAGATGCTGATATTCCCAAAGATATAGAACAGGGGATTGATATTGATTCATGGATTAAAAAGCAAGTGAAATGATAACACCCCAAACGATATATCACCCTCTATACACCGATAACGATAAGTTTATCATCCTTATCACCGGTGGGCGTGGCTCAGGTAAGTCTTTCAATGCTTCGACCTTCGTAGAACGTCTGACCTTTGAACTTACTCCATCCGAGAAGATTGTTCATCAGATTCTATATACCCGTTACACGATGGTTTCTGCCGGGATGTCTATCATCCCCGAAATGATGGAAAAAATAGAATTGGATGAAACCACCAAGTATTTCAAGACCACCAAGACGGATATAGTCAATAAAATGACAAAGAGTCGTATCATGTTCCGTGGTATCAAGACTTCATCCGGCAATCAGACGGCAAAGCTGAAATCCATCCAAGGTATAACTACTTTCGTCTGTGATGAAGCGGAGGAGTGGACCAGCGAGGAGGAGTTCGATAAGATAATGCTCTCCATTCGTAAGAAGGGAATACAGAACCGGATCATTATCATAATGAACCCCTCTGATTCCAATCACTTCATCTATAAAAAGTACATTGAGAAAACCCACAAGCTGGTAGAGATTGACGGTGTACAGGTGCAGATAAGTACTCACCCGAATGTACTTCACATTCATACTACCTACTTCGATAATTTAGAAAACCTTTCCCCTGAGTTCCTTCGGGAAGTACAGGAGATGAAAGGAAAGAATCCTGAGAAGTACGCTCATGTTGTTATCGGTCGCTGGGCTGACGTTGCAGAGGGGGCGGTATTCAAGAAGTGGGGGATTGTGAAAGAGTTCCCACGGGAATGCAAGAAAGTAGGAATAGGGCAGGACTTTGGTTTTACGAATGATCCTTCCGCTGCTGTTAGGTGTGGTATCATTGACAACCGGTTGTATGTGGATGAACTTTTCTACGAAACGGATATGCTTTCGTCTGCTATAGCCAACAGATTAAAGCCTTTCTCTATGAAAGTGTTTGCCGACTCGCAAGACCCTCGATTGATTCAAGAGATAAAGAACAGAGGCGTGAATATCTATCCGGTAGATAAATTCCCCGGCTCAATCAAAGCAGGTATTGATAAGATTAAAGACATGGAATTCTTTGTAACAGAGCGCTCTTATAATATCATCATGGAGCTTCGGAAATATGTTTGGGACAAAGATAAAGACGGAAACTATATCAATATACCAGTAGATGAATATAATCACCTGATGGATGCTATTCGTTATTATGTTCTGGGATGTCTACTTGGAAAGATATTAAAGCCGAAAGACCTAACAGGAATATTCAACCATTAAAAAAATATTGCAGAGTCAAAAGTTTAGAAGGAATATTAGCATTAGAGGACATTGGCATAAAGATTCAATACCTCAAGAAAGGAAGAAGAACCAATCTCCCGGATTGCGCGGAGCTTTGGAACGATTGGAATCCGGAGAGGCACGAGATAATAACAAACAAGAAAAAGTATCCGGATAGAAAGGTGCTAAAAAGCGAAGCGAAATCAATCTTCGATGAAAAAACAGGTAAAACGATCGAAGTTCCTGCTGAGTACGAAACCGAAGAAGTGAACCGTATCACCATTCCCTTAGAGCAGGACATCGTAAACATCCAAACAGCTTTCACGGTCGGTACAGAACCGAAGATGGACTGTAGCACAGAGGATGAGGACGAAAAGAGCTTGTTAGCTGCCTTGAAATCCACTCTTCAGAAGAACAAAATCAAGTACCAAAACAAGAAAGTGGTTCGTTCCTGGTTATCTGAACAAGAAGTAGCCGAGTATTGGTATGTAGTCGATGCTGATTCATTCTGGGATAAGTTCTGGGCTGGCATAAAGAAGACGTTCGGAGGAAAGACTAAACCTTCCAAGAAGCTGAAAAGTGTACTTTGGTCTCCTTTCCGTGGGGATAAGCTCTACCCATTCTTTGATGACAACGGTAACATGGTCGCTTTCTCTCGTGAGTATAAGAAGAAAGACTTGGACGACAACGAAATCACCTGTTTTATGACTATTACTCAAGATATGGTTTATCAGTGGGAAGTAGGCAAGGAATGGGGACAGCCGGAAGGGAAGACATTTAATCATGGATTCCATAAGCTTCCTGTAATCTACGCCTATCGTCCAGAGGCATATTGCAAGAAAGTTAAGACCTTCCGTGTCCGGTTGGAGAAACTTCTTTCAAACTATGCTGACTGTATCGACTACCACTTTTTCCCAATCCTTCAGTTGGTTGGCGATGTGGAAGGGTTCGCTGGTAAAGTTAAAGATCGGATTGTAAAACTCACCGGAGAAGGTGCGGGGGCTTCATATCTGACCTGGAATCAAGTACCCACAACGGTAGAGTTTGAAGCGAAAACGCTTATCAATAATGCCTACGACATGACAAATACACCTCGAATCTCCTTTGAGAACTTGAAAGGTTCTGGTAATGCTCTATCGGGTGTTGCGTTCCGGTTCGTGTTCATGGGTGCTCACATGGCGGTAGAGAATCATGCCGAGGTAATAGGGGACTTCATGCAACGCAGGACGAACTTCCTTGTATCCGCTTTGGGTGCTATCAATCCTTACGAGTTTGACAAGGCATCCAAGACGATTGATATTGATGTGGAACTTGTACCTTACATGATTGACGACCTTTCAGACAAGGTCACTACTGCCGTCTCCGCTGTGGCTGGTGGTATTTGGTCTACTCGTGAGGGTATTATGTTTGCCGGAAATGCGGAAAGGCTGGATGAAGAGCTGAAAGAGATACAGGAAGAGCAGGCTGCAAAGAGTACGCAAATAAGTAAAAAAGAACAGGAATCAGAAGAGTAGTCAGAAAAATTACGGGGTTTATAATTTTAGTATGTGAAAAATAGAACAATTTATCATGGGAAAGAAGAAAGGTTCAAAGAAAAAAGGTAAAGGCTGTTAAGCTTCCTTTGGGATAGCGGTGATTCGATAGGGTTGCTGCTATTTTTTTTGTTGTGATTATAAATATTAGAATTTAATTTTGAAAAATAGAATTTAATTTTTATCTTTGTACTTCATAATTGAGTAACCTATGAGAATATTTACTGAACAAGCATTGCAAGAATATACAGAAAGCCACCCAGACGCAAAGGTGGCTTTGCAAGAGTGGGCTACAATAGTCAAACAAAGTAAATGGACTTGTTTTGCGGACGTGAAGAAAACATTTAATAGCGTGGATAACGTAGGCAATCAGCACTATGTTTTCAATATCAAAGGCAATAATTATCGTTTGGTAGTGGTTATTAAGTTCACGGTAAAGTTCGTTTATATTCGTTTTATAGGTACTCACAAAGAATATGATAAAATAGATTGTTCTAATATTTAGAGACTATGACAAAGATTGAAAACCAAGCTCAGTATGAATGGGCGCTTAAAAGAGTAGAGGAGATTCTTCCATTTGTGACAGATGAAACCTCTTTGAATGACCCGAATAGCATCGAGTTGGAGCTTCTTTCTAACTTGGTTGCTGATTACTCAGAAGAACATTTCGCGCTGGGAGAACCGGCTTTAGTTGATGTACTTAAACTTCGTATGTTTGAAATGGGGCTTAATCAAAAAACTCTTTCAAAATTGATTGGGGTTAGCCCTTCCCGTCTTAGTGATTATATTTCTGGTAAGTGCGAACCTACCTTAAAAGTTGCTCGTGAGATTAGCCGGAAGTTGAATATTGATGCTAATATAGTACTTGGAGTATAAAATGGATATCCTTAGTAAAATATTGGATTTTTTCTCAAGCGATAAAATCTCATTAACTCCCAAGATTGCTTTTCCATTGCTTGTGTTTGTTTTGGTGTTTTTCTTTGTTGATTATTACGGCTTTTTTTATTATTATTCAAACGGGGAAAAGGTAGAGTATATTTCAAAGATTCAAGAGACAAGAGTGAAATGTGCATCTGATTCTTTGATGGTTTCTCATTTAGATGGCATGATGAATGACGCAATTAATAGGAAAAGTGTGTTTAAATGGTTTACTTCGTTGTTTGATAATGAAAAAGTTTCACCAAGAAAGATTGTTGTAAGGCAGAATAAAAGTGATTCGCCTTGGGACATAAATAAAATTTTCCCAAAACATGAAAGAAATCAATTATGGCATACAATTTCATCTTCCTTATTTTGGATCCTTATTTTGATATTTCTATTTGGTCTTATAGTTTTTTCTCCTTTTATAGGAAGCGAAAACAGAATTGGGATGATTATAGGAGCAAGTTTAGGAATTGGAATAATGTCTCTTTTGATATGGGTTACTCAATGGCTGTTTGGATTTATCCCTGTTATATTCGATAGGGCATATATTAATTATATTTTGCAATTTATGCTGAATTTAATTCCTATTATAGCTTTAACTATTGGCTCAATAAAAGAATCTAGAAAGAAAAATAATTTATAAAAATATTCTATTTGTTTAGCCGTGTTCCTTTATTGGTCCACGGCTTTTTATGCTCTGTTTCTTCGTATTCAGAGTATTTTTTGTGCCAATTTACGACAATCGCCATATTGTCGTGTATCACCTCTCTAATTCTTTCCCATCTAGATATTTACTCGCTACTTTTATACTGTTTTACAACAACTACGCTATTGTTGTGAATGGGAGAGCCAAATATTTACTAATCATCTGTATTGGTGGTATTTTTACTCTCACAAATTGATAAATTTAAAATTCATACAGTATGAAAGGAAAAATCTTAGTAGCATTAAAAACGAAGTATAAAACCTTTGGGTTTAGTGACAAAGCGTTTGACGGGGTGGCTGACTACTTATCTAAAACCGTAACTGAGGAAGCTCAAATAGAAACCGCCATCGGTGGGGTCGAAGGACTTCTAAAGGCATTTCAAGGTGACGTTGACTTTGTGAGAAACGAGAAATCGGGTCTTCAAAAGGAACTGGACGCTTTGAAAGGAAAAGTCGAGATTCCCAATCCCGAAGTTAAGCCGGAACAACCAGACATGGCAAAGATGATCGCTGATGCTATGCAAACGGTAATCAAACCTCTTTCTGACGAAATCGCTACTCTGAAAGGAGAGAAAGCTGCAGAAACTCGTAATTCCCAAATTCTGGCTAAGGCGAAGGAATACGGTATTCCCGAAACCCTTTTACCCATGTTGAAAATCGCTGATGATGCGGACTTGGATACCTTCTTCAAGGACGCAAAGCAGACGTTTGCCAATAATGGGTTCCAAGGAGTAACTCCTCCTGAATCAGCAGAAACGAAGATTGAGAAAGAATCTGAATCTATCGCCGGTATGATTTCGGAAGGAACAAAAACAATTGTTGAATCTAAAAAGTAAAATTTATGGCAGCAGGTACACATTATGAATTGAAACCGGACTATAAACCGGAAGAGTTTTACCGTGTAGAAACAGGTGTGAGAAAGAGCGGTCCTTGGAAGTTGGATATTACCAACCTTGTAATAGGATCTACTCTTCCTGTATTCACACCGGTACAGGCGGATTTGAAGAAACGAACTCTCGTTCCCGTCCGCAATGTAAAAGTGATTGAAGCATATACAACAGGAGAAACGGCTTTGTCAATCAAGATAAAGAAGGACTCTCTGGCTTATGTAGGTATGTTTATTGGTAACGGAAAGAAGGGCGCAGAGGTCACAGCTATCGACAAAACGAACAAAGCCTACGATGTTTTGACCATCAAGGCAGCTTTTGGCGAGAATATTGCAAAAGATGCGGTTTTGTTTGAAGCGGCTAAAGTAGACGGTACAGCCAAGAAGAACACCGCCAACTTCGTTATGTACGATGAAAAGAAAGTGGAAAGCAATGGAGCAGTTCTTTGCACCCTATTAATGCAGGCTTACGAGGTGAAGGAAGGTAAGCTGGTTCTTCCTATTCATGAATTGGATAAGGTCGGTCTTACAAGCCGCTTCCAGTTCGAGTATTAATCTTAAAAAGTTTAGATATGAATTTGACCATACAAACTTTATTTACAGACCCCGGAATTGTAAAAGCGATTATAGACCGTGTTCTTCAATTGAAATTGGACACAATATATTGGAAACAATATGGGGATTTTTTGGAAACCAAAACTCGTGTATTCAAAACATATTTGGGTACAGTGACAGGTGTCGTTGCTGGTTCTATCATTGGGAAGAATGACCAAAAGGCTATTCGTGAAAGACGTTCACTCGGAAGCGGTTACACAGAAATCGCTTATTTGGGCGACCGTTACCAAATGGATATTGAACGTTTGTCGCAATTACAGGACATCATTGATAAGTTCAATGCAGCCAATACAGCGGACCAGCGCACAATCTTACAGGAAATCATCGACTTTATCGTTGATGATTATCGCCAAATCCTGCTTGCTCCGCACAAGCGTATGGATATTATCGTTCCTGAATTGCTTATGACTGGAAAGGCGCAGGTCCATTTGGCAGACAACAAAGAGAATATCGAATTGCTCGATATTAAGTTACCGTTCCATTTCCTTACTCCGGAAGCTGCGGTAAAAGATAAGTTTATCACTTACTTACAGCAGGAAATTCAGAAGCTGAAAGCTAAATACGGAGTGTTCTCCAAGATGATTATGTCTCGTGGAACATTTGCTAAGAACATTATCGGTTCCAGTGAGTTCGGTGACAAGTTTAAGATGAATCTTACCGCTAATGAAATGTACCTTTCTACTGGGTTGATAACATCGCAGCTTGCTTCTACCATCTTTACGGGCATCGGTCTACCGGCAATTGAAATCAAGGAAGATTATGTAGAGAATCAGAACGAAGAGAACGTTCAGATTTACGCAGATAACCGTATTACATTGTTGCAGACGGACAACGTAATGAAAATGCGCCATCATAAGCCGTATGTAATGACCGATCCAGTTCCGGGACGTACTTACAATTCTTCTGAAGGTCAGATGTCTGTTTGTAACTATCGTGACGGGGAAGGTAGATACATGGAGTACACCGCAGAGTGGATTCCTGAGTTTATCGCCCCGAATAAGATTGTAAACTTCGATCTTTCAACGATAAACGCGTGACAGTAAACGACTACATAACACGGAAGTTCCAGACCTTCGGCATTCAGTTGTCGGAGGCTGACCTTTTGGAAATGTGTCTGAACTCTAAGATAAGCGGAGAGGATGAGATGAACGAGGATTGCTATGGTCGTGTGTCGGTGGCTATTGCGAAGTTCATCCCCTCTCTTTTGCTTCGGGCTACCTCAATTGGTGAAAGCGGTTTCTCTATGTCTTGGAACATCGAAGGGATTAAGCAGTACTATTCTTTTGCCTGTAAACAGTACGGTTTAAAGGATGAACTCAATGTTAAACCTAAAGTTACGTTCCTATGATTTATTCACCTCACACATTACAAGTTAAGGTAGTCAATCCATTGGATAAAGATGAGTTTGGCAGACCTATTCCCGGAACAGGTGGTGATAGTTGGGAAGATGTATGTAAATGTCGTTGTGATGATAACTCAACTAAAGAGTTTACCTCTGACAATGGCTCTGTATATCGTCCGGCTTATCATGTGGTGTGTAGTGGGAAGGTATCTGTGAAAGCAGGTGATTCTATCCGCTGTATGAATGGTGATGAAGTAAGAGGTGAGGGTTTGGTTTACATGGTGAAAAATACTAACTATTTTAATTATTCAGAGATATGGATATAACAAGAACAGAAGAAGTGGTTGCTAACAAGCAACTGAGAAAGGATATTAATGAGAAGATTCAAGAAATAAAAAATCTTCCCTCAAGTAGAGAAAGAAGCCTTGCTATCACAAAGTTACAGGAGGGCGTTATGTGGCTCGGCATGGATTTAAAACGCCTTAATGAGGAAAATCCTTACCCGTCAAGCAAAGACCCATCAAGTGGTGACAAAATTGAGCAAACGGCTGATGGTCTGAAACTGTAATGGTTGGAGTAGATGCGGACTTTTCAGATGTGGATGCTTTCTTTCAGCAAGGAAAATCCGAAGTAATTGACGGTATGAAAGAAGAAGGTGAAGAATTTGTTAGAGATGCCCAAGAAACTGGGAATTATCAAGACCATACCAAATTACTAAGAACATCGAATAAGTATGAAGTAGATGAGTCCGGATTAACTCTTAAAAATGACGCTCCTTATGCCTCATTTGTTGAAGCAAAAGGATTTGAGGTTGCTGGAAGTCCAGCATTAAGAACGGAAACCAGATGTAAAAAACGATTTGAAAAATGAAACGAATATTCAAGTACGAATTGATTATCGCAGACCATTCAAAATTATGTCTGCCTATCGGGTCGAGGATATTGTCTGTTCAAGTACAACGAGGAATAGTTTGTTTGTGGGCTATTGTAGATGAATATCAGAAAAAATTGTGCTTTGTGGATATTTATATGTACGGAACGGGGCAAAACGTATCAGATACAGACTTGGCTGGTAAAAGGTTTGCCAGAACTGTTCAGCTTGGAGATTTGGTTTATCACGTATTTCTTGAATACGATGAAAATATTCAATATCTGATAGTATGATAACCACCACCGACATAGGAAACATTCTCTATCGAGACTGCAAGGCTTTCGGAATAGACATAGTACCCAATGGTGAGAAGCTAACGGGTGAATTGAAGTCTGAAAGAATTGCCATTCACACAAAGAAACAGCAGCCGGGGACTTATTGGAAAAAGTCTTTCGCTGAGATAAACATTTGTGTGCCCGATTTAGGGGAGAACTCCGCTAATTCCATCCGCTTGAATGAACTTGAAAGAAAGGCTCAATCTGTTTTGGATGATGTGGTAAGTTCCTATGACGGCACTCGTTATCATTACTCTATCGAATCAATCGGTATGGAAGCGGACACAGCTTTGAAGTGTCATTTTGTGAATGTGAGAATTTTGTTTGAAGTATTAAATGTAAAATTATAGATTATGATTACAGCAGTAGAAATTGACGAACTGTATTATGCAGAACCTATCGCCACCGTTGCAGCGGCAGCAACCGGATTGACTGGCGCAGAAGTTGCGGCGATTTTAAAAAATGCATCTACAAAAAAGGTACAGAACGTACATGGTGATACCTATCAGTATGAGGAAACGGAAGCGAATGTTACCCGTTACAAAAACGCTTTGACAGGTGAATATTACCGGGAAACGTCCGAACCAGGTGAGGTGAAAATCAACTTTACCATCGGTGAGTATGATTATGCTACAAAGGCTGATTTGCAGGGTGGTAAAGCCACTGAAAAGAACTGGGAAAGAGGTAAGCATAAACCTATCCATAAATGTATCATCGGTAAAACTAAAGATGGTGTTTATGTAGTTTTCCCGAAAGCAGCTATTAATGCCCGTGGCTCAAATACCGATAAGGCTGTCGGATTGGCTGTTTCAGCCGTTCCACTTTCCACGGGTGTAGAAGGTTTGGCTTCTGAAAAATGGTTTGATGAATCAGAGGTTGTTCCGGTAGCCTAAGGTCAAATGATTGTGTAACTAAAAGGGTGGAGAGTGGTATTTGCCACCTTCGCCCTTTTTTAATTTAATCGTATGAATCAAGCAGCAAAAATAGTATCTGACGCCCTATTGGGATTAGATTTTAAGAATGTGATGATAGGTGATATTATGTACACCATAAAGCCTCCTACCATAAAAGTTATATGTCGTGCTATCCGTAATTTTTCCACCGTTGAGATGTCCGGTGATAACATCGTAGAAGCTATCAACTCTCTTCCCGAAGTATCAGACGGACTTTTAAAAGGTCTTTCCTGCTTTATCTGTGGAAATGAGAAGATGGCTAAAACTTTGGAGAATGGAACTTTTGAAGAAATCAAAGAGGCTTTGGAGGTTTGTTTTTCTATGATGGACGTATCGGCTTTTCAGTGTGTCAGCTCGATGAAGAACGTGTCGATGCTGGCAGCAAAACCGAAACAGTAGGAAACACAACGTTCTTTGGGCAGATAGCCCATTTGGTTGATACACTTCATCTAAGCTATACGGAAGTGTTTGAGGTTATCCCTTATAGAAATCTATTAATGATGCAACGGGACAAACTGCATGCCGTAGGCGGTCAAAAGGTTAATGAGTCTTCGGGGAAGGATATGCTGAAAAGGAAAGGGTAAAAAGGGAGGCGGATGGTTAGTCTGCCTTTATTAGCGAGTTTAGTTTTGGAAGTAATAGATTGAGAAAGTAAATAATTTGATTTCTCAATTCTTCCAAGTTTGTTAAGTACTTACTATAATCAACTGGGTCGTTTATTTTTCGGTTATAATCATTAATACTAAATTCGATGCATTTTCCCATGATATTTTTTGCATATAGAATGTTGCTATATCTTGATTCATATTGTTTTAAATAGTTGTCTAAATCTAAGATATGAGGTAATGTGGAAAACTTTTTTCCTGGGAATAAGAAGTTGTTCTCCTTTTCGATTTCGCTTTTACACTTTGCTAATAAAATAATTAGGTCTTTGTCGATATTTTGGCATAATTCAATTATGTATCGGTCTGATTCAAACTCTTTTTGAAGCTTCATTTTGTGCCTTTCAAGTGATTCATTATAGCTTGCTTTTACAGATTCTATTTCTTTGGTAATCACAGCTATATCCTCTTTAGTGGCAAGATTCTTTCCCTTTTCTTTAAAGTAGAAAACTAAATATTGCACTAATCCGGTTACCAAAGCAAATATAAGCACTGTCAGCCAGAATGGGTATGGTGAAGCTATTAGGGTATCTTTTATGTATTCTTCCATAGTATTTATGTTTTGATGTTATTTAAAATGCTCCATGACTGTTTGGCGACACATGGGGCGTTTGGTGGATTATTTAACTTTCTTATTCAGATAATTGATAAATGCGCTACATGATACAAGCATAAATAAAGCTTCTTCGGCTTTGGGTACATAGGAACCCTCATCATCCATAAGTGCATGTCTTATACCTGTTTTTTCATCATTAGTGTATCCGTAAAGTTTCTCAAAAGCTTGCCTTAAAACAGAAGGAATAGTGACGCCTTTCTTTTCCATTTTAGCAAAATTAAGAACCTTATCTCCAGTGATTCTTCGAGACATAGCCTCTACTGCTGTTATTGACTCTTTGATTGAATTGCGATAATCTCCAATTGGCTTTTGTGCATATAATTTTAATGCATTATTGAGGTGTGCTCTAATGTTATCTGCACTACTACTTAACGCTTTTTCAATTGCAACAATTTCTTCTTCTGTTGTTATTTCTACAACTTTTTTATCAATTATGCGATATGCGAAATTTAGTCGTTTAAATTCACGATTCAAATTCTGCACAAATGTATGCGTATCATCAATAGCGTCCGAAAGGCAGTTGCTTTCCGAATAAGCATACAGGTATTTGATTGACAGTTCTATTAAGTCAAGTTTGCTAAACCATTTATTGATTACATCATCAATATATTTGGTCGCAACAAACTTATAATTAAAATTTATCTTCCTTTCATTAAGAAAGTGAGTCCACAAATACTCCTCCATTTTCCAGTATAGTTTGTCATATTTATACGATTGCTCTATTTTTTCATAAAGTAGATCATAACAACTACAAATTGCATTCTGTATTTCAGGTGTTATCTTTTCCCGAATAATTACGTCTGATGGATTAGTGTAACGATATCTCTCTGAAAATAGTGCCATACCCTTACTCCTCCATCTTAAATTTAGTACCACACTTGGGGCAGGTAATTGTATTCTTTTCGTCCTCACCTTCACTGACAAGCTCCGAAACTGATATCCCAATTATAGATGCAATTTCTTGTAGTTTATCCAAAGTCGGATTTCCGTTAATAATTTGAGAAAGAGAAGATTGCGTTATCCCCTTTTCTCCGTTCTTGTTTGTCATTAATGCAGCCACTTGACTAATAGTAAAGCCTTTGTTTTGAATCTGTTCTTTTATATTCATATAGGTATAAGTTTTAAATTATATCGCAAAGATAGTGTTTCTTTTCTAATCGCCAATAATATTAGTTATAATCAATTATATTAAATGATATAGTAGATTTGTCTAATATTACTTTTGTGTTAAATATAAGTTAAATCTAATAAATACCATTGTTGTATTAGATATAACTAATATATTTGCATCATAATCATAAAGCAATAACAATTATGAACCGCTACAACTTATCCCAAATTATGAAAGACGCTCATAGACTTTATAAGAATGAGTATCAAAGAAAAGGTCGCTCATGGGGCGAATGTTTGCAAGCCGCTTGGCGTTGGGAAAAAGACGCAGTGAAAGTGCGTGCTGAAAAAGAAGCTAAGTTACAAGCTATGATTGAAGCAAGCTGGCAAGCTCACAATGAGAGAAAGAACCAACCTGCACAACCGGATAACTTAACTTGGTCTGACTGCTATAATTCAAACAGCAAGGGGTATATGGGTTCACAATATTGTGGCGATTAAGATAGAGTATAAATACATAAAATATAACGATATGGAAACAGAAGCAATTAACGCCTTATTAAGCATAAAGGCAAAACAACAAAGTGAAAGATATTCAAGTGTAAAAGCAAAATGCTTGAAAGAATGTGGTATTGACGAACCATTTTCAAGTGATATTATGGGATATATCCATCATGAAGATGATTCATTAGAAGGCAACCTATTGAATTTGCTTGCCATAGCTAATAATAATATGGTTGCCGGACTTTACAGCGAATATAAGTCACTTAGTTTAGAGAAGAAATTAGAAGAAGAAAAGAAGCTAAAGCATGCCGCTTTCTTATTCATTCTAAAGCATGGACTCATAAATGAGTTTCAATCATTCATGAATGATTATAAGGGTGATGTGAAAGATGGCATTTTCGACGAGATAATAGCGAAACACGCTTAATCAAAGCGACTATGAACCTCAATATACGACCACCACCAAATCTGCGCTACCAAATTAGTGATTAGAAACATAGTATTAAAACTAAAAGTAACAAGAAATGAGTAAACGATTTGCTATCGCCATCTTACCCAAAGAAAAACAGCAGGGGGGGTAAAGTATGGTTTAAAGATTGAAAAGCCCTCTGCACTGGGCAACGTCTACGGATTAACCGAAGAAGAACTGAAAGAACTTCGGGGGTTGATTGATGAAGCATTGAAGAAGTAGTGCACGATTAGAAAGGCAGTCTTGCACGACTCTAAAAGACTGCCTTTTACAAAGAACTATTTTATAAATTATAAAAAAATAATTGATTATGAAAACATTAAGATTTAAAATTGAGGGTAATTGCCCGTTATTGATGCACGATGATAAAACGGCAAATCCGTTTAATGAGTTCACTAAAAAAATTAAGGTCATTTCTGCGAAACGAAAGAAAACAGAAGATGATTTGCTCGAAATGGCTAAATTAGAATGGACTGCCAGTCTTTACCATACAGAACAAAGTGGTTATTTTATTAAAGCCGAATGTTTTGAGGCTACTTTCTTGGCGGCTGCCAAAAGTAAAAAGTTGGGTACGGCTTTCAAACAGGCAGTGAGAATCCCCGATAATCCGATATTTCATTTTAAACATGAGAAACTCTCACCCGATGAACTGTTTGAAATGGATAGTTACAAGGACTTTAGAACGGTCAAAGTCCAGTCTGCTAAAATTTTGCGTTGCCGTCCTATTTTCAACGAATGGTATTGTGAAGTTGAAATATGGTATGATGAAACAAGGCTTGATGAAGCAGAATTGCAGGAAATTGTAGCGTATGCAGGTCGTTTCGTTGGTGTTTGTGATTATCGTCCGAAGTTCGGGCGGTTCATTGCTACAGAAATTTGATTGAGGTCAGAGGTGCGGTACGGTATGATGGAGTAAGGTCAGTTCCGGTCGGCTAAAGTGTGATGGGGTAAGGTAGGCTCAGAGGTAAAGTCTGGTGGTTTGAGTTGCGGTTGTGTGAGGTGTAGTATGATTTGGTAAGTTAAGGTATGGTCAGAGGTAAGGTATTATGCGGAGAGCTGCGGTGATGTGGGGTAAGGTATGGTAAGGTCTGGTTCGGTCAGAGGTGTGGCGTGGACGGGTGTTGTCGGGCGGGGTGATGTTTGGTCAGGTCAGGTATGGCTCTGTAAGAGTGGTTTTAAAAGCGGTTTGGCAGAATGGCGGTTCGAGTCCGCCACCGCTACAATTATTTTTAATATATTGATTATGAAACAAATTGAAATTAATTCAGAAGCATGGTGCTCATTGTTAGACGAAATTCAAAGCGGGTTTGAAGCTGGTTATTTGATACCACATGATTGGTTAAAACATAAGTTTACACTTGAAAAACTTCACTATGAAGACTTTGAAAGCACAGAGGACTTTGTTAAGGCTATTCAGATGCAACAATTCTCATATATGACGCTTATAGATACTCTTCGTTGGCAACTACTTGAAGAAAGAAGTATTTATTTGAAGAATATTCGAGGTGATGGTTATACTATCTTGCCATCTAAAGAACAAGTTAAGTATGGGTATGATGAATTCCTAAAGACAGTCAAAGTAGCTATTAAACAAGCTGATTTGATAATGAATAACGTTCTTTCTGTGCCAGTTGAACAACAGTCGAAAGATAATGATTTGCGTGCACGATGCTCAATGTTGAAGCAGATGTTGTTAAGCGTAAAAGGGTGATTTCTCACCCTTTATTTGTTACTATAACTGTAATATCTCTTACATTTTCTAAGCATTTACGGGATATTAGTACAACCCGAATAGTTGGAGTTTCCCATTTGTAAAAGTCACTTAGACAGTCGTCTTTGCTCGTTGCTGACGTATTTGCGTCAGACTTAGAAGATACGTCATTCCCAATATTTTGAGATAATGAGTTGGTTATATTATCTATTTTATCTTTCAATCTAATAATATCTTTATCCTGTTTATCTTCTTTTTTTGTGTAGTTTAACACATATATGGAAGCCCCGTCCTCTGTCTTAGGAAGTACTTCGCTACCATATACTTCACTTATAGTAGATTGGATATTCTTCTCTTTAGAGCATTGACAAAATAGTAGTACTGTTAAACATAGTAATATAAATTTCTTCATAATTTTGTTTCTTTTTTGCAAAACTACCAAGAAATCCTAACCCTTCAAACTTTCTTACGACAATTCTTCTGTTGTCGTGTATCTGTAACCTCAGAAATAGCAAAATCAGTAGTCAATATCTACCTTCACAATTATTTCGTGACAACCAGCCTGTTATGTCATATTTGGCTGAAAAAAGTCAGGTAAAAACTTGGCAGTGTCGTAAATTTGGATAGTAAATAACTTAATATATAGAAAAAATGGCGAGACTTTACTTCAGAATAGAAAGCGATTGGCAGATTGTTGTAAAAACCAGAGAAGAAGTTGCTCGGTTTGAGAAACAACTTTTATCAATGAATAAAAATCTCCACCCTGAGGCAGTGGCAGAGTTAGAAAAACAATTAGCAGCAGCAAAACAAAAACTGAGTGGTTTGGTTACTGAGGCAGCAAAAGCCGCAGTCGTATTTGAAAACGATCTTAAAAAAGGTATTTATGATGGCGAGAAAGCCGTAAATTCCTTATCCGAAGAAATTATCAAACAAAATAAGATAATACGTGAAACGCAAAATGACGTTTCGGTGCTGGCAGAACAATATAAGAAGTTAGGAAAATATGATCCTAAAAGACAATCTTTGTCTGATGAATTGAATCGTGCAAAATCGGCTTTAAAAGAACAAAAATACGCTCTGGGCGAATTGCGGTCTGAGCAGTCTCTCGCAAAATTATCAACTAAGGCTTTGAAAGATGAATACGCATTGTATAAAGATGAATCAAAGGGAATAGTAACCGTAAATGAAGGTATTGGAACTTCTTTTAAGAAAGTTCTTGCTACTATGGGAGGCGTTGCTCTGTTGAAGCAAGTAGCTTCAAATGTTGTATCTACTGCCGGAATGTTTCAGAAATATGAATCAGTCTTAACGAATGCTCTGAACGGTAGTTCTGATAAGGCAAAGGCATACCTCTCTGATATAAATAGCTTTGCTGCAAAAACAAATTTTCAGCTCAATGAACTCACTGATGATTTTATAAAGTTCGTCAATCGTGGGGTAACTCCTTCAATGGATGCCATGAAGAAATTGGGAGACTTTACCAATACCGTAGCAAAGCCATTCGACCAACTGACAGAAGCAATACTTGATGTAAATAATTCAGAACGCTGGAAAGAATTTGGTGTCCGTGTTCAAACAGAAGGAAACAAAATAAAACTTTCGTTCCGTGATATGACCGTAGAATGTGACCGAACGGTTGAATCGGTTATGAAGGCAGTTGAACAGTTTGGCTCAATGAAAGGCGTTGAAGGTTCAACGGAAGCAATTGCAAAAACAATTGAGGGGCAAATGTCTAACTTTGAGGATACTATAACCACTGCTTTGGCTGAGATTGGACTTGCTAATCAGGATTTGATTTCTGGAAGTATATCTACTGCTGATACTATCGTCAAGAACTATGGCATTATAGGTAAGAGTGTATTGACTCTTATCGAAATTTACGGTGTTTATCGAGCTGGGTTACTGATAAATACGATTGTTGAGCATGGTTCTGTGAAATCTATATGGGCAAAGATTACTGCAACTAAAGCTGCTACCATTGCCCAAGCTGCATATAACAAGGTTCTTGCAATGAATCCTTATGTGGCTGTTGGTATGGCTGTCGTATCTCTTGGTATTGCTATGTGGACGCTGGCAGATAATACATCGGAGGCGGAAAAAGCCCAAAAAAGATTTAATGAAAGGCAAGAAGAAGCAGTTAAACGAGAACAAGAACATAAGCAAAAGATTGATGATCTTATAAATAGTTCCCGTGATATTGCTTTGGCTGATTTACAGCGTGGGCAGAGCCTCGCTGAACTTCGTAAGGAATACTCTAAAATATTTGCTCAGTATGATATCGAAACCATTAAGTTAGCCGATATTCTCAAACTGAAACAGCAAATAGCCGAAGAAGATGAGAAGCGAGCAGGAGAGAAACGAGCGAAAGAATTTTCTGACATAGAATCTGAAATTAAATATTATGAGAATCTACTTAAATCATTATCTGGACAACAAGGTGTTGATGGATATGTAAAGAAATTGAAAGAACTTCGTGCCGACCGTGATGTGATACTTCAGGAGAATGGGAAGGGTATCTCTGAACAATTCATCGCCAATCTGAAAAATATTGATATTAGTGAGCTTGATCGTTATATCATCGAGTTAGAAAGGCGAATCAAAGGAATGGGGGCAAATGGGAAAGTGAAAATGAAACTCCCAATTGATGTGAAAGGCACTTTGTCTGGTGAAGCCATTTATGACGCAAAAGACATTAAGACATTGATAGATACCGCCAAATCATCAAAGGCAAATCGAATTAAGACTGCAAGCGAAAAAACGACCTATAAGCAGGATTACGAACAAGCCAAAAAAGATTGGGAAAAGGCGAAAAAGACTTTGTCTGAAATAGAAAAGGATAAATCCAAATTCACTTCTAAGCAATACGAAGACGCCAAGAAACGCTCGGAAACATCCGAAAAGGTGTATAAGGATTTAGGTGGTATCACTGGTAGTTCGCTTACCAAGCAAGACTCCGCTGCCGAAAAGCTCCGCAAGCAGAAAGAATCCATCCGCGAACAAAACGAAAAGATTGCAGAGATGGATCGTAAACAGGCAATTGATCGCCAACGCCAACAGGAAGACTTGGAAAATCAAGCTACTCAGGCTGGAATAGACGCGAGGGCTGACGGCTTCGATAAAAAGCAGAGGCAACGCAATCTTGACAATAATAAGGAAATTCAAGCCTTAGAACGCCAGAAGGAAGACTACATCCGTGCGTTTATTCAAGGAGAAAAAGAGAAGTTTGACGCTCAAGAAGAACTGAATGCCAAGAACATCAAAGGGTACAACAAAAATACCTTTGATTCATCCACTGTTAAAGTCGATACATCGATCTTTGATGGGATTATTGGTAATACTTCAAAGAGGCAATTGAATGACAAGATTCGTGAGCAGGAAGATGCTTGGAATGAATACCTTATCAAGTTCGGTAGTTATCAACAGAAGCGGAAAGCTATCATTGAGAAGTATGACAAAGAGATTAGAGAGGCTCAGACTGCTGGAGATGCTGCTACGTTAGAGAAAAATAAACAGAATGCCATTGATGAACTAGACAACTCAATTAAGAATAGTGCCACTCTCATGGGGCAACTCTTTGCTGATGCTTCCCAAAAGAGTACAAATGAGATTCAGAAGGTTATTGAAAAAGCCGAATTACTCATGCAATATCTTGGCTCCGTGAAAGACAAACAAGGTAATGCTCAAATTGGCGGTAAGACAGTCTCAAAGAAAGATATTATTGACCTTGGAATAAGTGATAATACCCTTCAAAACTTAAAACTATCTACCGAACAGGTTGAAGCTCTTAGAAATGCCATTAATAGACTGAAAGGAGATTTAGGTAGTAAAAGTCCTTTTAAACTTTTTGAAACTCAGATTAAAGCTGCTGTTGATAAGTTAAAACTTGGCGGCAAGGATAATATAGTTCAGGGTATTGCAGAAATAGGGAGAGCAATAGCAGAATTTTCCCCTTTCGTCTCTCAATTTGGTAAAGACTTGGGAAATGTTTTTGGTTCTGACGACCTGGGGAATAAAATAGCCGGAATATCTGATGCTGTCGGTGGATTAGGGAAAACCGCTACCGGGGTTGGTCAAATCATGTCTGGTGATATTGTAGGAGGCGCTATGAGTGCAGTATCAGGCATTTCTTCCGTTGTTGATGCTCTCGATGGTTTGTTTGGAGCGGACTATTCCCATTACAACGAGATGAAAAATCAATACGATGTTCTTAACTCTGTCTGGGATGAACTGATTGACAAAAAGAAAGAATATATTGATATGTCATATGGTCCTGAAGCTGAAAAAGTAGGAAAGGAAGCTGAAGATTTATTGAATAAAAGTATTGAGAGCTACCGTACTCTTGGACGTGAACGCTTGAACTCTGGTGCAAGTGCCGGTTCTCATTCAATAGGTGTCCGCATACGAAAAGGTATGAGCAATGAGGGATGGAGCCAATGGAATTCATTTGCGGATTCAATAGGTATGAATCCGAATGATGTCGGTGGTAGAATGACAGGTTTGTTTGATTTAACAGCCAAACAATTAGAGAAGCTAAAGCAAGACGCTCCCACATTCTGGGCTAAATTGGATGGTGATGTACAAGAGTATCTGAACAAGATCATTGAAGGTGAGGAAAGGATTGAGGATATTCAGGAGCAAGTTAGTGAGCAATTGACACAGACAACATTCGACAGTTTGTTTAACAATTTTATTGATACACTCATGGATATGAAAGCATCATCTAAAGATGCTGCGGAAGATATATCTGAAATGTTTATGCGTGCTATGCTGTCTAATCAGATAGGCGGACTCTACCAAGATAAACTAAAGAAATGGTACGAAAAATTTTCGGAAAATATGAAGGATGGTTCTTTGTCAGAAGATGAAAGAAATGCGCTCAATTCCGAGTATATGCAATATGTGGAAGAAGCTATGAAACTTCGTGATGAGCTTGCTGCTGCAACAGGGTATGACAAGGTTTCTCAAGAATCCACTTCCCAATCTTCCACATATAAAGGATTTGAAACCATGTCACAAGATACGGGTGAGGAACTGAACGGACGGTTTACCGCTCTGCAAATAGCAGGTGAAGAAATCAAGAATCAGTCCATTGCTCAAACTCAGTCTTTAAATCTTCTCACGATGAAAGCGGATGCCATCCTTTCTATAAATACTGAAACAAAAAACATCGCTGACGACACAAGAGACCTGATAGCCAATTCTTATCTTGAGCTGGTTCAGATTTCAGAGAATACAGGAGCGATAATCAAGCCTATTCAACAGATGCAGAAGGATATGGCAGAAGTGAAAAAGAATACATCAAAATTATAGATTATGACAGGAGATTTATTGATAAATGGAAAAGATGCCTATAATATATGGGGTGTCGATATGGGCGACAACTTTCTGGATGCTTTGGGTGCTTCGTCTCCCATGAAAGAGTATATTCAAAATGAAAGTCGCCTTGAGCATGGAAAGCGTGTGATAACAAGTAATGCAAAAATTGATTATCGCGAACTAACTCTATCTTTTACAATAACGGGTGATTCGCAACCTGATTTTCAATTAAAGAAAAAGGCTTTCTATAATGAGTTATACAAGGGAAGTGTAGTTATTAAAATACCAAAAGTAAATAACGAGGTGTTTTATTTGAATTATCTCGGCAAAAGTATCACTTACGCCCAGAGTATAGATAGAACTTTTGGAAAGATTTCTTCGAAATTTGAAGAGCCGAACCCTACTAAACGGGATTAATTTACAACAGTTGTTGTATTGTTGTGTATGAGAGTGCTCAAAATTGGGCACTCTTTTTTTTACTTCCGACCTTTGGTGTGTTATGATAGACATCAAAGACACATCCGGCAATATTCGTTTCTCCACTCCGATAAATGAAGGCAGTAAACGTAAGTTCCTCTTAATGAAAGAGGACTATATCACCTTGAAGTTCTCTCTTGAAGAACCTATTCATTTCAAGTTAGGGGATTATGTGGACTGTAACTTCGGAAGATTTGAACTGTGTGATCTACAGAAGCCCACATTTAACACTTCGACAGCCGGTTATGACTACGAACTGAGACTTGATGCCTACTACTGGAAGTGGAAAAACAAAATCTTCAAATTCGCCCCTGAAACAGGTGGGCAGGAAGCGTCTTGGAATCGCACCGCTTCGCTGGATGTCCAGATGGATGTCTTTCTCCGCAATCTCAAAGCTCTTGGTTACAAATATGGAGAAAGTGAATTCGAGTTTGACATAGACAGTACGGTAGATAATTCAGCCAAGTTGATGTCTTACGATAGTGTTAATTTACTGGATGCCCTTTCTTCTTTAGCCCAAGCTTGGGAGTGTGAATGGTGGGTGACAGATAGTGTAATTCATTTCGGACGCTGCGAATACGGTTCTGCTGTTGATTTCAATCTTGGTGACAACGTAGATACAATGGAAAGAAGCGATAGCCAAACCAGCTACGCTACCCGTGTCTACGCTTTTGGCTCGACAAGAAACATACCTACTAATTACAGACCTATTGATGAAAGTGTAGTTGTGAATGGTGTAGTTCAAAGAAGGTTGATGCTTCCTGTCGATACTCCATACATTGATGCTTATCCTGACATGAGCACCGAAGAAGCCATCGAGGATATAGTAGTGTTCGAAGATGTCTACCCCAAGCGTATAGGTACGGTATCGAATGTTGTCACCCATGAGTACACCGATATCATCAAAGAAGAAGGTAAACCTGACGTTATCAAGAAATGGAATGCTTACCGATTCAAAGATAGTGGTATTACTTTCTCAAAGGATTATGTTCTCGAAGGTCAAGAACTGAAAATCATCTTCCAATCCGGAGCATTAAACGGAATGGAGTTTGCTGTTACCTTCAACCCATACGACAAAGAAGGTGGCGAGAAAGCCCAACCGGAAAAGAATGAGGACGGCTCTTGGAACCCACTCGCGCAAGTATGGGAGATTGTACGCAATGAAGACTATGGGCGTCCATTGCCCGGTGACGTGCTCATTCCAAAGGCTGGCGATACTTACGTCTTGTCAGGCTTTGATACCAAGTTCGTATCTGATGCCATGGTTCCCGATGCCGAAAAGGAGTTAAAGGAAAAAGCCGGAAAGTACGTTGAGAAATCAAAGATAGACCCGTCTACTTACAGTTGCAAGATGATGTCTGATCGCATGATTAACAAAGATGGTGCTCTAAAACTCTTTGAAGCTGGAGACAAAGTAAATCTTATCAATGAAGCCTTCTTTGAGACTGGTAGCCGCCAATCCCGTATCATCGGATTTGAGTATAACCTTGATATCCCTTACGATTCGCCTATTTATACAGTGGGGGAAACAGCCTCTTATTCACGACTTGGTGAGATTGAGGATAAAGTAGAATCTCTTACTTATAAAGGACAATCCTATACAGGAAATGGAAGCGGAGTATATGTTATTGGAATTAATGACAAAACTATTCCGACAAACCGTAATGTTTATTCTGCTCTAAATTCAGATTCTCGATTTATTAGCAAAAACAACGACGACAAAGCCGCCGGTCATATCACTTTCGAGCAAGGAGCCACCTCCGAAGAAGTATTTAAAGCCAATAATGGTATTACTGCTAAGAATGGCATCGCAACTGATACATTGACAGCCTCCGGTAAGATTGCAGGGCAGGATATCGAAGCACAAGAAACCATTAAAGGCAAGAATGCAGTAGTATCAGGTAAGACTACTACTCTTAATTTGCTTGTTCAGGCTTTAGCGGAAACATACGACTTGAATGTTTCTCATGTCGCTACCCTTATGGGTACGGTCGTGAAAGACTACGTATCCTCCGAATCCTTCGTTTCTGGTTTTGCAGGTGAAGGGATGAAGATATACAAAGCCTTGAACGGCGACTGGAATATGGAGATTGACAACCTCACGGTGCGAAAGATATTCTCCGTATTTGAGTTAGTTGTTCAGAAAATCACGCATCAAGGCGGTATAGTTATCCGTTCTGCGGCGGGTGGCAAGCTAACAAAGGTTGTCGATGGCGGCTCATATTGGAAATGCGAACACGATAGTACTGACGACTTCGTACAAAACGATCAAGTCATTTGTCAGTCATTTACCGGAACGAAAATCAAACGTTACTGGCGACTGGTAACATCTGCCGAAGTTGGTTATTTCAACCTATCCAAAACCGATTGTGAAGCCGGAAGCGCAACACCCGAAGTTGGTGACGATGTAGCGGTATTGGGTAACCGTACTAACGTAGCCCGTCAGAAAGCACAAATAGACTGTGCGGTCGGTGACACCGCACCTTATCGGGATGATTATGCAGGTATCAATTCTTATTCACTTGTTGGTAAGTTAATCACTCGTACCGGAGAACTTTCCGGCATAACCGATGCGATGTTTGGTGTATTGTCCGGTTCCGGATTTTACGGAACGAATGTCTACCTGAAAGGCGTATTCATCCTTCGATCCGGCAAGTCTGTTGAATCCGAACTTAATACCATAAATGCCGCAGCTGCAACAGCCCAGAATACAGCTAACGCAGCTCAGACCACCGCAACTGATGCAAAGAAAAGTGCCGATGGCGCAAACGGCTTACTCATCGACATCGCTTCCGACAGCAAGCTGACCCCTTCCGAAAAACAACAGACTAAAAAAGAATGGGAAATAATCATTTCAGAGAAGGTCAAGAATGATGCTTCAGCCGATAAGTATGCTGTTTCTAAAGCTGCTTATGCCACAGCATATACAGCTTTAAGCACGTATATCACCCCGCTGTTGGTAAATCTAACAGTAACCTCTGATATAGTCGGAACTGACTTTAGAGCAAAATTCAAAGCGTATTACGATGCCCGTACAGACCTTTTAAACTCCATATCAGCAAAGTCCAAAGATCTGGCCGATGCTGCGCAATCCAAAGCAAACAGTGCCTCCACCGCTGCCGCTGATGCCCAACGTGACGCAACCGCCGCAGGTACTGCCGCAAGCAACGCCCAACGCGCCGCAACTGCCGCTGCCGGTAGTGCTAACGCTGCCAATTCCTTACTTTCAGACATTGCTAGCGACAGTAAACTAACAGCTATTGAGAAGCAACAAACCAAAAAAGAGTGGGATACTATTGTTTCCGAGAAACCCCTAAATAATGCTTCTGCAGTTAAGTTTGGGGTGGCTACAATCGCTTATGATACCGCATACAACGCGCTCAATACATATCTTATACCCCTAATTTCATCTTTAACAACTACTTCGGACATCGTAGGAGCTACCTTCCGCTCTACATTTAAGGCGTATTATGACGCCCGTACCAATTTGCTCAACGCTATATCTTCAGCCGCCAAGACACTTGCTGACAACGCACAGAAGAAAGCGACTGACGCTGCCGGTGCTGCAAGTACAGCTCAGACTACGGCTAATGCCGCCGCTTCCTCCGCCAGTGCCGCCCAAGCAAGGGCTAATGAAGCTGTGACGAGTGCCAACGGTGCTAATGCGCTATTGTCCGATATCTCCAGTGACAACAAATTCACCCCTTCTGAAAAACAATCGACCCAAAAAGAATGGGATATAATCGTATCCGAAAAGCCCTTAAACGATGCTTCCGCGGATAAATTCGGAGTGTCAAAGGCTACATACGGGACCGCTTATACTACATTAAGCACGTATATCAGTCCTTTGTTGTCTTCACTGACTACAACATCGAATATAACCGGCACAGACTTCCGTGCCAAGTTCAAGTCCTACTATGACGCTAGGACAAACTTGCTCAACGCTATATCAGCAAAAGCGAAAGAACTTGCTGATACTGCTCAGAATAACCTTGATAATTTACAGATCGGCGGAAGAAACTTGCTCTTGGACAGTAAGATATCTAAATCCGGTACAGCATATAATATCGGATTTTGGACCGCTACAAGAGATTTCACCGTAGGCGAAGAATTGACCGTAACGATAAAAGGAAATATACCAGGTACTAGGCTTTTTGGTATATGGTTTAATTGGTCTAGTCTGGCTGGTTACACTTTGTTAAAAGAGGATAGTGAAATTTATTCAGCAACTATTAAAGTACCGTTAGGAACTAGTTCACGGACAATAGGAATTTTTCTAAAGGGCAATACCGATGCTACTGACAGTTGGTCATTTGAATGGATAAAGTTGGAGTCCGGCAACAAAGCAACCGATTGGACCCCCGCACCTGAAGATGTTGAAAACAGAATTACTACTGTTGAAACTAACTTCGAAATCCGCGAAGGGCAGATATCATCTAAAGTAAGCGAAGCGACTATATTCGCTACAAATGCAAAGAAGAGCGAGACTAATGCGGGCACTTCCGCAACTACCGCCGGACAGAAAGCCACTGACGCTTCTAATAGCGCGTCCTCTGCTTCTGGTTCTGCTACGTCTGCCAGTTCATCCGCTTCTACCGCTTCAGCTAAAGCAGGTGAGGCGGCTACATCTGCGACGAATGCGAAGAAGTCCGCCGATGATGCAGCCGCTAAACTTGTCACTATCACTGAAAAGGAAAGTTCAATCAACCAGACGGCAAGTGGTATCACATTACAGGTGACTGAAGTTACTAAAAAGGCTACGGAAGCCGCTACCTCTGCCAACAACGCCGCCGGATCGGCTACAACAGCCGGGCAAAAGGCTACAGCCGCCGGAACATCTGCTACGTCTGCATCCGGTTCTGCTAGTACCGCATCGACTAAAGCGAATGAAGCCGCTAGCTCTGCGACGAACGCTAAAAATAGCGCCGATGCATCCGCAGTGGTTTTACAATCCGTTACGACAAAACAAAGTGAGATCAATGCCAAAGCGGATCAAATCACTCTTAAAGTCACGGAAGTAACAGAGAAAACCGCAGTAGCAAGCAATGCGGCGGAATTAGCAACTGCTATGAGTCAGGGGAAGATGTTATATCGTGACCCGACGTTTGCTAATAGTCATAACAGTATAGGACCATATTTAAGCGGAAGCACCCAGATCTTTGAAACCGTAGCTGGATGCCCTAACTCTCACGGAAGAGCGTTGAAAATTGTCGCCACTTCGTGGAGTTCCTCTTCCGACTTTCGTATAGCCGGCTTTTCGTTTGCAACTCAGTCTCGGGCTAATGCCATATTCGTTGTTCGCATTATTGCAAATATTCCCATCGGGCGCTACATCCGGTATCATTATAATCCTTATGGCACAGGTGGAACCTACAAGTGGCTAACATCACAAGCGGGTACTGGAAAATGGACGGAATACGCTTGTAAGGTCAATTGTGGCGCATCTGGTACATTTGGCGCGATTAATTATTTTGCATTAGCTTACGGTTCCGCCCCTACAACTGGCGCTCCTGTCACTTGGTATGTATCTTATGCAACCGTCTATGACGTTACCGATGCGGAGGTCGATTATATCGCAGATGCAGAGAGCAAATACACTACCAAAACCACTTACGAAACCGGGATTAATCTTTTAAAAGATAGCATATCTTTAAAGGCTTCACAAACGGAAGTTACTGCATTGAGCAATTGGAAGAAGGATGCTGAACTTAAAATTACTCCTGACGCTATACGTGCTACTGTAAGCAGTCAAACAGAGACTATTGCGGCGAATGCCGCGAAACGTACTGAGGTAGTAGTCGATGCAACCGGATTGGACCAAACTAAATATTATCCGATAACTATTTCTTTGAGTATTTATATACCTTTATATGTGATAACTGTAAGTAGAACTTTAACATCTTCCTATGGTATCCCAACTTGGGGTACACATCCTGACGGCCTTTCAGTTTTATGTAAATGGAGTACAAACGCTAGTGGCTGGGACACAATTGAAGTACAAAGAACAATTCTTGATTATGCTTACAGGTATGCTAGCGTTTTCCCGATTGGTAGCATTGGTCAAATGAGTAATAGCAGCTATGAATATATCTATGTCCGCGGCGGTTCTAAGTATAAAGTAACGGTAGAAGGTGACACCGGAGCGTATATTAATCTGTGCACGGCAGCTTTTACAATTAGCAGTCAAACAATTTATCTTAAAACCGAAGTAGCACCTCCCATTGTGGATTTAAAACAGCGACCGACTGAGGATAGTATCAAATCGCAAATCACACTTGACGGTTTCGGAATTTCTGTATTCGGCAAAAAGATTGATTTTACAGGAAAGGTCACTTTCTCGTCGATGGACTCGGCGACACAAACTACTATCAACTCGAAAGCCACAACTGGGTATGTTGATGCAGCCAAAAACGCAGCTATTTCCGCAGCGGCTACAGATGCAACAACGAAAGCAGATGCCGCAAAAGATATCGCGAATATTGCTCAAACTACAGCCAATGAAGCTAAAAATAGTGCTACTTCTGCAAATAGTTTATTATCCGATATCGCTAATGACAACAAACTTACTCCGTTAGAAAAACAGCAGACAAAAAAAGAATGGGACGTAATCATATCCGAAAAGGTAAAAAATGATGCTTCGGCTGATAAATTCGGAGTGTCAAAAACAACTTATGGAACCACTTATACAGCATTAAGCACGTATATCAGTCCTTTGTTGTCTTCACTGACTACAACATCGAATATAACCGGCACAGACTTCCGTGCCAAGTTCAAAGCATACTACGATGCCCGTACTGATTTGCTTAATGCTATATCGGATAAAGCGAGAATCAACGCAGCGACCGCACAAAGTGCAGCGGAGACGGCTCAAAGGTCTGCTAATACCGCTGACGGAAAAGCCGCTTCCGCTCAGACTGCCGCCAACAGCGCAAATGAAACATTGACCGCTTTACAAGCTTCGCTCAAAAGCATGGCTTATCAGGATATGGTAACCAAGGCGAAGCTAGATTCTACGATCATAGAGGGCGGATTTATTAAAACAAGCCTGATCGATGTCGATACTTTGGTAGCAAAGAATTTAGCGGCTATAAAGGGTACTATCGGAGGTTTTAAGATAACAGCTAACTCAATCGGAGCGTCTAGTAACGGAGATAAGCTCACGCTAGCACCCGATGGACTTATCTTAGAATCCACATCACAATACGTCAGTATTGGAAAGGCTATTCCCGGTTCAACCGGAGCTGATGATTTGGTAACAGCTTATTTCTCCACAAAAGTACCAACAGGAACTGGACCGATGAATGGATTAGGTACTGTAATGATTAATACATCGGGCGGTCTTACCCAGACCGGGCTATCTATACGTACTGGGAATAGGGCATCTGATTACGCTATAGACTTGACAGGTCGTATCAAAGTTAATGGTGTGATTGGGAAAGATTTTACTCTTAGTGTAGCTCACTGCTGGGTCAATGGTAGCACACGAACCTGTGTTCTCGAGTTTAAAGACGGTATATTATATAGCTCATATTATCAATAAGTAATAATCAAAATAGTACAACAATGAAAATAGACTTTAGAAAAATTGAAACAACAGACATCGAAGGGAACAACAGTACGTTCGATGTGAGCAAAGAGTTAGGTAACACGATCTACAAAAACACTCCTGATCTGGGCGAACTCGATTTCGCTCAAACGATATACAAAGAAGGTGAGGTCGAAGTAGACGAGGAAAAAGCAGCAATCATTCGCAAGTACATGGATGTGGGACAGTTCCTAGCTTTCATCAAGAAAAGTGTATATGAAAAACTAGATAGTATTAACAATCAAAAACAGTAAGATTATGACAACAAGTAAAGTTTTAACAGAGAATTCAAAAACTACACAAGTAGAAGCAATTGCAAGAAGCGGAGAGTATGAGTATCAAGTGACTTACTCATATGACGGTAATGAATTGCACCGCTTAACGTGCAATATCAACAAGGTTGAAGTCAATGAACAGCGTAACTATGCCGGATATATGTCTTTTGAGAACGGTAATAAGTCAATGAATTTTCCGGCTAATGTAGAAATAGCACCTCACATTGTAATGTTCGAAGCTATTCTTACAGAGGTGAAAGCTGGATTACCTGCTTAATGAAAGTGTAAAAAGCCGTCCTGCTCTAACAGTTGGACGGCTTACTTACATAATATGTATCTAAAGCAATTAGAGTAGATAATTAGCACTTGGAATAGTTAAACAAATAAAAATAACATCACTTCATTGCTACAAAATGCCTGTGATATTAGTAATACAAATTAAGAAACAGAATAAAAATGAAAGGACTAAATGAATTGTTTGTCATCGGCTGGATGCTTTTTGGCATCTACATAGAAGTATTTATTATGATACTGGCTGATCTTTGGAGTGGAATACGAAAAGCGAAATTGCGTGGTGAGGTACGTTCCAGCTTCATGTATAAAAAGACTATTGACAAGATAGCCAGGTATTATAACGCTCTAATTGCTCTGACAGTAATTGACGTAATGCAGATGAGCGGGGTATGGTATTTAGATGGGTATTATGGTTGGTCTATACCGATTTTCCCTGTGGTTACATTGCTTGGAGCTTTAGGTATCTCATTGGTTGAATTGAAGTCAATCTATGAGAAGGCAGATGAAAAAGTAAAGGGGGATTATAAAGAGGTAGCTGCCCTTGCGGCTGAAATAGCTAAACATAAAACTGATCCGGCTGAGATAATAGAGGCTTTGGGTGAATACTTGAAAAAAGATATGATTAAAGAGGAGGAAAAGAAATGAAACATTTTACATTAAAAGAATTGTGTCGTTCTAATGTAGCAGAGGTACGGAGAATAGATAACAAGCCGAATCAACAGCAAATTGATTCGCTAACGGCTTTAGTGGATAACGTATTAGACCCTCTAAGAGAGAGATTCAAAAGACCTATCATCATCAACTCAGGATTTAGGTCTAAGGACTTGAACGGAGCTGTAGGAGGAGCTTATAATAGCCAACACATGAAAGGTGAAGCTGCTGATATTTATGCCGGGACCAAAGAAGGCAACAGGGAACTTTTCGAGCTCATCCGAAAGCATCTTCCTTTTGATCAGCTAATCAATGAGAATGACTTTAGCTGGATTCATGTGAGTTATCGGGCTGATGGAAAGAATAATAGAGGTGAAATGCTGAAGCTATGAAAGCGTTAATCTACTTAATCATATTCCTGATGTCGGGAGTGTGGTTTGCTTCCTGCCGAAGCACTCAGTACGTCCCGGTAGAGACTATCAAAACAGAAGTGCAATATAAAGATCGTTTGCAACGTGATTCAATTCATGTGCTTGATAGCGTATTTATGTTAGTGAAAGGAGATACGGTATTCCGGGATAGATACCGTATTGAATATCGGGATAAGCTGATCCGGGATACGACGTATATTCATAAGACTGATTCGGTTCAAGTTCCTTATCCAGTCGAGAAGAAACTGAGTCGGTGGCAGTCAATAAAGATGGAGCTAGGTGGTTGGGCTTTGGGGATTATCATAGTATTTGGCTTGGTTATTATTGGGTGGATGGTTTATCGGATCAGAAAGAAGTAGAAGCTTACTTGTCAGCGGACAGGTAACGGCGCCTCGGATCGAAAGATTCGGGGCTTTTTGCGGATTAATGCCCCACTCTGTGTATGTGTTCTACACCTGTTCTACAATACACAACAAACTTTACTTTGACTTAAATACTTAATATACAACAGTGTACTTCTGATCGGGACCTTTTGGCACACCCCTTGTTCTATACTTAACATAAGAATCAAATTATAAACATTTAAAACTTTACGATTATGAAAAAGTTATTAGTAGCAGTAGCAATGGTTTTGGGAATGGGAACATCAGTAGCATTTGCACAAGAGGTGAAGGATTCAACAGTCGTTGAAGCTCAGACTCCACAAGATGAGTTCGTAAAGATTGACGCTAACCAGTTACCTGAAGCAGTAATGAAAGCACTGTCTAAAGATTACGAAGGTGCTTCTATTAAAGAAGCCTTTGCGAAGGGTGAAGAAGGCTCTAAGATTTACAAGGTGATTGTTCTCACTAAAGAAGGTCAAGAAGTCGAAGTTCTTCTGAATGAAAAAGGAGAAGCGGTGAAAGAATGAGCCGTTATTGAATTAAAGATAAAGGCAGCTTATTGGGCTGCCTTTATCTTATGCTCTAAGTAGAATATTTGGATCATTAGGAGCTTTCTTGATGAAATCGTTATCTATCTGATAAGCATCCATCTTATCAGCATCGAAAGGGGTTAATAATAATTGGATATCCACTTTTGTCAAAGGTGTATCCAGCCATTTTTCTTCATCCCCTTTAGTGAGTATTGCCGGCATCCGATGTTTTGTATTATGAATATAATCCGTTAATGGATTAGTGTCAGTAGTAATAATAGAGAAAGTATCATGTTCCTCTCCAGTCTCTTTATCTAGCCAACGGTCATAAATACCTGCCATTGAGAATATTTCTTCATCTTTCAAATAAATGTAATAGGGTATCTTTTTAGTACCCTCATGCCTCCATTCAAAATATCCGGTAGATGGTATGATGCACCTTTTTTTCATTATCGGTTCTCGGAAAGACGGTTTTTCAAATATGGTGTCGGACCGTGCATTGAGAGTCATTTTACGTATTTGCTCTGCATCACTTTCAGTTTTCACCCAAAAAGGTACTAACCCCCAATTAAATACCTGAATTTCATCCGAGTTTGTAATTACGGGGTATTTAGGAAAATTAAATGCATTCACATGGTATTGTTCATTGATAATATCCTGAACAATCTCTATAATATCTGATTTGCGACCATACCTGGCAGCAAGTTGTTGCGCTTTCTTGGACATCGAGTTATGGAAACACATACTATTTGCAGTTAATTGTTATTATCTCGTTGATATCAGTAGTATAACGTTGTGAGAGTTGTTCTTGTTTTAGTTTCCATTCTCTTGATGTACCTTGTATGGCTAACTTGACGCGCTGCGAGTAATCACCGTTAATCTTGTCTATAGCTTGTATGAGCCTATCTCGTTTATCCCTGTCAATTGAATCAAATAGTCCAAGTTGTGCACTATTTGTTATCTCTGTAATGATTACCCCTGCCTTTTTGTATTGATAACCCTTTATGAAGATATTTTTCAATCCTGTTAAGGCATAATGTACTATTTCTTGTGTGTCATTGGTTGGTACCGGAAGATGAACAATGGTATTCTTCCAATATTGAGGTAGGTCTTCTCGGAAGTTATTCGTATGAATGAATACCATCAGGGAGATTGCATAAGATTTTTGTTTCCGGAGCTTTTTTGCACAAGTGGAAGCGTGTGTTGCTATTGCTTCGGCTATTGTATCAATATCGGTGAGCATCTTACCGAATGAACGCGAAGTACAAATCTGTTTCTTGGCTGGTGGAGCTGATTCCATATCAATACATGAGATACCACGAAGTTCTTTCCATGTACGTTCACCTACTACTGTCAGATTCTTACGAACCCATGAACCGGATAGCTGTATGAAATCGTATGCTGTTTTAACTCCTTCCTTCTCTAACTTGGTTGCTTGCCGACGCCCAATTCCCCAAACATCACCAATGTCAGTCAATTGCAGGGCCTTGATACGTTTCTCTTCGGTATTGATGATACAAAGCCTGTTATATGCTGGATATTTCTTTGCGAACTTATTTGCTACCTTGGTTAATGTCTTTGTTGGGGCAATGCCCAGGCTTACGGGTATGCCGGTACCGTGCGTTACCTGAGTCACGATCTTATTTCCAAGAGTGGATAAGTCAATAACTCCTTCCAGGTTAATAAATGCTTCGTCTATGGAGTATATTTCTATTTCGGGAGCCAACGATGCAAGGATAGACATTACCCGGGCAGACATATCACCATAGAGTGTGTAATTCGAAGAGAAGACCGCTATGCCGTACTTCTGTACTTCATCCTTGATTTGATATACTGGAACTCCCATCTTTATGCCTAATGCTTTAGCTTCATTGGACCTGGCAATAACACATCCATCGTTGTTAGATAGTACAACGATAGGTTTTCCTATATATGACGGTTGGAATGCTCTCTCACAGGAAGCATAGAAATTATTGCAATCAACTAATCCAAACATGGTGCAATAATACAAAAGAAAAATGGCTTAAAATAGTGTGAAACACTCTTTATAACTCGTTAAAAATGCTTGTTGTTCCGCGTTTTCTTAATTACATAAGTGACAATTCCCCAAATGATGAAGTCATTATATTCAGTCACTTTAGTAGGAGGATATTCTTCGTTAGCAGGTTTTAACCAAATAACTTTTTCTTCTATTTCAATATATTTTAATGTAAACTCTCCATCAATGAAGCAAACGGCCATATCTCCGTTTTTCGGTTCAAGAGATTTATCTATAATAAGCACATCTCCATCCAACACACCTGCATCTTTCATGCTGTCACCTTTGACACGACCGTAAAAGGTACTTGCCGGATGTTTGATAAGTTCTTTGTTTAAGTCAATTGCCATTTCCATATAATCTTGAGCCGGACTAGGGAAGCCCGCACGAATGCCTTCGTCTGCATATGGTATAGGCAAGCTGGAAGATAAATCTATTCTATGTATTTCTATCGTTTTTTTCATATTTCATCTTATTAATAGAAGATGATAACAAATTTCGATATTGTTTTATTGCCTAGCTTAGATATTTTGTGAATAGTTAATCATTTTCATTTTTATTCCATATTTAGTATAAACAACATATCTTGTACATACATTAACCAGAATAATGTCATACTATCAAGAGTATTCTTATTCATAAAAAGCTTTATTCATAAAGTTTCATATTAGGTTTATATCTGATTACTAGCACATTGTGTTTATGCTACATTAACAGTTTTGTGTTATATAACATAAAAACAACTAGCATTGTATTGTTTTATGGTAATATTGAGTTATCTTTGCACCCGATTTAAATGATTGATCATTTAATCGAAGTAAAGTTGTTTTTCTACAATTGTTTTACATTGATAATTTTATATGTATTTAATTGATTGAAAATCAACAAGTATTAACCAAAACCGACTTACATGAGATATGTAAAATGGATTTTTGTTGTATTACTGATTTGTTCCTTGACTGCTTTCGTTGAGAAAGACAAACCTACCGGAGGTTTGAGTGAGGGAGACATAGCCCCGGATTTTAAAATCGAATCTATGTCAGAAAAGCAATCTGCATTTAAATTGGCTGATATGAAAGGTCGATATGTATTGCTTAGTTTTTGGGCGAGTTATGATGCGCAGTCCCGGATGCAAAACGTAAGTTTAAACAATGTGCTTCGCTCTTCCCATAATGTGGAAATGGTTTCTGTTTCGTTTGACGAATATAAGTCAATTTTTAAAGAAACTGTTCGTAAAGATCAAATAGTTACGCCCACTTGTTTCGTGGAAACAGAAGGTGAGGACTCCGGGTTATTTAAGAAGTACCGTTTGAATCGGGGGTTCACTAACTATTTATTAGATGGAAATGGTGTAATTATAGCCAAAAACATCTCTGCTGCAGACCTTTCTGCTTATATAAAAAAGATTGGCTGACAGTCTTTTGGGCTGTAAGGAGAAAGTGGATTTTCCAGATCACTTTCGGGTGAAATAAGGGAGAATAGACAAAAGAGGAAATGAATACAACAAAAAAGTTCCGCCTAGATCTTGCTGATAGCAATGGATTAGGCGGAACTTCTATTTATATATTGCTTTGTTTTATTTAGGTGCTTTCCTATACAAATAGAATGCTATACCTGCATAAAGAATATTGGGAATCCATACTGCAATAGCAGGAGGAACATTTCCATTAACAGCAAACGTTGAGGTTACTGTCTGGAATAAGATATAAGAAAAACTTAGTCCTAATCCGATACCTAAATGAAGTCCCATGCCTCCTTTCGTTTTTCGGGAAGAAAGGGAAACGCCAATGATTGTCAGAATGAAAGAAGCAAATGACATAGCGATTCGTTTATAATATTCAATCTCAAACTCTTTGATGTTTGCAAATCCTCTTCGTTTTTGCTTATCAATGTATTCACTTAATTCGGGACTGGTTAGCATTTCTTGCTGATTTTTCATAATTAAAAAATCAGAAGGGTCCATATTGATAATGGAATCAATTCTATCCCCTTTGGTAATATTTTCTTTCACCCCGTCAAGTTCCCGAATCATATAATCATGAATAGTCCATTTATTGACAGTAGTTGTATCATAAGTGATGCGTCTTGCTGTCAAATGTGAGACTAGTTTCTTATCTATAAATTTATCTAATGAAAAACGATTACCGGTTTTCAATGCATCATTGTAACTATTGATGTAAGCAATAACCCCATCTGCAACCTCCAACTGTACATTCTGTGCAGTATTTTTCTTTTTAGGTTTAATATATCTATCTTCAAAATTTAATCGTGTAACACTTCCTTTAGGAATAATATATGCGCTCAACGTAAAGGTTATTACTGCGATAATAGCGGCAGAAATCATGTATGGGCGCATCATTCGTTTGAAACTCATACCTGTAGAGAACATTGCAATAATTTCAGAGTTCTCCGCTAACTTAGAAGTAAAGAAAATAACAGCAATGAATACAAATAGTGGGCTGAACAGATTTGAAAAATAAGGAATAAAGTTCATGTAGTATTCAAAAATGATTTTACTCCAAGGAGCTTCATGCTCCATCAACTTATCCATTTTCTCATTAAAATCAAATACAACTGCAATAGAAATAATTAATGCAATGGCAAATACGTATGTTCCCAAGAATTTCTTGATAATATACAAGTCCAGTCGTTTTAAGAATCGAATGCTTTTCATTTCTTATAATCTTGATGACACTTTCTTTACCATCATTGGCTTCCAAGTTGAAAAATCCCCTGCAATGATATGTTTACGGGCTTCACCTACCAGCCATAGATAGAATGCCAAATTATGTATGGAGGCAATTTGCATTGCCAATAATTCCTGTGCATGGAAAAGGTGACGCAAATAGGCTTTACTATATAATGTATCTACAATAGAAGCTCCGCCCGCTTCAATAGGAGTAAAGTCTGTTTCCCATTTCTTATTTCGCATATTGATGATACCATCTTTGGTAAATAGCATACCATTTCTTCCATTCCGTGTTGGCATCACACAATCAAACATATCCACTCCACGTTCAATTCCCTCAAGTATATTAACAGGCGTACCAACTCCCATCAAATAACGAGGCTTGTCTTTAGGAAGAATCTCATTGACAATCTCGATCATTTCATACATCTTATCTACAGGCTCTCCAACTGCTAGACCTCCGATGGCATTACCATCGGCACCTTTAGAGGCTACAAATTCTGCAGATTGTTTACGTAAATCTGGATAAACACATCCTTGTACAATAGGGAAAAGCGATTGCTTATAACCGTATTTGGGTTCAGTCTCATTAAAACGCTCAATACAACGGTCGAGCCATCTATGGGTTAATCCTAATGACTTTTTAGCATAAGCATAATCTGAATCACCAGGAGGACATTCGTCAAAAGCCATCATGATATCAGCACCAATTGTACGTTCTATATCCATTACCTTTTCCGGGGTAAAGATGTGTTTGCTACCGTCGATATGCGAACGAAACTCAGCACCTTCTTCACGAAGCTTCCGAATTCCAGCCAAAGAAAACACCTGAAAACCGCCACTATCAGTTAGCATTGGGCGATCGAAGCCATTAAAACAATGTAATCCACCGGCCCTTTCAATAACATCTAATCCGGGGCGCAGATATAAATGATAAGTATTTCCTAAAATAATTTGTGCCTGGATATCTTCTTTCAGTTCTGTCAGATGTACTCCTTTTACAGTACCTAAAGTACCTACAGGCATAAAGATAGGCGTCTGTATTTGCCCGTGGTCTGTTGTTATCAGACCAGCACGGGCATTACTTTTAATGTCTGTATATTGTAAATCAAATGTCATTCCTAGCTGGGTTTCTTTACAGATAAATCAATTGCATCAGAAACTTTATCATCAGTTAATGCAATTGCAAAAACTTCCTTAATGTCATTTACATAATGGAAAGTCAATCCTTTCAAATAAATATCCTGAATTTCGTCTATGTTTTTTTTATTTTCGGAACTCATAATGATTTCCTTAATTCCAGCACGTTTAGCTGCCAATATTTTTTCTTTGATTCCCCCTACAGGAAGCACTTTACCGCGAAGAGTAATTTCCCCCGTCATGGCAATATTAGCTTTTACCTTTCGTTGTGTTAGTGCAGAAGCTAAAGATGTAGCCATTGTTATACCAGCAGAAGGACCATCCTTAGGGATTGCACCTTCGGGTACATGAACATGGATATTCCAATTTTCAAAAATATCTCCTTCTAAATTTAAAATAGAAGCATGAGCTTTAATATATTCAAGTGCCAACATGGCAGACTCTTTCATGACATCTCCTAAATTACCAGTTAAAGTAAGACGTTCGCCTTTACCTCGACTTAAGCTGGTTTCTACAAAAAGAATCTCTCCCCCGACAGCTGTCCATGCCAACCCTGTAACAACACCAGCATAATCATTTCCTTGATATTTATCACGTGTGTATTCGGGTGCACCTAAGAAATCGTAAAGGTCTATTGGCCTAATTTCTTTCTTGGCAAAATAGCCATCTGTAGCATATTGACGTGCTGATTTTCGTAGAATCTTACCAATCTTTTTTTCTAATTCGCGCACACCGCTTTCACGAGTATAAGATTCAATAATAGCTTCCAGTGTTTCTTTAGAAAATTTGATATCTGTTTTATTAAGACCATTAGCTTCCAACTCTTTTGGAACTAAATGTTTACGGGCAATCTCTATTTTTTCTTCTGTAATGTATCCGCTAACCTCAATCAACTCCATACGGTCAAGTAATGGACTGGGAATTGTATTCAGATTGTTAGCAGTAGCAATAAATAATACTTTGGATAAGTCATAGTCTACATCCAAGAAATTATCATGAAAAGAAGTATTCTGCTCAGGATCAAGTACTTCTAATAGTGCAGATGACGGATCACCTTGGCGATCAGCACTGACCTTATCAATTTCATCAAGAATGAATACAGGATTAGATGCACCTGCCTTGATCAAACTTTTAATGATACGTCCAGGCATTGCACCAATGTATGTTTTACGGTGACCACGGATTTCTGCTTCATCGTGTACACCTCCTAAAGACATACGTACATATTTTCGCTTCAATGCAGAAGCTATAGATTTTCCAAGGGATGTTTTTCCAACTCCCGGAGGACCATATAAGCAGATAATCGGTGATTTCATGTCACCTTTCAGTTTTAGCACTGCCAAGTGTTCTAAAATACGCTCTTTTACCTTCTCTAATCCATAATGGTCCTTATTCAAAGTTTTTTCTGCATTTTTTAAATTCAGATTATCAGTAGTATAAGTTCCCCATGGAAGGTTTAGCATCGTTTGCAAATAATTCAGTTGTACACTGAAATCTGGTGATTGAGGATGTGTGCGTTCTAGTTTCGCAAGCTCCTTTATAAAAATCTCTTTAACTTCAGCATTCCAACGCATCTTCACTGCTTTCTGACGCATCTCTTCAATTTCCTGCTCTTGGCCACTACCTCCTAATTCATCCTGAATCGTTTTAATTTGTTGCTGCAGGAAGTATTCTCTCTGCTGTTGGTCGATATCCTCACGTGCACGCATTTGAATAGATGCTTTGATCTCTGCCAACTGTACTTCACGGTTTAGAATCTCAAGAAGATGATAGGTTCGTTCTCTTAAAGAATTGATAGCCAATAAATCCATCTTCTCATCTTTCTTGAATGGAAGGTTAGAGCAGATAAAATTAACCAAAAACATCGAATTACTAATATTCTTAATAGCAAATGTAGAATCTTGATGCATTATATCTGATGATTTGATATAACGCATTGTCAGATCTTTACAAGTTTCTACTAAAGCCTGAAATTCTTTATCATCTTTATTTGGCACTTCTTCAGCCAGAAGCTCTATTTCACCCTTTAAGTGAGGATGAGTTTCTGTAATATCCTTCAACAGAAGACGTTTCATCCCTTGTAGGATAACAGTAGTGGTTTGATCCGGCATCTCGAGTACACGTACAATTCGACCCACTGTACCAATCGTATGTAAATCTTCTAATTTTGGGTCTTCTATTTGAGCGGATTTCTGACATACAACTGCAATATCTTTATTCTTCTTTTCAGCATCACGCACAAGTTTCAAGGATGCTTTTCGCCCAACAGTTATTGGTAAAAAGACTCCAGGAAACAATACCATATTACGAAGGGGTAGGACCGGAAGAATTTCACCTGATTTTACATTCACATCAAACGCATGTTCGTCGTTTCCATCATAGTCTGTGATAAGTGAGAAGTTGTTATCACTTACATCTTCCAAAAAATATTTATCTTTCATCTTTTCGTTTTAATTTAGTTTATGTCATAACTAATATGCATAAATCGTTTGCAAAGTTAATTGATTCTCTCTAATAATAAAGCACACGTGGAATAAAAACACAAAAACAATGCCAAAATATAGGGATATAAAGGATATATTCCATAATTATTATTTATTTTTGGCGATTATCTGTAAAAGATGAACAAAAAATAGGTTTAGTATGTCGAATCCTTATTTTCAATTTAAACAGTTTACAGTGTGGCATGACAAATGCGCCATGAAAGTTGGCACTGATGGCGTATTGTTAGGCGCATGGACCTCTGTTCAAGGTGCATCTAGAATTTTAGATGTTGGAACTGGTACAGGGTTGGTTGCATTAATGTTAGCTCAGCGCAGTTTGCGGGAGTCACAAATTGTTGCACTTGAAATTGATGAAGCTGCTGTCGCACAAGCAAAGGAAAATATATTTCATTCTCCTTGGAAAGATCGGATAGAGGTTTTGCAAAAAGATTTTATTTTTTTTCATTCTTCGGATAAATTCGATGTTATTGTTTCTAATCCTCCCTATTTCATCGATTCTCTAATATGTCCCGATCAACAGCGGAATGTGGCACGGCACAATGACTCACTGACTTATGAAGAATTATTGAAAGGGGTAGTAGGTTTACTTGCAAAAGAAGGAAGATTTACGATTGTTATTCCAACAGATGTGGCAGACAGAGTTAAATTGCTCGCTATGAATTATGGAATGTATGCAGTACGACAATTAAATGTGGTGACGAAGCCTGGTGGTATTTCCAAACGAACATTGATTTGTTTTTCATTAAAAAAACAAGAGTGTCTGACGGAAGTTCTCATAATTGAATTATCAAGGCATCAATATAGTGAAGAATATATTAATTTAACAAGAGAGTATTATTTAAATTTGAAATAATTTTTGAATTATTGAACGAATATTATTGGATGTTGATTTCAATAATGATATTCACTATGATGTACCATAGTTTCAGCTATTCAGCCTGTCTAAAAAGAAAAAGCTGATATAAATTATATCAGCTTAATAACATTCATTTTTATTTTTAAATTTTCGTCGGGGTAGCGGGATTCGAACCCACGACCCCCTGCTCCCAAAGCAGGTGCGCTAACCGGACTGCGCTACACCCCGAAAAACTTTTAATCAAACTTCCTCTTTCTTTGTAGTCGGGGTAGCGGGATTCGAACCCACGACCCCCTGCTCCCAAAGCAGGTGCGCTAACCGGACTGCGCTACACCCCGCTACTTTGATAAGGTTGTTCTTTCTAAAAGCGGTGCAAAGATAGAGAGTATTTTTTAATTAACAATAGCAGATTGAATATTTTTTCTTTATTAATTTCCAAAAATCTAATAATCAGCACTTTGTATATTAATTTTTTTTCTTGGCAGAGATAAGAAGCATCATGGGACGCCGTAATTCCTCTTTCATTTCTGGAATAGAATCTAGCATTACTTTGTCTGGTTGCGGTTCTATCAGTTCACAGATTTCAAATCCCGTTTGCAAGAGACTATTGATATAGGTCGTAAGAGTTTTATGATATTTAATCACTTCTTCACCTAAAAAAAATGCAGTACGTTTTTCTTCTGAAAAATAACGATCAACTGGCCAATGAGCAAGTTTCCCTTCTTGATCATAAAACCAATCTTGACTGCCGTAAGCTGTAAAAATAGGATGTTCAACAGAAAAGACGAAGGAACCTCCTGATGTCAAACAAGTGCTTATTTTTCGACATATATCGATAAAAGATTCCAGATAATGGAAAGTCAATGAACTGATTACGACATCATAAGTATCCGGCTGGAAATCAAAATCTTCAATAGCCATACGTTTGTATTCAATTTGTGGAGACGAATTTCTTTTCTTGGCTTCTTCCAACATCTTTTTAGAAATATCTACTCCTGTCACAAATTTCGCTCCATGTTCGATAGCATATATGCAATGCCAACCGAATCCACAACCCAAGTCCAATACTCTTTTGTTAGTGAAGTCCGGTAACATTTTTTGTAAAATATACCATTCTCCAGCACCTTTTAGTCCTTCCACAGAGCGAGACATTTGAGAGTATTGATTAAAAAAAAGATTATCATCGTACTTATTTTCTTTCATATATAAAGTGATAATTTTGAGTAGGCAAATATATAAATTTTGTGTGATGATTATGCCAAATGGTTTGAAATATATTGAGACTTAATGAACTATTTTTATTTATTTTCTGTTAGCACAATAAGAAAACTTAAAATTGAAGTTCGATATGAAAACAAAAAAATTAAAAGAGACTAAAACAAGAGAAACGCCACTGTTGGAACAAAAAGGATATGAAAGAATGGTAAACGAGATAGTACCAGTACAACAAACGGAAACTTATCGTAAGCCGACTAAGAAAGTAGTGAAAGAAGCAGTGAAAGAGTTGAATCCTGATCTTAATAGTTTAGGTAGCAGAGGATGAATAGTTGTATAGTCTGAAATAACACCAAATCACATTAGTTCTTTAATGTATGTCTTGTTCCTTTTAGAGGAACAAGGCGTTCTACACTCAGAAACACTTAGTCTCACACTGGAAAACCTGACTTTTCTTTTAAAGAAAAAACACCTATCAAGAGTAGCCGTTAAATAATGTTTTAGAGAATGGTCAGAATAATATAATGAAAGGCTGAATCTGTTTACATTTTCAGATTCTAGAGATTTTATTGCAGTCTGCCTTCTGCAAATATAATTATGATGTCATGATATGGTCCTCAAAGTATACTGAAATTATTTTCTATTTGTTTTTTTCAATAAAGACCATCAAATCTTAGGAAAAGTCAGTGTGAAACTACTCCCTTTTCCTACCTCTGATTTTACAGAGATACTTCCTTTATGTTGCGTAATTATTTGCTTGCATAGACTTAATCCAATGCCTGATCCTGACGTTTTTGTAGTAAAGAAAGGGACAAATATTTTATCCAGTACCTCTGGTAAAATTCCTTCTCCATTGTCTGATACAGTCAAAGTTATGATACCTGTAGTGTGAGAACTTGCTTGGATTCTAATACTTTTATCTGTTTTCTTGCTACACGCTTCATTGGCATTTTTTAGTAGGTTGATAAGTACCTGTTCAATTTGCGCCCGGTCTGCATAAAGAAATAAGTCTAATGGAGGAATTTCGATATAAAACTGCTTTTCTATAAACAATTTTTTTAAGTCAATTAATAATTCTGTAATAGAAATCCTACTGCATACAGGAGTCGGAATTCGGGTTAAACGGCGATAATTTTCTACGAATTCCAGCAGTCCCTTACTTCTTCTGTGAATAGTTTGCATGGCTTGCAAAATAATGGAATACTCTTTCTCACTGAGTTGTTCAGGAATGCCTCTTTCACTCAGTGTTTCTGAGAGAGAAATGATCGGAGTGATTGAGTTCATGATTTCATGTGTCAATACCCGTATCAGTTTTTGCCAAGCTTCCATCTCATTGCGTTCCAGTACTGAATGGATATTTTTGAGGTTGATAAGCTGTTGTACTTTTCCTGTCGTAGTAAATATAGTACATGAAATAGCCATTTCCAGAACAGTTCCATTTTCCTCAAGATGAACAACAGAAGTATCTGGAGTAATGGCAGCCTTCTGCAAGGACTCTGGTAACTGTACTATCTGTCCTAAATGAGCAATAGCAGTCTGGTTCATCCATTCTATATGACCTTTTTTATCAGTGACAAGTACAGCAGTATCTACTTTATTAAGTAAATTCTCATAATATTGGTGTTTAATCTCTTCAGCCAAAAGCCTTCCTCGAAAATCTTTTAAAGTTTCAGAAAGTTCTTTAGCCCATTCGTTCATTATTTTATTTTTGAATGGGGGATGAAAAGTTTGCATCAAATCATTGTAACGTATACTATCAGTTAGCCGCCGTAATAAAGTAATCTGTTTAAATTGCATACGGTAAAGACTTATACTAGTAACTATTAGTAATAAAATGCCAATAGTCATACTAAACCATAAATGTTCTTTAAATAACAAGTAGCTGCCTATAGACAACAATACAATCAATATTATATGTAGAGTAACTTTGACTGCAAACTGCTTCATGAACCTAATTTTTCAAGTTTACGATATAGAGCAAACCGTGTAATACCTAAGTATTCTGCAGCTCGGGAAATGTTTCCTTCACTAATCCGCATTGCTTTTTCAATGGCTTGGCGCTCCAAAATATTTAAATTTAAGACATCTTCTTCTTTTTTCTGTTTAGATGTATGAAAAAGAAAACTTTCAGGTTTTAAGAGAGAACCATCTCCCAATATAACTGCACGTTCCATAGTATGTTGCAATTCTCTTACATTCCCGGGCCATGTATATTTCAGAAGTTTATTCTTTGCTTCTCTTGTCAAACCATGCATTTCCTTTTTATATTTTCTAGCATAACGATCTAAAAAGTGCTCAGCAAGAAGAATGATATCGTTTCCTCTGTCACGAAGTGGAGGAATATGAATTTCAATGGTATTGATACGATAAAGTAAATCTTGACGAAAATTCCCTTCCTCTACCATATAGCGAATATCTGCATTGGTTGCACATATTAAACGTACGTCAATAGGTATAGCTTGGGTACTTCCTAAACGACTGATTTGTCGCTTTTCAATAGCTGTGAGCAACTTCGATTGCATCGGAAGAGAAAGATTTCCGATTTCATCCAGGAAAAGTGTTCCGTTTGTTGCTACTTCCATTCGTCCTGTTTTCGACTTTTTGGCGTCAGTAAAAGCACCTTTTTCAAATCCGAATAATTCGCTCTCGAATAATTGTTCAGGTATACTTCCTAAATCGATCGTCACAAATGGTTTATTAGAACGTGGAGAACAGCAATATAATAAACGGGCAATAACATCTTTTCCAGTACCATTTTCACCTAAAATAAGAATATTGGCATCTGTTTCACTTAGCTTTTGTATAGTAGAAAAGACTTCTTTCATTGCAGAAGATTCACCAATTATTTCGTTATTAAAAGCATTCTGCCCACTTAAGATTTCTACTTGTTCTTTTAATCTATTTACTTCTTTTCTTGATTGGCGTAAGCGTATTCCAGATGTAAGGGTAGCCAGAAGTTTTTCTTTTTCCCAAGGTTTGGGTATAAAGTCTGTAGCTCCAGCTTTGATAGCACGCACTGCTTTGTCTGTATCAGCATAAGCAGTCATGAAGATAACAACAGCCTGAGGATCTAGTTGAATGATATGCTTAAGACTTTCAAATCCTTCTTGTCCACTAATAGCATCACGACTGAAATTCATATCAAGTAAAATAATATCCGGTTGGAAAGTATTCATGAAATATTCAATCCGATCGGGAGTAGTAGTTACTTTTATCTTTTCTGTATAAGGTTCCAACAATAAATTGAGGGCGAAAAGAACATCTTCATTATCATCTACGATTAATATTTTTCCTATTTTATCCATTTTAATATCATTTCTAACTTCTTCGTCACAAAAGTAGTTATAATCTAAATGTGTTGTATGTGCGTATATGCACTATTTTTGTGCGAAAGTGCACAGTATGTAGATATTAGCCATAATGATATATAATTGAAATATAGATATTTATAACATTGGCATAGCTTTTGAATAGTATTATTAAAAGAATGTATGCTTAAAATGAACCGACGGATATTACTTATAATAGTCATCCAGTTAATACTGGTTGGACAAATGTCATCTCAGAATCGTATAATGGAAATTTCACTTGAACAGACAGTGGAATTGGCAAGAAATCAATCACCCGATGCACAGAATGCCCAACATAGCTTTCGTTCTGCATATTGGAACTATCGTTATTACCGTGCCAATTATTTGCCGACATTAAGTTTGAACTCAAGTCCAAATCTGGATAGAGCCATCAACAAGGTAACCTTATCTGATGGTTCCGTTAAATTTGTAGAACAAAATTTATTAAATACAGATTTAACTTTCAATCTTTCTCAAAATATATACTGGACAGGAGGGTCTTTGTTTTTGGAAACGTCTGCTCAGCGGATGGATATAATGAGCGACCATTTACATTCTTGGCAAACTTCACCGATTATGCTGGGATATAGACAGTCACTTTTCGGATATAATAGTTTGAAGTGGAATCGTCGTATAGAACCTATACGTTATCAAGAAGCGAAAAAAACATATGTGGAGACATTGGAATTGGTTGCTGCACGTGCTACATCAAAATTCTTTTCTCTGGCTACAGCACAAAGTAATCTTGAGATAGCAAACTTTAATTATGCGAATGCCGATACACTTTACCGCTATGCACAAGGACGTTATAATATCGGTACTATAACTGAAAACGAAATGCTTCAATTGGAACTGAACCTGCTGACTGAAGAAACCAATCGTATGAATGCTCGTATAGAAATGGATAATTGTATGCAAGAACTTTGCTCTTATTTAGGAATTAAAGAAGAAACAGAGATCAGTGTGAATATCAGTGCCAAAGTTCCTGATTTTAATGTGAATCTTGATGAAGCACTTGCATTAGCTTACGAAAATAGTCCTGATATTGATGCCATGAACCGTCGGAAGTTGGAAAGTGAAAGTGCTGTAGCACAAGCTCGTGCCAATGCAGGTCTGAAAGCAGATATTTATCTTCGTTTCGGTCTGACACAGACTGCTGAACAATTACCGGAAGCTTACCGCAACTTATTGGATCAGCAGCACGTAAGTATCAACATTTCACTTCCTATTTTAGATTGGGGAAGAGGAAAGGGACAAGTACGAGTAGCACGCTCTAATCGTGATTTGGTTTATACCCAAGTAGAACAGAATTTGACGGATTTTGAATTAAATGTGCGGAAATTAGTGAAACAATTTAATTTACAGATACAACGAGTACGTATTGCAGCTAGAACGGATGAGACAGCACAGCGAAGGAATGAAGTAGCTCGTAAACTTTATTTGTTGGGAAAATCTACAATTCTAGATTTAAATGCTTCTATTTCAGAAAAAGATAATGCACGCCGTAATTATGTCTCTACTTTATACAATTATTGGAGTCTGTATTATACACTTCGTAGTATGACGTTATTTGATTTTGAGCATAATACCAAATTAACTGAAGATTATAATCTTCTGATTAAATAAAACTAAAAATAGAAATAGTAAAAATATTAACATATTATGGATATAAAATTGGAAAAGAAACCGTGGTACATTCGCTATAAGTATTATTTGATAGCAAGTGTCTTATTTGTCATATTTCTGATTTATGTAGTTATACTCTCTTTAGGTCCTAAAAAGCTCCGTATTGAGACAGAAAATATACAGATATCGGAAGTAAGAGAAGATAAGTTTATGGAATATGTAGATGTAGAAGGCCTGGTTCAACCCATTCTAACTATCAAAGTCAATACTCGTGAAGCTGGTAGTGTAGAGCGTATTGTTGGTGAAGAGGGAAGTTTACTTCAGATGGGGGATACAATTTTAGTTCTTTCTAATCCGGATTTATTGCGTAGCATTGAAGATCAGCATGATGAGTGGGCGAAACAAATGATTACTTATCAGGAACAAGAGATTGAAATGGAACAAAAAAGCCTTAATCTGAAACAGCAAGCTTTGACGAACAATTACGAGTTAGAACGTTTGAAAAAAAGTATAGCTCTTGATCGGGAAGAGTATCAAATGGGAGTAAAGAGTAAAGCACAATTGCAGGTAGCAGAGGATGAATACAATTACAAGCAGAAGAGTGCGGTATTGCAACAAGAGAACTTGCGTCATGATTCTGCTGTTACAATGATTCGCAAAGAGTTGATCCGAAACGATCGGGAACGGGAACAGAAGAAATATGAGCGTACCCGTGAACGGCTTAATAAATTGGCAGTGACTGCTCCTCTTAAAGGTCAGCTTAGTTTTGTGAAAGTAACTCCCGGGCAACAAGTTTCTTCGAGTGAAAGTATTGCAGAAATCAAAGTTTTGGATCAATATAAGATACACACTTCTTTAAGTGAATATTATATCGACAGAATTATTACCGGGCTTCCGGCTACCATCAATTATCAAGGAAAGAAATATCCCTTGAAGATAACCAAAGTAGTTCCCGAAGTGAAAGAGCGTATGTTTGACGTTGATCTGGTTTTTATGGGTGATATGCCGGATAATGTAAGAGTTGGCAAGAGTTTCCGCGTTCAGATAGAATTAGGACAACCTGAACAAGCTCTTGTCGTTCCAAGAGGTAATTTTTATCAGACTACAGGTGGACAATGGATTTATAAAGTTAATGCTTCAAAGACAAAAGCCACTCGTATTCCTTTATCTATCGGGCGTCAGAATCCGCAGCAATACGAAATTACAGAAGGTTTGCAGCCGGGAGATTGGGTAATTACAACAGGATATGATACCTTTGGCGATGCTGAAGAATTAATACTTAAATAACAACGATTTCAGTACAATATTATGATACAACACTATCTAATAGTAGCTTTTCGCAATTTGCTGAAATATAAAACGCAGAATCTTATATCTATCATAGGGTTAGCGGTAGGTTTGCTATGCTTTAGTATTTGTTTCTATTGTAGTCGGTATATGATGAGTACTGACCAATGTTTCGACAACTATGAGCGTTTGGTAGATATCACTTTAGTTAATAATGAAACTGTATTGTCCGGGACTTCCGCTTTATTGACTGAAAAGTTAATAAAGGAACATGGACATGAAGCGGAAGCTTATTCGCAAGTCACCTATTCCAGAGAACGTCCTTACAACATATATATTAATGATGAGAAGTATTTACCATATAAATTAGCATGTATGGAAGTAGACTCAGCTTTCAATCGGTTGTTTACTCCGTCCATAATAGCAGGTACATGGAATATTGCGTCTCACACTCCTAACGCTGTTATATTGACAGAAAGTGCCGCTCGTAAAGCTTTTACATTTATTAAGGAAGCTATTGGAAAACGTATGGTGCTCACCAACCGCTTATGGACTTCTCCCGATACAACTCCTCAGGACGGTGGTATAACCTACACTATTCAGGCGGTTATTAAAGATATTCCAAGTAATATCAGCATGAATTTTATGCGACCAATAGATGCGTTAGTTTTGAATGACAGTGAAGGATTGTTTAATATGGAGAGGAAAAAGGACATAACGGCATCTTATACTTATGCGCTGCTCCGTCAAGGGCAGACCGCTAAGGACTTGGATGAACGATTTCGGAAAGCCAATGTCACCTATCCAATGTTTGGGCGAGATTATGATGTGACTGCGTCTCTAATAGGTGAAAATATACAATCAGCCACACTGAATACTGTTTTCAGTTCGATAACAAGTATTGTAGGATTACTTATTCTATTGGTTGCTTTACTTAATTTTTTTCATTTTCAAGTTGGAAGTATTATTAATCGCCGACGGGAGTTTAGCATTCGAAAAGTGTTGGGAAACAATATGTTTCAATTGACCGCTATGCTTTTTCTGCAATTACTGCTAGCTATCGGTATAGCTTTATTACTTATGCTTGGATTAGTAGAGTGGTTGGCTCCGGATATGCAAATTTCTTTATTTGGGATGAATATGGTTATTGACAAAAAGGTCTTAATGCTACAAGCCGGAGAATACATCATTTTATTACTCCTCGTTACATTCGCTATATGTGTATCAGTAGCCCTCTATATCCGTCGAACAAGTGTACAAACCATCATTAGTAATAAACGAAAAAGAGGCGGAAACTTTTTCCGAAATGTAATGCTGGGAATTCAGTTTTTCATTTGCTGGTTATTTGTATCTATGACAATCGCCCTTTATTTGCAAACAGAAAAGACGACTTCTACTTTATTTAATACATTAACAAAACAGGAAAAGAGTGACATATTGAGCCTTGATCTAGACTATTCATTTATGAAAAATGAAGAGAAGATGGCACTAATAGATCGTTTTCGACAACATGCAGGAGTAAAAGATATTTTGATTTCAGATATAGGATACATGAATGGAGTATCAGGTACAGGCATACAATTGGAAAAAGATTCTGAACAATGGATAGAAGTAAATATTATGAGAATAAATCCGAATTTCATTTCATTCATGAATATTCCTTTGGTGACCGGACGAAATATCGAAAGCGGAAATGATATACTCGTTGATAATGATTTTCGGGATAAGAACAAAAAGGATATTTTGGGGACCAGTCTTTATAATTACCAGAATTCTTATACCGTTTGTGGCATCATTTCTTCATTCAATCCTTCCGCTTATAGAGATGAGCGACCCGGTTATGTTTTTGAATTGAGTAATTTTGATGATTTTATTGGCCATTGCTATATTAAATGTTACCCGGGTAAAACGGAAGAGGTCAGACAATGGATCAATCAGATATTAAAAGAAGTATTGCCGGAGAGCGTTGAACCAGAACTTTCTACTTTCTTCGATGACATCAATGAAGAACAAGCGGTAGAAACTAAATTAAAGGATATTATTTTATTCTTTTCGGTTGTGAGTTTGATTATCACACTGTTGGGAGTATATGCAGCTATTACCCTCGATACAGCACGCAGACAGAAAGAAGTAGCTATCCGTAAAGTAAATGGAGCAGGAGGGAAACAGATCATTTTTTTATTTGCCAGATTATATGCACTGCTTTTAGTGATAACTGCAATATTCGCGTTTCCTGTTGTATATATGGTTCTTCAGATGTGGAAAGAAATGTATCAGATCTTTTTTAATGACGGAATATTGTATTGGGGAGGTATATTTATTGGAATATCCCTGCTAACTATATGTACGGTAGTATTTAAAATATGGAAGATCGCACATATTAATCCTGCGGAAGTAATTAAAAACGAATAATAGTAACATTTTAAAAATAACGATTATGATCAAGACAGTTAATTTACAGAAGATTTTCAAAACAGAAGAAGTAGAAACTTGGGCTTTGAACAATGTAAGTGTTGAAGTGAAACAAGGTGAGTTTGTAGCTATTATGGGGCCCTCCGGTTGTGGGAAATCTACTTTGCTCAATATCCTGGGGTTGTTGGACAATCCGACAGGAGGAGACTATTATTTGAATGGAACAGAAGTTTCCAGATTTACAGAATCACAACGCACGAATCTTCGTAAAGGAGTAATTGGCTTCGTTTTCCAAAGTTTCAATCTAATAGACGAGTTGAACGTTTATGAGAACATTGAGTTGCCGCTTCTTTATATGGGCATTTCCACATCTGAACGTAAAAAGAGAGTAGAGAAAGCGATGGAACGTATGGCTATTACTCACCGTAGCAAGCATTTCCCTCAACAACTCTCCGGTGGTCAGCAGCAACGTGTTGCTATCGCACGTGCCGTAGTTGCTAATCCTAAACTGATTCTTGCCGATGAGCCGACCGGTAATCTGGACTCAAAGAACGGGAAAGAGGTTATGGGTTTATTAAGTGAGTTAAATAAAGAAGGAACAACGATTATCATGGTGACTCACTCACAACATGATGCAGGTTATGCCGATCGTATCATTAATCTGTTCGATGGTCAGGTAGTGACGGAAGTCAGTCTGTAAAACTATTATTAACGAATCACATAACACACTCTGCTATGATACTACATTATTTAAAAATAGCTTTTCGGAATCTGATAAAATACAAAACACAGAGTTTGGTCAGCATTATCGGACTGGCAGTTGGTTTCACTTGCTTTGCTTTGTCAGTGTTATGGATTCGTTATGAAATGACTTATGATAATTTTCATGAGGGTGCTGATCGTATTTATTGGGCAGGAAGTAAGAGTGATCCCCAAGGAAATGGATTTTCGTATTATTCATCGACTCTCTTGGTAGATCATGTTTTAAAGAAATGCCCGGAAATAGAAGCAGCTTCTCATTTTTATCATAACAATAATATTAGGGAGACAATAAGATATCAAGAAGAAGATTTCTCTATTGATAGAATAACAGCGGATTCTAACTTTATTTCGATGTTTAATATAATTACATTGAATGGAGATGATCATTTCTATTTGAGTGATGATCAAGTTGCGATTACGGATAAAATAGCAGATGAAATTTTCGGAAATAAATCACCGTTAGGTGAGAAATTGATTTTTCCAGATATAAATAACTCTGAAAAGACGATTGCGGCAGTAGTGAAATCATGGGAAGGACATTCTTCATTTCCTTTTGATGTCTTATTACCTCACCTAAGCCAATATCCGGACTCGGTGGAAGGATTAGAATGCTATACAGTCTTTCGCACTTACCCTAATGCGGATATTCAAGCTTTGAAAAAAAGACTGGAGAAATATGAAATACCACACAGCTCATCAAACAAAGAGATTGCTACTCCCATCACCTTACTTTCAACTTTAAGGAGCACTTACCCCAGAGAGGATGTCATTTTTACGGTGAATCGTATACGTCTTTTCGCTTGTATTGGGGCATTGGTTATCATCTGTGGATTATGCAACTATTTTACAATATTTATTACCCGCCTTCGAATGCGTAAACGGGAATTAGCATTGAGAAAAGTAAATGGAGCATCCGAAAGAAGCTTATTGGCATTGATTTTAATAGAACCGTTTTTATTATTTTGTATATCAATAGTAGTCGAGAATGTGCTGATAGAAATAATTTTGCCTGTTTTTAAACGTCTATCACAAATAAAGGAAGATACTTCGTCCTTTTTTGGTGAGTTGGCAGTTTATATGCTTTTATTAGTAGCGATTACAATGATCTTTGCGATTATAATTGTGAAATTTATAGGCAAACGCACCTTGCTCGAAAATATTGGTAATAAGTCCGATCTTTATCTTTCCGGTTGGTTTTATAAAGGGAGCATATTGCTACAACTATTTATTAGTATAGGCTTTATCTTTTGCACTTTTGTCATGATGAAACAATTGAATTTCTTACTTTATTCCAGAGAGTGTGGGATGGACCGTCATAATTTAGGAGTTGTTCGCTTATATAATAATGAGAAGGAAGCTGTATTTAAAATATTGGATCAAATGCCGGATGTTGAAGAATATATATATGGTTTTTATAGCCTTATTCCTAAACACTATTTTTTAACGACCATTATAGACGACTGGGAAGGGAAAGTGAACGGATCAACAACCATTATTATGGAAAATGAGACGATAAATAAAGAATATGCTGATTTGCTCAACATTGAAGTGTTGGATGGAGAGATGTTGGACGAAAAAGACGGTAAGCAAAAAGTAGTTATCAATGAAGCAGCTGCGAAGGTCTTTGGTTGGAGAAATCCGATAGGTAAGAAATTTGTGAATATGGAAAAAGAGTGTGTTGTGAAAGGAGTAATAAGAAACATATATTACAATGCTCCCGTATATCCGGTGGCTCCTGCAATCTATTTTTTACCGAAAGATAAAAATGAAGGGGATCTTATTATCAAAGTGAAAGATGGAGCATGGAAAACTGTTAATCAGAAATTAAAAGAAGAAATAAATAAAATGGATCCTAATGCTAGAATACAATTGATTCAAATGGAAGAGAGATACAATGAATACATGAAATCGGAAGAAACTTTGAACAAGTTATTGAGAGTTGTTTCTTTTGTTTGTGTATTGATTGCGGTATTTGGCATCTTCTCTTTGGTCACTTTATCGTGTGAACAACGTCGTAAAGAGATTGCTATTCGAAAAGTGAACGGAGCCAGTATCGGAATTATACTAAACTTATTCTTTAAAGAATATTTGTTCTTGCTCATTATTGCTTCGTTAGTTGCTTTCCCATTGGGATATTTTATTATGAAGCAATGGTTGGAGAAATATGTGAAGCAGACCTCTATTGATTTTTGGATATATGTAAGTATATTCATTATAATGGCTTTTATTATCTTTTCTAGTGTTATTTGGCGAGTTTGGAAGGCGGCTTGTCAAAATCCAGCGGAAGTAATTAAAAACGAATGATCTAACACATAATAGTATGATACTACATTATTTAAAAATAGCTTTTCGGAATCTGATAAAATACAAAACACAGAGTTTGGTCAGTATTGTCGGACTGGCAGTTGGTTTCACTTGTTTTGCGTTTTCCGTGCTATGGATTCGTTATGAGATGACCTATGATACTTTTCACGAAGGGGCTGACAATATCTATATGGTGCGTGCTCACTATACTAATTGGTCCGGGAGTATTTCAAATAAGACGATATCCAATAGCACCCCTTCTCCTTTGGCTGCTTATTTACAAGATAAAATGCCTGAGATCGAGGCAGCAACTTCTACATCCGTACAGAAGGTCAGATTACGTGTGGATAAGAACGAAGAAGAGGTTGTGTCCGCTACTGCGGATTCTGCTTTCGTAAACTTTTTCAATATACAGTTATTAAAAGGAACTGTAAATTTCATGAAGAAAGACAACTCGGAGATAGCTGTTACAGAAGAATATTCAAAAAAACTATTTGGTACGGAAGAAGCATTGGGTAAGAATGTGGAAGTAGGGAATCGCTCTTATAAAATTGGAGCGATTGTGAGCGGTTGGTCACGACATTCTAATATACCATATAATATATTGCTTCCTGCGCGACATTCTTCTCAATGGAACAGCCAAAACGAGCAGTTGTTTATCCGTATTCGTGAAAACACAGATATGACTGCGTTCTGTAAGAAAATGGAAGCCATCCGTATTACGGACATTGAAAAAGATAGTGAAATATCAGAACTTTTGCTAACTCCCATTTCAGCGTTACGTTATTCCGAATATGCAGACAAAGCAGATGTCGTAATTTCTTTCAGCTATATTTTTTATTTTTTGTTGGCAAGTGGATTGGTCATCGTTTGTTCGCTATTCAATTATCTCACCCTTTATGTCAGCCGACTTTATATGCGTGGTCGTGAGATGGCACTGCGCAAAGTAAATGGTGCGGGCAACAGAAGTTTATTTGCTCAATTGGCAGTTGAATTACTGGTGGTCTTATGTATTGCTCTGGTAGTTGGATTGGTGATGGTAGAAATATGTATGTCCCCCTTTCTTGAGTTTACACAAATAGAGCCCGAGAGTTCTTATGGAGAAATAGTAGTGTATTTCTTGTTCGTAATACTACTTTCGTTCTTATTTGCACAGATTCCTTTATATTTTTTCCGGCGGCGGACATTGCAGGAAGCTATCAAGGGCAGAATTGTGGTTCGTAATCCTTATTTATTCCGTAAGCTGGGCATTGTTGTGCAGTTGATTGTCAGTATAGTCTTTATTTTCTGTACGGTTCTTATTATGAAACAGCTTCATTTTCTGAAAAACACGGATTTAGGAATGGAACGTCATAATATCGGCAGCGTAGCCCTATGGAATGGAGATATTAAGCAATGGACGGAGAAGATAAGTGCTTTACCCATGATAACAAAAGCTTTACCTCCCCGATATTTTCCGATGATTCCGACCGGACCGATGATGTTCTCAGAAATAAATAATTGGGATGACTTACCAAAAGTAGCTGATGAACCAATTATGGTAGGTATTATGCCTGCATCTAAGGAGTTCTTTGAGTTTTATGGTTTGCAGCTTATTGAAGGTGAGCTTCTTTCTGAAAAAAGTCAGCAGAATGAAGTCGTGATTAATGAAAGTTTGAAGCATCAATTCGGCTGGCGGCAAGCTGTTGGTAAAACGTTCCATTATGAAGGTAGTGAACAGCGCTATTGTGTAGTTGGCGTAGTAAAAGACTTTAGCTATCGTCCTCCTACGGGTAGCAACGGTTACATTGCTTTTCAGCCCTATCAGGCACAGGAATATTTGCTGAATCGTGCCTGTATTCTATTTGAGTTTAACGAAGGAAGTTGGAATGAATGTCGTGAAGCAATAGAAGCGATGCATAAGGAAGACTCTCCTAACGCTTATATGCGATTATTCAATGAAGAAGAAGAATATAACAAATATCTCCGTTCCGAAGACGCTTTGATGAAATTGCTAAGTTTCGTATCATTGGTCTGTGTCGTGATTTCCGTATTTGGGATTTTCTCTCTGATTACTTTATCCTGTGAGCAACGTCGCAAGGAGATTGCCATACGTAAAGTGAATGGAGCGCAAGTTTGCCATATTATGCAATTGTTTTTCAAGGAATATCTTTTATTGTTGGTCGTAGCTGCCGTTATCGCTTTCCCGATTGGATATGCTTTGATGAAACAGTGGATTGAAAGTTATGTACGGCAAACGACTATAAACGGATGGTTGTATCTAAGTATTTTTGTTGTAGTAGCACTTATTATTTTGCTTTGTATCGGTTGGCGAGTGTGGAAGGCAAGCACACAAAATCCAGCGGAAGTGATAAAGAACGAGTAGTAATTATTGGGATTTAAAAAGAATGAACATGAAATTTGAATTATCTGGTGTTAAAACTTTATTTCGCTTTAAAGTATATACGATAATCAACATAATCGGGCTTGTAGTAAGCGTAGCGGCAACATTAATTCTCGTACGTTATATCCATCAGGAAGTGACGGTAGATCATTTCTGTAAAGATCTGGATCAATTGCATGTATTGACAGCTCAAAGAAGTAATGGCCATATTTCTATCATAGATAATTCAGATAGAAATAATGATCCCAATTTCATAGATCCATTGAAGCATTCGGAAGTAGAAAAATATTCATCTTGTGTTTCTATTGAAGATGATTATGTTATTGTGGATGAGCATCGTTATCAAGCAAAAGTTTTGGCAACTGACAGTGTCTTTTTGCAGTTAATGGATTATCCTGTCATTTCCGGTATTAAAACGATCCAAAGACCGGACGATGTGATCATCAGCCAAAAATATGCTCAGCATATCTTCGGAAGCCAAGATCCGTTAGGAAGACAGTTTCTTTCTTCAGTGGGCACATTGCTTACTATCCGTGGAATCATTGGAGAACCAAGTACTAAGTCTTCCTTACAATTTGATATGCTTGTACCCATTAATCAAGGTAACAATGTGCAGTGGAGTCGTATGGGATTTTCTATTGTACGTTTGGCAAGAGGAACAAATTTGCAAGAATATAATGAGAAAATTTCTAAACCTCAGTCATTAATCTGCTTTTCTAATAGTCCTATACAGTATATGCTTCTGTCTTTAAAGGAGCTGTATTTCAATAAAACAGTCCAATCCTCGGCGGCTTCCTTTTTACGAGGGAGTAAAGATCACATTTCGGTCTTAGCAGTTGTAGCTTGTATGTTATTGTTGGTTGGAATCTTTAATTTTATAAACATTTATACAGTCATAATATTGAAGCGGGCACGTGAGTTTGGAATCAAGAAAGTGTATGGAGCGAATGGGCTTCAAATCTTTTTTCAGATATATGCGGAAAATGTTTATATGGTTGGCATTGCTTTATTGTTCATCTGGATGTTAATAGAAGCCACGATAGGAATATTTTCGTCCGTCTATGCCATTCCTGTTCAATCAGATCTTGTATTTGATTTGTCTTTGTCTCTTATATTATTAGTGGGATTGCCCTTTGTTACTTCCATTTATCCTTTTATGAGATACAATTATTCCTCTCCAATCACTTCTCTGCGTTCTGTAAATGTTGGAGGTAATTCAATTGTTTCCCGTGTGCTATTTTTATTTATTCAATACGTTATTACTTTCTGTTTGATAGTTGTTTCGTTATTTTTTGTACGCCAATTGCATACAATGCTTCATGCAGACCTTGGCTATCAGTCGAAAGATATTATTTCATGTCAGTTCTTATCACACGAGAGATATGATAGAGGATACTCAAGCAGTGAAGAATGGAAAAAGGCACGTGATATAGAGCAGTATAAAGAACAAGTGATTCAACGAAAAATGGATGAATGTCCCTTGTTTCTGTCTTGGCAATATGGTGAAGCTCCTATTAATTTAGAACCTTATATAGTAATGGAGTATAACGGAGAAAAACATAAAATAGCGATAATGCATGTGAGTAAAGATTATATGAATATGTTTGGCTTTAAATTGAAAGAAGGTAGAGAATGGAACAACACAGATCAGTTTGAACAATATAAAATAATCATTAATGAAACTGCCAAAAAACTTTTTCGTATAAAAGACATGAATGAGGCTTCTTTACAGCCGGAGTCGCGTTTGTGGTGGAGTCATGGAGTAGATGTGGAGAAGAATCCGCCTTTTCAGGTTGTTGGAGTTATAGAAGATTTCCGAACGGGTCATTTGTCTAAAGGTAATGTACCATTAGCTATTTTGTATGGTGAGAAAGGAAACCCAACAGACCCTTTGATGGCCACTATTGGCAATGGTAAACGCAAAGAAGCGATTGACTTTTTGAAGGAATTGCACGATGAAGTAATAGGTAAAGGTGATTTCAATTATACTTTTATAGAAGACGAAATCGCAAAATTGTATGATGAAGACAGAAGAACCACCCGTATTTATGTCACTTTTTCCGGACTGGCTATCTGCATATCTTGTCTTGGATTGTTTGGATTATCATTGTATGATATCCGCCAACGCTATCGGGAAATAGCACTGCGTAAGGTAAACGGTGCTACCGGCAAACAAATCGCATTATTACTGTTACGAAAGTATCTTTATATTTTAGGAGCTGCATTTGCCGTGGCCGTTCCTTTGGCTTATTATATCATCAATGATTATACAAAGGATTTTGCAGTAAAAGCTCCGATAGGTATAGGGATATTTATGATCGGTTTCATTCTCACATTACTCATTTCTCTGGGAACATTGTTGTGGCAGGTCCGTAAAGCTGTGCGACTCAACCCGGGAATAATTATGAAAAGCGAATAACGATGGGAAATTTGATACTACTTAAACTCATATTCAGAAGCTGGTGGCGTAACAAGCATTTTGCTGTAATCTCGTTAGTTAGCCTTATTGTTGGTATTTCCTGCACTAATTTACTATTATCTTTCGTCATTCATGAATATACGATCGAAGGAGAAAATCCCAATAAAGACCGAATATTCCGTTTGACTCAGCAATTGCCATTTATGCAGGATACAAGAGAGGGAGCCTTTGTGTATGGCGGGGTAGTTAAATATGTAGTAGCTCCTTTTCCGGAAATAGAATCATATCTTAGGTTGAGTGAAACACGACCGGCTCATATTGAGATAGGAGACCAAAAATTTCAGGAACAAGTGATTGTAAAGGCAGATAGCTCTTTTGGCCGTTTCTTTCCTTATCAAATTCTTTCCGGTAACCTGACAGATGCTTTAACAAAGCCCGATTGTGTGGCATTAAGCGAAGAGAAAGCAATGCAATTTTTTGGAAAGACCGATTGCGTAGGCAGTGAACTTTCGGTCGTATTCTTAGATAAGGTGGATATAAGAAAAGTGGCGGCTGTATATAAGCCTTATGTACAGGCTGCCCAACAAATCGACATACTCAGTAATTCTTCTGATATGGACAATGAAGGAACTTCTTGCATGATACTTCTAAAAGAACGGACAGACCAGAATGCTTTTTTGAAGCGTTTCGAGTCTACAGAGCTTCCGGCTCTTATGGGAGAGGGATTTTATCAACTACAAACCTTGCAAGAATCCTATTTTAATACCGATATGTCAGATCCTGCAAGTACATTCCATCATCGTCAGGAGGTTTTACTCAGTATCGGACTCCTGTCGGCCTTTCTTATCTTGCTTATTGCCTGCTTTAATTATGTAAATCTCAGCTTTTCCCGTTTGCTAAAGCAGGTGAATATGATTCATATCGAGAGTTTGCTGGGAGCTTCCCATTCGTATATTTGCCGTCAATTATTCGTGGATACTTTTCTTACCGTATTTATAGCTTTTATGTTTTCAATATTAGTTATAGGCGACATTTTGCCTCTTTTTAATTATTCATTCTCGTCGCATCTGACATTAAGTTTCATTTTATCATGGAAAGTCTTTCCATGGATTTTTCTATTCGTTCTTGTCCTGGCAATTGTTCCGGCGGTCTTTATGGCTAAGAAACTAAACCGTATTTCTATCAGCAGATACCGCCAATTCTTTTTAGGAAAAGGAAAGAGAAGGCTCATTGCTGTTTTTGTATGTTTCCAATTGGTGATTTCTATCGGACTGATAACCGCTTTTACAATGATACACACACAGTTATCGAATATCGAAAATCAGGGAGAACGATATAAAGGAGTCGTTATATTGGGAAATGAACATCTTGTTCCGAGTATTCCTTTATACAATGATATTAAGAATCTGCCGGGCATTCAAATGGCAGTATTGACGGAAAACAGTATCTCGTCTCCTGTAAGCATCGGCACGCCTTTGAACACGGGAAATGGTAAAGAACCTCTGATAATGAAAGTTATATTTAAAGGGAGCCGTGAAATCTTGGATTTGTTAAAGCTCGATCTTATCGAACCGGAACGTACGGCTGATTTATTACTTAAAACAGCTTATCCGGTAGTCGTCAATCAGGCATTTATACGTACTTTCATTTCGGAGGGAGAAGATCCGGTAGGACAGGTTTTGAGTAAATACGGTCAGGACAATGCGAGGGAAGGGACGATTGTAGGCATATTTGAAGATTTCCGATTAACTACTCACAATACTCTAATTACTCCTATGGAGATCGTGATCAATGAGCCGACAGTTGATCAATCCAGCTATATCTCTTGTCGTATTGACGAAAATAAACGGGGAGAAGTTCTGAAGCAACTGCAACAGCTTTGGAATAAATATTATCCTGAACAATCTTTTATCTATACAGACGCTTATCAGAGATATCTTTCTTACAATAAAGACATGGCAAATTTTTCCCATTTATTATTGGCTTATGCTCTCATAAGCTTATTTCTGACTCTCTTTGGCGTATTTGGTATTACGTGGTACGCAGTAGAACAGCGGAGACGTGAGATCGCTATACGTAAAGTATATGGTGCAACCTCCTGGCAGATTTTGTTATTATTGAGCCGTTCTTTCTTTTATTATATATTGGCTGCTTATGTTGTTGCTATTCCTGTTGTATACGTACTAATGAATAAATGGAGAGAACAATTTGTATATCCTTCGGATTGGGGGATAGGAGTATTTACTATCCCCGTTATTTTGCTGATGCTGGTGACTTTTATAACAGTTATCCTAAATGGCTACCATGTAGCATTGAGTAATAATCAAAACGAATAAAAACTGATAGATATGATGATACGACACAATTTAAAAGTAGCGTTTCGTAACCTACTGAAATACAAAGTACAAATGGGAATCAGTATTATCGGATTGTCAGTAGGCTTTGCTTGTCTTGCTTTATCCGTATTATGGATACGTTATGAAATGACTTATGATACTTTTCATGAAGGGGCAGATCGAATCTATTTTGCCGGTAGTAGTTCTCTTTCTCAAGGAGATGGCTTTTCATATAATTCTTCCGGTTTGTTAGTTGATTATCTGTTGAAGAATTGTCCCGAAGTGGAGAAAGCCTGCCACATTAGTTCGAATAATTATCCTGAAAATATAAAATACCAGGATATCGAATGGCAGATACAACCACAAACAGTAGATTCTAATTTCATTTCGATGTTCAATATCATTGCAATAGATGGTGATATACACTTGCAATTGAATAAAGATCAGATAGCTATAACAGACAAAGCAGCCAAACGAATATTTGGAGCTGAATCTCCTCTTGGTAAGAAAATGGCATTTATCCAAAGAGATAATGAAGAGAAAACAATAGTTGCTGTAGTTAAATCATGGAGAGGGCATTCTTCTTTTTCTTTTGATATTTTATTGCCTTATTATGATTCTGAACCGAATTGGGGACAGCAAAATTGCTATACATTATTTCGTGCCTATCCCAATAGTGATATCAAAGCATTGAAACAAAGAATAGAAAAAATCGAAGTCGCGGGACATTTAGTATCTGCACCTATTGTTTTATTGTCGGCATTGAGAAGTGACTATCCAAAGAAGGATATGAATGTTAAGCAAGATCATATTCGCCTTTTTGCCGGTATTGGTCTTTTAGTGGTGATTTGTGGATTATGTAATTATCTGACTATACTTATCACCCGTATCCGAATGCGTAAACGCGAATTGGCATTGAGAAAGGTGAATGGAGCCTCTAATGGCAGTTTAGTAAGATTGATTCTTTCTGAATTACTTTTGGTACTTATGTTATCATTTGGAGCGGGTGGCGTATTGATAGAATTAACTTTGCCTGCTTTCAAACAATTGTCACAGATTAATGAGAATGCATCATTTTTTTATAGTGAGATATTTATTTATATGTTATTGTTGGTTGCAATTACTATTGCCATTTCCTCCATGCTTATACATTATATCAAAAAAGGGACTTTGTCTGATAACATTCATTGCAAATCAAATCTACATTTGTCCGGTTGGTTTTATAAAGGTAGTCTTTTGTTTCAACTGCTTATTAGCATTGGTTTTGTATTCTGCACTTTAGTAATGATGAAGCAATTAAATTTTCTACTAAACTCAAAAGAATTAGGGCTGGAACGACATAATGTGGGAGTCATTACTGGCGCTTCCTGCTGTGATAACTCTCTCTTGAAGAAAACACTCGATCAGATACCTGAAGTTGAGAAACGTTTGAATGGCTTTTATACTCCTATTCCTAAAATGTTATTTGGTTACTATCGGATAGAGCGTTGGGATGATAAACCTGCGGGAGATCAGTATATTACTATGGAGGATGAGACAATCAATCAGGATTATGTTGATTTCTTTGAGGTAGAACTTTTGAAAGGTAATTGGGTGGATGAAAAGGATGGGGAAGGAAACATTATCATTAATGAAGCCGCTGTAAAAGCACTTGGATGGAATCAGCCGATTGGAAAAAAAATAGATATAAATTCAAGGACTTTAACTGTAAAAGGAGTCATTAAAGATATATACTACAATGCTCCAATATATCCGGTAGTTCCTACTATGTATTCTTATCACAAGGAAAGTGAGAATGAGGGACATATTATTTTTAAAGTAAAAGAAAATACTTGGGATATAGTATGTCAAAAACTAATAGATGAAGCAAGAAAAGCCCATCCGGATGCAAAACTGTTTCTGACGAAAATGGAAGATGTTTATGATGATTATATGAAATCGGAGCAGAATTTGAATAAGCTACTCAGTGTAGTTTCTTTTATCTGTATATTGATTGCTGTTTTTGGAATATTCTCATTAGTAACATTATCATGCCAGCAACGACAGAAAGAAATTGCAATCCGAAAAGTAAATGGGGCTAGTATGAGAGTTATTCTGAATCAGTTTTTCAAGGAATACTTACTTTTGCTTTTGGCAGCCTCATGTATAGCTTTTCCATTGGGCTTCATCTTTATGAAACATTGGCTGGGAGGATATATGAAGCAGACATCCATTGAGTGGTGGCTTTATGGAGGAATATTTATGGGAATGGCACTTATTATTTTTCTCTGTATTATTGGGCGAATATGGAGGACTGCTCGACAGAATCCGGCAGAGGTGATTAAAAACGAATAAAAACAGATCGAATTATGATACAACACAATTTGAAAGTAGCGTTTCGTAACCTACTGAAATACAAAGTGCAAATGGGAATCAGTATTATCGGATTGTCAGTAGGCTTTGTTTGTTTGTCCCTTTCTCTATTATGGATCCGTTATGAAAAAACGTATGATTCTTTTCATGAAGGAGTAGATCGTATCTATCTTGCAGGTAGTACTGGTAATCTGGATGCAGATGGCTTTAGCTATTCTTCATATTTTTTACTATATGACTATTTGGTAAAGAATTGTCCTGAAATGGAAGCTATTTGTCGAGTTCGTCCCATATCACCTCTACGTCGAGAGGTTAAATACAAAGAGACTGAGTTTCAAATGCCACAAATGGAGGTTGATTCTAATTTTATCTCCATGTTCAATATTACATTATTAAATGGAAATGCGCCTTTGCACTTGAACAAAGATCAAATAGCAATTACGGATAAAGCAGCCGAGCGGATATTTGGTAAAGAATCTCCAATCGGCAAGCAATTAGTATTTACCCAAATGGATAATGAGGAAAAAACAATAGTTGCTGTAGTTAAATCATGGGAAGGCCATTCTTTATTATCTTACGACATTTTGTTACCGTATTGCGAAGAATCTTGGTCAAGCGTATATACATTGTTTCGGGTATATCCTAATAGTGACATAAAAGCATTGGGGGAAAAAATAAAGAAAGTTGAAGTTATAAGAAATGGGGGGGAATGGTTTATAAATACTTCTATTGTCCAATTGACGGAATTAAGAAGCCTACATCCGAAAGCTAATATAAATGTTAAGATGAATCATATTCGTATGTTTGCGTCTATTGGTGCATTGGTTGTCATTTGCGGATTGTGCAACTATTTGGCCGTACTTATCACCCGTATACGAATGCGTAAACGCGAACTGGCTCTACGAAAAGTGAATGGAGCATCCAATAAGAGTCTGCTGACATTGATTCTTTCAGAGCTACTTTTGTTGCTTTGTTTTTCATTTGGAATAGGAAGTCTATCCATAGAACTCATTCTACCTGCTTTCAAAAAACTATCTCAAATTAATGAAAGCACTTCATTTTTTTATAGTGAGATATTGCTTTATATGTTATCATTAATTGTGATCACTACTATTATTGCTGCTATGCTTATACGATATATCAACAAACGGACACTATCTGACAGTATTAGCCGTAAATCAGATATTCACTTTTCCGGTTGGTTTTATAAAGGAAGTATATTATTTCAATTGTTCATCAGCATTGGTTTTGTATTCTGTACCTTAGTGATGATGAAGCAATTGAATTTCTTGCTGAATACTAAAGAACTTGGATTAGACCACCATAATGTGGGAGCAATTACTAAAAGGATAGGTTGTGAAGATGTTCCTTGGGAAAAAATATTGGATCAAATGCCTGATGTGACTGAACTTTTGAAATATTTTAATAGTCCTATTCCTAAAGGGGTAGCATATCATTCTCAAATCTCAGATTGGGATGATAAGCCTATAGGAGAACAGCCTATTGAAATAGAAAGTATGGAAATAAACCAAAAGTATATTGATTTTTTTAGAATAGAGTTGCTAGAAGGTAGGATGTTGGATGAAGAGAAAGACAATTTAGCAGATGTGATCATTAATGAAGCTGTCGTAAAAGCATTAGGTTGGAAAGAACCTATTGAAAAAAAAATGATTTATAATAAGTGTACAGTAACTGTTAGAGGAGTCATTAAAGACATTTATCAGCAATCTCCAATATATCCGGTGATTCCAATCGTATTTAGTCTAAAAAAATCTGCAGATACTCACTTGGATTATATTTTCAGAATAAAAGAGGGTACTTGGAATAAAGTATCTCAGGAACTGATAAAGGAAGCGAAGAAAGCTAATCCAAATGCAGAATTGAAATTAGTGAATTTCGATGAGGTTTATAATGATTATCTAAAATCGGAGCATAATCTGATTAAGTTACTTAGTTCTGTTTCTCTCATCTGCATTGTAATTTCAGTATTCGGCATTTTTTCTTTAGTGACTTTGTCATGCCAACAACGCCGCAAAGAAATGGCAATCCGCAAAGTAAACGGAGCTAGTGTAGGAGTCATTTTTAATATGTTTTTTAAAGAATATATGCTTTTGCTTTTTATTGGATCCTGTGTCGCTTTTTCATTCGGGTATATCATTATGAAGCATTGGCTTGAAGGGTATATGAAACAGACATCCATTGACTGGTGGCTCTATGTAGGGATATTTTTAGTAATGGCCCTTATTATATTCTTTAGTATTATTGGAAGAGTATGGAAGACCGCTCGTCAGAATCCGGCAGAAGTAATTAAAAATGAATAAAAATATGTTAGCATTGCATTACGTAAAGGTTAGTATAAGACAGTTGTTAAAACACAAATCACAAACTTGTATTTCGATACTGGGCATCGTGGCGGGTTTGTTTTGCTTCAGTGTATGTAGTTATTATAACCGTGTCATGAGATTTGGGGATAAAGCTTTTTCCACTTATGAACGGTTGGCGGAAATAAAAGAGAAAGGGGTTCCTTATCAGCTAAATATTCAAGGAAGTGATATTGACAAAATAGGACCGGAATCATTTGAGGCGGTTGCTTTTTGGAGAAATATGAAAGACAATCTCTTTTTAGACGAAACGAATTATTGCAGGGTGGGCATCACTCTATGTAATCCGGATTATTTCAATGTATTTCCCACCCATTGTGTAGAAGGCTCTTTGGAATCATTTGTCATGCAAGGAAACAAAATAGTTGTAACTACAGAGTTTGTGAAAAAGTATTTGGCTAACAAATCTCCTTTGGGAACATCACTAACGTATGGGAAGGGAAAGGCTTATGAAATAGCAGCGGTCATTGAACCATATCCGGTGGGAATGCGTGATTTTATTGATATTTATGAGGTCTTTTTACCTTTGGAAAACTTGCAGGAGTATTGTAGCCATACTTTGTTGTTGAAGAATTCTGATGATGCAGCACATCTGACGAAGCGTTTGCAACAAGGAAACTTTTTCCGGACAGACAGAGCGAAGATCGTTCCTGAAGTCACGTTGGCGAGTGAAGAAGGAGCTCAATATGGAATGGACTTTTGGGTGGCTGTTATCGGATTATTCATATTACTGGCAGGGATGATCAACTTCTTTTCATTCAGTTTTGGTTCTTTCGTAAATCGTTATCGGGAGTTTAATCTGAGATTTACGTTAGGAGAGAAGAAAAGAGGTCTATTTGTTATGTTGCTGATAGAGCAAAGTCTGATGATTAGTATGGCAGGGCTGCTCACGTTGGCATTGATAGAGGGCTTGCTTCCCTATTTATTTAGTATTTCGCCGAGTGACATTAGAGATCAGCTCACTATAGATAACGAGTCATTGGTACGATATGCCATTCAATATACTGTTTGGCTTCTGATCATTGCTGTTATATTGATCACTTGTTCCATCTGGTACATAAGAAGGCAAATCAGGGCTTGGGGGTTACGGCAGAAAGTGATGGTGGGGCATAAACACCTGATGCAAAATGTATTATTAGTGGTGCAACTGTTCTTCTCTTTCCTGTTCATCATGGCAACGGTCGCAGTTCAGTTGCAGGTTAAGGAGAATGACAGACAAGCGAATCCTCGTCTTAGCATGGATGAGAAAAAGAATATAATGGTACTCAATGTGCGTTCTACACCTCCTTTGCAGGACGAAATGCAGGTCTTTCTGGGATATTTGCGTTCACGTCCATGGTGTTACAAACTAGGTTATATAGGTTGTGATTGGGTTATTTATTCCAGTTTTACGGAAATAAATCTGGTATCGGATGATTATTTTGATGTAATGAATATCGAGAAGAAACATCGGGCGGGAGAATCTTTTTGTTATGTAAACGAAGCCTTAATGAAGACCGTTGAGAACGACTCTCTTTCGAATGCCAAATTCCATTATAAAGATGGAAATCAAGATGTTTATTATCCGGTTACGGGAACTATCGCTATGAAATCGGAATCGATGAGTGCGTCTCAACTGTGTTTGTTGCCTTTCTCGGATGATATGAAGATAGAGAAGATATTTGTCCGACTGGCTGAAAATGCTTCCCGCAGTCAGGTGCTGGCTGATATGAAAAAAGAAATGAGTAAATACTTGCCTGTGAATGAACCTTTTCAATATGTTAGTTTATATGATGAGCAAGTTGGAGGGGGATTACGGGTGTTGAGCGGACTGTTTATGATTTGTTCTTTGATCTGTGCGATCATAGCTGCTTTGGGTATTTACGGAGTTATTTATATCGATACTTCTCGCCGTCAGAAAGAGGTTGCAATACGAAAGATTAATGGAGCTCGCCTGACGGCTATTTATTGGTTGTTTGGAAAGAAATATCTGTGGATTTATTCCATCTCTTCTCTTATTTCTGTTATCGGATGTCTTTTCATTTTTATTTTGGGAAACAGATATCGCATCATTCAGTTTGATTATACTAATCCATTCCTATGGATTATTCCATTGGTTTTAGTAGCCGGTGTTGTTCTATTTACTGTCAGTTGGAAGATTTATCGTATTGCTCAACTGAATCCGGCTGATATCATCAAAAGCGAGTAAAATAGGGTCATTGTATTGAATGAAGCAATGTCAGAGTCTAGAATCACTATCTTTTAGATGCGATAACAAAAATTTTAAAAAATAAGATCCTTGTTATTGCGTCTAAAAAATTACATATTAGCTTTTGACACAGTTCCGTTATTCAAATGGATATTTAACTCCCCATTCTTCGCGCAAAGCATCCATCTGCTTCATTATACGAATTGTTTCAGTATGTGGCATATAAGGCGATTCCACCCAACCTTTCTCTATGGCTTCGATAGCTGCGGATAGTTCATATTCAAAACCTGTAATTTGCTGCGGCGCCTGATATTCGGCAATAAGATGATAATTACTGTCTATGACCTTTACCGACTGTGGATTATTTATGTTTTCTACGATGATATAGCCTCTATCACCTGAAATAATGCCTAAGCGATCGGTCCGGGCGTACATAGAGCAAGATAATATTGCCATCCGATCGTTGGAGAAAAACTGTGTAATACTGGCTTGCGCATCGACTCCGGTTTCGGTTTTTATGCAAGTTGTTGATGTTTTTTTAACTTCAGTGCCGAATATCATTGCCGCGAAGTTCAGTGTATAGATGCCTACGTCTAAAAGTGCGCCTCCTGCAAGCTCCGGCTTCATCAGTCGTTCTTTATCTCGAATAGCATAACCGAGATTCGCAGTCAGTAAAAACGGATTCCCGATGACTCCACTTTGAACTAATTCCGTTATTTGTCGGGACAAAGGCATATAGCGTGTCCAAATAGCTTCGGTGATAAACACCTGCTTTTCTTGCGCCAGTTTCAACAAATCTTCTGCTTGACGGGCATTGGCGGTAAAAGCTTTTTCGCATAATACAGGTTTTCCTTTTAGAATACACATCCTAGCTTGTTCGTAGTGCATAGAATGTGGAGTTGCGATATAGATTAAATCCACAGCCGGGTCGTCCGCCAATTCTTCATACGAACCATAAGCACGGGAGAAGCCCCATTCCCGGGCAAAGTTCTCTGATTTCGCAATGTCACGTGAAGCGATCGCATAAGGTTCCACTCCTTCCATAATGGCTAATGTATTTGCCATTTTCCGTGCAATGTGTCCGGCACCGATGATACCTATCTTGTAAGTTTTCATATCTATCACATTTATATTATTTAATTTATAGAATAAAGTAATCTTATTCCTTTTTTCAAAAATACAAAAAAGGAATAAACGAACCAATTTTTTCTTTCATTTAAGTGATAACATTCTATGAAGTGATTCCTGAAAGCTGGGAATGTCGATTTGACATTTTGATATTCTGAGTCTTCAGGAATCGTTTTTTAGGGTGGTTGGAGGACTGTGAATCGTTTTTTTCGATTATAGAGAGATAGAGGTATGTCAAAGTTTTACTTATTGAATTGCTGGATAGAATATATGTATGTCCCTTTTTAAAATTTCTTTCTTTTTATTCTGGTTTTACTCTTAAACTCTACTTTTTGATAGTTTTAATATGCCTGTGAGTACTTCTTAACTAGGAGTGAATTCCTTAAAAAAGTAAATATCTCGCACATTATTTCAGGTCTGTTGTATGAAGCGGTGCTTTGGATGACACCAAGCAATGCTTTTAGTGTCACTATGCGGTGCTTTTGGTAAGATCATCCGTATGTTTTGGTATAATCATCCCATTGTTTATTTCAAATTATCCGATTGATTATACCAAAATATACGGTAAATTACGTCTGATTATGCCATTTCTTGCATTGTTATTTCCTATTAAGCATTAATATATAAATGAGAGAGATAGTATATTTGCTTGTCTACTTAATAAATGATCGTATAATCACATAAAAACTTTCTTTATGATATTAGGTGTTAGTCAAAGAACAGAGCGGCACAGACTGCATTATCTCCCCGTACCTGACAAACACGGATACGTAGAGGACGGTCTACTGTAAAGGTCACATATTTGCCTCCGCGGTAGTCTCTCACCATGCGCACAGGCATAAGGATACGTTTACTGTCTAAGTCGAACAATTCGATGGCTGTACGTCTGCCTCCGTTGGGGTCCGCCAGATATAAACTTACTTTATAGGATTCGTTGCTCCGGTAGTCTATGTCCATTGTAAAAGTCTGCCAACAAGCGGCAGGATCTCCCGTAATAATACCCCCTAATTGTCTTTTCCCCTCTTTTGAGCCGGGGATTAAAAGTGCAGAAGGGGAATTTGCCAGCTCATCGGCATGCCAGTTTACATCTTTTTGAAAAGTTACACTCTTACATTGGGCAGGAAGTTTTGAACGATGGGCTCCTTGTTCGTCAAAATTGAACAACATATATCCTTTTGAACCGTACTTTCCGATCCAATTTCCACGTGTTAGCGAATCTTCTTTTACGCTCTCCGCTGTGTAGCGGTAAATGATTGGTTCCTGTATTTGGGGACTTTCTGCCTTTTCTCCCTCATAAGTAAAAGAGAAAGTATATATACCTGACGGTAACGGAGGCAGACAGGCATGTGTACCGTTTGCTATCTTTGCAGAAATAAGTTTCCCGTTTACATATATATTTACTCCCTTTGTCTCCATTAGTGGAATAAAAACGTTCGCCGTTGTATGTTCCGGCACGGTCAGATTCCCCTTACCTTTCAGTGCATCTATCTTAAAAACGATTGTTCCATGAGGGGTAGGGACAGAGCCATTTACATCGGTCAATCCTTCCGTTAAGTGGGGACATACGGTAAATTCCGTAAAACCAGGAGCGGAGGGACGAATGCCTAGTATTTCTTCGCTCAACCACTTTAAAACTCCGCTACTCCAAGGATGAGTAAAACTGGTATATCCACACTGATTATTGACAGGTGCGTCATTCTGTGCTTGTTTATAGAGATTCCATGATGGACGGAATACTTCGAAGAAGGTAGTAGCACCGTAACGAAGCTGTCCACCCCAACAATCATCAATCGTATGAAGTGCCTCACCATGTCGTCCCAAGCGTGCCATTGCATTAATTACGAAATATTGATTGAATGGAGAATAAGATACTCGTTGAACGCGATCGGTAAAAGCGGTCTGCCAAACGGCTTCTTCTTCATCGGGACGTACTACACCTGCATTGATGGCATCGGATAGAGCGAAAATATCCCCGTTTTTATACCAGCGAGGGAGACAATGTAGTTGGGTAGTTTTTTCTTCGGCATAATTTTTATAACGAGCTGCTAATTCACTTTTACCAAATGCTTCCATTATTTTACCAAACTGTTTCCATGATTGGATGGCAAGCATTCGATAAGCTAATTGCGTTTCGGGATTGTTGGGGTGCTCAAAGCCTCCACCTAAGCGTTCATCCCATCCATAAAAGGTTAGCGATGGTAATTCATCATATTGTCGATAGGCAGCATCCAGCTTCTTACAAGCATTATCAATTAATTGGTGGACGGTTTCTTTGTCATTGGTATAGTTGAAGTAATCAACCAGACTCTGCACCCAATATAACGAATAGCTTTCGATTCCATTGTACTGCTCGGACGTATATATCAAGTTCTTTCGCACAAAATCATAATTTCCGAACGCAACGAGCGAAGCCCCTTGAGAGGTATGCGCGTCTCCTGTCCAAGAGTGACGGTCGCTTCGTTCCATTAGGATTGCGCCGAAATAATCTTTCAATAAATTCAGGCGAACAGTGTATGCTGCCGTGTACCAAATACGATTTAATAAGGTATCATTGCACGAAAAGCTACCTTTATAATTTACCGGTTTTGTCTGGCAAACCAATTTTACTTTTTTGATCGTGATCTTACCCTCTACATTCTTTAGATGTATCCATGCGTAACGTACCCCTTCATATAATTGCTTATTAAGTTCCAGCCGGTATGTATTTCCATAACGTTTTGGGGCTAACGTCTTTACCGGATGTTCCGAACCGGCATTAAATACAGCAGGTTCATTAAATTCACTGATACTGCATATAACATCAGCATTCATATCCTCACATTCGAATTCCAGCCATCCGGCATTTACCTGTCCGAAGTCGAACATCAGATCACAATCTCCCGACACAGTGATTGGACCAGACGGATTCTTATATTCCACAACCTCTCTTTTGTTTCCTTTGACCGACTGTGGTTGCAATGAATAAACCTCCAAATTGTCGTCACACGATGGCTCTGCCCAACGATAACGCACCAACGGATCCGGTGAATCGGGTACTTCCGCACCTGTCGGTCTGCCTGTGATACCCGGATAAGGTTCTTTGACGGGAGAAGGTCTTTTTTCGGCTTTACCGAATGCACTGAAGAAAATAGCAATAATAATAGGTAATAAAATTCTTTTTAAGTCCATCATGATATTGTGTCTTTATAAGTACTACATCATCTTGCAACAAAGAACGCCTTTTTTTCATATAAATGATATATTCTTTTTGATTTTAAAAATGGCTTTTTTGATTTTTAATAGTATGAATTTAATGTTACTTTTTAATAAGGTATATAAGATTGGAATCGTAAGCTTATGGCTTAATAAATATATATATCGCTTCTACTTTATTCATCTCAAAAAAAACATTAACTTGAATTCAGATTACTTTTAAAGGGCACTATACTTCTTGTTTTTTGATAGCCAATACTAATATCATTTTATCCATGTTTAGAATCAATTACTAAATAGCTTTTTGTTAGGTAAGTCATACTTTTGTTTTTATATAAATCTGACGGCAAAAGCAATGCGGGATGAATTCAAAATATACATGAAGCCTTTTCACCCGTTACTTTGTGATCTCTATTGGACGTTTTTTATTACATTAATCTAATAATATGGGAAATTTGACATTAAAACAATTGAGCGGAAGAGTTTGGATCATTCTCGTATCCATATTCTTTTCATTGGAAATTACCGCTTCTAATGAGAATGGTGATGCTCCAATCAGTGAACAAACGAAGATTCAGATCACCGGGCGGGTACTGGATCAAATCGGTCCTATGCCCGGGGTAAATGTCTCTGTAAAGGGAACTAACATAGGAGTTTCTACGGATATTGATGGAAATTTTACTATTGCTGTACCCAGTCAGGAAAGTATTTTGGTAATCCAATGCGTTGGTTTTATTAAACAAGAAATTAAAGTAGGAGATCGCAGAGTGATTCAGGTTACGATGGAAGAAGAAACTACCGCCCTCGAAGAAGTAACCATCGTTGCATTTGGTAAACAGAAAAAGGCAAGTGTCATCGGTTCTATTACTACAGTTGATATTGGTAAAATCAGAGGTCCATCGAGCAACCTTACTACTTCTTTTGCGGGAAATATGGCAGGAATGATCGCCTATCAACGAAGTGGTGAGCCAGGAAAAGATAACGCCGATTTCTTTATTCGCGGTGTTACTTCTTTCGGCAATAACAACAATCCATTAATTCTGATTGATGGCATTGAACTTGGTACAACAGATTTAGCTCGTCTGCAGCCAGATGATATTGCCAGCTTTTCTGTGATGAAAGATGCTACCGCTACCGCGCTTTATGGAGCACGTGGAGCCAATGGAGTAATTTTAGTGACTACCAAAATGGGCAATGTCGGTGCTGCAAAAATATCAGTAAGAGCGGAAAACTCTTTCTCTATGCCTACCAGAAATATCGAAGTAGTAGACCCCGTGACTTATATGAAAATGTATAACGAAGCGTTATTAACTCGTTTTCGCGGAGGAGTAGGAGCTACTCTCGACGGTTTGTATTCGCAAGAAAAGATTGATAATACCATTGCCGGCTCTGATCCTGTATATTACCCTTGTACAGACTGGCAGAAACAACTGCTAAAGGATGTAACTACCAATCAACGAGTAAATATAAATATTCGGGGAGGAGGCAATTCGGCACAATATTTTGTATCCGCAGCCTTTAACCACGATACCGGTATGTTTAATGTAGATAAGCGCAACAACTTCAATAATAATATTAATAACAATTCGTTTTCACTACGTTCGAATGTCAATATCAATGTAACTAAAACTACAGAACTTGTGGTACGCTTAAACGGTACATTTGATGACTATAGTGGTCCGCGTGAGGGTGGAGCTTTAATGTATGAAAGAATATTGCATTCCAATCCGGTACTTTTCCCTGCTTATTATGAAAGAGACGAGGAACATCAGTTTGTGAATCATATCATGTTTGGTAATGCTGAAGATGGGCACTATATTAACCCTTATGCATACTTAGTAAATGGATATAAAGACTACTCCAGAACGTTGATGCAGGCAAGTGTGGAAGGAAAGCAAAAATTAGATTTTATCACCGAAGGTCTTTCTGTTCGGGCTATGTTCAACGTATCTCGTCTTTCTTCATTCTCTGTGACTCGCGGATACACTCCATTTTATTACAAAACAACACTCAGAAATCCAAATACAGGGAAGTATGGATATGAATTGATCAATGAAGACGGTACGGAATATTTACATTATACAGAAGAGCCTGGAGATAAGGTACTTAACTCGACCTATTATGGAGAGGCTATGATCAATTATAACCGTACATTCGGTGAAAAACATGATGTGAGCGGATTGATGGTATTTATGCTTCGAAACTCCTTAAATGCAAATACGGGAAGTCTGCAACTATCACTTCCATCTCGAAATGTAGGAGTGTCAGGACGTGCCACTTACGGTTATGATAAGAGATATTTTGCGGAGTTTAACTTTGGATACAACGGTTCCGAACGTTTTCATAAGAGTCGTCGTTTTGGTTTTTTCCCTTCGGCAGGTGCTGCGTGGATGGTTTCGAACGAGAAGTTTTGGGAAAATATTAGACCTTATGTCTCTCAGTTAAAGTTCCGTTACTCTTATGGACTCATAGGGAATGATCAGATTGGAACAGCCGAAGAACGTTTTTTCTATCTTTCTGAAATGAGAATGACAGACGGTGACAGACGTGCAACTTTTGGTAAAGATCTGAATTATGCACTCGACGGTGTAAGTGTGAAACGTTATGCAAACTCTGAAATCGGCTGGGAAGTTTCGTCTAAACATAATTGGGCTGTTGAATTAGGATTTCTGGAAAATAAATTAATGATTATCGCCGAGTATTATAGGGAGTATCGTGATAAAATTTTAATGGACAGACCTATTATTCCACAGACTTTGGGATTGTCGGCTACACCTAAAGCAAATTTGGGTGCAGCATCGGGGCAAGGAATTGATCTCAGTTTAGAGTACAATCAAGCTTTTATGAATGGAATGTGGGTAGGAGCCCGGGGTAATTTTACATATGCCCGTTCTAAATTTGAAAAATATGCCGAACCGAATTATCCCGAGAAGTGGAGATCACATTTAGGTAATTCCATTAAACAAATGTATGGATATCTTGCCGAACGCTTATTCGCCGATGATGCCGAAGCAGAAAATTCTCCCAAACAGAATGTGGGTGGCTCTGACTTTTATGGTGGGGGTGATATCAAATATACTGATATAAATGGAGATGGTGTAATAAACGAAAGCGACCAAGTCCCTATTGGGTATCCTGATATTCCTGAGATTGTATATGGATTTGGGCTTTCATTTGGATATAAAGGTTTTGATGTATCCGCATTTTTCCAGGGACAAGCCCGCGAGTCATTCTGGATCGATGCTACCAATACTACACCTTTTCAAGGAGAAACACAGTTGTTGAAAGCATATGCCGACAGTCATTGGTCGGAAGACAATCAAGATATGTACGCACTATATCCTCGTTTGAGCACTTTCGTACATTCTAATAATAAAGTGGGTTCTACCTGGTGGCAACGTGATGGTTCTTTCATACGTTTGAAACAGGCGGAAGTGGGGTATACATTACCGGAAAAACTTGCCTGGCAGAAGAAATTAAAAATATCATCTTTTCGTATTTATTTGTCCGGTTCAAATTTATTACTATTTAGCAAGTTCAAATTGTGGGATGTTGAAATGGCGGGGAAGGGAATAGGTTATCCTTTGCAGCGTGTATTCAATATCGGTTTTAATCTTACGTTTAACTAATAATATGTGAAGAATATATGAAAAACAAATTATTACTTCCACTTATTTTTCTGGCATTTAGTTTAGGTGGTTGCACGGATTTTCTAGATATAGTTCCGGATGGTGTTGCCCGGTTGGAAACTGCGTTCAACAGGCGTACAGAGGCTAAGAAGTTTTTATATACCTGCTATTCTTTTATGCCTAAACATGGCGAGATAGGTAGTGACGCTGCATTATGGGGAGATGAACTGTGGACTTTGGAGAATTCTGCTACAGCGGCAATCAAGTTTGGGTATGACGCATTTAATATAGAGCGTGGATTACAAAATTCTACAAATCCTCTGGTCAATCATTGGTATCACTATTATCGGGCAATATCAGATTGCAATATATTTATAGAGAATGTGGTTACTGTACCCGATCTGCCGGATTGGGAAAAGAAACAATGGCTGGCGGAAGCAAAAGTACTGAAAGCATATTATCATTTTATGTTGATATGCCAGTATGGTCCCATTCCTCTTAATCGTAAGAATTTGCCTATTGATGCCGATGAGGAAACCGTTAGTGTATTTCGGGAACCTGTGGATGAGTGCTTTGCTTATGTGGTACAGTTGCTGGATGAAGCCAAAGGCGATTTACCCGAGAAAGTGATCAATGAGTATGAAGAACTGGGCAGAATCACAATGCCGATTGCTTACTCGTTGAAAGCGAAGGTATTGGTTTATGCGGCTAGTCCTTTATTTAATGGAAATACGGAGCAAAGTGCTTTAGTGAATACCAAAAGCAAGGATAGAACTCCGCTATTTAACCAAACGGTATCTATTGATAAATGGAAATTAGCGGCGGAAGCATGTAAAGACGCGGTTGAACTTTGTGAAGATGTATTAGGGATGAAATTGTACAAGTACGGAGGTAGTTTTCAGTATGATCTGACAGATACGATTCTGACGCAAATGTCATTGAGAGGAGCTTTTACAGAGCGATGGAACTCTGAACTGATTTGGGCTAACACACAGAGTGTTCAAGCGGATATACAAACTTATTCCACTCCCAAACTAGATCTTCGGTATCAGGAAGGTGCCCGACTTTTTCAAGGTTTGGGTGTGTCTATGAAAGTGGCCGAACAGTTCTATTCGGATCATGGCATACCGGTAATGGAAGACATAACAGTGAATAAAAACGAGCTTTATGAACTGCGCACGGCTACTGCGGATGATCAACTATATATTCACAAAGGAACTAAAACGGTAAATATACATTTTAATCGTGAACCACGATTTTATGCTTGGCTTGGTTTTGATACAGGCGTGTGGTATGGACAAGGAAATGAAAATGATAGCAAACCGGAAGATCTTTTTTACGTAAAAGGACTGAGGGGTCAGGTTCATGGATATCGTAGCTTAGCTTTCGGTCCGGTAACCGGATATCAGCCTAAAAAGTTTATTCATTTCAAAAACGTACAAGCTGAAGGTAACGATAATTATGCGGTTAATACATACCCTTGGCCTATCATACGATTGGCAGATCTTTATCTTTTGTATGCCGAAGCATTGAATGAGGCCGAAGATACGGAGACGAGTAGGGAACTGGCAATGGTCTATGTGGATAAGGTAAGAGAACGTGCCGGTTTGGAAGGCGTGGAAGACTCATGGACAGATTATTCCAGTAATAAAACAAAGTTTAAATCCCAAAGAGGGTTGAGAGAGATCATTCAGCAAGAACGTCTGATTGAATTGTGTTTGGAAGGACAACGGTTCTGGGATATCCGTCGTTGGAAAACGGCTATTCAATCGTATCATACCCCTATACAAAGTTGGGATCTTACACAGAGAGAATCAAAATATTATTATCGTAAAAGAACCATTGCTTCTCCTTCTTTCGGTTTGAAAGATTATTTCTGGCCTATCAGAGACTATGAGATATTAATTAACCCGAATTTGGAACAAAATCTTGGTTGGAAAATCAATAAATAAATACTATGAAGAAAAGTATATATATCCTATCGTTTGCTTTTTTATTCCTTTTGTCAGGATGTAAAGAGTCTGTTAGAATTGATTTGGTAGATGATAGCAAACCGGCTCCTGTGGCACTGGATGAAGTGATGGTAAAATCTATTCTTGGTGGGGCTGTTTTAAGGTATCAGATCCCTGATGATAAAAATCTGCTTTGTATAAAAGCTGTTTACGAAATTAGTCCGGGACGTATTTATGAGGCAAAAAGCTCCGTTTATGTTGATTCATTAGTACTCAAAGGGTTTGCTTCTTCTGAGACTACACAGATAAAAGTTTTTTCGGTTGGTAAAAATGGGAAGGAATCAAAGCCTTTAATGGTGGATGTAACTCCGGGTACTCCGGTGGTGAAAGACGTCGCAAACACTCTTTTTGTTCGTTCGGCGATTGGAGGTGTGAAGTTATCCTATACGAATAAATCCGGTGAAGACTTGATTTACGACTTAATTCAAGAAGACACCGAATCCAATCGTTGGGAACCGATCAAGAGATTTTATTCAGGTTTGAAGATGGGAGAGTTTACGCAACGCGGAATGAAATCAAAAGCAACAAATATTGGAGTAGTCATTGCTGACCGTTGGGGTAATATATCCGATACGATCAAACAAATCATTACTCCGGTGTTTGAAGAAGAGATTCTGAAACCATGGGCACATAAAGAAATGGTGGGAGATTCCTGGAAAGCAGGTGGTCCTAATTTCACAATTGATAAAATATGGGATGGACGTTGGGACATTGATGCTCAATTTTTGTGGGCATCTTCCAAAAGTACCAAATTTCCTCAATCATTTACGATTGATTTAAAATGTGAGGTAGAAATTACCCGTGTAGTGGAACATCAAAGACCGGTATATGCATACTTGGATACTAGTGTAAAAGAGTTTGAACTGTTTGGTACTACATTAGATAATCCAAACCCTGATACGGATTCGGATGATTGGATTAAACTTGGGCGTTTTTCTTCCTTCCAACCTTCCGGATTGACGGGATCTCCCACAAAAGAAGACTTCCAATATGGTAACGTAGAAGGTGAAAACTTTGAATTCCTGGATGAAAATGGTGATCCGAAACCAACTCCACCGGTCCGTTATTTGAGATGGCGTACCTATGAAACCTGGGATGGTCAGACGGAAATGGGAGAAGTCATCATTTCTGAATTGGAGGTATATGGTAAAATCGTTAAGAAGTGAGAAGTAGATTAGGTCTAATAAATAAATGAAGAAAATAATGAAAGCAATGATAAGAGTTATTGTATTGTTGAGCATTATAATTGGGATTGGCGGATGTTCAGGCATGGAAGATATTTATAAAGAATATATTGTATATGGAGGACATATCTATCCTCAAAAGCCGACAGATCCCAGAGGATATTCCGGGGACGGACGGGTGGTGCTAAAATGGAAAAAAGGTGTAGACTCTTCTATAAAAAAGGCTATTGTATCGTGGGATGATGGTCGTCAAAAAAGAGAGTTCAATATTGAAGGTAATTCAGATAATGTAGAGCTGGTTGTGGATAATCTGGAAGAACGTGATTACTCTTTTGTCATTAACACTTATGACACTAATGGTAATAAGTCGGTTCCGGTGGAAGTTAATAGTCGGGCGTATGGCGATATCTACAAATCTTCCTTGTTTAATCGAACGATTAATATTGCCTATATGGATGTAGATAAACTGGTGGTTGAGTGGAACGAAGCCGATCTTACCAGTAATATAACAAAGACTGAGTTTTGTTACATCAATAAAGAAAATAAGGAAACGAAGGTTGTAGTAGATGCACAGAGTAATGAAGCATTGGTTTTGAATGATTATAAAATGGATACTGAGTTTAGTTTCCAAAGTTCTTTTGTACCGGATACTACTTGTGTAGATGTATTTGAATCCGTGTTGGAGGTAAGTAAACCTTTAACGATCATAAATAGAAGTGATTGGACGATCACAGCCAGTTCTTATGAGCCAAACGGACAGACAGGATATGGAGGGGCGAATCCGGAGAGATTGCTGGATGGCTTGATTGAAAATACGCCCAATGCAGGCTTGGTACCGACGTATTGGCACAGCCGTCATTCAGGCAGTGATGTGCCGGGCTATCCACATTGGCTGGCAGTAGATATGAAAAAGAAGGTCAATATAAGGCGTGTGGTATTACAATGCAGAAATGATCCGAATTGTAGAACAGGATATTCCTTTAGTAATTTTACCATTCAAGGAAGTAATGACGGAGAAAATTGGACTGATCTGGAGACGTATGATATCTATTCACGCTCGGATACAGCACCTCAATACTATCCGGTAGATACGAAGGAGAACTTCTCGTATTTCAAGGTAGTGATGAACAAGTCTTACGATAACAGTCCTTATGCACATTTAGCGGAATTGTCTATTTTAGGCGAGGAACGGGAGTAAGTTCAATGGTATTAAAACATCCGTAATCATACAAAGCGTATCTGGTGAAGCTCGTATGATTACGGATGAAATAATAGAAGCGTTTTAAATAAAGCTAATTGAAGAAAGTATGAGAATGACGAAACTTATTTATTTGATTGTTGCAGGTTGTAGTCTGTGTACTGCCGTTAATGCTCAGTCCACAAAAAAGGGGAGCTTACCGGAGTGGCAGAAAAAATATAGTAACCCGAAGGAGATTCGTACGATGTTTACCAATCCTCCGATGTTTTATGCTCCCCACACATTCTGGTTCTGGGATGATGCGATTAAGGATGAACAGTCGGCAGCAGTGATGGCGGAAGAAATGGCAAAGCAGAGATTGAATCCGGGTTATGCTCATCCCCGTTCCGGATTTGATGGTTCGGTGGCAGCACTTCCGGTAGAACAGTATCTGGCAAAGCCCTGGTTCAACAGCTTTGGCAATACGTTGCAGAAAACCAAAGAGCTTGGTATGTCTTTTAGTTATTGTGATGACTACAATTGGCCGAGTGGGCAAGCTGCGGGTAAGGTGCTTGAACTATCACCGGAGTTAGAGGCTCAATATCTGGCATGGCAGCGATACGAAGTTACAGCTAAAAAGACGGTTCGCTATGAATCAATCGATTTTGCAGTTGCCGGAAAGAAAGTGAATGGACAGATTGATGCAGCAACCCTGCAAGTGATAGGAAAAGGGAAAAACATCAGTTGGACCGCACCCGAAGGAGATTGGGTGGTCTATACGTATGAAGTGAAACACCATCCGGGCATTGATGGCGGAAGAGTAAACTACCTGGACCCTAAATTAATGGAAGTCTTTATCCCGTTGGTACATGAGAAGTATGATGCACAGTTCGGAAAAGAGATGGGGAAAACGATGCCCGGAGTCTTTGTTGATAACGAAGGGGATTATGGTTGGCAAATGGCATGGTCGGAACATTTTGCCCAACAATATGAGAATAAGAAAAAGCGCGATATAAGGTTGTGGTTGCCTTTGCTGACCGAAGAAGATAAAGACGGGATTTATGCAAAAGCCCGCTGCGACTGGTTCGATGTAGTGTCGGATGTGTACACTGAGTGTTATTTTAAACCTTTAGTCACTTGGCTGCAAGAGCGTGGCATGTATTACATCTCTAATTTATGGGAAGAGTCGTTGCTGGCTCAAACGGTAGCAGTGGGCGATCTGATGAAAACCACACGTGCCGTAACAATGCCGGGTAATGACTGTCTTGTGATGAAATCGCAAGAGGTGCACGATTTTAAAGAGGTACAATCTGTTGCAGAATTTGAAGACCGCCCCTTTATGAGCGAGATTATGGGAGTGGCGGGATGGATACAGTCGCCTGAAATGATGAAAATGACTATCAACTCAGTAACCTCATTCGGAGTCAGTCACGTCGTTCCTCATGGCATTTACATGAATCGGAAATTAGAATCCATTCCATTCCCTACCGACTGGTATTCGGATAATCCATATTGGGACTACATGCACCTTTGGACGGACTTTGCCAGAAGAGCTGCTTTCATTACCCGGCAAAGTCGCCTGGTTGCTGATGCTTTATTGATCAATCCGCTAGAGAGCGTGTGGGCTTTTTCAGAGTGTTATTTTAAAGAAAACGCTTGGGGACAGGAAGAGCGATGGGACAAACGTGCAGTTGAAGCGAACCGGACTTTTTCGGAGGCAATGCAGCAAATGAACGTAAATAACATTGATTTCCTGATCGGAGATAATTATTATTTGGAGAAAGGAGAAATTGGAGAATCGAACGGAAAGACCAAGATAACAATTAATAAGCACGACTTTTATGCGTTGGTGCTTCCGCCCGTTTACGTAATGTCCCGTTCTGCGTTTCATAAGATTGCAGAGTTTGCTAAAAAAGGAGGCACTGTTATTTTGTTGGGAGAGCTTCCTAAAGGTTCACCTGAACATGGAATGAATGATGAAGTGATTATCGAGGAGAGTAATTCTTTAAGGAAAATGCCGAATGTGATTGATCTGGCTACCCAAAAGGAGAAACAAAAGGAATTGATAGTAGTCCTGAATGAGAAAGTGAAACCACAAATGCGATTTGAAAATGCAGGCAGGCTGTACACAGCCCATCGAACCATGGGCAATACGCATCTTTATTGGCTGGCCAATAATACAGATACCGTGAGGAACTTTACGGCATGGTTGAGAGATGGAGAGGGCGCAGCAGAAATATGGAATTGCGAAAACGGGCAAATGCAGGTGATTCCCTCCGGCAAAGAGAAAGGATATAATAAAGTAGCATTGACGTTGAATCCTTATGAGGGCTATTGGCTTGCTTTCAATCCTCAGGCAAAGAATGCGAAAAGCATGGAACGGAAGAATATGGCATTCAAAGAAAAAGTTCTGGAAGGGAAATGGAAACTTAGTTATCCGGAACGGGATACTGTCTGCAAGACAACTGCTAAAGTTTTTTATGCGAATGACGAACGGATTGATGAAAGTAAATTGAAACTTCATTATGACCAGTCGGATTGGAAATATTACGCATGGCGTGAGAACCTGAGCAGTAAGCACGCATATTGGAGAATGAACATACCGGTGGGGACAAAATCCATCGTATTGCCTGCACAGATGCTTGGCAAAGACATTTGGATTGATGGGAAGAAACAGAAATTGTCGGATACGTTGGTACGTTTATCATCAGACGCATCCCTGTTGGCATTTGTGTTGAACTCCGACGAGCAAAAGAATCCGATCGTACCTTTCAAGTTTCTGGTTGATTCGGGAGAAGTTGATGATTTACAATCGTGGTACGCATTCGGTTTACAGCAGTACACAGGCTATGTTGATTGCGAAACGACTATTACCATAGACAAGCCTTCGCAGGGAATCTTGATAGACTTAGGCAAAGTGAGGTCGATGGCGGAAATCTTTGTGAATGACCAGTCCGTCGGGGCACGTTTATGGCCTCCGTTTGTCTTTGATATCTCGGATAAGCTAAAGGCAGGTGAGAATAAAATTAAGATAAGAGTCGGCAACTTAATCATTAATGAAATATGGATGAAAGACGATATGCAAAAACTTCGTATGTGGGGATGGCAAGGAGTGCCCAATCTGAATTTGTATGATTCCGGCATATCGGGACCTATCAAATTGAAATTGCCAGCCGGAGCCGAATAATTCATAAACTGAAAAAATAGAATGAGCATGCAGAAAATGAGAAGAAAAACGTTATCGTGGAAGTACTATCTAATAATAGGCGTTGTTTTAGTGGGAGTGTCTGCTGCACTCTTAGCTCAAAAGATGTCCAAACAGGATTTGGAAGCAGGCTTTGCCAACCCTCCCGAAACGGTTCAAACGTCGGTCTATTGGTACTGGATGTGCGGGAATATATCTAAGGAAGGGGTAATAAAGGACCTCGAAGCGATGAAGAAAGTGGGTATTAACCGTGCATTTATAGGCAATATTTATTTTGACCCTTATGAGGGCGGGCGGAATGTAAAATTAATGAGCGATGAATGGTGGGAGGTGACTCATGCTGCATTGAAAAAAGCATCGGAACTGGGTATTGAGATTGGTATGTTCAATTCACCCGGGTGGTCTCAAGCCGGAGGCCCCTGGGTGAAACCCAATGAAGCGATGCGTTATCTGACTTCTTCGGAGATGAAAGTACAGGGACCAACAGCTCTTTCGGTACAATTGGAGAAACCTGCGCAAGAGTTTGAAGACGTGAAAGTCATTGCATATCCCGCGCCTAAAGATTATCAGTTGAAATTGGATAACGCTAATTCTCAAATTAAGGTTTCTCCGGTTTTAGAAGGTTCTGATAAAATGTTCGATTCCGACAAGGCAAACGGGATGAACTTACCTGTAAATGCGGAAGTAAATGTAGACATTGTTGCAAATGCCGATTTTACAGCACGTAGTCTGACGATTTACCCGACACATACATATATTAATGCTGCCATAGAGCTTCAGGCAAAAATAGAGAATGAATACAAGACGCTGACAACGTTTGTCATCGACTGGCATCGGTTGGATTTAAATGTGGGGTTCCAACCTTTTGCTCCTGTAGTAATGTCTTTTGAAGAAACAACGGCAAAAGAATTCAGGATTCTGGTGACTAACCGGCGCAACGAAGGAGGTATTGCAGAGATAGAGTTGTCCGCTTCGCCCCGCATCGAAGATTATGCGACAAAGACGTTAGCGAAAATGTACCAGTCTCCGCTCCCACCCTTTGATTACTATACGTGGCAGAAACAGCCCGAACCTGGTAATGAGGCATTGAATATAAATCCGCAGAAGATCCTGGATATCTCAGAGCACATGTCTGCCGATGGCAAACTGACATGGAATGTACCTGAAGGGGAATGGATCGTTTTAAGAACGGGCATGACTCCGACAGGGGCTATGAATGCTCCTGCGGGACCTGACGGAACAGGACTTGAAATTGATAAAATGAATAAGAAACACGTTGCTACCCACTTTGATGCTTACATAGGTAAGATCTTGGAACGTATCCCGCCGCAAGACCGCAAGACTTTTAAAGTGGTGGTACAAGATAGTTACGAGACCGGAGGCGAGAACTTTACCGATGGTTTCCTCGAACAGTTCAAAGAGCGTTATGGGTATGATGCTGTGCCGTTTTTGCCGGCTTATTTCGGCAAGGTAGTAGGCAGTCAGGAGCAATCGGATAAATTCTTATGGGATTTGCGCCGTCTGGTTGCCGATAAAATAGCTTATGATTATGTAGGTGGATTCCGTGAACAATGTCACAAATACGGTTTGCGTACATGGCTCGAAAATTATGGTCACTGGGGCTTTCCGGGTGAGTTCCTGATGTATGGCGGTCAGTCGGACGAAGTGGCGGGTGAGTATTGGATTCCTGCTGAAACTCAATTGGGACATATTGAGAATCGTGCGGCATCCTCTTGCGCGCACATATATGGTAAGAATTTGGTTTCGTCGGAATCAAATACGAGTGGTGGTCCTGCATTTTCAAGAGTACCGGCAGATGCCAAGAGGAGTACGGACAAATATTTCTCCGAAGGCATTAATAATACATTGCTGCATGTTTATATTCATCAACCGGATGTAGACAAGTATCCCGGAACAAATTCGTGGTTTGGCACGGAATTCCATCGCACGAATACATGGTTCTCTCACTTAGACTTGTTCATTGACTATATAAAACGGTGTAACTATATGCTGCGTCAAGGGTTGAACATTGCCGATGTTGCTTATTATATAGGAGAAGACGCTCCAAAAATGACTGGATTTCAAGATCCGGCACTTCCATCCGGCTATCAGTTTGATTATATCAATGCGGAAGTAATTGTACGCGATGCTACTGTAAAGGATGAGTTGATAACCTTACCTCACGGAACTACTTACCGGGTATTAGTGTTGCCGAGAGAGAAAACGATGCGTCCGGAAGTATTAGCGAAAATCAAGCAATTAGTAAGCGATGGAGCCATTGTTCTGGGTTCGGCTCCTGAATATTCTCCAAGTTTGCAAAATCAGCCGGAAGCAGATAATCAGGTAAGAGAAATGGCTAAAGAACTATGGGGGAAGGTGGATGGAGTCAATCATAAATTTGCAGAATACGGCAAAGGAATGATTTTTAATGGCGTAGGCCTTGAAGAAGTATTCTCAAAAATAGGGAATATAGAAGATTGTAAGATACCGGATGGAGTTCCAATCAATTATGGACATCGAAAGATGGGGAAAACGGATATTTACTTTGTTACGAACCAGAGCGAAACCATTCAGAAAGCGGATCTTAAATTCCGTATAGGAAATATGCAACCGGAATGGTGGAATCCAATGGATGGAACGATGCGTAAATTACCGGAATTCACTTTGGATGGCTCTACTACAACAGTGCCTGTCGTATTACAAAAAAATGAAAGTGCATTCATTGTGTTCAGAAAGAAAGGCGAACCCGTAACGGGAGAAAAGAACTTCCCGGAGCCGGTGAAAACGATCCCCTTGAATGTTGCTTGGAACTTGACTTTTGAGAGTGAATTAACCAATCCGGCTCCTATTCAACTGGACCAGCTTCAGGACTTGTCATTATCTACAGATAATAAAGTAAAATGTTTTTCTGGAAATATGATTTATATGACTACCTTTGATTTTGATTCAAATGAAACTAAGGGACAAGATCTATTTCTGGATCTGGGCGAAGTGAATATGATGGCAAAAGTGTGGGTGAACGATCAGTATGTGGGTGGCGTTTGGACATCTCCATATAGTGTGAACGTATCAAAAGCATTGAAACAGGGATCAAATACACTTCGGGTAGACGTAGTCAATACGTGGGTAAATCGTTTGATAGGAGATTTGGCTTTACCCAAAGAGGAACGTGAGACTTGGGCCGGGGTGAATCCCTATAATGCGAATTCCGGGTTACAGAAATCCGGGTTAGTAGGACCTGTGCAGTTAAAGTATATACCTAATTATAGAAAATAAAATATTGGAGAAATATATTTTGGCGAGGTAACTATTGAGTAACTAAAATAGATTGTATATTTGATCGTATTAACAGAGAAGTATGTATGGGACCCGACTATATGACATATCTGGGTGATAATAATCTAAGTACTTCTGGAATATGAGGAAAAGTCAATTTGAGCTTTGATAAATATTTTATTAATTATACTCCTTATGCATGAGGAATAAATTAGTTTTTGAAGTAAACTGTAAACGATTAACTCTTACTTAAACGAAATATTATGAAAGGAATATATTTGTCTGGAAAATTTATAGTATTATTTAATGTTTTTCTTATTTTTTGCACCTATACTAGAAGTGTAAATTCTAATATAGGAGTAGTAAATCTTCGCTGTGAACTGATTGATAATCCAAAGGGATTAGATGTGGTTTCTCCACGATTCAGCTGGGAATTAAAAAGTGATATGAAGTCGATTGTCCAGAAGAGTTTTCGAATTTTAGTTGCATCTTCATTAAACAAGTTAAATGCGAATGAGGGAGATTTGTGGGATTCAAAACAAGTTAATTCGGGGGAATCTATTTTTATTCCTTATAATGGAAAACCATTGAAAAGTGGGATGGAGTGTTATTGGAAAGTTTATGTAGTAACTAATAAAGGCAAAACGGAGTGGAGTAGTCCTGCTAAATGGACAATGGGAATACTTACTCCAGAAGAATGGAAAGCTCAGTGGATTGGATTAGATAAATCGTTTGTTTGGGAGAATCAAAAAGCCGAATGCACCCGAATGTCTGCTAGATATTTTCGAAAAGAGTTTAATATTCAGCAACGTCCAGTAAAAGCGATCTTATATCTATGTGGATTAGGCTTATATAAGTTGCATATAAATGGTGATATTGTCGGACAACAAGAACTTTCTCCAACCCCTACAGATTATCGTAAAGAAGTAAAATATAATACATTTGATATTACTGAGATTCTTCAAAAAGGTACAAATGCTATAGGTGTAGTTTTAGGTAATGGACGTTTTTTTCATATGCGGCGTACTGATTCTTTTGAATACCCCAAGTTAATTCTGCAAATGGAGGTAGAGTTTGCTGATGGCAGTAAACAATTATTGATAAGTGATAAAAGTTGGAAGGTTACAGCTAATGGACCTATCATAGCAAATAATGAATATGATGGAGAGGAATATGATGCTCGGAAGGAGATGCCGGAGTGGGATAGGACTAATTTTGATGATGCGTTGTGGCTGAATGTAGAGTCTGTAAATCCTCCTAAAGGAAAGTTAGGTGCTCAATTGAATCAGAACATTAAAATTGTAGAGACTGTCCACCCTGTTAGCATTCAGAGTATTAAAAATGGGAACTATATTTTAGATATGGGGCAAAATATAGTTGGCTGGTTAAAAATGAAAGTTAAAGGTAATCGTGGAACACAAGTAGTTCTACGTTTCGCTGAATTTTTAAATGAAGATGGAACAGTTAATCAGGATAACTTGAGAGGAGCTTTAGCAACAGATAAATATATATTAAAAGGAAGTGAAGAAATAGAAGAGTGGGAACCTTCTTTCATTTCTCACGGTTTTCGTTTTGTAGAGATTTCAGGATTCCCGGGCATTCCTAAGTCATCTGATTTTGAAGGTAAGGTAGTATGTGACGAAATGGAGCAAACTGGTTTTTTTGAAACTTCAAATACTTTAATAAATCAAATATATAAGAATGCATATTGGAGTATACGTGGCAATTATCGTGGAATGCCAACGGATTGTCCGCAGCGCTCAGAACGTATGGGTTGGACAGGTGATCGAGCTATTGGTTCATTCGGAGAAAGCTTTATTTTTAACAATAATAATCTATATGCTAAATGGGTGAACGATATATGTATAACACAGCGCGAGGATGGTAGTGTATCGGATATTGCTCCCAGTTATTGGAGTGCATATACTGATAACATGACTTGGCCGGGTACATATTTGACTGTCTCTGAAATGCTCTATGAACAATTTGGTAATAAAGAACCTATTGTAAAATATTACAGTTCAATGAAAAAATGGCTTTATTATATGCGGGATAAATATATGACTGAAGATAACCTGATGCCGAGAGACCAATACGGTGATTGGTGTACTCCTCCTGAGAATCCTACATACAATGATCCTAAAGATTCAACTCTTATTACAAATAAAACATTGATTGGTACTTCATATTACTATCATATGCTTAAGTTGCTTGAAAAATTTGCTCATATTTTAAATAGACCGGATGATGCTATAGAATTTGAAAGACAATCTATTCAGGTAAAAGATGCGTATAATAAGAAATTTTTTAATAAAGATAAAGGGTATTATAGTAATAATACAGTTACGGCAAATCTGTTATCATTAAAATTTGGTTTGGTTCCTGAAAGTCATGAAAAAGTAGTTTTTGAGAATGTTGAAAAGAGAATTTTGAATGATTTTAAAGGACATGTCAGTACGGGGATAATTGGTAATCAATGGTTAATGCGAGGGCTTAGTGAAAATGGAAGACCTGATATAGCATACCAGATGCTATTAAAAACAGATTATCCGAGTTTTGGTTATATGATTAAAAAGGGAGCTACGACTATTTGGGAACATTGGAATGGTGACGCAATGGAAAAATGGATTGATTCTCAAAATCATGTCATGCAATTAGGCGATCTTATTATTTGGTTTTATGAAAACTTGGCAGGAATAAAGGATTCTCCGGAAAGTTGCGGATTCAAGAAAATAATAATGAAACCGGAAATTATTGATGGATTAGATGAAGTTAAAGGTTCTTTTCATTCGGTTCATGGTCTGATTGAAAGTTCATGGAATAAGGGAAATTCTTCCTTCCATTGGAATATATCCATACCATGTAATACAACCGCAATTGTCTATATTCCAACTTCTCCTGATGCCATTGTAAATGAGAAAAATGAAAAGAAAATACCATCGAAGAATATAAAATATCTGTGGAAAGAGAATCAGTATACAGTTTTTGAAGTCGGTTCCGGACACTATTTTTTCTCTGTAGAGAATGTAACAAAATAACAGAATTTGGAAAAGATTCTTCAGAGTCTTTAATGTATATAACATTAATTTAATTATGCGAATGAGTAGTTGAACTCTGATTCTTTGTTTTAGCAAATTAGATAAATGAATGTGATGGAATTTTTTCGTATCGTATATACCAACCAGTCGGCAAGTGGTTCCTCGTCAGCAAAGATATGAGTTGGCATTGTTACTGAATCTTTGGCAGTAGAACTTCAGTGAAGACTGGTAAACATCGCAGATATACATATATAGTTTTATAAATTTTAGCTCTTTCTCCTTGGAAATCATAATTAGAATAATGAGTGGGGTTATTCTTCTAATATACTAATTTTTAAGGAAATTAAGAAATAAATTCAATGAGATGGTTAGACAATCGACTGAATAATAGTATATTAAATAATATAATCAGGAAGTGGTTTCAACTACTGATTTGCATAGCTAGGAAAAAGAGAATACATCAAGCTGCTGACCCATTTATAATTTTATAAATAAAATATATATATATATTAAAGTTTAGAATTATAGTTTTGGATAAATCAATTGACTTTTCTATATTTGCTTTTATAAAAGTAAACAAAACACCATATATAATTAAATATTATGGCATAAGGATAAATCAACATACAACACCTTAAATATATGACAATGAAAGATGAAAATCATTTTAAATACCTTGTTAGTAGCAAAAAAGATACATTATGGGGAATTACAGTAGATAATGTTGGCAGTGCAGAGGTTCCTCCCGAGTATAAAAATTATCCTTCTATAAATGGACATCCGAAAGAATATTATTTCTGCCCAGATAAAGGACGTATATTAGATAATTATCAGTTTATTTATCTCTCACGTGGACAGGGGCTTTGTTTTTTTCGACCGAATGTTCCTATCGAACTAAAAGCGGGAGATATGTTGATTATCCCACCTTATACATGGCATAGTTACTTTCCTGACCATAAAACCGGATGGTGTGAATACTGGATCGGTATGCGTGGAAATACTATTGAAAATCGTTTTCTTAACGGGTTTGTAAGTTCCTCGCAAAGAATATTTAAAATTGGTTATTGTGAAGAAATTATCGAATATTATCATAGAGCACAAGAAATAGCTATACAAGAGATGCCTGGTTATCAACAAGTTCTTGCAGGTTTGGCTAATATGATTTTTTCCTTGTCATTATATCAGGATACTAATAAAAGCTTTGTTGGTAATAGAAATGTGCAATTAATTGAACAGGCGCGTTCCTTGTTAAGAGAAAACTATCTTACTGATATTACTCCCCAACAAGTTGCTAAACAAATACATATGGGATATTCGCTGTTCCGTAAAGTATTCAAAGAATATACTGATATTTCCCCGACACAATATATTATAGAACTAAAGTTGCAAAAAGCACGGAAATTACTTATGAATACAGATATGAGTGTCAAAGAGATTTCTTTTCATTTAAACTATGAAGATTCTCTCTATTTTTCCACTCTATTTAAAAAACATATAGGATATACTCCTACTGTATTTCGGGAGATGTACAATAAAAAAGAATATAGTAAAATTATCGATTTATAAACCTGAAAAAGTATTTCCCCAAAAAATGAAATGATTTTATCTGTTTTACAGGGAAAGGCAAGCAGAAAATATTATCTTTGTTTTTTAAATGTATATTTCAAATAATATATTTATGAATAAAGCAATAGCTTCTCTTGCAGTTGTGGTTATAATTAATTTTAGTTCTTGCCAATCAAAGAGTGGGGAAGCATCAAATAATGACGATCAAGTAATTGATAGTATATTTGCTACTATTGAAGACGAAAAAGTAATTACTGGTGTTATAGAAGATACTTCAATGAATAATTTCATGTTAATAACAATGGCAGGGGACACTGTATTTATTAGTACAATGGATCAGCAACCAAGCGATGTCAGTGGCTTTGAATTGGGAGATACAGTGAAAGTAAATTACATAGAAGAGGAAGAAGAACCGGGGTTAAATGCAATTATTACTGCTAAAAAAGTAGTTGTAATAGGAAAAGAGAATAAGACTGATAAATAATACATTTTTTATAACCTAATTAAAATATATAGTATGAAAAAGAAAATGTTGGGTGTAGTTGTGCTTTTAGGCATATTAGCTGCATGTGGAGGTAATTCAATGTCTGTAGTAGGTGCGTGGGTAGAACCAATTCCGGGAATGGAAGGACAAGTACAAGGTATTAAAATTGAAGAGGGAGGAAATGCTTCTTCTATCAATATGGCTACATTGGTTTATGAAAGTTGGAAACAGAATGGCGACCAACTGATTCTAACTGGAAAAAGTATTGGTAACGGGCAGACTATTGAATTTGCAGATACACTGGAAATCATAAAGTTGACTGCCGACTCTTTGATTCTGAATAAAGGGGAAATGGAAATCCAGTATACAAAGCAAAAATAACGACTTAAGTACATTAAACAGAAAACAAAAAAGCTACTCTCGAATTTTGAATAAGAGAGTAGCTTTTTTTGTTTTATATAACTATAGATTATAATATATCTAATGCTTTAAAAGCTTTCGTTAGTTTTTCTACTGCACTGTCAATCTGTTCTTTGGTATGTGTTGCCATCAATGCCACACGTACCAATGTGTCTTGCGGTGCACATGCTGGTGGAATCACCGGATTGATGAATACTCCTTCATCAAAGGCCAGCTTAGTCACCATAAAAGTTTTGTCTGTATCACGTACATAAAGAGGAATAATCGGAGATTCAGTGGCACCGATCTCGAAACCTGCTTCACGGAAACGTTTTAAAGCATAGTTAGTGGCTTCCCATAAAGCTTCAAGTCTCTCCGGTTCATTTTGAATAATATGAAGTGCTTCCAAAGCAGCAGCAGTAGCAGATGGGGTATTGGATGCACTAAAAATATAAGTACGTGCATTATGGCGCAACCAGTTGATGATAGATGCATCAGCAGCTATAAATCCACCAATAGAGGCTAATGATTTGCTGAAAGTACCCATAATCAAATCGACTTCATCTGTCAAACCAAAATGATCACAAACACCACGTCCCTGTTTTCCGAATACTCCCAAACCATGAGCTTCATCTACCATGATTGTCGCATTGTATTTATGCTTCAAGCGTACTATTTCAGGCAAATTTGCTAAATCACCTTCCATTGAGAACACACCGTCCACTACAATCAGCTTTACAGAATCCGGATTGCACTTTTGAAGTTGCTTTTCCAAATCTGCCATATCGTTATGTTTGTACTTCAATTGTTGTGAAAAAGATAGGCGACGACCATCTACAATAGATGCATGGTCACGATCATCACAAATAATATAATCGTTACGGTCTGTCAAACAGGAAATAACCCCGGAATTGACTGTAAAACCTGTTGAGAAACAAAGTGATTCATCTTTGCCTACGAAAGCCGCAAGTTCCTCTTCCAACTGAACATGAATATCAAGTGTGCCATTCAGGAAACGTGAACCGGCACAACCGGAACCGTATTTATGCATGGCTTTGATACCTGCTTCAATTACTCTTTCATCTCCTGTTAGGCCAGTGTAAGCATTGGAGCCGAACATTAAAACTTTGTGTCCACCCATTTCTACTTCTGTTCCCTGTTTTCCTTCGATCTCACGGAAATATGGGTAAACGCCTTTTGCCATAAATTGTTGCGGCAAGTTGTACTTAGCTAACTTCTCTTGTAATAATCCCATGAATTAAATTTATTATGCTAATACTCAAACCATTCTTAATGGTCTTATATCCTTTTTTCTTAACAAGTGTTTAAAACAGGGGGCAAAGATAACAAAATTTGTTTTTACCTGTTCTTTTTAAGAGAAAAAAGTTGTTCTTACGCGATTAGAAACCTCCAATAGATTAAAATTTAATATATTTGTATTACTTTTGTTGTCTACAATCGACAAAAATTAGCATGAACGAAAGAATGAAAAAAATAATATTCGTCGTTAATCCAATCTCAGGAACACAAAGCAAGGAGTTGATTCTTAGCTTATTGAATGAGAAAATGAACAAGGCGAGATACACTTGGGATGTGGTATATACCCAAAGAGCCGGTCATGCAGTGGAAATAGCCGCTAAAGCCGCAGAAGAAAAAGCCGATACAGTAGTAGCCATCGGAGGGGATGGAACAATCAATGAAATAGCTCGTTCATTAGTACATACAAATACTGCTTTGGGTATTATTCCATGTGGCTCCGGAAATGGATTGGCACGACATCTGCATATACCATTAGAACCTAAAAAAGCATTAGATATATTAAATGAGGGTTATTCGGATATTATAGATTATGGCAAAATTAATGATAAGGACTTCTTTTGCACTTGTGGAGTAGGATTTGACGCTTTTGTCAGCCTGAAATTTGCTCATGCTGGTAAACGAGGATTATTGACTTATCTTGAGAAAACACTGCAAGAAAGTCTTAAATATCAGCCTGAAACATATGAAATAGAAACAGAAAACGGAGTAACTAAATATAAAGCATTTCTCATAGCTTGTGGAAATGCCTCTCAATACGGGAACAATGCATACATTGCGCCGCAAGCCACATTGACTGACGGATTGCTGGATGTGACAATTCTTGAACCCTTTACTGTACTAGACGTACCTTCCCTTGCTTTTCAGTTATTTAATAAGACGATTGACCAGAATAGCCGTATCAAAACTTTTCGTTGCAAGAAGCTCTGTATCCGCCGAACGACTCCAGGAGTAGTACATTTTGATGGCGATCCGATGGAAACAAGTGCGGAAGTAGATATTGAACTAATACAAAGAGGATTGCGTGTAGTTGTGCCATATATTGAAGGGAAAGATTCGGCAAATGTTCTTCAAAGAGCACAGGAATATGTAAATGGAATAAAGTTGATGAATGAAGCAATAGTAGATAATATAACAGATAAAAACAAGAAAATATTGAAAAAGCTGACCAATAAAAGGTGAGAATTTCGTCAATTACTAACTACTAATTACAAATTATTACGTACTTTTGCAAAGTTTTGGTTGATCTGGAATGTGAAAATGAGTGATAATTGTCTAAATATTAAAATATATGTTCAGAACGCACACATGTGGAGAACTGAGAATCTCTGATGTAAATAAACAAATCACGCTGTCTGGGTGGGTACAGCGTAGCCGTAAAATGGGAGGTATGACTTTCGTTGATTTACGTGACCGTTACGGCATTACCCAATTGGTCTTCAATGAAGAAATAAACGTTGAACTTTGTGATCGTGCCAATAAACTGGGACGTGAATACGTTATTCAAGTCACAGGAACAGTAAACGAACGTTTCAGTAAGAATACAAATATTCCTACCGGTGACATAGAAATTATTGTTTCCGAACTAAATGTACTGAACACTGCATTGACTCCTCCATTCACGATTGATGATAATACGGATGGTGGTGATGATATCCGTATGAAATATCGTTATTTGGATTTACGTCGCAATACCGTTCGTTCTAATCTGGAATTACGGCATAAAATGACTATCGAGGTTCGTAAATATTTGGATAGCCTGGGATTTATAGAAGTAGAAACTCCTGTATTGATTGGATCAACACCGGAGGGTGCGCGTGACTTTGTGGTGCCTTCACGCATGAATCCCGGACAATTCTATGCTCTTCCGCAATCTCCACAAACTTTAAAACAATTATTGATGGTTTCCGGTTTCGACCGTTACTTCCAAATTGCAAAATGTTTCCGTGATGAAGACTTACGTGCGGATCGTCAGCCTGAATTTACACAAATAGATTGTGAAATGAGCTTTGTGGAACAGGAAGATATAATCAATACTTTTGAAGGAATGGCAAAACATCTCTTCAAAACTTTGCGTGGTGTTGAACTGGCACAACCGTTCCAACGTATGACTTGGTCTGATGCTATGAAATATTATGGTAGCGATAAACCTGATTTGCGTTTCGGTATGAAATTTGTCGAACTGATGGATATTATGAAGGGATATGGTTTCTCTGTATTCGACAACGCTGCTTATATTGGTGGAATTTGTGTAGAAGGTGCGGCAACTTATACACGCAAACAATTAGATGCTTTGACTGAATTTGTAAAAAAGCCGCAGATTGGTGCAAAGGGTTTAGTTTATGCACGTGTAGAAGCAGATGGTACAATAAAATCAAGCGTAGACAAATTTTACACACAAGAAGTTTTGCAGCAAATGAAAGAAGCATTTGGAGCTAAAGCTGGTGATTTGATACTAATTTTGTCCGGTGAGGATATTATGAAGACTCGCAAGCAATTGAATGAACTCCGTTTGGAAATGGGCTCTCAATTGGGATTACGCGATAAGAATAAGTTTACTTGTTTGTGGGTAGTTGATTTCCCAATGTTTGAATGGAGTGAGGAAGAAGGACGTTTGATGGCTATGCACCATCCGTTTACTCATCCGAAAGAGGAAGATATTCCATTATTGGATACCAATCCTGCTGCCGTACGTGCTGATGCTTATGATATGGTAGTAAATGGTGTGGAAGTTGGTGGTGGATCTATCCGTATCCATGACGCAAAATTACAAGCAAAGATGTTCGAAATCCTAGGCTTTACTCCTGAAAAAGCAGAAGCACAGTTTGGCTTCCTAATGAATGCTTTCAAATATGGTGCTCCTCCTCACGGTGGCTTGGCTTATGGACTCGATCGCTGGGTATCGCTTTTCGCAGGTTTAGATTCTATCCGTGACTGTATTGCTTTCCCGAAAAATAATTCGGGACGTGATGTTATGCTGGATGCTCCGTCTGCTATTGACCAGTCTCAACTTGACGAATTAAATCTGATTGTTGAAATCAAAGAAAACAATAAGTAAACGATGAATAAATATCGTTTTCTTTATAATACCACCCTGTCACTTATAAGCAATCTATTATTAGTGATGGGGTGTTTTATTCTCTGTCGTATCATATTTTTAGCAGAAAATTGGAATGCTTTTTCTGATTTAACAGCACAAAGAATATGGAAGATGTTTGAAGGAGGATTCCTTTTCGATACTTCTGCTATTTTGTATACCAATCTCCTGTATATTTTCCTAATGTTGATCCCTCTTCATTATAAGGAAAATGTTATTTATCAGAAAGTTACTAAATGGATTTTTGTTGTAACAAACCTGATTGTAATCATCATGAATCTAATGGATACAGTTTATTTTCAATATACACATCGAAGAACAACTGCATCCGTATTCAGTGAATTTAAGAATGAGGGAAATCTGGGAGGAATTGTAGGAACGGAATTATTGAATCATTGGTATCTTACTTTATTGGCTATTGCTTTCGGTTATGCATTATTTAAATTTTACCGCAAGCCAAAGGAAATAAAAGTGACTCATCTTCCCGTTTACTATGCAGTTAATCTGATTGTTTTAGGAGTAGCCGTTTATTTATGTATAGGTGGTATGCGTGGTGGCTTTACCGGTATGGTACGTCCCATTACAATAAGTAATGCCAATAAATACGTAGACCGCCCCATAGAAACTGGAATTGTGTTGAATACACCTTTCTCCATCTATCGTACTTTTGGTAAAAAACCATTTATGGTACCTCAATACTTTAATAAGGAGAAATTAGAAACATTATATTCTCCAGTACATATGCCGGTGGATAGTGTAAAGTTTCGTCCGTTAAATGTTATTGTCTTTATTCTGGAAAGTTTTGGTAAAGAGAATAGTGGCTTTTTAAATGAAGATCTGGATAATGGAACATATGAAGGATATATGCCTTTTCTTGATTCTATTATGGCAGAAGGATTGACTTTTAAATACTCATTTTCTAATGGAATGAAGAGCATTGACGGTATGCCATCTGTATTATCCGGAATACCAATGTTTGTAGAACCGTTTTTCCTGACTCCGGCTTCTTTAAATACTATAACCAGTATAGGGGGGGAGCTGAAGAAAAAAGGTTATTATACTGCTTTCTTCCATGGTGCAGATAATGGATCGATGGGATTTGAAGCATTTGCGCGGACTGTTGGCTATACTAATTATTACGGACGTACGGAATATAATGAAGCAAATCCGGGCAACAATGATTTTGATGGCCATTGGGGAATTTGGGACGAGAAATTCTTTCAGTTCTTTGCCAACACATTATCTACTTTCCAGCAACCGTTTGCTGCTGCTTTGTTTAGTCTTTCTTCTCACCATCCGTTTGCTGTACCAACAGAGTACGAAGGTGTTTTTCCAAAAGGCAACAAGGCAATTCGCCAATGTATCGGATATACTGATAATGCATTGAAACTCTTTTTTGAGAAAGTATCTAAAGAACCATGGTATAAAAATACATTATTTGTATTTACGGCTGACCACACCAATTCACAGGAGCGTCCTGAATATGAAACAGAGAGTGGTCTTTTCTCTGTTCCTGTAGTTTTTTATCAACCGGGAACCGATTTGAAAGGATATCGTAAAGATATGATTGCTCAGCAGATTGATATTATGCCTACTGTATTAGGATATTTGGGGTATGACAAACCATATGTTTCATTTGGATGTGACTTACTAAATACTCAACCGGAAGATACTTATGCAGTGAACTATATGAATGGTATTTATCAATTCTTTAAAGGCGATTATTTATTGCATTTTGATGGTCAGAAGGCAATTGCTATATATGCATTTAAAACAGATAAGTTATTAGAAAACAATTTATTGGGAAAGGTTGCCGAACTGCAGCAAATGGAGGATGAACTAAAAGCAATCGTCCAACAATACATGACACGCATGAATAATGACGAACTGGTTGTAAAATGAAAGAATCAATACGTATATTCCGTTTCATAGTAATCGGTACAATGAATGCTTTGATAATGGCATTAGTTGTATGGCTAATGATGGAAAGTCTATCATTCGAAGGGGATTATCTGGTTGCGAATATAACTGCGTATGTGATAGCTCAGATTCATAATTTTATTTGGTGTAAATACTGGATATTTCCAACAGAAAAAAGGAAGAACAGCATTTGGAAACAAATACTGTTCTTCTGTTCTGCTTTCGTAGTAGCTTACACTGCACAATTTCTTTTTCTTGTTCTTTTAGTAGAAGGATTGGATGTTAATGAATATCTTGCTCAATTTCTTGGACTATTTATCTATGGAGGAGTAAACTTTATGGCTAATAAAAAGATAACTTTCAAATAAAATATATCACTAGTCCAGAAAACGTTTTGTCAGTCCCTCATACTCATCAATTCGACGATCACGTAGAAAAGGCCACCAACGACGAACATTTTCTGAACGTTCCATATCAATTTCAACAACCATATTTTCAGCATCATCATTGCCCGCTTGTGCTAAAAATTCTCCTTGTGGTCCTGCTACAAAACTGTTTCCCCAAAATAAAATACCATTGGTCTGACCCGAAGGATCAGGTTCATATCCTACACGATTGACTGAGATAACAGGAAGACCATTTGCAACTGCATGAGCACGTTGGGAAATAATCCACGCATTAAGTTGCCGGGCTTTCTCATCGTCTGTATCACTACTTTCCCAACCAATAGCAGTAGGGTAAATCAAAAGCTCAGCACCTTTCAAAGCCATCAAACGAGCTGCTTCGGGATACCATTGATCCCAACACACCAATACTCCAAGTTTTCCTAATGAAGTTTGAATTGGCTCGAAACCTATGTCGCCAGGAGTAAAATAAAATTTTTCATAATAGGCGGGATCATCAGGAATATGCATTTTACGGTATTTTCCGGCAACACTTCCATCGCGGTCAAATATTACAGCAGTATTATGATATAAACCTGGTGCACGCTTTTCGAAAAGTGAAGTGACAATGACCACTTTATTGGCAGCAGCTAACTCAGAATAGAAACCTGTTGAAGGTCCTGGAATAGGTTCGGCAAGATCAAACAGGTTGGTGTTTTCTGTTTGACAAAAATAAAGAGAATTGTGTAACTCTTGAAGGACGATCAATTGAGCACCATGAGCAGCACAGGCTTCTATACTTTTTGCCAGATTCATTAAATTGGCTTTGATATTTGCAGTATTGGACTGCTGAATTAATCCTACTTTTATCTTTCTCATATTTATTTCTACTTATTTGATGACTCCCAACGGATATTGCATAGTAACACAATGTAAAGATCCATGTTGTTTGATTAAGGCACGACAATCAATTCCGATAACTTCATGTTTTGGAAATGCCTGTTGTAAGATCTCTTGCGCTTTCTTATCATTTTCCGGCTGATTATAGGTGGGATAAAGAATTGCATTGTTCATAATAAGGAAGTTTGCATAAGTAGCAGGAAGGCGTTCTCCGGATTCTTCCACCTTATTTGCCATTGGCAACGCCAGTAATTGATAAGGTTCACCACTTAATGTTCGGAAAGTTTGCAATTGTTTTTCCATCGCCTGAAGAGCTTCATAATGTTCGTCATCTTTATTATCACATTTTACGTATGCAATAATACTTGAACTACAAAAACGCGCCAAGGTATCAATGTGACTGTCAGTGTCATCTCCGGCAAGATAACCATGATCTAGCCATAGTACCCTCTGTAGATGGAAGGTTGATTTCAAATATTCTTCTATCTCAACTCGGTTCAATTGCCCGTTTCTATTAGGGGAGAGCAGACATTCAGAAGTAGTTAGCAATGTTCCCATTCCGTCGCTTTCTATAGCCCCTCCTTCAAGAACAAAACCAAGACGATTGACATAACGCCCTTTCAGAACTTCGGCTTCTACGGCATGACGCGTTATTTGATTATCCAGATCGGATGCAAATTTCAATCCCCAACCGTTAAAAGTAAAATCGAGCAGGGAAGGGGTTCCCTCATCAATCATAGTAATAGCTCCATGATCCCGCGCCCAAGTATCATTAGTCTCACACTCCAGAAAACGGACATTATCCATATTGACCGTAGCTTCAATTTGCTTTTTTACAGCTTCAGGTTCTGGAGTAACGATCAATACAATTTCACGTTTTGCAATTTCGCGAACTAAGTTCACAAAGCATTCTTGTACTTCTTTTAGCATATGTGCCCAATCAGTACCAACATGAGGCCATGTTAATTGAATGCCACTTTGTGGATACCATTCAGCAGGCAGATGCGGTGCTCTTACTTCTACTTGTTCAGCAATAATTTTACCGAAATTTAATTGTAAATCCTTCTCCGAACCACCGGAACGGGGGAGTCCGACAATGATTCCCATTAGTCTGTTGTTATTTAGTTATTTATTACTTTCTTGCTTAGGTTTCCGATCAAAGAACGGATTTTTGGATGATGCACTAACAGGAATTGCCATAACCATTTTGCAATCTTTCAACCAATTCAAGCGTTGTGCAGCTAATCCTGCGGAAAACATGACACGAGTATCAACACGCATATCGGCTGCTGTGGCACAAGCAGAACCAATAGCAATTCCGACATCAATACTATTGATGGTACAGGGAACTCCTTCTGTACGTCCTCCACAAGTTGAAAATCCACAATGACCACAATTCAATCCTTGTGCTTGTTCATGTGTACCTATTAATATAACACATTCAGCACTTAATATGTTATCAGCATCACGAAGGAAGAATTTCATTCCATGTTCTTCTACCATAGCTACCATAGTATCTGACAATATTTTTATTTCTTCACCAGTAATCAAAGCTACTTCAATAATATCAATACCCTTTCCTTTGGGAGCAGTACGAGCTGCAGTCATCATTTGGCGTGCAACCTGCAAAACGTGCTCATGACGGGCATCTCTTTCGTTTAGTATCATAACTTTTCTTGAATTAATTAGTGAGGCAAAGATAACGTTTTTCAAGAAAATACTACCTTTGCCGGAAAGAAAGAATTAAAAACGCCATGTTACATATTAATAATGCTTGTGTTGCTTTTAGATCAGAAGTTCTTTTTTCCAAATTTAATCTACATTTGGAAAAGGGAGAAACTGCCTGTATCGTCGGACAATCCGGCTGTGGAAAAACATCGGTGTTGAATGCAGTTATGGGATTTGTACCATTAAAGGAGGGTACTATCAGAGTGGGGGAAACATTGTTAGATAAATCAACGATTGACATTATCCGTCGGCAAATTGCATGGATTCCTCAAGAGCTGGCACTTCCTTTTGAATGGGTGAAAGAGATAGTGGCTTTACCTTTTGATTTGAAAGTTAATCATTCTATTCCTTTTTCGGAAGAACGATTGTTTGCTTGCTTTAATGAGTTGGGATTGGAACATGAATTGTATTTTAAGAGAGTTAATGAAGTTTCGGGGGGACAACGGCAGCGAATAATGCTGGCTGTTGCTGCAATGCTTAACAAACCTCTGATTATTATTGATGAACCTACTTCAGCTTTGGATGCTGACTCAACAGACAGAGTTTTAACCTTCTTTCGTCAACAAGCGAAAAAAGGAGCCGCAGTACTAGCTGTATCACATGATAAAGATTTTGCTTCCGGTTGTCATTATGTAATAGAATTATAAAAAGATTTGTGCGTGGGAACTATTGATATCACATATTTCAACTTATTTATAGGCTTGCTTCTACTTGCTATTCCTTTTTTTTATCTTTGGAAATTCAAAACTGGATTGCTAAAGCCTGCAATGATAGGAACATTACGAATGATCATTCAATTGTTCTTCATTGGTATGTATCTAAAATATCTTTTTTTATGGAATAATCCCTGGATCAATTCGCTTTGGGTGATTATTATGATCTTTGTTGCAGGGCAAACAGCATTGGTACGTACTCAATTAAAAAGAAAAATTTTGCTTATTCCTCTTTCTGTAGGTTTTCTGTGTAGTGTTATACTCGTAGGAATGTATTTTATAGGCATTGTACTCCAACTAAACAACATTTTCAGCGCTCAATATTTTATTCCAATATCTGGAATCTTAATGGGAAATATGTTATCTAGCAATGTCATTGCACTTAATACCTATTACAGTGGATTGAAACGCGAACAACAACTATACCATTATTTATTAGGAAATGGAGCAACACGACAGGAAGCCCAAGCACCATTCATTCGTCAAGCTATTATTAAATCATTCAGTCCTTTAATAGCAAATATTGCAGTAATGGGGTTGGTATCTCTTCCTGGAACCATGATAGGGCAGATATTGGGAGGAAGCAGTCCGAATGTAGCTATCAAATATCAGATGATGATTATGGTGATTACTTTCACTGCATCCATGCTTTCATTAATGATCACCATATCATTAGCATCACGTAGATCATTTGACGCATACGGAAAACTATTAGATGTAACCCAAGAACCAAGGAAATGACAATTATTGATCGGATTTTCCAAAAAGTAGCAGAAGTATCCATTCCGAAATTCTTTATTACAGTAGAATTTTGGACAGTTGGTAAAGAAATGCCGGAACATTTAGATGCATTTTTATGGGAGAAATACGAATTAATCCTTCATGGAGCAAATGGGCGGAAATTTATATATAGAGAAGGAGATTGGCGGATGATTTTCACATTTTTTCCTACAGATCGTGTCGTAGATGAACATTATGCCTTAAAAAATAAAGTGCAAATAAAACAATAATAAGGTACATGAAGTATTAATATTTAGATAAATAGTATTACTTTTGAATCAAAATAAAACTAGACTATGAGACAGATAAAGGCTTGGGCAATAATGATACTGATATTAAGTTCAGTATGTTTTGTATCATGTAATAAAGAAGAGACGATTTTTCCAATTACTCTTGTTGATGGAGGACAAAATATTGTCGGTAAAGGCGATAGCAGTACTATGTCGATCTCAATACGTTGGCGAGAACTATTGTTTCAAATTCAAGGAGGTGATGGAAAGTTTGTTATAAGCAATAATAATGAAGATGTTTTGGATGCAAAATGTGATGGGAGAACAGTTACCTTGGTTCCTTTAGTTCTTGGTAAAGCGAAAATTACTATTAAAGATTCTTCAGGAAGTACTCTATCCATTTCAGTAAATGTTAAAGTCGATAAATCTTCTGCTACAATAATTAGTTCACCGAGTTGTAGAATTTATGGAGATAATATGAGTGATCAAGATAAAATGAATCTTGAGAAAGAATTATTATCTTCTACATTCAAAGAAGGAGGAGGATATTGTTTTATATATGAAAAGAAAAACGCAGTTGAAAAAGTTCGGATATATCCACAGAAATTATATGACGTGGAATATAAGGAATATAATTCCATGTATAAAGGAGAGATACCGGTGAGTCTCGCACCTAGCCCAATACATGAACAGATTTATTACTGGTATATTTTTACATCCAATGAGGAAAAACTTGCTTTATTCTGTATTAGGGACGAAATGAGGGCAAAGAATGAATCAAATAACATTCGCATGAATCTTCCTATTAATTATGTCTATCTACTGGATGTTACATCTCAATATAAAGTGAAATATCCGAATCTAGAAAGGGTCTATATTGAACAAGCTCTTAATTTTCAGAATATTGATTAGTTTGCTGGAACGATTTTGATATACATCAATGTCATTCTTAGTTTCTTTCTTTATCTTTGCAAAAAACAAATTGTAATATAATAAAGCTATGAAAATTAATCATATTGCTCTATGGACTAATCAATTAGAAGAGCTTCGTGAATTCTATACTAAATATTTCGATGGTCGTACAAACGAAAAATATACAAATCCTCAAAAAGGTTTTGAATCCTATTTTATGCGCTTTGAAGAAGAAGAAGATACCGCATTAGAAATAATGCGGAAAATAAATATTACCGAGCCAGATAGCATATTACATATTGGGTTGGCACATTTTTCTTTTTCTGTAGGTAGTAAAGAAGCTGTTTTAGCGTTTATAGAACGCTTCCGTAATGATGGATATACCATTGCAAGCGAACCCCGTACTACTGGAGATGGCTTTTTTGAAGGAAGTATTCTTGATCCGGATAAGAATTTAGTAGAAATAACGATTTAATCCTCACCCTTCACTATCCTTTATTTATCATTCACAAATTTCTATAATAAAGTTTCTGAAAAAGATAATAATATTTTTTTTAAAGATTGTGATGTTTTAAATAAACATTGAGAAGAAAAAAATAATCTATTAGCATCTTTTCTTTTTTCCATTCTGGGAGAGAAATATTTCAATAGGAAAAAAGAAAAATCTATAGGCTAAATAGTGTACAGAGAGGAGTGAAACCTGAAAGAGCAAATAGGTTTAAGGATTTCTAGTCCTGCATTATCTTTTTTTGTTTGTCTCCCCACAGGCAGCGAATTTGGATAAATTGTTCTCCAGGGTTTAAATAGCCACCTTCAAACATTCTTTTTGGTACTTGAAATTTGGCTAGATAATGACGTATATACTTATTAACGCCAGGAGATTGGTCTTTTACAAACTCCTTTAAATCCACTTTTCCATCTTTGTGAATGAATACTTTTGCTTTAATAGTACGGACGGGATACATTGTCGCATCTTTTTTTCGGCTTTGTCAATCCAAAAGATAGCTGTAGCTTTGGCTGTATCAGGTATGCAAGTGTCATCAATTACATCCTCATTAAGATTATCTTTTTGCTTTAACTGACAGGAGACAGTCAGAATAATCAAAGAAAAATAAAATAAAATTAATTTCATTGTAATTTAATATTTAAAGGTATGCAACAAATATAATAAAAAATCAATAAAAAAGCCATTCTTTCTTCTTTTTTCGCTATATTTGCATCCAAATTTTCTACATATAATGAAAATTAAAGAGATAGTATGCGCCCTTGAACAATTCGCGCCTCTGCCATTGCAAGACGGATTCGATAATGCCGGCTTGCAAATTGGATTGACAGATGCGGAAGCTGCAGGGGCTTTGTTGTGTCTTGATGTTACTGAATCCGTGTTGGATGAAGCTATTGCGTTGGGATACAATCTTGTTATTTCACACCATCCACTTATTTTTAAAAGATACAAATCCATAACAGGTAAGGATTATGTAGAACGTTGCATATTGAAAGCGATAAAGAATGATATAATTATCTATTCAGCGCATACCAATCTTGATAACGCTCAGGGAGGAGTAAACTTTAAAATAGGAGAAAAGATTGGTCTGAAAAACTTGCGTATTCTTGAACCTAAAGAGAACTATCTGACGAAGTTAGTGACTTTTGTTCCTTGTACACAAGCAAATGCTGTCCGACAAGTATTGTTTACTGCCGGATGTGGTAATATAGGCAACTATGATTCATGCAGTTACAACTTGGAAGGAGAAGGTACATTTCGGGCAAAAGAAGGTGCAAATCCTTTCTGTGGAACTATTGGAGAGTTACATCAGGAAGGAGAAGTACGGATAGAAACAATTTTACCGTCATTTAAAAAGTCGGAAGTAATAAAAGCTTTATTAGCTGTTCATCCTTATGAAGAACCGTCTTTTGATTTGTATCCGTTACAAAATGATTGGATGCAAGCCGGATCAGGTGTTATTGGTGAATTAGAAAATCCTGAAACAGAATTTGAATTTTTAAATCGTATCAAAAAAATATTTGAAGTAGGTTGCCTTCGTCATAATAAGCTAACGGGTAGAGAAGTAAAGAAAGTAGCACTATGTGGAGGAGCAGGAGCCTTTTTGCTTCCGCAAGCCATTCGGTCGGAAGCAAATGTGTTTATTACAGGTGAAATTAAGTATCATGATTATTTCGGTCACGAAGGAGACATCCTGATGGCAGAAATCGGTCATTACGAAAGCGAACAATATACAAAAGAAATTTTTTATTCCATAATCCGGGATTTATTTCCTAATTTTGCACTCCAATTGAGTAAAATAAATACGAATCCCATAAAATATTTATAGTAAAATGGCTAGAGAAGCAAAAAAAGAACCAA
>NZ_JAQVBV010000045.1 GCF_028690125.1 Bacteroides sp. | reverse complement strand
CTAGTAACATCATCAACCTTTATAACAAAATACTTTTGCTCAAACTCGATATTCATCCCTATTCCCCTTTCTTATCTGGTGCCTTTCTTCAAAACCTCGGTTATCTTCTCGGGTGTAATCGCCATCAGTCCCCCTCCTTAGATAGCCGCTCGATTTCCCGGTTGATATACCAGGCAGCTTTCTGCAGATCTTCAACCTCTTTGGAACTGTTTTTCTTCCCTGCTCTGCAAAGATATTTCAATGCATTACCCCGGGAGAAATTCAAATCCTGGTCTTCAATAAAATCAATAACCTCGATTTTGCCAGTATTGTAATGGCCGGGATGGTCTACGTTTGACATTACTGATCGCCTCCCATAACAACTACCTTGGCATAGTTGGTAGTGTCAAAATCCCGGTTGTAATCAACATCATCGAATAGCGGCGCCAGGTTGTCTTTGAACCACAGAAGCAAAGGTATGGCTATCTGCTGCATCTGGGGATGAGCCGCTTTGGCTGCCCTAAGGGTAAAAAAGTGTCTCCATTCACGGAGGTTGTAAGTTACAACGATCTCCGTCTTGAGGCTGTTAGGTAATACGGAACGGGCTTCCTGTGCGCTGGCTCCGTTATCTAACAAATCAAAATAACCTAATTCGGCGTTTTCCATAGCGGTTTCCCAGGCTATTCTACGTCCGATATTTTCTTCAGTATTGGCCTCAAAGAAGAATGGCCTAATAACCGTAATCTCTTTGCCGAACTTCTCACCGGCATAATTACAATACCGGGTGCTTTCCTGGCTGTAGGCAGCTAGTCTGTGCCGCACTATCTCGTGGCTTACTCCCCGATCACAAATAATTCTGGCTGTCACTTTCTCATGCTCAAACATTGAGTGATGACCGGATTTCATAATCATTTCGATGAAAGGGATGTGGCTTTCCGGAGTAATTCTGGCTTCCGATTTGTAGCAGGTTCTACCTGCCTTTTCGATGTTTCTTAATAACTGGGCTCCGTCTATTTCGGGTACCTCTACATATGGATTAATTATTCTCATAAATCCTTCTCCTCTCAAATTGCGCTACTACGCATCTTAAACATGGTGTGTAGTTATACCACACATCATGTCTTAGCGCTGATTTTAACTTCTCCTGGGCTGATATAATACATCCCAGGCTGATAATCCGCATAGTCAACCTTTCTTTGCTGAAAATAAATTTTGACATGGCTGTTATCCCTCGGCATCATCCAGAAATACTTGACTTTATATTCAGGATTAAAACGGTATTCTTGCCCAGGTTTTACACAAATATTAGGCAATATTATGTTTTTTTCCGGGATCTCCAGATATGCTCCATAATCGCCTACAACTATCCGATTATAGCCAGTTGCCAGCAAAAGGCCGGCAGGAGAATATATATTAACCTCCTGACCGGCTACCGGCATAGTTAACTGGTTCCGATAGTGTTCTCGCACTAATTGTGAATGGTCTTGCGAGAGCGAAGTATAGCGATTCTGAGCTAAGTTTTGCTGGACGATCTGTAGAGCATCCTCCAGGTCATTATCTGGCCACAGACTCATATAGAAAATTCCTCCACCAGCAATTTATTGATTTCATGTTTTACATTAGTAGATACGGACTGAGTTTTAAGCCAATCGGAAAATTCTTTTAAAGATCCTATCTCCTTGGCAGCGGCCAACACCCGGTATACATCGCATTTGCGAAGTTGCTCTGGGCTATCTGAAGCTAACATAAGGATTCCTCTGAACATTGGGTTCATTCAACCTCTCCTCTCCCGGTTAAGCCGGTAAATCCCCCTACAACGCCAGGCAGTCTTGAACCGCAGTTTTTACCGGAACTGCCTTAACCAAACTTTTAAAATTCAATTCCGCAAATTTTTGGTTTAATGCATCCTGATTGACCTGCAACCGCAAATTATGCAACGTGGTGTTCATATCCTGGCAACGTATCGTCGCTAAATCTTTACTTAGCATTGCCGATTCTTTGCCTCCCTGCAGAGCTTTTATGGGTGACCGGATACCCAAGTCCTTGCAGAGATTTTTGAAGCTTATTTCGTCTTCTAGTGCCTCGAATATTGCTTCAACTGTACCTAATTCCTGCAGAAGCGGGACTGAGGCTTTCTCGCCTACCCCTCTTACCCCTGGTATATTATCTGAACTATCACCTTCCAGTGCCTTTTTGTCGATGATTTGGGAGGGATATAGCCCGTAAATCTCTTTTACCAGCAAAGGCGTAAATTCAAAAGCACCGTCAGGAATATTGCCTTCCTGTTTAAATTCACGTTTTAAATCATCTGATTTGCTTGTTATCAGCCATAACCGAGTTCGATCTGATACCAATTGCAAAGCATCTTGATCTTTTGTGTACAGGAAGATCGGAATCTCGGATTCAAATATTTTGGACAGTGACCCTAAAAAATCATCTGCTTCTAAATTCTCATCCATAAATTGAGCTATCCCGGCAGATCGCAAAATATCCTGCATTAGGATATATTGCGATTTCAGTTCCGGTACAGTTTCATCCCGATTGGCTTTATAATCGGGATAAAGTTTACGCCTGAATGTATTCCTGCTAATGTCCCATGCTACGGCCAAATGTGTGGGTTTTTGCTTTTCCACCAGTTTGTTTAAGGACCGGCACATAGCAAAGACTCCGTTGGTGAAAACACCGTTATGCTGCATTATTCTTGGTAAGATAAACTGCCGTTCTTCCGGGCTTTTGGCTCGATAGTATTCGTTTGGTACAGTAGCAAAGAAACAAGAAGAGAGAATGGATGAACCGTCAACAATAACTAATTTTTTCAATCCGTTCCCCTCCCCATTCTTTTATAGTTTCCATTCCTTGTTTGTGTAACTTTTGAGCTAATTCATGAGATGTCATCAGTCCTGCCCCCTTCCCACAAAATAAGGGTTATGGAGGCCCTTGGAATTATTCTCAAGAATATCCATTAACTCAAGTTCCGATATTATTGGAACGCCCAAGCTTAAAGCCTTTTTGTGCTTAGTGGTTCCGTTTTTGTCTGGACCTAAAATTAAGAAATCTGTATTCTTAGAAACGCTTCCTGACGGCTTTCCGCCGTTGGCACGAATAATATCTTCAATCTCCGCACGTTTCATAGAAAGTGTTCCGGTAATTACAATAGTTTTACCGGTTAAAGGCAGCTCATCGGATATCGCAACTGGTGCTTCTTCCATCATCGTTACTCCAGCATCTTTTAAACAAGCAATAAGAGTTTGGTTCTTCTCCTTCGAGAAGAATTCTATAATAGTGTCAGCCGTAACGTCGCCAATTCCTTCAATTTGGAGCAATTGTTCACGGGTGGCACCCATAAGAGCATCGATATTAAGAAATTTCGCTGCTAAAATTCTGGAATTTGCGCGTCCCAGGTATGGGATATTAATTGCATACAGCGATCTTGAGAACGGCTGGTTTTTGGTGTTTTCGATACTCTCCAGAATCTTGTCAAGTTTCTTATTTCCGAACCCTTCTAACTCCATAATTTCGCCAGCTTTAGATTCCAGAGAATAGAGATCGGCCGGGGTCTTTACAAAACCCATTTCAAAAAAGAGTTTTACATTAGAATTGCCCAGTCCCTCAATATCTAGGGCATCCCTAGAACAATAATGGATCAACTGCTCCACGAGCTGGGCAGGACATTCTTCTCCGGTACAAAATGCAAGAGGCCCCCTAAGTTCAATAGGAGAGTTGCATACCGGGCAAAACTTCAGTAGTTTCCACACAGGTAAATCTTCCTTCCGCTGTTCTGGGAAAGATTTCATAACCCGTGGGATTACATCATTGGCCCTCGCAATTACTATGCGATCCCCTACGCGGATATCGTTAGTCCATACAAACTCGGGGTTATGCAAGGTAGCACGGGTTATTGTAACCCCACCAATTTCAATGGGATCAAAAACTGCTACTGGAGTTACCTGCCCCGATTTACCAATTTGCACAATAATATCCGTTAGATTGGTGAATACTTCCTGGCTTTCAAATTTGAAAGCAATGCCCCATTTAGGATGCTTTGAAGTGTAGCCTAACTGTTCTCTTACTGACAAATCATTTGCCTTAACTACTATCCCATCAATAGGAAAAGGCAATTCAGGACGAACCTGCTTTTCTACTTTAACGAGATAGCTGGTAAGCCTATGGAAGTCAGTAAAAGATATTGTTTCTACAACAGGGAACCCTTGATTTTCGAGAAATCCCAGCGCATCGCTATCGGAATTAAATTCTTTCCCCTCTGCTCGGATTAGATCAAAAACCTGAATCTCCAATCCTCTTTCTGCAGCTATGTTTGCATCCAGCATCTGGACGGTTCCTGCTGCAAGTGCACGAGAATTAGCATAACGCTGATCCAAAGGCAAAGCGTTATTTACCCGTTCAAAATCCTTGAATGGGACATAAACTTCCCCTCTGATTTCTAACTCGCCTTTAAACGGAATTTCTTTCGGCAGGTTTCTAACGGTTAGGACAGTATGAAGCACTCTGTAACCTTCATACCCATCACCACGGGTTACGGCATCCACTAATTGCCCGTTAATATACCGTAGGACAATTGTTAACCCATCCAATTTAAACTGAGCCAGGACTTCTTTAAAAATACTTACAAACCACTTTTTTAACTGAACGTAGTCGTTGGCTTTGTCTAATGAAAGCATTGGTATTGGGTGTTTAACCGTTTCCCGCCCAGGCACCTTCAGATAAGTGATTCTTTGGGTTGGCGAATCCGGCGAAATATCCCCCGTTTCGGCCTCCATTTTTTGCAATTTGGAATACTTCTTCTCATACTCCGTGTCCGTTATCAGCGGATTACCTAATTCGTATTGTTCATCAAAAAGGCTAATCTGCTGACGTAACTGCTCTACCTTGCTCATAAATTCACTCCTTTCCCTCCGGTTTTCGGAGGATTTTTAAATTGAAATTTTGCAATAAAAAAGCGGCTCCCGAAGAAACCGCCGATTTAACTCTTATTACATACAAGTTCAGTTTTTAGTTTTTTTTAACATGGTCCCCCAGCGGCTCCAGTGAAAGCCCCTGTTGGCAAATCCCATCTATCAACAAAAATATCTCCAGGTGATATATTTGCGTCTATAGCCAGTCTGACCCATTTCTCAGCATCTATGTTTTTTGGTAGTCTGGATCTCCCGCGATCAGCAAGCTGGGTAAGTGTTAGCTTGTTGTCTATGGTGTGATTCAGTTCTTTCTCCATTTCTACCAGTTGGTTAAATCTTTCTGGAGATACCTCCCTTACAGTTGCCCACTGATCTGCTGTACAGAAGATACAGCCGAAGCATGATGTCCGGCTAAAGCCCAACCAGTATGCAGGATGGGGAAGTATACGATATTTTTCAAGAATGTCCCATACTTCCTTTTCTGACCACTCAATAACACTACGCCACCAAGTTACTTTACGGCTATTCCTTTCGCAAGGATGTTTTTCAACAGTTAAATACCTGGCGCGATTTGCGGATTCTTCCCGTCGTTCTCCAGTGATCACCAAGTAATTACCTTCTTGAAAGTCTGGATGATTATTTAACACCCTCTTCATAACATCAATCTTCAAATAAGCAGTGCACCAGCGGGTACGAAGGTCTACCGCTTTTGCAGGGAACTTTCTCCTAGTACTGTATTTCCCATTCCGAGTAGGCAGCGTAATTACATTGCCATGATGCTCAAACTGTACATTATTGGTTCTTTGATTCTCTCGGAGGATCTCCCCAATAAAACCATTTTCTCTCCACTGAAATTCAGTGCGTATTCCTAGAGCTTCCCCAAAAGCTCTTACATAAGGTTCAGTTACTGGCCAATCAGCAAATTGCATACTTCCCGGGCTTCCATCTATAGATTGATGCCAAAGGATAATTTTATCTTTTGCAATGCCGAGTTCAAGTAAATATAATGCACAAGCCTCGCTGTCTTTACCACCACTACTAGAAACGATAATTTTATCATAGGTTGATAAATCAGCAAGTTTACATGCTTTTGGATTTACTGTCTGTTCTAATTCTTCAAATTCAAATAGGCATTGTTCCGCTAAAGCCATAACCATTCACCTTCTTCTTTTCCTATTAGATTTCTTAAATGCGTTTTTGGGAATAGTTCAGCTATTATCAATTGAATTGGCAGAAGTATTTGCCATCGTTTATAACAGTAAAAAAGCCGGCTTCCATTGCTTCAAGCGCATCTTGTAATGTATACTCATTCAATAATTTAGTTCTCCAGTTTTTCCGCTCCATCCTGATATACCTCCTTATTGATATTTTTTTAATTAACAATACTTAGTTTAGTAAGGTTAATTGCAGTTTTATAGGCTTGTAATTCATCCATAAAACCTCATTTCTGTCCGCGCCTTGGCGATATTCCGCGTAACCCTTAGTGCTCTCTTTAAACCATTTGCCCAGGTACCGGTTATACAAATCATTTTCATATCCGGATATCATTACTTTCCCAGGAAATTCGGAAATTAGTTCCAAGAGCTCAATATGGTCTTGGTCAGTCATTTCGTGTTTATATTGCTTTGCTGTTCTAGTACCTAACAAATAAGGTGGGTCCAGATACAAGAATACATTAGGGTACCAGAATCTTTTAATGACCTCCGTGGACGGCCGATTTTCAATTTGTACCTGTTTAAGCCTGTCAACTATACCAATTATCCATTCTGGCAGCCGGTACCAGTTATAAACTGCATACATGTTTTCCCGGCCCTGAACATCATTCTTCCAACCAACTTTGTAACCATTAGTCCTGAAGCCATGTCCCTGCCAACATTGCACTAAAAACCTTGCAGCCTTCCTGAACGGATCTATGTTGCACATCAGATCATCCAGATCCAATTTAAATGTATCATCATATTCAGATCGGCTATACGGAGTCATCGCTACGATGCTGGCCAGCTTTTTGCTATCATTTTGGATACAATGGAAAAGGTTGCAGACATCCCAATCCAAATCATTTACTGTTTCAATGGCGCTGGGCATTTTATTAAACAAAATCGCGCCAGAGCCAAAATACGGTTCAACATATGAGTGGTGTTCAGGGATATACGGAATAATCCAATCCGCTATTCGCCATTTACTTCCTGGATATTTTAAAACTGTGTTCACAAGTTCACCTACTTTCGCATCTGACGCTCTTTACTTGATTTAGGTATTTTAATTTCATCGGCACCAACCGTGAACTGTTCACTAAATGAGTTCCGGGTTCTCATAAATATTGCCTATTACCTTAATGCCCTTGAGAACTTCAGCAAGTAATATCCTGTCACCATCTTCACAAGTAACCCAAAAAGCACCATCAGCCTTAAATACTCTTTCCGCAGGGGCATTATCTCCTTTCCCCCAAAAAACAATGTCGCCATCAAAAATTTCTTGGCCCTTCGGATATTTTTTTGTGCGTTTGGAATCGTGAAATCCGGAAAACTGCATCAATTTAAAATCTAAAGGCTGATAAAACAGTTTATTGTCATCAAATACGTCAATTACAATCATGCCCCGGTTCCATATGATATCCCGCACGTCTGCCATTTTCCATGTTCCATCAATAATAACTTCAAACCATGCTCGGAACTTAATATCATTCATTTTCATCTCCCCTTCGCAACCGCTAAACCTTCCAGAATGGAAAGAGCAGGTTATTAATCTTAAAACTGATTTAAAAATTCTAAGTTTTTCCACAGACTTAATGTTCTGCATGGTAACCACCGTAATTTGAACGGTATTTTTCGAACCCGACTCCCACCCCTCTAATTTAGGTCCTTAAGCCGTTCATTAAGCCCATAAATTTAAACAGAATAGTTGTCAACGATGGATTCCCAATTGGCAGAAACATTTTTAAGTAACTTCCTAGCTGCTCTTTCTCTTTGTTTAGCCATTTCAAATAGGTGTGGGTCACAATATTCCATAACCGTTTTACGTATTAGTTCCTCAATAATTTCAGGCTTCAATGCATCCAATTCCCAGCATTCATACCCGTATTCTCGGATGTACGCATGACAACGGCTATCTGTTAATTTAGTTGGGTTGGGTGGAGGATCGTATAATTCAATCTGATCAATATTTAATGCTATCCTTTGGAATTCAGGGTAGATATCAAATAAGCTTAGTCTGTCTACAATATCCCTGCTCATATCTTTGCCGCTAGGATCATGGTCACCTAAGTGGATTATGATTATATCCTTATTAATGCCATATTGTTGCAGTCTTCGGGCTGCTGCCCACATTTCTGATTGACTCACATATCCTCGACAAGAAAAATAGGGAACATCAAGTCGTTCACATATTTGCCCAACAACACCTATTAATGCGTCTTTTTCTACCCATACCTCAACGTAATTGTACTGCTCCGCCCATTTGTCGTATGCAAACTGTTGCGATGCAATTTCTATAATTTCAGATGGGGAATCCCAATGGCTATTTCTTCTTATGTTTCTTGTGCGATCGATTATTGCCTCCCAGTCAATAAGTCCAGCTATTCTACCATCTGAGACCAGGTTGCCAAGGTTTTTATAGCTGCGCTCGTTATTAGGAATAACATCTCTTGCTACAAGCTGATAATAGACTTGGCGCAATGTAAGGTCATACCCCAATTCTAGATATTCATCTACGATTTCATTTACCCATTCAATTAAATAAAGGCTTTGCTGCCTAAATTTTATTTCTCTATAACAAATCTTCAAATTATAGGCCTCCCCTCATGCTGGCCGTTTCATAATTCCCCATTTGTAGGGATTTCTTTAAAACTAAGATTTAGGGCAGTTTAACAACTGCACGTTCAGTTGTTCCTTTATCAGTAAACGCAATTTCCTTCAACCCCAATTCAATTTCAATTCCATTTGATTTTGCTTCCTGGAATAGCTTTTGGAGCTTAACTTTGTAATAGACAACGTCATTCTTTTTAATCATCAAAGCCCCTCCTTATTCCCCCATATAGCTCTGAGGTCTGTGCTCACAAACTGGATGCCAGCTTCTCTCTCCCTCTGCAGCATCAATAAAATACCATTTACCGTCCTGGCCTTTGGCAAAATCGATACTCCAGTAGCCTTTAAGCTGACCCGCTATTTTTTGAGCATAAACCGTTAAAAGGGCAATTTCTTCTTCATCTTCGTGGTTTAGTTCAGTTAATAATTCCTTCCAGTTTTCAGGTTTATTGCCATACGCCTTTAAGATTGCGTTCTCCGGCCAATAAGGATGATGGCATTCGACTTTGCCATCCCGGGCAAAATATCGGCGTTCGCGTGCTATCGGCAATTGTCCAATAAAGGCATTGAATGTGGATTCTAAGGGAATATACTTACGCAAAATTAATGCCTGGTACCCAAGACCTAGCATATCTACGCACTCGTTGTACTCAACGACCCTGGCAATATGCTGGAACAGCACTTCTTCAGAAGGAACAAAACAAGCCTTCTCCCACTCATGTTTACCTGAAGCCATATCGGTTCGAACAAACAAGGGATAACCTAATTCCCTTGCTGTAAATAATATAGACTGGCGAAGATATTCGGGAAGTGGCTCTCCGTCAAGCATATTGGTAAGGGGTAAATGCCCTGTCCATACGATATTTGTTTCTGGTTGAGGTACATCAAGATATTGAGTACGCGCGTACCAGTAGACCAAGCTGTTTTTATCCATTGAAATTCCTCCTTTAAATAAAGATTTTAATTGTCTAAATAGACAATAACGATGGAAGCCATATTATAATGCTCCCATCGTTATATGATGTACTTAAAGAAACTTTATTTTTCTTCCCTTACTCAGGGATTTTGGGTATCCAGATTCCCTTGATATGCCAACCTTTTTTAAATCTAAAGTTTAACTTAAGTCGGCACTCCAGGTTAATATTCTGGGCTAATAATTTAATAATCTCGGTTCTGTCTGGGCCATTGACAGGTTGGATTATTTCAGATGGTATAAATGGTCTTTTACTTTTTAGTCCGAACCTAACCCAGTTATCGTACCCATCAACTTCAATAACTTCAGCTGGTACCATTATAAGTTTTCGTTTAATTACACAAACCAACTGATTCAACACATTAATCACTCCTTAGAACAATGCGAGCTGTAAATCAGGCACTTTTTCTACAACTTGATCAGAAGTAAAGCCATCTTCAGTGTATCCCGATAAATGATTCCACCAGGATTTAATCCATTGGATTTCTTCTGCAGAGATAAGCTCGTACCCACCTTCAACTTCAAAGCCGGCTGCAGCCATTCCATTTTGAATCTCAGCCTGGGTTTCAAGAAGTTTGCCCAGTAAATACTCCCGGCCTTTTTGATTTATACCCCCAACTGCTTTTACTTTATGGTTACGCGATTTCGTAGGCAGGCCAGTTCTCCGGTCAATTGGGATCGGCTCACGGTAAAACCTATTTTGAACAACTTCTAAAACCAATTCGCGGTAATCGATTAATGGTTGAAGCCATTCATAACCGTTGGATATTAAATTAGTTAGCGATTTATCTCGTTTAACCACAAAACATACAGCACAACCCATTCTGCCGCCTTCGGTTATAGTCTCATCGAAAGAGCTGGCTCGGTACAGATCCGCTAACATTTTGTAGTTATTGCCCCACCAAAATCCATGTTTTATAACATCCCAAACTTGATTAGTGTTTAAATGGGCTATTGGGGTATAAGAAAGTACATTAGGGGTCACAGTGTAGCCGTACCGGGATTTTCCTTCCCATTTCTTCATGGAGATCTCACGGCTGACGCTTTCATCATAGCGAGTACCAAGAACAGCAACGATGTTCTTATATTGCGAGAGCAAATCCTTATCCAGCCTGCTCTGCGGTTGAATCTTTAATCTCGGTGTGCACCAACGTTTAACTGGTCCTCCTAATGGCGGGGTGTAGCCTTTCCCGATAAGATTAGTCCAGAATCGCTCCTCTAATGAAGGTTTCACTACATGAACTTCAAAAGGCAGATTGTGATCCTGGGAGTATTTCCCGAAATCGCTTGAATTTTTCCGTATTATTTTTAACATTGGTGGAAGTTCCAGGCATGTGTCTGATGTGACTAAGTTAATTGGCCGTGTCCATTTCTCCCGGGGAATTCTTTCGAGTGCCTCAAGAACCAACTGCAGCACACTAGTTGAATCTTTACCCCAGGAAATTCCTAATTTCCATGGGGCATCTGTTGAGGGATCGAGGTAAGTATCAACTATATCTCTAATAACTCCTTCAACTTTGCCCAGATTGTGTACTGTAGATACTGGTGGGAGTTTTTCTTTTACACCTTGGACTAACTGCCAGCAGTATTCAAGGCGTTCGTTTAAATATGACCAGTTATAATGAGCTATATCGCCGGGTTCGCACCATAGCACCAACTCAAACATATACTGGACTTCATCTCGGATTTCCATAATGCCGATTAAGCCAGTGTCGTAATCAGTATTTCCCCTGAGCGAATAAGCTCCATCGCATACCATTTGCGTACCCGATACTTTTTCCTTAATGACCCGGGTCTGTTTATACCATTCATCAGAAGTAAATATCGGGTCCATTGCTTGCAGTGACAAAAGGCCCCGGCGAGTTTCCTTGATAAGCTTTTCTACCCATTCAGTTGGGAACAGGGCTTCTTGCTCCATGGTATCTCCTTTCTACCCGGCAAGTGCCGGGTTTTTATTCCCGGCAAAAGCCTCAATAGAAAGAATGCTTGCTTGCTGTTAAGAGGGTTTCTAAAATTTATTTATTTTCTCTTTTTCAATAATTTCAGTTATTTTTTCAAGCTGTTTTTCGCAAAATGCGATTTGTTTGACTCGATATACCGGATCTCTGTTTGTTCCCATACGCCGATAAGCATCAGCAATAAGAGCCATACAAGATTGGTATTGTATGAGTTCTTCAGTAAGGATTTCGTAACTAACTTGTGATTGAGCACAATTATTGTAGAATTCACCAGGGTAATCTTCAGCGCAGCGAGCATCTATTTGGGCCATTTCTTCTAGTGTAGAATCTGGTGGATAACACTCAGGAATTGGCTCATATTCACTAACACAGGTCATTTTTATACGGATTTTAGCCATTTTACAATCTCCTTTAAATAAGGCTATGATGATATTTGCGGTTCTAGTGATTTATTCTTTTCCTGCTTGGGTGCAGATTTAGTAATTGACATATACAATCATTGGAATATAATCAAATTAAGGTCGCAGCCAGGTGCAACTGACCGCGACCCTCTCGTTTATTTAGGTAGTTTTAGTGTCGGTGCCTCCTGGACTCAGCAGGAGGTCTTTTCTTTTCTGCCGACACTATCTCTAATCTAATGATTTTAAATACCTGGATCGAGATACTCTCTATGTAAGAGGATTTATCTCGAATGACCAGAATTAATAAAATCAAACAGAATGAGACAGCGAACAATGAAAAGATTAGTTCCAACACTTTACCCACCCCCTCTCCATGGAATCACGGAAAGGAACCAGCTTTACAGCCGGTGGGGAAACGAGAGCAAAACCCACCCCGAGTTATTCGGGATTACATCCTTGTACTAGCTCCAACAAAGCCACCTTTTGAAGTAAACTGCCAATGATCGAAATGGCTTTCTTGAAATTTTGGAATAACGACTTCTGTTTCCGGCCCGTCCTCATACTCTTCAACCCAGACTCTATGCTCGGTTTTGAAATACCTCTCGTATTCTGGGCTGTTTACGATTGTGCGAATAATAGACCGTGCAAAATTAGGCGAATCATTTTTGGAAGGAACCATCTCGATAGGCGAGGTAAAATTAAATTCTATTCCTACCCCATACCATTCGTCTACGACAGTTGCATAGATATTTGTGATCTCGACTTCTAACTTGCCCATCGTAGTGACACCTCTTTTCGGAACTGCCGGCAGGCTTCTTTGGATGCCTGTTTTTTCTTACTGCAAACCCCAATAACGGATTTTTTCCTTGGTTTCAACTTACCCATAAATCCACTTCCTTTCTCCCCTTGATGTACGAGGGATTTTTGAATTTTATTTTTAACAACAAAAAAAGCGGTTCCCGAAGGAACCGCTACAGGGTTTTAATACATATATAATTCGTTCCGTATCAATGTATTGGATTGTTGGTATTTGGGTTTTTGAATGCCCATTTTCTTTCCGGGCTTACACATTAAATAATTCCAGGATAAGTTCTGTTTGGCGTAATAACCGGGGTTCTTAATAATTTCTGGTGATCGCCAGACACGCTGAATAATTCTAATTCTTTTTCTAATTATCCTGTTTCAACTTGAACGGCTACTATCTATACTTGTTCTTGTCATGTAGGAACGTTTCATGCAAACTGGGCACCGGCCATTGAAGTCCAAATAAGCATAACAAACGGGACACTGTTCTTCCGCCATAAACTCTCCCCCTTCTTATTGATAACTTCCTGATTTATGCCAACAAAAAAGCTCTCCAAGATTTGAAGAGCCTTAAGGGTACGCGAATACCCTCCCTTGCATCAATTATGAAATTTTAACGTTTACCTTAAGGCACACGGATACCTACTCGAAAACGTTACCTTTTTGTCACCCATTTTCGTCTAAGGTAATAAAATTTTATGTTTTTGATCTATTTTTAAATTAAATTTTACGTTATTTATTGATTTTTGTACATAGGTTTATTGTTTTCCAGGGAAAATGGGTGCCTGGAGTAAACTGACACATTGCCTTCCCATAATCCAGATAAATGAATCGTTGGAATGTATTGTACGGTGGGTTAAAATGTTTGTAGTTTATGTTTTGTTATTAATATAAATTGGGGGAAATTATATGAATATTTTTCATGAATGGGGATTTACAGAAACTCCTTTTAAAACACATCCTTTACCAGCAGATGAAAATGGAAAAGCACTTTTAGTAAATAGAAAAAATGAAATTAAGCAGCTTAAAAAAAGCTTATCCTCATCTTCCAATTTGGTTACCATTGAGGGCGATAATGGAGTTGGAAAAACCAGCTTAGTAAATATAGCGGTATATGAAATGTTTGATGATTATCTAAGGACGGGAGTTGGCCCTTTATTTATTCCCTGTGATGCTCGATTTCAGCTATCAGCTGACATAGAACCAGAAGATTTTATAGACGAAGTTTTAATGGCAGTGGCCCAAACCTTATTAAAAAGAGGTAAGGAATTAAAGGACCGTGGGTTTTATTTAGAAAATGGCGGAGCGATAATTAAATGGCTCAATTCACCATTAATCAACGGTTACAGTGGTAGTGTAAATATTGTTAAACATTTAGGCTTCGGAGTCGGTACGACCCAACAGGCGAATCCAGGAGCAGGATTCCTTAAAAGTGGCTTTAAAACTACAGTTTTGAACTGGTTGTCTGACATTTTTCCACCTTATGAAAGTCTTGATGGGGGAATTGTTTGTATACTGGACAATATGGAATTATTGCAAACTTCTCAAATTGCTCGAGAGCAGATAGAACGATTTAGGGATAAGGTGTTTGCTTTTACTGGCTTGCGGTGGGTATTATGTGGGTCAATGGGGATTATGAGAGGAGTTGCTTCTTCCCCGCGTTTACATGGAAGAATGAATATGCCTATCAATCTTTGTGGCGTAGACTTTAAATATGCTATTGATATCCTATTAACAAGAATAAAACGGTTTGAGATCGTAGAGGATAAAGGATACCTCCCAATAAATTGTCAAGAATTTGAGCACTTATATAAAATTTTACATAATAATACGCGCAATGCATTGAATTATGCCAATAATTACTGTTTAGACGTTTCTGATAGTAACCTACCCTTGACTAATGAAGAAAAGAGAGAAACCTTTTATAAATGGTTAAATTACCAGAGTAAAGAAAAAATTAAAGCTGTTATGACATTGATAAAACCTCGAGCATTAGAAGTTTTTAAACAAATTATCGAATGCAATGGAGAGCTGTCTCCCAGTGATTACGATATTTTTGGGTTCAAGAACTGGCCAACAATGAGGCGATATATAAGCCAACTAGAAGTAGCTGGATTAGTTACCAGTATTATAGATGAGAGTGATAAGAGGCGTAAAACAATTCTGGTTACAGCTGAGGGTTGGTTCTTTAATTATTCTATCTCGCTTCAATAGAACTCTTTGTATTCAGTAGTAACTTAGTTTGAAAGCTGGGTGTGTGCGTAGTTTCTGGTTTCAATAGAGTAAAATTACAAAAGTAAATGGTGAAAATTTATAGAAATTTAAGAAAATTAATATAGGAGTGAATTGATATGTCATTGTTTAATTTTATTGAGGATTCTACTTTAAACAAAATTGCCAATCAGTTATGGCTTGAAGCTACGTTAGCCCGGGACAATGAGTTGTGGGTAGGTACTTGTGCTTTAAGTGGAGCAACAGCTGAAGTTGTTCTAATAGCTATATTTGAGCAATTAGGTGATGTCCCTGATAGAATTAATAATTTCCCCCTTGGTAAACTTATCTACCAAATTAAGGAGATTCATGGAGCTGTTATTCCTCCGCATATTCTATCTACTGCAGAGAACTTAAGAGACTATCGTAATTTATTTCATCCTGGTAAGGCTCGATTAATCGGGGTGATTGAGAAAGAAGAGGCTCAGGCCGCTTATGCATCAATTTTAATTCTAATGAAGTGGCTCAATGAATGGTCAAATGAAAGATTTAAGCTTTCATCTCCGGAAGCAGCAGAAATAGTGAGAAAGAATCAGTATTTTGGTCTTTCTGAAGCTATAGCCCTAAAAAATCAAATGACCATTAAACAATGGCAACTACTACCTGTTGAATTAATGACCTGGCTTAATAACGTAACTTATCGTCTTAGAAATAACGGTGATCAAGATCATACTAAACAAATAAATAGAATTTCAGATTCCCTTAATTCACGCATTGAAATTTTATCAAAAGTTGATTAGGAGGGTACGGTTCACACCGGAACCAATACCCCATTATCTAACCGCATAAACCGATCTAGTATTGAATCTATACAAAAGAAAACAGGCACATACAGACCCGTCATATGTTCTGCAATGGTATAAATATACCGCAGGTTAGGGGCGATTACTATTAATCCCTCACTTGATAATGGCAACTCGTTCTGTAATGATTTTATCCGCTTGGGCTTCTCTGTTCGTCGTGGGCACCATAGCGAATACTTGTTACCATTCAACTCAATTTGCCCTACTAAAAGGCTTTTGGTTGGCCAGAGTATAAAATTTGTTATGACATATTTATGGCAAAATTCATTAGCGATTATTAATTCCTGGGCTTTTATTATATCGACCTCCGGAGCTATAACCCGGGTGGAGCGCATACCTTCCAAGCCCAAGCTATATGCTATAAAGTGACGTTCTGATGTGGATATTTCATATCTTTTCAGGTATCCTGCCAATGCCAGCTGTATTAATTTCTTTCGGCCGGTGCGGTTACCGCTTGAAAAGCATGTTTTGGTAACGGTATCAACCCCTAACAATATGCGAGGGGCAATAAACTCCAGTATTAGCACTCCCCATGCAGGTAATGGGTTCTTGTAATTTAGTGGTTGGATTATATTAAATTCTGTTGGTTCGGTGTTATACAACATTTTTGATCCCCTCCGTTTTGGCGTTTTTTGAGATAGAAAAAGCGGGCCTTAAACCCGCTTTTTGGCCTATATTAAAATTATGTTGCGTACTCCGCGTATCTGACCTTAATTGCCTCTAACATAAAGGGCAATAATCCGGTGTCGAACAGGTAATATGGAGTAAACTTATAACCTTCTTCTTCGGTTTCGCCCAAATATCCGTTGTACAGATTAAATGCTAATCTTGTGATTCTCATTGTGGTACCGGTCTGCCAGGCGGCGTTTAATGCTTTTAGTATGATTTGATTTTTATTAAAGTCGTAAATATGTTCTATGCAATCCCGGGTTATGCCAGTGATTCCCAGAGTATAAAACAGTGCTTTTCTATAAGGGTCCTTTTGGCTTTTTGTCCTTTGTACATTTTGAATATAGAAGGACTTATGCTCCTCATCTGCAAATATCATCCATACTCCTCCCATCTGTCATCAATATTCAGATGTTATTTCTGGGTTGGTTAGTGTTCTCATATCTTGGTTGTTTTTTTAATTTTCAGCTTCCCGGCTTCAGCGTAGTTTTCCATCCATTTCTCCACGGCAGAAAGGTTAATTATACTCACCTCGAAACCCAGGAGAATTGCGTATGATACAATCTTATGAAGGCTTTGCTCGTTTACTTTTTCTTTCTCTTTCCCCTTGATCTTTATTTCCAAGTCAAGTTCCTCCTCCCCTATTCTTCTGGCAGAATTATTTCGTGTTTTGGAATTTTACTCAATTCTTTTTGTATTCTGGATTGGAATACCCATGGTTCCTCAAATATCCCTTCAATTGGCTCCTGATTACGGCCGTTCTTTACTAATTTAACTAACCCATGCCAGGGATCTAATTCCAATATCTCAGTATAAGTGAATCGAGGTTTGAGCTTTTCAGTTTCAGAATATGAATTCGCAAAAATCTCAAATCGTTTGCGGTTTTTCCTTAATTCAATTGATTCTTTTTCGCCAAACATTTCAGACATTAATTTTGCATCTGATGAGTCCTCTATACCTATTACTATTTTATTACGACAGCCATTGAAAATTATTTTTCTAATTGCTAACCCCTGCTTCATATTTTCCAACTGGGCAGGTCCCTGGATTGTAAAGGTGCAGCCACAACGATATTTTCTGCCCATATTAAGTAAATTTTGAAGTTCTGAGTTAAAGTACACCGGTAATTCGTCTATATATAAATAATGTGGAATACGAGTAAATTCATTTCCTGGTCTCCTAAAAACTGCGTTTTGGGTGTGCATAATAAGAAATTGCCCAAATACTCGGCTCATATGCCCCATCTTACCAAGGGCTGTATTGAATAATAATACACCCCCTTCCTCCATGTGCCGATCAAGATTAATTTCAGAGCGGCCTACTAAGACGTTATAGATATTTTCATTGGTCAATAAGTCAGATATCTGCATACGCAGGCCCATAGCAAATTGATGAAGCTTATCTTTATTTCTGCCGAAGGCTTCTTTTTTGAAGTAAGTGGTGATTACGTCCTCGCCATATAATTCCTCATACCGGTCAACTTGGTTTTGTACGTCCTCTATGTCCATCAGGGCTTTATATACATCCAGCAAAGTTAAATTGTCTCCTCTTAGCCGTTTCAATAAAAGCATGGTATTTTTGGCATGTAGTTCCTGTGCTTGTCCAAAGAATGCGTCTTGCTCTCCAAAGGTTGATCTTAAAACGGTACGCATGATTTCTGCCACAATAGTTGCATCGCCTTCAAGAGGATTAAATCTGCAGGTATTTGGATCGTCCAGGTCGATTATCGTGCAAGGAATACTTAATTGCTCACACCATTCACGTATTTGATGCACAAATTCATGGTCGGGGGCTACTACGGTTATGCCCAGTGGGTTGCCTTTGTGCATGTTTTGTAAATCCTGCCAGACCAATGGTGCCAATACTGTTGATGTTTTACCTGTGCCGGTTGAACCAACTAACAAGGTATGCAAGTATCTATCGAGACCTTCAAGATACACCGGCCTTCTGATTTTTTCTCGGCATATTAATACTGGCGGGTGGTAAATCTTATCTGGCTTCTGCCCATGAACATCTCTCAATAATTTATCAAAAGTGCTTTCAACTCCGTCTTTAAAACGGGATTTATAAAATATACCGAATAGTGCTGCGGCTATAATCGTTATTAATCCCATTACCCGGCTCAAAACTCTGTTTAAAAACTCTACGTGGGTTGCATCGGTTCCAGAGATCGGGCTTGCCCCTTGCATATAATTGCTGCCGAATAATATTAAACCTATCGATATCATCGTCCATATCTGGCGTTCCTGGATTGTGATGAGCAGGCTCAAGATTATTAATATAGTTGCGAATATGCCAAATAATGGTATCGGGGTTAGGGTTTTAAAACTTGAGATAAATACAAGAATAGCGGCTGCTATTAAAACAACCGCGCCTATCTTAGAATACTTCGTGGAGCTTATTAAATTCTGCCAGGACAAATACATCACTCCTTCCTGCTGTATAACCTACTTATAGCTTCAGATGTTCCAGTAACACCATCCAACGTGAAAAACTCAAAACCTGGCCGAAGGATTTCTGGGAAACATCTTACTATTGCCTTTAAATCATCCACGCTTTCCACTCCTATATGGGGGTTATGGTTTGGCGTGATAACCCCGCTTAAGTGTCGCATCGACCGGACAGGAAAACCTATTAAATCTATTATTACACTGCGTTTGCCGTTAATTATGTGAGTGAACCCTTCTACCGGCAGGGTTAACATCTGCACCGGACCTTTGTTTTGTTCTATAGTTTTGATGATTTCTGCCGTGGTATTACCTGATAGAAGTCGGTAAATGCCATTGTAATTGTCTTTCACCATAAAGTGAGCGGTTGGCCCATATTCCTTTTTCCATGTTTGTATAGATACTGTTCTTTTCAGCTCTGAATGACATAGTATTAAAATATTCCCACAGGCGGGATTCTCTCTTAACCCCTTGACTTGTTTACATAGATTTCTGCGGTAGGCATTATTTTGTTCACGCTCAATAATAATCAGCCAATCACCGCATATCAAATCCAGGGTTACAAAGTTTGGAATTCTATTTTTTAACTTGAACTCTTTGGCGTTATAGAATTTTAGTGGAATATTTTCTGCCAATAGTGATGCAAAATACAATGGTATTAATTGTTCTTCTTCTGGTCGCATTGAACGTTCTGCCCCGTCAATTTCCAATTTTTTTAATTTTTTAGCGACTCTTACTCCATCTGCCGTTAAATAATATAATGTTGCCCTTTTCTTTCTCTTGCCCGGTAAGTTTTCTTTCCTGCCATTTCCCTTAACCTCGCAATATGGTATACCTTCAACCAATCCTCTTTTCTTTAAAGCATGTAATCTATCATACCCCCGTTGCTCATTCCCTGATGTATAAATTTTCACTACCGTCCTACCAATTAATGCCTTGACATCATATAATGATTCCAAAATTTTAAGATCCAATTCTTGACGTTCCCATGCTCTTGTCATTGATTATTATTACCTCCCTTTTCGTAATTCTTTTTATTACATCTTGTAGCATCTTTACTTTTGCGTGTGTGCGTATGTGACCTCCCCTTCAGGTAGCCCCCTTATCACTTGATTTATATTTTTACCTTGCTTTCATTTCCGTTTTTATTGACTTTATTCATCAAGTTACTTGTATTTATTTTTCAAGCAACCCCCTAATTTAATGGATTTATAAATCCAAATCCGAAACCATTTTTTATAATATGTGTCTTTATCGCTGGTAGCTCTAAGGCCGAAGCCATTTTTTTAATATTTATTACTTGATTTATTTTAAAACTCTTTTAGAGTTTGTTTTTACTCCTCTTCAACCTTTGATAATTCTTTGTTTAGGGTTATTTTTTCCCTCAACTGCTACTTGATTTATTATTGATTTTTGCTTTCTATAATATGGCAGTAAGAAATCTAACAAAATCCACGTCTCTTACAATGTTAATTTCCGTACCTCTTTTAACCATATCTGGTATCCCTTTGAAAAACACCGAGGTGTGTTCATAACTATCTTCTTCAATGATCTTTCCATTTCTAAATGTATCGTTTATGAATTTTATTGCATAATTATCCACGTCCATGTTCTGTTTTGGGAAGTGAAATAGATAGAATATAACAACTGGACCAATAAACATTACCGCACCTTTCGATCGGAGCTCGCGTAAAGCAACAACCATATAATTCTGCCAGCGTTCGGCTGTATCAAAACCCAATTTTGTTGAGAATTTTGTTTTTGCGTATTGTTTAAGATGTAAAGGAAACTCTGGTATAAATACCGATAACCGGTAAGGATCGTTATATACAGCAGTTTCAATCCCACCTGGATTAATGCCGTCTATCATTTTTTCATCCAAGTATCGTGTATCTTCTATGTATTTCAATGCCAACATTTCGCCATGAGCATTATAGACTTCATTAATAACTTTTTGGATTTCTTTTGATTGTTCTAATGACAAGGATTTAAGGTAGTTGAAGTCTCCCCTGGACAACATAAAACGCTTTAAGAATTCTTCCACAAAGTTTGCCTCCTTATCAGGACATCCCTAATATATCCTTAATTAGTTCTGCGTCGGCATCTATCATTTCTTTTGACTTTTCTGGTACTGGCGGGATTACTCCGCTAGAAACCATATTTTTAATATCTGTTATATCGGATTGAAGTTGTGTTATTTGCTTTTGGTAGGTGAGTGCAAATTCAATTAATTCCTTAGCTTTTACGGCTCTTTGCCCCTTGGGGAGCAATGCAATTTCATGGTTGTCCGGAAAAAACAAATTAACTCTTATCGCTGCCATAATATCCTCCTTGCGACACACTTTTAATGCCTTCTGCTTTGGGGCTTTTATGTACTTTTTGATATTTAAATGTGTTGCATGAATTATAATTTTATTGTTTAAAAACTCTTGCGACACGCTCATCATATTCATTTCGTCCTGTGTCCGCGATTTTTCTAAGGTTTATTTGCGACACATAGAGAAAACTTCCTCATAATTTTTCATAAAAATAACAGCCTATCTATTTTGACAAGCCGTTATGTGAGAATTATATTGGTTGTTGGTGGAAACCTTCTCGGATCTATCTTAAAATTCTTAATTTTATCTTGGCGACCAGGCGGGTTAAGTTAGGGGTATACGGGGTTACTTGAGATATAGCATAATCATTGGTTGTATTTTTGTTAATGCAAAGTTTAGTATAAAAATTAGAGCTAAAGTTAATAAAATACTTCTTGTATATATAAAAAATATAATTATTCCTATGGCACCACTAATAGCGAATATATCCGAACGTTTAAATAAATCCATAATAATTGATAAAACCAGTATCCCGACTCCAAATAAAGATCCATTTCCTTGCTTTAACATTCGTGATATTTTTTTTGAAATGGGTGTTTTAATAGGTTCTGCTTGCTTATTTTTTGATTTATACTTTGATGTTTGATCTGCTTCCGGTTTATTATTTGCCTTATATTCCGATGATTGTTGTGAAAATTCGTCTTTGCTTGTTTTCCTTTTTGTTGCTTTATAATAAACGGTCTCTCTTGGTCTTTGCTTGGTGTTATTCCTTAACCATTGATCATAATCTTCTCTAATTACTGGATTCATTAATATTTCATATGCTTCGTTTATGAGCTTCATTTTTTCTTCATCGCCATTGTAATCAGGATGATTCTTTTTACTTAAACTTCGATATGCTGCTTTTATAACATCTGGATCTGCTTTATGATTCACTTGAAGAATTTCGTAGTAATTTGGTTTAAAATTTAATTGACCCATTTAATAAATCTCTCTTCTCGACAGTCTAATATATTACGGGGCTTCAAAATTAAGCTTCCCATTATTATGTTTCAATAAAAACTCGATATTCCCTGCCAAGATATTACTTTTTGTTTATACTATTCCCTCTTTATCTGGTCTTTGGGTTGCTACCCACGCCCGGACAACTTTAATTGCTCCGGGCGGCACGGTATATGTACAACCTTCGCCTTGTGCCGTACGAATTGATGCCTGAAAATTTGCAATTACTGCCGGATCATCAGGGAGTTGAACCCGTACAATATCCCCTTCCGGCATTATGTCGGCCTTGAGCCAGGGGAACAATCTTTTCGGGAAAGTGCTCTGAACTACGCCACCCTTCAGGGAACGTCTTTTTTGATGGTCGTATTTTATTTCCCAGGATTCAAAGTTGTCTAAGATTTTCCACATATATTCTACTAGAAATCTTGCTTCTTTCCTGGTAGGGATTACTTCTCGCAAGGCATATTCAACGAAGTCTCGGTTGTTGGCCTTGATTGCCAATCGCTTATTATAGCGATTATGTAGCAAATACCTGCCAGCCGAGTCGGAATGAGCCCGAAATTAACCGTGCAATTGAAATCGACTGGGCCAGAAATATATATTGCCACAGCCCCGGAAGATGGTGATTAGACTCTAACAACAGCCCCGCCCATCGCGGCATCATCACTTCTGGAAGACGAATCGTTATTGGGAAATTCAAATACTATTCTGTTGTCGCGGATAACAAGTGCCGCTGAGAAAGGTTTTCTCGCCTTACTAATAAACCCCGACATGACTGGAGTACGTTTATTCGTGCAAAGTTGTTGGATAATTGCCGGGCTTATTACCTTCCCGGATATTATGTTGTTTATCTGCAGTCCGCAATTTGAACATACCCATGAATAAGGCCGGGACTTTAGCTGTTGCCCACAAGAAGGACAACTTGGGATATTCATCACAATAACGCTCCTTTCTGTCAAATAAAAAAGCGGCTCCGAAGAACCGCCTTTCAGTATATTTTTTTAAATATTAATCCAGGATCGATATATCCAGACGTTTTCCTACTTCCAAGAATCCAACAGCATTAGCAAATTGGGCATCCTGGATAGTTTCGGCTTCCGGAAATGCTGACAGAAGTTCTTTATTAAGTGGGATACTGCCCCCACCTGCTAAGATAGGAACATTTCGACCTTTTTGCCCTTCCATCTTCGGGCCTTTAAGATTATAGCCATCCATTATACGGTTAACTACCGTGGCTTTTAGTTCGGCAATTTTATCGCGGTAATCCATCGGCTTATTGTTTATATACCCTACTCCATTAGAGAATATGGCTTCAGCAACTTCTAACCGTACCTCAAACGCTCCTGCGTCACTAGCGACTATATCACCTAATGAACGAAAGATCGTAGACATTCCCGTGTCTATGGTAAAGGAGTTATCAGCCAGGAATAGATATTTGCTACCGGTATATTCAAACACTGCAACATCTGTGGTTCTGTATCCGATATCAATAACTGTAACTAAATCACCCGGGTTTAAGGCATCCTTTAAGTGGGAACAATATGGATTTACAAATATCCCTGCCGCTTGTGGGAATACATGAGCAGCCTTAACAGAGATATTTTTTTCTTTACCCTCAATTATTACCGTGGCAGAATACTGCTTTAAGAATTCTAAAAAACTATTTTGGGAATCTTTAAACGCTGACAATGGCAATCCAGTAACCACCATTATATCTTCGCCGTTAGGTATGGATACGGCCAGAGCTGTAGCTAAAATTGTTTGGAATGTTCCATTATTAAAACGTTCGTTAGCATCAAATGCGCGGGTTGCGAGGCGGTTTTCTTTAGCTGCCATTTTACCCACATACCATGTGGTTCCATTTATAGTGGCTATATAATCTTCCCGGGCACCCAGAAGGTCAGGCATATCAATTTCCTGACCTTTCGTTACAAGTGAGGGGAAACAAATGCGGTTGCTATTTTCAGCAGCAATTTTGGTATATCCATAACCCAAATCAACGCCTACTTTAAACAATTTTTCTCCTCCTCTCGGCTGAGGACACCAGGGCAGTAACCATCCCTTTAATTTTCCCGGTACCTGGTTCCATATCGGTAATTTCCAAAGCTACTTCATCACCCGGGAATACTTCAAAAAATGAGGGTTTGGGAGCAGCTAAAACGTCTAATCCCGGCTCCAGGGTAACAAATATTCCAATAGGAATTATTTTTGCCACTCGGCCAAGATATTGACCACGAACACGGTATTTTGCCTGTATCTCTGGCCATGGATTGGGCGCAAATTTTTTATGGCTTACAGTGATAGTATCTTTTTGAATATCAACCACTTCAACCCGAATTTGCTGCCCTGGAGTGGCTACCTTACTTAGATCGCCAACTCTCAAAGGGCCAAATTCAGAAACCGGCAATACCATTTTAAGGCATCCTTCGTATTCAACTTCTGCTTGTTTGCGGTTAACGTAAACAATTGTTCCGATCAATTCTTGCCCAATTTCCACTTTAACCTCGGGCAAGCGCTCATTGACGGCATCTTTAATTGACAATAACAAAGGTTTCAGTTGTATAACCTTTGCGATAACTGTACGCCCCATATATCTTCTTGATATAGTCCGGGCTTTAATATCAATGTCGGTTTCCGGAGAAACCTCATGTATGGGGACAACTCCTTGAGCCTCTCCATATAGCCCAATCACCAGTGTTCCGGCCATATTAACATTGTCCTCTGCTGGCAGAACTGCTTTCACCCGACCGGTAACAACATCACCTAATTGTAATTTTTTCATGTAAATTTCCTCCTTAAGTTTAGAATTAAGATTTTAACTATTTGTTTTTTGAGATGTTAGATAAAACTGCCCACCTTTCATTAAATTTTGGTACTAAAAAACCCCCTTCTCAGGGGGTTAAAAAATACATATTAAAAAGCAGTTTGTTTTTTAATTGTTGTTCCTTATATATCCCCCTACTAAGTTCATTGCTATTTACTTTAGATAAGGCATTGGTTACATAAGGGTCAAATTGACTTCCAGCACATTCTTTTATTTCTTTATAAGCATCAGGTACTGGCGTAGGATTTCGATATGGCCTTACATTTACCATAGCGTCAAGTCCATCGGCTACTGTGATAATACGAGCCAGATAAGGGATATCCTCCCCGCCAATACGGTTAGGGTATCCTCTCCCGTCGTAGTGTTCGTGATGTGCTAGAATAGCATTACTAATTTGTTCAGTGGGGTATTTTGCCCGCTTTAATAAGCGATACCCATTTCTAGGATGATCCTTAATATGTGCCCATTCCTCTGATGACAAATCTCCCGGTTTATTAAGTATTTTTTGTGGCACCTTCAACTTCCCTAAATCATGCAGATATGCGGCATCTTTCAGAGTATTTAATTCATTAATTGAAAGCCCTAATTGTTGCCCTATCAAACATGATATTATTGAAACTCTGTATGAATGGCGAAAGGTTTCTATATCGTATTTCTGAAGCTGGTTGAAGTATAAAAAAACTATCTTGTTCATATTCTCCTCCACTACAAACTTATTAACTCCGAATAAGCAGTGAAAATATATTGCAGTCGGAAGTTTTTTAATTAGGCTACTTTAGTAGCCACTGAAACAATAAGTTGGATGCCGGTTACTTCCCTATCGTCTAAGGAAACTTTTAACCACATTTCGCAAGAAGCCCCCCCATCCTCTATAGGTGGGGGATGAATTGCGATCACCGTCCCCAAAGGGTATCGGTGCGAGTACATAAATGTCCGCATTGCGGCCTTGTTTTAGATCGAGATATAAACGCCGCAATAAATATTTTGAGGCGGGGAACCTGCCCAGGCGGAGCTACGGCGTTGGCCGGGTGACGAAGCCAGAAGCTCGCGACTTCTATAAGTCGGGGTAGTTCACAAAATCCGCTTCACAACACAGGCTTTTACTTAAGTATTGTTTAGCAATACTTAAGCCCTTAATAGCCTGATTTAGAGCTGCAGCACCGATAGTAATAATTTCTACAGGCTTACCGTCTTTGATTTTGTTGGTAATAAACCCGGCTACTGATTTTGGATTTGATTTTGACGATACCTTAATTTGCTCTTGCATAACTTCCCCCCTCGTATGAGGTTATCTATAAAAAATTTCTAAATCTTATCATCTCCTTTCCAAAAAACATTTTGTAACATATGCAAAAACTCCCCCGGTTAATAAAGCGCAAAGTGAAATAAATATCGTTTGTTTTTGGAAGGGAGTTCCCACTGTAAAAACAGTTATACAAGTACCCGAAACTAAATAGTTTAGTAAAAAATATATAACAAGTGACTTGTCATTAATTTGAGATTTCTTTTCCTCGGTGCTAATCAAGGATAGGCCAGCATTGGGAAAACGTTTTTTCAGTATGCTGAAAAAATCTTCGATCTTTAAATGTCCCGGTAGTTCTGGATCTATAAGAACCTCCTCGAAAGGATTCTGGGTTAGATACACTAACAACTGTCCCTGGTTACAAACTGTTGGACAATCTGCTGACAAGTGCTTATTTTCGGGATTTAATGCTAACAACATTAAACTTCTACTAACGCTTTCAGCTGGGATTTAAGCTCCATGAAATGTTGGTCCTCCTCATTTTGGGCTTGAATAAGATTTTCATATTTAGCTTGAGCATCTGCCAGCATGTTTTTAAGAGCCTCAACGTCTAATTCCGCATTAGATAAATCTTCTTTAATGGTAAGCTTTTTGTCTTCGACAGTTCTCATTTCGGTAACCAGGTTCTGTACTTGATCCACCCATGATAATTCTTTTTCTTCAGTATTTCCCTCCACTATGCCTTCACTTTCAATTGCATTATCTTGGTTATCCTTTGTAACTTGTTCAGCAAAACTGGTTGATTCAGTTGACTCTTGATTCAACAAATCCAAACACATCCTTTCTTAAATTTGGGCATTAAAAAAGACCGCTTTCGCGGCCTTTTAGCGTTAATCCATTTTTATAATTGCTGTCTGGCTAGGGCCATCCCACTGCACGTCACAATCCAAGCTTTCAGCTATAGCTCGAATTGGCAGCATGACTCTTCCCTGAACAATTTCAGGAGCAGCATCAGATAATAATGTTTGCGATACTTCTCCGTTTTGCAACACCAGAATCCTATTTTCTCCCGGCGTAATCGCAATGGTTTTTTCGGCTTTACATAGTATCGCAGTTTGAATATCATCTTGCCAAGCTATCGAATTATCGCCTATTCCTACTGCATAAGCTGCGTATCTGAGTGGCAGGAATGTTCTACCATCCTTTATATATGGTGCAGCATCCGTTTTAATTTCGCCGTTGATGCTATATGTTCCGTTCCCAATTATAAACCGGGCCTCGGATGAAGCCTGAGCAACCATAGGAATACAAAATACTGATATGAGCACAATTATAAGAAATACTTTTTTCAATAAACCTACTCCTTTCTTCCTTGCAGGACAACCATCCAGTCATCCAGCACGGTTCCTTCTGTAACTACTACACCATCAGCAAATTTGGCGGGAATATTTTCGTTTAGCATCAACTTGGTCGTGTCTCCCCCCGCAGTACCGGTGAACTCACCATAAACAACTGAACCGGTCGGACAAACATTTAACTGAGGTTTGGTCCAGAACTTTGCATTAAATTTCTTGTTGTTTCCCACCGTTTCTTTTATAGTTGGTTCCTCACAAGTTGATTGCAGACCCAAGTAAGGAAATTTTAAATTAATCTCGCCCAGATCCAAGCCAATACCATTGACCAAAATACTCACAAGACCTCCCGCTTTTGTCTTAGGTAAATCATCTTTTACCATTCCATCGTTGATCCAAATATAAGTATCTGGATCGTTGGGATCTGGCTGCATTTGCCCACTGGGTGGATGTTTTATCTCTATCACTCTTGGAGATTCAAAGGCCACAACGCAAAATTGAACCAGGTTTGAGTAATCATCTGACCACAAACCTCCTGAATCCTGTACTTTAACCTGAAATAGAAAATCACTCTGGCCAGAATTAAATAGTACTTCAGATGGTATTTTAAATTGAGAGAGCGTAGGATCAGCATCACCCGGAAGACCATCTTCTTCCGTATTAACTACCTTAGCCCCCGCAAGGGTAGTAATTTTGATCTGATAATTTGCTTGAGTATCACCATCATCCGTATCAATAAACGTCCATGATAAGGTAGGCCTTGCATCTGTAAAACAAGTATCCGGCGCGGGTACTATTGGCACTGTTACTGTAGGGGTTCCTGGTTTGGTATTGACATCCAGAAGAACTGCGGTATCTATTCCTGGCACTGGCGCTCGTATTTTGGGAGTAACAAAAATATTTGTCGTACCCATTTCAGCTTTCCATTTTACTTTTCTGTCAGGAGTGTCAAAACTAACGGTAATATCCGTATTACTTGAATTTGGATATCCCAACGATTTATCACCTATTGCGGCCCAGGTAGTGCCATCATCAGTAATTTCAAGTTGGGAACCTCCTGCTGTGCCTACCACTCTCCATCGTTTTGTCCACGTAACTCCATCGTCTGCCGATAGCGACCATATAATAGATGTTTGATCGGGAACTTCACAATATGCCCTTACCCTGGCTTGTTGTACATTTCGAGTCAACCCAGCAACTCTGTTGCTTTGGACTATAGCGGTTGGGATATAAGTAAATAAATTACTGAGTCCAGCCACGGTCGTTGATAGTGAGGCATTATATACAAGCCCCACGCCGTCATACATATAGTATTTAATGTTATTTCCATCAACTATTATCCGATCCTGACTTCCTGGCCGTAAGGCAACGCACGAAGGGTTAGCTAATCCGGAAGTAATAGACAAGGCAGAGTTATAAACAAAACTCGCTCCTGAAAGCTTATAATGTTTAAGCGTATTGCCGTCTAATACGGCAATATTCCCATCTTCCGATGCCGCAATACTCTTAGGGTTTATAATGCCTGTAATCGTTGCTGCTGGGTTTTCTACCCCATTATTAAAGTAACGGACCTTAAAGTCATCTAATATTACTGAATCGTAATTATCCCCGAATAATGCAAAGTCAACTGGGTTCGTTAAGCTGTTAATTGATAACGGATTTACTTTACTTAATCCGCTTCCTGTAAACCCGTAGTATTCCAGATTCTTGTCATGTAGAAAAGCCAAATCCATATCCCTTGTTCCTATACTCACTACATTGGTAACGCCGCTTACGGCCATGGCCGGATTTTCTTGAATATCCAAGCCGGTGAATGAATAATGAGTTATTTTGCTGTTCTGGTTATCGAATATGACTGTATCAGGATAGGGATTGCTTATAAAGAGGGTTATAGGGTTAGTCATAGTGTTTTTCCCTAATGATGCAACTTCCTTCATAGATCCTGTTGCATCATCATAAGCAAAATGCTTGAATCCGTCAGGGGAAAGGACTATGTAATCCAGATATTCATCTCCCCACATGGATACCGTTTTGGGAGCAATTTGCTGCAGCCGGATTTCATGTAGTGTTGAATCGACATAAGCTGTAGTTTTATCAGTATCGATAATCGTTTCAGCTGGATTTATTTTATATTCCCAGTATGCGACATCGGCCAATGCAGGCTTTGTAGCCATCAACAATAGGATTAGCAGAATAAATAAAATAGGTCCATCTCTGGCACGCATAAAAAACACCCCCAATAAAAAAACCGCCTTTATGGCGGCTTCGAGCTAAAAAAACTATTGGATTATATTTTTACCAATTTCCATCCTTGGGACGTCTTGTAGAAGCCGGCAATAACCTCAGCATCCCGATCATCCACTTTGTATGTGCACTTAACCAAGGCTGTTTTTCCATCAATCCATAAAGGTTTGATTGTAAGATTTGAATATTGTTGTATCAGCGGCGAACTCAGCTCAGTCTGGTGTGCTTCATGAGCTGAGCGAGCTGGACCGGCCAGATATTTTCCGATGTCCTTAAAATCATTTGTTTTTACTTTCTCCAAATAATCTGCAAACACACGTTTAATAGATTCCAAATCCTGCTCTGATATTTTACTGCCTCTGCCAAAAACTGGGCAATCGGTTTGACGGATGCTTATTACCTTCCATCCCCCTGTTTTCGCAAGTTCTACTCTATACCAGCCTATATCATTTATCCCGTTTACTGAGAATTCTACTGTAGTATCTACTTGCGCCCAATTGTTGCTATAGGCCACCACCGATGTTTCAATGTTTTCAAGTTTGGCTTTAGGTAGTGTAGCTGAATTTAGATGCCATAAGACCTTACCATCGGCATGTTTTTTAGCCTCTTCCATATTTCCCGTAACCAGTGCTGTAATAAATTTGTTTTCTGCTTGCTTGATAGAATTCAGCAAGGTAACCCGGGTAAATCCAACATATGATAGAATCCCAAAAACTATAAGTATGATTATAAAAGGCTTGTATTTATTCATGTTGCCTCCTTTCTGCTGACTCATATCCAGCTATATAAACGGCAGTCTAAATATCATAAGTGCTTCATGGAATTTTGTCCCCTGATATATAACGTACTCTCCGGGCCTAATTCGCAAAAAGTATTTATCCATATATTTCACTAATTTGTTGCGGGCTTCTTCATTCCATAGCTCTTGTTGGGCAATAAGGGTATAGTCCGCTCCGCTACTATTAGATATGGTTATATGTATTGCATCGCCGAGGTCAATTTTTTCAGGTTCCGTGTTTTTATCTTTATGCAGGGAATATAAAACAATAGCCAGAATAAAAGAAAAGAAAGTAATCATTCCAAGATATAAGGGAGCATCGGATTGATCCTTAATAGTACAGCATATACATAACCCTATTAACACACATAAGTTTATAAGGAGATGATCATCGGTGATACCATCTTCATCTGAAGATATATTGATAATTAAACGTCCTGTTTGGGTTATTCTATTGGCAATATTTTTTGGTATAATTCCAATTTGTTTTATTGTTGTCAATAAAATTCTATCAACAAGAATTGATTTCATTTTAGCCCCCATAATCTTTATTTTTCTTATGATCATAAATTCCCACGTCCACGAAAAGTTTCATAGCTTTGCTGCAAAAATACTCCTTGATGAATATGGGAAGATAGACCACAAGAAATTAATACCGACTTGTACCATTGAACAACAATGTTCTGTCCCAAATTTCAGAATAATTGCTTTGGCTCCAATTGCTTCAGTTGCTTTATTTGGTTTCATATTGGCACTGAATTTTTTAGTAAATGGTCCACGATATTTAACAATCGTTCTTTCGCTGTATATTTTTATTGCTATT
>NZ_JAQVBV010000089.1 GCF_028690125.1 Bacteroides sp. | reverse complement strand
CTAGATTATCCCAAAAAGGATAAACTCAGGGAATGACCCCGAGTTTAGGGATATGCCGCAGATATGACTCCTGAAGTTCGTTTTTTTCAATGTGATCATACACATCTATGGCCTCGCCGCGCGAGTCACCGCGCAACTCCTGAATAAAAGGCCGAAGCATCCCAGACCTTCGCAACCAGGTTGTAAACCAATGCCTACAGCAATGAACACCAAACTTTTCATCTAAATGTCCCTCAGGATCGCGAAAGCCGCATTTCTGAGCGTACCCTGAGACCATATCATAAACCTGATTCCTGTATATCCGGTTTCCATTTTGACGACCTATGAAAAGCGCAGGGTTTGGGTCTGTCCTGCTGTCCAGGTAATTTAAGAAAGGCCCGCGTTTCATCATCAAAAAACACAAGTTTGTTAGACCTCTTCGCGGTGGACTTAAGGTAGACCGTCATTTTATCAAGATCAACGTCCCGAATGGGCAGTGTACCAAAAGTTCTGTAAAATATGAATGACTCTGTATCCTCCTTCTCTTACCACAAAAAAACAGGATGCAGAGGCAAAAGATCAACGGGATATTTCACTTTATGTGATATTTTTGGTGACATGATAACTACAAGTGTCAATATTAAGAAAAACTGCATAAGAATAAGAGCAAGCAGTACAACTTTAATTCAGGCCGTGAATGTTTGAACGCATTCCTCCCCCCACTAAAAGTAGGGGGGATCCTGCTGAGGGGTCCTGAAAATTCATAAAGCAGGCGCCCTCCCTTTGAAACTTGAGAAATATTTTTCTTAAATACGTGGTCCTAGTGATTTCATGCAAAAAAGAGGTTTACCAGAGTTGGGAAGGTCCTGTGAAAGTGGATGGTCTTTATATCGAATGTGGGCAATTTTGCCTGATGTCTGCTTAAAAGTTTTTTTAATTTAGGTATGTTTGAAAACTTAATTTATCATTTTAAGATCTAATGACCCTTATTTGCTTAAAATACGGCATATTACATCATTTTTTATTTTTCTGTTTTTTAGTCCTTTTTTTTGAATAAATATGACATGCGGATGGTAGAGGAGATAACTACTGATCAGATCAGTATTATTGATCAGATCAATAACTCTCCAGTACCTGGTTGTAATTCACTCTGTTTTAGCTTCCCCCGTTCCTATACAAAAACATACAGAATAGACAGAGAACTCCACTGATTATCCCAAACCCTGAAGCCTTTGTATCTTCTCTCTGTTTAGAGGCCTGTCCGGTGTTATCCCTGGTACTTCCAGTATTTTCTTCGGCACCTTTTGCAAGCTGGATTTCTTTTTCAGACTCCATGTCTGTTGCGTTTTCTCCAGAAGTTCCTTTTACCGTTCCTGTAATTGCAAAAGAAGAGAAGCCTGAGACTGTAGCTGTAAAGTACAGGAATTCATCGTCTTCTCCTGAGAGGCTGGCTGGAAGCCGTTCCCATTTATTCTCATCATTATACCTGTTAAGGGCAATGGAAGTCTGGTCTATCTTTTTATCCTTAATCCAGGCTTTTTCAACCCTGAAACCGATTACCGGGTTTTCAATGTTCTTTGAGGTTGCAAATCCGCTGTTTCCTACCCAGACATTAAAGGACTTATAGACCTCTCCTTCAGGCATTTCGGAAACGAGTGCGGACTTGTTTTTTAACTGCTCGACAATCGTGGTGGTCTTTCCAGCTGTCTTTTTAGAACCGAAACTAACATACGTAACACAGGTCGCATTTTTTGCAAAATCAAACTCTATGTTCTTGCCGTTTGTGACATAAGCCTGTGAAAGCTCTTTGGTTTCAATATTTCTTGCAGGCTCAGGAGACCCCCCACCTCCTCCGCCACTGCTCCCTCCACTGCTCTTCTTCTCCACAGCTATCTGCGCGGTTTTTGAAACGGTACCTTTCGCGTTGCTTACTGTCAAGTTAACGGTATAGGTCCCTGCAGAGGTGTAAGTATAATCGAAGCTTGCCTTATTTGAATCTTCGATTCCATCACCATTAAAATCCCAGCTTCTCGATGTTGCGTTCTGGGAAAGGTCAATGAAAGTAACTGTAAGAGGAGCATAACCACAGGTGGTACTTGTACTAAAGTTTACGACAGGAAGTATTGGTTTTTGGCACGGTCCACCTATGAACTGTCCAAAGGACAGTGGGCGATTTTCTAAGTTCACTGTAGCTGTGACAGTGTTTGTTTTTGTGTCAATCACAGAGACACTGCTACTTCCCCAATTTGTCACATATACATTTTTTCCGTCTGGCGTGACTGCGATTCCATAAGGATAGCTTCCTACATCCACATGGGCTGTAACATTGTTCGTTATTGAATCTATTACAGAGACATTGCCACTTTCATAGTTTGCCACATATACATTTTTTCCATCAGGAGTGACTACAACTCCACTAGGGTCAACTCCTACACGTACAATGGCTATAACAGTATTTGTTGTCGTGTTAATTACATTGATTGTATTGCTTCTGGAACTCACGTATACTCTAGTTCCTTCTGGGTTGACTGCAACTCCCCAAGGATTGAGTATACCATTCACTTTGGCTATGACAGTATTTGTTATTGTATCAATTACAGAGATAGTATGGTAATTACTTGTCACATACACCTTCGTTCCATCTGGATTGACAGCAATTCCAAAGGGATAGAGTGCTACATCCACTGTAGCTGTAACAGCATTAGTCTTTGTGTCGATTACGGATACAGTGTCACTGAGATAATTTGCCACATATACTTTTGTTCCATCCGGGCTGACTGCAACTCCAAAAGGTTCGCGTCCTACATTAACAGTGGATATGACAGTGTTTGTAGTTGTGTCAATTATAGAGATACTGTTGCTGTACACATTTGCTATATATGCCTTTGTTCCATCTGAACTAACTGCAACTCCCCAAGGATCAGATCCTACGTTGATAGTAGCTATAATATTATTAGTTGTTGTATCGATTACTGAGACTTTATTGCTTTTTGCATTAGTAATATATGCAAATGGCCCAATGTATTCAACTGGTTCACTGGTTTTAAAAACGTTGATTGTAGCAATCTTTGAATCTGTACCGTTTGTATTGCTGACTGTCAGGTTCACTGTGTAATTTCCTGCTATCGAGTAGATATGCGTTGGATTCCTATCAACCGAATTAGTTCCATCTCCAAAATCCCAGATTCTTGATGTTGCGTTTTGCGAAAGGTCGCTAAAGGTAACTGGAAGGGGAGCATATCCGCCTGTGACACTGGTACTGAAATTTGCAACAGGAAGTACTGCAATAGGTCTTTCTAAAACAGTTACTGTGGTACTTTTTGAATTTGTGCCGTTTGCATTTATTACGGTTAGTTTAGCTGTGTAAATCCCTCTGGAATTGTACTTATAGATAAAGCTTGCCTCATTTGAGTCCTCGATTCCGTCACCGTTAACGTCCCAGCTCCTAGATATTGCATTTTTTGAAAGATCTGTAAATTGAACGGAGAGAGGGGCATAACCATTGGTTACGTTGATACTGAAATCTGCGACTGGGGAGTTTGACTCTGCTTTTTCTATTGAAATTGTACACATAAATATATCAGAATTCCCATTGCGCCAATCTTCCCACACGACCTTGTTACCGTAAATCCTAGGATTCTTCTGATCCGATTTATTAGTAGTTACTTGTGTTTCCGTATTAGTGGAGAGATTATAACTGTAAATATCGGGATTAATAGGCATTCCATTTCCATTTCGATAATCTGTCCATACGATTGTATCACCATAGATAGAAGGAAATTCCTTTGTTGACTTATTGGTAGTAATAAGAGTCTTTTTGGAAGTGGAAATATTGTGCATTAATATGCGCTTATAATTATTTCGAGATCCTTGCCATACTACCCGATCCCCCCAAATAGCAGGGGAGAAATGATTCAAGCCATCATTTGTAATTTTGGTCTTCTTGTAAGTAGAAATATCGTACATGTAGATATTGGAGTCTCCATAGGCGCCAAATTCTTGCCATATTATCATGTCACTATAGATAACAGGAAACCCCTGTTCCAATTCATCGGTTGTAATCTGAGTTTCCTTATTGTTAGAAAGATTGTATACATAGATTTCAGAGACTAGACCACTAGGGTTAAAATTACGATAATCCATCCATACAATAATATCACCATAGATAGCGGGGTCCAATTGATACGAGTCATTGGTTGTGATCTGCATTTCTGTATGGGTAGAAAGATTGTACATGTAAATATCAGGGTTTGAGTAACCATTGCGCCAATCTTCCCAAACAATGATATCACCATAGATAACAGGAGAGTACTGATTTGATTCATCGGTTGTAATCTGGGTTTCCTTATTGTTAGAAAGATTGTACATGTAAATATCAGAGTTAGAGTAACCATTGCGCCAATCCTGCCACACGATTATATCTCCATAAATAGCTGGTGCTTCCTGTGATGATGGATTAGTAGTTATTTGGGTTTCGACAAGGGTTGCCTGACTATTTATAGTTTTTATGACCTCAGAGTCTATAAGATTACATGCGTAGATATCAAATTTTGAAACCCCATTACGATTGTCGGTCCAAACTAGCCAGTCTCCATAGATAGCAGGGCTGTAATGATCCGATCCGTCATTTGTAACCTGAGCTACCGTGAAAGCGGAGAGATTGTAGAGATAGATATCTCTGCATCCATTGCGCCAATCTTCCCAAACAATGATATCACCATAGATAACAGGAGAGTACTGATTTGATTCATCGGTTGTAATCTGGGTTTCCTTATTGTTAGAAAGATTGTACATGTAAATATCAGAGTTTCCCAATCCATTACGCATATCCTCCCATACAATCCGATCACCATAAATGGTAGGATATGCCTGTTCTGATGCATTGGAAGTTATTATAGTTTCATCAGAAGTAGAAAGATTGTACAGACAAATTTTATTTTTTCCATTACGATACCCATGCCACACTATTCTATCCTCATAGATAGAAGGCGCCCGCTGGTCTGAATAATTTGTAGTAATCTGAGTTTCTGTGTGGTTAAAGAGGTCATACATATAGATATTAGAGTTTCCCCACCCGCGATGATCTTCCCATACAATCCTATTACCGTAGATAGCAGGGTTTGCTTTTTCTGACACATTAGTAGTTATTTGAGTTTCCTCATAAGTAGAAAGATCGTACATGTAGATATCGGAGTTTCCATTGCGATAGTCTACCCATACAATCTTGTTACCGTAGATTGCAGAGTCTGCTTTATTTGATCCGTTTGTGGTTATCTTGGTTTCCTTGGAAGTAGAAAGATTGTACATGTAGATATCCCAGTTCCCATTGCTCTCATCTATCCACACTACCCTATCATCGTAGATGTCAGGAAAATATAGAGATGATTGACTTGTAGTTATCTGAGTCTCATTAAAGGATAATTGACCATCTGCACTCTGCGCAAAAGCTGTAGAAATCAAAGAAGATATACAAACTGAAAAAAAGAAAACGAAGGCTATTGAAACTACGGATATTGGATACAACTTCTTCTTATTCTCCATTTATTTTTCACCTTGTGGCTTATTTAAAAAACTTCAATATATACTCAACTTTTACAACCCATCTTAAACTTTTTCTATAGAGTCGGGAATTATAATAGTCTGTATATTTGAGAGGTATATCTGGTTCTGTATCCTAGACCATCCCTGCCAAGGAGAAACCCTTTTTGGAACTTGTGGAATATTTTTTATAAATTCCACAGACCAGATCATTTTACTCAAAAAAGAGGTTTGCCAGAGTTGGGTAGGTCCTGTGAAAGCGGGCAGCCGTTATATCAAATGTGGGCAATTTTGCCAGATAACTGCTTAAAAATGCATATTTTTAATTTAAGTACGCATTAAAGACTTATTTATATTTTTAAAGTTTATTAAGCCTCATTTTTTAAAAAAAAGACATATAATACCTTTTTATTCTTTGGGGCAATAGAATGGATGTCAGGGGAATTCCCCTTATCCATCTTGTGCTACGGCAGTAAGCTGGGTACTATTCACCAATTCCAGAGTTTTACGTAAGTTCGGCTTTTGATCTTTACCAAGTCGGAATTCCCACAACACGCATTTTGAGAAAGGACTTGCGTCAGGTCCAGCCAAGCAATTTTCCACATCTTCCAGCGACCCTCCACAGCAATTCAGGCAGTGTTGCCTTATCGTATCTAATAATTTAGTTTTTGAAGTCATTGTTGATACCATTTAGAAAAATTTAATGGAGGTCCATGTGCTCAGGTATCGATTTATATCTATTTTTAAAACGATATGAAACGATATCTTTCCTCCCTGGGCCTTTTTAGTATTTAGGAATGGCTGAAAAATAACTTCATGTTTTCAGTTCTGGAATCACTCTATACTCATACGGGTTGTGTTTTTGTTGATAGAGGCGTTTGGTGTGTGTATTCAAACCACGGAACACACGGAACACACGGAAAAAGAAAGCCGGAAGACGCCAATTAAGGTTGCTCTGGCGTTTTTCAGTCCGCTTGAGCGGAGCGAAACGGGGGTCCCCGTGCTCCCGAAGCGGAACTCGGGTATTTAAAGGACCGGCGTACTCACCGGCCATCAGGCCGGTTTCCGTGTCCTTCAGTGTGTTCCGTGGTTAAGGAATGGTAAACAAAAATACTTGATATTATAGTTGAGTCATTCCTTAGCATGAAAGTACCCCATATTCCACTATCAGGACCCTTTCTAAGAATCGCTGATATATGGTGAAAAAATAATTTACAATTATGTATACAAAGCTATGGCATGGAAATATAATGATAACAGAAACGAGGATTATTTAAGAACAACCCTGCCTAAGAATGTATTAAGTAATCTGTCTTATT
>NZ_JAQVBV010000088.1 GCF_028690125.1 Bacteroides sp. | reverse complement strand
TCACCTCCATATTTGATGATTCTATTATCTCAAACTATAACAATAATACCCACATTTTTCATAAGAATACTTATTCTATCCACATCTCATAAAAAGATGAGGATTAAAATATCCTGCGGATAAGGCGGCATTATTATCCATTGGCACTTCACCATCATCAAGGAATGCTTTAAGGTATTTTTCCTGATTGATGGAATAGTTAAATCCACTCCATGTTTTACTTTTTGAGAGGACTTTACCGATATGTTCTTTTATCCATACAAAGTAAGCCTCTACCAGTGGTTTTACACTGACCTGGCGAAGTTTTAATCTTTCTTCCGGTGAAAGCTCGCTTAATCGCTTTTCTTCCCGGTAGATTGCCTGTATCTGCTTTAATGCCAGATATGCGAGGCAGCTCTTTTGGTCTTTCTCAGGAAGAGCCTTTATCGCTTCATCATATCTACGGCGGGCATGTGCCCAGCAACCGGCGATGGTCAGATCTTCACGTTCCTTTTCTAAGGTGTGATATACCTGATATCCATCGGTAACACAGACTCCCTTGAAATCCTTAAGGAACTCTCTGGGATGACTTGTGTTTCTGGTCTGCTGGTAATCGTACAGGACGATTTGCTTATCCTGATACATCCTGCCCGTGCGATACACCCACATGTAACTCTTTGATCCGGCAGTACGCCCATCTTTATTTACAAGGACCGGCGTCTCATCTTATGAAAAGCTAATTATTATGTAAAGTAATTAGCTACTTTTCTTGTTATTCAATTCTTTTTTCATCTATAAACTTTACATAATCTTTAAGCGATATTCTCTTTGAAAGGAGAATTAGCTTATGTACAAAAACTCAAAAATAATTTTACGCTACCCACAATTCCAAAGTATCATTATCCAATATCAAGGTCTTGATGAATTTAAAGATCAAGCACCTGATACCATCCGTAGTAAGCGTGTAACAATCACTTCTTTGTGCAACTATCTTGGCGATAGTTGCATCACATCTTTTGCACAATGCAAGCATAATCATGTGGCTGATTTTATGCAAAGTATTTCATCTCTTTCTTCAACCACTAAGAGCGGTAAAGCTTTTATTCTCAGGCACTTCTTCAACTTCCTTTATAAAGAGAAAATCATTCTTTATTCGGGCAACGAACTTTTCCCTGTAATCGTAACTAATAAAAATAATCGAATTCTATCTTTTTATTCAGAAGAAGAGGTTAAAAAGTTGGTTTTATGCATTAATAGTGGTGTCCCTAAAGGGAAGCACGATCTTATTATTGTGCTTCTTGCAGCTGAATTAGGTATACGCTCTGGAGATATATGCCGATTAAAACTTTCTGATATTCATTGGGAACGTAACACAATTGAATTCACTCAATATAAAACAGGGGTATTTAATCAACTTCCATTGCTTGAAAATATAAAGTTCGCACTTATTGACTACCTACGTTCTGCTAGGCCTGTATGCAACTCAGAGTTGTTGTTTATTGGCATGAAAAATCACTATGGAATGATAGCTGCCAGTCAAATGCACTCTGTTGTATCAAAGTATTTCACGATTGCAGGTTTGGACGTATCCAAGCGAAAACATGGTCCACATGCATTAAGACATTCATTAGCCAGCAACCTTCTAAAGAATAACACACCTATGCATGTAATAAAAGATGTCTTGGGTCATACCAACCTAAATACTACAAAAATATATTTAAATATCGACTTTGAAACATTAAAACATTTCGCATTGGAGGTTCCGGATGAAAATAAAAAATAATTATAAATTCCCTGAACAATACAGGGATGTAGCAGAAGAATATATTTCTTACAAACACTCTCTGGGATTCAAGTTTGGTTATGATGACCAAAAGAAATGTGATCAGCTGCTCAACTACCTTTATAATAATTCAGTTAGTAAAGATGTATTAAAACTCACGAAAGAAAATGTTGACGGATACCTAAGTCAATTTACTTCTTCACGTCCCAGAACTATTCATGCTAATCAGTCTTATGTACGCCAATACGGCCTTTTCTTAAAAAGAAAAGGGTATGATCCGTATATATATCCTGCTACTCTTATCCAATGTCCCAAAGACTTTACTCCATATATATTTTCTAAAAGAGAAATATATCGTATATTTGAATGCGCAGACTGGATTGGACCAAATAAAAATAAATTTGTAAATACTCCTCATGTATATCCTGCTATCTTACGCACCCTTTATGCTTGTGGCCCACGTATAGGTGAGACTGTTCATCTAAAAACAGAAGACGTTAATCTTGATGAAGGAATATTTACTTTCCATAATGGAAAGAACAACGTATCCCGCATGATTCCCATGTCCGACTCCCTTACAAAATATTTAAGAAAATATGATTCCTTCGTTGATAGATCAGAAAACGAATTCTTTTTTCCATCTTTGAAAGGTGAATGTTATTCTCCCATAACTATACGCAACACATTTAAAAAGCTTATGTTGCAAGCAGAGATACCAGTTCTGCCAACTGGAAGATATCCCAGAATACATGATTTAAGGCATACTTTCGCAGTACATTCACTGGAGCATTCTATTGATGAAGGATTGGATCCGTATTGCTCTCTGCCTGCACTCAGTACATATATGGGACACAAAGGCATTGAATCAACTGAATACTATCTTCGCTTGACAAAACACTACTTCATAAATGTTCTTCATTATACACAGGCTCAAGCAGATATCATCTTTCCGGAGGTAGAATCATGAATTCATCATTAACAACTCTTATCACATCCTTTTTTACAAATTATCTTCCAAATATCGCCGGCTATTCTGAAAACACTGTTAAATCCTATCGGGATACCTTTGTATTATTATTTAACTTTGCAGATAAAAATAAATTATGTCCTAGGGGACGTATTGGCATTGAAATATTCTACAAAGAAAATATTCTCGGTTTTCTTGAGTGGATAGAAATAGAGAGGAATGCAACTGTTTCTACCAGAAACCAGCGTCTTGCCGCATTGAAATCTTTTAGTAAATATGCCTCCTCCAATGCAATTGAATATATGGATACATTTCAACAGGTTCTGGATATAAAGATCAAAAAGGGCACATCTAAAACTGTAGATTATTTAACTGTTGATGCTGTATCTTTATTGTTAAAGCAGCCTTGCTCTGTCACCCGCAATGGAATTCGTGATCTTGCTTTATTATCACTGCTTTATGAGTCTGGGTGTCGAGTTCAGGAAATTATAGATATACAGTTAGGAAATATATCTTTCCATACACCTGCCACGATTACCGTCACTGGTAAAGGAAGAAAAGTTCGTGTTATTCCTATTAGTACTAATGTTATTTCTATCATTAGCAGATATACTGCGAAATATCATATCATGAATCCACAGCAAACTTTGTTTACCAATAATCGAAAAGAACCATTAACTCGCTCTGGGGTATCATATATTTTGAAGAAATATACAGAAACGGCAAAACAAGAACGAGCTGAATTGTTCGGTGCTAGCATACACCCACATGTTCTAAGACATTCAAAAGCTATGCATCTTCTTGAAAGTGGTGTAAATCTTATATACATCAGAGATTTTCTTGGACACTCATCTGTCATAACAACAGAAATTTATGCCAAATCAAATCCCGAAATCAAACGTAAATTCTTAGAGGAAGCTGCTATGAACATCGATACTGCTATTGATAAATTCTCCGACAAAGAAAAACAAACTCTTCTAGACTGGTTGAAAAATAATGTTTAAATATTATGTATAGTAATTTTGGGGAAGAATCCTGTAAAATCAGGTTTCTTCCCATATACTTAACATAATAATTAGCTTTTCATAAGATGAATTATGTTAAGCTATACATAATTCATCCGCCTGGAGTACATGATAATCATAAATCTGCTCATGCAGATAATCATACAGAATTGCCAGATATCGGTCTGCGCACTGGATAGTCCAGTTCGCCATATCCTGTCGGGTAATCTTAAGATTATATCGCTCAAACTCTTTCTCCAAACGGTAAAGAGGAACGGCATTGATATATTTTCCGTTTAGGATAGCAGCCTCCAACGATGGAGAAACCAGACTGTTTCTAAGAAGATAGCCAGGATGCTTTGCTTTAATTATGTGATCATCTTTTTTGCTGGCATAAACCGCTACATGATGTTCCTCTACTTCTACTTTGGATGGAGTGAATTTATAACGTTTGTAGACTTCATCCGGAAGCTGTTTCCATGATGCTTCGCCGAACTCCTCACGAAGTTCATCTTCAGTCATGGTATGCCATGTCTTGACGATGGGAAGTCCGCTTAGATCTTCTTCCCGTTTGCCTTTGTGCTTCCCTGGCTTTGATTTTGTGGTATCTTCCTCATAGTCAGCATCGTCAAGGTTAGCAACTGCTTCTGCCTCATTGAAGAATACGATCTGATCATCTACTTCTTTAAATGCGATCTGCTGACTGGAGTCCAGCTTTTCGGAAGATCGACCATAGCGTTTATGGTTTGCAGAAGCAAGCTGTTCCAGCACCAGCTGAAGCTTTTGATCAATGGATGCGAGCTGTTCCTGATTAGCCAGAAGTAACTGAACCAGTACTGTCTTATCGAAATTATTTAGTTGTTCTTCAGTATACTTCATTGCCATAACAGACCATCCTTTCATTAAGTCTATTATAGCGTATTATACCTCATTTGGCGAATTTCATTTTCTTGTGCCTTCGTCATAATGCCTATGGTTGTAAGGCTTTCAGAATCCCATAGCGGGGTGATAATTGAATGTCTTTCGAAACGGCAGATTTTATTTCGAGATAAATATCGTTTATATATCACTGCTTCAAGGCATGCAGAAAGTGATTATCTATATATGGTTTTCGGTTTCTTATCGTGTGAAAAACAGGATATATTTTCTCTATTTTGCACAAAGCTTATGTAACATACTCAGGTGATACCTGCTTTACCGACTTCTTTGGTGTCAAGGTGAGACCTTCCATTAACCAGCGAAATTGCTGTGGAGTCAGGAGTCTTACTTCAGCTGCATTTCGAGGCCATTGATATTGGCCTTGCGCAAGGCGCTTATATAGTAGGAGATACCCGTCATTCTCCCAGACCAATCCCTTTATTCTATCTGCTTTTCTTCCGCAGAAAAGATAAAGTGTATCGGGCGAAAAAGGGTTAATTCCTGTTTGAACTTCTATGATACTTGCCAAGCGGTCAATGCTGGAGCGAAGGTCTGTATATCCGGTCACTAGAAAGATTTGCTTAAAACATGTGGCATCATTGAGCATGAGCGATCACCTGCAGTATTGTAGACAACAATTCCAGTGATGTAGCTTCTGTCACATGAATAGTAAAGCCATTCGCAGAGATATCCAGACCTACACTTGCGTTTGGATCTGGCTTTGGGTTCATGATTTCAGCGGGAACCGGAACAATGGATGCCCCCAGCATATCCTTTGGCATGCTTTCGAGGCAGGCTTCGCGAACCTTACGAAGCCGATAGTAGTAATCCGCTCTGGTTATGCCATTTTGGGTACACCAGTCGATGACTTTCGTTCCATCAGGGCGGTTCTGACATGCTCTGACTTGCTCAGCCCATTCCTGTAACCGATAGTGTGTGGCAACCATACTTGTTGTTGAGTTCATAGACTTACCTCCGTTTAGTGAGTCCAAAAAGTTGAGTACTGAACTTTTTGAACAAGAATAAAAGTTAAGTCTATTTTCTCAGAAATATGAAAAACGGTCTAGAGTACCCACTATCTACCGTTTACGTTTCGGAGGGTATCCTCGTTTGAATCGTTCAGAACATTCATCAAACAAAATAGGAAAAAATATTTTATACTATTCCGTTCCTGTCAAAATAACCTTTTTTCATCTAAAATATTGATAGCAAGCTCTTTTGCTATACTGGTTTGCTTAAATGGATTTATTTTTTCCACTACACCGTCACGTTTAAAAAGTGAGCCTGTGTTTTTGAACCAAAATGTTACATTTGCTTTTACGCATTGTTCACGGATATTAAGTACCCAATCATAATCACATTCACGAGCTTCTCGACCCGTTTCACCGCCAACTGTCACATGGTCTACTCCACGAAGATACGGTGTCAAATCTATCTTTTCTAAGAGTGGGGCACAAGCGATGAACCGCCGCTTTATCGGATAAGATAAAAAGAGTGGCAGTCTGTAATCAGCTAATGCTTGATTTTCGACAGTACAACCAATATTCACATTGTCATAGCCTGCACCCCAATCGGGTGGAAGTGATACGAGAAAACGGTCAATTCGCTTTGTTAAAATCAAGAAATCAATATCAGTTCTTTCCTTGATGATAGCCCAAATGTCTTTACGCCACTCGTCTGCTTCTGGCAGGAAAAAGTCAGTCGCAAAACAGGTTGGAAGAATTTTGTTGCCTTTGATATTGTATTCGCCATTTGCATTTTTCCTTGCGGGCCAATCAAATTTATCTGTTTTTTGTATTGTGCTTTGACCATAGCGTTTTGCATACGGACCATAAAAATAGCAATTTGTACAGCCATCACTTATTTTGTAACAGCCTGTCCATGGCTCCCAGTTCATAGTGTTCCTCCTCTTGGATGGGTGAAGCCGATGATAGCAGAAACGCAGCCGCTTGTCAAACGCAGCGTTTGAACGTCACCGTCTGTGCCTTCATGGAGATCTTACCCACCTCGTAGCCGTAGGCGGGCAGCTCCTTCTTGAAGGTTAAAAAGGCGTGGTCGATGGGAAAGCCCAGAATCTGTTCAATCTCGGCATAGGTCAGCGCGAAACTGTTCTCCGTGCGTTGACCTATCGCCTTCCAAAGCGGCTCATATTTACTCATTGTCCGTCTCCTCCGATCTTGTTTGGAAAAAAATAGCGGCTTTGATTTACCAAAGCCGCCGTGTATCACATACC
>NZ_JAQVBV010000044.1 GCF_028690125.1 Bacteroides sp. | reverse complement strand
GTAAAGTGATATTGACTATATTTGCAATGCAGTTTACTACTGCAAAGAGATTATTAACTTATTGAATAAACCTATATTGATTTATTGAGTTCATGTAAACCAATATGTAAACCAAAGACTTATTGAGATTTAGTTGAAACTATCGCTTGTCTTGTAAGTGTTTGATATATAGGAATCTGTGAGGGCTTTAGGATGCTCGAAAGGTGGAATGCAAGAAGGACTTAAAATCCTTTGGCTATTGTAGCTGTGCGGGTTCAAGTCCCGCTTCGAGTACTTGAGAAATCCCTGTAAGTCAATGATTTACGGGGCTTTTGCTTTAATGTACTTCTTCTGTTTTCTACACTAAATTTCCTTGATTTTATTGGTTATTCGCTATAAAGTTAAACCGAAAGTTAAACCAAGAGTTAAACCAGAATCGCAATGAAAGCAACTGCTAATGTGTTGTGCTACAGGTTTAAAACTCTTAGTAATGGTGAGCATCCAATCATGCTTCGTGTCTGTAAAGGTGGCAAAAAGAAGTATATTAGTCTTGGAATCTCTGTTAGTCCTAACTATTGGGAATTTGAGAAGAACAAGCTTAAACGAAATTGCCCTAATCGAGAGCAGATACTAAAGGCAATTAAGAACCTTATTGAAAATTTGAAAGAAAAATAGTACTATTTAGAAAGTAAAAAGAAGAACGTTGTTGATTTTTAAGTTTTATCGGATCAGTCCGAAAACCCTGTGGGTATGTTAAATTATCGGAGTGCTTATGTTTTTTGTGATGTGATAATATCCTTTTATAAAACACTATAGATCAATCAATAATTTGCTTTATTTATATACTGATTGCATCGATGATTTACGGTTATGATTTGTCACCCACATACTTTTTGACTTGATCCTATATTTTGCTCTCTGCACCGCTGGATTTCATCGTTCTCAAGGTCTCGTGCCATCCAGCGATAAGATATTCGGAGTTCATCGATTGATTCATAGAAAAGCTTCTTTACATGAAACCGGTCATTTGTCATAGTGGCATTAGGAAAAGCTGATTGGACAATCCTCATCATGGTCGGTGAGAGATCTAAAGTAACCTCTTTCACCGTCTTACGCTTAGATACATGGATCATTTCAAGAACCTTGATGACATCTTCAGACTTTGTACCACGTATCATGGTCACAAGTGTACCTTTGCCGCCATGTCCCGCACGGTTAGTGACCACAGTATATAATTCTCCGCAGTTCAAAGAAGTCTCGTCAATACAAAGGCTAGGACCTATGTTCTGTTTGAACAGGACATACTCTGAGGCATGCTCCAACTGATCCCACTGTCTGTATGCGCTGATAAACTCCTTGTACTGTGAAGTCTACTGTTTCCTGTTTACCCCGTAAACATCTCTTATGGAGCTTATGCTGGCAACGGTAGTTTCAATCTTCTTCTTTTAAAAAAGAAACGAACTCTGGAGTCAGTTTTGTCCCTTCGGCTGTAAGGTCATCATAGGTATAGCAAAAGGTTTCACCCGTAGCTTTGTCATACCAGCGACAACGCCTTACGTGAAGCTAGACGGGCTTGCCACGCAGAGAAAAATCCTGAATTCATCTGTAAAACTATGTGATATAACAGTACCGCTCTTGTAATCAGAACGCTCCATATAATTTTTCTCCTCAAGCCAAACTTCAATTTTGGCAGAGTCGTCATCCCAACCGGAAATGTCGAAATACTCCATTAAAACTTCAGGGAGATTACTCGTAGTAAATTATGCAAGCTGCGATTGGATTTCATTTCATTCGGCTTTTGTTAATTTGACCGCAAAGATAGCGTACTTTTACTTATCTACATAAACCACCCACACGGTTTTCGGATTGATCCGTTTATAACATATGGCTCAAAATGTAGAATTGTGAGAGTAACTTAAAATAGAAATCTCTACTTTTAGAAATTTTGAATCATTTGGAACTTCTAAATAAGAATCTTAATTTCTGAAATATTAAAAACAGATCATAAAATACAAAGAATGGACCTTGTAATAATTAATATAAATGCGTTATTTTGTAATGTTTTTTATTATTGTGAATAATTAAATAATTGTATAAGAAAATTATGAAGAAAAGTTTACTGTGTTTATTGGTGTTCGTTTGCTCTATGAGCTTGTTTACAGCTTGTAATGATGACGATAATAATGATGGAGGTAAAGCTCCTCAATTAGCGAAGGATATTGCTGGAACTTATAATGGAGAATTGTCTGTGGTATCATTAGAAGCAAAAGCTTCCAGGCAGCAGGCTTTCATAACTCCGGTTGGAGCAAATGATGTAACTCTAGAACTTAAAAATATCTCTATTAATATGGTGGTAGAAGATGCTCCCGTATCAATAGAAATAGATGATTTGTCATTTCCTAATGTAATGGTTGAAGGTGATAATGCTTTGGTACAATTAAAAGAATCCAAAGTGACTGTACAACATGCGACTTTCGGAGAAATGGAGATTACAGCAGCAGGTACTGTGGCGTCACAAAAATTAGATGTGAATTTCTCTGTAAAAGTTAAGGATTCAGATGGAAACAGTCGAAATATTGGAGTTGTTTTTGCTGGAGAAAAGCTAAGTTCTGAAGTAGATAAAAAGGATTATGCTCAAGAGTTAGCAGGATGGTATGCACGAAAAGAACTTATTATCACTGGAATAGATTTAGAAGCTAAATGGCCGACAGATGGTATAGAAGTTGTTTATAACAAATATAATCAAATCTCTATTAAACCTTTTTATATAAGTTTCCCATGGTCTTCTAATAATACCAGACAGATTGAAATTAAATCTGCAAGATTAATAAAAACTGCAACAGGTGTGGAGATTGAAGAAATCCACCAGGCTTTGACTGATAAAAGAGGCGATGCAACATTGGATTTCTCTGGTAAGTTTGAAAATGGAGGATTGGCTTTGAATATGACCATTACTAATGAGGAGAATACAGCTCATTATGTATTTACAGCTGATCAAAAACAAACGGGGGCTGTAATAGAAAAAATGACAATTAGCGGAGATGTTGTGACATTACAACCAGAGATTAGTGAAATAGAGAGTAACAAAGCTAATATTGTTTTTTATGTTAAGGAAGGCACAACTGGTGATAAATTGTCGTTAGTACCTGAGTTTAAAATTTCATCAGGAGCTACCATCTACTATGGCGATGCACCTTATGTAAAAGGTACATCAATCGATTTTTCTACCGAACAAAAGTTTAAGGTAACCGCTGAAAGTGGAAAGACCACTGTTATATACACGGTAAAAACAGCAGTCTTACAGGATAATTTTTCATTTGTGACTAACTTTAATGGAGAATGGATAGTGAAGAGTTACAATAATCAAGGTAAGATATTATTTGACGAACCGGGAGCGGGATGGTCTACTTCTAATGAAGGAGTTGCTTATATAAAAGGAATGGATTTTATTCTACATTGTTATTCTCCTGATAAACCGAATGCAGTGACTATCTCTGATGAAAGTATAACAGGTAAGGCTGCTCGTTTGGAGTCTTTAGATACAACGGGTAAGTTTGCTTTTATCACTTCTGTTCCTAAAGTAACTTCCGGTTCTGTATTTACAGGAACTTTTGTAGTGGATCCAGTTAATACGTTGAAAAGTACTAAGTTTGGTTATCCTTGTCTCAAAAAACCTGTTGCTTTCAAAGGTTCTTATAAATTTAAAGCTGGAGAAACGTATTATCATTGTCCTGATCCTTCTCAAGCTCATGTATTTGAGAAAGATGAAACGAAAAAAGATTTACCAGCTATGAATGCTGTATTGTATGAAGTAAGTAGCTATGCCTTTGACTTCTTGGATGGCACAAACTTATTGACTTCTGATAAAGTAGTGGCAGTTGCTTCAGTAGATGGTAAAGAACAAGCAACATATACTGACTTTAATGTAAACTTTACATTTAAAGAAGGTAAGAGTTTTGATCCTGCTAAGAAGTATAAATTAGCTGTTGTTTGTTCTTCAAGTAAAGATGGGGACAAATTTAGCGGTGCTCCGGGTAGTGTACTTTATGTTGATGATTTAGCAGTTACTTTTTAAAGTATTAGATCTTTTTTGTCAGGGTAGCAGGTTACCTTGACAGAAAAGATTCTAGAATATGAAGAGTAAATCTTGTTAATATGGAAATAATGCAGTTACTTTGCTGCGATTTTGAATATTAAAAAAGAGATTTTATTCACTAAATGTTTGAGAATTATGAAGAAGAATTTATTGTATTTGTTAATGTTGGTTTGCTCAGTTAGTTTGTTTACTTCTTGTGGCGATGACGATGATGACAAAGTAAATGTAGCAGGTACTTATGCTGGAAATCTGGCGGTTGCAATCAATGGAGGAAGCCCAATTTCTTCATCGCAGAATATTGAATTAACAAGTCCGGCTGAAGGTAAGATCAATTTTATATTGAAGAATTTTATTCTTCAATCAGATGCAACTGGTGGAGAAGGTACTTTACCTGTTGGAAATATTAAAATTACCGATATTGACTTAGTAGGCAATGGTGGTAATTTTACATTTATGAAAAAAGTTGAGAAGCTTAAAATAGAGGCTGGAGATCAGGCAGGTATTGAATGGGTAGGACCTGGATTATCTGATGCAGGTATTCCTGTAACTTTAAGTGGTACTATAACAGGAAATAATATTAAATTAGATATTGATATTCCTTTCACTGAATTTTTGAAAATTGCAGTTCAGTTTTCTGGAACTAAGAAATAATTTGAAGATATTATTCAGACAATAAAAAAGAGACTGTAATTACAGTCTCTTTTTTATTGTCTGAAAATGTTCTCGTCTTTTAGAATGCATATCCGAATCCTATATTTAAATAAATAGGATACATGGCGAACGAAATAGTATCAAAATCCTTTTTGAAGATATCATTTAGTCCCCATGTTAAGTCAGCATATACATTCAGATGTTTGAATGCTTTCCATTCACCGCCTAACTGCATTCCCCACTGGAATTTACGCAGATTATCAGAAAAGTCATAAGTAGCAATGCTTTCACCGGTGAAATCGACTCTTGAACCGGTTTCGTCTGGGGTACGTAAATGGCCTTGATATACATGACCGGAGAAATTGCGCTCAATCAGATAAGAAACATATGGTCCTGCTGTGACTTTCCAGCGGCTACTGATTCTATAGTTTGCCAATACCGGGACAGTGAGATAGGAGTTTTTAACCTTCGTATTTACACCTCCTGTCCATAAACCTTTTAATTCCCCACCATTAGTATTGAAAATCTTCATACCATAGTTTTTAACAGTGGCTTCCGTAGTCATATTTTTATTTTCGAGCCGTATACCTACTGTCATTCCCCATTTTTTCTGTTCGTCAAACCATTTTGTTGCATTTCCTTCTATCGAAATAGCTATGCCAGGGGCATAGCTGTCAATGCTACGTATCTCTTTGGGCAGCGGGAGCGGTGCCATACCACCAATATTAAATCCGGCTTTTATGCTATATTCCCATCCGTGTAAATATGAATAGACGATGCCTTGGTTTCTCTCGCTTTGGGCTTTCATGCCTTGTGATAAGAAAAGCAATAAGCAGGAGATAGTGAATATCTTATAGATTGTTTTCATTTTTATGTGTAGTTAATAGATTATTATTGCTGTTCTCTAGATATAAGTTTCACTTCGTCAATGTAGAGTGTACTTCCTATAGCCCCTTCGAATTTAGCTCCATCTACGCTTGAAGAGAATACGATAGCAAGTTTATAAATACCTTTTTGCAGCTTGTTAGGTTCAATCGATTTTCCTGGCATTAATTCAAAGTCAAGGGTAAATGGTTGCCATGTTTCGGTTTCAGACCAATAAGTATCCGATGCTTTTCTTGCTAACATCACAATATTAGGCGAATTTAAAGAGTTAGAACCATCAAGAAAACTAACATTATCATCAGTTTCGTATAATATTGCATAAATATCGCAATGATCCTGTTTTCCGTCTACTATTTGCCCATTGGCAGTGAACTTATCTCCGGCTTTGTATTTATAATGTCCTTCCAATTTTTCCGGGTAGTAGAAGAAAGGAAAACCAAAATGAGTGGCTCCCATTGCATCATGAAGCGCATTTGTTTTGTCAAACGATCCAATGAATAAGTTTCCGGCTGCAAGTGGCATACCTACCATCGCACCAAAACTTCCGGTACTCTTTGTTTCCAGTTTCAGAGATTTCCCTCTGCCATCCCATCCTCCGTTTACTTGTACAGTAGGATATTCTGTCGGATTTTTGGCCATTGCTGTCAGATTATATCCGGGATTTCCGCTAGCCCATTCCATGCGGCGGATAACGTGTTCTCCATCCGTTTCTTCGCTGTTGTTTTGTTCATAGAATACATGGAAAGGATTTTCCGAGCTTAGTGTCTCAAAATGATAAGTATCGGGCATTTCTGTTTGCCAGAGTGTGATAAGATAAGTCGCTTCGAAAGCTTTGTCTTCAGAAACCACTTTAAATTCTCTTGGATTTTTATCTTTAAAATTATACAAAGAAGTGGAGATGTTGTCTCCACTTTGTGGAACTGACGGGGCAATGTTCGCTCCAACAGGAAGCTGGAATTTGATATTTACTTTTGTAAGGTCAGCAGCTTTAGAAACGTACACTTGAATGGTAAAGTTCTCAGAATCAATGCTTGCTTGTTGTACGTCATCACCAGTACAAGCATCTATAGCTGCCTCTGAGTTAAGCGCTTCCTCTTGTATGCAGGAGGATACTGCACAGGCAAGTATGAAACAGGCTACTAAAGTCTTAATTTTCATGTGATTTAATCTTTATAGTTACTAATTCAGTCTTTTTTTATAAAACTTGGTTGCAAAGTTAAGTTTCTTTTTTGAAATGAAACGTTTTAATGCATATAATAAAACATTTTATAACGACTGACAGTGACAATCCCCGTGTCTTTTGTATGTTCAATTTGCATCTTATTTAGCAGACACAAAAGAGGATGTCACAAGACATCCTCTTCTTATTTTCTATGTACTTTTTAAAACTTAGGAAATCCTACTACTGATAATCCGCATAGCTGCCGTGTAGCATTCACATGGAACCATAATTTGAATGCAATTAAGGCCTTTGTCTTTCATTGAGGCTTCAATATAGGCTGCATTCAAGAGTCTTTTTACACTAGCTACTTCCCACGGGCTGCCAGTGAAAACATTTACTTGGGAAATCTTTCTACTCGTAATCATCTCTTTTTTGTGTTTTGGTTTTTACTGCCGCAAATATAAAAGAGGAAATTGATTAAAAGGAGAAATAATGCTTCATATAAGGACACATTTGAGTCAAATTGACATAATGACCAATATTTGCTATAAATGGGCGTATTTGTTGCATTGACAAAAAAATCCTTCTTAATACAACTTTACGAAGTATTTAAGGAGGATTTATCGATGAATTGGTTGTTTTTTATCTACTTCTCATCATTTTTACGAATTTCTACCCGGCGGATTTTGCCACTGATAGTTTTCGGAAGTTCGTCTACAAACTCAATTACACGTGGATATTTATAAGGAGCAGTTATCTTTTTTACATGATTCTGTAATTCTTTGATTAGTTCTTCTCCGGCACGCGTCTTATAATCTTTAGACAATACAATTGTTGCTTTCACTACTTGTCCCCGTATTTCATCAGGTACTCCGGTGATGGCACATTCTACTACTGCAGGATGAGTCATCAAAGCGCTTTCTACTTCGAACGGACCGATACGGTAGCCGGAACTCTTGATAACGTCGTCCGCACGACCTACGAACCATAAATATCCATCTTCATCTTTCCAAGCAACATCGCCTGTATAATAGATGCCATCGTGCCATGCTTCGTGAGTACGCTCAGCGTCCCGATAATATTCTTTAAAGAGTCCCAGAGGTTTACCTTTACATGTTCGTATCACAATCTGCCCTTGTTCTCCATCTTCGACAGAACGGCCTTCGTAGTCAATCAGGTCTACATCATATTGTGGGTTTGGCAATCCCATACTTCCCGGTTTTGGTTCCATCCAAGGCATAGTTGCAACAGTTAATGTAGTTTCTGTCTGTCCGAAACCTTCCATTAATTTGATACCTGTTAGTTTTTTAAAGGTTTCAAATACTGCCGGATTCAAAGCTTCTCCTGCGATGGTACAGTATTTAAGAGAAGATAGATCATATTTTGTTAGATCTTCATGAATCAGAAAACGGAAAATAGTAGGAGGTGCACAAAGCGAAGTGACATGATAGTCATGAATCTTCTGCAAGATATCTCCCGGGGTGAATTTTTCATGGTCATATACAAATATATTTGCCCCGGCAATCCATTGTCCATAGAGTTTTCCCCATACAGCTTTCCCCCAACCGGTGTCGGCGATGGTGAGATGAAGACTATCTTCGTTCAGGTTGTGCCAGAAACTACCGGTAACGATATGACCTAACGGATAAGTAAAATCGTGTGCTACCATTTTAGGTTCACCGGTGGTACCGGAAGTGAAATACATCAATGAGATATCATCATTTGTATTCGCATGATTAGGGCGAACAAACGGTGCGGCATTTTCAATTCCCTTATGGAAATCGTCGAATCCTTCGGGGATTTCGGGACCGACACTAACCAATTGTTTTACACTGGGACAAGCAGGTAGCGCATCCTTTATATGTTGTAAGATGATACCTTCTCCGGCAGCTACGACCATTTTGATATCAGCAGCGTTGCAACGGTATACAATGTCTTTTTTCGTCAGCAGATGAGTTGCCGGGATAACAGTTGCGCCCAGTTTGTGAAGTGCAATGATACTGAACCAGAATTCAAAACGGCGTTTGAGGATTAACATAACCATGTCTCCACGACCGATACCAAGACTTTGGAAGTAAGACGCCGTCATGTCGGTGTAACGTTTCATATCAGCGAAGGAAAATTGCTGGCATTCACCTTTGTCGTTAGTCCAAAGCAAAGCATTCTTGTCGGGGTGTTCGGTAGCCCAGGCATCTACTACGTCATAACCGAAGTTAAAGTTCTCCGGGACGTTTATTTTCAGATTCTTGATAAAGTCCTCTTGTGAGGTAAAAGTAGTCTGTTCTAAAAATCTTTCTACCATAACTTTTGGAATTAAGAATTATGAATTATAAATGAAGAATTTTTCCATGCAGCCCATTTGTACAGCGCAACATAATTTTTCATTCCTTATTCTTTATTCTTTATTAAAATATTACATAATTACTGCGAGAAAACGTACTGTTTTACCATCGAGCGCTTTCATGCCATGTGGAAGTTTCGAATTGAAATAAATACTGTCGCCTTGGTTCAGAATGATTTCTTTGCCTTCGATGCTGATAAGCATACGTCCTTCGAGGATAAGGTTGAATTCTTGTCCGCTATGACTGTTGTAATGGACAGGGATATCATCTCCCTTCGGTTCAACTGTTACAATAAACGGATCAGCCCCACGATTCATGAAACCGGAAGCCAGTGACTGATATTTGTAGGCTTTGGTGCGTTCGATACTAATTCCTTTGCCTGCACGTGTTACGAAGTAACTGCTCATTTTAGGCTCTTCTCCGAACATAAGTGCGTCTAATGCAACGTTGTAAGTTCGAGCTATTTTTTGTAGCATACTGACGGAAATATCATAATCTCCAGTTTCTGCCAATCGGTATTCTTCTGCAGATATGTCACAGTCGCGGGCAATGTCTTCGGATGTAAGTTCCAATACATCACGTAATCCGCGGAGACGTTCTGCTATCTGTTTAATTTGGTCATTCATATTATTGAGTGATTAGTGATTTAATTTATGTCTCATTATTTAGATGCTAGCATTGCTTTAATGATCGCGGAAGTGAAACCGTTATGTTCCAATTCATTGATTCCTTTGATTGTAATTCCTCCCGGAGTAGTCACTTTATCTATTTCCACGCTGGGATGTGTATCATTATTCAGAATCAATGCGGCAGCCCCTTGCACTGATTGAGCTATCATTTCCATTGCATCTTTGGGGCGAAGTCCCATCTCGATACCAGCTTGCATACCAGCCTGAATATATTTCAATACGTATGCGATTCCACAAGAAGCTAGTGAAGTAGCGGCACCCATTTTATCTTCTGGGATAAGCATTGCCATTCCCATCTCATTGAAAAGTTGGAGAATGAATTTATTTTGTTCATCAGTTGTATTGCGTGCCGCAATCAGAGTCATACTTTCCAGTTCGCTGATAGCTGTATTGGGGATAACACGGAACATCGGCATTTCCGGTGATACGACGTAGTGCGATAATTCTTCAAAACTGATGCCGGCAGCTACAGATACGAGTATCTGTTTACTTTTGACTTTCAGTTCGCTCACCACTGAATTGATCAGCCAGGGCTTTATGGCTAAAATAATTATATCTGCACCGGCTATAGCTTCCACATTGTTATGAGTAGTTGCGATTGACGGGAATTCTTTTTTCAATTGTTCAAGTTTGCCGGCAGTAGGGTTAGAAACAATAATATTTGAATCGTCTATCAAACTACCTTTTGCCAGTCCACGGGCGATAGATCCTCCCATGTTCCCTGCACCGATAATAGCTATTTTCATATACACATCTATTTAATGAATTGTTACTGACAAAGGTAACGGTAAATTGTGAAAAAACAAAAAGCAGCCTGTTAAGAAATGAATTTCTGGAGTAGGCTGCTTTTATAGTTTGCTATTTATTAATCAAATGAAAGGTCAGAGTACCTTTTTAAAGCGGGCAAGAAACTCGTCCGCTTCCTCTCTGTTGAGGCAGAGAGGGGGAAGTAAACGAAGTACATTTGTTCCACTGGCACCGGTAAATACGTGCTCGTCATAAATGAGCCGGCTACGCAATTCTTTGATTGGTTTGTCAAACTCAAGTCCGATCATCAAACCTCGTCCGCGTACTTCTTTGATTTGAGGGAATTTTTTCAGTTCTTCCAACAAATAGTTGCCGACTTTAGCTGCATTTTCTACCAGGTTTTCCTGTTCGATAATGTCGATTACGGCAAGAGCCGCAGCACATGCAAGGTGGTTACCTCCGAATGTCGTTCCCAGTTGTCCGTATACAGGTGTAAACATCGGACTGATCAATACTCCTGCCATCGGGAATCCGTTTCCGATACCTTTTGCAACTGTGATGATGTCCGGTCGAACACCTGTATATTGATGAGCAAAGAACTTTCCACTACGTCCGTATCCACTTTGAATTTCATCCAGAATCAGGATAGTACCTGTTTCGGTACAGGCTTTGCGGAGTTCCTGCATAAACTCGTTAGTTGGTATTTTAATTCCTCCTACTCCTTGTATTCCTTCAATAATAGCGGCACATATATCACCTTTTGCCAGTTCCTGCTTCATCGCTTCGATGTCGTTCAGCGGAAGGTAAGTCACATGGTTGTTGTTGTTAATTGGAGCAATGATAGAAGGATTATTTGTTGCTTCTACTGCCAATGAGGTACGTCCGTGGAACGCTTTACTAAAGGAAACGATCTTCGTGCGTCCGTTATGGAAGGAAGCAAGTTTCAAAGCATTTTCATTTGCTTCGGCACCACTGTTGATTAAGAAGAAACTATAGTCTTCGTAACCGGAAAGTTTGCCAAGGCGTTCAGCAACTTGCTGCTGAAGCTTATTTATAACTGAGTTTGAGTAGAAACCAAGTGTTGCTACTTGATTACTTATCATCTCCACATAGTGGGGATGCGCGTGTCCTACAGAAATAACGGCATGACCTCCGTAAAGGTCCAGATATTCTGTCCCGTTTTCATCCCATACTTTACAGCCTTTTCCTTTGACTATATTGATGTTATATAAAGGATATACGTCGAATAATTTCATAATTCTTCTATTTTATTGATATTGTAAATCAGAACTATCTGTCATAATCATTCAGATGTCATCAGCTAGACTATCTGTTATTCAGGTCAAAGCGAAGAATGACTGATACTATTGCTTTAAGAGTATTCATTCTTCATTAAAAAGCGCTTGGCTTTAATTTCAATCCAACGGTTTCTTCCAGATTGAACATCAGGTTCATGTTATGAACTGCCTGTCCGCTTGCACCTTTCAGCAAGTTGTCGATACAGGAGATAATCAACAGTTTGTCGCCATGCTTCTCTAAATGTATCAGACACTTATTTGTGTTTACCACTTGTTTCAGGTCGATATTTTTATCGGCAATGTGTACAAATGAATCTTTAGCATAATACTCTTGGTACATACGAACGATTTCTTCGAGAGCAACTTTTGTTTTAATTACAAGGGTGGCAAATATACCACGTGGGAAGTCACCCCGGTACGGAATAAAGTCGATTTCTGAGTCGAAACTGCTCTGCAATTGTTTCAGAGATTGTTTGATCTCAGGTACGTGCTGATGTTCAAAAGCTTTATATATGCTGATATTATTATTTCTCCAACTGAAATGACTGGTAGCACCCGGTTTTACACCTGCACCAGTACTTCCGGTGATGGCGTTTACCATTATGTCGTCTGTAAGCATCAGGTTTTTGGCAAGCGGCAGCAGTCCTAACTGAATGCACGTTGCAAAACAACCGGGGTTGGCTACATACTTTGCTGTACAGGTAGCTCGGCGGTTCAGTTCCGGCAGACCGTAAATGAAATCATGGTTGTCGTTCTTTATACGGTAGTCCATAGAAAGGTCGATGATTCTTAAGTCTTCCGGTATAGTATGGCTTTCCATAAATTTCTTTGTATCTCCGTGGGCAGTGCAGAAGAAAAGAACATCAATCTCGTCCAATGGTAGTTGGTCGGTGAATTTCATATCTGTTTCTCCGTAAAGTCCTTCGTGTACATCGGTAATTCTGTTGCCTGCATTGCTGCTGCTATTGACAAATACGATTTCAGTTTCCGGATGGTTGAGCAACAAGCGGATTAATTCGCCTGCTGTATATCCTGCACCACCAATGATTCCTGCTTTAATCATATTTCTTCGTCTTTATGATTGTTATAATATACACGTAATGGAGTAGAGGTTACCTTGATAAAGCCTTTGGCATCTTCGGCTGTCCAACCTTTCTGCATTTCGCCATATTCTCCGAATTTCGTTTTCACAAGGTCGTCTTTTGATTCTACACCAACGGTAGAGAAAGACAATGGACGGAGTTCGAGGATTGCTGTTCCGTTTACATTACGTTGGCTTTCCTGAAGCATGGCTTCGATGTCGCGCATGACAGGTTCTAGGTATTGGCTTTCATGTAGGAACATACCATACCAGTTGGCTACCTGATCTTTCCAGTACTGTTGCCATTTACTTAATGTGTATTTTTCCAGAAAACGGTGAGCACCGATAATCAACATCGGGGCAGCAGCTTCAAAACCTACACGGCCTTTAATACCAATGATTGTATCACCTACGTGCATATCGCGTCCGATACCATAAGCCGCACCAATTTCTTCTACCTTTTGGATAGCTTTTATCGGATCATCAAATTTCTCGTCATTGACAGCTTTCAACTCTCCCTTTTCGAAAGTCAAGCGAAGTTGTTCACTACCTTCCTTTTCTACATGCTTGAGGTAAGCACTTTCCGGAAGTCCTTGTGCTGAGTCAAGAATCTCACCTCCACAGATGGAAGTACCCCATAATCCTACATTGTAGGAATATTTCAGTTTGGTGAAGTCTGCGCTGAAACCATGTTTATTCAGATAATCTATTTCTTCTTGACGGCTTAGTGCCATATCACGAGTCAATGTGATAATTTCTACGTTTGGGGCCAATACAAGGAAAGTCATATCGAAACGAATTTGGTCGTTACCTGCACCGGTAGAACCGTGTGCTACTGCATCCGCACCTATTTCATTGGCATAACGTGCGATAGCCAGACCTTGGAAAATACGTTCCGAACTGACAGAAATCGGGTATGTACCATTACGCAACACATTTCCGAAAACCATGTATTTCAGACTTTTTTCGTAATATTCCTGAGTAACGTCCAATGTAACATATTTTACAGCTCCCAGTTTGTAGGCGTTTTCTTCATTTGTTTTCAGTTGCTCTGCGCTGAAACCACCTGTATTGGCACAAGCTGCATAAACTTCGTAACCTTTTTCTTTAGCGAGGTACATAACAGTGAACGATGTGTCAAGCCCGCCGCTGAATGCCACCACTACTTTTTTCTTTTTTTCTTCCATAGTGCTGTATCTTTTAAATATTATTTCTTTCTTGTTCTTTTTTCTGATTCTTTGGGTCTGTCGGGTCGTACAACATGGCTGTACAGATGCAGAATTTCCGTTTTTTAGCTAGCAATATATCATGATTGATACATCCTTCGCATCCTTTCCAAAAAGCTTCGTCGTCTGTTAGCTCGTTGAAGGTGACGGGGACGTATCCCAGCTCAGTATTCATCTTCATTACAGCTGCTCCGGAAGTCAGACTGAAGATTTTGGCTTTCGGCCATCGGAGGCGTGCAAGTTGAAATGAAGCTTGTTTGATACGTTTTGCCAATCCTAATCCACGGAAGTCAGGATGTACAATCAGTCCGGACGTTGCTACATATTGTTTGTTGCCCCAAGATTCAATGTAAGTGAAGCCGGCAAATGTGTCGCCACAAAGAGCGATAATTGCTTTCCCTTCTTTCATCTTTGTTGCTACATATTCGTGTGTGCGTTCTGCGATGCCGGTTCCGCGAACTGCTGCAGCATTCCTGATTGTATCCAAAATAGTGTCAACGTAAACCTCATGTGAGGCGTCGGCTACCATAACATCTATTTGTTGAGTATCCATTTCTTGTTTTAATATATAAATTAATATATAAATATGTATAGTTATTCGATATTCGGAATGATGAGTGACAAAAGCTGGCGCACTTTACTTGTTGAAACTCCCTCGCATAATACCAACATGATGGTGTCGTCACCAGCAATGGTTCCCAGAATTTCGCTGAATTCATGGTTATCGATGTCATAAGCCATGCTGCTGGCGTAACCGGGACGGGTACGGATAACAGCTATGTTACCGGAAAAATCAAGTGAGATAAATCCATTGTTACGTAACATTTCACCGGCGCTTTGGTCGGTGGAGCGTTTGTACATGATGTTGTTAGGTAATACATAAACGTATTTGCCGTTCATGCTGGCAGCTTTCGCTACTTTCAGCTGTTTTAAGTCACGGGAGAGGGTGGCCTGTGTCAGCTCGAAGCCCTCACGGTTCAACTCTTGCAATAGTTCTTCCTGAGAACCTAGCTCTTTGCTTGAGATAATCATTTTGATGGCGTCTAACCGATTTGCTTTCTTCTTCATTGTATAATTATTCTAAGAATGACGCAAAAGTATGCAATATTTTGGAGAAAATATGTATAAAACTCGAGTTTTTTGCATAAAAGAGAGAAAATAGTGAATAAATGGTCATATTTCTTTGGTTTAAAGAGATTTTTATCTCGATACCTAACAAGTTTTTTTTGTGTACTAATGGAAGTTGTTCGACACCCGGGTGTCGAACAGTCTTCCTTAGTAGTGAAATAAAGATTCGTTAGTAGTACAATAAAGAACAGTATTCGTGTCAAAAAGTGTACGTTTTCAATCAAAAATCATAAGGGGCAAAAGCAGGATATCACCTATCTTTGTAACATCGGGTAAATGAATACCTTAAATAATGAGACAAAATACCATGAAACAAAACTTTTTTGCAGTCGATTTGGGTGCGACAAGTGGTCGTACAGTTTTGGGAACTTTTACAGGAAACGGATTGGAACTAAAAGAAATTAATCGTTTCTCCAATCATTTGATTGAAGTGGGAGGGCATTTTTATTGGGATATTTATGCATTATATCGTCATATTATTGATGGCTTGAAGCTGGTAGCACACAGCGGAGAATCTGTTGCTTCTATCGGAATAGATACATGGGGCGTAGATTTTGTTTGCGTCGGAAAGGATGGAAACCTGCTCCGGCAACCTTATGCTTATCGTGATCCACATACAGTTGGAGCGCCGGAAGCGTTTTTCACTCGTGTTTCTCATAGTGCTGTCTATGAGAAGACAGGAATACAAATTATGAATTTTAATTCAATTTTTCAATTAGATACTTTACGCCGTAACCATGATAGTGCACTGGAAGCTGCGGATAAGATTATTTTTATGCCGGATGCTTTGAGTTATATGCTGACCGGAGAGATGGTGACAGAATATACAATTGCTTCCACGGCTCAATTGGTGAATGCATATACTCGTCATTTAGAACCGGAATTGTTGGAGGCTGTCGGACTGAAGGAAGAAAATTTCGGCCGCTTTGTTTTTCCGGGTGAGAAGGTCGGGATATTGACGGAAGAGGTGCAGAAAATTACTGGCTTAGGTGCGATTCCCGTAATAGCAGTCGCCGGACATGATACCGGATCGGCTGTGGCTGCTGTTCCTGCGCTCGATGGTGATTTTGCTTATTTGAGTAGTGGTACATGGTCATTGATGGGAGTTGAGACGGCTGCTCCAGTGATTAATGCCGAGACGGAAGCGTTGAACTTCACTAATGAAGGTGGTGTGGCAGGAACGATTCGTCTGCTAAAGAATATTTGTGGTATGTGGCTACTTGAACGCTGTCGTTTGAACTGGGGTCAGATAAGCTATTCTGAATTAATTAGTGAAGCAGAGGCCAGTGAACCTTTCCGTAGTTTGATTAACCCGGATGATGATTGCTTTGTGAATCCGGCGGATATGGAACACGCGATTATCGAGTATTGCCGGACTACCGGACAACCGATCCCCGAGCAACGCGGACAGATTGTACGATGTATTTTTGAAAGTCTTGCTTTACGTTACCGTCAGGTATTGGAGAACTTATGTGCATTGTCTCCGCATCCTGTTAAAACATTGCACGTGATTGGGGGAGGTAGTCGCAATGATTTATTGAATCGGTTTACAGCAAATGCAATAAAGATGCCTGTAGTTGCAGGCCCGTCCGAAGCTACGGCAATTGGTAATGTGATGGTTCAGGCAATGGCTGCGGGAGAGGCAACGGATATTGCCGGTATGAGACAATTAATACACCGTTCTATTCCTCTGAAAACTTATCAACCGAAAGATATGGAGGCATGGGATATGGCATACATTCATTTTAAGAATTGTATCCGTTAATTCGAATAAACGACAGAATTATATTAACTTTTAAAAATAAGAATATCATGAAAAAGGAAGAATTGATCCGGAAAGCGTATGAGATTGCTGTAGAACGTTATGCAGCACTAGGGATAGATGTAAATAAAGCATTGGAAGAGTTGCAGAAGATTTCACTATCATTGCATTGTTGGCAAGCCGATGACGTAACCGGATTCGAATCGGCCGGTGAATTGACCGGAGGTATTCAGGCAACCGGTAATCATCCGGGTAAGGCTCGTAATATCGAAGAACTCAGGCAAGATGTATTGAAGGCTGCTTCTTATATTCCGGGTACTCATCGTTTGAATCTGCATGAAATTTATGGTGATTTCGGTGGACAGTTTGTTGATCGCGATCAAGTGGAACCGAAACATTTTGAGAGCTGGATACAATGGGCGGCTGAGCATAATATGAAGCTGGATTTTAACTCTACATCTTTTTCGCATCCAAAATCAGGTAATCTTTCTTTGTCGAATCCTGATAAGAGCATTCGTGACTTCTGGATTGAACATACAAAACGTTGCCGTGCTATTGCTGAGGAAATGGGTAAACGTCAGGGTGATCCTTGTATCATGAATTTGTGGATACATGATGGTAGTAAGGATATTACGGTAAATCGCATGAAATATCGTGCTTTACTGAAAGATTCTTTAGACCAGATTTTTGCTACAGAATATAAAAATATGAGAGATTGTATTGAATCTAAGGTGTTCGGTATAGGTCTGGAAAGTTATACAGTAGGTTCTAATGACTTCTACATTGGTTACGGTGCAACTCGTGGTAAGATCGTGACATTGGATACCGGTCATTTTCATCCGACAGAGAGTGTGGCTGATAAGATTTCTTCATTGTTGTTGTTCATTCCGGAAATCATGCTTCACGTAAGCCGTCCGGTGCGTTGGGATAGCGACCATGTTACTATTATGAACGACGATACATTGGATCTCTGCAAGGAAATCGTACGTTGCAATGCTCTTGATAAAGTTCATATCGGTCTTGATTATTTCGATGCAAGTATCAACCGTATTGGTGCTTACGTAGTAGGTAGCCGTGCCACTCAGAAGTGTTTGATGCAGGCTTTGCTCGAACCGTTGGCAAAGTTGCGTGAATATGAAGCAAATGATCAATTGTTCGAACGTTTGGCTCTGCTTGAAGAATCTAAATCATTACCATGGAATGCGGTATGGGATATGTTCTGCTTGAAAAATAATGTTCCGGTAGGTGAAGATTTTATCGCCGAAATTCAGAAGTATGAAGCTGATGTAACTTCTAAACGATAAGTTATGGATATTATAATCGGCTTGATAATTATAGCTATCGGTAGTTTTTGCCAGTCTAGTTCTTATGTACCTATTAATAAGGTAAAGGAATGGAGTTGGGAAAGTTTTTGGTTGGTACAGGGGGTGTTTGCCTGGTTAGTGTTCCCGTTCCTGGGTTCACTGCTGGGCATTCCGCAAGGGGATAGCTTACTCGACTTGTGGAGTGCGGGAGGTGCTGGAATGAGTATCTTCTATGGTGTGTTATGGGGAGTAGGGGGATTAACCTTTGGTCTTTCTATGCGTTATCTGGGGGTTGCATTGGGACAGAGTATTGCTTTAGGAACTTGTGCGGGATTCGGAACACTTTTCCCAGCTATTTTTGCCGGCACGAATCTGTTTGAAGGTAACGGACTGATTCTTCTTTTGGGTGTTTGTATTACGCTTGCAGGTATTGCTATCATTGGTTATGCAGGTAGTTTGCGTTCGCATAATATGAGCGAAGAAGAAAAACGTGCGGCAGTAAAAGACTTTGCTTTGACAAAGGGGCTGCTAGTTGCATTATTGGCAGGTGTGATGAGTGCCTGCTTTGCTTTGGGTCTCGATGCCGGAACGCCGATCAAAGAAGCTGCTTTGGCAGGCGGAGTAGACGGACTTTATGCAGGTCTTCCTGTTATTTTCTTGGTTACTGTGGGCGGTTTTTTGACCAATGCAGTTTACTGTCTCCAACAAAATATTGCCAATAAGTCTATGGGGGATTATGCTAAAAGAAAGGTCTGGGGAAACAATCTGCTATTCTGTGCCTTGGCGGGAGTTTTATGGTATATGCAATTCTTCGGTCTGGAAATGGGTAAAAGCTTCTTGACGGGAAGCCCTGTGCTATTGGCATTCTCATGGTGCATTCTTATGGCATTGAACGTGACTTTTAGTAATGTATGGGGAATGATCCTAAAAGAATGGAAGGGAGTATCTGCTAAAACAATCACCATATTGATTTGTGGATTAGTAGTATTGATTTTTTCCTTGATATTTCCTAACTTGTTTTAAAATTTCAGGCACGGAATTACACGTTTTCTTTAATCTGTATTTGTATTCGTGAAATTCGTGTAATTCACGCCTGATTAAAAAATATATAATCAATGAAATCAATTTTAGAAAACCGTCCTGCACTGGCGAAAGAAGTAGAAAAGGTGGCAGAAGTTGCCGGATATTTATGGCAAAAGGGATGGGCTGAACGTAATGGCGGTAACATTACTGTTAATATAACAGAGTTTGTGGATGATGAAATACGCCAAATGAAACCGATTAGTGAAGAAAAAGCGATTGGAGTTACATTACCTTATCTGAAAGGATGTTATTTTTATTGTAAAGGGACCAATAAACGTATGCGTGACCTGGCTCGACGACCGATGGAAAACGGATCGGTGATCCGTATTTTGGATGACTGTGCAAGCTATGTAATTATTGCCGATGAAGCAGTGGCTCCAACTTCAGAGTTGCCTTCACATTTGAGTGTACATAATGATTTACTGAGTAAAAACTCACCTTATAAAGCATCTGTACATACTCACCCGATTGAGTTGATTGCAATGACTCATTGTAAGAAATTCCTCGAAAAAGATGTAGCTACTAACTTATTGTGGAGTATGATTCCTGAAACGAAAGCATTCTGTCCGCGCGGTTTGGGTATTATCCCTTATAAATTGCCTAGTTCGGTAGAGTTAGCAGAAGCTACCATTAAAGAGTTACAGGATTATGATGTAGTGATGTGGGAAAAGCATGGCGTGTTTGCTGTCGATTGTGATGTAATGCAGGCTTTTGATCAGATCGATGTATTGAATAAATCAGCCTTGATCTATATTGCTGCCAAGAATATGGGCTTCGAACCGGATGGTATGAGTCAGGAACAGATGAAGGAAATGAGTGTTGCCTTTCATTTGCCTAAATAATAGTTTTGGCACAGATTACATGGATCTCAAGGATTTTGATATGTTTGGCTATTCAGAGCTAGTGTAATTCTGGCTGAATTTAAAAAACTTATTTAAAAAACTAATTTAGAATTACTGTTTAGTGGATATTCTTTTTAAAACAGAATGAATTATGAATCGCATTATTTTAAATGAAACTTCTTATTTCGGTGCCGGATGTAGAAGTGTGATTGCTGTTGAGGCAGCTCGGCGCGGCTTTAAAAAAGCATTCTTTGTGACTGATAAAGACCTGATAAAGTTTGGTGTTGCCGCCGAAATTATTAGAGTATTTGATGATAACCATATTCCTTATGAACTTTATAGTGATGTAAAAGCAAATCCTACTATTTCCAATGTGCAGAATGGAGTAAAAGCTTATAAGGCTTCCGGTGCGGACTTTATTGTTGCATTGGGTGGCGGTTCTTCCATTGATACGGCAAAAGGCATTGGTATTGTGGTGAACAATCCGGACTTTGGCGATGTGAAGTCTTTAGAGGGGGTGGCTGATACAAAGCATAAAGCTGTACCTACTTTTGCTTTGCCTACAACTGCCGGAACAGCTGCTGAGGTAACTATCAATTATGTAATCATTGACGAAGACGCGCGAAAGAAAATGGTTTGCGTAGATCCGAATGATATTCCTGCTGTAGCTATTGTAGATCCGGAATTGATGTATTCTATGCCGAAAGGATTGACGGCTGCTACAGGTATGGATGCTTTGACTCATGCTATCGAAAGTTATATAACTCCCGGTGCTTGGGTGATGAGTGATATGTTCGAACTGAAAGCCATTGAAATGATCGCTCAGAATCTGAAAGCGGCAGTAGATAACGGCAAAGATGTTACTGCCCGTGAAGCAATGTCACAAGCGCAGTATATTGCAGGTATGGGATTCTCTAATGTCGGTTTGGGCATTGTACATTCTATGGCTCATCCGTTGGGTGCTTTCTATGATACTCCTCATGGAGTGGCTAATGCTTTGTTGCTGCCTTATATCATGGAATATAATGCAGAATCTGCTGCTGCTCCAAAATACATCAATATTGCCAAGGCAATGGGAATCAATACCGATGGAATGACAGAAGCGGAAGGAGTGAAAGCTGCTGTTGAAGCAGTGAAATCACTATCTCTTAGTATTGGCATTCCACAAAAGTTGCATGAAATCAATGTGAATGAACAAGATATACCGGCATTGGCAGTGGCTGCTTTTAATGATGTTTGTACGGGTGGTAATCCGCGTCCTACATCTGTAGCAGAGATTGAAGCATTGTATCGAAAAGCGTTTTAAAATGGATCGAATTTATCAGTAAGGTTAGCGCGCTTGCTGCTTTTATAATATAATTAAATCATAAGCCTGTCAGTAGAGTTAAATAGGCGCAGATTTAACTCCACTGAAGGGGCTAAAGAATAATAGTAATAATGAGAAACACTATTTTAATATTTCTGTACGTCTTATTATTTGTTGGCTGTAAAATGTTGGATGACGGTTCATTGAAAGTTTCCGGGCTAACCGTTGAATTGCAGCAGAATCCGGAAGGAGTTTCAACACTTCATCCGCGTTTTTCATGGTTGTTGTCCAGTGGCAAGCAAGGTGTGATGCAGACTGCTTATCAGGTTGAAGTTGCAGCCACCGAAAGAGATTTGAAAGATGGAACCGGTTTGCTTTGGAATACCGGGCACGTAGTTTCCGATCAATCATCACTGGTGGAATATGCAGGAGAGTCTCTCGAATCCAATAAGAAATATTATTGGCGTGTCACAGTATGGTCGAGTACCGGCGAAGAAACCAAAAGTAACATCCAATGCTGGTCGATGGCTCTGTTGAATGATTCGGACTGGAAAGCTAAATGGATTGGTTTGAATGATAGTATCAATCTGAAACTGGATGGTGACAGGACAATTCTACCAGCCCGTTATCTGCGGAAAGAATTTGATTTGCAGGCTAAACCGAAGCGTGCAGTGCTTTATGTTTCGGGTGTAGGCTCTTCTGTATGTTATATGAATGGTGAGAGGATTGGAAACGATGTATTCGGTCCGTTGCCTACATGGTATGATGCTTCTATTCCTTATCTTACTTATGATGTGACTTCTATGGTAAAGAACGGGACTAATACAGTGGGAGTAGCTTTAGGTAATGGTCGTTACCTTTCTATGCGTGCGCATTCGATGATTGGTTTTGGATTACCTCGTCTGATAGCACAATTGAATATTGAATATGATAATGGCGAAACTGTATCTATCATCAGCGATGAATCTTGGAAAGCAACCAATAAAGGTCCTATCACCGAAAATAATGAATTTGATGGCGAAAAATATGATGCCCGCCTCGAATTGGGTGAATGGGCAGAAAACGGATATGATGATTCCGGATGGACGAAGGTTGATTTGATGGCGTCTCCGAAAGGTAAACTGGTAGCTCAAATTTCTCCGAGTCTGAAAGTAATGGAGGAAATAAAACCGATATCAATAAAATCGGTAGGAGAAGGTAAATACATTGTCGATATGGGGCAAAATATGGTCGGAATACAGCAGGTAAAATTATCCGGTAAAAAAGATAAACCGATTACTATGCGCTTTGCTGAGGTGTTGAAAGATAATGGAACTGAGTTGTATCTTGATAATTTGCGTAGTGCACTTGTTACAGACGTTTATATTCCGGCTAGTGATGGTAAGTTTGTATGGGAACCCTTGTTTGTTTATCATGGTTTTCAGTTCATAGAGATATCCGGTTTGGATTACGAACCTTCGGTTTCTGATTTTACCGGTAAAGTTGTTTATGATGAAATGGCGACGACCGGTACTTTCGAGACTTCTGATGAACTGATCAATAAACTTCATAAGAATGCTTATTGGGGAATTCGTGGTAATTATCGGGGTATGCCTACTGACTGTCCTCAACGTGATGAACGTCTTGGATGGCTGGGCGACCGCACTACCGGAGCCTATGGAGAAAGTTTCGTTTTGGATAATGCTTTGATGTATAAGAAATGGCTGGTTGATATAGAAGAATCCATGAGTGAGAGTGGAAGTATATCTGACGTATCTCCCCGTTATTGGACTATCTTCAATGATGATGTGACTTGGCCTGCCGCTTATTTTTATGTAGCGGATATGCTTTATCAACAGTACGGAGATGATTATTCGATCAAGAATCGTTATCCGTCGATGAAACGATGGGTTCATTATATGGCTGATAATCATTTGAAGGATTATATTATAGTAAAAGATACCTATGGAGACTGGTGTATGCCTCCCGAATCACCGGATTTGATTCACTCGGAAGATCCTGCGCGCAAGACGAATGGCGAAGTATTGGGTACTACTGTTTTCTATAGTATTTTGCAGTTGATGGAAAAGTTTGCGCAAATGAATAATGTGCCGGAAGATGCCAAAGAGTATGCAGATCTTGCTATAAAAATAAAAGATGCATATAACAAGAAGTTCTTTAACCAGGAAACTGCACAATATGATAATAATACGGTAACGGCAAACTTGCTGTCTCTCAGACTTGGTTTGGTTCCTGAAGGATATGAAGAAAAGGTTTTCTCTAATGTTGTGGAGAAGACCGAGAATGACTGCAAAGGACATGTGAGTGCCGGAGTATTGGGAATTCAGCATCTGATGCGGGGACTTACTGAATATGGAAGTTTGGAACTTGCTTATAAGATTGTGACCAATGATACTTATCCTTCATGGGGATATATGATCAAGAATGGTGCTACCACTATCTGGGAATTGTGGAATGGCGATACTGCTAACCCGGCAATGAATTCAAGAAACCATGTGATGCTTCTGGGTGACTTGTTAATTTGGTTTTATGAGGATCTGGCAGGTATAAAAAATGATCCGTCCTCAGTTGGATTCAAAAAGATATGGATGGAACCTGTATTTCCTGAGAAATTGACTTATGTAACAGCATCTCATGTTTCGCCTTACGGCAAAATTGAGAGTTCTTGGAAACGTGATGGTAATAAACTGGAATGGGATATTTCGATTCCGGCCAATACCACTGCGACAGTTAAGTTGCCTCTGAAGTTTAATATCAAATTACCGCACGACCGGGAGGGTATATATTATTTCAAGGAGGTTGGCGACAAACAGGTTATCAGGTTAGGCTCCGGAAAGTTTAAACTTGTTTCCGAGTAATAGAGCAACAAATCCGTTTGTAGCTATCGAACGGAAATATGAATAAAAAGTAATTTTATCTGGTTTGTCAAGTGAAACATCCGGCAATGTCTTAATAAGAGGCATTCCGGATGTTTTTTGTTTTCTTGTGCGTGTGTTTTGAAAATAATGTCTATTTTTGTGTCAATTCAATCACATGAAAGCACGCATATATGACTGATGAGAATAATTTAGGATTGGAATTTAAGTATCTGATTGTAAATGATATGGACCGTAAGTATGGTCTGTGGGTAAATACAGTTGGCTATCAGTCAATACCTCCCGGCTCTCCTTATCCGTTGAAAGATCATCCTTCCGGTTACTTTTTTAATGCCGAAAAAGGTCGGGTGTTGCGTGAGTATCAATTAGTTTATATCACCAAAGGGCGTGGCTTATTTTCTTCTACTTCTACTTCTGAAAAACAAGTTTGTAAAGGTAGGCTGATTGTTTTGTTTCCCGGGCAATGGCATACTTACCGCCCTCTTCGACAAACAGGATGGACTGAGTATTATGTCGGTTTTGAAGGTCCTGTTATAGATACGATTGTCAATGATACTTTCCTGTCGCAGGAACAGCAGATATTGGAAATAGGAATTAATGAGGAGTTGGTGTCTTTATTCGCCCGTGCTCTTGAAGTAGCGGAGGCGGACAAAATTTCAGCACAGCAGTATCTTTCCGGTATTGTGCTACACATGATAGGATTGATTCTTTCTGTTGCTAAGAATAAAGTTTTTGAAATAGGTGATATTGATCAGAAGATAGAACAGGCTAAAATAATAATGAATGAAAATGTTTCCGGTAACGTGGATACGGAAGAATTAGCGATGAGGCTTAATATAAGTTATTCATGGTTTCGGCGTGTGTTTAAAGAATACACCGGTTATGCACCTGCTAAATATTTTCAGGAGTTGAAGCTTCGTAAGGCTAAACAATTATTAGTGGGAACCTCCCAATCGGTGAAAGAGATTTCTTTCTTTTTAGGTTTCCAGTCTACTGAATACTTTTTCTCTTTTTTCAAGAAGCGTACAGGGCTAACTCCATTAGAATATCGCTCTTTTGGTCGGGAAGAATAAGGGTATTAATACCTATCAAACGAGTAAATAATGATCTTCAGATGCCGGCAAAGTCTGTAAATTCTATCATTCTGCCCTTCTGAACGTAGCGAAGAATCTTGTGTTTGAAACATTCAAGAGCAGATTCTTCAACCCGTTCAGGATAGCAGAGCAAAATAATAACATACAATTACTTTTCGGACGACCTCATTTGTGGAATTTAAATTACTGATAGTTGGAACTCCAATTTGCATTGGATACCGGTAGTCTGCCCGTTGATCCTAAATCATAAATCAATTCCTGGCAAGCCATAGTCCAAGCATCACCGTAAGTCATACTACTGGAATGTCCATATCCCATACAGTGTCCGAACTCATGGAAAGTAGCTTGTTTACCATATGAATACTTATCTTCCGTATCCCAATACTGCATTGTATAGCAATAAGGAGCCAGTCCATAAGTACTGCCTCCACCTAGCCCGCCTACTCCGCTTACGGTTCCCATGATTAGTCTTGATCTATTTCTGGCACGATTGATCACTGTTTCCGGAGCAATGGGGTTTCTAGAGTCATCAACAAATGGATTTCCTTTCCAGTTGTTAATCTTCTCTACAAAATCCTGACTACTGAACATGAAAGACATATTGACTGCCATTACACATCCGTGTCGGCATAGATTTGGATTCATGTGCCTCCAGTAATCGTGTCCGCTATCTGCTCCGTAAGGCGAAAAGCTAATCGAAATAGGATGAGTAATAGTTGCAATCTTTGCCATATACGGGTCATCGGATTCGATTATAAATTCACAATCCTCATTTGTTAAGTTCGGTTGTGCGGGTATCACTATGTTCCGTCCGTCTTTTGCAGTATACGTAAGTGTTTTATCCACCAAAGGAATATACATACGAGATTCACTGAATCCGGTGATCTTCTCATAATGTGCGAATTTAAAAAACTCATAGCTGTATTTCTTGAAACGGCACAGTATGGTTACATTATGAATAGTTACAGGTGAATAAAAGTTTAATTGTAATTTTTTATCTCCATTTATTTTTACTTGCAATGGCTCGTCAGTACGGAAAGAACGTAATGACTGATTGTAGAATACTTCGCGTGGCTCATTATCTAGTAACATGATGCTTGAGTTCGTGTCTGTGTAATCAGACTCATGAACATTGAAGAGTCCTTTATTACCGACTGCTGATTCCCAATCTACTTTTATATGTGTTGTTTTACCAGGGGCAATGTTCAGGTTACTGAAACGGTGGACACTTTTAGCCGGTTTGTTATCTTCACGAACTGATTCTATCGTGATGGTTCCTGATATGGGTGACTTTGAAGGTAAACTGTAAAAAGCTCTGTCTGCTGTAACTTCCAGTTGAGATACTGTCCCTATTCCCTCATAACTGTTTTCTGAGTCAGCCGTCTTTGAAAGATATACTTTCGATTCCTTATCAAAAGAAACTTCTACTTTCTTGATAAGATAGGCAGTATAGGGATGTACTACATTCACATCAACTTCTATCCGTCCTACGCATCGTTTAAGAGGAACGTCTATCGTACGTGAACCATTCTCTTTTCCCGTTGAGAAGTCCATTCGTGCAAACAAGTAGTCTTCATTCAACGGTTTGTCTTCCGACGGACTGCTTACATAGAACTTATTCCCCTCATTCTTTGGTTGGAAACTTGTTTTGTCTTCATTGGTAGTCGCGAAAAATACAACTGAATAGTTACCGTCTTCCAGACCTTCCACCATCAGGCTTGTCATATCCGGTGATAGCTTTTGCCAGCGGGGATGAATCACTTGTCCATTTCCATCAAATACTGTATATTTTATTTGTGCAATGTTGTCTTTGATTTCTTTTTCACGAGTCGAAGGGCCGCTTTCTTCCACATCTCCTTGTATTGTACTAAAAGTGAATACCACCCGATTACCGGAAGGTAAAGAAAGTTGTTCATCTGTAGAGTCTCCCGTGCAACCGGTCCATAAGAACATCAGTGCGAGTAAAGAGTATAACTTATAAATATCTTTCATAGCTTATTGGGCTTTTTTCTTTAAACAACGAACATAAGCATACCCTTCTGCCTGCAATTGTGAATTGTTTTCAATAACAGCACTAGTTTTATCACTACCCGGCCAGAATTTGCCTGTCCATGCCCATCCTCCGGTAGCTCCATTGTTTTCAGAACTCCAGATAGTGAATCCTTGCCCAAGTCCCGGACTTGCTGCCCCACTTTTATCTCCTTTTTGTCCTGATAGAGGGAAACAAAGCACAGCCCCTGTTTCAGATTTTAGGCGGAGATAACGTGCTTTTCCGGATACTGAACCTATTTTCACGGACTCAGGTTCTGAAGAATGTAAAGTCGTTGTGATTTTTTCTCCATTATAAATATACTCTCCCGGAAACTCTTGCTGCGGTGGGAACAAGGCTCTCATTTCTGCTTTCGTTGGTAAACGATATCCTTTTGGGCAAGGTATATGTGTGTCGGATACCCAAGGAATATCTTGTTTCTGATTTCCCGCATTATTATTTCCCGACAAACAAGGAGCATACATATGAATACGTCCCCACTGGAAAAGTCCACCGATCGTATTTGGCCAGGATTTCTTATACATATCTTCTGCTGTTCCACCATCCAATGTGTAAATTTGATCTTCCAGATCGCGTGTTGTAGCGTTAAATGCCATCCAGGTGATTCCTCCAATGGTCACTTCCGCAATTTGATTAACGCTCTGGCTTACATCAATTATAAATGAGTCGTAAGAATACTGTTGTAACTTACGTTTCATGTGAAGTGTTACTTGGTAACCTAGTCTACCTTTCCCTTGTTTGGCTACTTTTACCAAGAATTTACTGATCACTTTACCCTCTTTACTTTCTGCTCCTAGCGAAGAAACAGTGACTTCATTCCCTGTTCCTTCTGTACTTTCCAATTCCACTTGAATATCGGAAGCAAAAGCAAGGGTAATGTCACCTCCTTTATCAGATACTGAAACCTGATTATGATCGCTGTCTATTATTACTCCTTCCGGGAGAATAGAAAATGCCTTATCCAGTGATATTTTTTCCGAAAGATCCGGTAAAGTCTCAATGTTTCCACCGTCTCCCCATGGAACAACCTGTAACTTTCCGGTAATGGTTGTACCTACTCCGGTCAGCCGGATGGTATATTTGAAATTACGCTTCACTTGAGGAATGGATAGATTAATCACTGTCGGAATATCTTCGTAATTAGCATATACCATAATTTTTACGGGAGTATTACTTTCGTAAATTCTCAGGATATTTTCTTTACTGGTGATGGGAGAATCTTCATAATTTAGATTATAACTCTGTTTCCCGGTGGAAGAGGAGAGTGACTCTGCAGGGAAAAGTGAGGATGTGGTAGCAGCGTCTTGTATATCAATTCGTGTTACTTTTATTTTCTCATCTCTGGAAGTATCAAGGTCGATCTGTGCCACACTTCGATACATTGGAACCGTTAAATCCTTAGGATTACTTGAAATTGACGGTATCTGGCAACTGCCTGATAAGAAAAAAACAGCTTTATTGTCTGTTGTCACTTTATTATGTAGTGCCCGGAAAGTACTTTCCTTCGTTTTGCCTGTTTCTATTGCTTGCAATTCCGCTGTTTCAGGCAGGTTAGCCAGAAAATAAATGGTGCTTCCTTCTACAACGTCGAATGTACAACTCCCATTCTGTAATGTAATATTCTTGATGCTTTTTTGTAGTATCTCATTGACAAACAGATATGCGTTAAGTGACATGATTTCTGTTTCTTCTTCATTCGAAGCACGCATTCCTTGGGAAGCAACAGCGATTGAGAGTGGATTAATTTTAAATGATTGTGACTTCCAAATAAGTTCTTTTTCTCCGGGAGCATCCTTTTCATTAGAACAACTTCCCCAGCAAAGTGCAACTGCTATTAGCAATAAAGATAAAAAGTGATTCTTTTTCATTGTTGTTAAATTGTCTGTTTTTTGAGCTGCAAAGATAGGAGAAATGGCGAAAAGATGTAGTGAAATTATTAAAAGTCTTATTAGATTCTGATAACTGCTTGTTTTAAAACAATAATCTATTTGTTTAAAACTCTATAGGGATAATAGTAATTTGTTAAGAATGGGGTAATTAACCTGTTGATAACTTTGGCGTATTTCGGTTAATAACTAGCGATAAGCTTGTGGATAAAACTTCTTGGATGCATCATTCTTCAGGGTTTAGAGATCTGATAATGTGAATAGATGCGAGAGGTGACATAAAAAAAGAACCGCTTGAAAAAAAGCGATTCTTTAAGTGTTGCGGAGATCCGATTTGAATACTCTTCTCTTCGCTTCTATAAGAATCAGATTATCAGCTTTCTACATTATTCGTAATATGGTTATTTTATATTATATTGTCCCGATTTAGTCCCGGTAAACGTCTTAAAACATAATCATAACTTACTGACATACATGTTTGTATGTGTTTACCGATCTTTCCATTTGCCGCCTTTTATAATCGTCATCCGGCAGCTTCAGCACTGTTTCCGTGGTATAACTCCAATCTAGCCGATAGAGTTGCATTTCCTTGTATAAGACGCCTAATCTCTTCCTTTAATTCTTTATTTTCTTCTTTCAAATAAATTGTTAAATTATTATCATTTGAAGTGCTTTTGTCTGTAGAGAGGAATATTTCACCTTCTCCAGTAATTATCCATGTTAGGTTTACATTTGGGTATAAGTAGTGTATATCTCTTAAGACATCACTTCCTATTTCTCCACTTATTTTTCTTATATATTCTCTACTTTTCCCAATTTTTCGCGAGAATTGGCTTGATCTTATGTTCAGGGCAGAACAAAGCTGTATAAGTCTTTCCTTAACTGTATTATTGTCTATTCCTTCCATTTTCCACCTTTAATTATTTTCATCCTGCACTTTTTTCAGACGAATTAGTTAACATTTCAATTTTTCCCTCTAATCTGCCATTTTCTCTATTTAAATATTTAATCTCTTGTTCAAGAACAGCAATTTTTTGTTTCAAAAGAAAATTTTCATTGTTAGCAATTTCGTTTTGGGAAAGAAACATTTCCCCTTTCCCTGTGATTACCCATATTAGATTTACTTCAGGAAGGTTGATATAAATATTCCTCAATACGTCCGTCTGTATTTCTTTTCTAATATTTGATAAATAGGTACGGTCTTTACCGATTTTAGCCGAAAATTGGCTTGGGTTCATTCCTAGCTTTTCTGCAAGAAAATATAGTCTATTTTTTATTTCGCTATCTGTTTTCATAAAAAATATATAAATGATGAAAATATATATCTTTTTATTTTGATATGATATATATATTCGTCATATTTGCACTGTGAATTACAAATTACTGCACCAAATATAGTAAATAGTTGCAGTATATACAATAGGGAAAATACCCTATGTCTATGTAAAATCTAGATATAAAATATTATGGCTGTAACTAAAAAGCATTACTCATTTACGCCTGGTACATTAAAAGTATCCAGAGAAGACTATCCGAAATTGAAAGATCAGCTTTATAACTTCCTTGGCTGTTCGTCGGATCCTGAATATTATAGGAAAAAGAAAGACTATCTGAATATACCGGCCCATATCAAAGAAGGAATAGAAAAGATCTTCTCTGAATTTGGGGTAGATGTTTCTGATGTCTGGGAAATAAAAGGATAGGCTATGAATATACAGGCAGAATTAACCGAACGGGAAGAGGAAATCGCGGAAGTTATGGGGCTAGGTGCTATTTCCCAGAAAGAAGCTGCTAACATTTTGGGTATTTCAATTAAGACGGTAGACAATACCTTGCAAAAGATCAAAGAAAAGGCCGGTATTAGCAAAGCTGCTGAATTGACAAAGTTCTGTTTTTGCCGGAAATTTAATATTCCCTTGTCTATGTGTGAACCGGTAAAACGGTTTGTGGCCGCTTGTTTTCTTTCCGTATTCATATTTGGCGAATATGTACATGCTAGTGATTTGTATCGAAGAGCCACTAGTACACGCCGGGCGTAAACGGAAGAAGTGGTAAGATTAAGACGAACTGAAACTTAATACTCTGCCTAGTATAGAGCCAACGGACAATAATAAGGCTTTAAACCGGTGACAGCCGAGAACAGATCGGCATTTCCTGGAATAGTTCAGCGGAAGAACAAAAAATACAGATGATATCGAGTATTTATGTCGGTGGTTCGATCCCACCTTCCAGGGCGTTACATAAAAGTTTAGAAAGCCAACGGACAATAATAAGGCATTAAACCGGTGACAGCCGAGAATAGACCGGTTATGTTTAACATTTAAAATTTTTTATTATGGCAGGAAAAGCAAGTATTATAGTAAAAAAAGCGGAACTAGAAGTTTATAAAGATGGACGTTTCCACAGAATCGACACTCTTAATTTTAGGCCGGGTGAGTACCCGGAGTTTACAAAGTTCCTGGAACAAAATTTTTCCTTAGAGCAAGTACATAGTAATACTAAAAAGAAATCAGGTTTTTATCTAGTAAAAGTTGATCCAGATAAAAGAGAAGATCTTCTTAATATTCTTAGTAACGGTCTGGGAAGTAGAGTCGATCTTAATTCGCCATGTATTTATACTGGCACAAAAGATTAGCTATGGCACGGCATAGATGGACTTTATTACAGCCGACACCAGATCGAATACCGGGAGTCTATAAGGCTGAAATCTGCGTCAAATGTGGATGCGTTAAGCTCCACTTGTACTTAGGCCGGATCTACACTTCTTCTTATCTCCTTGATGGACAGGAATTTTCAAAACTACCTGAATGTAAATAGTGAAATTATGGAAACAAAAAAATGTACAGTATGTGGCAGCATATTGCCTAAATAATATAGAAAGGCGTAAATTATGGATAGAATAGCATTACAAGAAGATTACAAGTATGAATTTGCAGATATGACTATTGTCTCTACTACAGATTCAGACTTTAACCCCATACTGAAAATTACTACTGACGAAGGAAATGTAATTGTTCTCCCTTTTCAAAGAGATGAAGTAATAGTAAAATCAACAGTTGATAAATAACCCTCAAATCAATAAAAATATGGATGAACTTACTAAAGGTGATAGAACCGAACTCAAAAGACTTGATAAGACCATTGAGAAATTATCTGTAGTGTATGATACTTTATCGGAAGGAAGAAAAAGCTTTGATATTTCAATAAAGACTTTGCGAAAGCAAAGGGAGATGCTTCAATCAGAAATAGACAAAGTGTATAATGAATTATCATCATGCCAAGATAAATTCAGATCGATAGAAAAGGGGAAGACATGCTTTGGCTGCCATGAGTCATGCTCTGTATCAAGAGACAAATTTTCGCTACGATGTGATAGATATAATGATCTTCCATTTTGATTAATTCTAAATAATCATGAGTAATAAAGACATGAAACGATTTATACTATTAACGGAGCAAGGCTCTAATGAGCAAAAAGTCTATTGGATTAAGGATATTAATCATATCGATGATGATGACGATGGAAGTAAGGTGTATTTTAAAGGAAGCATATCAAATGGGTACTATAAAGAATCCCCTAGAGAAATATATCGCATGATGGAACCTAAAAGCGGATGTACTTTAGGCGATATATTAGCGATAGTACTGATTGTTATACTCATAGTAGCAACATGTTCTTAATTAATCAAAAATGAATAAGAAAGAAGTAATTGAAATGGCAGAGAAATATTCAGGTAGAACTATTTCTCAAGTAGATTATATGGCGGGCTTTCAAGCCGCTTGCAACATTGTAAGACAAAAACTTGAACCTTGCTATAACGAAGATTTTTGCGATGAAATGGAAGAACTTGCACAGGTTGCATATATGGATTTATCTTTTGATGATTAACGTATAACAATATAGAAATGAGCCTTGGGCGGCTTTATAGAACCCTAAATATATTATGAGTGATTTTAAATCTCGGTTAGAAACCGAACGAGTTGAACTCGAAGAAAAGCTGAACAAACTTAATGATTTCAATGCAAGCGAAAAGGCAAATGAAATTGACCCAATTCAGAAATCTCTTTTAATAGTTCAGGCAGGTGCAATGTACACTTACCTTGAATGCTTAAAGGAAAGATTGGCAAGGTTGTAAAAGCAATACAGGCAAGCGAAGGTGTTTGGTACTTCGCTTGCCAATAAATTCAAATCTTAAGAAGAAAGGAACAAAATCATGACAATAGAACAGAAAGCCTTTGAAGCCTACGAAGCAAATAGTAAGTTACCTGCAAAATATCAGGTAGCAGATAATATGTGGATGGATTGGTATTCTAAAGGTTATCGTCAAGCTAAAAAGGATTTAGGAATAGTAAAGATCCACTGCTTGACTCGTAAGCCCGGAGATCAGACGTATTTTTTTACTAAAGATGATAAACACTGCTTGTGTATCGATTACCAATCGAATTGGGATTTCGGCGAAGGTTCTCCTTCAGGTGCTCGATTAGGCGAAATCGAAATCCACACAAATAACGCATTTATCTTGTCTATACCCCCAGAAATATCTATAGAAGATGTCCCTAAATGCATCATTGATTAACTGACTTTTTTGAAATAATTCAAACCAATAAAGAAATGAGTAAAATTGATAGATTAATTCAGCAAGTCACTGATGCAGATGAAGCATATAAACAATCAGTCATTAATATCCTGAATGAAATAACTCCAGGATTGGACATGGAATCTAGGCAG
>NZ_JAQVBV010000015.1 GCF_028690125.1 Bacteroides sp. | reverse complement strand
CTCAATAAGTCTTTGGTTTACATATTGGTTTACATGAACTCAATAAATCAATATAGGTTTATTCAATAAGTTAATAATCTCTTTGCAGTAGTAAACTGCATTGCAAATATAGTCAATATCACTTTACAGCACAATAATAATCTATTATAATTCAAATAGTTGAATCAATTATTTGTATAGATAGTAATACTGTATATTTCATAATAAACAGTTATTCATCATGCTGTATATATCCAATCTTTTTGCGTGGCTTCTCTTCCAATTTCTTTTTGGTTTGCAGCTCCGCTAATGTTTGATTGATAAGTTCCAACTGCATACGGGTATCATCGTTAATGTCATTGTAATCGGCAAAAACTTCTTCTATGTAATCTTTCAGTTCTCTCACTTCATTTTGTAACTCTGCAAATTTATCGCTCTTGGGCAATGCTATCATTTGGCGAACGGCAACAAAAGCACGCATAATACTTCTATTCACTTCTATTGCAATCTTTGAATTAAGAACACTGCTAAGCATTGCAACACCTAACTCGGTAAAAGCGAAAGGCATGTATTTAAAGTTGCTCCCTCTTTGATTGTTCAAGGTGCCAAAATTGCACCTTGAAAGTTCTTCTTTCGTAAGTTCAAACATAAAATCCTCGCCCTCAAACCTTTCAATGTTTCTTTTCACCGAACGTTTTAAGTATTTGGTTTCTGTTCCATACATTTCTGCCAAATCAAAATCAAGCATTACTTTCTGCCCTCTGATTTCATATATTTTACTCTGAATAACTTGTATCTGTTCCATTGATTAAATTGTTTGAACTGCAAAGATAATCAACTCTATATAATAAGATACAGCATGTGGCAACCAAATTTAAACAGGGACTATAAAAGTATTTCTGACCGAAAAAAGTCGCCATTATATTTTTATCATTTTTCACTTGGGCTTTTTTATAACTATGTATATAGTTGTTTGTAAGTGAAAATGTAGTCATAAGTCGTATCGCTCATAAAAAATTATTATTATAGATTAGAACTGAAAAAGCCAACTTATCCTTAATTGGGTAGGTTGGCTTTTTGTTGTTTAGGAGGTCAATAATTATTGCTTTGTAAGTGACATTGAGCATTCTTTGTCACCTTTCTTATTGGTTGTATAGTCGTACCAATAATATTTGTAAGTAGCTTTGCTTCCTGCAATGGTAAATGTTCCTAAAGTGTAATCATCATTATTATTAAAGATGATTTTCAAATCCTTACCGTTTAATTGATAAGTATGGTTTGAAGTAGTTTCTTCTCCATCATCCCATACTAAACCACCGTTACTTTTGAAAGTGAAAGAACCTGTACCATCTTCGCTTGAAGTGTATTTCCAAGTACCAACAATGTTTGTACCTGTTTCTTCTTTCTCATCATTATCACTGCTGCAAGCTGCAAAATTCACACTGATAAGGATAGCTATTAAAGCCAATCCAATAAATCTAAATGTTCTCATATTGATTAAATATTGTTTGTGCCTCTATGTTCCTAATAGATAGCCATTAATAAATAAGTTCTGAATAAGCGTGAGGAACACAGTATGAAACTGCACACTTATTAATTGGTAGGTAGACTTTCTGTTTTGTTTGTCAGTATTGTAGCCAATGTTCCCACTTGTAACACAGCACATTAACCGTAGCTTTCATCTCATTTTTCGGTTTACATATTGGTTTACATGAGCCACATAAATCATATAAAAAACAAAGGAAATGTATAAGAAATCAGATGCAACAGTAGGAAAGTACATTAAAGCAAAAGCCCCGTAAATCATTGACTTACAGGGCTTTCTCAAGTACTCGAAGCGGGACTTGAACCCGCACAGCTGCAATAGCCAAAGGATTTTAAGTCCTTCGTGTCTACCATTCCACCATTCGAGCATCCTTTCAAAGAGAGCGGAAAACGAGACTCGAACTCGCGACCCTAACCTTGGCAAGGTTATGCTCTACCAACTGAGCTATTTCCGCGTTTTTTCAACGGGTGCAAAGATAAGAAGTTTACTTGTTTCTGCCAAATCTTTTCGGAGGAAAGTTTAAAAACTTCCCTCCAATCTTGCATTTTATCTCCCAAGAAGTGCTCTTTCTGCGGTTTCCATCTCGGAAAAATTGAAACCATCTAATACTTGCTGCATCAAAGCAAAGATTTCCGCATTGCAAAGATTACCAATACTACCTTCATGAGTATGATTTACTTCTTTACTACAAGAGAACTTTCCAGCTTCAATATCGAGTCCAACTTTTTTATAGGCATCACGGAAAGGCATTCCCTCACGAGCCAATCGGTTCACTTCCTCAACACTAAAAATCAGAAGATATTTATCATCATCCAGTATACGCTCATTCACTTTAATTTTCTCCATAATGTATGTTGTCATCTGCAAACAATCTTTCAATTCCTGAAAAGCAGGCAAAAAGACCTCTTTGATAATCTGCAAATCGCGAAAATAACCGGAAGGCAAATTATTAGCGATCATCATGATCTGCTGAGGTAGAGATTGCAACTTATTACATTTGGCACGAGTCAGTTCAAATACATCCGGGTTCTTCTTATGAGGCATTATACTGGAACCAGTCGTACATTCATCCGGCAATTTCACAAAACCGAAATTTTGGCTATTGAACATACAAGCATCAAAAGCAAGCTTAGAAATAGTTCCAGCAATAGAAGCCAAAGCAAATGCAACATTTCGTTCCATTTTCCCACGCCCCATCTGAGCATATACTACATTATAATTCAATGAATCAAAACCAAGCAACTGGGTTGTCATCGTACGATTCAATGGAAACGAAGAACCATATCCAGCAGCAGAACCCAACGGGTTACGATTACACATTTTAAATGCAGCTTGCAAGAAAAGCATATCATCGACTAAGCTCTCAGCATATGCACCAAACCACAAGCCAAATGAAGATGGCATTGCAATCTGCAAATGGGTATAACCTGGCATCAGTACATTCTTATAGTGTTCGCTTTGACGAATCAGCACATGGAAAAGTTGCTCTACAGATTCTGCTATTTCTTTAATCTGAGAACGCGTAAAAAGTTTCAGATCAAGTAAAATCTGATCATTCCGAGAACGACCACTATGAATCTTCTTTCCAACATCACCTAAACGACGAGTCAGCATCAATTCAACCTGCGAATGTACATCTTCCACTCCTTCTTCTATCACAAAATCACCTTTGTCAGCAGAAGCATAGATATTTTTCAATTCAGCAAGCAACTGAGTTAATTCTTCCTTTGTCAGCAGCCCGATACTCTCAAGCATCGTTATATGTGCCATCGAGCCTAGCACATCGTGCTTGGCAAGATAAAGGTCCATCTCACGATCACGTCCCACTGTAAACCGTTCAATATCCTTATTCACCTGAACGGATTTTTCCCAAAGTTTCTGTGCCATATTTAAAAGGATATTTCTTAATCAATAATCAATAAGTGACAACATATCAACCATCTTTTCCAATCCTTCCTGAAGAGGCTTCTGCACCATCGCTTTCATAAAAGGATTAATCTCCATACCAATGGTTATTTTCATTTTGCACTCTTCTTCGCTTGCAGACACCAACTGAATCCAAAGATTGAAAGGAAGCGGAGAATTAGTGGTTTCTAATTTAATACAGCTACACGGCTCCCGTTCTACTATTTTCAATGTAAGTTGGCCTACCGGAGCCACACTAAAACTAAGCGTATCAGTATCGAAACTGACATCTTTCACTTTATCCTGAGGCAAACGATCTTTTATCTTTTCTAAATTACTGAGATCCGAAAGTTTCTCATACACACATTCCTGACTGTAAGGAATCACTTTAACACTGCTCTCAAACTTATTCATATATGCTTGAATTATAAAAAATAAAAAAAGAACTATCCGAATAGAATATTACCCGGATGGTTCTTCTCACATTATACTTATTTTTATCAAAAAGGAATCTTATTTTCCTGCATCCCAATGTGCCGGATCTTTACGCCAATCATTCAGTGTTGCAATATCTTCTTCCTCGATATACCCTGTACGAAGTGCCACATCGAGCACAGCTTCATAATTGGTCAATGTCACCAAAGGAACTCTTGCATCTTTAAAAGCCTGTTCTGCAACAGGGAAGCCATAAGTGAAAGCAGCAATCATGCCGATTACCTCACAACCATCACGACGGATAGCTTCTACAGCTTTCAAGCTACTGCCACCGGTAGAAATCAAATCTTCTACGACTACCACCTTCATACCCGGGCGAAGTTCTCCCTCAATAAGATTCTCCAATCCATGATCTTTGGGGGTAGAACGAACATATACAAATGGAAGATTCAACGCATCAGCCACCAAAGCTCCCTGAGGTATAGCACCGGTAGCCACACCCGCAATCGCATCCACTTGCCCAAATCGTTCCAATACCAGACGGGTAATTTCAACCTTCACAAAATTACGAAGAGAAGGATAAGACAGAGTTTTACGGTTGTCGCAGTAAAAAGGGGACTTCCATCCAGAAGCCCATGTAAATGGGTTAGCTGGTTGAAGTTTAATTGCTTTAATCTTCAGCAGTTTCTCCGCGAACAGTCTCTCTAAGTTTTTCATAACTAAACTAACTATTAATTATTCGCTGCAAAATTACGGAAATAGAATGAGATTAAAAAGAAGAAAATCGTTTATTTTTTCATTCTTCGTATACTTCATCCTCCAATACTTCTATACAACGTTTGATATCTTTTATCTCAAATCCTCGACTCATAGCAAAACGAATGAGTTTTTGATTCTGTTCAAATTCATTCTGCGCATGAATACTTTTACGTTTAGTTGCTAACAAACCATTCAGGATCAGAAGATATTCCTCTTCATCAATCTCGTTTAAATAGCGCCATACCATATCAGAGGGAATTTTTTTCATATAAAGCCCTTGGGCTATCTTAACTTTACCCCACTTTGCAAACCGGAATTTGTCAGTAACAAAAGCACGGCAATAACGTTCATCATCAATATATTTCTCGGCCTCTAGCTGACTGAGAATACGAGTAATAGCTCCATAAGCGATTCCCCATCTTTGCAATTTATCATTTATTTCTGCACGACAATGTTCGGCAGAAGAGCAATAGGAAGCAACCTTATTTAAAGCTTCTTCTTCAGTTAATTGTGCACTCATCGATTGGCTGTAACTATTCTATCGTTTTCAAAAAGATCTTTAATAACACGTATATTATGGTAATGGTTCATCTCAAGTAAGCGAACCATTTGAGCCCCATAGGACTGGTTGATTTCAAAATAAAGTCGCCCCCCAGGTATTAATAACTGTTGCCCGAGATTAGCAATACGACGATAGAAAAGTAAAGGATCATCATCCGGCACAAACAATGCCAATTCAGGTTCCCACTCAAGCACATTAGGCTCCATAACTTTCTTTTCCTTCTCTGTCACATATGGAGGATTACTTACTATCACATCATATTGTTGTTGTTCCGATATAATATCAGACAGCACATCCTGTTTCTCAAATATCACTCGCGCCGACAGACTTTCATTATTCCAACGAGCTATCTCTAACGCTTCATCTGAAACATCCCATGCTTTGACTAAAGTATCTGGCAACTCTTTAGAAAGAGAGATTGAAATACAGCCACTCCCGGTCCCTATATCTAATATTCTCTTAGCACAAGCATTCTCCTTCACAATCAAATCAACCAATTCTGCCGTTTCCGGGCGAGGAACCAATACTCCAGAGGCTACTCGAAACGGCCTTCCACAAAACTCTGCTATACCACGAATGTATTGAATCGGCTCATTCTTATGTAAACGGAATATAATGTTTTCTAATTCATGCTGTTTGCATTCGGATAAAGTTATATCTTTGCCCATATAAATATCAAGCGCATCCAGTCCCAATATGTCACAACAAATCATCATCGAAAGGGCTTTTACCTCTTCCGGGGGATAGATATCCTTCAAAGACTGGGAGATATAATTAATGATATGGTTCATGTTTACATTTTGGGAGTGCAAAATTAAGAATAATATATGGAAGACCATCAAATGGAAGAGGAAAAATATATAAAACGCTGTATTCAATTAGCAAAGAATGGTAGGTGCAATGTAGCTCCTAATCCAATGGTAGGTGCTGTAATTGTATGTAATGGATGTATTATAGGGGAAGGATATCATATTCGCTATGGAGAGGCTCATGCCGAAGTCAATGCCATTCGTTCTGTAAAAGACACCTCATTATTAAAACAGTCTACAATTTACGTCAGCCTGGAGCCTTGTTCACATCATGGGAAAACGCCTCCATGTGCAGATTTAATTATTGAAAAACAGATACCACGTATTGTCATCGGTTGTCAAGATCCGTTCTCCAAAGTCTCTGGGTGCGGAATTAAAAAATTGCGCGATGCAGGACGAGAAGTCATTGTAGGGGTATTGGAACAGGAATGCGAATATCTCATTCGTCGCTTCATCACTTTCAACACACTTAAACGACCTTATATCACACTTAAATGGGCTGAATCCGGTGATCACTTTATCGACCGAGAACGAATGGACGGAACACCTGTCATTCTTTCTTCCTCTCTTTCCTCTATGTTGGTTCACAAAAAAAGAGCAGAAACTGATGCGATTATGGTTGGTAAACGAACAGCACTATTGGACAATCCTTCATTAACTGTCCGCAATTGGTATGGAAACCACCCAGTACGAGTCGTTTTAGACCGGACATTGTCTTTACCTAATACACTTTGCTTGTTTGACGGAAACATACCAACCCTCATTTTTACAGAAAAGGAACATCTAGATCAATCTAACCTCACATTTATCAAAATTGATTTTGCCGAGAATATTCTAGCACAGATAATGCATATTCTATATCAGCGAAAGATACAGTCGTTATTAATAGAAGGAGGAAAGCAATTACTACAAACGTTTATAGACTCTAACTTTTGGGATGAAGCGTTTGTTGAACAATGCCCTGTTAAACTACATTCCGGTGTTAAAGCACCTGAAATAAGCAATAATTTTAGTTATTCAGTAGAGGAGCACTTCGATAGAACGATTTTGCATTATATTCACGAGAGTGAGCTAAGATAGTCCTGTTCAAGGAGTTCTAGGTCGATAAAATCAGCATTATTATCTATAATTTTATATAAAACTTGCTGAGAATGTTCTTTATCGGGAAAAATGTTTCTATTTTTGCAACTTGTAAATAAACACAATCTTTCAAATGAGAATAAAGTTTTTATCAATCATTGCGAGTCTTTTCATGGTGTCATTCGTTATAACGTCATGTTTTGGCGACGATAACGAAGTAGAATATAGCCCGGATGCGACTATACATTCGTTTGAACTGGACACCATTTATGGCATCAACTATAAATTCACAATTGACCAACAAAAAGGTGAAATCTATAATGAGGACTCACTTCCTGTACATGCCGACACTATCATCGATAGGATACTAATTAAAACCTTGACTACTGCATCGGGAATCATAACGGTGAAGAGCAAAAATGATCAGGATTCGATCATTATTATGGATGGTAATCAGGTTAAAGATTCTATGGATTTAAGGAAACCTGTTACATTTAAAGTCTATGCTCCGAATTATCAGTATACTAAGACTTATACAATTAATGTACGCGTACATAAACATGATCCGGATTCTATGAGTTGGAATTACAGAGGAGGAATTGACAATGCTATTACAGGAGAACAAAAAGCTGTCATTTTGAATGATGAAATCCTCAACTACTCTGTAGTAAATGGCACGTTAAAAGTATATCATAGCCAAATTGGAAGTAAATCTTCATGGGGCTTAAGTACTGTAGAAGGCAATATTTTCAACAATACTCTTCCAGCATCTATTTTGTCTTATGAAGGCAAGTTATATGCAACTTCTTCGGCAAATAATGGATTAGTCTATGAATCTGTTGATGGAACATCATGGAACGTTTCAGATTTGTTCAGCAATAAACAAATCAGTCTACTCCTTGCTCCATTAAGTAACAAAATAACATTCATTGAAACGATCAATGGCAAAAAGTATTTTAATTCGACAGATGAAATAAAGGCTAAAGTAGTTACGAAAGATGAAATAAAATTGCAAGAAGTTCCTGAGGATTTCCCAATCAGTAATATTTCTTATACCATTTATACTACTGCAACCAATCTTGAAGGTATTATGCTTATCGGAAAATACAAGGATCAACCCACTGTAGGAAATAATACAAAAACAATTGTACCATGGGGATATATGGGAGACATTTGGACAGCTTTACCTCCTAGCAATTCAACTAGCAATTGTCCTGCAATAGAGAATCCGTCGATTATTTATTATAATAACCAGTTCTATATTTATGGAGACGAATTTAATGCATTCTACGTTTCTCAGTCTGGACTTGCTTGGAAAAAAGCAAATAAATTTGCTTTCCCTAATTATAACTGGAATGTAAGTGGAATCTTTCTACGTCCTTCTATAGACGATCCGGAATTCAGAGGAAGAAAGAATTATACTACTGTACTTGATACAAAGAATGAATATATTTATATTCTCTTTGGTAGTGAAACTGATGTGAGATTTACCGAAAACATAAAAGTTGCCGGAAGCAATACTTCAGCAGAAAGAGGTCCATACAGCCATGAATCAGAAGTATGGCGCGGTCGTTTGAATCAACTTTGGTTTGATCTTGCAAAATACCCTAAACAATAATTCAGACGTTTGTCATGTCCTATATAGAGCAGATAGATAAGACTCGAATACCCAAACATGTAGCTATCATTATGGATGGCAATGGACGATGGGCAAAGCAACAGGGGAAAGAACGTACCTTCGGTCACCAAGCTGGTGCAGAAACGGTACAAAACATCACGGAGGAAGCTGCTCGTCTAGGAGTTAAGTATCTGACCTTATATACTTTTTCTACTGAAAATTGGAACCGCCCACAGGATGAAATTGCGGCTTTGATGAATTTATTACTGAATTCAATTGAGGAAGAGACGTTAATGAAAAACAATATTTGCTTCCGTATCATTGGCGACTTTGAGAAATTACCAACTGTAGTACAGGAAAGTTTATCTGCTTGTATAGAACACACAAGTAAAAATACAGGTATGTGCTTGATTCTTGCTCTTAGTTATTCATCCCGCTGGGAAATTACTGAAGCAGTTCGTCATATCGCAATAAAAGTAAATAACGGTGAGATTACTCCCAACCAAATAACTGATGAGTATATTAGCTCTCATCTAACAACTAACTTTATGCCCGATCCTGATCTACTGATTCGTACGGGTGGAGAAATCCGATTAAGTAATTACCTACTATGGCAATGTGCTTATTCGGAACTTTATTTTTGTGATACTTTTTGGCCCGATTTCAATAATGAAGAATTCAGAAAAGCCATTTATGAGTATCAACAAAGAGAACGCCGATTCGGTAAGACAAGTGAACAAATCAGCTAACATAAATTGAAACATCAAATTATAAAATAAATGCATTATCGTATTTCCTTTATATTCGTAACATTTATCTGCCTTTTCTGCTTTGCAGCAACAGGTTTTGCACAGAATGCCAACACGGAAGAAGATTCTAAACCAGCTATCTTATACTCTGGAACTCCTAAGAAGTATGAGATAGCAGATATTAAAGTCGAAGGCGTGAAGAACTATGAAGACTATGTATTGATTGGTTTGTCCGGACTTTCAGTCGGACAAGTTATCTCCGTCCCTGGTGACGAGATAACTAAAGCTATCAGAAGTTATTGGAAGCATGGTTTGTTTTCCGACGTTCAAATTACTGCTGAAAAGGTTGAAGGCAACAAAATTTGGCTAAAAATCAATTTGACACAACGGCCTCGTATCAGTGACGTACGATACAATGGAATCAAGAAGTCTGAGCGTACTGACTTGGAATCTAGATTAGGTATGGCGAAAGGTATGCAGATTACTCCGAACACTGTAGATCGTGTCAAAATATTAATCAAACGTTACTTTGACGACAAAGGATTTAAAAATGCTGAAGTAATCATTAACCAAAAGGATGATCCTGCAAATGAAAATCAAGTGATTGTAGACGTTAATATCGACAAGAAAGAAAAAGTGAAAGTTCACGAAATTCAGATTGTTGGTAATAATGCAATTAAAGCATCCAAGTTGAAACGGGTAATGAAGAAAACCAACGAAAAAGGTAAACTTCTCAATTTGTTCCGCACCAAGAAGTTCGTTCCAGAAAACTATGAAGCTGACAAGCAGCTGATCATAGATAAATACAACGAGCTAGGATATCGTGATGCTATGATTACAAAAGACAGTATTTCTCAATATGATGATAAGACTATCAATGTATATATGAAGATAGATGAGGGTCAGAAATATTACCTTCGTAATGTTGCTTGGGTTGGTAACACACTTTATGCATCTGAGGATTTAAATAATCTGCTCCGCATGAAAAAGGGAGATGTATACAACCAGAAGTTATTAAGCGAGCGAATCAATTCTGATGATGATGCTATCGGTAATCTGTATTACAACAATGGTTACTTGTTCTATAGCCTTGATCCGGTGGAAGTAAATATTGTAGGAGACTCTATCGACCTTGAAATGAGAATTTATGAAGGTCGCCAAGCAACTATTAATAAAGTTAAGATTAGTGGTAACGACCGGTTGTATGAAAATGTAGTCCGCCGTGAGCTTCGTATCCGTCCCGGACAGTTGTTCAGCAAGGAAGACTTAATGCGTTCATTGCGTGAAATTCAGCAAATGGGACATTTTGATCCTGAAAATCTACAACCTGATATCCAACCGGATCCGACAAACGGAACTGTAGATATAGGTTTGCCGCTAACTTCTAAAGCTAACGACCAAGTAGAATTCTCTGCTGGTTGGGGACAAACTGGTATCATCGGTAAGTTGAGTTTGAAATTCACTAACTTCTCAGTTGCTAACTTATTGCATCCGGGAGAGAACTATCGTGGTATCTTGCCTCAAGGTGATGGTCAAACATTGACTCTAAGTGGACAAACGAATGCTAAATACTATCAATCTTACAGTATTTCATTCTTTGACCCATGGTTTGGGGGTAAACGTCCAAATTCATTCTCTCTATCAGCCTTCTTCTCTGTACAGACTGATATCAGTGACCGTTATTATAACTCTAGCTACTTTAATAACTATTATAACTATATGTCTTACGGCGGCTATGGCTATAACTACAACAACTACAACAGTTATGAGAATTATTATGACCCAGATAAATCTATTAAGATGTGGGGACTTTCTGCTGGTTGGGGTAAGCGTTTAAACTGGCCGGATGACTTCTTCACTCTTTCTGCAGAACTAGCTTATCAACGTTATAATTTGAAAGACTGGCGATACTTCATCGTACAAAACGGTAAATGTAATGACCTTAGCATCAATTTAACATTAGCTCGTAACTCTATTGACAATCCTATTTTCCCACGTACAGGTTCGGATTTCTCATTATCAGTTCAATTTACTCCTCCGTACTCATTGTTTAGCGGAAAGGACTACAAGAGCTACTATAATGAAAATGGTTCGGTTAGTTCACAGGAGAATGCTGATAAACTCTATAAATGGGTAGAATACCACAAATGGAAATTTAAAGCCAAAACATATACTTCATTAATGGATTACCAGAAGTACAAAAAAACGCTGGTTCTGATGACACGTACAGAGTTTGGTTTGGTAGGTCACTACAATAAATACAAAAAATCTCCGTTTGGAACATTCGATGTGGGGGGTGATGGTATGACTGGTTATTCAAGCTATGCAACAGAAAGTATTGCTTTACGTGGTTACGAAAATAGTTCATTAACTCCATGGGGAGAAGAAGGTTACGCCTATACGCGTCTGGGTATTGAATTAAGATATCCGCTTATGCTGGAAACAAGTACCAATATTTATGTGTTAGGGTTCTTGGAAGCTGGTAATGCTTGGCACGATATCAAGAAGTTCAATCCGTTCGACTTGAAACGTTCTGCCGGTCTCGGTGTTCGTATCTTCCTGCCGATGGTTGGTATGATGGGAATCGATTGGGGATATGGTTTCGACAAAGTTCAAGGGTCTAAAGAATATGGAGGAAGTCAATTCCACTTTATCTTAGGACAAGAGTTCTAATTTTGTATCACTCAAAAACTAAATGTTATGAGAAAGTCTATTCTATCTGTCATGTTGTTGTTTGCCATCAGTATGATGGCAAATGCACAAAAGTTTGCACTAATCGATACGGAATATATTCTCAAGAATATTCCGGCCTATCAAAGCGCTAATGAGCAATTGCAAGAAGCTACAAAGAAATATCAGGCAGAGGTAGAAGTTATAGCCAAAGAAGCACAAAAAATGTTTCAGGACTATCAGGCAAGAGCAGCTACCCTCTCCACTGATCAAAAATCCAAGAAAGAAGACGAAATCGTAGCTAAAGAGAAAGCAGCTGCTGAACTGAAACGTACTTACTTTGGTCCGGAAGGTGAACTTGTAAAAATGAGAGAGGAGCTAATCGCTCCGATTCAGGACGATATTTACGATGCTGTGAAAGAACTTTCACAACTACATGCATATGACCTTGTAATCGACAGAGCCTCCGCAACTGGTATCATTTTTGCCAATCCACGTATTGATATAAGCGATGAAGTGTTGAGAAAATTAGGATATTCAATTTAATTTCATACATTTGCATCTAGAAATAACTAAAAATCATTCAAATAAATAATAGAACTATGCTAAAAAAAATTGCACTTGTAATGTTGCTTGCACTCCCAATGGGTGTATTTGCACAAAACCTGAAATTTGGTCATGTTAATTCTCAAGAGATTATCACTGTGATGCCTGAATTTACTAAAGCACAGACTGAACTCCAGACATTAGAAAAACAACTCTCTGATGAATTACAAAGCTCTACCGAAGAATTCAGCAAAAAATATCAGGAGTTCCAACAAGTAGTTGCCAAAGATTCTCTTCCGGCCAACATTACTGAAAGAAGACAAAAAGAATTGCAAGACATGAGCCAAAAAATAGATCAATTCCGTCAAAAAGCAATGCAAGATATGGAAGAGGCTCAGAATGCAAAGATGGTTCCTATCTATAAGAAACTAGATGATGCCATCAAAGCTGTTGGTGCTGCTGAGGGTGTAATTTACGTTTTCGACCTTGCCAGAACTTCTATTCCTTATGTTAATGAAGCACAAAGTACTAATCTCACTCCAAAAGTTAAAACACAGCTAGGCATTAAATAAACCATAAGCTAAAAAAATACCGAAAGGGAAAGAGAAAAGAAGTAAAGACTTCTTTCTCTTTCCCTTTTTTTCATGTACATTTGCGTATACAAATAACAGTTTGTCATGAAACAGCATCTATCTCATACACCCGGCCCGATCGGAGTTTTCGACTCCGGATATGGCGGTCTGACTATCCTCAACAAAATAAAAGAAGTACTACCTGAATATGATTATATTTACTTAGGGGATAATGCACGTACTCCTTACGGTAGCCGTTCCTTTGAAATTGTATACGAGTTTACTCTGCAGGCCGTCAATAAATTATTTGAGATGGGATGCCATTTGGTTATTTTAGCTTGTAATACAGCCTCCGCAAAAGCTTTACGGAGTATACAAATAAACGATCTTCCCAACATAGATGCTACACGACGTGTCCTTGGAGTGATACGCCCCACTGCAGAATGTATTGGAAGTATCACTCAAAGCCAGCATATCGGCATATTGGCAACAGCGGGTACTATCAAATCCGAATCTTATCCATTAGAGATACATAAACTTTTTCCAGACATCCACGTAAACGGAGTAGCTTGCCCAATGTGGGTACCACTTGTTGAAAACAATGAAGCACGGGATGAAGGGTCAGATTACTTTATACGAAAATACATAGACCAGCTTTTACAAAAGGATTCCCAAATCGATACCATTATTCTGGGATGTACCCATTATCCAATTTTACTTCCTAAAATCAGCAAGTACGTACCCGAACAAATTCGTGTAATCGCACAAGGAGAATATGTAGCCAAAAGTTTGAAAGATTATTTAAGAAGACATCCGGAGATGGATGCAAAATGTACCCGAAACAGTAACTGTCTGTTTTATACAACAGAGGCAGAAGATAAATTTATCGAATCGGCTACCACCTTCCTAAACTGTCCTATCGAGGTTCAACGAATATCGCTAGAATAAATAAGTAAAAATAAATCCATTCATCCATCTTTTTTGTTATATTTGTAAAACAGCAACTTTTAATGCCACACAATTATGAAAGAAGAAGATTATAGCAAAGCGGTAGAAGTATTCTCCGGCTCCCCTTGGGAAGCAGAAATTATTAAAGGTTTATTGGAAAGCAATGATATCCGTTGCGTTGTTAAAGATGGTATTATGGGAACATTGGCTCCTTATATAGCGCCTGCCGTATCTGTTCTTGTTACGGAAGACGAATATGAAGCAGCTACTGAACTTATAAAGAACCGTGACGAGCAAGGTACAGACTGATTCGATCCAATCCTTCTTTGATATTCTCGAGCGAATTAGCATAGGAGAAGCGGACATATCCTTCCCCTCCTGTACCAAAATCAACACCGGGAGTAATACCAACATGTGCGTGCTCGAGGATATCAAAGGCAAAACGATATGAATCTACCGTAAACTTACGTGCATTGGCAAAGACATAGAAAGCTCCCTGAGGCTCAACCTTTATCTCAAAGCCAATTTCACGAAGACGGGAAATCATATATCGACGCCGTTCATCATAAAGCTGTTTCATTCGTTCCACGTCCGGTTCTGCCAGTCTTAATGCTGCGATTCCCGCTTGTTGGGCAATACTGGATGCACAGATAAATAAATTCTGCTGCAATTTCTGCAAAGCGCGCATACATGATTTCGGGGCAATCAAATATCCCAACCGAAGTCCTGTCATAGCAAAACGTTTAGAAAAACCATTTAAGACAAAAGCCTGATCAGTATATTCAAGAATACTATGCGCACGGCCCTCATATACCAGTCCATGATAGATTTCATCAGAAATTATAGGAACTTCCAAAGATGCTATTTCTTTCATAAAACTTTCGTCCAATAACATTCCTGTCGGATTCATCGGAGAGTTAATAAAAACGGCAGCAGTACGAGGAGTTACATACTGCCGAATAGTTTCTATATCATATTGCAATCCTTTTTCTTCTGATAATGGAACTAATACGGGATTTGCCTGAGCCGCCAAAACAAAATTACGATAACAAGCATATCCCGGATTAGATAGGATGACTTCGCTATTTGTATCACATAGCAACATCAGTACCAAAAGAATAGACGGAGAAGAACCGGAAGTCACAACAATACAATCTGTATCAACTGTTACTCCATACTCCCGCTGATAAAAGGCAGCAATTTCCTGACGCAACTCCGGATCCCCTAATGAATGAGTGTAATGAGTGAAATGCCGTTCATAAGCTATCTTTGCAGCTTCTGTTACACAAGACGGTACATCAAAATCGGGTTCTCCCACTTCCAGGTGAATAATATCAATACCTTGCTTCTGTAATTCATTCGCCCTCTCCAATACATCCATCACGATAAAAGAGGTCATTTTTTCAACTTGAGGATTGAAATGTTTCATTGTGATTCTTTTGTCTTTTAGATGACAAAGATAATTCTTTTCGACCTGTTTTTGTAACATATCGACAAAAAGTTCTATATTTGTGATTTCAAATCGATAGTTAGGATGAAACAAGAATTTACACGAATTGCAGTTAAAGTTGGTAGTAATGTATTGGCACGCCGGGATGGAACGTTAGATGTTACCCGTATGTCGGCACTCGTTGATCAGATTGCAGAATTGTATAAATCCGGGGTAGAGATTATTCTCATCTCTTCGGGAGCTGTAGCCTCAGGACGGAGCGAAATACATCCTCAGAAGAAGCTCGATAGTGTAGACCAACGTCAATTGTTTTCTGCCGTAGGTCAAGCTAAGCTAATCAACCGCTACTATGAACTTTTTCGTGAACATAGCATTCCCGTTGGTCAGGTACTAACTACCAAAGAAAGTTTCGGCACCCGCCGCCATTACCTGAATCAGAAAAACTGTATGACGGTGATGCTTGAAAATGGAGTAATTCCAATTGTTAATGAAAATGATACAATCTCCGTCAGCGAACTCATGTTTACGGATAATGATGAACTTTCCGGACTGATTGCTTCGATGATGGATGCACAGACTCTCATTATATTAAGTAATATTGATGGAATCTATAATGGTTCACCTGCAGACCCAAGTTCGTCCGTTATACGTGAGATTGAACATGGCAAAGATTTATCCAACTATATCCAAGCTTCCAAATCAAGTTTTGGGAGAGGTGGGATGCTGACAAAAACAAACATTGCACGAAAAGTTGCTGATGAAGGAATTTCCGTGATTATCGCTAATGGAAAACAGGATAATATTCTGGTAAATTTGATTCAGGACGCAGACAATACACTTTGTACACACTTTATTCCGTCCAATGAACCAGTATCCAGTATTAAAAAGTGGATTGCACATAGCGAAGGATTTGCTAAAGGTGAAATTCATATAAATGACTGTGCAACAAAAGTTTTAAACTCAGAAAAAGCTGTGAGTATTCTCCCCGTTGGAATCACGCACATTGAAGGAGAGTTTGAAAAAGATGACATTGTACGAATTATGGACTACCAAGGGAATCAAGTCGGAGTAGGAAAAGCTAACTGTGACTCCACACAGGCACGAGAAGCCATAGGTAAACATGGGAAAAAAGCAGTAGTGCACTATGACTATCTATACATTGAGTAAACGTGCATCCACTATAATGTCACCCAAAGAATAACTCTTTTTTGGGGTGACATCACAAGTTTTCAACTTGGATACTTACTAAACGGTTTGACAAATTTTTCAATCATATCATCAGCTCTTTTTTTTGCTTGGTAAACAAAATGCTCTAAATAAGCATTCGCCCAATCCATTCTAGTACCTCCAAAACTTTGGTCAACATTGCAAACATGGAATTGTATTTGCATGGCAGCAGCCCAATTTATATATAATTTTTCAGGATCACTCTTAAACAGGCAAGCATGATGAGCATCTGTACATTTCAGAAAGTTACTCTCCAAAATCCAATCTATTTCAAAATAATCAATGGAAAAATTATCATATTCTCCATTCTCTATCATCTTTTTGCATAACTGAGCCAGTTTATAAGCTGATATAATATTAGGAGGCTGAGATGATTTTGACATATTTCTTGTTTTTATATCAAGCAAATTATAATAATCGTTTTTCACCACCAAAATATCAGCAGTATCATTTTGCTTTTCTTCAAACTGATTTGTTCGACTCCATTTATCTGTAGCACTCTTCCCTCTGCTAAGTAAAAATGAAACAGTCGGAGACTTTAATAGATTCATCCTATTTACATATCTCTGAATCATAGGATTCATACTAAATAACTCATTCAGATATTCATACCGTCGAAATGTATATCCGGGATATTTATCTTTTAAGGCAGAATACACATGTTTATCAAAAGGCTCCCCGGCAGCGTGTCCAGATAAGGTACCAGATAAAGGTCTGGGAATTGTATTCCCTATAACCTGCTTTCTTAATTCATTAAAATCAATATTCATTTCTTCACAGTTTCAGCAACATAGCAAGATCGGCATTTATACTATCAACCAAATTCATGTCACCATTTTCTAATAAATTATTTATTTTTTGAGTAATTCCGTCATGCAGACGTACCTCCATTGGATCATCCCAATTAATTCTCCTAAAAGGAATACTAGTAACAGGTTTTTCTGAAAATTCGACGATATGTCCCTTTACAATACCATAGTTTCTCAGCCATTCAAAGACAATGGGCATATTCAGATACGCTACGATATATTCAATACTCTCCTTAGTGGTAGGCTTTTTAAATATTGCAGTAACATCTTGTGTAGGAAAATAACAATCTTCTACAAGAGAAAATCTAAAAAAATTCTTGTTTGATACTCGCTCTTTGCAAGGTACAAAAATTCTTCTACCACTTCTTTTAAAGAGTTGATAATTTCTTTTAAACACCCACTCCCAATATTTTATATCCTTATTATACAGATATCTTTTTAATAAATCATCCTTATACTTCAACAATTGATCATAAAAATTCGGATATTGCGTCTTTAAATCCTCTTCATCAATGGGAACTTCTATATTTATGTATAATGTATGCTCCTTAGGTAAGTATGGAGTCAGATTTTTCGCTTTATATACTTTAATCGTAGCTTCCAGCTCTTTCAAATTCAGTTTTTCCGCATCCTTAATCTGAAAAGCTTTATCCAGCCCGCTAACCAACCCATTTCCTACATCACAAACATCTCCAATTGTCAAAATACTATCTTCATCAAAAAGGTCCAGGGCTTGATGCTGAACCTGACAAATACATGAGTTCATAAATAGTTCAAGTTTACGACTGAGTTCGTCATCCTGCAATACCCATCGCTTATCTACTTGAAATTGAGATATTTCGAGATACTTAGCACCTTCAAGCTGTTCACCATTTGCTATCTTGCACAAATCAGAATACTCTATTCTTTTTGCATTAAAATATTTAACAAGTCTTATTCGTTCCGTTCTTTTCGCCTGTTTTTTTGTTTTTATATATTTAAAGATAACAATAGACACATTTACACCACTAAAAATTGGTGTTTCATTAAAATGATAGATTGCTTCAAAATAGCCATTTTCCATCATATAATTCCTCAACGACAGAGAGTGAGTTGTATTCATCCAATATTCAGGACAAATAAAAATCAATTCTCCTTCCTCTTTCAACAATTCGATAGAACGTAAAATGAAAATATAAAGATAATCACATAAAGAATTAAAATACTTGTTCCACAAATCATTACCTACAAGTTCTTTCTTTAGTTCTTTTTCCAAATTCTTCCATCTGATGTACGGAGGATTACCAACGATTAAATCATATTTTTGTTGAATATTAGCGCTAACAAAACTTTCATATTTTACAAACGGATATTGAGTTACCAAAGATTTATCTACTTCATAAGCATCAATATTACAATATCCCCTTTCTAAAAGAACATCCAAAAATACTCCTTCCCCACAAGACGGTTCTAAAACTAATGCTTTTACTGGTTTCTCAACCATATCTATCATGAAACTGGCTACATCTTTAGGAGTAAAATATTGTCCGTACTTATTTTTCATTTTAACGCTTTATTATACTTCATCCCATCTATTTTTACACTTGCAGAATGAATATTAAATCACAGGCAAAAATACAAAAAAAATTCGTATCAGACTTACCAAACCAATCATATCAACTTCTATCTACTCCGGCTGCAACTCATCTTTCGAGGGAAGTTGCTTCCACCCTTCACCAAATGTATCATAAGCATCGGTAACCACAACAAAGGCACGGGGATCAACCTCTTTAATTTTATGTTTCACGCTGGTTACTTCCTTATGGCTGACTACCAAAAAGAGCATTTCTTTCTCTGCTCCTGTATAGAGACCGCAACTTTTGATACAAGTTGCTGTTCGATCCAGATCTTTGAGTATAAATCGATGTAGCTCCGTCATTTCTTTATCACTAATGACAAATAATAATTTATCATCCTTTGCTCCATTAATCACATAAGCAATCACACGTGAAATAACAAAAATAGAAATGAGCGAATAGAAAGATAAATACCATGAAGGCTGACCAGCATCTTCTGCACTCCCCACACCAAATCCTATCACTAACAGTCCGAAACAAACTACTACGGCATCGACCAACAAAATAGCATTCGAAAAGCGAATATGAAAATATTTCTGCAATATCATTCCTATAATATCACTTCCACCTGTAGTTGCCTGATTGCGTACAACAATGCCACTACCCACACCAATAATAGCCGCGCCAATAATACAGGTCAGCATCAAATGATCCGTCATATTCATACAACCACCGAGCAACTGAGTAGGATCAAGTCTATCAAGAGCTTCACGAGTAGAATAGGCACAACGGGATATTACGTTCATTATAAGAGGAGTAATTAATGCAGCAACCAAAGTTCGTGCTCCTAACTTAGCCCCCAGCAATATGACCGAAAGAATAAGTAACGGGACATCAAACATATATCCAAATGTGCCTACCTGAATAGAAGGAAATAAGTTGTGGAGAACAATACTAGCTCCATAGACTCCTCCAGGTACAATATTATAAGGATTGATAAAAAACACAAACCCTGCAGCCAAAATAGTACTGCCAAGCAGAATACCTCCCCACGAAATCCACCAATCCAGGTGAGAAGCAGGCTTGCAAAATTCTTTCAATTTATATAATAGTTTCTCCATATCCACATTCTTAATTTATTTTTATGCAGCAAATATACAAAAGAAGCTTTATTTTCCTTCGCTTTCTCTTTACTTCTTTTCACTATTGCCCCCATTTTTGAGTCTGAATCACGAAATTCCTATATACCTTTTAATAGATAAGCTAAGTATCCTAATCTATCAACACATATTTAAGACTTTTAGTGCAATAATCAAATCTTTATTTAAGAAATAGTTATCAACAATATTAATTCTATCTATTCAGAAAAGAAACAATTTCCCCATAAACGGAAATCGAATAAATGAGGGTCGGCTCTTTATAAATCAAAAGCTTTTAAAGAAATAAACTAATCTTCGAGTTTTCATCTTGAAGTATTTATTTCCTTGAATTATACTTTTAAAGCAACGCACATGATCAGGAACTCACGTTTCATACTTGTTACCATAAAGCTGGCTATAATAGAATTGATTTATGACCATGCAAGCCCAATGATTAGAAAGAAAATGATTAATTTCCTATAACAACAAGATTTTATCACTCCATTGTTTTATCTTTGCTGAAAAGTAGACGAAAATAGAGAATTACATTCGTCTCATAAACATAAAACTAAAAAAGCACACAATTATGACTATCTTAGGTATTCTTATTGCAGTCTGTCTGCTTTATATCATCGGAGTTTATAACACTTTGATTAGAAAACGTAATAATATTGATAACGCATTCGCAAGTATCGACGTCATGTTGAAAAAAAGATTTGATTTAATACCCAACCTCGTTGCTACGGTGAAACAGTATGCCAAACATGAAGAGAATATCTTCTCAACAGTAACAGAAATGCGGGCCAAAGGATATGAGCAGTTAAACAGTGAGGACAAAGTTGCCTTCGATGAAGCTTTCACGCAAGCAAGCCGTCTGTTTATAGCTGTAGCTGAAAGTTATCCGGAGTTGAAGGCTTCTGACAACTTTATGCACCTACAACGTACTCTGAATGAAGTGGAAGAACAGCTATCCGCAGCAAGAAGGACTTTCAACGCTAACGTAACAGATTATAATAACGCAGTCATGATTTTTCCGTCCAATATGATTGCAAGGATATTTGGATTCACATCCAGAAAAGTTTTTTCTATTCCTGAAGAAGAGCGGGAGAATGTCAATACCAAAAACTTGTTTCAATCTTAACATGATTTTTAGCTATGGAAACCTCATTCGATACAGTCTATAGTCGATTAGAATCGTATATCAAAACTTTTGAGACTAAACGCCAATTATTAAAATCCAAAGGAATACGAAAGGGAGCTATCACAGCAGTAATAATATTGTTTATAAGACTTTTATTTATTTCGACATTAGGTAATTTCATCTGGATCATTGCTGTCTTCGGCTTAATAATTGGAGGAGCAATAGCCAATAGTTATTCAAGAGAACTTAACGAATACTATAAAACAGATATCATTCCACTGCTTCTGGAAAGCGTACTTCCGGGCGCAAACTATGAACCGGAAATGGGAATCTCCGAAGAAACTTTTTGTTCTTGCAAGCTATTTTCTACCCCTGACCGTTATTCATCTGAAGACTTTATCTCCGGGCGCGTAGACAAAACAGATATCTGCTTCTCAGAGGTACACGCTGAAGAGCGCCATGTATCAACATCCAAAAATGGAACAAAAGAATATTGGACTGATATCTTCAAAGGATTCTTATTCATTGCAGATTTCCACAAAGATTTCTCCGGCAGTACAATCCTTTACCGGAATGCCTGGATAAAATTCCGCTTTGGCAGCGAAAAACGGGTAAAGTTAGAGAGTAATGAGTTTGAGCGTTCTTTCGATGTCTTTTCAACAGACGAAATAGAAGCACGTTACATCCTATCTACCTCTATGATGGAACGATTAGTAACAATGAACCACCGACTAGGTGATGGAATAACAGTCAGTTTTCAACATTCCCATGTATATATTGCCATTCCGGAAAGTAAGAATCACTTCGAAGTTAGTATTTGGAGTCAGCTAACCCGCGAAAAATTAGAATCGGAATTCCAAACTGTAAGTGAACTGGTACAAATTGTTGATGAGTTGAATTTGAATCTCAGAATCTGGACAAAAGAATAAAACCAAGCATTTATTCTAGAATTCGGCAAGTTTTATTCACATCATTCACTATATTTGCACTATTTATCTTTCTATTTAATGTAAAAAGGGAGCAAATGACTACAAATTTAAACGAAACCTTCGCTACCGTACAAGCAGCTAGTCGTGAATTGGCTTTACTGAATGATGATACAATCAATCAGATATTAAATGCATTAGCGGACGCAACTATTACAGAAACGCCGTTTATCTTGGTCGAAAATCAAAAAGACCTTACCCGGATGGACAAAAAAGATCCGAAGTACGATCGACTAAAACTAACAGAAGAACGTCTGAAAAGTATTGCTGGCGATATACGTAATGTGGCAACTCTTCCCTCACCCGTAGGAAGAATACTGAAAGAGACCGTACGACCTAATGGGATGAAGCTGACTAAAATAAGTGTACCATTCGGCGTAATAGGTATTATTTATGAAGCACGCCCGAATGTTAGTTTCGATGTATTTTCACTCTGTTTAAAGAGTGGTAATGCCTGTTTGCTGAAAGGAGGAAGTGATGCCGATTGCTCGAATAAAGCTATTATCAGCGTAATTCATAAGGTACTAAAAAAATTCAATGTAAATCCTCACATTGTGGAATTGCTCCCTGCCGACCGTGAAGCGACAAATGAACTGTTACACGCAGTGGGATATGTAGATTTAATTATTCCCAGAGGTAGTAGTGGTCTAATCAAATTTGTCCGCGCCAATGCAAGTATTCCTGTCATTGAGACAGGAGCAGGTATTTGTCATACATACTTTGACGAATTTGGAGATGTCAATAAGGGAGCAGATATCATTCATAATGCAAAAACCAGGCGTGTCAGTGTATGCAATGCGCTAGACTGCGTCATTGTGCATAAGAAAAGGCTTGCCGATCTTCCTCTCCTTTGTGAGATGTTGAAAGACAGTCGTGTGATCATTTATGCTGATTCGCAAGCTTATCAAGTATTGGAAAAACATTATCCGCCGGAGCTTTTACAACATTCAACAGAAGAAAGTTTCGGAACAGAATTCTTGGATTATAAAATGGCTATTAAGACTGTAGAAAGTTTTGAAGAAGCATTAGGACATATTCAAGATTATAGTTCTAAACACAGCGAATGTATCGTTACCGAAAATCAAGAACGATCAGTCTTGTTTACCAAGATAGTGGATGCAGCCTGTGTATACACCAATGTTTCCACCGCCTTCACTGATGGCGCTCAATTCGGATTAGGAGCAGAAATTGGTATCAGTACTCAAAAATTACACGCTCGCGGTCCAATGGGATTGGAAGAAATCACTTCTTACAAATGGATCATCGAAGGAGAAGGACAAACTAGATGGTAAAGCAGTGAATGAAAAATAGGTAAACTGTAAAAATACTCAATTGAACAATAACGATTAATTATAGAGAATCATGAAGAAATTTACTTGTGTACAGGACATCGGCGATTTAAAATCCGCCCTTGCAGAAGCATTCGAAATCAAAAAAGAGCGTTTCAAATATGTAGAATTGGGACGTAATAAGACATTGATGATGATCTTCTTCAACTCTAGCTTGCGTACCCGGCTCAGCACACAGAAAGCTGCGACCAATCTAGGAATGAATGTAATTGTATTAGACATTAACCAAGGTGCATGGAAACTGGAAACTGAACGCGGTGTGATCATGGACGGTGATAAACCTGAACATATTCTAGAGGCCATTCCTGTCATGGGATGTTATTGTGACCTGATTGGAGTACGATCGTTTGCACGTTTTGAGGATCGTGACTTTGATTATGAAGAAACTATTCTCAATCAGTTTATCAAATACTCCGGACGACCGGTGTTTTCAATGGAAGCTGCTACCCGGCACCCTCTTCAGAGTTTTGCCGATTTGATTACCATTGAAGAGTACAAAAAAACAGCACGTCCCAAAGTAGTAATGAGCTGGGCACCTCATCCGCGTCCACTGCCCCAAGCAGTTCCTAACTCTTTTGCAGAATGGATGAATGCTACTGATTATGATTTTGTGATTACTCACCCGGAAGGATACGAACTTGACCCTAAATTTGTAGGTCATGCCAAGGTTGAATATGATCAAATGAAGGCTTTTGAAGGGGCCGATTTTGTATACGCAAAGAACTGGGCCGCTTATACAGGTGATAACTACGGCCAAATATTAAGTAAAGATCGTGATTGGACAGTTAGTGACCGACAAATGGCAGTTACCAACAACGCCTATTTCATGCATTGCCTCCCGGTTCGTAGAAATATGATCGTAACGGATGATGTTATTGAAAGTTCCCAATCCATCGTAATTCCGGAAGCTGCCAACCGAGAAATCTCAGCCACAGTAGTTTTAAAGAAATTATTGGAAGGATTGAAATAGGATTGTAATATCGCGCCATTTTTAGGGGTGTTACTTAAAGATATCATTTTATATAAAATAAAAACCTTATATCTATAAATAACACCCTTAACTTTGTAAGCATGATACGAACAAAATTAGTAGGTTATCTTTTCATTGCTTGTATATTATCCACACCTCTAAAAGGACAAAGCATAGATAATATCCCGTCAGTAACTCCAGTTATCAATCTTCAACATCGAATTTTGGATAATAAACTATACCAAATATCCCATATCGGTGTTCCTCTTATCATTGTTGGCGCTTTGACTTACCATAAAGACAAAGCTTTTCAGAATATGCGCAATTCTTATATTCCCCGGTTTGATTTCCATTATGACGATTTCCTGCAATATTCACCTGGACTTGTAATGCTCGGATTAAAATCCTTCGGAGTGGAAGGACGTAGTTCATGGGGGAGAATGCTCACTTCAGATGCTTTTACAACGGGGATTATGGCAATAACTGTCAATATGCTCAAAAGTTCCATCGACAAAGAACGTCCGGATAAAAACGGACATAATTCTTTTCCATCCGGGCATACAGCTACCGCTTTTATGCTTGCTACCATGTTACATAAAGAATATGGAATCACCCGTAGTCCGATCTATAGTATCTTGGGGTACTCTCTAGCCACAGGTACAGCCGTCAGTCGGCAGCTTAATAATAAACATTGGTTTTCGGATGTATTAACGGGTGCGGGCATCGGAATCATATCTACTGAGTTAGGCTATTATCTGGCAGATCTTATATTCAAAAAGAAAGGCATTGTGCGCACACCGTTACGAGGAGATTCAAGCGTTGAAAGTGATTCTTATTCATTCTTCGGTATTCAAATGGGATACAGCATAGGAAATCGTGAAGTACATTTACCAAACGGCATAGAAATTGAAGGATTAGGGGGAGCAACCGCTTCGTTTACAGGAGCTTGGTTCTTCCAATCCCATTGGGGAATTGGTGGAAAATTTTCGGTATCACAAACATCCCCACATGTTGTTACTGATCGCTTTTTTAAAGTTCATCCGGACAGTGAGACCTCTATTGGGAGTTTTGAAGCCCGTTCCATAAGTTATTCCAATCTCTTGGGAGGAATTAATTATACTACCCGAATTATTCCAAATCTTTATGTGGGAGGCAGTGTTTTGGGAGGTATAGGTTGGATAAGCAGTTATAAGGCTGAAATACGTTATAAAAATCAAGAAAAAACAGTTCCATTGATTCACAGCACTACTCATCCTCTTCCTAACATAGACTTGAATGCTTTTATAATGCATATCACCGGGAAAAATATGGGTGTCAAATTATTCATTAACTACAATACAGGAATTGGTAAAGGGAGTTATACCTACTATCCACCAGAAGTTGATAGGACTCCAACACCTGTGACCGGAAGCAATAGAATTATTTTGCACAACTTCAATATTGGAGCAGAAATCGATGCTCTATTCTGGAAATAAACAGATTTTAGACAGCATTATACCGAATGAGACATCAACGTTCTATCTCTTTCTTTGCCGCTTCCCATGAATTAAATCCTTTATCTAGTTCAAAGACTTTATATCCCTTTTCACTAAGTATCTTTGCAGCCTTCTTACTCCGCTTACCACTACGACAATACAAAGCTACCGGTTTGTCTTTCTGAAGTAACGAATCGGCCATAGTAAGGAAAGAGTCATCAAGAACATTGATGTTAAGCGTTTTGGCAATATGTCCTTCTGAATATTCAGCCAACGTACGGACATCCAGACGTTGTACTCCTTCATCCTGAATGTATGTATCAAACTCTTCCACATTCATTGACTTGAAATCTCCTTTCTGTTGCTGACAAGAGAAAAGAGAAGAAAGAAATAATAATATTCCCACAACTAATTGATGCATTTTAAACATATATATTTCATTATTCAATTTGCATCTGAGATATATTCAAATCCTTTAAAATCGGCATTAGAATATTTATCCGACTCTACAATATTACCATCCTTATCAGAGGTATAATATTTAAACTTTATCCGCACAACCTGATCCGGTTTCCCAGCCAATTTAGTCAGAGGAACAGAAATGTAAGCTCTCCGGTTATAATATTCCGGATCTCCGTTCGCATCATGGTATAGAGATAGTACAACAACTTTCTCACCATTTTCCGACTCTTCCTGTACTTCTCCCAAAAGATCAAAAATGTGTTGAACACCTCCCTTTGCTTTCAAGCTCAAGATAATATTCAGATAGTCGCGTCCCATCCAAATACTTACAACATCTATCGGGTCGGTTTTTGTAAGGTCTCCATATCCCGGATCACCTTTAAACTTAGGTGTCAAAGTTACCAGAGATTGCAAAGAATATATAGTGGCAGAAGTCACTCCATCAGAAGAAGTCACTTCATAATTAGCTAATACACGTTTAGAGTTATTTGGAGAGATAGTAGAATTAGTACGGTCTTTCGATACAGCCAATGCACCTCCTTTGTCAGGAAGAAGTGTTTGGAGTTTACCATTCACTCCAGACTTCACTGTAACAAAATCCAACTTAACGGAAGGATAATGATATTCATCATCTCCGCAAGCCGATACGAATAGGAGTAATCCAATCAACCAAATAATATGCAGTTTGTTTCTTTTCATTGGCGAGCAGCTAAATAGTTTATTAAGGGATTAGCATACATCACTAACAATTTCCCCCGCAAAAAGTCTACATCCTTATTAGGAATCTTTATTTTTCCCAACTGCTTATCAATATAGTCAGTAAAACGTTGTTTTTCTTCTTGTGTATAATATTGTTCAAACTCAGCTGTACCCTTCAACCAATCATAAGCTATGTAATTGCCCGGGTATATCCGATAATTAGAATGGATCCGCTGATCAATACAAGAAGAAATACTGGCAAACAGATCCGGCTTCGGCAATGAACGATCCAACTTCTCTAACTTGTCATTAATACAAGGAGCTATCTGGAAATGAACCCTTCCTTTATATCCGAAAAGTCCCGTTTCCATATTGGCAAGATCATCCTGTGTCGTTTTCTTATACCCTTCCACATCTCTCTTCAACTGAAACTCCTGAGCTTTAAGGAAGTCACAAGGATCATATTCATAAGAAATGGCAAGAGGTGCAACGTTCATCTCCATCAGGCGTTCGACCAAATCACCGTCTCCTCCCATTGCCAACATTTTCAACACACTATCTTGCGTACGGTCATTTGAGTCTTTGGCACGACCTTCACGCTGAGCTATCCAGATAGATTGATTTTTCTCGGCAATAGTATAATGCATATAACGTGACATTCGAGCTGATGATTCCAACATCTGACGCATAGTCAATGCACGTTGTACAATAAACGACTTATTAACACGAACCAATTTCTTAATCCATGGATAGATCAGTAAATTATCTCCGATAGCTATTTCAACCGTATCCATTCCTTCATCGACCAACAAAATAGAAAGAAAACCGGAATCCAAAATAATATCCCGATGATTCGACATATAAGTGTAAGCCTTTTCTTTGTTTGGTAGAGCCGAATGGTCTAAAGTCAAGCCATCTGTATGTTCCTGAGCTATCTTCCACAAGATACCATAACAAAATGTTTTCTGGAAATCCAGTTTGGTCTTGCATGCACGTATTTTTTGTGCCAGAAGTTCAAAAGGTACGTTCGGTATTGCGCTACAGGCTGCTTTCTGAAAAGCCGGATCAGCAATCAGTTCCTCCAGAATTTGAGGAAGTTCCTCATCATAATAAGGACGAATCTCATTAAACTCTGTTATATCCATAGCAAGGAATTAAAATTTATTTTCGATAATATCAGTCATCACATCCTTTATATCCAGACCGGCAGCACGTACCTGCTGGGGAATAAAGCTGGTAGCAGTCATTCCCGGAGTCGTATTTACCTCCAGAAGATTGATTTTCTCACCGGCAGTCACGATATAATCCACACGAATGATACCGGAACAACCCAATATATCATAAATAGCTGAAGTCAGTAACTGCACGCGGTTAGTTAATTCGTCCGAAATGCGTGCAGGAGTTATTTCATCCACCTGACCATTGTATTTGGCATCATAATCAAAAAATTCATTATGAGTCACAACCTCTGTGGGAGGAAAAACCACTGACTTTTCTTTTGTCTTGTAACAGCCACATGTCAGTTCTGTTCCATCCATAAAAGCTTCCACCAAAACTTCCTGGGCCTCTTCAAAAGCTTTTATAATGGCAGGTTGTATCTGTTCTTTTGTCTTTACCTTTGTTACTCCAAAGCTCGATCCGCCCAAGCTTGGTTTGATAAAGCAAGGCAAACCAATCTTTTCCAGTACATCTTCATCGGTAACGGATTGTCCGTGGCGTAAAAGAAGCGACTCGGCAATACGTACACCAAATACTTTCAGATACTGACTGCATGCAAACTTATCATAAGTGATAGCAGCAGCCAATACTCCACAGCAGGAATACGGAATGTGCAGCATATCAAAATATCCCTGAAGACGCCCATCTTCTCCCGGAGTTCCATGAATAGTAATATAGGCAAAGTCAAACTTTATCTTTTCCGTTCCAAGCACAAAACTGAAATCATTGCGGTCTACAGGCACTTTTGTACCATCCGGCAACTGGACTTCCCAACGGACTCCTTGCATTTCAACGATATACAGTGTATACTTTTCCTTATCAATAAAGGAATAGATTCCCTGTGCACTACGCAGGGATACATGAAATTCGGAGGTATCACCTCCAGCTACGATAGCAATTGTGCGTTTCATTCTAAATCTCTATTACTTATATAGCCTCTCCACTTCTCGATAAGCCGGGTCATATCATCCGGAAGTTCAGAAGTAAAAAACATCTCTTCACCTGTGACGGGATGAATAAATCCCAATGTCATTGCATGCAAAGCCTGTCGAGGACAAGTGTCAAAGCAATTATTTACAAATTGTTTGTACTTACTAAAGTGAGTACCTTTTAATATCTCGTGACCGCCGTAGCGTTCGTCATTAAACAAAATATGTCCTATATGTTTCATATGGACGCGAATCTGGTGCGTACGCCCTGTTTCAAGCACACACTCCACTAAAGTTACATATCCCAACCGTTCCAACACACGATAATGAGTTACCGCATATTTTCCTATAGTCGGATCAGACATTACAGCCATCTGCATCCGGTCTTTCGGATTACGGGCAATGCTGCCAACAATCGTTCCTTCATCTTTTTCTACAACTCCCCACACCAAAGCACGATACTTGCGTTTTGTAGTCTTATTATAGAATTGAAGACCTAAATTCGTTTTGGCATCGGGTGTCTTAGCAATTACCACCAAGCCGGAAGTATCTTTGTCGATCCGGTGAACTAATCCGACGTGCGGATCATTGGCATCATAACCGGGCACATCTTTCATATGCCATGCCAAAGCATTCACCAAAGTACCGTGATAATTTCCGTGTCCCGGATGTACGACCAAACCGGCAGGCTTATTCACTACCATGACATATGGATCTTCATAAACAATATTAAGGGGAATATCTTCCGGGATAATTTCATTGTCATAACGCGGACGATCCATCATTACGGTAAGAACATCAAGCGGCTTCACTTTATAGCTACTCTTTACCGATTTACCGTTAGCCATAACAAATCCATCTTCAGCAGCCTTCTGAATGCGGTTACGAGAAGCATTGACAATACGTTCGAACAGATATTTATCCACTCTCACCATCGCCTGTCCCTTATCTACGACCACACGAAAATGCTCATACAGTTGGGCTTCATCACCAACCGGTTCTATATCATCCAAGTCATTTTCCAGTTCATCCGGAAGTTCTTCCTCTATCATGCGAGCTTATTTCTGTTGTTTACAATCAAAACCAGCTATCATCCTGAGTAGACGACGATTCAGACGTAACAGGTTCCGTTACTTCATTCTCCACAGAGTCGTCTTCCAATATATTCTCCGTTCCGTTTCCTACCATTAATGTCAGAGAAGCACCCAAAGGTATTTTTTCTCCGGCAGTAAGCAAACGGCCCCTATATTTTACACCATAAACCCAATCTTTTTCACCACTCATCATTTCCGGTTCATTTAACTTAAAACCAGAGGCCAGCACTTTAGCCTGAGCCTGGCGAAGAGAACTGTTATCTGCCACATTAGGAACAGCACGTAAAGGGATATTTAGCGTATTAATAGTTAAATAGATTATGCGTCCCTCTTTTACCTTCTGCCCAGCTCCGGGATTGAGTTCAAGAATGATGCCAGCAGGTTTATTTTTTACATAATTAGAATCTGATACAATACATTCCAGCCCATTATTGCGAAACATCTTTGAAGCTTCGTCCACAGTCATTCCTTTCACATCCGGAACAACAACAGCCTCACCGTGACGGGTGTAAGTATCAAGCCATTTCATCACACCAAATAATAGTAATATCACTACCACAACCATGCCAATGATATTCAGCCAGAAATATTTATTTGTTTTAAAAGAAAAGAATTCTTTAATAGTCATACGCATTGCTGTTAATCTGGGTCAAAGATACGACAAATAAGTTGAATTTTGGAATAGAAAGCGATGAAAATGTCCTTCCTTGAAACGCAAGGACATTTCTCATCGCCATAATTGTTGCAACTATAATCCCCACTCCTATAGATTTCAACAACCCTATAATCATATATATAGTTTTCTAGTGTCTTAATAAGACATCATACTACCTTTTGTCCTTCTATAATTTCTTCACAAAGAAAGACAAAAAGTGAGATATTAAAAACAGAATAGTTTTTTTTTAACACACCAAATTAGAAGGCAAAGACTTGAGTTTTTATTCTTAGTTTTCTAAGGTTCTCCTTTTATGAGAGTCATAAGATATAGAATAAAAAACAAGGAAGGCAGAGTTTTTATCAACTCTGCCTTCCTTGTATGCCTGATGGCTGATGTTTATCAGTCCTTACGTCCGTTGTATTCATCAGAAACAGTCAGTTTCTTTCTGCCTTTCGCACGACGTGCAGCTAAAACTCTACGACCGTTAGCCGATTCCATTCTCTCACGGAAACCGTGCTTGTTTTTTCTCTTTCTGTTAGAGGGTTGAAATGTTCTTTTCATTACTGTATCTTGTTTTTATGTTATTATTCTACGTAATTGGGCTGCAAAAATAGGCACTTTTTTTAAATTAACCAAGAGATAACTCTTTTTTGCTCAAAAGTTTTTGTGTTTTTTACCGATTTAGATTACTTTTGTACTCGAATTAAGATAGCGACAACTAAATAACAATAATATAAATAAGAAAATATCAGTATGATTAATTCTCAAGACATCAAAAACGGGACTTGTATCCGTATGGACGGAAAGCTCTATTTCTGTATCGAATTCCTACATGTAAAACCGGGTAAAGGCAACACTTTCATGCGTACCAAACTGAAAGATGTAATCAGTGGTTACGTTCTTGAACGCCGTTTCAACATCGGTGAGAAACTGGAAGACGTACGTGTAGAACGTCGCCCATACCAATTCTTATATAAAGAAGGAGAAGATTATATCTTCATGAATCAAGAAACATTCGACCAACATCCCATTGCTCATGATTTGATCAATGGTGTTGATTTCTTGCTCGAAGGTACAATATTGGAAGTTGTTTCTGATGCTACTACTGAGACTGTACTTTATGCAGATATGCCGATCAAAGTTCAGATGAAAGTTACCTACACCGAACCGGGTATGAAAGGCGATACTGCTACTAACACATTGAAACCCGCTACTGTAGAGTCAGGTGCAACCGTACGTGTTCCTTTGTTCATCAATGAAGGCGAAACAATCGAAATCGATACGCGTGATGGTTCTTACGTAGGTCGCGTTAAGGCTTAATTTATAATTATAATTAAAGAAAGAGGATATTCTAAGCAGAATATCCTCTTTCTTTAATATAACAATGTCATATATAATAAGATCTAATTAAATATCCAATATTTGACCTCCGATATCTACCGACCATTTTCTTTTTTCACTACTTTTGCACAATCACTAACTCATTATCAAATGTTCAAAATGAAAAAGCTAATTTATACATTATTTTTCGTCCTTATATCTGTTGTAGCTAACGGACAGGCAAAATACGTGTTCTATTTCATCGGCGATGGAATGGGAGTTAATCAGGTAAATGGTGCCGAAATGTATTATGCCGAGATACAAAACGGACGAATCGGCGTTGAGCCATTGTTGTTCACTCAATTTCCGGTAGCTACTATGGCAACCACCTTTTCTGCAACCAACTCTGTAACAGACTCTGCAGCGGCTGGCACGGCTCTATCCACGGGTAAGAAAACCTATAATAGTGCCATTGCCGTAGGGGAAGACAAACAACCTCTTGAAACCATTGCCGAGAAAGCCAAGAAAGCCGGAAAAAAAGTAGGTATAACCACTTCCGTCAGTGTTGATCATGCAACTCCTTCTGCTTTCTATGCTCACCAACCCAATAGAAATATGTATTATGAGATTGCATTAGATCTCCCCAAAGCTAACTTTGATTTTTACGCCGGAGGCGGTTTTCTTAAACCTTCAAAAACTTATAATAAGAAAGATGCACCTAGCATCTACCCTATTTTAGAAGAAGCGGGATATACTATTGCACGTGGTTACAATGACTACAAATCAAAAGCAGATAAAGCACAGAAAATGATCCTGATACAAGAAGAAGGTAAAGATCCTGATTGCTTGCCTTACGCTATCGACCGGGATGATAACGACTTAACATTGGTACAAATCACAGAAAGTGCCATTGACTTTCTGATGAAAGGCAAAGACAAGGGTTTCTTCCTTATGGTAGAAGGTGGAAAAATTGACTGGGCTGCTCATGGCAATGATGCAGCAACAGTATTCAATGAAATAAAAGATATGGATGCAGCCGTAAAAGTAGCCTATGAGTTTTACAAGAAACACCCGAAAGAAACGCTGATTGTTATTACGGCAGACCACGAGACAGGCGGAATCGCATTAGGCAAAGGAAGATATGAACTAAATCTGAAAGCCCTTCAGTACCAGAAAAAGTCTACAGACGGACTCTCTAAACGTATCAGTGAACTAAGAAAGTCCAAAGAGAATAAGGTAACTTGGGAAGATATGAAGGAATTTCTTGGAGAAGAAATGGGATTCTGGAAAGAAGTGCCTATTTCCTGGAAACAAGAAAGAGAATTGCGTGATGAGTTTGAAGAATCATTCATAAAGAATAAAGTAGTATTTGCCGAAAGTATGTATTCAAAAAGCGAACCAATAGCAGCTTGTGCTAAGGAAATAATAAATGATATTGCTATGATAGATTGGGCAAGCGGTGGACACTCTGCCGGTTATGTTCCCGTATTTGCTATCGGTGCGGGTTCTCAATTATTCGGCGAGAAGATTGACAATACAGAAATACCTCAAAGAATAGCCAAAGCGGCAGGGTATAAATAATAAAGAATAGATTACAAGAAGAAGTTTCAAGAACCGAATTTAGAATTTAAAAACTGATAGACTGAGACTTTTGGAAATTAAACTTCCCCTTATTCTTCTCTATTTCACTTCATCAATAGAGTCAGAATAAGGGGATTATTGTATGCTGAATTATGAATAATAGATACGCGTAAATTATCTATTTTGAAATTACCCATTTATAGATTCATCACATCCTGCTCGAATCGGTCTTTATCTCCGGCAGCCTTATTACGCATTCTACTACGATAATTATAGATAGTTGCCAAAGAATAACCCAGGAAATGAGCAATTCGGTTACTATCAACTACCCCTAGGCGGATAAGTGCAAAAATACGGAGTTCCGTCGTCAATAACTCGTCAGACTTAGGATATACCCTTCCCTCTTCCACCAGTAAGTTATTAAAGGAAGAAATAAAGTTTGGAAAAAGTTTCAGGAAAGACTTGTCAAACTCATTATAAAACTCGTTCCGTTCATCACGGATAAATTGTTCGGACTTGATCGCCTTAAACAGATCCTCCACACGAGACGCCATCGCTAATTTAGCTAACGACCGACGATAAGTTTCCAACTTATCCAGATAGTTCACACACCTGTCCAGATAACGGGCAATGTATACCTCCTTGATTTTTCCGGTTTGCTCCAATTCCTTATTCACTTCGGACATTTGTTTGTTAGCCATACTCAGGTTACGTCTCATAGCAGTCAGTTTCCTCATCCAGCGATACAGGAAGAAAATAGCAATAAGAAGAAATAAGGAAAGCAAACTGACACTAATCAACATAGCACGAGAAGCCGCACGTTCTTTTTCCTCCTTTAGTTTATAAGCTTTGTCAATGATCGGGAAGAATTCTGTCACTTCAATAAAACGCAGACGGGCATTACAGGCAACAGCATCTTCCATCGAACAACTTAAATATTTGTATGCACGATCAATATCACCCAGCTCATACATTAAATAAGCCAACTTTTGTAAAGAGGCATACTCTCTAACCGAAGATTCCAGATCAGCAATAGCCGTCAATATCAGATAGTATACTTCTTTTTCTGTATCTTTTTTCATACGATACGCTTCGGACATCGTATAATAAATGAATACTTTCTGGCGTTCATTAACCACATCCCTCAGTGCATCGTTCAGCATCACCAAAGCAGTATCAGCCTTCCCATTCACAATACATTTTTCTGCCGCAACAATAGTTCTGTTCGTTTCCGGAGACATTACACTGATAATAGAGTCCCGGTATAATTCCGTTTTCAACAAATATTTCTTTTTCTCCTCTCTATTAGTAGTATAGTCAGCAAGCCACCCGTAACAAGTTCGATAAGTTTGATAATAAAACAATAAAGTCTCTTTATTCAGCATTCGAGGATTTATCTTCTCCAATTGCTCCATAGCCTCCATATACATACCCATCACCCCCATGACAGTTGCCCGGTCAATTATGATTTCATTCTCCAGTTCCGGACGGTTTAACAGAGGCAGAATATTCATTCTTTCATTTACATAATGGAGGGCAGAATCTGCTTGATAATGGACATAAGCATCAAACAGAGAATCATACAAACTATACTTACCCAAAGGATCTGTAGTATGAGCAAGTTGAACCTTCAGACTATCAATTTTCTTTTCTTTCTGAACTTGAAATATTTCTTTCCTGCTTATTACATCATCCAAGCTTTTAAGTGCTGCCTTATTATCCGCATATTCTGCAAAAGACAAAAGCGGACAAGCGAATAAGAAAGAAAAAATATAATAAGCTACATTCCTCATAAAGTACATTTTAAAGATGTCACAAATATAATAAATATAGTAATGATAATGAAATATATTAAGAATAACAATTTTCATTATCACTTATATTTTTCAGTAGTCCGCAAATATTTAAAAGTTTAATAATCAATATTATAATCATCATACGAACTTATATTTATATTCTAATTTCAATTTGGCATACTTCATCCCTTTACATTTGCGACATCGGTTCTCCGAGCGAACATTAAAAATCTATGCTGCCATGAAAAGGAATTTTTTATTTGCAATCTTACTGCTATTATTCAGTTGCCACCAAACATTCGCAACAACTGCCATTAAGAAAGTAGCTCCTGCCTTCTGGTGGGCGGGAATGAAAAACCCCGAACTACAAGTATTAATCTATGGAGATCATATATCTTCTGCGGAAGTCAGTATATCCTCCGCGGATATCACTCTGCAAGAAGTCGTAAAACAGGAAAATCCCAATTATCTGCTATTATATCTAAACCTATCGGAAGCAGCTCCCCAACAATTCAATATTATCCTGAAAGAAGGGAAAAAAAGTACGACAATCCCCTACGAGTTAAAACAAAGAAAACCGAAAGCCTCGGAAGTAGAAGGATTTAATGCCGGCGACGTACTTTACCTCATCATGCCGGACCGTTTTGCAAACGGCGATTCTTCCAATGATATCGCCCCCGGAATGTTGGAAGCAAAAGTAGACCGTAATGATCCATTTGCCCGCCACGGTGGTGACCTGAAAGGAATAGAAAACCATCTGGACTACATAGCAGATCTGGGAGCAACAAGCATCTGGCTCAATCCGGTTCAAGAAAATAATATGAAAGAAGGTTCCTATCATGGTTACGCCATTACCGACTATTACCAGATAGACCGCCGTTTCGGAAGTAACGAAGAATTCTGCAATCTAGTGAAACAAGCTCACAACAAAGGGCTGAAAGTTGTAATGGACATGATTTTCAATCATTGTGGAAACGAGAACTATCTTTTCAAAGATATGCCCTCCAAAGACTGGTTCAACTTCAAAGGCAGCTATGCACAGACTACTTTCAAAACTGCTACACCATCAGATCCGTATGCCTCAGAGTATGCAAAAAAGATAGTAGTAGACGGTTGGTTCACCCAAGTTATGCCCGATTTCAACCAACGCAACCGTCATGTAGCCACGTATCTGATACAAAACAGTATTTGGTGGATTGAATATGGAGGAATTAATGGTATCCGTCAGGACACGCATCCTTACGCAGACTTCGACATGATGTCTCACTGGTGCAAAGCGGTTACAGAAGAATATCCTGACTTCAATATTGTAGGAGAAACTTGGATAGGCAGCAATGTACTTGTCTCCTATTGGCAAAAAGACAGTAAAGTAGCCGCACCCAAGAATTCGAACTTACGCACCGTCATGGATTTTCCGCTAATGGATCAGATAAACAGTGCTTTCGATGAAGAAACAACAGACTGGAACGGTGGACTTTGCCGCCTGTATGAATACCTGGCTCAAGACATCGTATATGCCGACCCGATGAATCTGCTAATCTTCCTCGACAACCATGATACATCCCGTTTCTATCGTTCGGATGCGGATACCAAGAATCTGGACAGATACAAGCAAGCATTGACTTTCTTGCTGACAACACGCGGAATCCCTCAGATATATTACGGAACGGAAATCTTAATGGCTGCCGATAAAGCAAACGGAGACGGACTGCTTCGCCGTGATTTCCCCGGTGGTTGGCACGGTGACACAAACAATTCCTTTAATACCGCCAACCGTACGCCTCAACAAAACGAAGCATTCTCCTTCTTGCAAAAGCTGCTTCAATGGAGAAAAGGCAACGAAGTGATTGCCAAAGGCAAACTGAAACATTTTACTCCAGACAAAGGAATTTATGTATACGAACGCAAATACGGTGATAAATCAGTTGTCGTATTCCTGAATGGAAACAACCGGGAGCAAACAATTGACCTAGCAACTTACCGGGAAATATTACCCGCCTCTTCCGCCTACAATATACTGACCGATGAAAAGGTTGAATTAGGAGAAAAACTAACTCTCCCAAGCCGGGGGATATGGGTCATATCGTTCTGAAAAAGTTCATAACAACTTATATTTGCCAGAAGCCTACAAGCAATCAATACATTGTATAACAATACATTAGTGCTTGCAAATACTTATATTTTCTTTCCAGTTAAATTTAACGGAAAAGATACCATCTATATTTGTGACATCCTTTATGTGAAGCACTGAAAAACCTAAATTGAATAGTCTGCAACTTCCAATTTTCACAAGTGCATCAAGCGATCTTTCCAGATGGACAAAACCTATTTTTAAGGGTAAAAACAACCGGATTATTAGCCATTAATAGTTGAGTTGATAGGTATTAATAGTTGATTCGTAGACTATTAATACCTGAGAAGTAGACTATTAATACTCCACAAACCGGTTAATAAACCCCTTCAGAACCTTATAAAACAACTATCGAGAACTGAATTATAATTTAATACCATAAAAAGAATGAAAAAGAATTTATTGATTATTGCCTTACTCTGCATTTCGTTTTTTACGAACGCACAGCAGAAACTGACCTCACCGGATGGAAATCTGGTAATGACCTTCCAATTAGACAAAGAAGGTGCACCAACGTATGAATTAAACTACAATGAAAAAGCAGTCATCAAACCGAGTAAATTAGGTCTGGAACTGAAGAAAGAGAATGCGGCTAAAACAGATTTCGACTGGGTAGACCGCAGAGATATGAATAAGCTCGATTCAAAGACCAACCTTTATAACGGATTTGAACTGAAAGACGCGCGCACTTCCACTTTTGACGAAACCTGGCAACCGGTTTGGGGTGAAGAAAAGGAAATACGCAATCATTATAATGAACTGGCAGTCATCCTCTATCAACCCGCCAATGACCGTTCTATCCTTTTGCGTTTCCGCTTATTCAATGACGGACTGGGATTCCGTTATGAATTTCCACAGCAGAAGTCACTGAACTACTTCGTGATTAAAGAAGAACATTCCCAATTTGCAATGGCAGGTGATCACACCACCTACTGGATACCAGGCGATTATGACACACAAGAATATGACTACACCATTTCCCGCCTGTCCGAAATCAGAGGTTTGATGAAGCAAGCCATTACTCCCAACACTTCTCAGACTCCGTTCTCACCAACAGGTGTTCAGACAGCACTGATGATGAAAACCGATGATGGCTTATACATCAACCTTCACGAAGCAGCTCTGATCGACTACTCCTGCATGAACCTGAACCTTGATGACAAAAACATGATATTCGAATCATGGCTGACACCGGACGCTAAAGGAGACAAAGGTTATATGCAAACACCTTGCAACAGCCCGTGGCGTACTGTAATCGTGAGTGATGACGCCCGCAATATCCTTGCTTCACGCATTACCTTAAACCTGAACGAACCTTGCAAGATTGAAGATACTTCTTGGGTGAAACCGGTGAAATATATCGGCGTATGGTGGGACATGATCACCGGAAAAGGTTCATGGGCTTATACTGACGAACTGACCAGCGTAAAATTGGGTGAAACCGACTACTTCAAGACAAAACCGAACGGTAAACATTCTGCCAACACATCCAACGTGAAACGTTACATCGACTTTGCGGCAACTCACGGATTTGACGCAGTACTTGTAGAAGGATGGAACGAAGGTTGGGAAGACTGGTTTGGCAACAGCAAAGACTATGTATTCGACTTTGTGACTCCCTATCCCGACTTCAACGTACAGGAAGTCCACCGCTATGCAGCAAGCAAAGGGATCAAAATGATGATGCACCACGAAACTTCCGGATCTGTCCGCAACTACGAACGACACATGGATCAGGCTTACCAATTCATGGCAGACAACGGATACAACTCTGTAAAAAGTGGTTATGTAGGCAACATTATCCCTCGCGGAGAACACCATTACGGACAATGGATGAACAACCACTACTTATATGCAGTGACCAAAGCTGCCGACTACAAAATCATGGTCAATGCCCACGAGGCTACCCGCCCAACCGGTGTTTGTCGCACTTATCCCAACCTGATCGGCAACGAATCAGCACGCGGAACCGAATATGAATCTTTCGGAGGAAATAAAGTATATCACACTACTATCCTTCCATTCACGCGACTGATTGGTGGTCCGATGGATTATACTCCGGGCATTTTCGAAACACATTGCAACAAGATGAATCCGGGCAATAATTCACAAGTACGTTCGACATTAGCTCGTCAATTAGCCTTGTATGTCACCATGTACAGCCCACTACAAATGGCCGCCGACATTCCCGAAAATTATGAACGCTTCATGGACGCTTTCCAATTTATCAAAGATGTCGCCATAGACTGGGATGAAAGCAAATACCTGGAAGCAGAACCGGGAGATTACATCACTATCGCCCGCAAAGCAAAAGGAACAGATGATTGGTATATAGGCTGCACAGCCGGAGAAAACGGCCATACCTCCGAATTGGTATTCGACTTCCTGACTCCGGGCAAACAATATATTGCCACAGTTTATGCAGATGCCAAGGACGCTGACTGGAAAGAGAACCCACAAGCATATACAATCAAAAAAGGCATTCTGACCAGCAAAAGCAAACTGAACCTGCGTGCCGCTAACGGTGGCGGATATGCGATCAGCATCAAAGAGGTAAAAGATCATTCGGAAAGCAAAGGACTAAAGAAATTATAATCCATATAGTCCTTTAAGAATATATGTTTTCAATAGGTATTTATAACAAGATGTTTTGAGGATATGCACTTAATTATTAATACTGCAAACTTTAAATATAAGAATACATGAAGCAATCTAATTTCAGAATCTTTCAAACGGTTCTCCCCATATTACTAGGGCTATTCTTATCATTGAGCGCGTATGCACAGCCGATTACAGTCAAAGGACACGTGAAAGATGCTACAGGAGAGCCGGTGATCGGTGCAAATATCATCATCAAAGGTACTGAAACAGGTACAATTACCGACTTCGACGGTAACTTTACACTGAATGTAGCCAAAGATGCCATACTTACTATCTCCTATATCGGATACAAACAGGCAGAAGTAAAAGCAGCTCCCTCCGTTACAGTCACCCTGCAAGACGATAGCCAACTGTTGAATGATGGCGTTGTAATCGGCTACGATTCAGTAAAGAAGAGTAATTTAAGCGGTTCCGTAGTAGCGATAAAGCAGAAGATATGAATCGTGGTGCTGTTACTTCACCACAAGAATTAATCCAAGGCAAAGTACCGGGGCTATTTGTAGCTCCGAGCGATGGCAGCCCTGGAGCAGGTTCTACCATCCGTATCCGCGGAGGCACATCACTGAATGCCTCCAACGATCCGTTGATTGTGATCGATGGTATCCCTATTTCCAACGATGCCGCTCCAAGTACTCCTAATGCGCTAGCTACGATCAATCCTAACGACATCGAAACGTTCACCGTACTAAAAATACCCCAATCAGTCTACCAACTGGCAAGACACTATTTACCAGCCAGGTTTGAGCACCGACCAAAACATTGCTATCGCCGGTAAAACAGGTATCTTGCCTTACCGAGTCAGCCTCGGTTACAATAATGAACGGGGTACTCTCAAGACATCTACCTACGAAAGATATAGGCTGCTATCAACCTTAGTCTAAAGTTCTTTAAGGAGTACCTAAGCGTGGACATCAACATAAAAGGTACGATCAACAAGAATCGTTTTGCCGATTCGGGAGCAGTAGGCACAGCCGCTTTCTTTGACCCGACAAAACCGATGCACACAGAAAACGGAAACTATCATGGTTATTGGAACTAGTCGGAAATACCCGGAGCAGTACAGTCGGTAGCGACTTACAATCCCTTTTCTTTATTATATGACAAAGATAATAACAGAAAGACAAACCGTAGTTTAGGAAATATCCAACTGGACTATAAAATTCATGGACTGGAATATCTTCACGCCAACCTGAACCTGGGCTACGACGTTACCAAAACAACAGGACGTAACTTCGCACTACCCGGTTCCATCCAAAGTGCACAATACACTAATTTCCCTAATCTGGGAGGAGGCAATACGTGGGATAACCTGCGTCGCAACCATCTTTTGGACTTTTACTTGAATTACGCCAAAGATATCCAGTCCATCAAAAGCCGTATTGATGTAATGGCAGGTTACTCCTGGCACATTTCTATTATGCCAACCATGACATCACCTACTCCAATCAGACCGATGGAAGCGAAGGAGATAAAGAAGGGTATACTTATGATAAAGAAGAGGGCAGAGTGTAGATGGTACTTATAGTATTAATATCTACTTCAATAAAGTGAAAGCCGAAGTGGTTGTGACGAAAAAGTAATTCACAGGATAAGGTACTGACAGATTATAAAAAATGTGCCAATTGCATTACGGGTAATAACCGTATAACAATTGGCACATTATATATATCAATGAGAAAAATCAAGTTTGTGTTTCCCCTTCAACATACTCTTCCAAAAAGAGATTCTCACCATCAAACACAGCATAGGAGAAGTAATTGATCCAATCTCCCAGAATCAAAACACGGGAAGTTGCACTTAGCATCAAATCCAATTCAATATGCCGGTGTCCGTATATAAAAAAATTGATATTGGGATGACTTTTCAGATATTCCTTTGTATAAAGCACCAGATGTTCCTGATTCTCTCCCATATACTCAGGTTCTTTTCCATCCACCCTCTTTTGACGGCTGTGCTTTGCCCAGTTTAATCCTAACTCAACACTCCAACGAGGATGAATAGCAGAAAACAAAGTTCGCAACGTATCACTGTGGAACATCCAACGAAGGATTTTGAACTTTTTATCCGGATCTCCTAACCCATCACCATGAGCCAGATAAAACTCTTTTCCAAGAATTTCCGTAGTCAATGCTTCACGATGAATGATGACTCCACATTCTTTGGTCAGATAGTCTCCACACCAGATATCATGATTGCCAATAAAGAAATGCACTTCCACCCCGATATCTGTCAGTTCGGAGAGTTTTCCGAGAAAACGGGTATATCCTTTGGGGACTACCAACTTAAATTCATACCAAAAGTCGAACATATCTCCTAATAAATAGACAGCAGAAGCTTTGTGCTTTATACTGTCGAGAAAATTTGCCAGACGCCGTTCCTGTGTCCGTCCATGAGCTATTGCCCGTGAACCGAGATGTGCGTCGGAAAGGAAATAAACGTTCTTCATCAAAGTTATAAATGATTAGTTACTAAATTACAAACAGTAAATGGAATTATACTTTTCAAAGATAAGACTTTTTTAGAGGAATCCAAGTTCCAGTTTAGCTTCTTCGCTCATCATATCCTTATCCCATTCGGGTTCAAACACCAGATTAATAGTGGCTGAACCTACTCCTTCTACTGATTCCACCTTTTGCCGGATATCTTCCATAATGAAATCGGCAGCCGGGCAATTGGGGGCAGTCAGAGTCATATCAAGAACCACTTCTCCGTTATCGGATACATCAATCTTATAAATAAGACCAAGATCATATACATTAACCGGGATTTCCGGGTCATATACAGTCTTCAGCATTGCCACAATTTTTTCTTCTATTTCAAATTTTTCCATAGGGCTTTCTTTTTAATACATTGCAAATATAAGAATAAATTTATTCAGAGCAGTCCTTCGTCAGCAAAACTATAGAACCTATCTTCACAAACAATAACGTGGTCTATTAAACGAATGTTCATTGTATCACCTGCCTTACGGATATACTCCGTCAGCGTTTTATCGGGCTGGCTCGGACGAATATTGCCTGAAGGATGGTTATGTACAACCGCTATTTGTGTAGCTCTTTGCAAAATGGCTTCCCGGAGAATAGTACGTACATCCGTATAGGTTCCATCGATACCACCTGTGCTGATACGTACCCTATCTATGACTTTAGTAGCCTGATTTAATAATAAGACCCAGAACTCTTCTTGTTCCAGGTCACACATGATAGGCTGAAAAATAGCATAAATGTCTTTTGAACAGGTTATTCGAGTACGTTCTTTGACGCTTTGCAACTTCCGTCGTTTGCCGAGTTCAAGAGCTGCCATTAAAGTCACACTCTTAGCCGGTCCCATCCCCTTAAAATGCGAATAATCTTTCACCTCCCATTTTGCAAGCGAATTCAGATTGTTATCACAAGAAAGCAACATACGACGCATCAGTTCGACAGCACTTTCATCAGTATTTCCGGAGCCTATCAATATGGCAAGTAGCTCGGCATCACTTAAGGCAGCTGCTCCCTTTTCCATCATCTTCTCCCGTGGGCGGTCCTCCAGTGCCCATTGATTGATGGATAGTTTGTGTTTAACTTCCATTCTTATAAAATTAGGTCTACAAAGGTAAACTTTATTACAGAAATATGTACTATATAAGAAGATTTGATACATAACTTTTTCACGTCCTTTCGTTTAATGATCTTAATATCGCCACAAAAAAGAAAATAAAAGAAAATAATGTTTCATATTATTTTCTTTTTAAATATATTTGCAGCATAAATAGAAAGAAAGCAAATTATAAACAATTGCTAAAAGTTTAATATTATGAAAAGTACAAGCAGGAAAAGCATACTATTATTTGTAATGTATTGCTTATTGATCACTCCCTATGCCAATGCGCAGACCAAAGATAATCCGCTTCTCATCCCGGAATTGATGGATTTCACTTTAATGAAGTGTGACTTTAATACTAAAATAAAAGATAAACAACAGATAGAAGATGCGCTTCAGTCGGGTTACAATGCCATCTATACTGCCAACGACCGTACATTGGTTGAGCAGGCAAACAATAAAGGAATCATACCGCTCAGCAACTATACATTATCAAAATACAAATCGATTGTTCCCTACAAAAATCATCCAATCACTACATTCGTATTCGCTCGTGAACGCAGTGATGGCTACACTCGGAATGCCATTATCGACCAATGCTTCGTTGAGTATGCTTGCGATACGCTTTATGGTACTCCCCAATGGATAAAAAAACTTATCGATAATTCTTTGGAAATACATTCCAGACTAATTAGCAACAATAACAAGTTGATGGTCAGCATCACGAATAAAAGCAGTCTTCCATATACCCTTTCCATTGAAAAGACAGACGGATTGCAAACCGAACAAAAAACTCTTTCTCTGGACGGAAAGAAAGAAACAATCATCTACTTTACAGGAAATCCAATCGATCAATATGAATATTTGATTTCTGCAAAAGTACAGAATACACGACTTATAGACGGAAAACAACTTGCATACACTCTGCGGATACCCGGTACTCTTTATCTGGAAGGTACTATTCCTACGAATAGATTATGCGTTATCCCCCAACCCAACTCAATTACCCCCATTAAAAATGAAGAATGGTTCACCATCGACAAACAAACACGTATTATCGTAAGAACCCCCAAAGCCAAAGAACCTCTTCATTTCCTCACTGACCGATTAGGAACAGTTGCCAACTTAACACTCCCCGTTGTCAAAACAACCAAAGATGACAATAATGCCATCATCTTCAGTCTGACCAATGACCCCAGTCTTGGCAAAGAAGGTTATTCACTTCGCGCTACCAAACGGAATATACAAATCGAAGCGAATGAACCATCCGGATTTTTCTATGCCGTCCAAACTCTATTGCAACTTCTCCCCAGTCAAATCTACTCTTCACAACGAGAAGATTGTAGCACCTGGGATATTCCCGCTGTAGAAATTAAGGATGTACCCAGATTTGAATATCGCGGACTTCATTTGGATGTTGGCCGACATCTGTATCCGGTAGAGTTTATCAAAAAGTATATTGACTTACTTTCCATGCAGAAAATGAATCGTTTCCATTGGCATTTGACTGAGGATCAAGGGTGGAGAATCGAAATAAAAAAATATCCTAAACTAACGGAAATCGGTTCGATGAGAAAAGAAACGATAAAGAACCGTTATACAGCTCAGGGCCCCCTCCTATTCGACAATACACCTTATGGAGGTTTCTATACCCAAAAGGAAATAAAAGAAATCGTCCAATACGCTAAAGAAAGGTATGTTACTGTTATTCCTGAGATTGATCTTCCGGGACATATGCTTGCTGCATTGGCTACATACCCTGAATTGGGTTGTACAGGAGGCCCGTACGAAGTAGGAACCCGATGGGGTATTTACGATGATGTACTTTGTGCCGGAAACGAAAAGATATATCCGTTTATTGAGGATATATTAAAAGAAGTATTCGAACTGTTCCCTTGCGAATATGTGCATATCGGAGGAGATGAGTGCCCTAAAACCCGTTGGAAAGCATGCCCGAAATGTCAGGCTAAGATGAAAGCGGAAAATTTGAAGGATGAGCATGAACTGCAAAGTTATGTAATCAGACGAGTGGAAAAGTTCCTTAATGATAACGGAAAGAAACTGATTGGCTGGGACGAAATTTTGGAAGGTGGAATAGCACCAAATGCTACTCTGATGTCATGGCGTGGTGTTGCAGCCGGTATCACAGCTGCCAAGTCGGGTCATCCAGTGATAATGACTCCCAATACACATGTATATCTGGATCATTATCAGACAAATATGGATATAGCTCCTTTAGGTAACGGCCGGGTAGCTTCTCTAGAATGGACGTATAGCTACGATCCTATCCCCAATGAATTGACTCCCGAAGAAGCATCACACATAAAAGGCATACAAGCCAATGTCTGGTCCGAATATCTCCGTACTCCGGAAATGGTAGAATACATGACTTATCCTCGCGCCAATGCAGTAGCCGAGATTGGATGGACTTTTTTAGAAAACAGAAATTGGGAAGAATATTTGAAAAGATTGCAACAACAGTTCGAAAGATGGAGGTATTATAACCTGAATTATGCCCCCCACTACGAACAACCTCTAGGCGTTCATCACAAATAATTTTAATTAGTAATGATAAGAATGAAGTAATTCATTATGGGAAGAGGGGCATGTGAAGTGTCTCTCTTTTTTTAAGCCATATGAAAACGACATAAGATATTGAGAAAAAATGTCTAAGCAAGAGAATAGTATAGGCTATTTGTAGAAGTTCTTGCGAAAAGCCTCAACTTCATCCTTTCTTCGAATACAACGCTGCCACCATGCAAACCAGAATCCTGTACCATAACCTATTAGCTGAATAAAGGAAGCTGCTATAGAATATAAACCGATTTTCAAACTTTTGTTTTGAATCGCTGAATCGACGCACACTAATAATGCATAAAGCAAAATCGGGGTAAAGCTAAACAGACAAAAGGGAGTACCAAGCAATAATAGAGCTACTCCTAATGTAAACACAGCCGGTAACAAATGCACCAGTTTCAATGAATCAGGGTATTTTTTATAAAGATTAATGCGCGCAATTCCTGAGTTGTAAACCTGCTTAAAGAATTTCTTCAGATCAGTACGGCGTTTATGATATACCCAAGCATCGGGGAAAAGACGGCAAACATATCCTCCTTGAAAGATTCGAATACTAAAATCAATATCTTCGCCAAAACGCATCTTAGAAAAGCCTCCCAAAGTTTCGTACACTTCGCGACGAACACCCATATTGAAACTACGGGGGTAAAACTTATCCATTTTCTTTTTCCCACCACGGATACCGCCCGTGGTGAAGAAAGAGGTCATCGAATAATTAATCGCTTTTTGAATATCGGTAAATGAATCGTGCGCACGGTCGGGACCGCCAAACGCATCGGCAGGAGAAGTCTGGAGCTCTTTCTCGACTGCTTCGAAATACCCTTCTGGTAAAATAACGTCCGAGTCCAATATAATAAGATAATCACCTTCGCTGCGCTCTGCACCATAGTTGCGTGTTTGCCCCGGTCCGGAATTAGATTTAAAGAAATATCTAATATTCAGTCGGTCTGCGTAACGTACCACTACCTCTTTACAAGAAATGGAAGATCCGTCTTCTACAATCAACACTTCAAAATCTTTAAAATGCTGTTTGGTAAGACTTTCAAGCAATTCATCCACTTCGTCGGGACGATTGTAAACAGGAACAATAACGGAATAGCGCATAACGATTTACCTCATTTTAGATTCAGATTGCAAATTAAAATAAAAAAAACGGGATAGAAGAAAGTTATACAATCAAAATCCCCCAAATCATATCGCTTTATGATTTGGGGGAAACATCACTACTCAGTACCTGAATTGAAAGCTGTAAATGATCGTTGAAACAGGTACCACTTCAATACGATCTTTCTTATTCTATTTTTCCTTTGATCTTGGATGCAGATAACTTTTCAAAATACTTTGTATTGAATACAGCAGAACCGGTCTTGCCAAATTTACCGGAAGTAGTCTTCTCACAAGTATTCGGATCAGACTTTACCTTAAAAGAGACCATTACTGCTTTATGATCAGTAGGCCATCCTCCTTTCGGACGCAGAAAACGGTCACGACCTTTTTCTTTATTTATCTCACTTTTCACTACCGAATAAGCAGGTCCCACCACCCAAGCCTTCTCAGGAGTAATAAAAGTAGTTGGATAATAATAAATGAAATCAATCCGGTCACGTTCGTCCGCTTCCGGCGCCCAGGTTAATTGTTTAACAGGGACCGCTTGATTACCGGCAGGAAAAGTAAATCCCGGATGAGTAACCGGATTTGGATAAACTACCCGATAGGCATCTTTAAATCCGCCTTCATATAGTAAACGAGAACAATCCCAATTGATAACCGCACCGTTGTGCTCCCATAAGTTTTTCGTATCTTCTTGCCAATCCAGATGGGAAGGTTCATTAAAGTCACCACCCAATAATACGATATATCCTTGTTCAATATCCGGCTGTACCTTTTGCAGAAAATCAGTGATCGTTTCTTCACGATAAGCTTTTCGGTTCATTTCCAAGACAGTCGCTTCATCGGTCACCGGAGCATCCATCTTTTTCCATGTACTACCATTGTAACCACGAGGCATATAACAAGCGTAATGACGATAATCTAAATGTGTAGCATAAGCAGCCACCTTTCTACCGGCAACTGATAACTGTACACGCACAACAGCCCCATTGCTCCCCTTTCCCGGGGTACAGACAATTTGTTGTTCCTCAATTGGATAACGTGTCAATATGCCTACAGACAATGATGTCTCCGTTCCATAAAACGTATATCCACGTTGCTTCAATACCTTCACCATATGAAGAATAAAATTCTCACCTTTGTAATCACTCAATTCGTTGAGAAATACAACGTCTGCACCCGAATGAATGACTTCATCCGCAATCATACCGACAGCACCTTCCACTTTGGAACCACCCATCCAGATGTTCATCTGCATGGCTTTCAAAAAAACTGTTGCGGACGATTTTGCCGCCCGCAACATACTACCTTCACCACTACCAAGTAAAAATAGCAAGACACAAATAATTAACTTTCGCATTCACTAACTTATATTTTGAGCAAATATAATTAATTCCTGAAGTTCGGCCAAATCCCGTAAGATTAAATCCGGACCGGGCTGAACGGACATGGCTGTATCGTAAGTTGTCTCTCCGGACAATACCAATACACCAAGAGCCTGTGCATTCTGAGCCATTAAAATATCCGTATAAATACGGTCGCCTACCATAGCGATCTGTTCAGCACGCAATCCATGGCGTTCCATGATTCCATGCAACATACGCGGATCAGGCTTACCTACAATCACATCCGGTTTACGCCCTGTAGCATATTCCAGAGCCGAACAAATGGAACCGCAATCTACCAGTACCACGGGCTTATCCGTAGGACAAACCCGGTCGGGATTGGTTGCTATATAGAGCTTTTTCTGACTAACCCACCAGGCCGCACGACACAATCTTGGATACGCCAATGACATATCAAAACTAGCTACCACTGCATCCGGCTCATCTTCTGCATCATCCGATGTAGATATAAAGCCTGCTTCTTCAAACTCCCGGATCATACTTGGTGTACCCAGCAAAAATAGCCTCTTGCATTCCGGATGATGCGTGTGTATATAATCAATTGTTGCTTGTGCAGAAGTATAAAACTCATCTGCAGTTGCCTCAATTCCCATCTCTTTCAGATGGTGCAAATAATCAGCAGTACTGCGCGAAGGATTATTAGTCAGGAACGAATAACCAATTCCCAATTCCTTCATTTTATTCAAAAAAGTGATGGTAAAAGGAAACAGTGTACTTCCATTATAGATCGTACCATCCATATCCAGCGCGATATGTTTTATCTGTCTTAACCGTGTTGCCGTTTCCATACTCAATGACTCTTCTATCTTATTTTCAATCGTTATCATACCCATTCGCTTTTGCTGACCATGCAGCTAAAAATATTAAAGTTCCCATAATGGCAATCAGAATTAATCCTCCGACTGCATAATCCCAACCGTAATGTTGTGCCAGAAGCCCTAATCCCCAGCCGGAAATCAGTGTACTGGCATATCCGAACAATCCGGTAAATCCGACAGCTGTTGCCGCCGCTTTTTTCGTTGCAATATTAGCCGCAGCAATACCCACCAACGCCTGTGGACCGTAAATACTGAATCCGGCTGCTCCCAGCAACAGAGTAGCTAGCCACATCGGAGGATGAGGTACTCCCCAGAACAAACCAATGAATACCGTAGCCAACGCCATGCAAATGACACATACCCGCGGACCGCGTCCACCGAAGAAACGATCGGTAGCCCATCCGGCTACAAGCATTCCCACAATTCCGGAGACTTCAAAAGCTGCAACCATCCAGCCGGCATGCTGAATAGAAATACCTTTCCATTCGCCCAATAAAGTTGGTCCCCAATCAAGGACTGCATAGCGTACTGTATATACGAAGAAGTTAGCAATAGCCAATACCCAAATAGCAGGATTACCAAAAACTTTCTTTCGTACAAAACGTTTAAACTCGGCAGAAGTATCTTCTTTCTCATCATCCGACGTTTTCTGATTTAACTCCGGCAAACCTACCGAACGTGGAGTGTCACGCAAAGCGAACCATAGTCCGACAGCCCCCACCAAAGCTATAATAGAAGGAATCCAGAAACACCAGCGCCATCCCATACTAACAATATAGCCACAGACAATTACTACCAACCCTGCACCGATAGAATGCGAAGTGTTCCATACGGACATCTTGGTGGCCAGTTGTGTAGGAGGAATCCAATGAGTCAGCAATCGGGCGCAAGGCGGGAAGCCCATTCCCTGAAACCAACCATTCAACATCCATACAACTCCAAACATCACCACTGCTGAACTAAATCCGAACAGGATATTACAGGCAGCGGAAAGTACCAGACCGGTCACCATAAAATAACGGGCATTCACACGGTCACCTATAAAACCATTTGCAAACTTTGACACGCCATATAACAGGCCATGCAACGTTAGAAACAGTCCTAAATCTCCTTTTGTAATACCTAAATCTTCCTGCATGGCAGGCATGGCAATACTTAGATTCTTGCGAACAAAATAGAATAATGCATATCCTATCATACTCGCAATAATGGTCCGCGTCTGCCAATATTTAAATTTCTTTGCCACTTCAGGCGCCATTCCTTGTAGTTCCATCTTTTTCGTATTTAGTCTGTTATTTCCCAGATTTTACCTTCACTAAATAATCCTTCCAACCAACGATCCATATATCCGGTACGTACTGCAAGATCAAGTACGGTAAACCTGCGACGAATAAATTGTGCACGGATAAATGTCTCACGCAAACGTTTTCTCGTTATACCAATCTCTTCCGGTTCCGTTGGAGCTCCTACCAATTGAAGCCTCTGCTTGACTTCACTATAAGGAATGAGTTGTCCGGACAAATGCTCTTTTATCTTCGGCCAGTTTTCTTTTAATTGTTGGAGCTGAACTTTCAATTGTCCGCGATTCACATATTTTGCTTTTGTTTCCTGCAAACCGATATTCGGGAAGTCAGTACCCGCAAACATATCCAAAGCTATTTTATCCGCTATCTCCGGTTCCGGCCAAGCTGTGCAGCAAGCATCTACATCCAACTGTTCGAATGGAGTCTGCAACACTTGTTCATAAAATGCGGTAATAGCTAACATACCGATACTTACTTGAAAGCCATGAGAAATATGTTCACCATTGTTCAGATGGTGTTCCATATTCCAAAGATGACTGAACTGATGTTCAGCTCCCGAAGCCGGACGGCTCGATTTCGACCATTGCATAGCAAAACCGCCCAACATCAATCCCTCAATCAGTTGAGAAATCGCTTTTTCTTCTCCTTCAGCCGCCTCTTTAGGAGACGACAAAGCATCATGTAAACCATCCTGCACGATAGACCATGCCTTCTCATCAATAGCTTCCACTCCCAACGCATCCGCCAAAATCCAGTCTGCACCGGCAGTAATCTTTGCAAACAGGTCGGCATATCCGGAAGCTGTCATCGGACCGGGTGCTTTACTAATGATCGATGTATCTGCCAAAACCGCCTGCGGTGCGGGACAGCTAAAAGTTTGCTTGGCACCATCTGCTGTTATAGACGCACCAAAAGCCGTGTATCCGTCCATTGAAGCGGCTGTCGCCACACACATATATCTTCTTCCCGTAAGATGGGACGATAACTTTGTCAAATCGTTGATTGTACCGGAACCTACTGCTACAGGAATAGCATCATGTCCTTTCAACGAATCAACCAACCTATCTATATAAGAATATTCTGCATATAAATCAGAATCCAAAAAAATAAAGGAAGGGAGTATCTCTATATTTGCTTGTCGCAACTCTTCTTCCACTCTTTTCCCGGCAATAGGAAAAGTAGTTTTATCAGCTATAACAACCGCCTTCTTTCCCGGAAACTGTTCTTTAAACAATTCGGCAACTTCTCCTAATATTCCATCACCTATGCGAAGGGCACGTGTTTCATTCGCAGCCTTCAAAGCTTCTTCTACTCTTGACATTTTCACAGTATTAAAATTTATCTACCTGATTGTAAAACCTTCCATACCTCAGTGGGTATATCAGATTCTATAATATCCGGTCGTTTATTAACCTCTTCTTTGTATTTCGCTGCACGCTCTTTTTCCGTCTTCAATTTATCATGTGTTGGAGCCACGCTAATCATACAACGTACTCCACGAGTACGAAGCATTTCACATATCTTCCGGTTTTCCGGAGTAATAGTAGGCCCCACATAAGCAATCATATTCTGCCATGGAACACCAGAAATTACCAGATCCTCATATTCCTTCATATTGCGTGCAAAAGCAGACATCATTATATTAGGGAAGCGATCATAATAGAATCTGGCTTGTGCTCCGGTATGTACAGTCAGCATAACATGATCATCCGCCTTATGTTTCTTTATCAAAGCAGCAACTATTTCCATCGGAACATCTTTCTTATCTAAGTTGATAATTGTTTTTCCTTTACTCCAGATAATCACTTCCTCCAAAGTTGGAATTCTGCAATCAGTCACATTACCTGCATGGTCTTTCAAACGCAACTCGCGTAGCTCTTTTAATGTATAATCGCTCACTTTACCCTTTCCGGTAGTAGTACGGTCCAGAGTCGGATCATGCATAAGAACAGGAATGCTATCCTTAGTCAAACGGGGATCTATTTCAAAAAAAGCAGGCATTTGAGTCAGTACATTTTCAAAACCCTCAATACAGTTTTCAGAATAACCTTCTTCATAGCCCCCCCGGTGTCCGCTGATAATAATGGAGCCATCGCCTTTATATTTGAAAAAATCCTTCAACTGAGTAGTGTTCTTAAATTTCAGTGCATTTAGTTGCTTACTCTGTGCCTGTAAAGTAGGTACATTCATAAATAACATCCAAGATAAGGCAAACGCCCCTCCGAATAAAAAAGAATGTTTTTTCATACTATTTTTCATTTAAAGACAACTCGCAAATTTTCGCCTTCCAATTTCGTTTTCTTTTCTTTATAATCGTTTAACGGCACAAAAATACATAAAAAGAAATACAATGCAATAAAACAAATAAACTATTTTTCTTTTACGAGATGTTTTCTGATCAAAAACATCTATTTTCATTAGACAATGAAACTTTTCCGACTTTCATTTGCCACATATTAATATTTAATTTATCTTTGTAATAAAAAATATGAGAGTATGACAAGTATAGCAGAAAGACATAAGTATATTCTTGACAATTTAGCCAAGAATGGCTTCATCAAAGTGATAGATATCGCCAAAGAGCTGGATGTTACCCCAGTTACAATCCGAAAAGATTTAAAATACCTGGAAGAAAAGAAGCTATTGTATCGCACTCATGGGAGTGCAAGTCCTATTAACCCGCTAACTTCTGATATAGACGTTCATGAAAAAGAAAAGCTACGGAAGGACGAAAAGAAAAGAATCGCAATCGAAGCGTCTAAATTAGTTGAAGAAAATGATTCTATCATTATTGCTTCAGGATCGACAGTACATATGTTCGCCGAACAAATTACACCGATCAGCCACCTAACAGTAGTAACAGCTTCTCTTAAAACAGCATTGTTACTAAATGCTATCAACAATATAGAGGTTATACAGTTGGGAGGAATTGTTCGGAAAAACTCGTTCTCTGTTATTGGTGATTACACTTCACAATTCTTCGAGCAAATCACTTGTTCAAAACTCTTTCTGGGAGTGGACGGCATTGATCTGGAATATGGTATCACCAATTCAAACATAGAAGAAGCTATTCTGAATAAAAAAATGATCGAGGCTTCTCTTCGTACAATCATTCTGGCAGATTCCTCTAAATTTGGACGCAGAGGTTTCGGCAAGATCTGCAATCTGGACCGGATAGATGTGATTATCACTGACTCCGGTATATCTAAAACTATGGCACAATCTATTGAAGAAATGGGCATAGAGCTGATTATCGTATAACTTTCCTATCTGAAAAACACCATGACTTATGATATTAACAAGTGGAGCAAAGTTTTTTGCTTTGCCCCACTTTTCTATTTCTTATTTATTGGGGGATGTTTATTCGCACAAGAAATAAACGAAACGTGGATAAAAGAAAACTATACCAAAAGAGAAGAAATGATACCAATGCGAGATGGAATTCACTTATATACTGCAATCTACGAACCCATCCATCAAAAGGATCCTTCACCCATCTTGATTACCCGTACTCCTTACAAGGCATCTCCTTATGGAAAGAATATGAGCAGCCGTCTTTGGAGTGTTTGGCAGAACTACGCACGCGAAAAATATATCTTCGTTATACAGGACGTTCGCGGACGTTGGAAAAGTGAAGGAGAATATGTAAATGTACGTCCTTTTATAGCTAACAAGAAAAAGAAAAAAGACATTGACGAAGCGAGTGACGTATATGATACGGCGGAATGGCTATTGCACCATACTCGCAATAATAACGGAAAAATCGGAATCATCGGAACTTCCTACCCCGGTTTTTATTCAACAATGGGAGCATTAAGCAAACATCCTGCTATCAAGGCAGCCGTACCGCAAGCACCGGTGACTGACTGGTTTATGGGAGATGACTATCATCACAACGGTGCTTTCATGCTTCGTGACGGTTTTAGCTTGGCGGTTTATATGAATCGCCCGCGCCCCTTTCCCACCGAAAAGAGCACTCCTTCCAAACCTTATTATAAAACAGATGAATACTCTTTCTTCCTGAAAGCAGGCGCATTGAAAAATCTCACCCATTTATTAGGTGATAGTATTGCTTATTGGAACGATTTAATGACTCACCCCAATTATGACAGCTGGTGGCAACAAAGAGATACGCGACGTTCTTGTTACAATATTCAACCCGCCGTATTAGTAGTAGGAGGATTATTTGATGCAGAAGACTGCTACGGTGCCTGGGAATTATACAAAGCTATTCATAAGCAAAGCCCAGACACAGACTTGCAACTAATCATAGGTCCTTGGCATCATGGTGCGTGGGAAGGGAACGATGGAAGTTATCTGGGTAACGTCCGCTTTGGTACGAAAACGGCACTTTACTATCAGAATGAAATAGAATACCCTTTCTTACAATACTACTTAAAGGGGAAAGGAACTCCGGTAAGCGATTCACGCAAAGCAAATGTATTTTTCTCCGGAGAAAACCAATGGAAAGAATTCGTATCCTGGCCGGATAAAGATGCTCAAAAGATATCCTACTATCTGAATGAAGAAGGAACACTTAGCACTCAAGTTCCGGACAAAACAATTTCTTATTCGGAATATGTCTCTGACCCTGCAAAGCCCGTTCCTTATACCGATAAAACAACTTATGCCCGTTCAAAAGAATACATGACTGACGACCAACGTTTTGCTGAACGCCGTTCGGATGTACTTTGCTTCAAAACCGAAGTTCTGAAACAACCTTTGACTGTAGGTGGAGAAGTGGAAGTAGAATTAGATGTGTCTATGACAACAACAGATGCGGACTTTATTGTCAAAGTCATTGACGAATTTCCTGAAGATTTTGCATACAATGATCAAAAGGACGGCAAAGGAAGCGGATACCGTTATTTGATGAACGGCTACCAAATGTTGGTACGGGGAGATGTCATGCGTGGAAGATACAGAAACAGTTTTGAACGCCCGGAAGCTTTTATTCCGAAGCAACCAACCAAAGTGCGTTTCACTATGCCGGATATCGCTCATACATTTAAAGAAGGACATCGCCTCGTTGTTCAAATACAAAGTACCTGGTTTCCGCTGATAGATCGCAATCCACAACAGTTCGTGGATATTTACACGTGTGAGGATACCGACTTTATCAAATCAACGATTCAGATTCTACATCAGAAAAATAATCCATCTAAAATTACATTCAGACGACTGTAAAATCGTCTGAATGTAAACGCTATATAATCCAATCAATATGACTATGAGACAAAAAACTTACTTGCAAATATTGTTAATATCCTGCTTGCTTTTAGTATCCGTAAATTCTCAATCTATATGCTTGGATATGAACTATTAAAAGACGAAAACCGGGAACGACCGCTTTGCAGAACAGTAGATAAAATGATGAAGATTACGAATCGCCTTCCTAAAAGTATTTATGCTGCTGTTGATATGAACCACATCAAGAATCCGGAGAAAGTGATTTGCGCATTAAGCAAACAGTTAAAATCAGTATATGTGTCCTACGGAGATGGGAAAAACGAATGCCATTATTTTCCTTGTTCAGGCAGAGAAAACAATTGGGTGGATATACTTTCCGCATTTAATGAAGCTAATTACAAAGGTCGATGCATATACGAATCCCACTGGTTAATTGCTACCAGACATTGTACGAGCAATATATTTCAACTGTAAAACGATAATACCCGACTTATCACAAGTATCATCTGCGACTGTCTGCTACTGCCTCCTAGGCTCCCCCATAAACTCTTTTTCAGAGTTTTATAGCAGCAGCCTGCGGATGATTACCTTACTTTTCGCCTCACTTACCATGAATGAGACGCCATGCTATTTTATTATTAATAATGTAGGATATACCATTCGAATAAAATAAATATTCAAGAATCAAAGCAACCAACTCATAATTCTCTTTTGACTTACTTTATCTGTTCCTTTCTCTTTAAGTTCTTCCTGTATATCACGAATCGCAGCCGCTAAATGATTATCCACTGTCTTCACTGAAATACCCAGAATATCAGCTACCTCTTTTATTTTTAAACCATGATATTTGGTAAGCATCAGTACATTTCTTCTTTTCTCCGGCAAATTCTTAATAATAGAATGAATGATATGTAATTCTTCCTTTGAAACAATAGCCGCTTCCGGAGTGGCAGAACTACAAAGCAAGTCATCGTGTACATCCTCTAAAGTAAGATATGCCCAACGATCTTCTTTCCGCTTAGTATCAATTGCTTTATTTTTCGTCAAAACATAAAGATAAGTAAAAACATTCTCAACAACTGATTTATGACGATTTATCCATAACGAAGTGAACACCTCTTCTAATACTTCTTCATTCAGCTCCCGATATTGAAGAATCATATTAGCCACACTATACAGACGCTTATACATTAAATGATAGAGAGATTCGAAGGCTTTCGAATCATCCTGACGTATTTTAGCATATAATTGATTTAAGATTTGATTATCTATTTCCATCAAATTTGTCGTTGTGTACTTTGTGCAAATATAGAATTTTTCATCTCAAAAAAAAAATATATTATCATTTAAAAAAAATAGAGTTTCTCGATAGGGGATTTTTCTTTTCCTTTCGTCCATACTATAGTAAACGATACAAAAACGTTATAAGAGCCTTACAAAAATAATACAAATAGAAAATTATGGAAAATAATCAGGCATTTAATATTTTAGCCAAAATCATCAAAAATGCTGTTCTCAGTAAAGAAGAACAGACGTTTATTGATGAATGGAGAAAAAAAAGCCATACCAATCAGCAAATGTACCTATTTGCGACGACACAAGTATCCGTTGACTCTTTACCGGAAAACATGATTGAATATAAGGCAATTTACGAGCGGATCAAAAGTAATATAGATAAAAATGAATCTCAGAAAGATCAGAATGAAAAAACAGCAACTGAAATTCATACAACTTCCCCTTTCAGCAGAATATGGAAATATGCAGCCGTTTTCGCTCTGGGAATCGTCAGTACAATGACTGCTATGTATCTGACTCCTATGGACTCATCTTTAGCTTTAAGTGAGATCACTGTACCGAAAGGTTCTATATCTGAAGTGATGCTGCCTGACAGTTCTGTCGTAATCATTAATTCCAACTCAAAGATCTCATATTCCGGTGATTTTCTTTCCGGGAAACGTATTGTCAATTTAGATGGAGAAGCCTTTTTCAAAGTCAGGAAACAAATAAACGGTAATGAATTTGCCGTATGTTCTAAAGGCACACAAATTGTAGTAAAAGGTACAGAGTTTAATGTCCGTGCTTATCAGGATGACCCAACCGTAGAAGCTACTTTAGTAAAAGGTGCAATCGTGTTTTGCGCCGAAGACAAAAGTATCCCTTTGAAACCCGAACAACGACTAGTTTACAACACTGATGACAAAAAGATGGTCATACAGAAAACGAATCTTGAAGACACCGAATGGCGCAATGGACGATATACATTCAAAGATATAAGTCTAAAAGAAGTAATTGAAATCCTTAACCGTATCTATAATGCCAATGTCGTAGTCAATGAAGCGAGCCGGAATATTGTATTCTCCGGATGTATTGACCGGAACAATTCACTAAAGCACTCGCTTGATGTCATTACTTTGGCAACTGAAACACATCTTCAAACTATTAATGACACCATATATCTAAAAAAATAATTTAACACACATTTTTACTTATGAAATTAATTTTTTATCCGAGGCGGCCCATACTATGGTCGTTTCTAGCACTCCTTTTGTGCTTTACCATACCGGTAAACGCAGATAACAAATCGCCACAGGAAATACATTTAAGTAGCACAAACCAAGTAAAGAGCCTAAAAGATCTGATACAACAGATAGAGGGTTCCAGTAGTTATCGTTTTTCGTATGTGAAAGGTCTTATCGACAATATTTCCGTACATATCAAAAACAAGAAAGGAGCTGTCGAGGAGATTCTGGATGAAGCCTTAAATGGTACCGGACTGTCTTATGTGATCAAATCGAACGATATCATTCTGGTAAAAACAACTCCGCAGCCTAAAATTCAGACAAATCCAACGCTACAAGCGGTAAAAGGTACTGTACTGGATGCAGCAACCAACGAGCCGATTATAGGTGCACAGGTCTGGCTGAAAGAGACTCCGGACGGGACAGTGACCAATGTAGACGGAGAGTTTGAGTTGAAAGTAAAAGGTGGAGTAGGTATCCTGGTTATTTCATACATTGGCTACAAAACCGAAGAAATTACAATAAAAGGTAATCAACCGATTTTATGCAAACTCGAGCAAGACAACCAGAAACTGGATGAAGTGGTGATAGTGGGATATGGTACACAAAAGAAAGAAAGTGTAGTCGGTTCCATCTCCAGTATCAAAGTAGATGCATTGAAAATGCCTGTATCCAAACTGAGTAATAACCTGGGTGGACAGCTCTCCGGCTTGATTACCTTGCAAAAGAATAACGAACCGGGTGCCAGCACAGAATTTTGGATCCGGGGTATCAGCACATTTGGATCCAACAAGAAGCCACTCATACTGGTAGATGGTATTGAGCGTGAGATGGACCTTGTAAACCCGGAAGATGTCCAAACGTTTTCTGTATTGAAAGATGCTGCTGCAACGGCAATTTATGGTGTTCGTGGTGCCAATGGTGTAATCCTGATTACCACCCGTACAGGTGAAGAAGGAAAACCTAAAATTTCTTTCCGGGCGGAAGCCGGTATGCTGGGTCCTACCAAAAGCCCCAAAATGGTGAATGCCATGCAGTTTGTAGAGATGTATAATGAAGCCTACAGTGCCGATAATGGTGGAAAGAACTACTACAACGATGAAGTGATTGAAAAATATCGTACAGGAGAGGATCCGGACTTGTATCCAAATGTAAACTGGATGGAAGAGCTTTACAATAACTATGCATTCAGCGAACGAGTAAATCTAGGTATCAGTGGTGGTGGTAACATTGCCAAATACTATATTTCCGGTGCATTTTATAACGAAGGAGGTATGTTCAAAAGTGATTCGATGAACAAGTACAACACCTCGACTTATTTCAAACGCTATAACTTCCGCTCTAATGTAGATGTAAAATTGCATCGCACTACAATGTTGAATGTAAACTTATCGTCCATATTTGAGAAAGTGAATGGTCCGGGAGCCGATGCTTCTGACATTTGGAACTATGCATTTATCACTGCGCCAAATGCTTTCCCTGTACGCTATTCAGACGGAAAATTCTCAGGACCCACCACTTCAGAAGGAAACAATCCTTATAATCTTCTCACTCAATCGGGATATTACGAGAAGTTCTGGAACAATGCACAGTCACTAATTGGACTGACGCAAGACTTTTCCGAACTCATCACCCCGGGATTGACTGCCAATGTGAAAATTTCTTTTGATGCACATAATTACAACTGGATTAAACGTTCCAAACAAGTACCGACTTATATGGCTAACGGACGTGATGAAGAAGGCGGATTACTCTACACCCAAGGAAACGTAGGACAAGAAGACCTGAGTTACTCCACAGGCAACAGCGGATATACAACTACTTACATCGAAGCATCGATGAATTATAACCGCACATTCGGAGTACATGCCCTGGGAGCTTTATTTTTATATAACCAGAAACAGAAAAATAAAATAGGTGTAAGCAATGCAGAAGATGCACTACCCTATCGTCATCAGGGTATTGCCGGACGTATCACCTATGCTTACGACAATCGTTACTTCATCGAAGGCAACTTTGGCTATAACGGTTCCGAGAATTTCAGTCCGGGCCACCGTTTTGGTTTCTTCCCGTCAGTAGCTGCCGGATGGTTGGTGTCTAATGAAAAGTTTTGGGGACCAATAGCTAATGTGATAGATATGCTTAAGATCAAAGGATCGTATGGTGAAGTAGGAAACGACCAGATTGGTGGAGGCAGACGTTTCATCTATAATGCTACCGTAGTAGGTGGAGGCAGCTATGACTTCGGCGAAAATGCACATACAGAAAAAGGATTACGTGTAGGCGACTGGGCCAATCCGAATGTAGGATGGGAACGCGCAAAGAAAATGAATGTGGGCATCGAGGCTTCCTTTTTCAATGCATTAAAGGTTCAAGTAGATTATTTTGCTGAAAAACGTGAAGGCATCTTTCTTGAACGTAATTCATTACCTTTGTATATGGGTATCACCACAAAGCCATATGTGAATGTGGGTAAGATGAAAAACAAAGGGTTTGATACTTCTCTGGAATACAATCAACGTGTAGGCCAAGTTCGGTTGTCAGGAAAAGCCAACTTTACCTATGCTCACAATGAAATAGTGGATAATGATGAACCGGACTGGAAGTATCCATACCTGAACCGCAGAGGACAATCTTTATGGCCACAATACGGTTTGGTAGCAGCCGGATTGTTTGAGTCACAGGAAGATATCGATTCATGGCCTAAACAGACTTTCGGCGATGTGAAACCTGGTGACATTAAATATATCGATATCAATGGCGACGGCCAGATTGACAAGAATGATGAGAAAACTCTTGGTTGGACAGGCGTGCCGGAAATAGTCTATGGATTTGGTTTATCGGCTATATGGAAAGGGATCGACATCTCCGTATTCTTCCAGGGTGCAGGTCACACAGTCCAAATGTTATCAGGCTCTGCCATCCAGGCATTTAAAGGGCGAAATATGGTAGAAAGCGGCGTATATGAAGACATTTATTACAATCACTGGTCGGAAAGCAATCCTGACTCACAGGCTAAATATCCTCGTTTATCGTTAGGTGCTAATGAAAATAATTTCCGAAGTTCTTCATTCTGGCTGAAAGACATGAGCTATTTACGCTTAAAGTCTGTGGAAATTGGTTATAACTTCCCGACAAAATGGATTGAGACTATGCACATAAGTGGCTTGCGACTTTACGCATCAGGGGTGAACTTATTAACTTTCAGCAAGTTCAAGCTCTGGGATCCGGAAGTTCTGCACGGACAAGGTGCCAATTATCCAGCCAACCGAGTATTCAACTTCGGTATTAACGTAAACTTCTAACACTATAAATAATATATTAAGATGAAGAACATTATAAAATATATCGGAATTTCTGTTTGTGTGCTGATGCTGAATTCTTGTGATTCGTATCTGGACAGACAGCCTGATGACACTCTGACTATCGAAATGATTTTCCAGAAACGTTCAACGACCCAACGATACCTGTTTAATGTGTACAGCTACATGGTCGATGAGTCAAATACAGCATCAAATACTCCCTGGTTGGGAGCATCGGATGAAGCCTGTATCACTTATCTGCAAAGAGGTTACTGTTATATGAACAATGGCGCATGGTCACCAGACTCTCCTCCTTATCAAAATTTTTGGAAATCCTATTACCAAGGGATACGTGAAGCGAATTTCTTCATGCTGAATGTAGACAAATGCCCGGAAATCAACTTTGAAGAAAAGCTCCAATGGAAAACCGAAGCACGGTTCTTGCGTGCTTACTACTATGCTATGATGATGCGTATGTATGGTCCGGTTATTTTGGTCGGCGATGAAGTATCGGACATTACCTCGGCAGATCTGGACTTAGGCAAGGAACGTTCTACTTGGGAAGAGTGTATGAACTATATTTGTGAAGAGTTTGATGCAATAGCCGAGATATTGCCTGAGAAGCAGGAAACAAACTGGTATGGCAAGCCAACGATCGGAGCGGCAATGGCACTCAAAGCCCGTATGCTACTTTATTCTGCCCGAAAACTGTATAACAGTGATGATTCATTCTATAAGAATATAGTTTCTACGGAAGGCAAGCACTTGTTTCCACAGTCGTATAATGCGAAGAAATGGGAATGGGCAGCAGAGGCCAACAAAGCTGTCATCGACCTGAATCTTTATGAATTACACAAAGAATACACTGATGAGAAAATAAACCCTTATAAATCTTATGCAGGCATTTATCTGTCACTTTGGAACAGTGAAGTGATTTTCGGGCGTGCACTCGATGCCAGACAATGGAGATATGTAACAACACCAAGAGGCATTGGAAACCTTTCATACGGTGGTGTATCCGCAACACAAAAGATGATAGATGCTTATGCAATGAGCAATGGTCGTTATCCCATCATCGGATATACCAACAATGGTGCAAATCCGGTTTTTGATCCGATAGCCAACTACTCGGAAGGGAAATTTCAGAATGTAAAGAATCCTGCGGATGGTACAACGTACAGTAACACCAATACAATGTATATGAATCGCGAACCCAGATTCTATGTAAGCGTATGTTGGAGTGGCGAGAAATGGAAAGCCGGTTCTACAACCATCGATGTAGAATTCTATTATGGAGGAAACAGCGGTCCCGGTTCTTCACACAATTATTCGAAGACTGGTTACCTGATCAGTAAGATGTCCGACCACTCTCTCAATCACAAGAATAGTGAATACGGACGTTTCTCCTGGCCCATCTGCCGTTTGGGAGAAATCTACCTGAACTATGCGGAAGCATTGAACGAATGTGATCCCGGAAATGCGGATATCCTGAAATACATTAACCTGATCCGTGAAAGAGCAGGTGTACCCAATCTGGAAGAAGTTTATCCGGAAGAGGTGAAAGACCAAGATAAAATGCGTGAATTAATACGCCATGAACGTCAAGTAGAACTGGCATTTGAAGGATACCGTTTCTTCGACACTCGCACTTGGAGAATCGCCGAAGAAACAGAGAATGGTCCAATATATGGTATGAACGTAATGGCAACCGACCACAAACCGAAAGGCGAATTCTGGGTACGCACGATAGCTGAAAATAGAGTTTTCAATAAAAAGCATTATTTGTTCCCAATCTCCCAGGAAGCATTGGATAGAAACAAGAAAATTACTCAGAACTATTTATGGTAAACAACAAATCAAATTCAATAATTATGAAACGAATATATAACTTCGGATGGATGATAAGCGGATTGTTGCTACTTGCTGGCTGTGATATCAGTAACCGCGACAACAACCTATCTGAGCCATTGATCTATTTCATCAACAATGGAGAAATATCCCTCGATCTGTACAATACAGGAGAAGACTATACGTACAATATACCCATTTTCAAAAGCGGCCTGATTAAAAAAGAGGCTTTCATTGAAGCACTAGTGGACGAAAACCTAGTTGAACAGTATAACCGGGAACATAATACAACCGCAGAGTTGCTTCCTGAAACGTATTATCAGGTAGTAAACAGCAATCAGACGATGGGAAGTTCCCAACAGAAAGGAAATGTCCAAGTGATATTCAAAACGGAACTATTAAAAGAAGATCCTAAACAGGAGCAATATGTCCTCCCGATTTCACTCAATAGCAAAGGGGAAGTACAGATCAATCAAAATAAAGGTTCCGTTATTATTTCTCCAACAGTGAAGCCTGCTACATTTGGTTTCACTTGTGGAAGTACGCTTCAGGAAGTGATTCCTATAACTGCTACAGGAAAGATAGAAATAGCATTGCCGATAGAAACTCCTTTTGCAAACAAATGGGACATTGATTTTACGGCAATTATTGATCAGGCGGCATTAGACGAGTGGAACGAGAAAAATGATTTGGAGTACACTCAGCCTGTCAGCGGCAGCTTTGAATTGGTTGGAGAGCAAAGGCTGGTAGCAGGTAAGAATGTTCAGACTTTAAAGGTAATTCTCGACAAAGAGAAACTGGGTTACGGTTGGTTTGCTATCCCTGTACGCCTAAGCAATCCTTCCAAGTTTGATATAAACGCTAAACAAAGTACTTGTGTGATCACTATATTGAACCGCATGGAGCAGATTCCTTATACTCAATGGTCGGTAGAATCATATACAAGCTACCAAGGATCCGAAAAACCCGAAAATATGATTGATAACAACGAAAACACCAGATGGCACGTTAAATACAATAATTCCGGAGTAGGCACTGCGGGACTTCCGCAAACATTTGTCTTTAAGCTGAACAGTTCTTATGCCATCTCCGAGTTTGAGATATTGAGACGTGGAGATACATACAATACAGACTTAAAAGGTGGGTATTTCGAAATCAGTGCCGATGGAACCAACTGGACAAAAGCGACCACATTCGACTTCGGAACGGAGAAACGGCTGGGATTCGTATCCTTCTATTGTCCGAAAGTGGTAACAGGACGATACATAAAAATGGTGATAACCGAAAGTAACCGTGGAGCTAATGTATCAGTGGAAGAATTGAAAGCTTATGGGAAAGCAAATAAATAATCCGTAAACCTATAGTTATTATTCAACTTCTGCCAATGATTTGAAGTTTACGAAAGATTATTAACAGTTTACAGTTTAGGCATAAAAAGGCCTGAATATAAGCTTTATAATACCAAAGTATTCATTAATAACATTGGCAGAAACCGAACAATTTTATTTTATGACTAAAAAAACAGTAATTTTATTCTTTTTAGTGCTCCATTCTATCACGGGCTGGAGCCAGAAAGTGATGCAATTGACATCACCCAACGGACAAATCGTGCTTCAGGCAACTACCGGAGACGAATTGTTAATCAGTGTTTCACAAAATGGTAGGACTCTATTGGAACCTTCTCCCATCGGAATGAATATCCGAGAGATTGGCGAGATAGGAAAGCAGCCGAAAGTGACGAAAGTCACCAAACGCTCTGTGTCCGGGCAGAAAATAGCATCACCCATTTACAAAAAAAGTGAAGTTGAAGAGAGTTTCAATGAACTGATTGTTCAGTTTAAAGGAAAATATGCAGTTAATTTCCGTTGTTACGACCAAGGTGTAGCCTACCAATTCCAGACGAATTTTGGCAAAACACCCATCACCGTCATTAATGAAAAGGCAGACTACAAGTTCCCCGACCAAAGTAAAGGATACGCAGCCTATAGCAACCGTGGAAAAGACGGTGACATCGACAGCCAATTCCTGAATTCGTTCGAGAATACGTATGACTATAAGTCGCTCTCTTCACTAAATGACCAACGGTTGGTTATTCTTCCGTTTCTAGTTGAGTTACCCGCCAATAATCAGAAGATATGTATCACCGAAAGTGACCTATATGATTATCCGGGGATGTTCCTCCGTAGTAAGGCAAATACATCTGCTATGGAAGGAGTATATGCCACCGTCCCGAAAGTAACTGAACAAGGCGGACACAATATGCTGCAAAAAATGGTGAAGGAGCGAGAAGGTTATATCGCTCGGACAAAGGGCACTCGTTCTTTCCCATGGAGAATATTCGCCATTGCAGACAATGACAAAGATCTTTTGGATAATGATCTGGTATTCCTGCTGGGACGTCCCTCGTCTATGACCGATCTTTCATGGATCAAACCCGGGAAAGTGGCTTGGGACTGGTGGAATAACTGGAATCTGAAAGGTGTTGATTTCCGTGCAGGAGTCAATAATGACACTTACAAATTCTACATTGACTTCGCTGCCGAAAACAATATTGAATATGTGATTCTGGATGAAGGATGGGCAGTCAATAAGAAAGCGGATATGCTTCAGATTATTCCACAGATTAACCTGGAAGAGCTAGCGGCCTACGCAAAATCCAAAAAGGTAGACCTGATCTTATGGGCAGGATATTGGGCTTTCCATCGTGATATGGAGAAAGTTGTGAAGCACTATGCCAATATGGGTATCAAAGGGTTCAAAGTAGACTTCATGGATCGTGATGATCAAGAAATGGTTGATTTTATGTGGGAAGCCGCCGAAGTGTGTGCCGAACATAAAATGCTGCTCGACTACCACGGAACCTGTAAGCCGTTCGGACTCCAGCGCACTTATCCGAATGTGATCAACTTTGAAGGAGTGAACGGACTGGAACAACTTAAGTGGAAAAAACAAGGTTATGACCAAGTTATTTATGATTTGACTTTCCCATTTATCCGTATGTTGGCAGGACCGGTGGACTACACACAGGGAGCTATGCGTAACGCTACACAAAAGGGTTATGTTCCTAATTATACCGAGCCGATGAGTCAAGGGACACGTTGCCGCCAGTTGGCAGAATATGTAATCTTTGAATCTCCATTCAATATGCTATGCGACACGCCCATCAATTATATAAATGAAGAAGAAAGCACAGAATTTATTACTTCCATCCCCACGGTATGGGATGAAACTGTAGCTTTAGACAGCAAAATAGGTCAATACATCAGCATGGCACGTCGTAGCAAAGACACATGGTACGTAGGAGCTATCAACGATTGGAAAACCCGCGAAATGGAAATAGACCTGTCATTCCTGCCGGATGGCAACTATCAGATAGAAATTTTCCGCGATGGTATCAATGCAGATCGTAATGCCACAGACTATAAAAAGGAAAAGAAGATGTTATCGGATGACAAAAAAGTAAAGATTAAGATGTATCCCGGCGGGGGAGTTGCCGCTAAGATAAGCAAGTAGTAAATGGATACAAAGTCACAAGTTTGAAATAGGTATTAGTATATATCATTCCCATTTTTAAATCAGTAAATTATGAAAAATAGAACTAGTTTATTCGTTATTTTACTATCCATAGTGTGTTATGCTTGTTCGGACAGTAAAGATAGCACAGACAATACTGTTGTAGGACAATTATCCGTTTATCTGAAAGACACATCCGGAAAGCCTGTCAAAGATGCCTTTGTAGTAATGTCGGGTCTGGAAAAGAACCGAGTGGTTACCATGGGAGAAGGTCGTTCGGATGAGAACGGGAAATGGCTTCCCTATTACAAAGGAAGTGTAGACGGATACATTTCAATAGTTTCGCCCAAATATGAACCGCACAAAGAACGCATCTCATACGACGGCAAGTATGAAACGAAACTGGAAATAATATTGAAGCCTGCCCAAACGGTAAGTGTACTTTCCTACAATGTACTAAACGGATTTGATGGCAAAGATACTAAAAAGCAACGTTTTCTCAATTGGATGACAACATACGACCCGGACATCATGCTCTTTCAAGAACTGAACAACTTTACAGAAGCCAGCCTGTTGGAGTTTGCCAAACAATACGGACATGAGTACGCCTATATCACGAAAGAGACAGGATATCCTACAGGACTGACCTCCCGATATCCGATCACGAATGTAGAGAAAGTGCTTAGAGGCAGTGATCCTACCATATATACTTACCATGGATTTATTCATGCCAAATGCCAGGGTATAGATATTTTTGTCATTCACCTTTCACCGTTCGAATTGAAAGACCGTGTTACAGAAATCAAAAATATCATGAATGAAAAGATAAAGAAATTACCGGCTGAAGCAAAAATTATGGTAGCAGGAGACTTCAATTCGTATAACGCTTATGATGCAAAAGCATATGGTCCGAAATTTGAATCGGAACGGCTGAATTTTTCTTCTACCACAGCCTATAATTTCGAAGTAACAGACTTCCTACTGGAGAATGGTTTCAAAGATGCTTTTACATTATACAGTAACGGTCACTTCAAACAAAGTATCCCGGTCAGCACCACCGAATTTCCTGAAAATAAAGGATGCAGATACGACTACATTATGTTAAACGGAAATCTGGCAAATGATTGTACTTATTCGGACATACTACGCGAAAAAACGACAAATGTTCTTTCAGATCACTATCCTAACTACATTCGTCTGAATTTAAAATAGAAATAATCAATGCTCTGTGCAAGGATAAAATTAATATGCAGAATAAGAAATTATATGTGATTATTGAGTAATAAGGGATGAGAAAAGGGATGAACTCGCCATTAGCGAGCCATCCCTTTCTTTATATAATAAGCAGAATGATCAGTTATCTATTTAGAATAGCTACTGTATCTGACGCTATCAGCAATTCTTCGTCTGTAGGAATAACCACTACCTTTACTTTTGAATTCTGAGTTGAAATGACTGCTTCCTCACCGCGAATCTTAGTATTTACAGCCTTATCTATTTCTATACCCATAAATTCCAGATTCTCACAAACAGCTTCGCGACACAGCCATTGATTCTCTCCAACGCCGCCTGTAAACAATACGATATCGACCCCACCTAATGCAGCAGCATAAGCACCAATATATTTCTTAATACGGTAGTAGTACATCTTCTCTGCCAAAAGAGCCCGAGGATTTCCCGACGCACAAGCAGCATCCAATTCGCGCATATCACTTGAAACTCCGGACACTCCTAGCACACCACTCTTCTTATTCAACAGATTTGACACACCGGTGGTGTTCAATCCTTCCTTATCCATGATAAAAGTTACCGCACCGGCATCAATATCACCACTACGAGTACCCATCATCAAACCTTCCAAAGGAGTTAATCCCATTGTGGTATCTATACATTTCCCATCTTTGATAGCTGCAATAGAACCACCATTACCAATGTGACAAGTAATAATTTTCTGTCCTTCCGGCTTCACGCCCAAGAATTCACATACACGTTGAGAAACATAACGGTGAGAAGTTCCGTGGAAACCATACCGACGTACGCCATATTTCTCATACAGATCATATGGAATAGCATACAGATAAGCATAATCCGGCATAGTCTGATGGAAAGCAGTATCAAACACACCAATTTGTGGTACATTCGGCAAAATAGCAGTTACAGCATTCACACCTTTCAGATTGGCAGGATTATGTAATGGTGCTAAGTCATTGCAAGCAGCAAAAGCATCCAACACCTCTTTTGTCAGCAATACAGATTCACTGAAGCGTTCTCCTCCGTGCACCATACGGTGACCTACTGCGTTGATTTCATCCAAAGACTTGATAGCACCATATTCAGGATTAATCAATGTATTTAAGATAAGCTCAACACCTACAGTATGTTCCGGAACATCTTTTTCCAGAATTTTCTTTTCACCATTCGGCAAAGTCAGTTTCAAGAAAGATCCTTTCAGACCGATTTTTTCGATTCCACCTTGAGCAATTACCTCTTTAGTGGTCATATCAAATAACTTATATTTAATAGATGAACTACCACAGTTCAATACTAATACTTTCATTTTTTCGTTGATTTATGATTTAGATTATTTGTTAGCTTTTGCTGCAATAGCCTGATTTGCCGTAATAGCAATCATACGATATACATCCTCGATAGAACAACCACGAGACAAGTCATTCACCGGACGAGCAATTCCCTGCAGAATAGGGCCAATAGCATCAGCATGTCCTAAACGTTGAACCAATTTATAAGAAATATTACCTACTTCCAGACTAGGAACGATCAACACATTTGCCTCTCCTGCTACCGGTGATCCGGGAGCTTTGCTAGCAGCAACTTCAGGTACCAAGGCAGCATCCGCCTGCATTTCGCCATCCAAATCTAAAGTAGGAGCCATTTCTTTAGCAATCTTAGTTGCTTCTATGACCTTATCTACTACCTCATGCTTAGCAGACCCCTTTGTAGAGAAGCTCAACAAAGCCACTTTAGGAGTTTCAATACCGGCAACGGCTTTAGCAGTCTGAGCTGTACAAATAGCAATCTGAGCCAATTGATTAGCATCAGGAACCGGAGTTACAGCTACATCACCCATTACCAAAATGCCATTTTTGCCGCATTCCGGAGCGTGAGTCAGCAGCAACATTGCACCAGATACACAAGTGATACCCGGAGCTGTTTTAATAATCTGCAATGCCGGACGCAATACATTACCAGTTGTGTTACGTGCACCTGCCAACTGACCATCAGCATCACCACTCTTGATCATCAAACATCCATAAAATAAAGGATCACTCGTCAATTGGCGAGCCTCTTCAATAGTCATTCCTTTCTTTTTACGAAGTTCGCACAACAATTGCGCATACTCCTCATGCTTAGAAGAAGTCTCCGGATCGATAATGGTAGCTTTATTGATGTTTCCTAATCCCCATTTTACAGCAAGTTCGTTGATCTCCTCCGGCTTGCCCAATAAAATAAGATCAGCAACTTCATCTGTCAAAATCTGGTTGGCAGCTTTTAATGTACGTTCTTCCGTTCCTTCCGGAAGCACAATACGTTGGCGGTTTTCTTTCGCACGCGCCACAATTTGGTTAATTAAATTAAGCATTGATATATCTATAATATGTTTTGAACTTTCAAGTTGTTTGTCAATTGCGTCACAAAAGTACGCAATTTTGCTATATACACATTACAAATCAGCCTATTTTTCTCCACCAAATCTAAATTATTATAATATTTAACACAGTACTTCTATTTTTCCTACCTTTGCACTGTTTTCAACAATCAATAGGTAATTAGTATGATACGTCAGTGCGCCATTTTATTTGGCTGTTTGGCTTTGGGTGAATTAATCGTTTATCTTACGGGTATCAAACTCCCTTCCAGCATTATAGGTATGCTGCTCCTCACCCTCTTTTTGAAATTAGGTTGGATTAAATTGCAATGGATACAAGGACTTTCCGACTTTTTAGTCGCTAACTTAGGATTCTTTTTCGTTCCTCCCGGAATTGCATTAATGCTATATTTTGATGTAATCACAGCAGAATTCTGGCCGATAGTGGTTGCCACTATTGTCAGTACGATCCTTGTTCTTTTGGTCACAGGATGGGTACACCAGATTATTCGGAAATTAAAGACTCCCTTAACACATAAAGATCAATGAATTTCTTAGAAAATGAATTCTTTCTGTTGGCTATTACCTTCGGGATTTTCTTTTTAGCCAAATCGCTTCAGAACAAAACAGGAATATTATTATTGAATCCCATATTACTCACTATCGCAATTCTTATCATCTTTTTAAAGATGACAAACATATCTTATGAAACCTACAATAAAGGAGGACATCTCATTGAGTTCTGGCTACGTCCTGCAGTTGTAGCCTTAGGAGTCCCCTTGTATCTTCAATTGGAGATGATAAAGAAACAGTTATTGCCTATCCTTCTCTCCCAATTGGCAGGTTGCATTGTCGGAGTCATTTCCGTTGTAATCATAGCAAAATTAATGGGAGCCTCTCAGGAAGTTATTCTATCTCTAGCCCCTAAATCCGTTACCACCCCTATTGCTATGGAAGTTACCAAAACGATTGGTGGTATTCCTTCACTAACAGCAGCAGTTGTCGTAGCAGTTGGTTTATTAGGCGCCATATGTGGTTTCAAAGCAATGAAAATCATGCGCGTCGGCAGTCCCATTGCCCAAGGTCTTTCTATGGGAACAGCTGCGCATGCGGTCGGAACTTCCACTGCCATGGATATCAGTAGCAAATATGGAGCCTATGCGAGTTTAGGACTCACATTAAACGGAATATTTACAGCTTTATTAACGCCTACGATTCTTCATTTATTAGGAATCTTGTAAAAACAAAATCCTTCTATTTTCCGTTATATAAAAGTTAAACTCAAAAAAACAATTTCATGATTGCATTTAAAGATATCACACTTGCTGATAAAGACACAATTACCGCATTCACGATGAACAGTAATCGCCGGAACTGCGATCTTTCTTTTTCAAATCTCTGTAGTTGGAGATTTTTATACGATACCAAATTTGCAGTAATCAACAACTTTTTAGTTTTTAAGTTCTGGGCAGAAGAGCAATTGGCTTATATGATGCCTATAGGTACGGGAAATCTAAAAGTTGTTCTTCGAGAATTAATTGAAGATGCGCATCGAGAAAACCAACAATTCTGTATGTTAGGAGTATGTAGTTGTATGCGGACTGATCTTGAAGCAATTCTGCCCGAACAGTTTACCTTTACAGAAAACCGTGACTATGCAGATTATATATATTTAAGAAGTGACCTTGCGACTCTTAAAGGCAAAAAGTTCCAGGCAAAAAGAAATCATATCAACCGATTCCGCAATACTTATCCCGATTATGAATATGCACCAATTACCCCGGACCGTATTCAGGAATGTTTGGATTTGGAAGCTGAATGGTGTAAAATGAATGATTGCGACCAACAGAATGGAACCGGCAATGAACGCCGCGCTCTTATTTATGCACTTCATCATTTTGAGGCATTAGGTCTGACAGGAGGTATTCTACATGTGAATGGAAAAATAGTTGCATTCACTTTTGGTATGCCAATCAATCACGAAACATTTGGAGTACATGTAGAAAAGGCAGATATTAATATTGATGGTGCATATGCAATGATCAATTATGAATTTGCAAATCATATTCCCGAACAATATACTTATATGAACCGCGAAGAAGATTTAGGAATTGAAGGATTACGCAAAGCGAAACTCTCTTATCAACCGGTTACCATTCTGGATAAATACATGGCTTGCCTAAAAGAGTATCCAATGGACATGATAAAGTGGTAAATACTATATTAAGGGCGATAAGACTTGTCCAAATAAAAGACAGTTTATCAATATATAATTATTTAGGCACGAATTACAGAAAAACAGACGATTCTTTTATGAATTAAAATCGTAAAATCAATGAAATCCGTGCCTAAAAAGTAATAATTAAAGACTTTTGATACAATTTTCCCGTCATATTCTGATTTTATTCATACTATTCAGCTACCAGTTTTATTTCCGGAAGAGGTACTCTAAACCAATATTCTTCCCACGGCGTATCCTTTCCCGGAATTGAAAATGTAAATTTCACCAGATTATCATTCAGAAACTCAAATGTAATTGAATTTTTTGAGCCTTCTTTAAAAAGGTCTATCGCCGATTTTTCCAAAGTTTCCACATATGTATTCTCTGATTCTTTTTGGTAAGTTCCCGAAGCTGTAATCACCACACCCGCTTTATTATCACCTGTGAAAATATTCATAAATGTACCGTCAGAAGACAATATTTTCAATACCTGGACCCGATATATATGGTATTCTTCACCAATGGTCTTCACAGAACAAGATTGCCATACACCTTCCAATGCCGCATTTTTCACTTCCTGCCCTACAGGCAACACTAAATCCGATTTTAGCCTTGATATACTTCCTTCTGTCATACGAAAAAAGATAGGAACATTATAACGGACCTTCACCGGCACCCCCTGCTCTGTCCCCGGTATCCATTTAGGCATCTGTTTCACCAAACGGAGTGCTTCAGCATCTAGTGATGGCTCTACCCCTCGCACTATCTTCTCTTGAGCAATACTGCCATCTTCCATAATTACGAACTGAACTATTACACGACCACCTATTCCATTTTTCTGAGCTTCAGCAGGATATTGGACATTTGTACTCAAATATTTCATTAACGCCTGCTGTCCACCCGTAAATTCAGGCATTTTCTCGGCTACGAAATAAACTCCATTTTCATCAACTTTCGGCATATGCTGAGCAGAAAGTGACAAACACCCACATAGAATCAAAATCAAGCAAACTAGTTTCGTTTTCATAATATATTCATTTTAACAGGTTATTTTATAAAGAACATTTTCTAAGTATTACAAATATAACATTTTATTGTCAGTAAAAAAAACTAAATGCCACATTATTATTCATTCATCACAAATATTTTAGGCAACCTGAAAACGAATTTTTATCTTTGTTTGTTTAATAGTAAATCCGACTGATTATGAAAGAAGAAGTAAAAGCATTATGGAAACTTTGTTTCAATGACAGTGAAACTTTCATTGATATGTACTTTCGCCTACGCTATACCGATGAAGTAAATGTTGCCATTCAAAAAGATACCGCAATCATCTCCGCTCTTCAAATGCTTCCTTACCCGATGAGCTTTTGCGGACATACTGTGCAGACTTCTTATATTTCAGGTGCTTGTACTCATCCCGATTTTCGTGGAAAAGGTACAATGCGTGAGCTTCTCACTCTCGCTTTCAAAAGAATGCTTCATAACGGTATTTCTTTCAGCACATTGATACCCGCCGAACCTTGGTTATTCAACTATTATACGCAAATGGGATATGCACCTGTATTCCAACATTCAGTTAAAGAAGTTATTGTACCTTCAATTACTCCTTCTCCTAAAATAAAAATAAATTCTATATCTGATTATCAGGAAGAAGTATATCAATATCTGAACAGAGAACTATCCAAACGATCTTGCTGTATTCAGCATACTTCTGATGATTTCAAAATAATCATGACTGATTTAGGCATCAGCGATGGTATTCTGGTTATTGCCAAACAAGAGAATATAATAAATGGATTGGCTATTGCATATAATGGGAATGAAAATCTGATTATTAATGAGCTTTTAGCAGATTCAAAAGATATAGAGAACCAGTTATTGCATTATTTGCAACAACAAAGCGGACACGGGCAGATTATCAGATTGTTGCCTGTTAATAATGAACAATCCCGGCACTCGTTTGGTATGGCACGGATAATCAATGCCAAAGAGGTGCTAAAACTATATGCAACAACCTTTCCTGAACTAACAATGAACTTTGAATTAACAGACAAGCAGTTACCGATAAATAATGGTTATTACTATATACAGAAAGGAAAGTGTGAATTTAGTACCGAACAATTACCTGAGATATCCACTCAAATGAATATAAGCGAATTAAGTAATAAACTTCTCCAGCCCTTACACCCTTATATGAGTTTAATGCTAAACTAGTTATAACTAATTTAAAACGATTCAGTCAATAAACTTTTTCTCTGCACAATTTAATTCGTTGAACTATAGTCCAACGCAACTTCAACTATAGTCTTCCTTTCGTTGAACTATAGTCCAACGAAAGGAAGACTATAGTTCTACGAATTAATCTTTGTACTCAAACAGATTACTTTATTCAGTGGAAAAAATTAGTTTATGGCTTCTTTTTAAATAAAGTACTTTTCATAATTATATCACCGTATTGAAAACATGGTAAAAAGTGAATCGCAAAAATGAGAAAGAAAAGAAATAAAAATGCAACCATTATGTTACATACTTTTTCGTTTTCATTTCATATCTTTGCATATCAACTAATTATATAAAAAAAACAGATGAAATCCACAAAGTTTTTATCCACCTTACTACTATTGCTATCTTTGGCGATAGTCAGTTGTCAGGCAGCCGGACTTCCTTCAAAGAAAGGAATGACTGTAAAAGGTATTGTTACAGATAACAAAAAATCTCCCATTGCCGGAGTTGTAGTAACCGATGGAGTCAATTTCACCCAAACAGATGAAAAAGGACATTATTATCTACCGTCTAATTTCGACCAGTCGAAATTTGTTTATCTTTCTATTCCGGCAGATTATAAAGCTATCGTAGAGAATGCACTTCCAACTGGATATTATGCCGCTTTAGACAAACAACAAAAGATAAACCGTTGTGATTTTCAATTGGAAAAAAGAACGATGCCTGCAAACGATTTTACTTTCATTGCCATCTCCGATCCACAAATGAAAACAGAGAAGCATCTCGCCCGTTTCAGTAACGAAACAGTTCCCGATCTGGAGGCAACGTTAAAAACGCTCAATGGCAAAGAAATATATGGAATGATGTTAGGAGACATTTCTTGGGATGCTATGGAAATATATGCTCCCTACAAAGAAGCTATATCCAAACTCAATCTAACGATGTATCATACGATAGGTAATCATGATTTCGACCTACAGTATACAGCTTTAAGCAATTCACAAAATCCGAATGAATGGGCAGAACACGTTTTCGGAGACAATTTCGGACCAACTGATTACTCTTTCAATGTAGGAAAAGTGCATATTATTTCCATGAAAGATATTGATTATCAAGGACAGAAAAAATATAAAGAAAGCTTCACTGTTGAACAATTAGAATGGCTTAAAAAAGATCTCAGTTATGTGAAACCCGGCACATTGGTATTATTATCTCTTCATGCTCCTGTGGCTAATTACTCAAATAAAGGAAAAGGTAACACACGCAATGCCGCACAGCTATTTGAAATTCTGCAAAACTACAAAGTTCATATTTTCTCCGGTCACACTCATTTTTACGAAAACCGAATTGTTACTCCTGATATCTATGAACATAATATAGGAGCTGCCTGCGGTGGCTGGTGGTCAGGTGATGTCAATCGTTGCGGAGCACCTAACGGATATCTTCTAGTAGATATTAACGGAGAGGATATCAGTTGGCAATATAAAGCTACCGGTCAGCCTTTGGATTACCAGTTCCATGTATACAAACCGGGAGAGTTTCAATCGCAACCGGAATATTTAGTCGTGAATCTATGGGATTATGATCCCGCCTGGTCTCTCACTTATTATGAAAATGGAATAGAGAAGAAAGGAGTATTAGAAGCATTCGATGATGAAGATCAAGCAGCTATCACACAAAAAAAAGGAAAGACAACCGGATATCACACATTACATCTTTTCCGTGTTCGTCCATCAGCAAATACATCAAAAGTGGAGATTGTAGCTACCAACCGTTTCGGAAAAAGTTTTCGGAAAACATTGAGTATAAAATAAGCTCTGAGACATACCAAATGACAGAGTATAGCAAACTTGTAAAATCAGTATTTGCTATACTCTGTTTTATAATATAGGGTTCTGAGACATTAAAGCTATATGTTGAATGTTTCTCACTCATAAAACCAAAATCGGATAATATAGGAATCCAACTTTATCCTTAATGTACTTAATTCTCTTTTGTAAGCAGACTTTCCAATTCCTCTGCATTCAAGCGAAGATAGAACTGCCCCCGATAGGCAACCGAAATAGCTCCTGTCTCTTCAGAAACAATAATAGCATGCGCATCCGATTGCTGGGAGATTCCCATAGCAGCACGATGCCGTAACCCCAACTCTTTAGGTATATTCAAGTCATGGGATACCGGAAGAATGCAACCGGCAGCTTTAATACGTTTCTTACTAATCACCATTGCACCGTCATGCAAAGGGCTATTCTTGAAAAATATATTCTCAATCAAACGTTGATTAATCGCTGCATCAATAATTTCTCCTGTACGAACTACTTCATCTAAAGGAATATTATGTTCAATCACAATCAATGCACCTACCTTCTGCTTTCCCATACTCAGACACGCCATTACTACCGGCATAATATCGTCGTGCTGTAACGATTCTTTTTTAGAGCCACTAAAGAAACGGGCCAACGCGCTAAAGTGACGATGAGAGCCTAATGTCAATAGAAAACGACGTATTTCATCTTGAAAAAGCACAATCAAGGCTATAACACCTACGCTCATTAAAGTATCGAAAATAGACCCAAGCAATTTCATTTCCAACACTTGAGTCACCACCAGCCAAATTAAGATAAAAACCAAAATGCCGGTAAACACTTTGATAGAACCGGAAGCTTTCATCAATTTGTATGTATAATACAACAATAAAGCAACCAGCAGAATATCAATAAAATCTTTTATACCAAACTCCAACACAGCGTCAACAGCTATTTATAGATTACTAATTCTTTAATTTTTCTATGATCCGGACAGCCTCCACAGCCTCACGCACATCATGTACTCGCAAGATATTTGCACCTTTTATCAAGGCAACTGTATCCAATACAGTAGTTCCGTTCAATGATTCCTGAGGTGTACCTCCCAATAATTTATAAACCATAGACTTACGGGAAACTCCAACCAACAGAGGTAACTCAAAGATACTGAATTCTTCCAGATGTGACATCAATTCATAATTATGCTCCAGCGTCTTTCCAAAACCAAAACCCGGATCAAGTATAATATCATTCATCCCCAAATCCCGAAGTTGCTGTACTTTTCGAGCAAAATACATAAAAACCTCTTTAATCAAATTTTCATAATGTGGCTCCTGTTGCATATTCTGAGGAGTGCCCCGCATATGCATCATAATATAAGGTACTCCCAATCGGGCTACCGTTTCGAACATCCGTCCGTCCATCTCACCTGCAGAGATATCATTCACAATAGCAACTCCATAATCTTTCACACATTGCTCGGCAACATCGGCACGAAAAGTATCTACGGAAACAATCGCATCCGGATAAATACGGTTGATGATTTCAAGCCCGGTACGAAGTCGTCGCATTTCCTCTTCTGCCGAAATATGTTCAGCATTCTGACGCGAAGAATAGGCTCCGATATCAATGATAGAAGCTCCTTCATCAATAATCCGGCACGTTCTGGCAGTAATTTCTTCTTCTGTTTGCATCCTACTACCGGAATAAAAAGAGTCGGGTGTTACATTCAGTATACCCATTACTTGGGGGATAGCTAAATCGAGTAAATGTCCTTTTACATTTATATATATAGGAGAAATAGATTTCATCATCGTTCATATTCCAATTAGGTTGTTGCAAATGTAGAGAAAAAAAGCAAGTATTCACATTAAAATTAAGAAATAAATCCGAAAGAATAGTCTATCTTTGCACTGTTTTAAAAAGGATCAGGTTATGAAACTTTCTGCTCTTTACCAGATTTTTCTGGATTGTCAATCTGTGACTACCGACAGCCGTAATTGTCCGGAAGGGTCATTATTTATAGCCTTAAAGGGTGAGTCTTTTAATGGTAACGCTTTTGCCGGAAAAGCCTTGGAAGACGGATGTGCATTCGCTGTTATTGACGAGGCAGAGTATGCCCAAAAAGATGACGAACGATATATACTTGTAGAGAACTGTCTACAAACATTACAACAGCTTGCCAACTATCACCGCTGCCAATTGGGAACACGGGTAATCGGAATTACTGGAACCAACGGAAAAACGACTACCAAAGAATTAATATCCGCCATTCTTTCACAATCATACAAGATACTTTATACACTGGGAAATCTGAACAACCACATCGGTGTACCGCTAACATTACTCCGTCTAAAACCGGAACATGACCTTGCAGTCATCGAAATGGGAGCCAGTCATCCCGGAGATATCAAAGAATTAGTGGACATTGCCGAACCGGATTATGGTATAATCACGAATGTCGGCAAAGCTCATCTCGAAGGATTCGGTTCATTTGAAGGAGTTATCAAAACCAAAGGGGAATTATACGACTTTTTACGTCAAAAGGAAAAATCTACGATCTTCATTCATCAGGATAATTCTTATTTGATAAACATTGCTCAGGGACTAAACTTGATAGCATATGGCAGTCAGGATGATTTATATGTGAACGGAATTGTAACCGGCAACTCTCCTTACCTTACTTTTGAATGGAAAGCAGGCAAAGAAGGTATCCGCCACGAAGTACAGACTCAACTCATCGGTGAATATAATTTCCCCAATGCTTTAGCTGCTATTACTATTGGATATTTCTTCGGTGTAGAGCCTTCAAAGATCGACAAAGCCCTTACGGAATATACACCTCAAAACAACCGTTCGCAGTTGAAAAAGACTGCCGACAATACACTCATTATAGATGCTTACAATGCTAACCCGACCAGCATGATGGCTGCCTTAAAGAACTTTCAAAAGATGGCCGTTCCTCATAAAATGCTTATATTGGGAGAAATGCGCGAATTAGGACCTGATAGTCCGGTAGAACACCAGAAAATCGTAGATTACATAAAAGGATGCAACTTCGAGCAAGTATGGCTTGTCGGAGAACAGTTCGCAACCGCACAACATTCTTTTAAAACGTATGCGAATGTGCAGGAAGTAATAGAAGATGTTAAAGCGAACAAACCTCAAGAATACACCATTCTAATTAAAGGATCAAACGGAATAAAACTTAGTACATTGGTAGAGTATTTATAATCTACAAAATCGACATACTAATAGTAATATATATATCATATATATAAACATTATTAGACGTGGATGACACGGATAACGCGGATTTAAAGAAATTAGGCCATAAATTTAATCTTAAAATCCACGTCATCCATGTCATTCTCGTCTAAAAAATAAAATATGATAATTTTCGACGTATATCTTTTTATTTTCTCAGCAATCTCGGTCTCACCAAATAATAAGCAACCAAACTTGCCAGCACTGCTCCAGTAGTATTAGCGGCAAAATCCAACCAATCTCCTCCTCTATAATCAGTGCAATATTCCTGCAGCAACTCTACACAACCACTAAAAAGTATAGGGCACAAGAATGCTCCCACCCATGCATGCCACATCGGACTATTATCTCTACGGTGCGCACGAAGGAATTCCAACCACAACATTCCGGACATACCGAAGTACATACAAATATGCACCAGCTTATCTAAATTAGGAATCTCATTCAAGTCAGTCTGAGGTGGTTTGAAAAAAGATAGATAAATCACTGCCAAAATAATAAAAAGGGAAATTGGGTATTTCTTAATATAAGATAGCATATCTAAATTAAATTACAAGATTTGCACAAATATAAGCATCATTTTCTATATTTGCATTTTACAAGGTGTATTTTATAACGATTTGTAAGATAAAACAAGATTTATGACAAAAAACGATAGAGCAAACTTCGGTAGCAAATTAGGAGTTATACTCGCTTCCGCAGGTTCAGCAGTAGGGTTGGGCAATATCTGGCGATTTCCTTATGAAACAGGAAACCATGGTGGCGCAGCTTTTATATTGATCTATTTAGGATGTATCCTTCTTCTAGGACTTCCTATCATGATTGCCGAATTCCTGATCGGAAGACGTTCAAAGGCTAATACAGCCAGAGCTTATCAAAAATTAGCACCCGGAACCCAGTGGCGTTGGGTAGGACGTATGGGAGTCTTGGCAGGATTCCTGATTCTCAGTTACTATTCCGTAGTAGCAGGATGGACACTTGAATATATCTTTGAAGCAATAACCAACGGATTTTCCGGAAAGACATCCAATGAATTCATTTCGTCCTTCCAGCAATTCTCCAGTAATCCATGGAGACCTGTATTATGGTTAGTTGTATTTTTATTAGGAACTCATTTTATCATTGTAAAAGGAGTAGAAAAAGGGATTGAAAAATCCTCTAAAATCATGATGCCTACCCTATTCATTATTATATTAATACTAGTCGTCTGTTCAGTGACTCTTCCCGGAGCCGGAGCCGGTATTGAATTTCTATTGAAACCCGATTTCAGCAAGGTAGACGGAAATGTATTTTTAGGAGCTATGGGACAAGCTTTCTTTTCTCTTAGTCTGGGAATGGGATGTCTGTGTACCTATGCTTCCTATTTCAGCAAAGACACAAACCTAACCAAGACAGCTTTCAGCGTGGGAATCATTGATACGTTTGTAGCAATATTAGCCGGATTTATTATTTTCCCTGCGGCTTTCTCCGTTGGCATACAACCCGACTCCGGCCCAAGCCTCATCTTTATAACCCTTCCCAACGTATTTCAGCAAGCATTTAGCGGAGTACCGGCCTTGGCATACATATTTTCAGTGATGTTCTATGTGTTGCTGGCAATGGCAGCACTTACTTCCACCATCTCCCTGCACGAAGTAGTGACAGCTTATCTGCACGAAGAATTTAAATTCAGTCGCAGAAAGGCAGCCAGATTTGTGACGGGGGGGTGTATTCTTCTTGGAGTCTTCTGTTCATTGTCGCTTGGAGTCATGAAGGGATTCACCATCTTTGGACTAGGAATGTTTGACCTCTTCGATTTCGTGACAGCCAAAATCATGTTACCACTGGGCGGCCTATTAATCTCTCTATTTACCGGTTGGTATCTCGACAAGAAAATCGTCTGGGCAGAAATCACGAATGATGGAACTCTCAAAGTCCCTACCTATAAATTGATTATCTTCATACTAAAATATATTGCTCCAATTGCCATATCAGTGATATTTATTAATGAATTGGGATTGATCAAACTATAATAATGTGGAAAGACTTTTTTTACTTTACTAAAACAGAACGGCAAGGCATCATCGTCCTTGTCGTTCTTATTATAGGAGCATTTTCCGCTCCCCGACTCTTTCAACTATTTATTCCCGCCGAAGAGAACAATCTGGAAAAAGAAGAGAACTTTGAAAAGGAATATGAGGAATTTATGGCTTCGCTTAAAGAAGTAAAATACAGTAGCAAGTATACCAAAAAGCTCCCTCTTCCTCACCCTAAAAGAGAAATCAAACTCTCAACATTTGATCCCAACACTGCAGATTCTATCACTTTCTTAACCCTCGGTCTACCTTCATGGATGGCTAAGAATATTTTGCATTATCGAGAAAAGCAAGGAAAATTCAGCCATCCCGAAGATTTTCGAAAAATATATGGGCTGACAGAAGAACAGTACCAAATGCTTCTTCCTTATATCCACATTACTCAAAAGATCACTCCCAAAGATACAACTCAACTACTCATGGTACAAAAGGTACAAAGAGACACATTATTCAAATATCAACCCGGTACAATTATCGACCTCAATCAGGCAGATACAACCGAACTCAAAAAAATTCCGGGAATTGGAAGTGGCATTGCCCGGATGATTGTAAATTATCGCAATCGTTTAGGCGCTTTTTACCGGATCGAGCAATTACAGGACATTCATCTGAAAGTAGAGAAGCTCCGCCCATGGTTTTCTATCGATACAACCTTGATACGATGCATCAACATCAATAAAGCGAGTACAGAACAGATGATGCGTCATCCATACATCAATTATTATCAAGCCAAAGTTATCAACGAACACAGAAAAAAGAAAGGACCTTTAAAAAGTCTGAAAGAACTGACATTATATGAGGAGTTCACGCCGGCAGATTTTGAGAGACTCTCCCCTTATATTTGTATGAATTAATAAAAAAAGATGCATTCCTATCACACTAGACAAGAATGCATCACACACAAACAAAACAAACACTCTACTATCATCTTCACAGACTTCTGTAGAGAAGCGATATAAAGATATAGCTAAAAGATAAAATAGACATCATCCAATAGCCATTTGGTATAGCTTTTTAGAAGTTTGGTCCTATAATTAAACTTTTTTAATTATACCATCCACCATATTAACCGTCCGGTCGGTAATCTTAGAGAGATTTTCGTCATGAGTGACAATCACAAATGTCTGTCCAAAACGTTCTCTCAAATCAAAGAATAATTGGTGTAATTCTTCTTTATTGTGAGTATCCAGACTTCCCGAAGGTTCATCTGCCAGAATCACCGCAGGATGATTGATCAAAGCCCTTGCCACAGCAACCCGTTGCTTCTCTCCACCGGACAATTCATTTGGTTTATGAGAGGCACGTTCTGTCAGCCCCATGAAATTTAATATTTCCAAAGCACGTTCATTGGCATCTTTAGAGGAAACACCTGCTATGAAAGCCGGAATCATCACATTCTCCAAAGCTGTAAACTCCGGCAACAGTTGATGAAACTGAAATACAAAACCGATATTCTTATTACGGAATGCAGAAAGTTCTTTCTCTTTCATCCGGCTGACTACCGTGCCGTCAAACTCAACAACACCCGCATCCGGTTCATCCAAAGTTCCCATAATCTGCAACAGAGTCGTTTTCCCCGCTCCACTGGGCCCTACAATACTGACAATTTCACCTTTATTAATCTCAAGATCGATACCTTTCAATACTTGCAACGAACCAAAACTTTTGGTTATTCCTTCTAGTCTTATCATAATATCCCTCTATAATCGTTTAATAACATATTCCGCCAGATAGCATGCAAACACCGCCGGCATATAACTCACCGTCCCGCAAGTGGACTTTTTATTCCGTTCATCATCCGTCAGCAATACAGCCTTCGAGTCCGCCTGTTCGGTACTGAATACGACAGGCAATTTCCGCTTCATTCCCATTTTCTGCAACCGTTTTCGCACGGCTTTACTCAATCCACAGTGATAAGTATCCCAAAGATCGGCAAAGCGGACTTGCGTGATATCACTTTTTGCTCCTGCACCCATGCTGGAAACAATTTTAATACGACGTTTCATCGCCTCAAAAATAAGAAAGCACTTCGGACTAATCGTATCGATGGCATCCACAATAAAATCAAACTTTGCCGAATCCAACAATTCCGGTATATTCTCATCTTTCAGATAAACAGGCATCACCCTCAATTCTATTTCAGGATTAATATCCTTATACCGTGCGGCAAGTACTTCCGCTTTCGACATTCCCAATGTAGAGTGCATGGCTGGTAATTGACGATTCATATTAGTTGGCTGTACCGTATCCGCATCCACAATCGTCATCCGACCCACTCCTGCACGGCAAATCATCTCAGCAGCATATGCCCCTACTCCGCCCAAACCAACGACCAACACGTGCGACTCGCGGATACGCCTCATTTTTTCTTCTCCCAACAGGAGTTCTGTTCTTTGTTGCCAGTTCTCTTCCATCAATTCTTCTTTAACCATTTATAGAACCATTTACCTACCTTATCATAATGTTGCGATTCATTGTAGCCACGCGGATCAGAGAACGAAACAATCTCCTGCGGTTCTCCGAACTGATCCGGATACAAGATAATCAGACTGTTATTAGCGAAATATTTACCAAGCTGCCCCGGCAGACGCTCAAAAGAAGGGTCATAAGAGATAGAGCCACGACGAGCATTAATCACCACCAACAAATGATCATAATTCACTTGTCCCGTCAATAACAACAAATCATCCCACTCTTCCAATACCGAAAATTCAGTAGGCGTGCTACTATGCTTCTTCTTCACCAATTGCTGCAAGCGCATCAAAGTATGTTCATTGGCAAAGAAATGTACCCGGCATCCCAGCATACTTCCCATCCTGCAGAAATGTTCCACCCATTTTTGGAACCCAGTTTCATATTCAGCTTTGGGCGGCACAGCAATATTAATACGACGAAGCGTATTGACGGGCATCAGGAACTTTGCAATCATCACTTCTTTATGAGTACCTTTCAATAGATTCTCCGCCAGATTCCCAAAAAACGAATCGACAATATTGGCTTTCCGGTGCAGGCCGATAACAACATCCGTAGCCTCATATTCTTTTATAGTGTGGATAATTCCCGAAGCAATATTCAAATCGTACCGACTTACCATCGCCACCGGTACATCTGCCGCTGCAGCAATCATAGCCGCTTTCTCAAGATTACGTTTGCCCTGCAACTCTTTATTCTCCGAACTGTTATTGTCATTAATTACATTCAGCGCTATCAATCCGTTTTTCTGCTTAGCATCCTTTATGACTAAAGCCAGATTAATCAATTCCTCAATTGTATCGGGATTAGCAACCGGAATCAGAATCTGTTCCTGCAATCTTTTTTCACTTTGTTCTTCGTCCTGCATATCTTCATTGACAGCAAAACGACGTGCTGCCCGCTCAGTAGCCAAAGAACTAATAATACAAGTAAAGAGTATCATAACAACCGTACCGTTCAGCACATCATCATTCAAAAGACGTTCTCCATTCTCCATAATGATTTCATGCCCTATCAGAACTGCAGCCAAGGTAGCTGCTGCCTGAGCATTACTTAATCCGAACATCATACTTCGCTCGTTAGGCTGCATACGATAAATTTTCTGAGTAATAAAGGCTGCCAGCCACTTACTGACAGTAGCAACTATAGTCATGACTAACGCCACTTTCAACGCTTCTCCTCCCATAAAGAGGCTTCTGATATCGATAATCATTCCAACGCCAATCAGAAAATAAGGAATGAACAAGGCATTTCCCACAAATTCCAACCGGTTCATCAACGGTGAAACGTGTGGAATCAAACGATTCAGAACAAGACCGGCCAGGAAAGCTCCAAGAATCCCTTCCATTCCTACAAACTCCATCAGACCACCACCTAAAAAGACCATTGCCAGCACGAATACAAACTGCATTACACTGTCATCGTACTTCCTGAAAAACCAACGGCCGATACGGGGGAAGAAGAATATAATCAGAAAACCTAGAAAGGTAACCTTTGCAACCAATAAAATCCAGAACATACTGTCAATCGTACCTTTATACATTCCACCAATCACAGCAAGAATAATCAAGGCAAGAGTAACGGTTATAGCTGTACCACCAATCGTTATATTGACACTCCGGAGTCTGGAAAGTCCATATCTACTAATAATAGGATAAGCAATCAACGTATGAGAGGCATACATACTAGCTAACAAAACAGCCGTAGTAAAACCATAGCCCAAATAACTCATGCTGCTCCATACACCAAGCACCATCGGAATAATAAAAGTGAACAGTCCAAATACAATACCTTTCGTCCGGTTTTTCTTAAAATCCTCCATATCCATTTCCAATCCGGCAAGAAACATTATATAGTAAAGTCCCACTTTCCCAAAAAGCTCGAAGCTACTATCACGATCTAGAATATGAAAACCATGTTCGCCAATCAAGACACCGGCCAGAATCATTCCGATAATATGAGGAATATGCAGACGCCCCAGAATCATTGGTGCAAAAAGAATAATAATCAATACAAGAAAAAACACCCAAGTCGGGTCAGTGATTGGTATAGTTAAATCAAAATCAAACAGATTCATACGTCCATGGTTTTAGGATTTCACTGCAAAGGAACAAAAAAGTTCGCACTCTTCCAATCCGAACAGAGAGAGAATCCATAATAATTCTTCGAAAAAAATGCGGATTATATGGCAAAATGTTATAATTTTGCAGCCAATTCTTTACTATTCGGTAGAATAGCGAGACAATCAAATTATTCACATTTAACAAAAGAAAAAGATGAAAGTAGCTATTGTTGGCGTAAGCGGAGCCGTAGGACAGGAATTCCTGCGCGTGCTCGATGAGAGAAACTTCCCGTTGGACGAGTTAGTTTTGTTCGGTTCTAAACGTAGTGCCGGAACAACTTATACTTTCCGCGGTAAACAGATCGAGGTAAAACTCTTACAACACAACGATGACTTTAAAGGTGTAGACATTGCTTTCACTTCCGCTGGTGCAGGAACATCTAAAGAGTTTGAGAAAACAATCACTAAATATGGTGCAGTGATGATTGACAACTCCAGTGCCTTCCGTATGGACGCTGATGTACCTTTGGTGGTACCCGAAGTGAATGCCGCTGACGCATTGGAGCGTCCACGGGGTGTCATTGCCAACCCGAACTGTACAACTATCCAAATGGTAGTTGCACTGAAAGCCATCGAACAGCTTTCTCATATAAAAACCGTGCACGTCTCTACTTATCAGGCTGCCAGTGGTGCAGGTGCAGCCGCTATGGACGAATTGTACGAACAATACCGCCAAGTATTGGCTAACGAACCTGTTACTGTCGAAAAGTTTGCTTATCAGTTAGCATTCAACCTGATTCCACAAGTTGATGTATTTACTGAAAACGGTTACACAAAAGAAGAGATGAAGATGTTCAACGAGACACGTAAGATTATGCACTCTGACATAAAGGTTAGTGCCACTTGCGTTCGTGTACCTGCTTTACGCGCTCACTCTGAAAGTGTCTGGGTAGAAACAGAACGTTCCATCTCTGTAGAAGAAGCTCGCGAAGCTTTCGCCAAAGGTGAAGGACTGGTTCTCCAAGACAATCCGGCAGAAAAAGAATATCCGATGCCTTTGTTCCTTGCAGGCAAAGATCCTGTTTACGTAGGACGTATCCGCAAAGACCTGACTAACGAAAACGGATTGACTTTCTGGATTGTAGGTGATCAGATTAAAAAAGGTGCTGCACTGAATGCGGTACAGATTGCTGAGTATCTGATTAAAGTAAAGAATGTATAAGAAGAATACATAAGACTTATATAAATAGTCGGCTTACAGCGTAATAATGTTTACAATGTAAGCCGACTATTATTTTTTTAGACCGCCTTCCCTCTCTTCCCACCATAAAAAATTTGACTCATCTTTGACCTAAACTATTCACTCGATTTATCTTCCTGGACATTTTTTCACCTCAATAAATGAAATTCAAAGCCAAATATGTCAATGACGATCAGAACAAATACTCATCAAATTTGAAATTAATCAAATATTAATAGGAATTATCAACAAGAAAACCCTCGATGAAATGGGATATTTTTAACAAAAAAGATATTGGTCCGAAATGGTCAGCCGTTTTATTTGCTTCGATTATCAAAACTCCGTACCTTGCTATTCAGAAAAAAACAAAAAGCTTTGAACATTTAGATGATTCAATTTTATGGATCATCCTATTGAAATAACAAGACACTTTTTTTTCATAAAACACACTATTAATATAAAAAAAATTAATACTATGAATGATATACCGAAAATAATCCACCAGATTTGGTCTGGAGTAGACGAACCTTTACCAGAACATCTTAGGACTTTAGGTGAGACATGGAAAGAACATCATCCGGATTGGAGTTATGAATTCTGGGATAATAATCGAATCACATCTTTTATTAAACAGTATTATCCCAATTATTGGGATGTATATTGTAGTTTCCAATATAATATACAACGGTGGGACGCTATACGTTATCTTATATTAGATAAGATAGGAGGTATGTATGTCGATTTCGACACAGAATGCCTAGCTTCCCATAACGATTTATTAAAAGGGAAGACTTGTTGTTTCTCTATGGAGCCAAAAGAACATGCTAAACCATTTAATTGTGATTTTTTTTTCAATAATGCTTTAATGGCAAGTGTACCAGAGCATCCTTTTATGAAAAAGATTGTTAATACAGTATTTAAATATAAAAGACCTAATACAGAAGTTTCCTCATGGACAAAGAGAGTATTAGAGATATTTCTTACAACTGGACCTCTTCTATTAATAAGATTGTACGAAGAGTATCCTAATAAAAATATGGTGTATTTGATTCCTTCAAAATTTGTATCACCTTTCACAGCCGACGAAGTTACGCTTATAAAACAGGGATCCGAATCCGAAGAATTAGAAAAAAAAATGGATGAAGCATACTCAATTCACTATTTTTTTAATGCTTGGGTAAAATAACATGAAAAAAATACCTACTATAATCCATCAGATATGGTCTGATGCGAAAACACCGTTACCAAAGCACTTCAATGCATTATGTGAAACTTGGAAAAATGATTATCCAGAATGGGAGTATATACTATGGAACGATCAAATGATGGACAAATTTATTCAGGAACAATATCCTCAATATTGGAATATCTATAGCCATTTTCCATATGATGTACAACGCTGGGATGCGATTCGATACCTTATTTTAGACAAAATAGGGGGAATGTATATTGATGTTGATTATGAATCTCTTTCCCCTATAAACAAGCTTATAGAAGATAAAACTTGTTGTTTTGCTCTTGAACCTAAATCCCATTGCAAAGTATTCAAAAGACCAATTGATCAAGTATTTAATAATGCCATGATGTTAAGTATACCAGGACACTCTTTTATACGCAAAGTCATAAAAACAGTTTTCAGAAAAGAAACATTAGATTATGAAGCTTCCAAAAATCTTTGTGTTTATAACACAACAGGTCCTTGGATGCTAATTGATCTATATTGTAATTTAACGATAGAGGAAAAAAAAGATATTTATTTGATCCCTGCTCAATATGTTACTCCTTTCGATATACCGGAAGCTCGTAGAGTAATAATGGGAGAAAAGAGTGAAGAACTAGAACAGTGCTTAGAGAATGCTTATGCACTGCACTATTTTTGGGGCAGCTGGAAATAAATATACAGTTAAATAATATGCATTTACAACAAGTATATTTCCATTTAAGAAAAGGGATTCGCAGTCCATCTTAAGTTCCAATATACGGTAATATAAACCAAAATTTTTAAGATAGCGAAAAATACATTTACATTTCGAGATTAAAAGATTTATTATTAAACAAAAAAAATTAGATTATGAAAATTTTAAAGAAATTAGTTTTAGGAAAGGTGCTCAATGAATCAGAAATGGGACAACTCAGAGGTGGTTCTGGAAGTAATCTTAATGACGCACAAGGCTGCTATTGTGAGGGAAGTACAGACTCTGTAAGTGCATGTAATAACAATTCAAATAAAATGAATCAGTGCTCTTGTTATGGAAATGACAACAACAGTAATAACGGAACAGGCTGTAGCTGTGGAGCTCCATATGAGCCAGAATACTAATTGCTAACTTGAATATCAAAACGATATTACAAATTCTAAGGACATGACTAAAGAATTTCACAACTAATAACCACCATAAGAATAGTATCTGGAATATCTTTTAGTCTGTCCTATGAAGATTAATGTAACTTGAATAAGCCCTATTAAACTAAGATTGTCTATGATAAAAAATAAATTAGACCTTATTAAGGTAAAGATATTAATCTTACTTCTGTTGTTTACAAATACTTGTTCTCTTTTCGCTCAAAAGAACTATAACTATCAACATATTGTTGATTTATCTCAAATATGGAAGGATGTCCATGAGAACTTCTATAATCCTCAGCTACTAAAAGAAATAAATTTCGACAGTATTTATCAGGTTTTTATTCCTTTAGTCGCCAAAGTAGAAAATAAATCAGAATACCATTTTCTTCTCCAAAAGTTTATGGCTAATTTACAAGATGGACATACAGAGGTTTTATATGAAAAAAGATGGAAGCAATTGCCTGATCAAATTGATTTTCTACCTTCTGAATTTACTTGGGTAAATAATAAATTATTTATTTCTGCAGTAGATAAAGGACGAATAACTGATATACCTATAGGAAGTGAAATCTTAAAAATAAAAGGAATAAGAACCCATACTTTTTTACAAGAGAATATATATCCATATATTTCTTCAAATACATTACAAGATAAAAAAAGAAAAGCCACAGATTTACTGACATGGGGACATAAAGACAGTACAATTTCAATGCAAATAAAAACGCCTGACAACACAACGAAAATCATTACAATTCCATATTGTATGAGACACCAACAACTAAACTTTCGTCGTGATTTAACAGGATGGAAAGGTTCCTCCATATATCGCTATCGAGAAACCGACTCATATTTAGTTGAAAAGGAAGACTACAAATATTACTATTTTCGATTTGACAACACCTTTGCATTATCCAATAGCATTACAGATATTGTACACGATGCAGCGTCAAGACCTGATTCTATAAATTCTGCGGATTATACAATATTAGATTTAAGATATTGCACAGGTGGCTCCGAATTGAAAGCAGACACATTATTGATGTGTTTTCTAGACATTGATACACTTAGGACCTATAAATCATTAACAAGAAAGAATATAGCTTTTTACAACGCTATGGGGTATGGCTTTAAGGAATATCGTGATTATTATGAAGGTCTAAAAATGGATACTCTTCCTGAGAGTATTATTATAAAGAAAAATTTGCCACTATTCACGAAGCCTTTATATATATTGATTAGCGAAATAACTTATTCTGCCGCAGAAGATCTATTGATAACTCTTAAACTTCATTATCCAGATAGAGCAATACTTGTTGGGACACCAACAGGAGGTTCTACTGGTGCACCTCTGGTTAAATTTCTATCTGATGGTACACTTTACCGCATTTGCACCAGAGCTCCACTTCTTCCACCTGCGCTAATGAATAATGGAATTATACCTGATTATTATTATGAAAAAATAATTAAAGACTATATAGAAGGAACTGATGAAGTTTTTAATTATATAAAACAATTATACAAAAATGAAAGCAAGCAAATATAATTTATACTTAGAAGAAGGTGGTAACTACTATGTTTATAATCAATTAACAAGTGCCTTTACTCAAGTAGATCAAGAATTATACATCTCATTAAAAGAGAATAATTTAGAAACTATTAGTCAACATTCTTTTTCTGATATAGAAGAAGAATTACACAAGTCCCATTTTATATGTGACAACGACTTAGTAGAAGAAAATATAATTTTACGCATGAACCGAGAATTCCGTTATGGAAGACATATGGCAAGAGTTACTGTGCTACCGACAGTTAATTGTAATTTCAGATGTTGGTATTGTTATGAAACTCATACAGAAAGCCAAATGTTAGAACAAGATATGAAAGCAATGCTTATATTTATGGAAAATCTTATTAAAGATAACAAATTAAATGTCTTTCAACTTGATTGGTTTGGTGGAGAACCATTGCTTTTTTTTAATGAGATAATATACCCTACAGGTTTAAAAATGAAAGAATTATGCAAAATACATAATGTACATTTTAGTCATACAATCACAACAAATGGATATCTAATAAACGATGAAATAATTAATAAAATGAACAAAATAGGACTCAATTCTTTTCAAATAACCTTAGATGGTAGTTCTACATTTCACAATAAGACTCGTTTTTCTACTACTGACAAGCAAACATATGATACAATTGTAAACAATATCACTTCTCTTTGTCGGGAAATTAATAATATAAACATAATATTACGCATTAACTATACTCCGAAAAATTTATCTACAATAGATACTATAGCTCATTCATTTCCTGAAGATGTAAGAGCTAAAATTCACATTCAACCACAATTGGTTTGGCAATTTAAATATGATATAAATGGTATAAATGATACCATAAAAGAAAAACTAAGAGTTTTTTCTTTAAATGGATTTCCAATCACTACAGCAGTAACCCCTTCCTTTAACCATGGATGTTACGTAGAAAATTCGCTACAATATGTCATCAATTATGATTTATCTGTCTATAAATGTACTGCTCGTGACTTTGTTTCTAAAAAATTTTCTATTGGTAATATTTCTAATGATGGAGATTTTAAGCCTAACTCAAATTACTACAATTATTTCACTAGTTCTTACATGGAAAATCCGATATGCCTTGCTTGTTCTTTATTGCCAATATGTTCAGGTATGTGCATTCAAAAAAAAATTGAGAACGGAATTGGAAGTTGCCCCAAAGAGAATGTTGAAAAGTCACTAATAAACCAACTTTATTTACTAATTGAGTCTTCTAGAAAAGACATAGAATCCTAATTACTAACAAAATGCACTTCTGAAATACTTTAAATTGGCACATGAAAAAATTTCCTCATTATCAACAACTTGACTCCATGGATTGTGGTCCATCTTGCTTACGCATGATTGCCAAATACTATGGCCGTAGTTATTCCCTACAAAATTTGAGGGAGAGGAGCTTTATTACCCGGCAAGGAGTTTCCATGTTGGGTATTAGTGACGCTGCTGAAAGTATCGGTTTTAGGACGCAAGGAGTACGAATCAGCTTGGAACAACTTATCGAAGATGTACCTCTACCCTGTATCCTCCATTGGAATCAGAATCATTTTGTGGTGCTGTATGACATCAAAAAGAAAAAGTCAGGAGTAACTTTTAAAATCTCCGATCCGGGAAAAGGAAAGTATGACATGGATACAGCGGGAATTGAGAAATGCTGGATCAGTACCCGAAAAGAAGGGAAAGATTCCGGCACTGCTTTGGTATTAACTCCAACACCTGATTTCTACGAGCGAATCGATGACCAAGAGCAACAGAAAAGGAATTTATCCTTTTATCTTCGTTATTTGTTTCCTTACAGGTCACAGCTTTGCCAACTTGTAGTCGGGATGCTATTGGGAAGTGTATTCTCACTCATTCTCCCTTTTCTTACGCAAGCAATGGTCGATCAAGGTATCGGAAATCGTAATCTTAACTTTATCACTCTAATACTTATTGCCCAGTTGGTCTTATCGATCACACAGATGGGAGTTGGTTTCATCCAAAGCTGGATCAGTCTGCACATGAATACCCGAATAAGTATCACTCTAATTTCTGATTTCCTTGCCAAACTAATGAGGTTACCCATTCGTTTTTTCGACGCAAAGAACATCGGAGACATTCTGCAACGTATTGGTGATCACGGACGAATTCAGTCATTTATGACAGGAACCACCTTAACCACCATATTCTCATTCTTTAACTTCTTTATTTTTGCCTTCATAATGGCTTATTATAACCTAACCATATTGGTAGTCTTTCTGGTGGGAAATGCGTTGTATGTGACCTGGATTTTGTCTTTCATGCGTTATCGTCGTAAATTGGATAACGCCCGTTTTGCACAGGCTTCTGCCAATCAGAGTAATATGGTACAGCTTATTACCGGTATGCAGGAAATCAAACTGAATAACTGTGAGAAGCAACAACGCTGGAAATGGGAATCTATCCAAGTGAAACTGTTTAAAATCAGTATCCAAGGAACTGCTTTGGGACAGATTCAGCAAGTCGGTTCTCTCTTTTTCAGCCGGACAACCTCATTGCTCATTTCATTTTTGGCAGCTAAAGCTGTTGTAAACGGAGAAATCACATTGGGTATGATGATGTCTATCAGTTATATCATTGGTCAGCTATCCGGTCCGATCGGTCAGGTGATTGGTTTCAGCCAATCTCTACAAGATGCTAAAATAAGCTTGGAGCGATTGAACGAGATTAATAATAAGGAAGACGAGGTTACTGTCGTGGAAAGCAAAATAAACACACTCCCCGAAGATAAAACACTCAAACTGGAAAATGTAAACTTCAGCTATGACGGTGCAGAAAGAGAATATGTACTGGAAAACCTGAACCTAACTATTCCCCAAAATAAAGTAACAGCGATTGTAGGGGCCAGTGGTAGTGGAAAAACAACTATCATAAAGTTATTATTAGGCTTTTACGAACCGGTAAAAGGTAAAATAAAAGTAGGTAACTATTCACTTACAGACATCAATCCCCACTTGTGGAGACAGAATACAGGTGCTGTGATGCAGGAAGGGTTCCTTTTCTCCGATACCATTGCAAATAACATTGCGCTAAGTGAAGAAACTGTTGACCAAAAGAAACTATTGTATGCCGTAGAAACAGCCAATATTAAAGATTTTATTGAGTCACTCCCTTTAAAGTACAATAGTAAAATCGGTATGGAAGGAAGCGGTGTCAGTCAAGGACAAAAGCAACGTCTATTGATTGCGCGGACTATTTATAAAAAACCGACGTTTCTGTTCTTCGACGAAGCGACCAATGCGCTTGATGCAAATAACGAACGAATCATATTAGATAATTTAAAGGCATTCTATAAAGGACGAACAGTAGTGATTGTAGCACACAGGCTTAGTACTGTGCAGAATGCAGATAATATTATTGTACTGGATGAAGGTAAAGTAATCGAAGAAGGAACACATAAAGAACTGACTGAGAAGAAAGGAGCTTATTATACCTTAGTGAAAAACCAGTTAGAGTTGGGAGTATAATATGATGAAAGAGCAAGAAAAAAAAGAAGAAGATATAATAGAACTCAGAAGTGAAGAATTCCAAGAAGTTCTGAGTGGTATCCCCCCATGGATACTACGCTGGGGTATTACTACTGTTGCTATCATCGTCGTAGTTTTATTAATCGGCAGTAGCATATTCAAATACCCAGATACCATCACATCTACCATTACTCTTACCGGAAGCAAGCCTGCTGCAAACATCGTAGCAAAGTCATCAGGTAAGCTACAAGAGTTATTTGTACAGGACAATCAACTTGTACAGACAGGAGATTATCTTGCAGTCATAGAGAATCCGGCTAAAACAGCAGATATTCTTTACTTGAAAAAATTCCTTCATAAATATATGTCATATCCCGATTCAATCGTTTCATTACCCTTAAAGGAAATGAACCTAGGAAGCTGTCAGGCACTTTATTCATCCTATTACTTAGCATTATCCCAATACATTCAGTTCAGACAACTCGGATATTATCAGGACAAGATAGATATGATGAAAGATCGAATCAGTAGAAATGAAAAACATTATCAGGATATGCTACATCAGGAAGAACTAGTGAGCCAGCAGTTGGCAATCATATATAAACAATATCGAAGAGACTCTACTCTACACACAAAGGGAGCAGTCTCGGGCAAGGATTTGGAAACAAGTCATAATCAATATATTGGAGGGCAGCTTTCTATGGAGAATATGCATTCCACGCTTGAGAACCTGCGTATTCAACTAGCGGAAATGAAAGAAAATTTGCTCGATACAGAATATCAATACATCGATAAAGAAAGTACACTGACTACTCAACTGAAGTCATTAACCATTCAGCTATTAACAGAAATACAAGCATGGGAAATAAGCTATGCATTGATTGCGCCCATACCCGGAAAAGTTACATTCACTAATTATTGGATTGAGAACCAAAATATCATTTCCGGTGATATCGCATTTAGTGTTATTCCTTCATCCAACAATAAATTGATTGGAAAAGCCTTGCTTCCTGCCGAACGATCAGGAAAGGTAAAAGTAGGTCAGAAGGTAAATATTAGATTCAGCAATTACCCGGATAACGAATTCGGTCTGGTAAAAGGAAAGATACAAAATATCTCTCTCATTTCGGTCAAGGTGGAGGCTAAAAATCATTATGTAGTTGAAATCGATCTGCCAAATGGGCTAACGACTACTTATGACAAGGTACTGCCTTTCGTCTCAGGAATGGAAGGTCAGGCAGATATCATCACGGATGATCTGTCTCTGCTGGAACGTATATTATTACCTATGAAGAAAATATTAAATGAAAGCTTATGAATAAACACGAAGTATTACAACGTATCGCCAGGTATTTAATGCTACACAGTAGCTTTACTAGCAATATCGGACTGTTTGAAGGTAAAATGGGAATTATTTTATTTTTCATGAATTATTCCAGATATACGAAGTGCAAAAGATATGAAAAATTTGCGGGAGAACTCATTGATGAAATTTATGCAGAAATACACATTGACTGTTCCCCTAATTTCGGAAATGGATTGGCTGGTATTGGCTGGGGAATGGAATATTTAATTAGAAACCATTTCGTAAAAGCAGATCCGAACGAAGTGCTGAATGCATTGGATAACCAAATTTTAGAGAGAGATGTCAGGAGAGTGAAAGACTTTTCGATGGAAAATGGATTAAAAGGAATTGCAACCTATGTAATTAGTCGTTGTGCAGGCAGAGAGTACTCATGCATTTTCGAAAATTATATAATTGATTTAGCACAAGCTCTACAAGCAAGCCCCCCAGATGATAAAGAAAGTTTTCGTCTCGCCGCTATTCTACAGGATATTATCAATAAGAATGAAACATCCAATGAAACGGATTTTCTGGACAAATTTATAGCTAAAATTCATATAAAAGATTCTCTCAATTTTATTGTAGGAAGAAATTTAGGAATCAGAGGAGGTCATGCAGGAATAGGACTTAAAATGATGCAGGAGGAAAATTTATGACGAAAAAGAAAGTTTATATATTCAACAGTAGTTCGCGTGCTGCCGTATATGGGATTGGAACGTATATTGCACAACTGACCGATTGTCTGAAAAAGGAAGAGATTGAATTTGGCCTCATCTATATTCATGCAGAAGGGGAGGAAGTGACAGTAACAGAACAAGAAGGATATCAATTAATCTCTATTCCGAGTACGAGTTCCAGTAATCCCCGAAGTCGTGAGTATTATGCACGAAACATTGTTTATTTGCTGAAAGGATTCATTCCTGTAGAGAAAGGGGTTGAATACATTTTCCATCTGAATTTTATGAGTAACCCGGCACTGGTCAGCAATCTAAAAAGAATGTTTAGATGCAAAGTCATATTAGTCGCACATTATTCCAATTGGAGTTTTACTTTGTTGGGAGATAATCTCAAACTCCAGCGGATTCTGGCAAAAAGGCCTAAAAGACGCGATTATAGCGAGCAGGGCATTGTCAAAGATGTGAAAGAAAATGCAAAAATGATTGCCCAATGTGATAAGTTTGTTTGCATCGCTCGCCATTCTATAGAATCATTTACAAGTATCTGCCGGATAGATGCAAAGAAAATCGTATTAATAAACAATGCACTAAAAGATTGCTATACACCCGTAGATGAAGAACAAAAACGAATCTTTAGACATAAATATTACATTCAGGAAGGAGTCCCTCTACTGATTTTTGCCGGACGATTGGATGAAGTGAAAGGTATCACTTTTCTCATTCAGGCATTCAGAAAAGTATTGGAAACATATACAAATGCCAGATTGCTAATAGCAGGCGATGGAAGTTTTAATCGATGGCTAAAAGAAGCCAAAGATATCTGGTCACAAATTATTTTTACCGGAAGAATAGAGAAGGAAGTTCTATATGAACTTTATCATATAGCAGATATAGGGATTGTAAGCTCCCTCCATGAGGAGTTTGGATTCGTTGCTATTGAAATGATGATGAATCAATTACCTGTTATTGTATCAGATACAGGAGGTTTATCCGAGATTGTAGAAGATGGCATTTCAGGATTGAAAGTGCCTGTTATGAATGATGGTAAACAACAGGTTATTGACGTTGAAGCATTGTCTGCAAAAATAAAACAACTGATTGAGCAACCCAATTATGCAAAGATTTTGGCTGAAAATGCTCGAAGAAGGTTCCTGAAAAAATATGACCTAACGATTTTCCGAGAAAAGATGTTGAATCTTTATCAAGAAGTCTGACTCTTGCTACCGATGATATGCCGATGATATATAAAAAGCAATTTCTTTTATGATTTTACAAATGATATTTAGTTGATGCTTTCACAATTACCGCACTGTGTGTGCTTCTATTGACAACTAATTACACATTAGTCTTCATCAATTAAATCATCCAATCTTTGTTGAAGAAGCATTGATAAATATCAAGAGGAAAGAAATGAGAGAGATTGTATTGCAATAAACTTTTTATTATTAATCTTTTAAAACTAATTCAAAAGGAAAAAGTCAAAGAACTTAAATTTGCATCATCTTGGTCAGGCTGAGATGACAAAAAAGGAAATGAATGCTTTGACTGGCGGTGGAAACTGTGGATGCGGTTGTAGTTGTTGCACAGAATGTCCAACGGCGTCTTGTGGATGTAAGTATGCTGGAGAACAAGAAGGTTCTGACGACCCATATTATGGAGGTTCTAGTACGACTGACAACAGCAATGCTAATGGCCAGAATGTACAATCCAGTACGGAAAACAAACTTAGTCAAGACCTTGGGAGCTCGGTTGCAACTAATGCAGAGAAAGGCTACGCTTATTAATCAATAAGTAGATTACAAAAGTTTTGAAACTTACTCTCTCTGCAATTATTTGTAGAGAGAGTCTTTACTATTATTAATTATGGAATTATTAAAAGAACATTTTTAGCATATGCTATTTCACAGCATACTAATATGTTATCAACCTCTATCTTTAATTAAATTAACCATATAAAATCGTATGAAATATATAATTATTATAACATGTATATTAGTAGGCTGCTCCACCAAACCTACTACAAATGTTTCTACCCAAACTACTAATGATTCAATAAATGGCAGAAAACAGGAATTAGTAGTTATTGACATAACAAAGCCCCCAAAAAAGGCAATAGATATTGCAGACATTGCTAACATAGAATATATTCCGTTAGAAACAAATGATAGCACTTTGGTTCGTTTTTCTCCAGATGCAGTTTCAAAAAAATATATCGTTTATCATAATTCAGATGGTCAGATCCTTATTTTCAATCGGCAAGGAAAAAGATTATATTCTTTCAATCATACAGGAGGCGGACCCGAAGAATACAATTCAATATATAATGTCATTTTGGATGAAGACAAAGAAGAATTGTACATCGGAAGCCTTGAAATTAACACCCAAATTAATGTCTATTCAATTAATGGGAAGTTTAAGCGCAGACTAATTTTACAAAAAAAAATTATTCCAGGCTATATGATAAGCTATGATAAAGATTATCTATTTTTCAACAATTATTACTTTATGGATATGTCAGAGGAAATCCCTGGAAGAGAATTAAGCAAGGAAGACGTCGCTATTAGAGATAATCCTTATTTTTTTATTTCAAAACAGACAGGAGAGTTAATACCTTTAGATTATTATATACCAAATAGAATGGGCAACAGAACCCATCTAACACAGAATACCAAATCACTATCAAGTATTTCTATGAATATACTCCCTATGGCGCAAAACTTTCCGGATATCCTGATCACAGAATTTGCTGATGATACTCTTTATTCTTTGAAAAACAAAAGATTATTACCAGTAATGATAAAAAAGCCATCAGCACATAAGATGAGTCCTCCAATGATGGTGGCAGTTGATCTTTTCACAGATAGATATATTTTTATTCGTGCAGTTGAAAAGAAGTTGGAGAAAGGGAAATCACCTAAATATATTTATATGGTGTACGACAAACAGTCTGATGATTTTTATCAACTTGAGTCTAAAAAAATATCCATTCACAATCCTTTAAAAGATAAAACGGCTTTGCCTCATAACACAGCAATTAATTGTATGAATACCGAATTCCTACTTCAAGACTACAAAGCTGGTAAATTGCAAGGTGAGTTGAAACTGATCGCTTCGAAGTCAAAAGAAGACGACAATCCTGTACTAATGTTATTTACATTTAAAGAATAAGATTATGAAAGAGTATAGAAAAATATCAGAATTAGATATAGAGTATAATTTAATAAATTTAAAACAATTAGTCTTTGAAGTGACCGACGCTTGTAATTTGCGTTGTAAATATTGTGGGTACGCAGATCTATATGAAAGATACGATCAAAGAGAGAATTTGAAATTCCCTTTTCAAAAAGCAAAGTTGATTATTGATTATCTTTATGAATATTGGAAGAAGAAATATTGCACTGACGTCAACGATCCTTTCACAATAAGTTTTTATGGGGGAGAACCACTGTTGAATGTACCCTTTATCCAACAAGTAATTGACTATGCAGAAAGTTTGAATCCTATCGGTAAAAAAATTCATTATAGTATGACTACTAATGCAATGCTACTTGATAAATATATGAACTTTCTGGTTGAAAAAAAATTTCGTTTATTGATCAGTCTAGATGGAGACAAAAAAGGACAAAGCTATCGAGTAGATGGCAAAGGAAGAAACTCATTCGATAAGGTTTTTGCCAATATACAGTTATTACGTTCGACATATCCTGCATATTTCGAACATTTTGTGATGTTCAATTCTGTTTTACACAATCGTAATGGCGTCGAATCTATTTATCACTTCATTAAAGATAAGTTTAACAAGGAGCCTTCAATTTCGCCATTGAATGACTCTGGGATTCGTAAAGATAAGGTGGAAGAGTTTTATCAAACTTATCAGAATATGACCACAAGTATACAAAAAGCAACTAATTGTGAAGCATTGAAAAAAGAATTATTTATTAAAGGACCGGAAACCAGTATGCTTCTTTATTACATTCACTACCAAACAGGGAATGTTTTTGACAATTACAATGATTTATTATTAGGGAGAACAAACCTTCCATACCCTCCATCCGGTACTTGTATTCCTTTCTCAAAGAAAATGTTTATAACAGTTAAAGGGCGTATTCTTCAATGCGAAAGAATAGATCATGAGTTTGCATTAGGGCAGATTACGGATAAAAAAGTAGAACTTGATTTGAAACAAGCAGCTCAACAGCATAATGATTATATATTCCATTATGTCAATCAATGTAAGACTTGCGCAGTCAAGCAAATGTGTGCACAATGTGTATACCAGATAGACGATATACATGATAAGACGTCCATATGTCACAGTTATCGCTCAGCTAAGCAACAGGAAAAGCAAAAAGAATGTTGCATGGATTATTTAGACAAACATCCAGATCTTTATAACAAAATTTTAAAAAATGTCGTAGTAAGAGGATAATAATATGAATAAATATTGGTTGATTTTATACCCGGATACTTTCCTATGGGTAAAGCAAAATAGAGGATGCATCTATAATGCAAAAAATTATAAGAAGATCTACTTTGAAAACAAAGGAGAACTGCCGAAATTGATAGAGTCTTTACTCGATATTGATCAGCTATACCGAGTTGATTTGTCAGAAGAACTTCTACAAAAGACACAGATCAAGGAATGGGTAAATGAAATTATCTCTTCGGAGAGCGGTCAGTTGGTTTTAGATGACGGATTAAATAAAAGACCGGTATCAATGAAACCAGAACTTAAAGTGCAGGATGACGTGAAATATTACGAATGGGAACATAAACGCGGCATTGATGGCAATGTTATTGATAACCTTCACAAAATAATTATCCACATTAATGCAAGTAATTACGGGAATATTGCTTATACCAAACAAACAGTATACCATCCAGTTCAAACAAGTTCGGAACTCGATCATGGAAGTATTTTATCATTTGTTAAGAATGCCCGTTCATGTAGTTATCTGAGAGAAATAGCATTAGTGGGGGATGTAACATCATACCCTAACTTTAAAGGATTATTATCAGACATTCTGGACTATGGATTTAGAAGAATATCAGTCTATTGTCTGGATAATGATTTCTTAAAATACATAGAAACGAATCAGGATTGGGAGAATAAGGCGATTTCATATACAGTACTTGTATCCGATTATTCAGTGATAGAAAAATTATTGAAAGCCATTAAGCAGTTACCTCCAGTTTCTTTTATATTTCTTATCCGCTCGGAAGAAGAATATGAGAATGCAAACTCTTGTATAGAAAAGAACGAACTATCAAAAGTAGAAATAGTACCTATATATACCGAAGAGAATTTATCTTTCTTTGAAAACAATCTATATATAGATTCGGAAAGTATTTCAGGAATCGAACTATCTAAACGCCAGGTTTTCATCCAACAAAAGCTAAATATTTTCTCGTTTGGCAACTTAATCGTTTTACCCGATGGGAAAATATACGCAAATTTGAATGATCCTTCCATCGGAACAGTCAATGATACACCACATAGCGTCGTTTATCGTGAATTAACCGAAGGAAAATCATGGCTCAAAATCCGTAATCAGGAACCTTGCAGTAATTGCGTTTATCAATGGCTTTGTCCCTCACCCTCCAATTATGAAGCAGTGATAGGAAAACCTAATTTATGTTTTATAGGAAATACATCAAATCAGTTATTGCCAAAGAGTTAAAGGAAGCTTTGTAAAAAGCAATGCAATTGTTTTCTTAAGTACATCTCTCGTGTAAATTAAAAAAACAATTGCTTGCATATATATAGTTGATCTGTTAATCTATTACAAACTTCAATCAACTTATAACAGATACACTAAATTTAATACTATATTTAAAAAAAATAAAACCTAAAGACTTTAAATACACAAATAAAAGCTATGAGCAACATTCATAAGACAACTCATCAAATATGGACTGAAGGTATAAAAACACTATTACCTTTCATTACAATTATCATTTTACTAGTAGGATGCTCCGGAAAAAAAACAACCCCAGTTTCGACAACAACAAAAACAGAATCCTCACAAGTAGAAACAGAACAACCTTGGTACGATGGTGAAAAGCCATTTATATTTGATGAAAAAGAAAATTATCCTGAGACAAAAATAAAGTTAAGTGATCTAGCAGAGGTTTCTTATATTCCCCTTAAAATGAATGATTCTACCATATTGAAGGTGAAATCTTCTTGGAGAGGAAATGATTTTTTCGTCACATCAGATCGTATATATTTACAGGAAATTCATAGAGAACTCTATATATTTAAGAAAGACGGAACATTTTTAAATAAAATAAACAGAGAAGGAGAAGGTCCAGAAGATTATATAAATATAGGTAACTATATAGTAGACACTCTATATAAAGAGATCTTTATACAGGACTGGGTTAGAAGAAGAACTCAAGTATATGATCTGGAAGGAAATTTTAAACGAACATTTCTTAACTTCGCATTTGAAATAGTTGAATTAAACGACTCACTTCTTCTTAATTTTTTTCAACACTTCCAAAGTACTCCTAACGGATCAGAATACTCTGTTACTCAAGGTCCACAATATTCCGTTACTCGCAAAAAGGACGGAAGTACAGTCTTTGATCTACCCATCCATTTTAATGTAAAATTACCCGACGAAGCATTCAGTATGCTAGCATACGGTTCTTTAATAAAAACACCACAAGGAGTATTTCTGTCTAACCTCCAAAATGATACAATATTCGAAATTAAACGGGATCTTAGTATTAGTCCACGTATAATTGATATAAGCGACTACGGAACAACTTTTGCACAAGCCCATCCTACTATTGAAACCAAACGTTACTTAATGTTTAATATTTTACGTTCTTATCGTTATAAACCAGAAATTAAACAACGTTTCTATATTTACGACAAGAAAGAAAAACAAATATACAAGATGACTGATTTCTCAGATAAAATTTATTGGGCTCTACTCGATAATTATCCACAAATCCAAAATTGGGATACAACACAAAGTCCCTATATTGCCGTCCGTCCAAGACAGGTACGTGACTTATTTATGGCAGGAGATGAACATGGTGACGACAAATTAAAAGAAATCATCAAACACCTGAATGAGAAAGATAATCCGGTATTACAAGTTATGACTTTCCATGATGTAGAGCAAGTTCTTAAATAATTTCATCAGCTCTTAAATAAAACACATAAAAAAGCTATGAACAACACTCCTATAAGAATTCAGATAGGATCAGGTTAGGTGAGATATACAATTACGAAGTCTTCTCCAGCAGTGTCATGATGACAAGCTAATAAGAGCTCCTCATACTTTAATTATAATACATCATGAAACATCTGATCACTATAGCATTATGCATATTAACTTTAAAGAACAGTTCTACTAAGCCTAAGACAGGAGGTTCTACTGAATCTACAAATAATTCAAAAAAGATTAACATCAAAGGTCTAGTGGGCATAGACATAACAAAGAACCCCAAAAAGGCAATAGATATTGCAGACATTGCTAACATAGAATATATTCCATTAGAAACAAATGATAGCACTTTGGTTCGTTTTTCTCCAGATGCAGTTTCAAAAAAAGATATCATTTATCATAATCCAGATGGTCAGATCCTTATTTTCAATCGGCAAGGAAAAAGATTATATTCTTTCAATCATTCAGGAGGTGGACCTGAAGAATACAATTCAATATATAATGTCATTCTGGATGAAGACAAGGAAGAATTGTACATCGGAAGCCTTGAAATTAATACCCAGATTAATGTCTATTCAATTAATGGGAAGTTTAAGCGCAGATTAATTTTACCAAAAAAAATTATTTCAGGCTATATGATAAACTATGATAAAGACCATCTATTTTTTAATAATTATTACTTCATGGATATATCAGAGGAAATTTCAGGAAGAGAACTAAGCAAGGAAGATGTCGCTATTAGAGACAATCCTTATTTTTTTATTTCAAAACAGACAAGAGAATTAATACCTTTAGATTATTATATACCAAATAGAATGGGCAACAGAACCCATCTAACACAGAACGCCAAATCACTATCAAGTATTTCTATGAATATACTCCCTTTAGCGCAAAACACTCTGGATATTCTGATCAGTGATTTCGCCGATGATACTCTTTATTCCTTAAAGAATAAGAAGTTATTGCCTATAATGATAAAAAAACCGTCAGCGCATAAAATGACTCCTCCAATGTTAGTGGGAGTTTCTTTTTTTACCAATAGATATGTTTTTATCGATGCTGTTGAGAAGAAAGCAGAAGGAAAACTAAATCAAAATTCGATGGTTTATGATAAAAAGGTTAACGATTTCTACCAGCTCAATTTATTAAACAAAGATGATTCTAATAAACGCTATATTAATCTGATTGGTGTAGGTTCACTTCACAATACGAGTTATTGCCTGATGTATCCCGATTATTTACTTCAAGCATATAGTACTAACAAATTGAAAGGAGAGCTGAAAGAGATTGCTTCGAAATTGATAGAAGATGACAATCCGGTATTAATGTTGATCAAATTTAAAGAATGAGACAATGAATCTATTATTTCATATTATTCTAATAGTTGTATTGCTATCTAGCAATAGTATTTATGCTCGTCCCTTCTTATTAGAGGGTACAATTATCAATATAGCAGAAAATACTACAATAGAGTTCTCATATACGATATTGAAAGAAAATAAATGGATTCGGATCGACGATTCTGCCAAAGTAATAAAGGGGAAATTTTCATTTCAGGGAGACATTGAAGAAACCACAGCGGTCAGACTCGATTTTCCTAATAGGATGATTCACTTATACATTGAGCCAACCCATATGCAATTGTTTATCGACGCCAACAAACCTTACAGGTATCAGCTGACCGGTACTAAAGTAGAAAGTGAAAATATCGAACTCCGAAAACAGTTGCAACCCTTTATGGAATATTATTATGAACTAATAGACAACGTTAATAGTTTATCAAGGAAAAAAGATCAATCAAAAAAAGATTCCCCAATTAGAGATTCAATCAATCATGCTATAGCAAATATAGATGAAGCCAATGAAGCCAATCATAAACAAATGAATGAAATATGTTTTGATTTCACAGTAAAACATCCATCTTTCAAGATTACACCACACTTATTATCCTTTATTTCCGGAATGGAGATTTCAATAGACTCCATTCGCAATATTTATAACAGCTTGCCCGTACAAAGTAAAAACAGCATAATGGGCAAACTCGCACATAAAGAGATTGAAGAACAAGCATATAAAGATAGTATCCTAAGAATGACCTCTATAGGAAACTATCCACCTGATTTTATCAGAAAAAGTGCGTCCGGAGATACGATCAGATTATCTGATTATAAGAACAAGACTTATGTATTATTGGATTTTTGGGCAAGCTGGTGTAAACCTTGTTTAAAAGAGGTTCCGAAAATAAAGGAAATACATAAAAGATATAGTAACAAAGGACTAACCATTATCGGCATATCTCTGGATACAGACGAAAACAATTGGCACAAAACATTGCAAAAAAATGGTCTGAATGCCTGGCCACAAATATTAAGTTTAGATACAGGCAAACAAGAGAATAATAATAAGTTCGGAAACAATTTAGCAGAGCTATACAACTATGATGCAATCCCATTCTTCGTATTAATAGATAAAACAGGAAAAGTAATAAAGAAGTGGGAATACATTAATAATCAACAGTTAGACGAATTAAATGAAATTCTCAAATAAAATGATTGGAATCACAAAGTACCTATAAGAGTTACCCTAATAATATGCAACAAATAATATTCATACCTACCATAAAGTTTTATTATTCAAAAAAATGAGAATTATGAAAAAGAAAAGTTACGTATTTAGTTTTGCTACAATTCTAATAGTTATAATTCTGTCTAATATTGTTCTTTCAAAAGATAAAACATGGGACCAGCCTCAGCATGATATTTCTGAAACACCTACAAAAGAACAGATTTATTCAAATGTAGAGAACTTAGCTTTATTATGTAAGATCTGGGGATTTATGAAATACTATCATCCGGAAGTACGTGCCGGAAAATATGATTGGGACAAAGAATTATTTTCCATAATACCATCTTTCAATTGTGTGCCATCTAAAGAAAAGCGTAATGAAATACTAACAGAATGGGTGAACAAATTCGATATTGCCATGAAAATAGGATTTGAAGAAGCGCTTTTGCCAAATTCAGTCAAAATGTACCCGGACATCGATTGGATAAAAGACGATGCCAATTTAGGAACGCCATTAGCCACTAAACTAAAGAAGATATATAATGCGGAAAGAGATACTTTCAGTTACTATGCAATGTGGAGTGAATTGCCAACAAAATTCTTCAGAAATGAAAAAAAGTATCCAGAATGTGAATTTCCCAATACAAGTTATCAGCTTCTTTCCTTGTTTCGTTTATGGAATGTAGTTCAATACTATTTCCCCTACAAGTATCTACTCAAGAAAGATTGGAATGAAACACTGACTGATTATATTCCTTTATTTTTAAATATTGCCAACAGAGATGACTACGAAAGCGCAGTTATGAGACTTGCAACAGAGATACATGACTCGCATACAAATGTTTATGGCAACCGTAAGAGAAATAAATATCTAATACCTGTCATGGTGCGTTTTGTCGAAGGAAAAGCGATGGTAACAAAATATCATAAAAAGCAGTATGGCTACCGAGGACCTGTAGATAGTACTTTACAAGTCGGAGATATCTTATTGCGTATTAAAGATGAGCCGATAGACTCCTTTGTTAAACGTCTGACTCCATACAGACCAAGTTCAAATAAAACGGCATTACTTAGAGACATAGCAACACTCGATCTATTATGGACTAATGAAAAAGAACTTGAAGTGGAATATGAAAGAAATGGCATAGTATTGGAGAAAGTAATCAAGTGCATCCACAAAGACAGTATAAAAATGAGCTTCTTTAAGGAAAATCTGCCACTTATCACCTCTTTGCCCTCAGATATCTTATATTTATACATGGGTAGTGCTACTGGTGGAGAGATGCCTACAGATATTAAAGAAAAAGGAGTCATCATCGATTTACGGAATTACCCATCGTCATCTAAAATAAAAGGATATTGGAATTACGAACTTTTATATCCATCACCTACTGATTTTGGAAGAGCGACTTATGTCAGTGCTTTGTATCCGGGACTATTTACATTTCAGAGAATCATCAAAGAGGGAAAAGAAAATAAAAATTATTACCAGGGTCCAAAAGTCATTTTAGTAAATGAAGTTACGCAAAGTCATGCAGAATTTATGGCTATGAAGTATAGATGTACACCTAACACAATCGTAATGGGAAGCCAAACAGCAGGTGCAGATGGTAATATTACAAACATCGCTTTACCAGGTTATCTTTTTGTCACGTTTACCGGACTCGGTGTATATTATCCCGACAAATCCGAAACCCAGCAAATCGGTATTATACCGGATATCGAAGTCAAAAGTACCATTCAAGGGATTCGTGAAGGACGTGACGAAGTATTGGAGGCTGCTGTAAAATATATAAACAATCAGATAAAACTTAAACCATAGACATTTTCAGAGAAAAATTCATAAGTTCTACTTAAAAAAGCAGTAACCTCATGATATCTTTTTATACCTTTGCGGTATCATAAATAAAAGCCGAAATCGAGAAAAGCCCATACGGCAAGAAAGAAAAAAATCAAATCGTATGAAAATTTATAAGATTTTCGGCTTTATAAGTTGCTTTATACTTAGCAGTTGTGCACTGCATATTGAAGACGAGGAAAGTGCAAAAGGAGACGATGGAGATTCAACCACCCAACTATCCTGGTCGGGAGAAACCGACAAATTTACAATTACTTCGAAAGAAGGGATACGACTGGACGACCCACAAGAAGCTGCCGGAACAGCCTATCTTGCTTTCCCTTCTTCTTCTGTAAGAAATACCCGTTGGGAATTCGGAGTGAAACTGACTTTCAACCCTTCTGCCAATAATTATGCCCGCTTTTATCTTACTTCTTCCACTGAAACTTTATCCAATGTTTTAAATGGTTATTATATCCAGATTGGCGGGGCTAAAGATAATGTCGCTCTCTATCGTCAGAATGAGGATAAATCCATCTTACTTGCCTCAGGGAGAGAATTAATGAAAGGAAACAACTCTCCAAAGCTGTATATCAAAGTGGAATGTGACAACAATGGTTACTGGACTTTCTGGACACGACTAGAATCAGAAAATGAATATACAAAAGAAAAACAAATAAAAGATACAAGTATACAGAATTCTGAATATTGTGGGATATACTGTGTTTATACCAAAAGCCGTTGCGACGGATTCACGTTTCATCACATTCAGATCTCGAATGAAGTGGAAACAACGACTGATCCGGACGGATCGGAAGAGGTTCCCGACAATCCCGAGACTCCCGATGAACCGGACAATCCGGAAGATACTGGTATACCTAGTTATCCGGAAGAGGTGAGAAATCTGTTGGTATTCAATGAAGTCATGTATGACAATGCAACAGACGGTGCAGAATATATAGAGCTTTATAATCCTTCGGATAATATAGTTTCTATTCCACCATTCAAATTATTAAGATATGTTGCCGATGAATCCGGTGCGACGCAAACTACTACAACAGCGGTATTAGAACCATCTGACGGTAGTCAAGTCATAAATATTCCACCTCATGGGTATATTTGTTTCACCAAATCAGCAAGTACTTTGATTAAAAAGCATAAAGTAAGTGGAGAAACAATGATAGAAACGGCAAAGTTTCCACGCATAAACAATGCAGGAGGTCACCTCGCCATAGTAACCAACGAAGAGCAGTCCCGGCTTATTGACAAATGCAGTTATTCCGATCAGACACATACCGACCGAAAAAGGAAACAAGGTGTATCGCTGGAGAAGAAGTCACCGGAGCTAGCTTCTGCTTTCAGTAAGAACTGGACCTCCTCGAAAAATGCTACAGGAGGTACTCCCGGAATAAAAAACTCTCAAGAGTAAGTATATCTATGAGATTTTATCTACATTTGTAGTAAAGAAATGAAAATAGCACAAAATGAGTCCAATTGCCGTAACCATTACCATCATTGCCTATTTTGCACTATTGTTTACCGTTTCATACATTGCGGGACGGAAAGCAGACAATGCGGGATTCTTTGTAGGTAACCGTAAATCAAGCTGGTATGTAGTAGCTTTTGCAATGATAGGTTCCACCATCTCCGGAGTCACCTTTGTATCTGTACCGGGCATGGTAGCAAGCAGCTGTTTTTCTTATCTTCAAATGGTACTCGGATTTATTGTAGGTCAGTTCATTATCGCTTTTATACTTGTCCCTCTTTTCTACCGGATGAATCTGGTGTCTATCTACGAGTATCTGGAAAACCGTTTCGGAACCTCATCCTACCGAACAGGAGCTTGGTTCTTTTTCATCTCGAAGATGCTGGGAGCAGCTGTCCGCCTATTCTTGGTATGCCTTACGCTTCAATTACTTGTATTCGAGCCATTCCATCTTCCGTTCTTATTGAATGTAGCTATCACAGTAGCATTAGTTTGGCTATATACTTTTCGTGGAGGAGTGAAATCACTTATTTGGACTGATTCTCTAAAAACGTTTTGTCTGGTTGTTTCCGTCGTATTGTGTATCTACTATATAACTTCCGATTTGCGACTCAACTTGGGAGGGATGCTTAGCACTATTTCCAACAGCGACCTGTCTCGTATATTCTTTTTTGACGATATCAATGACAAGCGATATTTCTTCAAACAGTTTCTGGCAGGAATCTTCACTGTCATCGCAATGAATGGTTTAGATCAGGATATGATGCAGCGTAACCTGAGTTGCAAAAACTTCCGAGACTCCCAAAAGAACATGATCACCAGTAGTATCTCACAATTCTTTGTTATCTTACTGTTCCTGATGCTGGGAGTATTGCTTTATACTTTCGTTGCACAACAAGGACTAACGGTCCCTGCAAAGAGTGACGAACTCTTTCCGATGGTAGCAACCAGTAGTTATTTCCCCGGCATTGTCGGAATCCTATTTATCGTAGGACTAGTTTCCTCAGCCTACTCCGCTGCCGGATCAGCATTAACAGCTCTGACTACTTCCTTTACGGTAGACATACTACACGCGAAAGACAAAGAAGAAACGGTTCTGAGTAAACTTCGTAAACGGGTTCACGTCGGCATGGCTGTAATTATGGGGATTGTCATATTCGTATTCGGTTTGCTCAATAATACAAGTGTTATCGACGCTGTATATACGTTAGCCAGCTATACCTACGGACCAATTCTCGGTCTGTTCGCTTTCGGTATTTTCACCAAAAAACAAATAAACGATAAATACATTCCACTGGTAGCTATTCTTTCTCCGATACTTTGCTACATCCTGCAAAGTAATTCCGAAGCATGGTTCGGTGGATATCAAATTAGTTACGAGCTACTAATACTCAATGGATTATTTACTTTTCTAGGGCTTTGTCTGCTCATTAAAAGAAAAGATAATCGTGTAGTGTCCGCCACTCGTACCATTAAATAATAAATAAAAAATGAAAGCAACAATCAACTGTTTTCTTCCTTTCAGCAGATTAAAAGAAAGTACACAAATAGTAAAAGAATTACGTGCATCGGAGCAAGTAAATAAGATATATCTAATAGCACCGGAATTCACCAATGTGTGTATTCCCAACTGTGAAATGATCTCTGCCAACAACTTCCTGTCCACAGAAGCAATGAAAGCTATCGCAGCACATTCCGACGCTCCATACACCCTATTATATACTAAGCCTACAGAACTAAGACTTGGACAATTTGCTCTCGAACGAATGGTACAGGTAATAGAAATGACGCAGGCAGGGATAGTTTATGCTGACCATTTCCAACAGATAGACGGTGTACAGAAAACAGCTCCTGTCATCGACTATCAATTCGGGAGTTTGCGCGATGATTTTGACTTCGGTTCGCTTTTATTATTTCAATCCAACGCTTTCAAAAAAGCAGCAATGGCATCCGAAGAAGACTATCAATATGCAGGCATCTATGATCTGAGACTGAAGATTTCTCAGAAACACAAGTTAGAACATATCAATGAATATCTATATACAGAAGTAGAAAATGATAATAGGGAAAGCGGAGAAAAACAATTTGACTACGTAAATCCAAAGAACCGTGAGGTACAAATTGAAATGGAACAGGTATGCACCAATCACCTGAAAGCCATAGGTGGCTATCTGTATCCTGAGTTTGAGCAAGTTAATTTTTCATCCGTTTCTTTTGAATATGAGGCTTCTGTCATTATTCCTGTGCGTAACCGTATTCGTACCATAAAAGATGCTGTCCGCTCCGCTTTGTGTCAGCAAGCATCTTTCCCGTTCAATGTAATTGTGATCGACAATCACTCTACGGACGGAACCACGGAGGCTCTTCATGAGTTTAGTACAGACAAGCGTTTAATCCATGTGATTCCTGAGAGGAAAGATCTTGGTATCGGAGGTTGTTGGAATGAAGGTATCCACCACGAGAAATGTGGAAAGTTTGCTATTCAGCTTGACAGCGATGACGTATATAAAGACGAACATACTTTGCAAATTATGGTAGATGCCTTCTATCAGCAAAATTGTGCAATGGTAATCGGCACCTATATGATGACGGATTTTGATATGAATGAAATTGCTCCCGGTATCATAGATCACAAAGAATGGACATCCGAAAACGGACGGAATAATGCATTGCGCATCAACGGACTCGGAGCTCCTCGCGGATTCTACACTCCCCTGCTACGTGAAATCAATGTTCCGAACACAAGCTACGGAGAAGACTATGCACTCGGATTAAGAATTTCACGGGATTATCAGATAGGACGGGTATATGATGTAGTCTATCTTTGCCGCCGTTGGGAAGGAAACTCGGATGCTGCTCTTTTAATTGAAAAAGTCAATCAAAATAACATCTATAAAGACCGTCTCCGTAGCTGGGAATTGAATAACAGGATTCAAAAGCCCCAAAAAGCACAAAACCTTCAAAAGTCTGTAAAACAACTTTTTAAAGAACAAACCCATTCATGGGGACTAGTTAAGGAGAATTACCAGTTACTTAGAAAGTATCAGGAACAAAAAAAATTAATCACACAAAACAAACAAGGTTGGTATATATACGCGTATGTATTCCCCAATCCAAAGCGGATTCTCTCCACAGCTGCTCAAACAGACGCTTCTTCTATCAAAGCACGTCCTTGTTTCCTTTGTCAGGAAAACCGTCCGGTAGAACAAAATGCTATCAATTATAAGGATTATCAGATATTAGTCAATCCCTATCCCATATTTCAACAACACCTGACTATTGCTGCCAAAAGTCATACCCCGCAATCTATCGCCAACCGTTTTGAGGATATGATAGAACTGACCGATAGCCTGAAAGAATATTTACTTATGTATAATGGTCCGGAATGCGGTGCTTCCGCACCGGACCATGCTCACTTCCAAGCGGCTGCAAAAGGAGAAGAATTAGTAGCTTTGACATGGCATGACTGGCATGAAAGAACGTTTTTTGAAAATGACACTATAATTCTATCTTATGCTGATGAGCCCATCAGTGGCATTTACATCAGGGCAAAAAGTAAGAAAGACATGGCAAAGATATTCAAAGTAATCTACGATATCCTTGCAACTGACAAGATTGACAAGGAGCCGATGATGAATATTCTGGCTTGGTATGGATTGGAACAAAAAAAAGACTTCTATCCTTACTACAAAGGAGAATTAGATGACACGAAAATCCGTTACAACTGTATTCTCTTTTTACGTAGTAAACACCGGCCGGACTGTTACTATGCAAAAGGCGATGAACAGCTCCTTGTCAGTCCGGCTATTGCCGAATTGAGTGGTTTATTCCCCATTGTCCGTGAAGAAGATCTTCCTAAAATAACTCCGGAAAAGATACATACTATCTGTCGTGAAGTCTCCATGCCCAAAGAAGAGTTGGAAGAAGTTATCAACCGTATTAAAGCTACATTATGAGAGAGCCTCTAATATCAGTCGGAATCCTATCCGGAAAAGAAATTGAATTTTCTTTTCCGGAAACATTTATTTCTTCTGGTAAATTAGAATCTACAGGAGCACAAAAAGCTGTCTATAAAGAAGGAAAAATCTATTGGAGAGAAAAAATGTATGATGAATTACATTTCTCACCCAAGCAATCCGATGCTGCCTTCTTTGAACTAAAAGATGTCACCATAGGAATCAACTTCCATTGGGAGCGTAAAGAGCCTCAACGTTTCAAAGGAATATTAAAACTCATTATCGAAGACGAGAAACTTACTGCTATCAACATCATCCCTGTGGAAGATTACCTGACGAGTGTTATTTCATCGGAAATGAGTGCAACAGCCTCTTTAGAATTACTAAAAGCACATGCTGTAATCTCCAGAAGCTGGTTACTCAACAAAATTGGAGAACGGGAAAAAGGAGAAAATGAAGAATTAGTAAAAAAGAATCCGGAAAATAGAGAACTAAAAGCAATAAATAATGGAGACCTCAAAATAGAACCAGACAGTAAAGACCATTCTTCATTTTCCATTCTTCATTCTTCATTTATCAAGTGGTACGACCATGAAGCACATACGCACTTTGACGTCTGTGCCGACGATCATTGCCAACGTTATCAGGGAATTACACGTGCTTCTACTATTCAAGCTATCGAAGCTGTTTCTTCTACGCGAGGAGAAGTGCTTATGTACAAAGATCATATTTGTGATGCCCGTTTTTCTAAATGTTGCGGTGGTGCCTTAGAGGAGTTTCAAAATTGCTGGGAGAATGTGAAGCATCCCTATCTTGTTGGCAAACGGGATGATAGAACAGACTATAAACTCCCCGATTTGACTATAGAAGCGGAAGCGGATCAATGGATTCGTACCTCTCCCATTGCTTTCTGTAACACACAAGATAGGAATGTATTGAGTCAGGTACTCAACAACTACGATCAGGAGACTGCGGATTTTTATCGTTGGAAAATATCCTATGCTCAACAAGAGCTTTCGGAACTGATACATAACCGTTCAGGAATAGATTTTGGTAAAATCATAGATTTGATCCCTATAGAGCGAGGGACCTCCGGACGTATCGTCAAACTAAAAATAGTTGGAACTTTACGTACTCTTATTATCGGGAAAGAGCTGGAAATTCGCCGGACTCTGTCCACTTCACATCTCTACAGTTCTGCTTTTGTAATCGATAAGGAAGGTAAAGAAGAAATCCCTTCCCGCTTTATTTTTATCGGTGCCGGCTGGGGGCATGGGGTCGGACTTTGCCAGATTGGTGCTGCCGTTATGGGAGAAAAAGGATATACTTATGATGAAATACTATCCCACTATTATCCGGAAAGCATTATCGAACAACAATATCATTAAAACACTTTATTATGACGACATCAAGAAATAAAAAACCCTGGAGTTGGATACCCACACTCTATTTTGCAGAAGGGCTTCCTTATGTGGCAGTAATGACTATCGCTGTCATCATGTATAAACGACTGGGATTATCAAATACAGAAATTGCCCTTTATACTTCCTGGCTTTACCTTCCCTGGACAATCAAACCGCTATGGAGTCCTTTTGTAGATCTGATAAAGACTAAACGTTCCTGGATTATCGCCATGCAGAGTTTCATCGCTGCGGGATTTGCCGGTATCGCTTTCTTTATTCCGACAGAACATTACGTACAGTTTACTCTTGCTTTTTTCTGGTTATTGGCATTTAGTTCGGCAACCCATGATATTGCCGCTGATGGTTTTTATATGCTCGGACTCAACAATAAAGAACAGTCTTTCTTTGTTGGAATTCGAAATACATTCTACCGTTTTGCAAATATCTTTGGGCAAGGAATCCTTGTTATGATAGCCGGTTGGCTGGAAACGTCACAAGCCAATATCCCTTTAGCGTGGAGCATTACTTTCTATCTCCTGGCAGGACTTTTCCTCGGACTTACTATATACCATCATTGGGCTCTTCCGCATCCGGAAGCAGATGTCAAAAGAGAAGGATTAACTGCCGGTAAATTATTCGAAGACTTTTTTAAAACATTTATCTCCTTCTTTCAGAAAGAAAATCTGTTTTTAATGCTTTTCTTCCTGCTTACTTATCGGTTGGGAGAATCACAACTAGCTAAAATAGCCTCACCCTTCCTTTTAGACAATGCCTCACAAGGAGGATTGGCTCTATCCACAACAACTGTTGGAATGATTTACGGAACGATTGGAGTAGCTGCTCTCTTAATAGGTGGAATTATCAGCGGGTTTCTCGTCTCACGTGATGGTTTCAAGAAATGGATACTACCAATGGCATTAGCTATTAATCTCCCCGATATTCTTTATGTATGGATGGCAGCTACCACACCGGACAATCCTATACTCATATCTTTTTGTGTAGCAATTGAGCAGTTAGGTTACGGATTCGGCTTCACTGCGTATATGCTTTATCTGATTTATATTGCCGAAGGAGAACATAAGACAGCACACTATGCTATCGGAACAGGATTTATGGCACTTGGAATGATGCTTCCGGGTATGCCCGCCGGGTGGATACAGGAACATCTTGGCTATACCAACTTTTTTATCTGGGTATGTATCTGCACCATTCCCGGAATTATTGCTGCTTGGATGATTCACAACCGATTAGATGATTCATTTGGGAAGAAAGTCTAGGAATTATATTCTATGTAAAAATATAAATTAAGATATGATACTAATAGCAGACAGTGGCTCTACTAAAACCGATTGGTGTATCGCACTCAACGGTATGCCAATTCAACGAATTGGGACAAAAGGACTTAATCCTTTTTTCCAATCGGAAGAAGATATTCAACGCGAATTAACCTCCATCCTTCTGCCACAATTACCAGAAGGAGAATTAAGCGCCATTTACTTTTACGGAGCCGGTTGCACACCCGAAAAAGCTCCTGTCATCCAACGAGCAATTGCCAATAGCTTGCCCGTAACAGGAACTATCAAAGTAAATTCTGATATGTTGGCTGTGGCTCACGGGTTGTGTGGACATGAAGCGGGCATTGCCTGCATTCTGGGGACGGGTTCCAACTCTTGTTTCTATAATGGTGAAGAAATTGTAGATAATGTATCTCCACTAGGCTTCATTCTGGGAGATGAAGGAAGCGGTGCGGTTTTGGGGAAACTACTGGTGGGCGATATATTAAAGAATCAACTTCCTTCCACATTAAAGGAAGCTTTTCTGAGACAGTTCAATCTAACCGGTCCCGATATTATAGATCGCGTTTATCGCCAACCATTCCCAAATCGTTTTCTGGCTAGTCTGTCACCCTTTCTTGCGCAACACATAGAAGAGCCTGCTATCCATTCATTAGTACTCAACAGCTTTCTTGCTTTCCTTCGCAGAAACGTGATGCAATATAATTATAAACAGTATCCGGTACACTTTATTGGTTCCATTGCTTATTACTATAAAGAAGTTCTGCAAGAAGCCATAGAGCAAACGGATATAAGATTAGGGAAAATACTTCAAAGTCCAATGAAAGGCTTAATTCAATATCATCAATAGCATCTCTCCATTTATTGTACGTCCTAAAAAAAATAGAGAAATTATGCAAATCACAGAACAATCATCACTTTATAATGACCTGGAGAGAAAATCTGTTCGAGAGATACTAGAAGATATCAATCGGGAAGATCAGGTAGTGGCACTTGCGGTACAGAAAACAATTCCACAGATAGAAATACTTGTCAATCAAATTATCCCCCGTATGAAACAGGGAGGACGTATCTTCTATTTGGGAGCTGGAACTAGTGGGCGTTTGGGAGTACTCGACGCTTCTGAAATTCCTCCAACTTTCGGTATGCCTCCTACCTGGGTTATCGGATTAATAGCCGGAGGTGATTCAGCTTTACGAAATCCGGTAGAGGGTGCGGAGGACGATATAAACCAAGGATGGAAAGAACTCACTGCTCATCATATTAATGATAAAGACACAGTAATTGGCATTGCTGCCTCCGGTACCACACCTTACGTAATTGGCGCTTTACGGGAAGCCCGCAAACATGGCATTCTGACGGGATGCATCACTAGTAATCCGGATGCTCCTATGACTGCAGAATCAGATGTAGCTATCGAAATGATTGTTGGACCGGAATATGTAACAGGAAGCTCCCGCATGAAGTCCGGTACCGGACAAAAAATGATTCTGAATATGATTAGCACTTCTGTTATGATTCAACTTGGAAGAGTAAAGGGAAACAAGATGGTAAATATGCAACTCAGCAATCGTAAACTAGTAGAAAGAGGTACACGTATGATTATGGAAGAGTTGGAACTGAATCATGAGGAAGCCCAAAAACTATTGTTGCTACACGGATCGGTGAAGAAAGCGATTGAGGCTTATCGAATTCGTTAATTAAGAAACGACCTGCTCTTAAATAGAACAGGTCGTTTTCCTTAGTTTGTATAATAAATTAAGTAGCAATAAAAGAATTAATAATTCCAAGACCACTTATTTTATAAATCTATTTTATTCCTTCTCATCTTTTGCTGCCGGATAATTTGTATCAAGCAACTGTACATCAAAGATTAATGCAGAATAACTTAAAATATTAGCATTCGAGTTACCAGTAGTTCCATAAGCATATTGCCAAGGAATATAAATTTCCCAACGATCTCCAACCGCCATATGTTGAAGAGCTTCCTGCCAGCCGGTTATAACACTCGATAGTGCCAGACTTACAGGCAGAGTTTCTCCTTCATTTGCGTTTGATTCATCAAGGTTCGGGTTCTCACCATAAAAACCATCAAAACGTTCCCTAAGAATATTCATACCTTTATAATAAGCAGTAACCGTCGATGCACTCGTTGGTCTCCGTCCTACCATATCCTTATTCAGCTTATTCGTTTCAACAGGTGTTTTTACTTTATAATAAATAAATTCCCCCGGATTTATGTACATACTGAACCGTTCTAAACCGCCTCTACCGGGCACTGTTTCATAAACGGTACCCAACGAGTCAATAAATACCTCGTTCCGTGTACGCCAATTATCATACCGACCTTCTTCTTTTGTTTCCTCACAAGAAACAAAAGCCAAAGCCAACAAAATTAAAGAGAATAAATAGATTTTTTTACTCATTCGTCAAAGGTTTATTGTAAAGTTTTCAATAGAGAAGTGATGCTCACTCTGTCTGCAATAATATTATTCAGTTCAGAGATTGCCACACGCTCCTGTTGCATTGTGTCACGATTACGTAATGTCACGCAGTTATCTTCTAATGTCTGATGATCAACAGTTACACAAAAAGGAGTACCGATAGCATCCTGACGACGGTAACGTTTACCGATACTGTCTTTCTCATCATATTGACAATGGAAGTGGAATTTCAAATCATCGATAATCTCACGAGCTTTCTCAGGTAGACCATCTTTCTTTATCAAAGGCATGACAGCCAGTTTCACCGGTGCCAATGCAGCAGGTAATTTCAAAACAACACGGCTTTCTCCGTTTTCCAACTGCTCTTCACAATAAGCAGCGCTCATGATGCTCAGGAACATACGGTCTACACCGATAGAAGTTTCAATCACATACGGAGTATAAGATTCATTCAATTCCGGATCAAAGTATTTAATGCTCTTTCCTGAGAATTTCTCATGTTGAGACAAGTCGAAGTTAGTACGAGAGTGTACACCTTCTACTTCTTTGAAACCAAACGGCATCAAAAATTCAATATCTGTTGCAGCATTTGCATAGTGAGCCAGTTTGTCATGGTCGTGATAACGATAATGATCATCACCAAAGCCCAATGCTTTATGCCATTTCAAACGGATTTCTTTCCATTTCTTGAACCAGTCAAGTTCTGTTCCCGGTTTTACAAAGAACTGCATTTCCATCTGTTCGAATTCACGCATACGAAAAATGAACTGACGGGCAACAATCTCATTACGGAAAGCCTTACCGATTTGGGCAATACCGAAAGGAACTTTCATACGACCTGTTTTCTGTACATTCAGGTAGTTTACAAAAATACCTTGTGCCGTCTCCGGACGAAGATAAATCTTCATAGCACCATCCGAAGTAGATCCCATATCGGTAGAGAACATCAGGTTAAACTGACGAACTTCTGTCCAGTTCTTTGTTCCGGAGATCGGACAAACAATTTCTTCATCCAGAATTATCTGACGGAGTTCTTCGAAATTATTATCATTCAATGCCTTGGCAAAACGTGTATGCAATGCGTCGCGCTTTTCCTGATGTTCCAATACACGCCCGTTAGTAGAACGGAATTGAGCCTCATCAAAAGCATCACCGAATTTCTTTGCAGCTTTAGCTACTTCTTTATTGATCTTATCATCGTATTTAGCCAACTGATCTTC
>NZ_JAQVBV010000087.1 GCF_028690125.1 Bacteroides sp. | reverse complement strand
ATATTAACAATAATGTTGTAGAACCTTCCATTCCTGTGAAGAACGGTTATATTTTTGCTGGTTGGTATAGCGATGCGGAACTCAAAACAGCTTTTAGCTTTGCCACAGCTATAACCAGTAATACTATCCTGTATGCCAAATGGATATCCACTTCTGGAAGCATCGATGAATGCTTTATAGCTACTGCTGCTTTTGGCTCAAAACTTCAACCCGCAGTAGTTTTATTAAGACAATTCCGAGATAAGTACTTGCTTGCCAATAACGCCGGGCAAAAATTCGTTGCGTTTTATTATCAGAACTCTCCGCCTATTGCTGCATTCATAGCTCAAAATAAACCTCTGAAAGCCCTGGTGAGAGTATTGTTACTGCCAATAATAGCGTTAGCCTATTCTGCGCTGCATCCCGAATTATTTGGATTATTTGCTTGCATGATACTATTCTGGATGCTATATCGCCGTAAAGTATCATAGAAAGCACCTGCCTCTCAGCAGATGCTATATAATCATTAACCGAAACAGCACTGGGATATCATACGTCCCCCTATCCCTTCAAAAAGTCTTGAGCTAACCTTGCTGTCTAATAACAGTAGTCATCCTTCTTCTGACTATAAACCCAGCTAAGCATATTAACACCAATGCCAGAAATGGATTATAAATCAAATACACTACCACGATAAAGGGTGCCAGCAATACTCTTGTGAGTCCTCTCAACCGATCGTTGCCTGATATGTAATTGGCAATCGGTGGTGATTTGTGGTAGTAGAATTTTACGAAAGCCCTGCCAAGACTATTGGTTAATAAATATTCATCGCGGAAATGCCTTAACAGTATTACCGCCGGCTGAAACTTGGAGCCGAAGGCAGCAGTGGCTATGAAGCATTCATCATCTGTTTCATCTAATATTTGCACTTTATATGTGGCGGTCTTGCCCCCTACAGTTATAGTTAGAACCTGATCTTTTGCTGCAGCTGTACTATTAAAGCCTGTCACATTATCAGCAGTTATGTTTTCTTTCTTGGTGCTATAATCGCTGTAAATACCTGTCACAACTAATCCAGAGATGTCGAGTGAATCTCCTATGTTGTAGTGTAATTTAGTAGCTGAACTTGTTATAGCTATACTTTTCAGGGCAGCTAATATTTGTACTGTGTAAGTCGTTGTATATGTACCGACTGTTATGGTTAACTCTTGATCTGTTGCTGGGATAGTACTGTCGAACCCCGTTATACTATCGGCAGTTATGCTCTCGTTCCTAGTGCTATAATCATTACAAATCCCGGTCACAACAAGTCCTGTTATATCCAGTGCATCTCCTACATAGTAGATTAATTTAGAGGCCGGGTTTGTTATAGCTATCTTTACTATATCTGCTAGTATCTGCACTATAAATGTACTTGTCTTTCCCCCTATTGTAATTGTCAGAACTTGATCCGATGCTGCTGCAGTACTGTCGAAACCTGTTATACTATCGGCGGTTACGATCTCCTCCTTTGTGCTGCCATCGCTATAAGTTACAGTTACTACCAAGCCACTTATGTCCATAGGATCGCCAATGTTATAGATTAGCTTGTTGGCCGGGGTAGTAATGGCTATATTCTGTAAAACAGACGAATCAGATGTAATAACGCCATTAATCTTAGAGGTCAAAACCGGGATGGCATCGTTTTTGGAATCAAAAGTATTTAATGCAGTTTGAGATAATGTCACAATCGTCGATCCAGTAAAAGCGTCTTTAACTTTAAAGGTAATAATGGCTATTTCTCCACCATCTCTATTTTTCTCGCTGCCTGCACAGGATAGATAAATCTTGCCGTCATTTGTGGAATTTATCTGTTCAAGGTCAAACCGTGACATTCTCTGTGCGACAACGTACTGCAATGCGGTTGTGTCGTAAGCGATCATCAAATCCAAACAACAGGCATTGGAATCTGCACTAAGAACGACCGGAACATCGATGGTATCGCCAACTTGAACGTCGGTAATGTTTGATATAGTTACTATCGCATCATTAGAATCCGGGTCATCGGTAATAGTTATATTATGAACTTTTTGATGAACAAGTGTTGCATCAATGCTATTCACTGCGCCGTCGCTATTCAAATCAGCTCGTGTTATCTGATCCGCTGTCAATTCTGTTTTGCTGACAGCGTACAGCAAAATTAGCGATGCATCAAAGTCGCTTACATAGCCATCGCCGTCGATATCACCGGTCTGGTACTCAGTAATATCCGATACAGAGGGATCACTTCCTTCGTTGAACTCCTCCAGATTGGTTTTTCCATCTCCATCTGGGTCTTCTTGGCTGATATCCTGGTCTCGGTTATCATTATCCCAGAGCAGGTATTTGTCCGCATACCAATCCTGGATTCCGTCGTTGTTGGAATCCAACGGCGTGATAGTCACAGGCCCAGTCTGATACAGTTCGGATTTTGATCCATTTTCCGTTACGGCAATACAGCCAATATAGACCGTCTTGTCCGCAGTGGTTCTATCGGATGTATTTAGATTAAGCATACAAGTTCCCGAACTGCTATCAATAATGCAAATAATATAAGGTACACTGCTTAGATTGTTTACATCTAAAGCATCCTCACTGTAATACACGATACAGTATTTTGCTTTTGTGCTGATCGTAATATCCAAATCCACATTATTCTCAATCTCTTTACTTTGAGCCACTTGTAATGCTTCGATATTGACCGGATCATTGGCCGCATGTTTTGCCATCATAACATACAAACCATCACCGTCCACTTTGCAATATCCACGCAAATTGCCATTTTCCTCAGTATTTATATCTGTGTCCAACGCAACCCAGGTATCGCCGCCATCAATCGATTTAAACCACTGCAGCGATGTATAGTCGAAATCAGAATTCACTGCTGCATTTGCATAAAGCTCGCCTCGGGAAGGTACCTCATTCTCAGACTTAATATAAGTAGCCTGTCCAACAGCCATATACTCTCCATTATTGTATGATGCATTTTGGGCGGTAAAAACATAATCAGCATCCACTGTGGGAATTACATAGCCGACTGTACGTTCATCGTTGGAAAGATATAAGTAGCCGTTTGTTGCCACAAGTGCTCTGTTAACGTAGATGGTGTTGTAATATTTGATACCATCGTCTTTTTGGGTAGCAGTCAGCATCAATTCGCACACAACGCCATCGCTTATATCAAGTATTCCATTGTTGTTGTCAAGCTGTATTTGAATCTGGTTGCCGGCATCATCCAATTGATAGAGGGCAAAGTCCTGATATTGATCCTCGTTCAGATCAGAAACGGTAACGGTTATCATATCATCCTTGACAGCTGCGCTGACGCGCCCCAGTTGATTCATCGTAGAAATAAGGTTGTCAAGGGAAAGAAGTGCAACAATGTCATGCAAACTGGCATCACTTCTGGCGTCCCCGATCGCTTCGATGCTTGCAGGAACCGCATAGGAGTATACTGCTGTGCGGTTATCGCTGGAAACTTTGTAGGAGGCTTTGTATAGGCAATCTATACGAGCGTCAAAAGTACTCTGAAGTCTTTCGGCGATATAGGATTGGCAATCCATTTTATTTTCATAATACTCTGCCGTTGCGTCATTAGCCGTATATTTTGCGGGGTCGAGGTAATTATAATCAGCTAGTTTTGACATTTCAAGGTTAGTGTATTGATAATCCATTAATCCTAAACCTAAATAAGCCTTGCCAATCTTATTACAATCTATTTTGCTGAACTGAATGTCTAATCCATTTAAATATTCATCATAAAAGCCCAAGATATAGTGCCCGATTTCATGAGTCACCGTCTTGGAATAGTCACTGCTGGTATTATATATAGTGCCTGAGGACTCCGCCATCTTTGCGCTGAGCTGAATTCTTTTGAACGAATTCTTAGCTTGCAGGATTTTTAATTCATCGCTATTTATATTTTTAAAATTAAACGCGGCTATATTGAAATCATCAGTAAAGAAACCGTTAACATACGCATTGCTATGAACTTGAACTGGCTTGGAAAACAGCCCCCATCCATTAACATCCTTGATGTCTGATGCTTCAATCCGGATATCAGCCATACTGGCTAATTTAGCGTCTCCAACATTATCAAAATAAAAGTCCGTACGCTGTGGCGTTGAATTAATGGTTACCTTGTTCAGCATAACATGACCATCCGTCGCCTGGGCAAGGGTTTTGGAAACCTCCGTCATGGTATCCTTCACCGCATTATAATATGCCGATTTTTCTGTGGCTGTCAAAGAGGACGGGCAGAAATAGCAAACTGACACATTGGGCAGCAGCCTTGGTTCCTTCAATTCAATAGGCAGCGTATTTCCACTGTTTACATACGAAGCAATGGCTGTACCATTCCAATTTCCGCTGCTGTCAACTGTCTCGGAATGCAGTTCGTATATAAAGCGGATTGCATTGTTCTGGCTATCTGTTCCAAATTCCTTTATCAAATCATAGCGGTCATCACTAGAAGGAACTATGGAAGTCCATTGCTTTTTGGCACTGATCGTTGCTTTTGCGATCTGCGCCTTCGTTAACCCGGATAAGCTTACATTAGCATTACCATCAGCATCCGTTTTGGCTTCTCTGATCCAGGCAGATCCAACATACAGGCCTACAAGCGCGTCTTCAACGGGAACAGCTGTATTTGTTGAATCTATCGCTGTAACATTCACTGAAACAGATCCTGCAATGTTCTGCTTAAATATGCTCAGTGCGTAGACAAACAAATCATCAAACGCCTTATCAGAATATTCTCCGCCTGACCGAATATAATAATACTCCCACGTTAAACCGGAAGCAATGACATATCCATCACCAAGCGGATATTCAACTAGCGTTGGAAGATTATCAGATGAACCACGAATAATTACGTTTGCACTATCAGGGAGTGAGTCTTCAGCAAAAGACGTATGGCTGCAATAACTGCCATACAGGTCGGAAGTGGTAACAGTTTTTTTATCTGTTAATTCTCCTGTGATAATAGGATGCGTTGAATCTGCTATATAGTTATTATATTGGTTACTATGAATCTTTTGAACTCCACCCGGCAAATCTGTCGATAAGGTTCCGTTACCACCCCAACCTTCATCGCAAGCTCCAAATATAACTGCACCACCGGATTTAGCAAAAAATTCCAATTCATCGACAATATAAGCATAATTCTGATATGTTTCTGTTGTCTGGTCATTGGCAAAATAGATAACAGCATAAGAAGATACATCGATATTTTGGAATTCAGAAACTGAACAAACATCATAACCAGATATATATCTTTCTTCTGTAAGGGCTGTCAAGAGCTTTGTATTGGAGTCTGAATCCCATGGCAAACTATCCTGAATCAATAAAACGCGGCTGTTTGTATTGTTTCCTTCATTATCTGCAGACATCTCAGAAATATTTAGACTGTAGTATGCATCTGGCACATCATTATCGTTATCTTCTGCTGCGTTATAAGTTGCTGTATTTGCATAAGCAGTTGCACTCCCCAGCGCAAGTATTACAACTATCATCATAAACAATAAAAGCAATGAATTTGTCTTGCTATTCCTAATTACTCCCACGGTATCCCCTCCCTTAATAACTTTCGTTTTCCTTCGAAATATCCTGATATTACAGTGCTTCATTTTTTAAACAAAAAGAAGTCCTCTACTTCATTGTCAAGCTGTTCTCGACAATAGTTCTCTGAAAATATTAATAAACAACAAAGCCGCTCTTAATATTTCCCAATAAACTCTATTATAAGCTTTTAAAAATGCAATTTCTTCCCCTAAATTACATTCCATTTGGCGTATATTCGACATTGCTTTCCAACTGATATTTATATTTGCTTTCCAAATATTTTTCATAATAAAAAGCACCTGCCTTCCAGCAGATGCTTGATCGTTTAATATTTTATTGTTTTATCATATATTGATTTGTTTTACCGGTCTTGCTTCGATATAACCACGATATCCCATTGGGGCAAGTTGGAATCTAGGTGCATCATCATCTGCCCATTGAAAACCATAAGTTTCTGGATTATACTTTTTCATCACTTCCCATAAATCTTCGATAGCATCCATAAACTTCTCGTCATCGTACGGTTCACCCTGGAAAATCATAATTTTACACGGTGCAAGTTCGATTACCTCAAAACCCTCAGGTATCGTACCGCTGTAATCTAGTGGCACTTCAACGCCTTGAACATAACTTGATGTACCCTTATTAATCATGCTCTGCGGCATCCACATCCCTATTGGTTCATACATAGCTTCCTTTATGCTTGAGAGCATTCCCCATATCACAGCCAACTTCCTCAAAATATTCAAAATAATTGGCTGCATTTCTACCTCTTTTGAGAATTACCTTTCGCTCTAACCTGAACAAAAACAGTTGCTTGCTAAATTTAATGACTATAGCTACATTAAAGATGCACTTAAAAGCATGATATTTTCTAATTCCATTCCTTCCACACTTCCGGCTGATAACCTATAGTGGCTAATCTTCCGTTACGTACAATCGGGGTTTTATACAGGTGGGGATGATTTAATAATATTTCTTCTCTCATACTTGTGCTTCCAATTCGATTCAAGTTCAATTTATTATAATCTTTTGCGTTTTGATCAATTAGGGTATTAATTCCAACAGCCGCCTTTACACTTGCCAGCTCGCCCTTGCTTAAACCTTTTTGATTTAAGTCTATATATTGGTATTTAATATTTCTTTCGCTAAAATATCGTTCAGCTTTCTGTGTATTAAAGCATTTCTTAACGCCAAATATCTGAATGTTCACTTTAATTATCCCTTCTTATATATCCTTACTACATATAAGGTCTTCTATATAGAAATTCCATTGCATATATATCGGCAGAAATAGGTTCTTATTTAAAATATGAAAGCATTTTTATCCTTCATTATCTCATCATATCTCAGGTTCACTTTCATACGGTTCCATTCATCATCCTATCCGGTATGCTCCATTGCTTATCAATTAAATCATTCCACCCTTTGACATAGGCCTCATAGGGGATAAGAGGCTTTTCGAGCTCTTTCTTGGTTTCTTCCGAAAGTTGTAATGAACTGACGAGCTCTCTTCCCGCTTTCCTTAAAAGCTTTTTATAGTCCTCTATTACCGGTTGCAGTTCCGGTACGAAACCGCGTATAAGTCCTCCCTCTCCCCGATAAATTTCCCCGATCACTTCTGTATGAAAATTTCTTGCCATCCTTTTGAACAAAAACGATTACACCTTTTTTTCAATAATTATTCCCAGTAAACCTTATTGCTTGGGGATTGCCGTTTAATATCAGCACTTTCATTTTTTCATCATCCTCACCGCTGTTCTTCGATCTCACTTTTTCTGCGT
>NZ_JAQVBV010000086.1 GCF_028690125.1 Bacteroides sp. | reverse complement strand
AAGATGTACTTGAGCCATGATCTCTTTCCTTTCAGTTGTTAGTTTCGCAAAACCTATTATACCGAAAGCGAGCTCGTGGCTCTTTTTTTTATTTCTCAATTTACACCAAGTATACGGACTTTATCTGGTAAGTAGAAATGAATATATAGATAAACAGAAGGCAATATGTGATAGTATTGAAGATTATTATTACTGTTTTAAGTTCTTATATCAATATCCATTCATCATGTATGATGATTCTATCTATCTACCATTACCCCACACAATAATTCAAGCAGCCACTAGTTCATTGCTATACCGGATAACTGAAGGCAACAATTCTGTTCGAGAACGTTTTGGGAAGCATACTCTTGAAGACTATAATTATATGCTTTTTCAGAAATCAGGAGTATATGACGAGGTAAAATCAGAGTATAGATACGTTCATTCCGGTCAGGAAAAACGTACTATGGACGTAATGGTTAGGAGAGGAGAATATTGTTTACTCATAGAATCAAAATCTATGGTGCCTTCTACGCGTGTGAGAGTTTATGACGAGACAGCAATTGAGGATTTCTGCAGCAAGACAGTTGCAGCTATTGTTCAAGTATATCGACACATTACTTGCCAATTTATGATTGAATATTTCCCTTTTGATGAAGCGATACAGTTTGCACAAGACAGTATTTTCGGTATAGTAGTGCTTCTGGAAGATCATTATATTAGAAGAGACATTCTTTTTCGTCAAGCTGCTCAAAAACTAGCCATTGACTATGAGAGTGATGAGTACAAATATTTATGCTCTCATGTTAAAGTATTAAGCTTGTTCGAAGTTGAACGAATGACGTTACGATCGGTTGATATCATTGAGGCGTGTAGTAGTGTAATAGATGACCCTATACATTGGTTCGACTACACACTACCTAATGATGAGGAGTACTCATCAAGATCAACGATAATTGATTGTTTTGTCGAAAATGAGACAAACGAATTGTTGAGTCTTGCTGAAGAGTTAGTATCTATGGGTCTTCTCCAAGAAGGTGGATAAACTGCGCCTAACATCGCCTCTTCAAAATGCCAAAACCGGTGCGCGTCGCGCGCCGTTGAAGATGGGCGCTGAGGTCCCGGTTTCGGCACTTCGCAGAGGCATTCACGTTAGCCGCTATTCTTTACTACGTTTTGGAGGATTTTATGACACCTGTATGCTTTATCAAGTTTGGCGAATCTGAGTTTATGAATACATTGGCAAACGGTGATTTCTTCTTTTCACATGCAAAAAGATTCGCAGAGATCGAAGAAAATGAGTTTATCAAAGGCCAAGGTGATCTATTTGAAGGAAAGGCTGAGTTAGCCGCTACTTCTGCACGTGTATATAGCCTTGATGATGATTCATTAATCGCGAATATAAAGCTTACGGCCTTTACATTGTCCGCCGAATATGTGCCGTACAAACCGGTATACTGTCTAAGTGTGTTTGATGTAGCGGATTGTGTTGAATATATTGATGAAAAAAACTATAAACTGATTTTCTCAACCGAACTCGTAACATCTATCAAGTCGCACTTTCCCAAAGCAGATACGGCTGTCGTTTTTACAGATCCACGCAAATTGATCGAGTCGTTGTTGTCAGGTGCAAAATCAGACATTCAACATGGATATGTTAACTATTTCAACATGCATCCCGTTGATTTGGAATGGGTGAAGTTTGTTCATGATAATAAGGGCGAAAAGGTAGATGGTGGAATACGATATACCATGTTGGTGGAAAACTCATATAAACTTCTGTTCTGCAAAGATTTGTTTTTTAAGGAAGAAAAGGAATACAGATTTGTTTATTCAAACGATAGTATACGCAAACCGGAAGTCAGAAGATTCGAGATTGGTGGACAGGCAACGATAAAAACAATGGATGAATTATTCAATTCTGGCCTTAATGTTGTGAATGGGGCCGTAAAGAACATCGGCTAACATCGCCTCTTCAAAATACCAAAACCGGTGCGCGTCGCGCGCCGTTGAAGATGGGCGCTGAGGTCCCGGTTTCGGCACTTCGCAGAGGCATTCACGTTAGCAGTAATTGCAGTAACAAAAAACCGCCGCGTCCTGCGGCGGGACATGCTCAAAACAGATTGGCAAAGGGAACAATTACGATCGCGAGATTATACATAATGAAATGAATTTAAAGGAGATAATGCCATGGAATTTAGGAAAATATTTGATAGTATTCCTGAGCAATTTGACAAATGGAGGCCTCGATATTGTGATGAAGCATTCTCAGATATTATTCAGTACGCAAAACTTGATACAGACAAAACAGTTCTTGAAATTGGTCCCGGAACAGGACAAGCCACTGAACCGATACTAAAAACAGGCAGTTCATATTTGGCGATTGAGCTTGGAGAGCATTTAGCAGAATTCACAAAAAACAAATTCAGCTCATATCCCAATTTTCATATAGTAAATTCCGATTTTGAAACACATGACTTTGGACAGCAAAATTTTGATTTGGTATATTCAGCAGCTACAATTCAATGGATACCGGAAGAAGTCGGCTTCCCCAAGGTTTATGATTTACTAAAATCCGGTGGAACATTCGCAATGATGATGACTCGAACGGACTATAAAACTCCTAATGAAGAAATGTTTGCTAAAATCCAAGATGTATACAACAAGTATTTTTATCCCGCATATAATTATAGTTGTAGCTTAGCATACAGTAATGTTGATAAACATGGTTTTGTTGATTTTGAGTGTCGAAATTATCATAAAGCCAGAGAACTAAATGCAGACGAATTTGTTCTATATATAGGCACTCATTGTGACCATATTGCACTAGAAGAGCCATTGAGAACGAGTTTTTTTGATGGTATTAGGAATGTCATACTTGGTATGGGAAATAAAATATTACTGAACGACAATATAGTTTTGTACTTAGCAAAAAAACCATATTCGCCTATTTGAGTAAAGTGGTACCGGCGTCCTGCCGGTACCACGGCAGGCTTAATGAGTTGCAACTACTGCTAACTTCGTTTCTTCGACATGCTAAAACCGGTGCGCGTCGCGCGCCTCCGAAGCGGGAGCAGCCGTGGGTACCGGTTTCAGCACGTCGCAGAAACATATACGTTATCGGAAAGAGGGGAAACTAATGCGGAAAGGAGAAGGTTATATTGGTTAAGTCGCATACACAGATACCAAAGTTTCTATTGAAAGGCTTTTCTCATAAAACAAAAGATGGTCAAAAAGTATTCTACCTAGACCTAGATGATTTGCTAGTCAAGGAAGGAAAAATCAATCAACTCGGAACAGTGGTTGGGTTTTATAACAAGGAAATAGAGGATTTTCTAAACAAGAATGTCGAGAGGCCCTTTGCAGACCTACTTGTTGAGTTCAATGAGTATGCAAAAGAGAAGAGAAAACCCTTGACTATCTCAAGAAAAGATAATGACATAATACGCCGATTCATGCGATACTGCTTGTTGCGAAGTGATTACTTTTTAGCTCAAGTCAACACGCAAAGCAAATTATCGTTTCTTGTTGGTGGATATACTCATAATGATGTGCTTGCTCATGTCGACTTTTTCTCGAGCAATGACTTCTTGGAAAATTATAATGCTACTATTCTCATTAACCATTCTGATATCGAGTTTGTCACTCTGAAAAATTGTTACATATCAGCGATGGTTGAAGGGAAGCAACCTAAATATATTATTCCGATAAACAGAAAAATAGCGATTATGCTCATTAGCAATTCAGAAAACATCGGTGTTAAGGATACTTATGAGATTACACCTCACATTGTTGTGTCTGATGATGTGATGAAATCAATCAATGCAAGAGCGCTATTCAATGAAATCCAGTATAGCGGTAAATTCTTAGTTTGCTCAAGGGAAAAAGAACTTGAGGAGCTTGTTGATCTTATAGCAGAAAAGAATGTCAAAGGTGAGGAGCTCCTTCCGATAACATAGTGTCCCCAATATTCCCTCACCGTGCGCGTCGCGCGCTCTGAAGCAGGCCTGCGAAGAACGGTTCGGAAACATCGGGGACACAAACACGTTAGCCGACACAGAATTCTTGTAGCGATTATGGAGGTTGACCGTATGCGTAATGCTATTCGAGAACGAGGAATTAGTTGGCTCTTGCATTTCACGAGGGCAGATAATTTGGAGAGCATTATGAGATATGGGTTATTGACAAGAGAGCAATTGTCAACATTGAATATTGAAGCATCAGTGAATGATAACTATAGATATGATGGTTGTGAAAATGCGATTTGTCTTTCAATAGAGTTTCCAAACTATAAGATGTTTTATAGATTAAGGCAAGAAAATCCTTCCGTCGAGTGGGCTGTTCTATTTATTGATCCAATTATCTTGGTAGATCATGACTGTGCTTATTGTCATGACAACGCAGGTTCTGAAAGAGTATACTCCATTCCTTTGTCTGAACGAAGAGGTTTTCAGGCATTTGAAAGAATGTTTGCTGAAATACCATTTCCTACACGCGAGGAGTTGGATCTTGAAGAATATATGCCGACTAATCCACAAGCAGAAGTTCTCGTGTTTGAAAGCATTTCAATTACATACATCAAGAGAATATCCTTCAATAAACGTGATACACTTAATGCATATCGTGGTTGTATACCTACAAATATCCGAGTTGCCTTTGATGAAAGGCCTTTCTATCCTCGGAATGATTATCGATATTGGAGGTAACTGGATGGCTAAGCGGCCAGTTTTTATTGCATCGAATTCACCGCCATACTATAAAACAGAAATTGTAGAATTTGAATATTTCTCTGGATTTTCTGAGGCTCAGAAACAAAGATCTATTTCTAGCCTCCATAGGGCCTTTTTAGCAAGGAATCCTAGCGCTAAGGTCCTAGAAATATCAAGTAAATCAACAGAGCCTCTGGGCGTTGCTTTGAGCGCGTTTAACTTAAAAATCATAACGCATTCTATGAAAGAATACTCTGTTGAATCGGTATTCCAGTCATGTAAGGCATTCCGAAATGGGGGCCCATACTCTGATATTATACACTTACCTCCTAAAGAAGCAAAAAGGGATGAGCGTCTTAAAACAAGTGGAGAGCTAACATCCTTTATTTACAAAGGGAAGCAATTTCCAATTACGCCTAAGACATATTTTTATAATTGGTTGTACATAAATACTTTATTCACTTACAAAGAAAAATGCGAGGAAATTGCAAAGTATGACTCGTTTACAGATATATCATTTAACCCTGAGAAATCGATAAATTGCCAAGCTATTGCAGCAGCTGTATATGTATCACTGCTAAAAAATAAACTTATTACAAAACAAATACTTGATAGTGCAGTATTCTTAGAGACGGTATATGGCAATGCTGAGAATGACACATTATTTTCGCCTGAACAGATGCAGTTTACTGATGTTAGTATTGAGTAGGCATAGGTTTGGCATTGCATCGGCTAACATCGTGTCCCTAATATTCCCTCACCGTGCGCGTCGCGCGCTCTGAAGCAGGCCTATGAAGAACGGTTCGGAAACATCAGGGACACAAACACGTTAGGCGACAAAGGTTAAAAGCAGGGTGAGATATGGAATTTGTGTTTTTAGCGGTACTACACAATTTGATGCTTGAATCCAAAAAGCATAAGGGGATCAAGCTCTTCGATGGCGCTAGGTTATCAAATGGTGAAGAAGCAATAGCAGACATAATTAGGTCTGCACTATTTACTCATGTTGCTGGAAGTCATTCGATTGGTGAGTTTCATGATAGAACATACGCAATTGTTCGTGGTAGCTTTCCAGATATTCCCGACAGTAGTGAGATGGATAGACTCGGCTCAAAGTGTGCGTTTTACTTTTTGAGGCAAATGCAATGGTTTGTAAATAGTCTCTGGGAACATCATGATAGTAACATTTATGTCCGCGATGGTTTTCTACTTGTATACAAGAAAGATATTGAGGATGGATTCTCATATAAGGCATCTTTATCGGAGGTATTCAGTAAAGCTACTCTTGAAGGTGGTGGCACCTTGTTTTCAGATGAGCAAATACATTGTACTGCAAAAGCAATAGTTTATTCGGGAGTTGATGAGATATTGTGTGATGGGATTGACTATAAATCTCCCGTAGACAATACCTTTCGAAAGAAGAAAGAGACAGATCGGATAAGCAGAGCATATTACTTTATCATGTTTGCCAGGAAAAGTTATATATTCCCTATGAAAATTGTTTTCTACATTACCGCTTTTGAGTGCCTGTTTTCTACAACAACATCAGAACTTACACACAGAATAGCAGAAAGAGTTGCTCTGGCTGTTAGGAGCGTTGAGACGAATACAATCTCAACATATCAGATGATGAAAAGGGCGTATAAAGTAAGATCTGCAATCGTTCACGGTTCGCCAATAGGAGAGAAAGAAAGTGAACAAAGAGACATCTCATTGTTTCTTGATCGAATTGCGAGAATTTTACTTCGATCGCCTGATGAGCTCTTTTCGCGAAGTGATGAAGATATCGATGCTTACTTTATTGATTTGTTGTTAAAATGACCAGCACTATACGCAAATATGGAATATGTATGGCACATTGATAGTACACATATTTACATGTACGACTTGTTATATATGGATGAATTCGTTTGAGTGATTCGGTCGCCTAACATCGTGTCCCCAATATTCCCTCACCGTGCGCGTCGCGCGCTCTGAAGCAGGCCTACGAAGAACGGTTCGGTAACATCGTGGACACAAACACGTTATGTGCCAGAAGAAATGTAATTCACGAGGAAACGAGTATATGCCGTGAATTATCTTTATCAACTATTATTGAGGAGGAACGTATAATGGCTCAACACGATCAAGGAACATTTGAGGTTGTTCTTAAGGCAGCAACAAGTCTACCTTTTGTAAGGATTGATCGTGAAGGGTTCTTGGGAAAAGAGCTAATCAAGAGTTGTCCAAGAGAGCAAGTGCAGCAAGCAATCGTAACCAATCCTGCACGAGCAGGAATCGATAAAAAGGTGATTGATGGAATTGCTAATAGTTGCATAAAATATGAATTGAATAAGGTGAGTTCGATTTCTTTCGCGGCAGGTTTGCCTGGTGGAGTTGCGATGCTTGCAGCTGTGCCTGCTGATGTATCACAATATTTTGCTCATATATTGCGTATTTTACAAAAACTCATCTACCTATATGGATGGGAAGAACTGTTTGATGAGAACGGGACACTGGATGATGAAACAACAAATATGCTAACGATATTTGTTGGTGTAATGTTTGGTGTAAATAGCGCCACAGCAACGTTAACAAAGTTATCTGCAAGCGCGGCCAAACATGCTACTAAGAGCATTGCAACAAAAGCCTGGAACCGGCAACGCAAAGTGCAGGAAATCCGGCAACAAAATGTCAGAACTTTCGGCAACGTAATGTCATAGAAAACGGCAACGCAATGTCATGAAATCCGGCAATCAAATGTCAGAGTTTTCGGC
>NZ_JAQVBV010000014.1 GCF_028690125.1 Bacteroides sp. | reverse complement strand
TCGATGTATATTTTCCCTGCTTTATCAAACTTTAGTTTCATGATCTTAAAATGCCATGAGTCTGTGGTGATATACATCGTATGGTCATCGTCTATAAAAAACTGTCCGTCGTATCCTTGGAAGAGCATTTTTCCGGGTGCAATGCTATTTGCGTCTTCCCATGGTCCTAACGGATGGTCGGACATACCAACAAAAGTATGTGACGCAATGCTATACATCAGATAATATTTTCGCGTATCGGGATTGTATTCAATACTGGGAGCCCATACGGCAGTTGTACCTGCATAATCAGTCCACGATTTAGGGAAAGTTATAGGTTCGTTTTTCCATGTCTTGCAATCTTTCGAATACCATACTTGTGTTGGGTAAACATTGCCTCCTCCGGCTCCATCATTCGTACCATAAGCATAGAATAAATTAGTCTTTGGGTCATAATAAAAGGATGCATCTGCCAGATATGCTGGTACGGTAGGATTACCGGTTTGCATAGAGAATACATTTAAGTCTTCGGGTACTATGGAGATATCCTTTATTGTGGCTGTGAAATTCTTCTTTAATAAAGCTTTTCCTTTTTGTAAAGTTGCTGTAAGAATTACCTTTTTATCACCGCTCCCTGCATCCGGACGGTGAACTGTTCCTTGGTTGCTTATATATTCAGTCTTATTTGAACTCCATGAGATTTTACTTCCACTTTCTCCTATTGCTGGAAGAAGTATATTAGAAGTTACTGCTGATAAGTCACCTAATGAAAGTTTCTCTTTATCCTCTTGTACTAATAAAGGGGCTGCTGCTGAAGAAAGTTCCGAGATTTGTTTTTCTGTTAAAGCACAGTCATATATTCTGAAATCGTCCATCATTCCGTTGAAGTATGGGTCGGGCCAAGTTGGTTTACCGATATAGTTATCTGTGGTGTGCCCTAATACAGAAGGATTAGTAGTAAAATCATTTTTTACTTCCGCTTTAACTCCATCTACATAAAGTATTCCGGTGTTACCTTCCAGAGTAAAAGCCAGATGATGCCATGCGTTTGCAGATAATTTATCTTTTTGTTTGGTGTATGCGATTCTTTCTTCTTTGTTGGTGTGTCCTTCTTGGTCGCTATGTTTCTTAGTCATTACTAACGATACTCCATTTTCTTCATTTCCTCTTTGAGTAGTTAAGATGAGGTATTGCTTTGTTCCGTTGGCAAATGTGCATACAGTTTGATTAGAAACCTGATCATTGATATAGACCCATACGGATAAAGTGAAGTTTGTGATATTTTCCATTATCCCGTCCGGTAATTTGAAGTACCCGTTATTACTGAATTGGGATGCTCCTTTAAATAATCCCGGTACCGATGTGATGGTTCCTCCGTTCACCTGAGCATTTAGTCTTTCTCCGGAGCTTCCGCTATTATGTGCAATATTTCCATCTGTTCCATCAAAAGATAATTCAAAGAAAGGAGTGGGAGAATTGCCTTTTATATCTTTTGCCGAAACTTGCTCGTTCGTTAAAAAGATGCATATCATTAACATGATAACTAGTATTCTTGTTACAAGATCTTTGTTTTTTCTTTTCTTCATATTATTAGTACTGTTGTTTTCGAAAATTATCGAACTTCTTGTTGTGTTGTTCCGTAGTAAAATTTAGTATCAAAGAGTTATTTATGATGCCAAAGTTAGTTAATAGTTTTAAGTTTGACAAGAAAAATGATAGTCTTGATATGAAGAATAATACTTGCTTCTTATTTCATATAAACTCTGGCATATTGCAGTGATTTTATTATATTTGCGTGTCAAAAATAACCTAACTATGAATATAGATTCTTTTTATTGTTTTTTGGGTGGCATGAGCCTGATTGCCTTGATTGTATTTATCGCACTCTACTTTGTAAAAGCCGGGTATGGAATGTTCCGTACGAATTCGTGGGGAGTGGCTATTTCCAATAAATTAGCTTGGGTATTTATGGAAGCTCCTGTTTTCATTGTGATGTGCTGGATGTGGATACATTCGGAACATCGTTTTGATCCGGTTATTTTGACATTCTTTCTGTTTTTTCAGACTCACTATTTTCAGCGTGCTTTTGTCTTTCCATGCTTGTTGAGCGGAAAAAGTAAAATGCCACTGGCTATTATGTCAATGGGAATACTTTTTAATTTGTTGAATGGCTATATGCAAGGAGAATGGATCTTTTATCTTGCTCCCGAAGGTATGTATCAATCTGACTGGTTTGCAACTCCCTGGTTTATAGCGGGTACTCTTCTTTTCTTTACGGGAATGTTTGTGAACTGGCATGCGGATTATGTAATTCGTCATTTACGTAAACCTGGAGATACGAATCATTATTTACCTCAGAAAGGAATGTATCGCTATATTACTTCGGCTAATTATTTTGGTGAGATTGTGGAATGGCTGGGTTGGGCTGTATTGACCTGCTCTCTTTCAGGACTTGTTTTCTTTTGGTGGACAATTGCCAATCTTGTTCCTCGTGCAAATGCTATTTGGCTTCGTTACCATGAAGAATTCGGTGGAAAGGTGGGACAGCGGAAACGAGTATTTCCATATTTGTATTAACTCCTTTCTGTTTATCTCTCAATATAAGCATTTAGAAGTTGTGATTGTAAAAAAAATAGCTTGCTCATATCGAATACTTTAGCAGATATTTCGCTTAAATTTCTGTTAATAGGAATTTGGCTGATAGAATGAAAGAATAGTAATGGTCTCTTTTTTCTCCAGATCCTGTCGGCTCTTTCACTTTACGGAATCATACTGTTCGTCCGGCAGTTTTGAAAGTATCCGCGAAATTTGTCTTATACATACAAACGAAATAACTTTGTGAAGCAACGGAATGTTTATTAACATACTTGCTAAAGGAGTCCTAACCTCCTCCTTTTATAAAAAAAATATCCAAATTACATATATATAGGTATTGTGTATATCTATATATCCCTTCTTTATTCATCTGTTTTTACCAATAGATAGGGATTGATTCACACCTTGAATTGTCCTTACCTTTGCATCGCTTTAAAGTTTACGAACAATATTAAGTAATGGGTAAAAAGATGATTAATAGGTATTTCACAACTTTTCTTTCAATTTTAATTTCCATATCAGCATTCTCTCAGCATGAACGTCATCGGAGTATGATTTCAGGTAAAGTCGTGTCTAGCGACAAAGAAGTTGTGGATTTTGCTACTGTTTACTTGAAGGGTACAAATTATGGTAGTTCCACCAATGAAAAAGGAATTTATCATTTGTATGCTCCGGCAGGTGAATATACATTAGTTGTATCTGCTATTGGGTATACAACAGTTGAAAAGAATATAGAACTCAAGTCCGGAGAAAGAATGAAAGAAAATGTAACCATTGCACCACAGATAACAGAGTTGGATGAGGTTACCGTAACGACTTCGGGAGTTAGCCGAGTTAATAAATCAGCTTTTAACGCAGTGGCGATTGATGCTAAGAATCTTCATAATAGTACGCAAAGCTTATCTGATGCTTTAACGAAAGTTCCCGGACTTAAACTTAGAGAAGCAGGGGGAGTAGGATCGGATATAGTTCTTTCGTTAGATGGATTTACAGGTAAACATATTAAATTGTTTATTGATGGTGTACCGCAAGAAGGTGTTGGCAGCTCTTTTGGGTTGAATAATATCCCTATTAACTTCGCCGACCGTATTGAAGTATATCGGGGAGTAGTGCCCGTGGGGTTTGGAACGGATGCTTTGGGAGGAGTTATTAATATTGTCACCAATAAAAGCCGTAGAAGTTGGTTTCTGGATGCTTCTTACTCTTACGCATCTTTCAATACCCACAAATCGTATGTGAATTTTGGAAAGACATTGAAAAATGGATTTACTTACGAAATCAATGCTTTCCAGAATTATTCAGATAATAGTTATTATGTCAATACCCCCGTAGAGGAATTTTATGAAGGAGGAGGGTCATCTATTAATACGGATAAAATAGAACGCGTTAAACGCTTTCATGATAATTATCACAATGAAGCGGTTATTGGTAAAGTAGGATTTGTAGATAAAAAATGGGCGGACCGTTTTATGATAGGTGTTGCTTATTCACGTATGTATAAAGAAATACAAACCGGAGTCGTTCAGAAAGTTGTATTCGGTGAAAAATACCGGAAAGGCAATTCTTTGATGCCTTCATTGGAATATCGCAAACGTAATGTATTTGTGAAAAATCTGGATGTAGCATTGACCTTGAACTATAATAGAAACTTTACAAATAATGTGGATACGGCTACTTATCGTTATAATTGGCGTGGAGAGAAAATATCTCAAAAGGGGCGGAAAGGCGAACAGTCGTATCAGGATATAAGGTCGAATAATGATAATTGGAATACTACATTTACAGCTAACTACCATATTGGCACTATCCATACTTTTACTTTGAATCATGTGATGAATGCTTTTCATCGGGAGAATAAAAATTCTGTAACAGTAGATGAATCCAATACTATTGCAAAGCAAACCCGTAAAAATATCACAGGACTTTCTTACCGTTTGATGCCTTCAGAGCATTGGAATCTGTCTGTTTTTGGGAAATCTTATAATCAGTTTAATGCAGGCCCCGTATCTGCATCGACCAGTGGAACCGATAATTATGTGCGCCTAAAGAATACGGTGAGTTCTATGGGTTACGGAGTGGCCGGTACTTATTTTATTTTATCAGGTTTGCAGGCAAAACTTTCCTATGAAAAGGCCTATCGTTTGCCTACGAATGAAGAACTTTTTGGTGACGAAGATTTAGAATTAGGTAAGATTGGATTGAAACCGGAGAAAAGTGATAATCTTAATTTGAATCTGAGCTATAATCAGCAGTTTGGTAAGCATGGATTGTATGTAGAAGGAGGATTGATATATCGTAATACTTCCGATTATATTTATCGCAGTATTGAGACTACAAGTAACCGCTCATATGGCTCATATAGTAACTATGGAAGTGTGGAAACGAAAGGATACAATATCTCTGCCCGTTATAGTTACTCTCATTGGGTCAGTGTAGGTGGAAATTTTACCCAGATGGATGTACGCGATCATGTGAAAACTACTCAAACGGGACAGGAAAGCCTCACTTATGGGGCGCGTATGCCCAACCTGCCCTATCGCTTTGCTAATTCGGACGTTTCTTTCTATTGGCGTAACCTCTGGAAAAAGGGAAATACGCTAATTGTGACTTATGATAATCTGTACGTATACAGTTTTCCACTTTATTCCGAAGTGTTGGGAGCAGTGGAAACTAAAGAAATAGTTCCTACACAGTTCTCACATAATCTGGCAATCACATATAGCTTGAAGAAGGGACGATATAATGTCTCTTTTGAATGCAAGAATTTTACGAATGAAAGACTCTACGATAATTTCAGCCTTCAAAAGGCGGGGCGTGCTTTTTATGGAAAAGTAAGAGTTTATTTTGGAGGTCGATAATCAGTGGGAAATAAAAAAGATTAATTATAAATACTCAAAAACAATGAAGAAGAATTTTTTGACATGGGGCTTTGCGTCGGTTTTATTGGCAGGTGCATTGTGTATCTCTTGTGAAGATAATGAAGGTGCTATAGATACGGGTGACACAAAAACCGTACAAAAGGGAGTAGCCATTACTTATTTGCAAGTAAATGAACAGATCATGCGAAACAGAGATGTTATTCGCGGAGAAAATTTCCTTGGTAATGGTGAGTACGTAACATTTGCCGGTATTCTGGAAGCTAATAATAAGATTTATACAGCTCCGATTCCTATGGGGTTGAGTATCTATGGAGCCGCCTTTGAAGATGGAAAATGGGTGAAATATCCGGAATTGATTAAAACGGAAGATGGAGGTAGTAGTAGCTCTAGCTATGAAAAAGGTGAACTGCAATGGACACAATATCCGAATGAAGCATGGATAGCTATTTATAATGATGCCGGTTTCAATCATCCTACTTTGATAAAAACAGATAAAATCAGTTATGCCTGCGGGCGTATGCGTTCACAGTATTATCAGACTGTCTGGGCTGCGGATAATGGAGATGTTTATGTGTTTTCACCGGGATATGCCAGAATGATGGAAGCTGATGTACAGAAAACAACTTTACCGGCAGGTGTTGTTCGCATTAAAGCGGGAACTACCAGCTTTGATGATTATTATTGTAATATTGAGGCTCTTTCAGGAGGAAAATCTTTTTTGCGTTGTTGGCATATCACTGATGACTATTTCTTATTGCAAATGTATACCGGTGAAATGAACAGTAGAGGAACCGGAGCTACTAAGATGGCTGTTTTTAAAGCGACTGCTAATGGTGGAACTGGAGAATTTCATTATGTAGAAGGGTTACCCGAACCTGATAAGATTTCTTCTTTCTCCGGTACTCCGTATTTTGAAGATGGGATAGCATATATAGGTGTAGTTCCTGTTAGTGAAAGTGGAGCAGCAGTAGAATATCCGGCTATATATAAAATTGATACTGAAACTTATCGTGCAACTAAAGGTCTGACTGTAAATGCGACAAGCATTACTGCTATTGGTAAATTAGCTAAAGGTTCTCAGAGCAGCTATGTCGTTTCAGCTACTGTTACCACAGGTAATAGTACGGCAAACTATTTATTGAAAACATCCGGTCTGGAAGAGGGAAGTGTAACACCTGGAGGAAATAATGGATTTGAAACAGCAACTGGAACTGCTTGGATTTTCTATAAAGATCAATACCTGTATCGTCTGCAATATAATCAAGGAAACGAAGGCGTAACAACTGCTTATGAGTTGAATTCCTCAGGAAGCATTGTGAAACGTTCGAATGAATATACAATCACTCGCTTTACTTCTTATGGTAACTATGGTGATAATATAATTACCTCGTCCGCTGTCGATGCAACGTTCGCAAACTAAAATTGTACTCAAACAAACTCAATGAAAAAACTTTTTCGACAAATTCATCTGTGGCTGTCAGTCCCTTTTGGACTGATTATCACTCTTATCTGTTTTTCTGGTGCTATGCTGGTATTTGAAGATGAGGTAAACGAACTATGCCACCGTGAACTATACTTTGTGAAAAGAGTAGATACAACTCCGCTTCCTATCAATCAATTGCTTGAAAAAATAGGCACAACACTTCCGGATAGTGTTTCCCTAACAGGTGTTAGTATTTCTTCTGATCCAGAACGAACTTATCAGGTTAGTTTATCCAAACCACGTCGTTCTTCCCTATATGTAGATCAATATACGGGAGAAGTAATGGGGAAAAGTCAGCGTAGCGTTTTTTTTATGTTTATGTTTCGGATGCATCGGTGGCTACTGGATAGTATCAATCCGAACGGAGGCGTATTTGCAGGTAAGCTGATAGTAGGGGTTAGTACGTTACTATTTGTTATTGTGCTTATTTCCGGAGTTGTTATTTGGTGGCCACGTACGCGTAAAGCTCTCAAAAGTAGTTTGAAGATATCTTCTAGTAAAGGTTGGAAAAGATTCTGGTATGATTTGCATATCGCAGGAGGTATGTATGGCTTTATCCTGTTGTTAGCTATGGCACTGACAGGATTAACATGGTCTTTCCCGTGGTATCGGACTGCCTTTTACAAGGTTTTTGGTGCAGAAGTTCAACAACAAGCTAATCATGGAGGACAACAACAGAGTGGATATCCTCAAAAAGGAGATGGTACATTAGCTCAACATGGTAGTAAAAGAACAGAAGAAGGTAGTGAACTTGAGCATGGGCATAGAGGAAAAGAAGTTTCAGAGAAGCGACACAATGGGAATGCCCACTCTAAAAAGCAGCATGATGAATTGCACGAACAAGTGACTCCTTCTGCTTTTGCTTATTGGCAACAAATATACGATGAGTTAAGTCGCCGGAATCCTGAGTATAAAAAAATCACTGTTTCTTCCGGTAGCGCTAATGTCTCTTTCAACCGTTTTGGAAATCAACGTGCTGCCGATCGCTATACCTTTAATAAAGATAATGGTGAGATTACGGAAACGAGTTTGTATCAGTATCAGGACAAGGCTGGAAAAATTCGTGGATGGATTTATTCTGTGCATATCGGTGATTGGGGAGGAATGCTAACCCGAATACTCACTTTTTTGGCTGCATTACTTGGAGCTACATTACCGCTGACCGGCTATTACTTGTGGGCAAGAAGAATAATGAATAAAAAGAAGTGAGTAACTGTCTCTTTGTCTACAACTAGAGAAAAAGAAAGAACATAGAATGAATGATAAAAAAGAACGGTGGACAATCTGTTTTTTTGCAGTTGTCCACCGTTCTCTATATCTTTTTACTTCTCATTTAAATAGAAAGCTCTTTCAATACATTGACAAGATCTCTTTTGATAGGTTTGTCGTTCTTGATAGCTTTACTAAATGGTACATAAACAATCTCATCATGTTCAATGCCGATCATTACGTTACGCTGGTCTTCCATAATAGCATCAATGGCTGCTGCACCTAAACGGCTAGCCAAAATGCGGTCATGTGCCGTAGGGCTTCCACCACGTTGTAAGTGACCTAAAATCGTTACACGTACATCATATTGTGGATACTCATTCTTTACCCGTTCTGCATAGTGCATCGCACCTCCGGTAAGCTCACTTTCTGCCACCAACACGATACTACTATTCTTAGATTTACGGAACCCATTCTTAATAAATTCTTCCAGTTGGTCTACTTCCGTACTGAACTCCGGGATAATTGCAGCTTCTGCACCTGATGCAATTGCACCATTCAATGCAAGAAACCCGGCATCACGCCCCATAACTTCAACAAAGAACAAACGTTCATGTGAAGTTGCTGTATCGCGGATTTTATCTACTGCATCCAATATCGTATTCAAAGCTGTATCGTATCCGATAGTCGTATCTGTGCCGTAAAGGTCGTTGTCAATCGTTCCCGGCAGCCCGATACAAGGAACGTCAAATTCTTGTGCAAAAATACGTGCACCCGTCAGAGAACCGTCACCACCAATGATCACCAAAGCGTCTATTCCTTCTTTTTTCATATTATCGTAAGCAATTTGGCGACCTTCAGGGGTCGTGAACTCTTGGCAACGAGCCGTTTTCAAGATAGTTCCACCAAGTTGGATGATATTACTCACGTTTTGACTTTTAAACTCTTTGATTTCACCTGTAACCAGACCTTTGTACCCTCTGTATATACCTTTAACTTGTAATCCGTTATAGATAGCTGCACGTGTTACCGCACGAATAGCAGCATTCATTCCCGGGGCATCACCACCGGAAGTCAATAAACCTATACACTTAACTGTTCCCATAACAATCTTTTTATTTAGTTTGACCCGACAAAAGTACAATAAAAAGTTGAAAACGGTATTTCAGAACTTCGTTTTCGTATGAAGAAAACATTAAAATAGTTCAAATAGCACTTTTCTTCTTTCTATTTATTCTTTGTTACTGAGTTCCTTATTCTTTTATTAAAGTATGAATGTAACGTGATATTTTTTCCATTAACCATTTTGGAGTGGAAGTTGCCCCACATACTCCGATGGATGTTACATTTGCGACCAAAGAGACATCAATCTCTTCCTCGTTATCAATCAGGTGAGAATTAGGATTGACTTTTAAACATTCTTCAAATAACATTTTTCCATTTGAGCTTTTCTTTCCACTAACGAAAAATATCAGATCATGAGAAGCTGCAAATTCGCGGAGTTTCGGCATTCGGTTTGCAACCTGGCGACAGATCGTATCATAATACTCGAAAGTAGCTTCAGATGAGATATGCTGTTTGATATATTCTACAATTTCCTGAAACTCATCGAGTGACTTCGTTGTTTGTGAAAAAAGGCGGATACTCTTACTGAAATCCAGCTTTCTGACTTCTTCTGCTTTTTCGATGACAATTGCCTGTCCATCGGTTTGTCCTACTAATCCCAACACTTCTGCATGTCCGTTTTTTCCATAAATAACAATTTGCTTTTCTTTTTGATCATCTTCAAGAAACCCTTGTTTGATACGTTTTTGCAGACGTAGAACTACGGGACAAGTTGCGTCAATAATTTCTATATTGTTTTCACGGGCAATCATGTAAGTTTCAGGTGGCTCTCCGTGTGCACGAAGTAGTACTTTAGCATTTCGTAACTGCTTAAATTCATCGTGATTGATAGTGATCAGTCCCATCTCTTTGAGCCGTTCCACTTCTCTGCTATTATGTACAATATCTCCTAGGCAATAAAGCGTTTCGCCTTTGGTTAGTTCTTCTTCTGCTTTATTAATGGCTGTGACCACACCAAAGCAAAAGCCGGACCCTTCGTCGATTTCTACCTTAATCATATACTTAATGAATAAACTATCTTGTGACTTTATTGAATTGCTCAAACAACCATTCCTTTTGTTCTTCGATAGTCAGGTTTGTATTATCCAATAGTAGAGCGTCATCTGCTTTACGTAGCGGACTCACCTCTCGGTGTTGGTCAATATAATCTCGTTGTTTGACATTTTCCAATATATCGTCGAAACTGGCTTCTTGTCCTTTACCTTTCAACTCATCGTAACGGCGTTGTGCGCGAATTTCCGGTGAAGCTGTCACGAAGATTTTTAATTCGGCATCAGGGAAAACAGTTGTACCGATATCCCGTCCATCCATTACAATACCTTTCTCTTTCCCCATAGCTTGTTGTTGGGTCACCATTGCTTTGCGTACAAAGTCGAGGGCACTGATTGGACTAACTTTAGACGAAACTTCCATTGTGCGGATTTGACTTTCTACATTAACTCCATTAAGATAGGTGTCCGGACGTCCTGTCTCCGGGTTCAACTTAAAAGAAATCTGAATATTATGAATATTCAGCTTCAGCTTCTCAGTATCAATATTATTCCCGTTGAAAATCCCATTTTCTATGCTGTATAAACTGACTGCGCGGTACATTGCACCACTGTCAATATAGATATATCCCACTGCTTTAGCAAGGTCTTTTGCCATTGTACTTTTTCCACAAGAGGAAAAGCCGTCGATTGCGATAGTTATTTTTTTCATATCTTGATAAATTCTTCTAATTTAGTTCGCCAAAGATACAGGTTATTTTGAAAAACGATCTTACATTTGCTTATAAAAGCTTTGAAGCGGAACGCCTGAAAATTTAAAAAAGTTAAAAACCCTGATAAAAAGATATATAGAAGGGAATGGTTATCTGAAAATGTACTATATTTGCCCAAAGACACTGATATAGACACTTTTTTTTTAAATCAATTATATTAATTAATTTTATGGAAGTTAAAAAATCACCCAAAGCAGACCTGGAAGGCAAGAAGTCTACATGGCTGCTAATCGGTTACGTGATTGTATTGGCTTTCATGTTCGTAGCGTTCGAATGGACTAAACGTGACGTGAAAATTGATATGACTCAGGCTGTAACTGAAGTTCAATTTGAGGAGGAAATTATGCCTATCACTGAAACTCCACCAGACCCGATTGCTCCGCCACCTGCTGAAGCTCCGAAAGTGGCTGAATTGTTGGAGATTGTAGATGACAACTCGGATGTGGAAGAATCAACCGACATTCTTACCGAAGATAATTTGCCTACTAAGCCAAAAGCTGAAGTGAAATATGTACCAGTGCAAGTTGTCGAAGAAGAACCGGAAGAACAGACTATCTTTGAGGTTGTAGAACAAATGCCGGAATTCCCGGGTGGACAAGCTGCTTTAATGCAGTATTTAGGTAAAAACATTAAGTATCCTACTATTGCACAGGAACAAGGTACTCAAGGTCGTGTTATTGTACAGTTCGTTGTAAATAAAGATGGTAGTATTGTGGATGCATTGGTTATGCGTAGTGTTGATCCATACTTGGATAAGGAAGCCCTCCGTGTGATTAATACCATGCCGAAATGGACACCGGGTAAGCAGCGTGGTAAGCCTGTTCGTGTTAAATATACCGTTCCTGTAACGTTTAGATTGCAGTAATTTGTATCCTATCATAAATAAAGAGGCTGCCGGAAGCAGCCTCTTTTTATTCACTAATCTTTGTTACTACCATGTTTACAGCCTCTCAATTACTTGATAAAATAAATAACTATATTTCAGATATTCAATTTACTCGCAGTCCCAAAGGACTTTATGAACCGGTTGAATATGTTCTTTCCTTGGGTGGAAAACGGATACGTCCCGTGTTGATGTTGATGGCTTATAATCTGTATCGTGAGGATATTTCTTCAATCTATGATCCGGCTACAGGCATTGAAATTTATCATAATTACACATTGCTACATGATGATTTGATGGATTGTGCAGATGTTCGCAGAGGTAAACCTACTGTACACAAAGTCTGGAATGATAATACTGCAATATTATCGGGAGATGCAATGTTGGTGTTGGCTTATCAATATATGTCTGCATCTACACCGATGTATTTAAAAGAGGTGATGGACTTGTTTAGTTTGACTGCACTTGAAATTTGTGAAGGACAGCAGTTAGATATGGAATTTGAATCGAGAAGTGATGTAGCAGAAGGTGAATATATAGAAATGATCCGGTTAAAAACGGCTGTATTACTTGCTGCCAGTCTTAAAATTGGGGCTGTTTTGGCAGGAGCATCTAACGAAGATGCTACAAATCTGTATAATTTTGGTATGCAGATAGGAGTAGCATTTCAATTACAGGATGATTTACTTGATGTATATGGAGATCCGGAAGTATTCGGAAAAAAAATAGGTGGAGATATTCTTTGCAACAAGAAAACATATATGCTGATAAAAGCGTTGGAACGAGCCAATGATAAGCAAAGTGAAGAATTAAATCAGTGGTTGAATGCAGTGACTTATGATCCTGCCGAAAAAATCAATGCTGTAACTGCACTTTATAATGAATTGAATATTCGTGGTGTCTGTGAAAATAAAATGCGCGAATATTATACACTTGCTATGGAAAGCCTGGAAGCAGTTGTGGTTACCGAAGAAAAAAAGAAAGAATTAAAAAACTTGGTAAAGTTACTAATGTATCGTGAAATGTAACTGAGTTAAAGATATGCCTTATAGACGATTACCAAATACGGATCAAGCCAGGGTGCGGGCGCTTAAAGCGGCCGTCGGAAAGGGTGATGTTTATAATGTACGTGATTTAGCTATTACATTGAATACTTTATTTGAAGCTCGTAATTTTTTGCGGAAATTTGAAACTGCTCAGGTTTATTATATGCAATGTTATGAGAATCAGTCGAAGGCAAGTCGAAAACATCAGGCGAATGTAAAAATGGCTCGGTTATATATTTCTCATTTCATTCAAGTACTTAATCTGGCTGTGCTCCGTGATGAAATAAAAGTCGGGCATAAAGATCTGTATGGATTGCCAAGAGTAAATGTTGTACCGGATTTATTTAGTGAGGTGACATTGGTAGAATGGGGACGGAAGGTTATTGAAGGTGAACAACAGCGAATTGCTCAGGGTGGTATACCTATCTATAATCCGACTGTTGCACGTGTAAAAGTACATTATGATATTTTTTTAGATAGTTATGAGCGGCAGAAAGCTTATCAGGCTTTGACTAATCGTAGTTTGGAGCAACTTGCTTCTATGCGCGAGCGTGCAGATGAATTAATTCTTGATATATGGAATCAAGTTGAAACTAAATTTCAAGAAGTAACTCCAAATGAAGACCGAATGGAGAAATGCCGGGATTATGGACTAGTGTATTATTATCGTTCGGGTGAAAAAGTAAAGGTAGAAGAAAACGATTGAATATGTTGATAGATACTCACTCTCATCTTTTTTTAGAAGAATTTTCCAAAGATTTACCACAGGTGATAGAACGTGCTCGTCAAGCTGGAGTTTCGTATATTTTTATGCCTAATATTGATAGTACCACTATTGAATCGATGTTAGCAGTATGTGAAGATTTCCCGGATTTTTGTTTCCCAATGATTGGATTGCATCCAACTTCGGTGAATGAAGCGTATAAGGAAGAATTAGCTATTGTTTATGAACATCTGTCAGCCCCTAATAATTTTATAGCAATAGGAGAAATAGGACTCGATTTATATTGGGACAAAACGTTTTTGAAAGAACAACTTTTGGCTTTTGAGAAGCAGATTGAATGGGCACTTGAATATGATTTGCCAATAGTAATCCATTCTCGAGAGGCTTTTGACTATATATATAAGGTAATGGAACCCTATAAAAATACTGCTTTACGAGGTGTTTTTCATAGTTTTACAGGGACATTGGAGGAAGCTGTGAAATGTTTGGATTTTGAGCAATTCATGATAGGGATTAATGGAGTGGTTACTTTTAAAAAGTCAGTTTTGCCCGAAATCCTGTTGTCATCAGTTCCATTAGAACGCTTGGTACTTGAAACAGATTCTCCTTATCTAACACCTGTTCCGAATCGTGGAAAGCGAAATGAAAGTGCGAATATAAAAGATACTTTTTCGAAGGTGGCGGAAATCTATCAAGTGAGTTTGGAGCGCGTTTCACAGGTCACTTCAGAAAACGCATTAAAAGTGTTTGGAATCTCCAAATAAGCTTCGAAAGGTTTTAAATTATATTAATTTGCAGTATTTATTCAAGATAAAAAAGGGATAATGCTTTATGAAAAGAAAAAAAAGGATACATTTGTAGCTGAAATTTTGAAAAAACTGTAGGGAGAGATGCTCGAGTGGTTGAAGAGGCACGCCTGGAAAGCGTGTATACGCCAAAAGTGTATCGGGGGTTCGAATCCCCCTCTCTCCGCAGGATGAAAAAGGACATGAAGTAAATACAATAAATAATAATTAATTAATTAATCTTAAAAATTAGACACACAATGAAAAAGTTATTTGCAATTGTTGCTGTGATTGGGGCCTTAGCGTTTGGCTCAACTCAACTTGCTCAGGCTCAAGATGCTCCTGCAGCAGAACAAACTGAACAACAGGCTGCACCGGCTGTTGCTCCGGCTGCTACTCAGGCTCCTGCTCCTGCTCCAGAAGAAACTGGTATTCACAAAGAAATTAAAATTAAATTCATTGAAGGTACTGCATCATTCATGAGTTTGGTTGCTATTGCTTTGGTTATCGGTTTGGCTTTCTGTATCGAACGTATTATTTACCTGAGTTTGGCTGAAATCAACACTAAGAAATTTATGGCATCTATCGAAGCTGCTTTAGAAAAAGGTGACGTTGAAGCTGCTAAAGACATCGCACGTAATACCAGAGGTCCGGTTGCTTCTATCTACTATCAAGGTTTGATGAGAATCGATCAAGGTATTGATGTTGTTGAAAAGTCTGTAGTATCTTATGGTGGTGTACAAGCCGGTTACCTTGAAAAAGGATGTTCTTGGATCACACTGTTTATCGCAATGGCTCCATCACTCGGATTCTTGGGTACTGTAATCGGTATGGTGCAGGCATTTGATAAGATTCAACAAGTAGGTGATATCTCTCCGACAGTTGTAGCAGGTGGTATGAAAGTTGCCTTGATTACAACAATCTTCGGTTTGATCGTTGCTTTGATTCTTCAGGTATTCTATAACTATATTCTTTCTAAAATTGAGGCTCTTACAAGTGAAATGGAAGATTCTTCTATCTCTTTGCTTGATATGGTAATCAAATATAATCTGAAATACAAAAAATAATTCGAGATGAGTAAACTTACATATAAAGCATCGTATTATGCATTGTATGCGATGTTTGCCATTATCCTGATCGTTATGGTGCTGTTCTTCTTAGGAGGAAGTGCAACGGGCGATTCAGCGATTCCGGGAATTGATCCCGAAATGTGGCAGCCGGCTCAAACAGATGCTTTACTATATTTGATGTATGTCTTGTTTGGGGTAGCTATTGCAACGACGATTGTTGCAGCAATATTCCAATTTGGTGCAGCTTTGAAAGATAATCCGACCAATGCTGTCAGGTCTTTACTTGGCTTGATTCTTTTGGTTGTAATTTTGTTCATAGCTTGGGCTATAGGAGATGGAACTCCGATGTATATCCGCGGTTATGACGGTGCAGATAACGTTCCTTTCTGGCTGAAGATAACTGATATGTTCCTTTATTCTATTTACATTCTGTTGTTTGTAACAGTAGTTGCAATCATTGTGAGTGGTATAAGGAAAAAAATATCATAATCAATTGGGGAAACTCAATTTAAAAAGTAATTAAAATGGCTAGAGGAAAAAGAAAAGTTCCTGATATTAACTCCAGTTCTACGGCGGATATAGCTTTCTTATTGCTTATCTTCTTCTTGATTACAACATCAATGGATACGGACCAAGGTTTAGCAAGACTTTTGCCGCCTCCACCTGAAAAACAAGAGGATAATACCAATAAGATTAAAGAACGCAATATTCTTCAAGTATATCTAAATAAAGATGATGCTTTGATGTGTGGAAGTGATTATATTGGTATTGATGAATTGAGAGCTAGAGCCAAAGAATTTATTGCCAATGTTAATAATGATGCAAATAAACCGGAGAAGACACAAAAAAATGTGGATTTCCTAGGTACGACACTTATTAATGATAAGCATGTAATTTCTTTGCAGAATGACCGTGGTACTTCATATCAGGCATATATTAGTGTGCAGAATGAATTAGTTGCTGCATACAACGAGTTGAGAGATGAATTAGCTAAAGAAAAATGGCAGAGACCATATGCGGATTTGAACGAAAAAGAACAAAAAGCTATTCGTGAAGTTTATCCACAGAGAATTTCTGAGGCAGAACCTAAAAAACACGGAGAAAACAGAAGATAAGTAATGGGAAAATTTAATAAGACTGGTAAACGTGAAATGCCGGCATTGAATACTTCTTCGTTGCCTGACCTTATCTTTACCTTGTTGTTCTTCTTTATGATTGTAACAACAATGCGTGAAGTTACTTTAAAGGTTAAGATTGACCTCCCTAAGGGAACTGAACTCGAGAAGTTGGAGAAGAAGTCGCTGGTAACATTCATCTATGTAGGTGAACCTACTGATGAATACCGTGGAAAAATGGGTACGGAAAGTCGTATTCAGTTGAATGACGCTTATGCTGAAATTGGACAGATAGGAGATTTTATTTTTCAAGAACGTTCGAGCATGAGTGAGGGCGATCAAGGGAAGATGACTGTATCTTTGAAGGTAGACCAAGGCACTAAGATGGGTATTGTTACTGATGTGAAAAATGCACTTAGACAAGCTTATGCATTAAAGATTAACTATTCTTCCAATAAACGTGATAAGAAATAATTAGTTAATTTTGATATATAAAAGAAAGGGTATCCACTAAATGGTTACCCCTTTCTTTTTTCTAACCGTTATTTAAATTTTGGTTTTATAATGAAGCAAGTAGAAAACTTAATGAATTGTATTACTTCTTTTAGTTCTCTGTCTAGATATTCTCAATGATTACATTCAAATATCTCAATGTCTTTTCAAAAGCATTCCGAAGATAATAGGCTGATTCCTCCTAGGAATTCAAACATTTCAATCTTTTTTCAAAACACCGTACGCGTTTCTCTTTTTCTCTTAACGTTTTACTCCGTAAACTTCGGTATAGAGTTTGTCTTTTACTTCTTCGAAATCTTTTCTGCAATCTAGTGCACCATGTACCATAAGATACATTGGCAGAAAACTATCTCCTGGTTTATATGGAGGTTGGTGATAATCTTTTTCCCATAATGTAAAACCTTGACGTTGGTAGAAATTAATACGGCGCTTAGCCATTTCTTCTACCGGTCGTTCAACTTCTAAGACGATAGGAAGCTTTAAATAATTGCATAAAAACTCTAATGTACGCTTGCCATAACCTCCATTTCGTAGTGCGGGATTAGTTGCAAAATGTTCTACATAATAGAAATGTTCGAAATCCCAGTAAGTGATGAAGCCGATAGGCAGTTCATCATCAAAGATAATATTATTATGAAAGTTACCTATTCGGTCAGTATATTCACGTAATTCTTCCAGTTGGCGATACTCCTCGGGCGGAAATGAATCTATCAGGAGTTCTTCCATGAATTTGTAATGTTGAATGTCTGATGTACTAATCGGTTGAAGTCTGATCATAAGTCTTGATGTTGAGTTAGACAATAATATTGTTTTTTTAAATTCTCTGTATTTATATCACAATTAAGGAACATAAAAGTCAATCATGCGGCTTATAGCACGTTGGCAGACAGGACAAAATTCCGGATGTTCATTTGTTTTCATTCGACAATTGAAGGCTGGACGATAAATACCTTTGGCAGAATACCCACCTCCTTCGTAAACTCCTACCGAATACTTTTCTTTTTGAGAAACAGGTGTTGGGATTGGAGTATTGGAAGTGAGCATATCTTTCCATTTAGATGAAAAGTCTATAAGGGTAGTAATGTTCTGTTCCCATGGTTCTATATTAGAAGGATAGGTATCTGTCATGACATCATCTTCATAGAAATATTCGTCTGCCAATCCTCCGAAACTATGTCCGAATTCATGGACTACAACCGGCTTAAACATGGGATGATGTGCAGTAGTCAGCGTATATGAATTGTAGATACCTCCTCCACCATATACATCTGTATTGGCAAGAATGATGACGTGTTCATACGGAATGCCTGCCAATGCATTATGAATTGATTTCACCCGGCTAGTAGTTAAATAGCGATCCGAATAGAAAGTGTCAAAGTGAGACTGAACTGCTGTTTGTTTCCATTGATTTTCACGAGGAACGCTAACGCCGCTATCTATGGATGGACTGGCTACTGCTATAATATTAAACTTGTTTTTCTTTGAGCGGAATGGATCGTGAGAAAATATGCTTTCACAGGCTTTTTGCGCATCCTGATAAAAGATATCCATTTCTTTTTCAGTGTATCCTTCGGCGAGGATCGCAACATCTATACAATCTTTCTCATTACCACTTTGGAGTAAATATTGGTGTGGAGTAACGTGTGAGGTTCCTCTTTTATGAATCAGTATGTCATCGGGACGGACAATATGCTTGAAGCTCGTCATTACTTCTTTACGTGGATTAAATAAAGTAATTTCAACTTCTACCGGTTGCTTGGGGTAGGGAAGAAGGAAGCTATTTTCAAATCCTTTGGTGGTATGTTTTGCTTCATCAGTTGATAGCCATTCTTGAAATAAAGAAGAGAAGGAGGTTTTATAGATACATTGTTTGGTAGACAGATCTTTCACGATAATTTGGCCGTTGCCTTCTAAAGGAATTTCTGATAAATGGTGGCGACGTCCTGCCCAGGTTGGTAGCTCTGACAACTCGTCCAAAACAATGGCTTGCTGATTAACATCTCCGGTAAAGATATAATCTACCCGAAGTGTTTTATCTAGGAAGTGATCGGAAAAATTTTGTGCATAGCTTCCTGTTATTACTAACAAGGAGAGAAGTATACAGTAAAAATGTTTCATATAAATGGTATATTTATGTTTTTGACAAAGGTACAAACTATTGATGACTTATCCGATATTTGGAAATAAAAGTAATAATTTATAGTATTTGTTGTCGGAAAATCGCTAACTTTGCATAAAAGATTCACTAATTAAAACAATTTGATTCAACATGGGACATCATCAATTGGATGCTTTAGATGAGCAGATTCTGAAACTGATTGCAGCAAATGCACGTATTCCTTTCTTGGAGGTGGCGAGAGCATGTGATGTTTCTGGTGCAGCGATTCACCAACGCATTCAGAAATTGACTAACTTAGGAATACTGAAGGGATCAGAATATGTTATTGATCCCGAGAAAATAGGATATGAAACTTGTGCTTATATTGGTATATATCTGAAAGACCCTGAATCATTTGATTCGGTTACAAAGGCATTGAAAGCTATTCCTGAGGTGGTAGAGTGTCATTTCACTACTGGTAAATATGATATGTTTATCAAGATTTATGCCAAGAATAACCATCATTTGCTAAGTATCATTCATGATAAATTGCAACCTTTGGGATTGGCACGTACTGAAACGTTAATCTCCTTCCATGAAGCCATTAAACGGCAAATGCCGATTATGGTGGATGTAGATGAAGATTAATTGTAGACTTTATTTTACTTCCTAACGTAATCGACGAAAGCATACGCGCAGAGATGTTTCTCATCCACAGGATGAGCTTCTCTGCTTTTTTCATGCCATATTGTTGGCAATACTTCGGGGAAGAAAGCATCTGCTTGTGGAGCAATACTGTCTATTTCCGTCAGACAAAGCTCATCGGCTACAGCAAGTGCCTGATTATAGATACTTGCTCCTCCTATGATATATACTTGCTCATTTTCGCGGCAATTGTTCAACGCTGATTCGAGAGATGTGAAGACCTCTGCTCCTTCGCATTGCAGATTAGGATTGGAGGATAATACAATGTTTCTTCGGTTAGGAAGTGCACCTTTAGGAAGTGATTCAAAGGTCTTTCGTCCCATGATAATCGTATTTCCTGTGGTCAATGCCTTAAAACGTTTCAAGTCGTTCGGTAACCAGAATAATAGTTTGTTCTCAAAACCGATTGCCATATGGCGATCTACAGCGGCAATAATTGATATTTTACTCATAATTTATATAGCTACTGCCCCGGCAATATGCGGGTGCGGATCATAGTTTACCAATTCGAAATCTTCAAACTTAAAATCAAAGATGTTTTTCACATCAGGATTTATCTTCATTTGCGGTAACGAACGTGGTTCACGGGTTAATTGCAGTTTAACTTGTTCCAAGTGATTCTGGTAAATATGCGAATCTCCGAGTGTATGAACGAAGTCTCCCGCTTTAAGTCCGGTAACTTGTGCCATCATCTGCAATAATAATGCGTAGGAGGCAATATTGAAAGGAACACCGAGGAATATGTCAGCACTACGTTGGTAAAGCTGCAAACTCAGTCGTCCGTCGGCTACATAAAACTGAAAAAAAGCATGGCAGGGGGGTAGGTTCATGTTTTTCAAGTCGGCCACATTCCAGGCACTTACTATAATTCGTCGTGAATCCGGATTGTGTTTGATTGTTTCTACTGCTTCGCTGATTTGGTCAATGAATCCACCATTGTAATCAGGCCATGAACGCCATTGATATCCGTAAATATGACCTAGGTCTCCGTTCTCATCTGCCCATTCGTTCCAGATACGTACGCCGTGTTCCTGCAGATATTTCACATTTGTATCTCCTTGCAGAAACCAAAGTAGCTCGTAGATGATTGATTTTAGATGCAATTTTTTGGTGGTCAGACATGGAAAACCTTCGTCGAGGTTAAAACGCATTTGATGACCGAATACGCTGATTGTTCCTGTGCCGGTACGGTCACTTTTTTCAGTACCTTCAGTCAGTACACGGTTGAGTAGGTCTAAATATTGTTTCATTATCCTATGGTTCTACAATTTTCTCTTTTGTGCAAAGGTAGACAAAAACTCTTATTCGGCTATGGAAAGAGAAGATGAATTTCATAAGAATGGAGTGAATAGGTTTGCAAACCATCCTACGAATTTCTTCCAGGGAGAACGTTGCTTCCAAAACTCAGGAGTAAGTTTGGTGCAATGCTCAATGTCTTCTTGGAACATATCATTTAGTTCTTCGGTGATTTTTTGATCAAAGATGAAAGCATTGGTTTCATAGTCGTATCTCAAGCTGCGGCTATTTAAGTTGGCAGTGCCAACTGTACAAAACAGATCGTCTACCATCATGATTTTAGAGTGATGGAATCCACCATTATACATATATACAGTTGCTCCTCTTTTCATTAATCTGTGTAGTTTATACAATGCCGCATCAGGGGTGAAGGGAATGTCGGAAGCGGATGATACCATAATAGTGACATCCACACCCCGGTCAATCGTATTTTGCAATGCTTTTTTGATGGAAGAAGTCGGGACGAAATAAGGATTGACGATGTGTACATTCTTTTGTGCTGAGTAAATGGACATGGCATAAGCATGGCTCAACATACGACTGTTTTTCTTCGGAGTGCGATCTACGATAGCAATCATAATATCAGTGCTGTCAGTTACTTCTTTATGTTCCGGGAAGTATGCTTCTCCGCCAATGTTTTGTTTTGTCTCTTTGTTCCAGATAGTAAGAAAGATTTCCTGAAGATCGTTTACTGCATCTCCTTCGATACGCATATGCATATCCCGCCAAGTTCCGATTTTAGGAAGTCCGTTGATATAGTAATCGGCTATGTTCATTCCTCCTGTATAGGCAACTTTTCCATCAATCACGGCAATCTTTCGATGATCTCGGTGTGCTGCATGGTTAATATACGGGAAAGTAAAGGGATCGAATTTTACAATTTCTATTCCTTGTTGGCGAATTTTTTTAAGATGTTTCTTTTTTAATGGTTTATTGTTCGACCAGTTTCCAAAAGCATCGAACATAGCTCGTACTTCAACTCCTTCTTTAACCTTTTCGGCTAACAGGTTGAATAAAGCATTGGCTATAGAGTCATTTCGGAAATTGAAATATTCCAGATGGATGTGATGCTTTGCCTCTCGAATGGCTTCAAATAAGTCGATAAATTTCTCGTGCCCACTTTTCAGCAGTTTCACTTTATTATTGTCGGATATCGGGATACCTGATTCTGAAAAGAAACGCAGAACTAGGGAGTCGCTTGTCATATTGACGGAGTCCCTGTGTTGTATCTTTAGGCTATCGACAATGTCTGCCTGTGCATGAAGCAAAGATAAGAACAGAAATAAAATAAATATGTGTAACTTCAAAACTCTCTTTTCTCTTTTAGTTTACAAAGAAACAAAGATACTATATCTATGTTTGGGGCTACTTGAAGTAAAGGTCTTTTTTATCTTATTTTAACGAATAACTTTATATCTGTAACCACTCACGTATGCTAACTATTGTCATTTTGTACATAACAAAAAATTTACTCTCTCATTATACAAGGAGATGAAATGCTTCGACAAGCTCAGTATGACAGATGCTCCTGATTTTCAAAGAACAATTTATCTGAGTAGTTACTTGCATATATGGCATTCCTAGTCACTTGATACTGAAAAGATGATAACTTATCAATAAGATATTTTTTGTTAGGCGAGCGAACAAACTTTCTTCATCCCCATAAATAATAATACGATAGCGGTAATAATGAGTGATTTAGGGTCGAGAGTGACTACTTCATGGCTGATCATGTTGGTGAATACATCCTGTAAAGTTCTCCAGGTAGCTTCAAGACCTCCTAACGATACAAAAAGTACAATGCCTAAGATCATCATACAACTTGTCCATATATGCACCAAACGTTTGTTTCGATCAGGTAAGTGGTGCATGACGCGACGGCTGAATTCATTGTCAGCTATTTCCTGCTTGTTTTCTGAGAAGAAATCCTGCAAGAGTTTATCATTATCAATTTCTGCCATACCCATTTTGTTTTAAGTAAATAGCTAATTTCTCTTTTCCACGCGAAAGGTGACTTTTTACAGTTCCTGCCGGTATTCCCATAATACCTGCTATCTTGTCAATACTTATATCTTCCATAAAGAATAGCGTAATGCAAGTGCGTTCCACTGCTTTGAGTACTTTAAGTGATCGATAAATATCCATTTTCTGACCTATATTTTCTTGTTCGGTACAGTTCATAGCATCTATCTCTCGGGTTTCCAGATCTGCAGTCTCTTTCCGGCTGCGAATATAATCATAAAATACATTATAAGCAATACGATATAGCCATGTAGAGAAATTTGATAAATTTCGGAATGATGCGAGGTTTGTATAAGCTTTGATGAATGTATCTTGTGCTAAATCGTCGCTCAACTCTCTATCACCACAAGTTAGATGCAAGAAAAAGCGCCTTATGGGCGATTGATATTTTTGCACTAACTGGTCGAAGGCTTTGGTGTTTTTCAACACCAAAACTTGCGCTACCAGTGATAGATCATTGAGCTGACTCATTGTTTATGTTATTCTTAATGTTATTTTCTTCAGTAATATTGTTCTTTGGACTGTCTACTTCCGGATTCTCCGTTTGAATATCGCTTTGATTATTGTTGTTGCTGTTTTTATCTGTTTCTTCTATGATAATGTCTTTTTTTATTATTTGGTGAGAAACGTTTTTTTGTTCCTTTTGTTGTTTATAACCGATCAGCCATTTTCCAATTCCCATGAACATAACCAGTAATCCGATTGCTCCAATAGAGAATTCGCCGGTGATAGCCCAAAGAAAGACAAAAAGTCCAATGCCTGTGAAGGTGTTTTTTATGCCTGTGGCACATGGGTCGGACGGCTTGTTTTCATTGATGAGATTTTCAGGAATAGGTACCCCTGCAGCAATAGCTTGTTCTACGAGATGATAACGGGATTTTCTGTTTTTGTATCGGAAAAAGAATATGATGAATAAAACAAATACAGGAAGGCCGAATACTGCTATAATACTAATAATGGCAACTATTATTCCTTTCTCAAGAGCATCTTGGGTGGTGGATACAAGAGTGTTGGTAATTGTATCAATTCCGGCATTTGCTGTATTGATATTAGAAGAGTCTGCGTCAGCATCGGCTGCACCTATTACGGTTACAGCAGTATTGACGGTATCCGTATTAGCAATTACAGTACTGTTTTGTTGAGCGTTGGTCAAAGAGAAAAGAGTCAGTATGACCACTAAAGAAATTAGAATTCGTTTCATATTATAATGTTTTAAAGAGTTTCTTTGATCGTTAGACGTAGTTAGTATTATGGAAAGTTGCAAAGAGACGAAATATTTTTGATATTTGCAGAGATTAACAACTGAAACATGAATTTACCTGCTTCTTTTATCGATTATACTCGTGCTCTGCTAGGCAATGAAGAATATGAAATGTTTGCTGATTCGCTGCAACAGGAATCACCTGTCAGCATCCGTTTGAACAATGTGAAATGGAAAATGGATAGTGAGAAATCGCTATTAAATAAAGTTCTGTGGGCTTCCGAGGGATATTATCTTGATGAACGTTTGACTTTTACGTTTGATCCTTTATTCCATGCCGGATGTTACTACGTGCAGGAGGCATCTTCCATGTTTGTAGAACAGGTAATTCGTCAATATGTCAAAGAGCCGGTAATCATGTTGGACCTTTGTGCTGCACCCGGGGGAAAATCTACTCATGCCCGTAGTGTACTACCCCAAGGTAGTCTGTTAGTTGCCAATGAAGTGATTCGGAACCGTTCGCAGATTCTGGCGGAGAATCTGACGAAGTGGGGTAATCCGGATGTTGTTGTAACCAATAATGATCCGGCTGATTTTCAAAAGCTACCTTCATTTTTTGATGTTATCCTGGCTGATGTCCCTTGTTCCGGTGAAGGAATGTTTCGGAAAGATCCGGTAGCTGTTGAGGAATGGAGTCCGGAGAATGTCGAGATATGTTGGCAACGCCAACGCCGTATCATCGGAGATATATGGTCTTGTTTGAAACCGGGTGGTATATTAGTTTATAGTACTTGTACTTACAATACGAAAGAAGACGAAGAAAATGTATGTTGGATTCGGGAAGAATTGGGAGCAGAGCTGTTGTCTTTAAATATTCGGGAAGAATGGAATATTACTAGTAATCTGTTGAACGAGGATCATATGCCTGTATATCATTTTTTACCTCATAAAACAAAAGGGGAAGGTTTCTTTTTAGCTGCGTTACGCAAGCCGATAACAGAAAGTGAAGTGGATGTTGATTATATCACTGTAACGGGAAAGAACTCAAAAAAGAAAGAAAAAAAAGGGGGGGCTTCTGCTTCTCTTGTCTCTAAAGAGAATCTGGTTATGGCCAATGGTTGGCTAAATGAAGGGGTTTCTGATACCTACCTATTATTAGCGGAAGGAAATGAGATTCAGGTATTTCCCCGTTTGTTTGCTGACGAGCTGGTGGCTATGAAGCAATCCTTGCGAGTGATTCAGGCTGGAGTTCGTATAGGGGAAGTGAAGGGTAAAGATTTGATTCCGGCTCATGCTTTGGCGATGAGTACTTCCATCTTTCGGCAAGAGGCTTTCACTACAGAGGAAATAACTTACCAACAAGCCATCGCATATTTGCGGAAAGAGGCCATAACCTTACCGGTGACAGCTTTTCGCGGTTATATTCTTCTTACTTACAGAAACGTTCCTTTGGGATTCGTGAAAAATATCGGCAATCGTGCCAATAATCTTTATCCTCAGGAGTGGCGTATTCGTAGCGGATATTTGCCGGAAGAGGTGAAGACGCTATAGTCCCTTGGCAGTATTTTTCTTTCTGACAGATGAAATTTGTCTGTCTATTAGAAGATTTTATCAGCTATTATAGGAATAGTTTGTGCCATCGTATTGGCAGAGTTGTGCCAATAGGGTAGCACAGTTGTGTCAGTGGGATGGCATAGTTGTGCCAATGAGGTGGCACAATTATAGGCTATAATAAGCCCTGGAAAGTCTTATATTAGATGCTGACAGGTGTATTAAAGAACTTCAATGGGTGTAAGTATATCGTCAGAATTAGTTTATACAATTAATTTTAGAAGGCACGGATTGTGCGGATTTCACGGCTTTCATTAATCAAAAAACGTGCCTTCCGTATAATTCGTGCCTTTATAAAGTTGTTTGCAGGGATATTTAAGTAATTGTTTAATATATCTTGAAAAGGAATCATCAGCTTGTTGTTGAAGGATTTCCTCCTGCAATATACTCTAAAAAAGAGATTCTTTTTCCTTGCGGTCATCTGAATAACAGAAAGATGATCTTGCATTATATATACTTATTTACACTTATTTAGACCCCGTGCGGCTCTTTTAAAATTTGGTGGTAAATTTTTTATCTCTTTATTTCCAAGTTGATAATTATTCCTTTTTGCTTGCTTTGATAAGAAAAAACAGGCATCAATTGAGTTAGATAAATGAGCGAAGAAAAACTTACCACCAAATATGAACAAGAACCTCTCGTACTTATTATAATTTGCTTTTGTAAATCCGTGCCATAGCTTTCTGATATTGATTCTCTAACTGAAGATAATTCAGATGGCTTTGATAAAGCACTGAGACTTCAACAAAATACTCAATCATGCTGATTTGACCTCCGGTTAATGCTTCTTTCAAGAGTTCAAGGTCTTGTTGTGACTGGAAGGTCTTTTGGTATTCTTCCATTGAAGAATGGAGCGTTTGAGCTTCCCGATAGAGTTGTGTCAATTCCGATTCTACCTGAAGAGTGGCATTCTGTTTTTGCAAATCAATATTTAATGCTTGGGCCTTGGCTACTTTTACTTTATTCCGGTTTTCAAAAAGTGGGAAGGAAAAACCTACAACTACCCCGTTGAAAGGAGTTCCTGTTTCCGTATTCCGACGATATCCTAATTCCAATTTGGGTAACCACTGAGATCTATTGACTGAAATCTGTTTACGGGCTACCAAGCTTTCATTACCGAGTGCCAATAGAGTGCGGTCTCCAGCTATGACTTCCGATTTGAGTATTTGATAATCAGCGGGAAGAGGTGTTGCCGGATACTGTGTTTCTTCAAAGACGACAGGAGTGTTACCATTCAATGCATTTAGTTCTTGTAATTTGTTACGCAGGGTAGTCTCATTTAAAGATGTTTCCGTACGGACATTCAGTAATTCCAGATTGATCTTATTTGTTTCAATAGCATTGGCATCTCCTGTTTGCAGACGTTTGGCATACATTTCGGATAAACCTTTTGCATTACGAAGTCGTTCTTCCAGAATTTGTTTTTGCTGGCGTAACATGATGATGTCCAGACAAATCTCTTTGGCCTGCAACAACATCTCTTGGCGGAAAACATCCGCTTGACTGTCGAAGGCTCCTGATTTGAGACGGTTCAGCTTATTACGGGTTACGTAAAGACTTGGAAAATCGAAGCTTTGTGAGATTACAAGTTCGCCAATTGTTTCGGTTTTATCTTTGGCTCCCCATAGGTGAGCATATGACAGTGTGGGATCGGCTAAATTGTTTGCTGTTTTAGCTTCCAGTTTTTGCGAAGCGATCAGTTGTGCGTTAGCCTGTAACCCTTTATTGTTGGTTTCAATAGTACGCAATACCTGATCGATTCCATTTTGAGCTTGTACTCCGCCCGTTAAGGCGAGAAGTACAGAGCTTATGATAATGATTCGTTTCATATTTTTCTTTTTATTAATTCGTTCTATTTTCTTTTCGGTGCATCATCAGATAAACAATCGGAACAATGAATCCGTTCAGGAAAGTAGAGGTTAATAATCCACCCAGAATTACTTTAGCCATCGGACTTTGAATCTCATTACCCGGAAGATCGCCTCCCAATGCTAATGGAATTAAAGCTAAAGCAGAAGATAATGCCGTCATCAGAATAGGATTCAAACGGTCAAGTGAACCCTGGATCACACTATCGTATACACCCAGACCTTCTTCTTTTTGCAGATGGTTGTAGTGGCTGATGAGTAGCATACCATTACGAGTAGCAATACCGAACAGGGAGATAAATCCGATGATAGCAGGGATACTTACTTCTCCTGTAGTAATAAGTAGTGCGAATACACCGCCGATCAATGCAAGCGGTAAGTTTAGTAAGATTACTCCGGATTCCTTGACGCTGCGGAACTCGTGGTAGAGTAACAAGAATATCACTACAATGCTGATAAAGGAAGTCAATGCCAACGTCCGGCTTGCAGCTTGTTCGCTCTCAAACTGACCGCCATATTCGATGTGGTATCCTTCAGGTAGTTTAATGGAAGTATCTATCTGTTGCTGAATGTCATTCACTACACTGCGGAGGTCACGGTCGGCAACATTGGCAGAAATCACAATTTTCCGTTTCACATTTTCACGGTTAATAGTATTCGGTCCCATTGCAGATACTACATCGGCTACATAGTTTAAAGGAACTTTGCGTCCGTCATTAGTATCTATCATCAGGTTACGAATCTTCTCCATTTCGTCGCGCGCATCATCTTTTACTTTTACGATAAGGTCGAAGCTCTTCCCCTGTTCGTATACTTGAGAGATTACTTTTCCGGCGAGTGCTACATTTACGTATTCTGAAAACTCGGGCAATGTGATACCATATTTTGCCAAAATCTCCCGTTTAGGCTGAATCTTCAACTGAGGACGTTCTATCTGTTGTTCTACATTAAGGTCGGCAATGCCGGGAATATCACTGATTGTGCTTTTAATCTGATTACCGAGTGAGAACATTTTGTTCAGATCGTCGCCAAACAGTTTAATGGCAATATTTGCTTTTGTTCCGGACAACATTGCGTCGATACGGTGGCTAATCGGCTGTCCGATTTCGATATTCGCTCCGGTCAGTGTATTTAGTTTCTCTCGTACTTCGGCAACCAATTCGCTTCTTGAACGGTCTTTTAATTCAAATGGTGCTTCGATTTCCGATACGTTTACTCCAAGTGCGTGTTCGTCCAGTTCGGCACGTCCCGTTTTACGGGCAACCGTCTGAATTTCAGGTATACTTAGCAGTAATTCTTCGGCACGATGTCCCATCTTGTTGCTTTCTTCCAGAGAAATACCTGGCAGAGAACTGATATTGATGGTCAATGAACCTTCATTGAAAGAAGGAAGGAAACTGCGTCCGAGCGTGAAGAACAACCCCAAAGCAACCAGGAAGAGGGCAATGGTACTACCTAACGTAATTCGTTTGTGTTTCAGTACCCATGTTAATGCTTTTTCATAGACACCTTTCATCCAACGTGCTACAAAGGATTCCTTCATTTCGTTGTTTGTCTTTTTATTGCCTAGCAGATACGAACAAAGTACCGGAGTCAATGTCAAGGCTACCACTGTAGAAGCAAATAATGCTACAATGAAGGCGATACCCAGTGGAACTAACATACGACCCTCCATACCGCTGAGGAAGAATAACGGAACAAAACTTACTACAATAATAAGTGTCGAGTTCAGAATAGGCATACGTACCTCTTTGGAAGCATTAAATACGACTTCAAGCGTACTAAGTCGTTCAGCTTCCGGCTTCAACCGATTCTCCCTTAAGCGTTTGTATACGTTTTCCACATCGACAATGGCATCGTCTACCAGTGAGCCGATTGCAATAGCCATACCTCCCAAGCTCATCGTATTGATGGTCATTCCCATAAAATGTAATGTCAGTATGGAGACGAGAAGAGAGAGTGGCAGTGTTACCAATGAAATAAGAGTAGTACGTACATTTGCCAGAAATAAGAACAATACGATAACAACAAAGATACCACCTTCATAAAGCGATTTCTTCACGTTTCCTATGGAACTCTCGATGAAACGGCTTTGGCGGAATATATCGGTTGATACTTTAACATCAGGTGGCAGGTTCTTTTGTAGATCCTTCAATGAAGTTTCCAGTTTATCTGTCAGCTCCAGTGTGCTGGTGGCAGGTTGCTTGGTAACTGTCATTAGTACAGCAGTTTTCCCACGTTCCGAAGCTGTTCCCAGTTTCGGGGCTTTCGGACCAATAACAACATTGGCAATATCTTCTAAAGTAACGGGAAAACTGTTTACTGTTTTCACCACGGCTTTTCCTAATTGCTCAATTTGGGTGGTTGAAAGTACTCCACGTACAATATATTCATTACCGAATTCATAGAGCACTCCACCATTGGCGTTCAGATTCATATCCTGAGTTACGGTCATCACTTCACCCATGGAAATGCCGTAGTGCCGCATCCGTTCAGGGTCAAGTTGTATCTGATATTCTTTGATGTCTCCACCTAATACAGCTACCTGTGCTACACCTCCTGTAGATAGTAGTCTCGGACGGATAGTCCAATCGGCAATCGTACGTAGATCGAGCATCGAAGTTGAATCGGCGGTCAGACCGACAATGAGCATTTCTCCTAAAATAGAAGATTGCGGGCCAAGTGTTGGTTTACCTACATTGACCGGGAGTGATTCACTCACTACGGCCAGTTTTTCGCTTACAATCTGGCGTGCCAGATAAATATCTGTTCCCCAGTCAAATTCTACCCATACCACGGAAAAACCATTCGTAGAAGATGAGCGTACGCGGCGTACTCCGGTAGCTCCGTTTACTGCTGTTTCAACAGGGAAAGTAACAAGTTGTTCCACCTCCTCGGCTGCCATGCCATTGGCTTCGGTCATGATGACTACCGTTGGTGCATTGAGGTCGGGGAATACGTCTACTTCCGTATTCATGGCGGTATATGTTCCTGCGATTAGCAGAAGGATAGCCGCACAGAGCACAACCAAACGATTGTGAAGGGAGTAATGTATTATTTTATTTAGCATATTATATGAACCTCACCTTACTCTTTTTAAAAGAAGGGAAAGGATTATTTTATTAATTAATGGTTATGATTTAATTTCACATTGATTTGTTGAATCAAATACAATTACTCTTAATGCTCGTGGCTGTGGGCCGGTATAGCATTACTTGCACTTGCCAGTCGTACTTGATAAGCACCTTCAGTCACTACGCGGTCGCCCGCTTTCAATCCGGTCAGTACTTGTACACTTTTTCCATTGTCAGCTCCTATGGTAACTTCCTGTTTTTTATAGCCTTCTTCATCCAATTGTAGATATACATAGAATATTCCTTGTTCTTCGGTCAGAGCTGTGCGGGGAATAGAAATTACATTCTCTATCGGAGAAGAAAGCAGATATACTTCAATAAATGCTCCGGGAATGATATCTCCTTTGTTGTCAAATTCGAAGGTTACGGGGACATAAAATGAATTGTCTCCTGAGGCCTTACCAAACGACAGCAGTTTGCCGCCCAATTGTTGCAACTCATATACCTGATTATTATAAGGAGTCTGGAAATTGGCAGATGTAATGGTGTGCAAATACGGATAGTATCTTTCTGACACTTCGGCACGAAGGAAAAGACGACGGTTTTGTGTAACACTTACCAAAGGCTGTCCGATCGTTACGTAATCGCCTTCTTTCACTAAAACGCTTTTTACATATCCCGAAATAGGCGAAGGAATATTCTGACCACCTGCCGAATGGTTCTTGGCTAGTGCTTCATAACTGATACGGGCATTTTCATAATTTTGTTCGGCTTGTGCAAACTCTTTGTCTGATACAATTTTGTTTTTGATAAGTGCCTTCATACGTTCGTATTCTTTTTTGGATACTTCGTATGCGATACGTGCACGCTGAACAGGATCACCATCTGCTATATTGTTGGAAGAGATGGTAACTAATGCATTTCCTTTTCCGATAGCCATTCCTTCAGTTACTTTACCACGGAAAGAAACTACTCCGGCAACGGTTGCTACTGCAACAGATTCGTCTCCTTGTGCTGCTAGTACCTGTCCGCTGGTTTTAATAACTTGTTGGAAAGGAGCCGGTTCGATGATGTTTGATTTTACACCTGCTGCTTCTGCTTTTGCTTTCGGAAGAATGATTTCGTCACCGTGTCCTTCGGCTGCTTCACTTTGGGGCTTTTCATCAGTTGCTTCGCCGTGGTTATGTTCACCGCTACATTCACCTTCATGATCATGCTTTTCTGTTTCGTGGTCATGTCCTTCTGTTTCATGGTTATGTGTAGTGGCTTCGTGGTCATGTCCTTCATGTCCTTTACTATTGCATGAACCCAGGGTAATTAAACCCAAGATTCCTATAAAAATAAGATTCTTCATAAATGTTGTTTTCCTACTAAATTCTGTTTTTGTTTTTCGCAAAGATAATTCAAAGGGGTATGCAACTTGATTGCATACATTAGATTATGCAAAAACAGAGTAGGGAGGGGCGCGAAGTGAGAAGGCACGAGGGATATTCGTACCGTGCAAAGAATCCCGGTAATCAAAGTAGTTCTTGACTCGTTTCTCCAACGGTCGCAGTAAATGTTCGATAATGTCATCCGTGAACAAGGTGGCTATGAGGATATAATCCGGGCCACTATGAATGTGTGAGGATGGAGTTGGAGACTGGAAATGCGTCATACATTCGCTATGACAGCAAGAATCGTTTTCCGGGTGATGATGGTGATGCATGGGACATTGTTGCTCTATCGGCAGGTCTTGCTTCATGCAAATCATTCCATCAGGATGATGATGATGGGGAAAAACGGCTGCTACCAACATGATAATGTTGATAAAGAACAGTAACGTTATTATAAGTTTCTTCTTCCCTTTCATCTTGTAATTTAAGACTTTACTTATATTAATATGATCGGTATTTGTCATTCTGATCATAGTGAAGAATTTCTTCTTTTTATAAACACGTAGAGAGTAGGTTCTTCACTACGATCAGGATGGTAAATAGTATAAATTAATTATGCTAATGTACTTATCCGTTATAAATAATGTAACAAATATACGAATATATTTTGTTGCAAATAAGTTAGATACTGTTTTTTTATTATTTATTATTTCTTTTCCAGTTCTTGTAGAGAATCCATTTTCTTCTTTTCCAAGAATTCATAAATGCCGCATAAGTGTTCTGTAACTTTCTTATTACCGAATTCATAAACCTTTGTCACCAATCCGTCCAAGAAATCACGATCGTGTGAAACTATGATCAACGTACCGTCGAAGTCGGCTAAAGCTTGTTTAAGAATGTCTTTTGTCTTCATATCGAGGTGATTGGTTGGCTCATCCAAAATCAACAGATTGACAGGTTCCAGTAATAACTTAATCATGGCAAGACGGGTACGTTCACCACCCGAAAGTACTTTTACTTTCTTCATTGATTCTTCCGGTCCGCCAAACATGAAAGCTCCAAGCAAGTCGCGTATCTTATTCCGGATCTCACCTTTGGCTACATCATCAATAGTCTGGAATACGGTCAGATTCTCGTCCATTAGTGAAGCCTGATTTTGGGCGAAATATCCAATTTGAATATTATGACCGAGCGTCAGTGTACCATCATGATCAATTTCTTTCATGATACATTTTACGAGTGTGGATTTACCTTCACCGTTTTTGCCGACAAATGCTACTTTGTCGCCACGTTCAATTGTAAGAGAAGCGTTTTTGAATATAACATGGTCGCCATACGTTTTTCCAACTCCTTCCATAATCACCGGATAATTTCCGGAGCGGGGAGAAGGTGGAAATTTCAAACGCAGAGCAGAAGTATCTTCTTCGTCTACTTCCAGCAATTCCAACTTTTCCAGCATCTTGACACGGCTTTGTACTTGCAGAGTTTTTGAGTAAGTACCTTTGAAACGTTCGATAAACTCTTTGGTTTCAGCGATAAACTTTTGCTGTTCATCATAAGCTTTCTGTTGCTGCTCACGACGTTCCTTGCGTAGTTGTAGGTATTGAGAATAGTTTACTTTATAATCGTAGATACGTCCCATAGTCACTTCGATGGTACGAGTTGTAATGTTATCTACAAATTTACGGTCATGGCTGATAACGATTACCGCTTTTCCATTGTTAATCAGAAAATCTTCCAACCATTGAATTGATTCGATATCTAGGTGATTGGTGGGCTCATCGAGCAAAAGCACATCCGGTTTCTGTAGTAATAGTTTGGCAAGTTCGATACGCATACGCCATCCACCGCTGAAATCACTCGTTTGACGACCGAAATCTTCGCGGGCAAATCCGAGACCAAGCAATGCCTTCTCTACATCTTCTTCGTAATTGGTAGCATCAATGGAATAAAACTTTTCACTCAGGGCAGATACTTCTTCGATGAGAGCCATATAACTGTCACTTTCGTAATCAGTACGTGTTTCTAGTTCTTTGTTCAATTTCTCGATTTGAGCTTCCATTTCGTGCAAATGGGCGAAAGCCTGTGTCGTTTCCTCGAACACAGTGCGACCGTCTTCCGTCATTAAGTGCTGTGGAAGATAGGCTATGACACTCTCTTTGGGGGCCGAAACTTTTCCACGTGTGGGTGGTCTCACTCCTGCCAATATTTTGAGTAGTGTACTTTTTCCCGCTCCGTTTTTTCCCATCAGGGCGATGCGGTCTTTTTCGTTAATAACAAAGGAAATATCGCTGAATAAGGTGGTGCCGCCAAACTCTACGGCTAGTCCGTCTATAGAAATCATACTATTCTTAAATTTTGAGACGCAAAGATAGCGAAATATATCAATCTTTTTTATAACTTGCGGGCTGAATTGAATAATCAGGGTGAAATATAAAATTAAAACAATATAGAAGGATTATGGAAAATGAACAAATAAATGAGTTCAGACCCCTTATTTTAGTGGCAGAGGACGACGACAGCAACTTTCAGCTAATTAAAGCGATTATTGGAAAGAAATGTGATATAATGTGGGCTAAGAATGGAGAAGAAATAGTTAAGCTATACGAGACATATGGTAATGAAGCAAAAGCTATTCTGATGGATATCAAGATGCCAATAATGAACGGATTGGATGCAACCAAGATTATCCGTGGAGAAAATAAAAATATACCAATTATTATGCAGACTGCTTATGCTTTCAGTTCGGACAGAGAAAATGCGATGAATGCCGGAGCCAGTGAAGTGTTGGTAAAGCCTATTACATTAGGTGTTCTTCGTGATGCGTTGAGCAGATACTTTCCGGAATTAAAATGGTAGATAAGATTCACTCTTTCTCTTTAACTATAGATTAAAGAAAGAGTTGTTTAACATAGTATAGAGGCTATATCAAAAGTCTATAAACAATATCTTTTAGACACTGATAACGCAGATAACGTGGATTTTGTGTTTTTTAAAATCCACGTTATCTGCGTTATTATAAAAACTACTCCCGATATTCAGTATATACCGATAACCGGGAGTAGTAAAGTTTTTGTTTTTAGTTATTAACTTGGGGGACACTCCAAGTTTCATCATCATCCCAACCTGTACGGCGGAAACCTGTCACAGTATAACTCTTACCATTTAGTGAATATTTCACCTCAATACCGTCCGATTTTCCATCTGTGGGTGTAGTTACACTTTTCAGAGTCAGTACACCGGAATTTACAGTGAATTCTCCATCCACAGTAGCTCCGTCTGCCTCCATATTACCAGCCGTACCGCTGAAAGTGAGCGCTTTGACATTGCAATTGATTTTCCCTAATATGCCGGCACTGAATAATTCATCACTCGGCAGTTTGATCCATAATTTGTCTTTATCATTATCCCCTGTATTATACAGATACATATATGTACCAAATACATCAATCTTTTGTCCATCCGGATCTGTAATAGTGTGCATTACAATTTCTTTTCCGGCTTCATCGGTCACCTTCACATAATACTGTCCGCTCAACGGGTAAACAGGTGAAAATTCCTGTTCATAGTCTCCATAAGTATCGCATGAAGTTAAAGCAACCAAAGCGAATACCAAAGAGAATAAATATTTAATAGCTTTCATAGATATGTCCTTTCTTTGTTTATAAGTTCAATTTTTATTTTTTGTGCCACCACATTGTTTCCGTAATTCCCGGAATGACAGTCGGTGCACTTGTGTTGTAATCCAAAGATTCTTTAGAATAGATGAAACGACTTGGGAAGTTACCTTTTGCTAACGCACTGTTTGGATTGTAAGCCAACTCACCTGTTACATAGTTTTCGTTGGTAGTTTCCACATTTCCCAAAGCCGGAATCCCTGTGCGGTTAATGTCAAACCAAATATCCCATGCCTGACAACGGGCGCTGGCTGCCCATTTCTGAGTAAGGATACATTTTAACATTGCATCCTTGCTTGTGTCGTCGAAAGCATATTTACCTCCGTCAGCAATAAAATCTGTTGCATCATGATTCCATCTTTCAAATGATAATTTGACTGCGTCCTCATAATGGGTTTTAGCATTCACTTTATCGTCAAGTCGTGCATAACATTCGGATATCAGATATTCTGCTTCAGCAGCCGACATATAGTAAACAGGATCGAGTGCCCCGATGACAGCCCGGGAAGTTCCTTTAATGGAGAAGAGTTTGGATTCTCTATTTCCGTAAGGGATAGCCTTATAAGCTGTGTAATCAGATGCGGCTGTTCTTTCGTAAAAGTCTTCGATACGTGGATCGTCATTCTCATCCAAATATTGATAAAGAGTAGTGCAGGCACGTACATTGTTTGTTGTATTTAACTGGCGGCGGTCATTTTCATAGAACGGGTTCGACTTGTTAACTACATCTTCAAAGCAATGAACAGTTGCGTCATCTTTCAGGAAGTTTCCCTCGGCAAGCATTGTCTGGATTTCTGTTTTGTTTCCTTCAAAATCTCTCATTAGTATTTTGAGCTTTAGTGTCTTGGCAAACCGAATCCATTTCGTTATATCACCATCATACACATAATCTTCCACGCTCATAACCAACAGACCTTTTGCAGATGCATCGTCTGCTTTGGCGATGGCATCATTCAGCATTTCAATGATACCCGGATAAACTACGGTTTTACTGTCATCATATTTGCAGTTCTTACCTTTTAACGCTTCGGTGAAAGGAATATCTCCATAAGCATCTGTCAGTACATGATAGGTAAAAGCGGTCATTACTTTACCTACTACCCAATAGTTCCAGGCGCCTTCAGCTTCTGCTTTTTGGATAACAAGATTGAGATCGGGCAGTACGTCAGCATATGGAATTCTCCATAAACGCTGGTCACTGGAAGAGGTCATCGCATAATTGACAAGCGTGATGTATTGGCTTGATGAAGGGTTTTGGGTATAGTGCTGTGCCCACATAGAACCATAAAGTTGATATAGATACCCCATGACTCCTGCCGAACCTGTGAATGCAGATGGCAGTAGGGCTGATACAGTGACTTGTGACTCTCCCGGATAGTTCGGGTTTTGATTGATGTCCAGATAACTCTCGCATGAAACGAATGCTCCGGATAAGATGGTGCAAAGTACACCTATATATATATATTTAAATTTTTTCATATTCAGTCGTTTTTTTAGAATACAATTTTAATACCTCCACCTATATTACGCGTAGAGGGAAGTGAGGCGAATTCACCGATCTCTGACAAAATATCATTACCAAAGTTGGTGATTTCCGGATCTACGTAGTTATTAGCTTTCGGAGTCCACATGAATAGATTACGTCCGATGAGGCTAAGGTCGAATTGTTGAATACCCAGTTTGGAAATTAATGCTTTCGGGAATGAATATGATAATACCAATTCTCTCAGTTTAAAGTAACCTTTCGGGATAATGAAGTTTTCGAACTGGCTTCTGGAATAAGCATCACTGTAGTAGTTATTTATGTTATCAGTGGTCACCGGATTATTATTCTCAGTATATCCGCCACCCGGTAAAGCCATTACGGAGTTGGGAACTATAAATGGTTGGCGGTTGTTGAACACTGAGCGTGTGGTGTTACCGACGAAGTGCATTAACTGTGCCGTGTAGGAATACATATATCCTCCTTTACGCCAATCGGCTACTGCTGATAAAGTGAAACCTTTGTAAGTGATACGTGTGTTGAATCCCATGTTAAAATCAGGAGCAGAAGAACCTATGGTTTTCATTTCGCTATTGCTGGTTGTCGGGATGCCATTTGCATCTACAATAACTTTTCCATAGTATGGACTATTTTTATCCTGTACAGTAGCAATGGCGGGAACTTGGAAAATACCAAGAGGTTCACCTACTTTGGCTACGAAGTTGGCACTATATGCAGTTTGCAATACATATTCCGTAACAGGAGAATCGCCTTCGTTCCAAAGTTCTTTCACTTTACTCCAGTTTTTACTGAATGTGACACCGAGATCCCATTGGATATCTTTATTACGAATCGGAGTCAGGTTTAAAGATAGCTCAATACCTTTATTCGAAATTTTGCCCACATTGCGAGTTGCCGTAGTATAACGAGTTTCCGGAGCAACATTTGCTGCTATAATTTGGTCTTTGGTCAGTTTGTTGTAATAAGCAAAGTCGATACCGATACGATTGTCTATAAAATTAGCTGTTAATCCCAATTCCCATTCGGAAGTCTTTTCCGGTTTTAAGTGATTGTTTGCTTGACGATTATATTCTGTTAAGCCTAATGCACCATTCAACGGAGTATAGATATATCCAAAACCAGTTGATATCTGTGTCGGTACGAAGTAAGGTATTGTTCTGTAAACATCGGCATCATTACCAGTTTGTCCCCAGGCTGCACGTACTTTCAGATAATTTACTATTTTGTTTTTCAGTGTAGGAATCATATCCGTCAGAATTACTGAGGTGTTGATACCGCCATAAAAAAAGCTGTTTGCATTAATTGGTAATGTAGACGACCAGTCGTTACGTCCTGACGCATTGACAAACCAGAAGTTCTTGTATCCGAATTCTACCTGACCGAATGCACCGATTGTCCTGCGTAAATCCCGGTAATTCGTGCTTAGTGGTTTGTCGATACCATTTTCAAGGTTGTACCAGCCTTCCATGAACAGCCCATCAAGATATGATTTCAGATAGGAAGATTTTCGCTGGTTGAGATTCCAACCAAGAGTACCTCCTAAGGTGATATCCTCGCCGATGTTGTAATTGGCATTCATGAAGAGGGTAGCATCTAGTTGGTCGTAGTTGTCAGAACGTTCTGTATATGTACCTCTTTCATCCGATTTACCTCCGTCTGCACTATAAGAGTCTTCAGCATACGTCAGTTTGGCTGTGCGCAGTTTTTGGCGTGAGTTGGTAAAGTCGCCTCCAAGACGTCCTACTGCTTTCAGACCGGGTATTACCTCGTAAGCAAGTTCTAGCTTTCCATAGATACGGTCGTCCTGATAATTGTTTTTGTTGTTGGCAAGTATCCAATAAGGATTCTGAGCATACCAAGTATAATAGTTGTTACCATTATAACGTATGTCATTGAAATCTTTCATGACTGAGTAATCAATGTCTACCGGATGCTGAATCAATTCCTGTTGCATGGTTGCACCGGCTTTTCCTTGTCCGGCAGCAGCTTTGGTCATATCTTTACGGATGTAACTGACATTTACGTCGGCACTGAACTTGTCAAATTTCATATTACCACGAAGGGAGAATGTGTTACGTTCATATTTATCAGCATTATTCGGCAGAATGCCATTTGAAGTGGTGTTTCCATAAGAAAGGAATAAACCTATTTTTTCGGTACCGGTTCGAATACTTACATTATTATTCATTTCGAATCCCGTGGTGTAGAAGTTACGTAAATTGTCCTTTACGAATGAATAAGGTTTCTTCATCTGCGGATCTAGGTTGTATGACCCCCACTCGTTGATTCTTCCGTCAAGTGCCGGCCCCCATGAACCATTCTCGGTTCTGTCCCAAGTACCCCAGCCTTGTCCGAACTTATCCTGATCTTGTGGAACGCGTAATACGTTGGATGCCATGAATGAACCATCATACGAAACAGTCAGCTTCTCTTGTTTCGCACGTTTGGTTGTAATCATGATAACACCATTAGCGGCACGTGAACCGTAAAGTGCAGTTGCCGAAGCACCTTTTAGTACAGTTACCGATTCTACGTCGTCCGGGTTAATATCATTGGCACCATTACCAAAGTCTACCGCATCATTTGCTTCAATAACTCCATTGCCTTTATCATTGGATAAGCTTGTATTGTTAGACATCGGCACGCCATCGATAACGTATAGCGGCTGATTGTTGGCAAAAGAAGAATAACCACGTACAATAACTTTTTGTGAACTACCTGTTGTACCGGAATTAGATATATTGAGTCCGGCTATTTTTCCGGAAAGCCCTGCCATCACCGAACCGGATTTGGCCGCTATCAAGTCATCGTTTTTCACAGTAGAAGAAGCATATCCCAATATCTTTTCGCTTCTTTTGATACCCATAGCAGTCACTACTACTTCATCTAATGCTTTTGCATCCGATTTAAGTATGATTTTCATCACTCCACTTTTGATTGGAACATCCTGAGGAGTCATTCCAACGTAAGATACACGAAGAGTTTTGGCTGTAGCAGGAATTCCCGAGATGGTAAACTTACCGTCAATATCAGTGATTGCTCCTTGTTTAGTTCCATCCACTAGTACTGATGCCCCTACTACTGGCAATCCGTCTTCCGCAGAAGTAACAACCCCTGTTACTTTTGACGTTTGTGCCGTTGCTATACCTACGCTTATAAAAAAGTAGGCTAACGTTAATAATAATTTCTCTTTCATAAAAATCTCTCTCTTTAATTTAACTTATAAAAACGCTTGTTTGCTTTCAAATTTACTGTTTATACTTATTAATAACTAAACTAAATGCTGACCTTAATGTGTAAGTAACGTCTATTGAGATAGAATTGTTTGCGTATTATTAATAAATTTGAGAAATAGAGGACATTTTTATGTCATATTGGATGATAGTTTAATATTTATGCAATTTAATAAATAAAAAATAATAGCTTAAAGAAGTAATATTGCCAGACTTATCTATTTTCTATCCGGGAAAGTATAAATAAAAGAGAGAAGCTGTGCAAAAAGCAACTATTTACTATCATATGATAGTCTTGTTGCTTTCGGCACAGCCTCTTAATTTAAGTTCTGTCTCTTTTCCTTATGGCATCTCGGTTTCCATCTGGAATTTGCGACTGACTTTCATCAAGTTGATGGTGTAAGTTACCACGTTTTGTGCTTCCTGTATCATAGTTAGATAAACCATACTTACACGGATACTACCTGTCTGATTTTGGATACGTTGTAACTCCTGACGTTTCAGATGAGAAAGTTGTCCGTTCAGGTCGTTGGCACGGCGAATTTCTTCTTCCATACCGTTATAGTCATTGCTGTCCAATTTCTTGCGGCATTGTTGAATGAGATAAGTGATATCTTCTGCCACGTCACTGAACTCACCTTTTTGTATAGCATCCAGTGGATTGAAATTATTGTCTATATGTTCCAGACAAGGTTCACAAAGACGGGCAATACTGTATACCAATTCGCTGGCAAAATCATTTCCTTGATAATAATAGAGTCCCTTCTCAAGTACAGTCGTATTGTCAAGACGACACATGGCAACAGTTCCGGTACGCTTCATCTGCTTGATGAGTTGTTTCTCGAATTTAGTGCTTCCCATAGAACGACGTAGCCCTCTTAGGTTTTCGTGAATAAATGAGTTTACGGTTAATTCGAAATTAGTTTCTGCATATTCCAATACTTTTGCTAATTCTTCACGAGTATGTTTTCTCATTAACTGCAAAGCTTCTTCGTTGTCGGTAGTTTGCATCAGTTGTTTTAGGGTTTCATTGGCTTGTCCTTTAGCTTTGCGCTTCTTATACATTATCTGGCTGCGTATAAGGATAAATACGGCAATACCAATAAGGGCGATGATAGAAATATTTCCTCCGAAATATAATACCATGGTTACAAAGAAACAGATGGTGAAGGCTGCTCCGGCAGTAATAAACCATCCACCAATCACACTTAATACACCGGTGATGCGGTATACTGCTGAGTCACGTCCCCAGGCACGGTCGGCAAGCGATGTACCCATAGCGACCATAAAAGTTACGTAGGTGGTAGACAGCGGCAATTTCAAAGAAGTTCCCAATGCTATAAGTAAACCTGCAAGTACAAGGTTTATAGAAGCGCGTACGAGGTCGAAAGCAGCACCGTCCGCAATGATAGCTTCATCTTTGCGGAAACGAGCATCAAGCCATTTTTTGGTACCTTCTGGTGTGATGCGTGATATTCCGTTGGCAAGGGTCATGCTGATACGGACAAGGGTACGTGCAATAGGTGTACTTCCAAAGTTTTCTTCTCCTTCATCTTGCCGGGAAAGATCCACAGAGGTTTTGATAACGGCGTGTGCTTTCTTTGATGTGCATAAGGCATATACCATAATAGCTCCGGCACCGATCAGGAAATACCAAGGCGTTTTTGCCGGACCGAGCAAGGATGTCATTAGGAAGCTGTCAGGAGTAGCTCCATTTCCGTTAGTGCTGAAATCAAGAAAAGAAGAGTAACCGGCCAAAGGTACACCAATAAAATTCACCAGGTCATTACCGGCAAAAGCAAGGGCGAGGGCAAAAGTTCCCATCAGCACTACTATTTTGAATACATTGACTTTTAACCAATGAAGTACTTGCATCAGGATAGTGAAAAACACAAATAGTATGGAGATCAGCATCAGAGTGTTTTCTTGTATCCACAGTTTGTTTTCGGATGTCATGAATGAACTGTCCTTCAAACCTTTAATAAGCATGAAATAGATGATAGAAGTAGCGGCGATACCTCCGAACAGTCCGATGCTATATTTGATTTTTTTTGTGTAATTGAAGGTAAAGACTACGCGGGCAATCCATTGTACCACCATACCAAAGAAAAAGGCGATTGCAACGGATACGAAGATAGCCATGATGACGGAGAGTGCTTTGTCGGTATTGATAAGTTGCCCCAGACTAAGTGCACTATCGGTATTTACTTTAATAAGTGAGAGTGCAAAGGTTCCTCCGAGTAATTCGAATACCAGTGATACGGTGGTGGAGGTAGGCATTCCCATTGAATTGAATACATCCAGTAGCACAACATCGGTTAGCATAACGGCAAGCAGGATGCACATGATTTCCGCAAAATAAAAATGTTCGGGTTGGTAGATGCCGTGGCGGGCAATGTCCATCATTCCATTAGAGAGAGAAGCTCCGATGAAAATACCAATACCGGCAATGAACAAAATCGTTTTGAACGAAGCGGCTTTGGCTCCTACTGCTGAATTAAGAAAGTTTACCGCATCGTTACTTACACCGACAATTAAGTCGAATACTGCAAGTACGAAGAGGAAAATGATAATACATAAGTAAATTGTCTCCATAAAATGTGTATGTTATTTCTGGATGCAAAGGTCGGATTTGGACGTTGCAGTAAAATGTCATACGTGTTACATTTGTGTTACAAAGTTGAAGTGCTTGGTAAAGGTATTATACAGGTTGGATTGAAGGAGGATTTTCAATCACAAGAAAGATTACAAAATAATAAATAGAAGAAACGAGAGTGTGCTTATCTTAAGATTAACATACTCTCGTTTTACTTTCTATCTTACTTGTTTATTTTAAAGTTTTATTTAATTGTTGTCTGCTTGTTCAGCCAGTCATAAAAGTAATATTGCGCTCTGATAGCAGCTTTCCCGGCAGGTCTCTTTTTGAAAACGTTGTTTAATTGATCGTCCACCCAACAAGCTTTTTGATTATCTGCCAGTTGGATATGGAGTAATTCTATCAACTCATCTTTTAAATCAGGATCAAGAATTGGGGTGACGGCTTCAATCCGGCGGTATAAGTTGCGTCTCATCCAGTCGGGAGAACCCACAAAGAGATCCGGATTACCATTATTTCCAAAATACCAGATACGGGCATGTTCCAGAAAACTATCAACAATACGTGTTACACGGATGTTACGACTATAAGGCTGTTTGGGGATGAGGCAGCAAATACCCCGAACAATCAGGTCGATTTTTACACCTCGTTCAGAGGCTTCATAAAGACGGTCAATCATTGTTGGGTCTTGGAGAGCGTTCATTTTCAAAATGATTCGTCCTTCTTTTCCTTGTTCAGCAAGAGAAATTTCACGGTCAATGAGTCGGTTCAGTTCCGGAATTAAGTTAAAACGGGCAACCAACAATGTGTTAAACTTTAGATTTTCTTTTCCTTGTAGCGTGCGGAAGAGATTATACAGGTCGTTCACAATTTCCTTCCGACATGTAAACAGCCCGCAGTCTGCATAAAGCGTAGCTGTTTTCTCATTAAAGTTACCTGTACTGATGTATGCGTAACTGGGAACCTTTTCACCATTGAATCCACGTCGGCGGACAAGAGCTACTTTGGCATGTACTTTCAATCCGGGAATGCTATAAATTATCTTGATGCCTGCTGCTTGCATCATTTCGGCAGTTGCCAGATTATTCTCTTCGTCGAATCGGGCTTTTAATTCTACAAAAACAGTCACTTTCTTACCGTTTTGTGCGGCAGCTATCAACGTGTTGATGACAGCGGAGTTTTCTGCTACCCGATACTGGGTAACCATAATTTCCCGTGTCTCAGGATTGTGCACTGCCTCGTAGAGAAAATGAATGAAATGGTCAAATGAATGATAAGGGTAATATAGTAGTAGGTCTTTTTGGGCGACATAATTAAAAATAGACTCCTTTTCATCAAGACAATTTAGTCTCATCGGTTTTGGTTTCTCAATGGGACGGAGTGACTTGTTCGGATTAGGCAGATGACGCAAGTCCTCCAAGTTCAAGTGCTTGTCTCCAGGTACCAGTTCGTCATGATGGATATGGAAAGCATCCATAAGGAATTCAAGAAAGTTTAGTGGCATAGAACGATCATAAACGAATCGACATACATCTCCGATCTTACGCTTTTTCACCTTTTGCTTTAACTGTTTCACTAAGTCAGCACCGTTGGTAGTGTCATCAATCAGAATGTCGGCATCGCGGGAAATCTTGATGCTATAGCTGGAATCAACATCATAGCCAGGGAAAATAAGTCCAAGATTGGCTTTGATAATGTCCTCTACAAATATCAAATAATAGTTTCCTTCGTGTGGAGGAAGTTCGATAAATCGGGGAACTTTAGCGTATGGCTGTTTCATTACAAAATAAAGCGGTTTTCCTCCTTCTTTCGGGTAGACTCTTATGGCAATATAAAGCCTGTTATCCCGTAAGAAAGAGATAATCTTGTTTTTTGAAACAGGGACAGGCTGCAGATACGGGAAAATTTCTTCCCGGAAAAAGTCTTTGATAAATTGTTTATGGAACGATTCTACATGACTGTCTTGATAAAAGATGATATGATTCTTTTGTAAAGCCGGAAGTATCATTTCTTCATAGATACGTACACGGTCGTCCAACTGTCGGGTAACTTCCCGGTTGATTTCCTCTACTAACTCCCGTGCCGATTGCACGCTCTCTTCATCACTTTCCGTTGCGCCGGATGCCACTGCTTTGTGGTCCGCCACACGGATTTTATAGAACTCTTCCAGATTGGAAGAGTAGATAGAAATAAAATTTATTCGTTCGTATAGCGGCAGATGTTCGTCACGGGCTTCCAACAATACGCGGTAATTGAACGATAGCCAGCTAATGTCCCGTTTGAAATAATTATAATTGTTTTTCATGGGCTTCAAGTCAAGATTTTCCCAAATATACTATCTTTGTGGAATTAAACAAAAGATTTTATGACAAGAATAGGATTATTATCAGATACTCACGCTTATTGGGATGAAAAATATTTGGAATATTTCGAACCCTGTGACGAAATCTGGCATGCAGGAGACGTCGGTTCTCTCGAAGTTGCGGAGAAACTGACTGATTTTCGTCCGTTCCGGGCTGTCTATGGAAATATTGACGGTCAGGAGATTAGGAAACTATTTCCACAGGTGAACCGCTTTACTGTAGACGGTGCGGAAGTACTGATGAAACATATTGGAGGGTATCCGGGGAAGTACGATCCTTCCGTTATTGGAAGTCTCATGACACGTCCGCCAAAATTGTTTATCAGCGGACACTCTCATATATTAAAGGTGAAATATGATAGAACATTGAATATGTTACATATTAATCCGGGAGCAGCAGGAATGTCCGGTTTTCATAAAGTACGGACATTAGTTCGCTTTGTTATTGATCAGGGAACCTTCAAAGACTTGGAAGTTATTGAACTGGCTGGATGAAAAATGATTTTAAAATTTTGCCACGTCAAATTTCTTTCCGACCTTTGCACACAGTAACGAATAACTCATACGAAGATGAAAGGAATTATTCTGGCAGGAGGGAGTGCTACACGTCTCTATCCGCTTTCTAAAGCGATTTCCAAACAAATAATGCCTGTGTATGATAAGCCGATGATTTATTATCCGCTATCTACACTGATGTTGGCTGGAATACGCGAAGTGTTGATTATCTCTACCCCGCGTGATCTTCCTATGTTTCGCGACTTGTTGGGGACAGGTGAAGAACTGGGAATGTCATTTTCTTACAAGATTCAAGAGAAACCTAATGGATTGGCGCAGGCTTTCGTGCTTGGAGCCGATTTTCTGAATGGAGAGCCCGGCTGTTTGATTCTCGGTGATAATATGTTTTATGGTCAGGGATTTTCTGCTATGCTACGCCGTGCTGCCGGCATGAAAAGAGGTGCTTGTATCTTCGGCTATTATGTAAAAGATCCTCGTGCTTACGGTGTGGTGGAATTTGACGAACAGGGAAAGGTTATGTCTCTGGAAGAAAAGCCGGTACATCCGAAAAGCAATTACGCTGTTCCCGGACTTTATTTTTACGATGCCACCGTAACTGCTAAAGCAGCTTCGCTCCAACCTTCGGCTCGTGGGGAGTATGAAATAACGGATCTGAACCGTCTTTATCTGGAAGAAGGTACATTGAAGGTGGAATTGTTTGGTCGTGGATTTGCCTGGTTGGATACAGGTAACTGTGACAGTTTGCTTGAAGCTTCGAACTTTGTAGCAACTATCCAAAATCGTCAAGGGTTCTATGTGAGTTGTATTGAAGAAATTGCTTGGCGTCAGGGATGGATTTCATCGGAACAACTGCTTGTATTGGGGCAACACCTTGAAAAGACCGAATACGGTAAATATCTTATAGAACTGGCGAAACAATCCTAAAATCAACATAAAGAATTATATATGAAAACTTATTTAGTGACCGGTGCCGCAGGATTTATTGGTGCCAATTATATTAAGTATATTCTAGCTAAACACAGTGACATAAAAGTGATTGTCCTGGATGCTTTGACATATGCAGGCAATCTGGGTACTATTGCAAAAGACATCGATAACGAACGTTGTATTTTTATTAAAGGGGATATCTGTGACCATGATGTGGTGGATGGTCTTTTTGGCAAATATCGTTTCGACTATGTGGTGAATTTTGCCGCTGAAAGTCATGTAGATCGCAGCATTGAAAATCCTCAATTGTTCCTGATTACTAATATTCTCGGTACGCAAAACCTGTTGGATTGCGCTCGCCGTGCATGGGTGATGGGTAAGGACGAACAAGGATATCCTACCTGGAGAAAAGGTGTACGTTATCATCAGGTATCTACCGACGAAGTATATGGTTCTCTCGGAGCAGAAGGTTACTTTACTGAAACAACTCCGCTTTGTCCTCACAGCCCTTACAGTGCATCCAAAACAAGTGCTGATATGGTGGTGATGGCTTATCACGATACTTATAAAATGCCGGTAACGATTACCCGCTGTTCTAATAACTACGGTCCGTACCATTTTCCGGAGAAACTGATTCCACTAATTATCAAGAATATTCTCGAAGGTAAACATTTACCTGTTTACGGCGATGGCAGCAATGTGCGTGACTGGCTTTACGTGGAGGACCATTGCAAGGCAATTGACCTCGTGGTACGTGATGGTAAAGAAGGTGAAGCATATAACGTGGGCGGGCATAACGAAAAAACAAATCTTGAAATCGTGAAGCTGACTATTGCAACGATCCGCCGATTGATGGAAGAACATCCTGAATATCGTCAGGTCTTGAAGAAAAAAGTAAAAGACGAAAAGGGAGAAATTGCAATCGATTGGATAAACGAAGATTTGATTACCTTTGTTAAGGACCGTTTGGGACACGACCAACGTTATGCTATTGACCCAACTAAGATCACGAATGCTTTGGGCTGGTATCCGGAAACGAAATTTGAAGTTGGTATTGTGAAGACTATCGAATGGTATCTGAATAATCAAGCTTGGGTAGATGAAGTGACCAGTGGCGATTATCAAGGATACTACGAAAAAATGTACGGGAAATAATTTTATAAAAAGTCAGGTTTTTGTGTTGGTATCTCATATATTAAGAGGAATCCCTGTATTATATAGAGGAATTATTTTCAAGAACCATTTCGATGATGTATAGGTCATCATGTTAAGAAATAAAACATTCGTAGAAAGAAAACCTCCGTCAGCAAAATTGAATTAATAAATATTTAATGTTACTGATGGAGGATTTTTATTGATTTTTCGATGAAGTTAAATGCAGATGACACAGATTCATATGGTTTTGAATAATTAGTTTGCTAATGTGCCAATGCTATGCGGTATATAGTATAGTCAATTGGCACATTATTAATCAATTTTACAGTGGAAATATCCTGCATTCACCGAATTGATAATACACTTAATTACAGTTAATCATATCTCAGGAGGTGGTTTGAAGTCCTTTCATTAAACATACTGCTAATCCAGCTAGAAAGATGATCATAAGTAATATTCTAATTACCTTGTTGACAACAAGAGTTGAAAGAATATTCGCATATATCAATATCACTATATTGATGATCAGATACAAGTATTTGTAAGCAAATGGAATAATTCCTAAAGCAATAAGCACAAAGATGATATTAACAATATCACTCTTCTCTTTATATGGGTTTCTAAATATCATATTGCTGCAAATCTTTTATTATGTAGTATGCCCTGGTTCATTCAAAAGCTATAAGGAAGTTAATAATCATTCCAACTGATAAAAGAATCCCGAATAATAACATATTTCGAGAAGTTTCTCCAAGTATACTATTCAATTTCTTACCACTATGAATTGTTACCATTTTTCTCCATGTGCGAATGTGAGGAATAATATAAAATTGGGGTAGAAGTGCGGCGAACCAATGTCCGTCGATTAAAAACCAGAGGCAAAGTAAAGATGCGAGTAATCCTAATATTAGATAAAGATATTGTCCTAAACGCTCTCCAAAGCGAACGATGACAGTACGTTTCCCACTTCGGGCGTCTGCTTCACGGTCACGATAGTTGTTTACCACCAGCAGAGTGTCGATGAGTAATCCGCAAATTAGAGAAGCTATGGTTATGTCTGGACTCCACGTTAATGTTTGCACGTAATAAGTTCCACCTACAGGCACAAAACCAAAAAATATGATAACAAGAACGTCGCCCCAACCATTGTAAGACAAAGGGTAAGGTCCCGTTGTATAGAGAAAAGCAAAAAGTACGCAAATAAGTCCTAAAAGTATAAGTTCCCATCCGGCGTAAAATAATAATGTACTGCCGATAAGACAAGCCAGTATGATGGTAATAATGATTCCTGTCCGCATGGCTTCCGGTGAAATCCATCTCTGAGCGCAAGCACGTTCCGGACCGAGCCGGTCTTCGCGATCAGTGCCTTTGAGGTAATCAAAAAGGTCATTGATAAAGTTAGCCGCAATCTGCATCAAGCTCGCAAACAGACAACAAACAAGGGCAGGAAACCATTGAAAATGTCCGTCCATTGCGGCAAGTGCTGTGCCCACCATTACGGGAGTAATAGCTCCGGTCAGTGTCTTGGGACGTGCTGCTAATATCCATGCATATAGCGAATTACATTTAACTTTTTCCATCTTGTTTTATTTATTTCTCTACAATTAAGCACTTTCATGGACAAAGGTACACGAAATTCTTTTATCTTTGTTCATTATATCAAAAGATCATGAAGAAGAAGTTTTATCCTTTCTTATTATTGGTGCTATTTGCCTTGACTGCCTGTAAGTCGAAGAAAAATGTGTTAGCAAGTTCAGCGGTGGCTACATTGGCTACAGATACTATCCAATCTCTACAGAAAGATACATATATTCCACCCAAACATTCGGAAATCAATGATTTGACTGAACAGATGGAGCAGAATGGCAAGGTAAAAGTGGAAATTTTTTCTGACGAGGCTGCGCCCGGAGTAAAAATATATTCTTCCTCATTAAATTTGGGCACAGATTATTCCGGTATAGAGCGGGTAATGTATTATGATTTTACACACAATGATATCCCTGAAGCATTCGATGGATTTCGAATTGCTTTCATTTCCGACTTGCATTATAAAAGTCTGTTTGGGCAGACTTCGTTGCGCAATCTTGTCCGTTTGTTGAATAAGCAAAAAGCAGATGTGTTGTTGATGGGAGGGGATTATCAGGAAGGATGTGAACATGTGGAACCCTTGTTTGCTGCACTTTCGGAGGTGAAAACTTCGATGGGAATATACGGTGTGATGGGAAATAATGATTATGAGCGTTGTCATGACGAGATAATCCGTACGATGGAGCATTATGGAATGCACGTGTTGGAGCATAAAGTAGACACATTGTGTAAAGACGGTCAGCAAATATTGATTGCCGGTGTACGTAATCCTTTTGATTTGACAAAGAACGGGGTATCACCCACTTTGGCTCTTTCTCCCAAAGACTTTGTTGTTCTGTTGGTACATACTCCTGATTATGTGGAAGATGTGTCGATTGCTAATACAGATCTTGCTTTGGCAGGACATACCCATGGCGGACAAGTTCGTATATTTGGTAAAGCTCCGATACAAAACTCTCATTATGGTATGCGTTTTCTTACAGGATTTACTTATAACTCAAATAAAGCTCCGCTGATTGTAACGAATGGTATTGGAACATCACAGTTACCAATTCGTATCGGCGCTCCGGCAGAAATAATAATGATTACTCTACATAGTGCGAAAAAAGAGTAAAACTGTTAAAGGCTAATCGGTTATTTGCTTTAGTAATCAACTTTTTGAACGCATAGACAGATAGCTCCAAACCCTTGGATGAACAAAATATCTGATATCCTTTCCTTCAGAAAGAGCCTGACGGATGAAAGTTGAACTAATTTCAAACTCGGGTGAATGAACAAGACGCACAGTTTCCGGTAATTCACCTTCTTCGATGTGATATCCCGGACGCGGATAAATAAGAATCTGATTCTCTTTGATGATACGTTCCGATTCATACCAGCGGTCGAAACGTGACCAATTATCTGCACCGATGATAAAATAGAATTCCCGTTCGGGATGAGCGGCGCGTAATTTATCTAATGTATGGACACTATAAGAAGGACGTGGTAAATGAAACTCGAAATCAGAAGCGGAGAAATACGGATAATCTTTGATAGCTAGTTTCACTAACTTCAGACGTAATTTATCACTCCACAACTCGGATTGCTCTTTTAGTGGATTTTGCGGAGTAACCATGAACCAGACTTCATCTAATCCCTCATACTCACAGAGATAATTAGCCAAGGCTAAGTGTCCGATATGGATGGGATTGAATGAACCACTAAAGATTCCGGTTTTTATTTTCTCGCCTTTATCCTTCTGTCCTTCCTTTAACATTTTCATCCATTTAGGAAGAATAAACGCTTGCCTGAGAGTAATTATTAAAAGGAGAGCAGCAATAATCCACTTTCCTAAAAAAAGGCTGCACACCCCCATAATCAGACTGACAATGCCTGTAGCTGCACATAACACCGTCATGTTGGCAATCACTTTTCTGGGATACTTCTTAGCCATTTTTTGTTTACTTCTTATTTATCTAAAAACTCTTTAATTGCTTTCAAAGCTTCTGCTTTTGCAGCCTCCAAGTCATCATTAATAATGACTTTATCGAATTTAGAGGCAAAGCCAAGCTCATATTCGGCTTTCGCAATACGACTTTCAATAACTTCCGGAGCATCTGTTCCTCTACCTTCCAACCGGCTACGTAACTCTTTAACAGAAGGCGGCTGGATAAAAACAGACAGAGCACGGTCGCCATAGAATTTCTTGATGTTGCATGCGCCTACAACGTCTACATCAAAGATGACATTCTGTCCTTCTTTTAATTGCTTTTCTACCTGAGACTTCAGTGTCCCATAATAACGGTCCTGATATACTTCTTCGTATTCCAAAAACTCATTATTCTCGATGCGACTGCGAAACTCTTCCGGAGTAAGAAAGAAGTATTCAACTCCATGTTTTTCTGTTCCGCGTGGAGCACGACTAGTAGCTGAAATAGAAAATGAAAAATTCAGATTCTGTGTCAATAAATAATTGATAATAGTAGATTTGCCCGAACCTGAGGGAGCAGAAAAGATAATTAATTTGCCACTCATAACTATAATTTAAGAATGAAGATGTGTCAAAGCCTATAATAACTATTTTTCAGACACTGATTACATGGATTTCACGGATTTCACAATTCTTTGATTAACTAAATCCATGTAATCAGTGCCTGAATTTTATATTAATGACCTATTTTGCTTCTGGAATGACCTTATTTACATTACATTCAATACTTGTTCTTTGATTTGTTCCAGCTCGTCTTTCATCTGTACGACGATCTTCTGCATTTCTGCATGATTGGATTTGCTACCTAATGTATTGATCTCACGTCCCATTTCTTGGGCGATGAATCCTAGTTTTTTACCTTGACCGTTACCGTTTTCCAATGTATTGATAAAGTATTTCAGGTGATTGCTGAGGCGTTGTTTCTCTTCATTAACATCCAGCTTCTCAATGTAATAAATTAATTCCTGTTCCAACCGGTTCTTGTCGTAATCTACGCTTAAGGTCTTCTCTAGTGCATCAGTGATGCGTTCTTTTACTTTTTCTACACGTTCTTTTTCGAAGGAAGCAACGGTTTCGAGCAGATGGTTAATATTACCGATTTTCTCACGGAACTTCTTTTCCAATGCGGCACCTTCCTGCTTACGGAAATCAACCAAGTGGTTGATAGCTTCCAATACAGCTGTATGTACCATTTTCCATTCTTCTTCCGTCAGTTCCTGAATCTCAGTTTTAGTCATGACATCCGGTAAACGGAGCAATGTTTGGAACCAGTCTGCTGGAGCAGGAATACCAAGATTTTCGGAAATAGCCTGAATTTGTTTGTAGTAACCTTCTACCAAAGCCTGATTAATAGGAGTCACACCGTCCGTACTCTCCTTTTTTTCTATCCACAAGCTGAAATCTACTTTTCCACGTTCCAGAACTTTGGAAATCTCATTGCGGATTTCAATCTCTTTTTCACGGTAAGCCGGAGCAATACGAGTGGAGAGATCCATTGCCTTGCTGTTGAGCGACTTGATTTCTACGTTTATCTTTTTATCAGGAAGTTCGGCGGTAGCTTTGCCATATCCTGTCATTGACTGTATCATAATCTTAAAGTTTTGTGCAAAAGTACACGATTATTTTAAGAATTGGAAATAATCATGTAAATTTGCCACAATTTAATAAGTTGATTTTTATGTCGTGTATACTGAATATTGAAACTTCTACCTCTGTTTGCTCGGTAGCGGCCAGTCAAGACGGACAAACGATTTTTGTGAAAGAAGACTTGAAAGGCCCTTCACACGCCGTTTCTTTGGGAGTGTTTGTAGACGAAGCGTTATCATTTATTGATAATCATGCTATCCCGTTGGATGCTGTTTCCGTCAGTTGCGGACCCGGTTCTTACACAGGACTTCGTATCGGTGTTTCGATGGCAAAAGGTATCTGTTATGGTCGCAATATCCCATTGATTGGCATTCACACATTAGAAATTCTTTGTGTTCCGGTGTTGTTACAACACGACTTGCCCGAAGATGCTTTACTTTGTCCGATGATAGATGCCCGTCGTATGGAAGTATACGCAGCTATTTACGATCGTGCTTTGAAAGTGAAACGTGAGATTGCTGCCGACATCGTAGACGAGAATTCTTATCTTGAATTTCTCGACGAACATCCTGTTTACTTTTTTGGTAACGGAGCAGAAAAATGTCGTGAGAAAATCACTCATCCCAATGCACACTTTATCGAGAACGTTCATCCGTTAGCAAAGATGATGTACCCGCTGGCAGAGAAAGCCGTGGCATTGGAAGATTACAAAGACGTTGCTTACTTCGAACCTTTTTACCTGAAAGAATTCGTAGCTTCCCAGCCCAAAAAACTTCTTTAACCTAAACCGGACATAGTATTTTTCTCAATTTTTAATTTTTAATTCTCAATTTAATAAATGCAATACAATACCCAACAAAAAAGAATGCCGCTTCCCGAATACGGACGTAGTATCCAGAATATGGTAGATTTTGCGCTGACTATTCAGGATCGTGCCGAACGTCAGCGTTGTGTCAATACAATTATCAACATTATGGGAAATATGTTTCCCCATCTGCGCGATGTACCTGATTTCAAACATAAACTTTGGGATCACTTGGCTATCATGTCTGGTTTTGAGTTGGATATTGACTATCCGTATGAAATTATCCGTAAAGATAATTTGGTGACTAAACCGGAATCGATACCTTATTCTAATATTCGTATGCACTATCGTCATTACGGGCATACTTTGGAAGTTTTGATAAAGAAAGCCTGTGAATTTCCGGAAGGAAACGAAAAGAGAAACTTGGTAGCAATGATTTGTAACCATATGAAGAAGGATTACATGGCCTGGAATAAAGATACAGTGGACGATCATAAGATTGCGGAAGATTTGAACGAACTTTCGGATGGCAAACTCGAACTGACAGATGATATCCTCCGTTTGATGGGAGAACGTCTGAATCAGAATTATCGTCCGAAGCCGACTTATAACAATAACAGGAATAATAACAATAATCAACGGAGAAGATATTAATCAAAATTCTATGGCTTCATTTGTAATCGAAGGAGGACATCGGCTCAGTGGGGAAATTCATCCTCAAGGAGCCAAAAACGAAGTTTTGCAGATTATCTGTGCCACGTTGCTGACTGCAGAGGAAGTGACGGTGAACAATATACCTGATATATTGGATGTCAATAACCTGATTCAGCTTATGCGGGAGATGGGAGTAACGGTTGCAAAGCAGGGTATTGATTCTTATACTTTCAAAGCTGAAAACATTGATTTTACTTATCTTGAAAGTGATGAATTCCTGAAAAAATGCTCAAGTCTCCGTGGGTCGGTTATGCTGATCGGTCCGATGGTAGCCCGTTTTGGTAAAGCACTGATCTCGAAACCGGGTGGAGATAAAATTGGTCGTAGGCGTTTGGATACTCACTTTGTCGGCATTCAAAATCTGGGAGCTGATTTTCGTTATGATGAAGAACGTGGTGTTTATGCAATTACTGCTGACCGTCTTCAAGGCAACTATATGCTGCTGGACGAAGCATCCGTAACCGGTACTGCTAATATTGTAATGGCTGCTGTGCTTGCTAAAGGTACGACTACCATCTACAATGCTGCTTGTGAACCTTATTTGCAACAACTCTGCCGTATGCTCAATCGAATGGGAGCGAAGATCGGCGGCATTGCATCCAATCTGCTCACAATAGAGGGTGTGGAGGAACTGCATGGTACGCAACATACCGTATTGCCCGATATGATTGAGGTGGGCAGTTTCATTGGTATGGCAGCAATGACCAAAAGTGAGATTACCATTAAGAACGTTTCTAACGAAAATCTCGGCATTATCCCGGAAAGTTTTCGTCGTTTGGGCATCAAACTGGAGCAGAAGGGAGACGATATCTATGTCCCTGCTCAGGAAACATACCAGATCGAATCTTTTATTGACGGCTCCATCATGACGATAGCCGATGCTCCATGGCCTGGATTGACACCGGACTTGTTGAGTGTGATGCTGGTAGTAGCTACACAAGCCAAAGGAAGCGTATTGATTCACCAGAAGATGTTTGAAAGTCGTTTGTTCTTTGTGGACAAATTAATAGATATGGGAGCACAGATTATTTTGTGTGATCCGCACCGTGCCGTTGTCATCGGACATAATCACGGTTTTACCCTGCGTGGTGCCCGTCTTACCTCTCCCGATATTCGTGCAGGTATCGCTTTGCTGATTGCTGCTATGAGTGCGGAGGGAACAAGTACCATCAGTAATATTGAACAGATAGACCGGGGGTACCAGAATATTGAAGGACGCCTGAACGCTATCGGAGCAAGAATTACCCGTATATGATAAAGAAAGAAGAAGTATATAAGATTGGAATATTTAATAAGCCGCATGGCATTCACGGCGAGTTGCAATTTACGTTTACGGATGATATTTTCGACCGTGCAGATTGTGATTACCTGATATGTCTGCTCGATGGAATCTTCGTGCCTTTTTTTATCGAAGAATACCGTTTCCGTTCAGATTCTACCGCTTTGGTGAAGCTTGAAGGAGTGGACACAGCCGAGCGTGCCCGGATATTTACCAATATCGACGTTTATTTTCCGGTGGAGTATGTGGGTGAAGTTGAAGCCGGTGAATTGTCGTGGGACTTCTTCGTCGGTTTCCGTATGGAAGATGTTCATCACGGATTGCTGGGGGAAGTCGTAGAAGTAGATACAACTACGGTGAATACTCTTTTTGTAGTCGAACAGGAAGGAGAAGAATTCCTTGTCCCTGCTCAGGAAGAGTTTATTTTAGGAATTGATCAGGAGCAGAAACTTATTACGGTGGAGCTGCCTGAAGGATTGCTGAATTTAGACGAATTGGAAGAAGATTAAATAATTGAAGAAGAATAAGTAATGTATCATAATTAATAATATGCATGACAAAGAGCATATTAAAAACTAATTTTAATATATTACTTAATAGATTAAAGTAACTAATTAGTAATTAACCGAAGGATGCCAAAAAGAAGACGAAGCAAAGCTTTCTGGAATAATTTCAAGTTCAAGTATAAACTCACAATCACCAATGAGAACACACTTGAAGAGATAGTTGGGCTTCATGTATCCAAGCTTAACGGTCTTTCCGTTTTGCTGACTGTGTTGGCGGTACTCTTTTTGATAGCTGCTTGTATCATCGCTTTTACTCCTTTACGCAACTACCTTCCGGGTTATATGAATAGTGAAGTCCGCGGTCAGATTGTAAATAATGCGCTTCGGGTGGACTCTTTGCAACAGATCTTGGACAAGCAGAACCTCTATATCATGAATATTCAGGATATATTTAGCGGAAAAGTACGGATTGACAGTGTGCAAACATTGGATTCGCTGACAGCAGCCCGGCATGATACTTTGATGGAACGTACTAAACGCGAAGAGGAATTCCGCCGCCAATATGAAGAAACTGAAAAGTATAATCTGACAACCATTGCTTCTCAACCGGATGTAAACGGACTAATTTTCTACCGCCCGACACGTGGTATGGTTTCCGATCATTTTGATGCGGAGAAGAAACATTTCGGAACGGATATAGCAGCCAATCCCAATGAAAGCGTATTAGCTACTATGGACGGAACAGTTATTTTGAGTACATATACTGCTGAAACAGGTTATTTGATAGCTGTGCAACATAATCAAGATTTTATTTCAGTTTACAAACACTGCGGTTCACTGCTGAAGAAAGCAGGTGAACGAGTGAAAGGAGGTGAAGCTATTGCCTTAGTCGGAAACAGCGGAACCCTCAGTACTGGTCCTCATTTACACTTTGAACTCTGGTATAAAGGTCGTCCGGTCAATTCGGAGAAATATATCGTATATTAAAGTGGGTATGATGATAATAGATTAAAGAAGGAACTTGATAATAATGAATATAGAGAACAATAAAAAGAAAAAACAGATAGCAATTTTAGGTTCTACCGGTTCTATCGGTACACAGGCACTACAAGTGATTGAGGAACATCCCGATCTGTACGAAGCCTATGCGCTGACCGCCAACAATCGGGTGGAACTATTAATAGCCCAGGCAAGGAAGTTTCAACCGGAAGTGGTGGTAATAGCCAACGAAGAGAAATACACCCAGTTGAAAGATGCGTTGAGCGACCTTCCTATCAAAGTATATGCAGGTACAGACGCTATCTGCCAGATTGTGGAAGCCGGACCTATTGATATGGTTCTGACGGCCATGGTAGGATATGCAGGACTCAAGCCGACTATCAATGCTATTCGTGCAAGAAAGGCTATTGCATTGGCTAATAAAGAGACGCTCGTCGTTGCCGGAGAACTGATCAATCAGTTGGCACAACAATATCATGCTCCTATTTTGCCGGTTGATTCCGAACACTCTGCTGTCTTCCAATGTTTAGCGGGAGAAGTCGGCAATCCGATAGAGAAAGTGATATTGACTGCATCAGGAGGACCGTTCCGTACTTGTACGTTAGAACAACTGAAATCTGTTACCAAGGCACAAGCTTTGAAACATCCGAATTGGGATATGGGAGCTAAGATAACGATTGATTCTGCTTCTATGATGAACAAGGGTTTTGAGGTTATTGAAGCCAAATGGTTATTTGGTGTTAAACCCGCGCAGATAGAAGTAGTGGTACATCCACAATCTGTTATCCATTCCATGGTACAGTTCGAAGATGGGGCGGTGAAAGCGCAACTCGGTATGCCGGATATGCGTTTGCCTATTCAGTATGCATTCTCTTATCCGGATCGTATTCCTTCTTCTTTCGACAGGCTCGACTTTTCTAAATGTACGAATCTGACGTTTGAACAACCTGATACGAAACGTTTTCGCAACTTGGCATTAGCTTATGAAGCCATGTATCGGGGAGGAAATATGCCTTGTATTGTAAATGCTGCTAACGAAGTTGTCGTTGCTTCATTCTTGAAAGATGGTATCAGCTTTCTTGGCATGAGTGATGTGATAGAGAAAACAATGGAGCGTGCTACTTTCGTATCAACACCGACTTATGATGATTATGTAGCAACTGATGCGGAGGCTCGGAAAATTGCCGAGAGCTTGATATAAAGACGCTTTATGAGTTTCTCCCATTACGGAGAAATTTGAAATGTCTCACTTATATTCGATATATCTTGAGTCAGTTTTGATAAAAGATATTATTGTAGAGAAATAAATTAGTATTAATATAAAATTGAAAATAGCCTCAGGCTTCTCTTCTTTAGGAGATAGTTAATAAGAGGCATTAAATTGTGATTATATGGAAACATTTTTGATTCGTGCCCTGCAATTGATCATGAGCCTCTCGTTGCTCGTCATCATTCACGAAGGCGGGCATTTTCTTTTTGCCCGTTTGTTTAAGGTGCGTGTAGAAAAATTCTGCTTATTCTTTGACCCTTGGTTCACCCTCTTCAAATTCAAACCCAAGAAGAGTGACACTGAATATGCTGTAGGATGGTTGCCGCTAGGTGGTTATGTTAAGATTGCTGGTATGATAGACGAATCTATGGATACCGAACAGATGAAACAACCCGAAAAGCCCTGGGAATTCCGTTCCAAACCGGCTTGGCAACGTTTGTTGATTATGGTAGGAGGGGTACTATTCAACTTCTTGCTGGCACTGTTTATCTATTCTATGATCCTTTTTGCATGGGGCGACCAATATATAAAGGTTCAAGATGTTCCCCTTGGAATGGATTTCAATGAAACAGCTAAATCCATAGGTTTCAAAGACGGAGATATTCTCTTGTCTGCTGACGGTGTACCTTTTGTACGTTATGATGGTGATATGTTGAGTCAGGTTGCTGATGCCCGTGAAGTAAGTGTACTTCGAGGCGGTAAGCAAGCTTCTGTATACATCCCCGAAGATATGATGCAGCGTTTAATGACAGACAGTATCCGTTTTGCTTCATATCGTTTCCCGTATGTAGTAGATAGTATAAGAGTCAATTCCCCGGCTGCCCTTGCCGGTGTTCAACCGGGTGATAGTATCATAGCTTTAGATGGTAAGCCCATTTCTTATTCTGACTTTAAAGAAGCTATGGCAGAGCGTAAAAAGAATGAAGCTACACTTCGTAATGATAGCATTGATCCTCGCTTGATCACATTGACTTATGTACGTGGCGGTGTGACTGATACTCTGACTATGCAAGTTGATACAGCTTATCTGATGGGTGTAAACGCTTGTATCGAAACAGAACGTCTTCTGCCGATGGTAAAGAAACAATATAGTTTCTTCGAATCATTCCCTGCAGGAGTCGCATTGGGCGTAAAAACGCTGAAAGGATATGTAGGAAACATGAAATATCTCTTCTCAAAAGAAGGAGCAAAACAGTTGGGAGGCTTCGGAACCATTGGTAGCATTTTCCCTGCAACATGGGATTGGCATCAATTCTGGTACATGACTGCGTTCTTGTCTATTATCCTTGCATTCATGAATATCCTTCCGATTCCTGCATTGGACGGAGGTCACGTGCTCTTCCTTTTCTATGAGATTATAGCACGTCGTAAACCGAGCGACAAGTTTATGGAATATGCTCAGATGGCCGGAATGATTCTGCTCTTCGGCTTACTGATTTGGGCAAACTTTAACGATATATTGAGGTTTTTCTTCTAGCTTTTGAACCTGCAATCGTAAGTGTGTCTGATTACTATGAATAAAATGAAATATAGCTGTATCGTATTATTGGGGTGTCTGTTAGCCGCTTTTACAATGAAGACGGAACGGACACGTCCGATAAATTGGGTGAATATCTTTATCGGCACTTCTCCCAGTACAACGAAAGCAGCTAATGCCCACGGGAAAGGTACGGAGGAATTAGGTCAGACTATTCCTGCCGTATTAACTCCTAATGGGATGAACAGTTGGACTCCTCAGACACGATTGACAGAGAATAAATGCGTTGCTCCTTATTATTATAGAGACTCCTTGTTTTACGGTTTTCGTGCTTCACATTGGATAAACGGAGGCTGTGCTCAAGATTACGGCTCATACACCATTATGGGAATGAGCGGTTCATTGAAATGTTTGTCGGAAGATAGAAAGGTCTTTTTTCGTCATGATGATGAAGTAGGTACGCCTGCCTATTATTCGGTTCGTTTTCCCGACTCCCGGTTCTTATCAGAGATGACTGCTACGGACAGGGGCGCTATATTCCGGTATACGGTTGCAAAAGAAGATTCTGTATATGTAGTCATCACTCCTAATAATGATCACCGTAGTGGTTCTATTACCATTGATGTAGAAAAACAGGAAATCAGAGGCTATAATCCGGTATATCGAATTTATCAGGGAATGGGGAAACCTGCAGGATTCAGTGGACATTTTGTAGTTCGTTTCGATCGCCCTTTCACTGTATATGGAGTATATAACGAGAAAGAACGTTTGCAGGATGCTACTCAGATGGAAGGCACGCGTGAGTTAGGAGCGTATATCGGCTTTAAGTTAAAGGAGGGAGAGAAGCTGACGGTAAAAGCAGCAACCTCTTTTACCAGTACCGATGCTGCATCCCGTAATCTGGATACGGAGATTCCCGGATGGAATTTTGAAAAGATACGTTTTGCCACCGAAGAACGCTGGAATGAACATTTGTCGTCCATTTCAGTAGAGACTGACAACGAAAATGACAAAAAGATGTTCTACAGTGCCTTATACCGTTGCTCCATCTTGCCGAGAATATACAGTGATGTGGATGGTACATATCCCGCTTTTTCGTTAAAAGATTCGATAGTCAATGATTCCTCTTTTGTCTATTATGATGATTTCAGTGCATGGGATACTTATCGTGCATTAATGCCTTTAATGCATTTGATGAGTCCCGAAAAAGGTGCTGATATGGTTGCATCCTTAGTGTCAAAATATGAACAAGGTGGGTGGTTGCCAATTTTTCCTTGCTGGAATAGTTATACTTCTGCAATGGTAGGAGATCATGCCATAGCTATGATAGGGGATGCAGTTATGAAAGATATTCCCGTTCATCATCTGGAAAAAGCTTATGAAGGAATGCGTAAGAATGCTTTTGAATCTCCGGCTGATTTGGCAGATTATGCGGATGGTAAGGGGCGTAGGGGACTGGCTTCTTATATGGAATACGGCTATATTCCTATGGAAGATCCCGTAAAAGAAGCATTTCATAGAGGTGAGCAGGTTTCTCGTACCTTGGAATATGCTTATGATGATTTCGTACTGTCTCAGGTAGCTCGGAAATTGGGTAAGAAAGAAGATGCAGAGTTGTTGAGGAACAGAGCGTTGAATTATAAGAATATGATTGATCCTACCACAGGATATGCAAGAGGAAGGCACAAGAACGGATCTTTTATTGATTATTTTAATCCGTTTGTATTTGCACCTTACATCACCGAAGGTTATCCGTGTCACTATACCTGGTACGTTCCTCAGGATATTCAGGGTTTGATGCATAGAATGGGGGGTAAAGATGTTTTTGAAGCCAAACTGGATTCTATGTTTTCAGAGAACAGATATTGGCATGGAAACGAACCTTGTCATCAGGTTGCCTATCTCTACAACTGGTTAGGAAAGCCGTTTAAAACTCAAAAGCATATCCGTCGTATTATGGAAGAAGAATACTTGTTGGATGTGGGAGGATTATCGGGTAATGACGATTCCGGGCAGATGTCCGCTTGGTATGCGTTTGCAGCTTTAGGATTTTATCCGGTGTGTCCCGGAGTTCCTGAATATGTAATGGCAAGCCCTACTTTTCGAAAAGTAACGATCCGGTTGAAGAACGGAAAGACTTTTAAAGTCGTAGCAAAGAACACCAGCGACAAGAATATCTATATTCAATCGGCAACTCTCAACGGAAAACCGTATACTAAGAATTATTTGAGTCATTTTGATATGATGAACGGAGGAACACTGAAACTCGTTATGGGTGAAAAACCTTCTTTAGAGTGGGGAAGTGGTGACGGTGATTTACCTTTTTCAATTTCTAAGTAAAAGGTCTATCGTAATTTGTTTATATCTTCTCAAAGATTGAATTCAAACATCTCAATATTTTTTTCAGAGACCGTCCATCTTTTTATTTTTCTTTCCAATGTTTTGAAAGATCATATAACCTTGTTTGAGAGGCTATTTTATTTCATTAAAAAGAAGAACATTATCTCTTTGTCGGGCATATATAGACAGCACGCTAGATATATATTGCCCAGTATAGTGGATTTATATATCTGGCATGATGAGTATATATGTCCACCAAACGCTATATTCTCAACATCTTTTTCTCCCGTTCCAGATCCGTTTCATCCAGCTTTGGCGAAGGTACAGTACAAGTTTTGATATAATCTCCCTCCTGACAAGTATAATTGTAATACGCTTCTAATTCCGGTGTCAGTTCTTCTTTTGGAACCAATTGTCCCTCCATTTTTAAAAACTCATTAATATCCGTACTATCGGATTGCTTCACCAGCACTATACGACGTGCTATTGGATTGTGATTGTAATCCAGACAGAGATACAGCCCTTTCAGCATATTGGGGAATTCATAATGCGGGAGTTGCAGGTAGATAGTGACCAGAGCAAATTGTGGCAAGTCCCGTTCATTAAATATCAGATAAGAATTCTGATGATTGCTGATAATGCCTCCTCCCCAATGAACAGATTTATAAGCATTGATCATGCCCACCTTTACATATTCACAATTATCGGATGCACAAATCATATATGGTTCAATTTTCAGACTATCCGTCGAAGAAGAGAGACTATAACTAAGATAAATCCCGCTGTAATTGAAAACATCCTGTACAGATTCTTTCATTTCCCTTCCTAGTAATTTGACCAAAGGGTTTCCACTATCCGCTTCCCCCTGTTGTTCAGGCTCCATTTCGAGAAGCAACAATTTCATAGAGCTTACATTATTTAATAAGCGTTTTTTGGAAACATTATTCACTAATGCCAGTGCTTCGTCCAAGGCATCATCCGGAGTACGGGTTTTCAGAAGATCAATATAAGCAGGTAAAACACTGGAGTATAAAGCTGACAATACACTTGGAGCCATATCCACCCGGTCAGCAATCTCTTTCATCTTTACTCCGCTATTGCGTAGATACTCTATTCTTTTATATATCTCTGTCAGTTCATCCATGATTTGAGTAGTCGTAAAATTGATTTATGTTGCAAAGAAATGACTGTTATATTATGTTCCTGTTGCATGAATATTACATTAATATTTCAATACATCAAAAGCCTAAAATATACAATATGATTCATTGAAATTCATTTTTTCGCTGGTTTCTGCGCCCTAATTTTGCATCGGAAACAAAAAACAATGTGTTATGAATTTCAAAGAAAAACTGTCGCCCTCGGCACAAAAGAAACTTTCAGATATACTCTTTATCCTTTATGCAGGAGGAGCGGCACTGCTATCTTACTCATTAGTTTATGCACTTCGCAAACCGTTCACGGCTGCTACATTCGACGGTATGGAACTTTTTGGCATGGATTATAAGATAGCAACCAGCATCATCCAGATATTCGGATACATGGTATCCAAGTTTATCGGGATCAAACTTATTTCTGAGCTAAAGAGAGAAGGCCGCCTGAAATTCATTCTTGTCTCCATTTTGGTTGCTGAACTCTCTTTAGTTCTTTTCGGATGCCTTCCCCAACCCTTTAATGTATTAGCGTTGTTCTTCAACGGACTTTCTCTGGGATGTATGTGGGGTGTCATTTTCAGTTTCCTCGAAGGAAGACGCGTAACCGATCTGTTAGCCTCTCTTTTCGGACTGAGCATTGCGGTGAGTAGCGGTACGGCTAAGTCAATCGGGCTTTTTGTAGTCAATACCTTGCACGTCAGTGAATTTTGGATGCCGGCTTTAATTGGTGCAGTCGCACTGCCTCTGCTGGCAGGATTGGGCTATCTGCTCGACCATCTTCCCAAACCTACTGCTGAGGACAAAGCATTACGAGTGGAACGAATTACTTTAAATAAACAACAACGCTGGAGTCTCTTCCGCAACTTTGCCCCTGTACTGACACTGCTTTTCTTCGCAAACCTCTTTCTAACTGTACTTCAGGATGTAAAAGAAGACTTCCTGGTGAAAATAGTCGATGTCAATGCAGCCGGTTTTTCTTCCTGGATATTTGCTAAAGTAGACGGAATAGTCACTCTTATTATCTTGGCAGTCTTTGCTTCTCTGGCATTGATGAAAAGCCATATAAAGGTACTCTCTACTCTCTTGATATTAGTCATTGCCGGAGCTGTTACACTTAGCTTCGTAGCTTTCAATTATCATACATTGCAATTGTCTCCGTTAGTATGGTTATTTATTCAAAGCCTCTGTCTCTATTTCTCTTATCTCAGTTTTCAGACGATATTCTTCGACCGTTTTATTGCCTGCTTCCGCATCAAGGGAAATGTAGGATTCTTCATCGCTATGATCGACTCCATCGGATATACAGGCACAGTACTGGTATTGTTATTCAAAGAATGCTTTAATCCGGACCTTAATTGGCTCGAATTCTATAATACAATGGCAGGTACGGTAGGAATTGTCTGTTGTGTTGCATTCACTATTTCTTTGGTATACTTGATACAGCGTTATAGAAAAGGTACACTTGAAACTGCTACAATTGAATCTCAGAATGGAGAGAAGTCTTGGCTAAAGAATGGCACAGTAGCAAAAGAAGAAGCATTGTCTTACTGATGGAAAAGTATTTAATAAACAACTTATATATAAAAGCAAGAATGAAAAAGATTGAATGTATTATTATGGACTGGGCAGGTACTGCCGTTGATTATGGATGTTTTGCACCCGTTGCGGCATTCATCAAAGCATTTGCCGAGAAAGGACTGGTGATTGACGTGGTACAAACTCGCAAACCGATGGGATTGCCTAAAATCCAACACATCCGTGAACTATTGTCAATGTCTGAAGTAAACGAACAATTTCTTAATCGTTACCAACGTGCATGGACAGAAGAGGATGTTGTAGAGCTGAACCGTCTTTTTGAAAAGCATCTGTTTGCTTCTCTCGAAAACTACACCGATCCTATTCAGGGAGTAATCCCTACATTGGAGAAACTTCGTGCCGAAGGTATTAAGATTGGCTCCACTACCGGATATACGCGTGAAATGATGGATGTCGTACTTCCAACTGCCCTTGCAAAAGGTTATCGCGTTGATTACTGTGCAACTCCAAACCTTCTTCCCTCCGGACGCCCGGCTCCTTATATGATTTTCGAGAATCTTACCAGACTTGCAGTACCTTGTCTGGATACGGTAGTGAAAGTTGGAGATACAATTGCCGATATCAAAGAAGGTGTAAACGCCAAAGTATGGAGTGTGGGCGTAATTCTCGGTAGCAACGAAATGGCATTGACCGAGGAGGAAACAAAAACTCTTTCTGCCACAGAACTGGAAGTACGCATTGAAGACGTTGAAGAGCGTATGCTTGCTGCAGGAGCCTCTTATGTCATTCGTACGATGGAAGAACTTCCCACATTGATTGAAACGATTAATGCAAGACTGAATTGATTTTTACACTATCATGTATATCAACAAATAGATTTAGTAGTTTATTAAAGTATGTTCAAGAAGCCATTTTTCTGGCACGGATTTCACGGTTTTTCGTGTTATAATCAGATTAGGAAGCAGTGTTAATCTGTATAATCCGTGCTTGAAATATATTGTATCAAGCTAACGGTGATAACGTACTTATAAGTTTAAATTTACTTTTTATTTTATCAACTTACTTTTAAACAGAAAATGATTATGAAACCATATTTACTTTTAACTCCCGGACCTCTCACTACTTCAGAAACAGTAAAAGAAACCATGATGACCGACTGGTGTACATGGGATGAAGATTACAACCTCGGCATCGTACAAGAATTGCGTAAAGAGTTGGTAAGTATTGCCACTAGTAATACCGAAGAGTACACTTCTGTTCTTTTACAGGGAAGTGGTACCTATTGTGTGGAAGCTGTATTGGGAGCTACTATCACTTCAAAAGATAAACTGTTGATTTGTAGCAATGGAGCTTATGGCGACCGAATGGGAAATATTGCCGAATACTATCATCTTGACTATGATATGCTGGCTTTTGAAGAAACAGAACCAATTTCTCTGGAGTATGTAGATGATTATTTGAGTAACAACTCAGACATCACCCACGTGGCATTTGTACATTGTGAAACAACTACCGGTATTCTGAATCCCATTAAAGAACTGTCGCATATCGTTAAGATGCACGGTAAGAAGCTTATTGTAGACTGTATGAGCAGCTTTGGAGGAATTCCAATTGATGTAGATAAACTGGGTATAGACTTTTTAATCAGTAGCTCTAACAAATGTATTCAGGGAGTGCCCGGATTCGGTTTTATCATAGCCCGTCGTTCAGAGCTGACGCGTTGCAAAGGTGTTGCCCGTTCACTTTCTCTGGACATTTACGATCAATGGGAAACTATGGAAAAAGGTCATGGCAAATGGCGTTTTACTTCTCCTACTCATGTAGTGCGTGCTTTCAAACAAGCATTGACAGAGTTGCTCGAAGAGGGTGGAGTAGAGGCTCGTTACCAACGTTATTGCGAGAACCATCGTATCCTGGTGGAAGGAATGCGTTCTCTCGGATTCCGGACATTGTTGGATGACGGCATTCAGTCGCCAATCATTACTTCTTTCCTCTATCCTCACAAAGAGTTCAATTTCAAAGCCTTCTATCAGGCATTGAAAGCCAAAGGATTTGTGATTTATCCGGGAAAGATCTCCAAAGCCGACACCTTCCGTATCGGCAATATCGGTGATGTGCATCCGGATGATTTCCGCCGTCTGGTAGAAGCTGTTCGTGAGACAAATTATTAACAAATAAATAGTTCTACAAGTAGGGTGGTCAAAAATGAACGTGATGTATTGAACTCCTTACACACTAAGACAGAAGTATAATTGTCTAAAATCAAGATATCGGGTACGGATAACAATGGTTTTACAGCTCTTATAGCCATAAAATCCACAAAATCCGTGCCTTATTATATTTGCATTATTTTTCTTTTATTCTATTTTTTCACTTCCAATGTCGAGGGTTGCGATAATCTCAGACTACTGATGATAGCAGCAAGAACAGCAAAGACACTTCCAACGATCAGGCAAACAGAAGTACTTCGGTCGTGAATAACAAAACTGAATATTAATGCCACAAGAGTAGTACCCGAAGTCTGACCCAATAATCGTGCCATCCCCAACATACCACTTGCTCCTCCTGACCGATTTGTGGGGGCAGAAGAGATGATCGTACTATTATTCGGAGTCTGAAATAGACCAAATCCGGCCCCGCAAACCACTAAACGCAGGATGATACTGATATCCGATGATTCGGCAGTTAAACTTGAAAGTGAGAACAACCCGATGGCAAATAATCCCATACCAATACTTCCGAGTATTCCCGGGTGAATGCGCTCTACCAGATATCCAGCTAGCGGAGCCGTGATCAAAGTGGCCAAAGGCCAGGGAGTAAGTAAAAGTCCCGTCATTACTTCACTATGCCCCAATGTGTTTTGCAAGAAAAATGGGAGTGACACCATTGCCGACATCTGAGCAATAAACGAACAGATAGATGTCATAATAGATAAACGGAAAATAGGTATCTTCAATAAATCCAATGGAAGCAATGGAGTTGTCTGAGATAACTGACGACGTACATAGTACGTCCCTACCACGGCTACTATAATCAATAGGAAAATAAGAAAATCAATCTTCTCGTGATGGGCGAAACCATCTAATGTATAAATAAGTAAACCGAAAGTTATTGCATTTGCCACTGCGCTAATGGTATCAAATTTCCGTTTGCTCCGTTCTTCCTGACGGGGAAGATACTTGATACCTATCACCAATGCCGTAATCCCCAAAGGTACATTAATGGCAAACAACCAGTGCCAACTAGCAATCGATAGAATGCCACTTGCCACTGAAGGACCCGCAGCAGCTGATATGGCAATTACCATTGCATTTATTCCCATCCCTTGTCCGATTTTACTTTTCGGATAAATAGATCGTAACTGTGCTGTATTTACACTCGTTATAGCCGACGCACTGAACCCTTGAAAGATACGGGCGATTGTCAGCGTCCAAAAAGAATCGGACAAAGCACAGATCAATGAGGTAATACAAAACATCCCGATACCTGTAAGAAACACTTTACGGTAACCAAGGATTTCTCCAAGTGATGAGAAAGACAACAGAGATATAACGATAGCTAGCTGATAGCCGTTGATGATCCATGTTGTAACGGAAGGAGAAGTACCGAAGTCGTGCGAAAGTGTAGGAAGCACTACATTGATAATGTTGATATCGAGCACCGACATACAGAGAGCAAAACCGACGGAAACCACTGCCCAGATTCGTCTTGGCATTGGTAATCCGTCGGCTTCGTCTATTTGAGTTGGGTTGATTGTTTGTACCATAAAAACTTATTTTTCAAATACTAATAATTACTACCGTAAAAATAAACAAAACAACGATGTACGTGTTTCTGCTTTCTTTGAAAAATAAGTTTTTTTAGCGTAGAGTTTGTTTCCCCGATTGATAAAATACAGTCAAAATTTACATTCTTCTATTTCAATCGAAGTATCCGTTGATTACTACTTCCCCGAAATTTCAGATAAGGAGAGAAGAGATCCTGATCGAAACGTCCGTCCACCAGCACATCTATATAAGGAAGAATTACATTCAATCTAGGTTCTTTCTTAATCTCTTCATAAGTATATCCTGTGTAACACCAAATATTCATTCTCGTTTCTTCTTTCACTCTTTTTGCAAGTAAGAGAAATGTTTCGGGATAATAGAAAGGATCTCCCCCGGAGAAAGTCACTCCATCTAACAGAGGATTCGCTTTAATTTCACGAATAATCTTCCTGATGTGTTCCTCTGTCAGCAGTTCTCCCGCTGTTGGACTCCAACTTTCCGGATTGTGGCAACCAAGACAATGATGAGAACATCCGGCAAGATATATAGAATACCGGATTCCTTCACCATCCACAATCGTCTCGGGATAAGTTCCTAATAAATACATACTAAGAAAAAATTAAGAATGCTTTCTTTTTCATCCTTTTTATTAATTGTGTTTCACGCGATCTGTTTCTTCCGCCCGTTTGGCTGAGTTCCATGAACTGAGATCACCCGTCAGGTAACCGGTGATACGACGCATACGAAGAATGTTTTCACTTTGGCATACCGGGCATTTGTCGAAGATCATCCCCTTGTATCCACAGTTATTACAAGTGTCTACCGGATGGTTGATCGATCCGTATCCGATCCCTGCGTCGTGCATCACTTTCACAATCTTGACGATAGCACGTATATTCTTCTGAGCCTCTCCATCCAGTTCTACATAGGTGATGTGTCCGCCACGAGTGATGGCATGGAATGGAGCTTCACGTTTTACTTTTTCCACAATACTGATCGGCTCTTTTACGTCTACATGGAAAGAGTTGATATAATAGTCACGATCCGTCACACCTTCAATCTTACCATATTTGCGTCGGTCCATTTTGGTGAAACGTCCGGAAAGTCCTTCGGCAGGGGTAGCAAGTACAGAGTAGTTGAGGCTGTATTTAGCTTTATATTCGTCCGCTACTTTGTTCAATTCCATGATTGCCTCGTACAGTGTATCCCATGACTTCTGACAGTGCCCGTGACCCTCTCCATAAAGAGCCACCATCGCATTATGTCCGCCAATGAAACCGATGCCAAGTGTACCGCTGCGGAGAACGTCGCCAACTTGTTCGTTCGGATTTAATGCACCGCCTCCTTTCCAAACATCGTTACCTATCATGAAAGGAAACTGTCGTGCTAAAGCAGTACGCTGGTATTGGTAACGTTCATAAAGCTGATCAGCTACTAATGTAGCCATATTGCGTACGGATTCTATAAAAATTTCTTTTGCTTTCTGTCCGATGGCATCTTTGTTGCGTTCATCATCTACCAGATTCTCGGCTTTGATACGGGCTTCGATAGCTAGACGAGGCATATTCAATGTAGTAAATGAAAGGTTGCCACGTCCCAGAGAAGACTTTTCTCCAGCTACATTTTCAAATACCCGGGTACGGCATCCCATTGTTGCCAACTCATATATATAACGTTTCGGATCGTCTGCTTTCCACTTTTCATTCTTGTTGAATGGCGTATCCAGGAACATGAAGTTCGGGAAAAGAGCTTTTGCTGTAGTTTGACAAGCCTTCAGTAACAAATCGAAGTTTGGAGCTTCATAACGTTCCTTCATTGCTTCTTCGATGTTTTCCATTTGCATTGCCTTTTCAAAATCCTTTTCCGAATAAGAAACACCATCTTTTACTTTAAAAATCTGAATTGGAAATACAGGAACTTCCCCGCGTGTTCCAAGTCCTTCGATAGTTGCTTTCAGTAATTCTTCAACAACCATGCGACCTTCGGCAGAAGTATCTGTACCATAGTTGATGGAACTAAATACAACCTGATTGCCACCGCGGGAGTGCATTGTGTTGAGGTTATGGATAAAGCCTTCCATTGCCTGATGCGTATCTTTTTGCGTCTGCTGATATGCTTTCTCTATAATCCTTACGAGATGCTCCTTATCAATATTGATTTGCAAGGAAACCAGAGCGATACGTAACGTTTCGCGTTCCAGCTCACTCGATTTGATAGAAGGGAAATATTCTTTAATTAGTGTTCGGATTGATTTTTCGTTAGCCTGACTTCCATTTTCCATAGCAATATAGAAATTGATCAGTGAAGCCAGGTGTTTACGGAATGATTTAGCTACCCCTTTTGCCATGAAGAAGTCAAAAGCCGGAATAGCCTGACCACCGTGTTGCTCATTCTGATTCGTTTGGAAGATAATGGTAGCCAGCGTAGCATAGCTCTGAATACTTTGCGGAGTACGAATACTGCCATTTTTAGTGCGGAAACCACGCTCGAAGAGATCATCCATATCATATTGGATGCAAGTTGTTGTCTTAGTAGGATAGTAATCGAGGTCATGAATATGAATATCTCCTAACTGATGTGCCTCAGCAAAACGTTTTGGGAGTAGATACTTATAAGTATAGTCTTTAGTTACTTCCGAAGCAAATGTCATCATCTGTCCGGCAGGAGTGTGGCTGCTCATATTGGCGTTGCTCAGGTTCACATCGTTCTTGTCAATAGCCACGATGCCATCCATCACGTGCTTCATCTGAGTTTTTTTATCTCGTTCCGTATTCCGCCATTCACGATAAATAATGTACTTCTTGGCAACTTCGGGGCGTACTTTCATCAGTTCCTTCTCTACCAAATCTTGGATTTCTTCCACAGTAATAGTAGGAGCTGCAAACTGACTGATAACACTCATCGTGACATCAGCAATTAGTTGTTGCTCATTCTGAACACCTGTTGCACTGAATGCCTTACTAATTGCATTCTTGATCTTACTAATAGAGAAATCTTCTCTCTTACCATCACGTTTGATGATACAAATTTCCGCGTAGTTCATAACTTTAACTCCCGAAAGTTTTTAATTAATAATTATGGTTTGATTGGGTTCCGGCAGGTCTTCTGACTTATCTCTCCTCCGCAACGCCTTCCCATATCCGTGACGGATACAGTGACATTAGTGTGCGGATTCTCAGAGAATTACAGCAGCGGGTACTGTCGCCGATTTGCACAGCGTTCCCTCGTGACTAAACCTCTTTTTAGTGCTGAAACCGGTTACAAAGATAAAGGATTATGTGATAGCCCGGATGACTTTTAACATTAAATTTTGGGAAACTTTTCTTTCATGCTGATACAGAAAGTTTTCCGTTTTGGAAAACTTTTAAGAAATGATTTGGAAGAAACTATCGTATTTTTGAGCCTACAAAGGCTCAATATAGTGGTTTTGAATATAGAACTGTGATACTGAGTGTCTTTTCTTAAATAAAAGCCAGTATCTTTTTTCTGTAAGGATCTTGTTTTGTTTGCATATATATAGTTACTACAGAGTATCATTTAATCAGGAAATAAAAAGACCGGATTCCTTGTGTGAAATCCGGTCTTTTTTTACATTAATAAACAGATACTTTTTCTTACCATTGAATAGCTTGATCCTCGTCCGGAATCAATGGGTTGATCTGTCGTTCCATAGTCATGGAGCCTTTTACTTCATAAGTCATCGGATAATGTGGATTATTAGTAACATCCGTATACTTATAATTCAGTTGTAGTGTAGTAAGATGGCGTTCCATATACTTGATAGTTTCGTGCTGAACGATTCGTTTCTCATACGTACATTCTCCTATCGGTTGAATATTGGTTCCCTCTGAACCTTCTTCACCATACAGCTTCAACTTTCCTTTAATAGCACCTTCCGCGTCCACTGTCCCTTCCTCGAACTCAACAAATACTTTATATCTGGAACGGTTCTCATCTTCTACCCAAGTTGAACCGGCATAGAAGAAAATGGTATTTTCGTCCACCACGCGGGCTATACGCGTATCTACCTTAGCTGGGTCTGATGAAGTTCCTTCGATGTAAATGTTCATCAGTGTGGTGTTGTAAGTTCCGGAATAGTCATTAAACAGATTGATTCCCAGTAGTGCTTTATAACGTCCCTTATATTTGTTTGGCATATAAGAAGGATCCTCCTCGACTGTCAGCGGAAGCACATATTTCTCATCCAATTCCAACCCTTCAAAGTTGAAATTGATGGGATAGAGCTGTATGCTCTGTCCTGCAGGAATATGACAAACGTTTGATTCGAAAGAATAATGTTGTTCCGCAAGGGGCAGATACCAAAGATCTTGACGACCTATGGGGAACCTCTCTTGGTTAAGTATCTGGAGTGTATCTTGATCTACGCCTATTTTTACGTCGATATTCCGATCATTGGTTTTCGAACCACTGACAATAACCGGCAACTGGAATATTCCCGTCCCATCCGGCTGATAACGTACATAAATTTCACTCAGACCGTTGCCTCCTAAGGGTGCTTTGAAAGAAATCGTCTGCTTGTAAAGTTCTTCTTTCCATTCGTCATTGCATGCACTGAACATTGCGCAGACTCCCAGCATCATTCCTAAAATATATAATTTTCTCATATTGTTCTTTTCCTTTATAATGTTAACATTAATCATAAGACTGCCATCCTGGAGCTTGTGACAAATTCTTGTTCCGTTTCAGTTCATCGAAGCTAATGGGCCAGAAGTACTGTTTGCGAGAGAAAGAAGTCTGCAATTCGGCTACTCTGACTGGCAGATAATACATATCTTTATAATCTTTGTTCATCAGCGTGTTGCAGCCATAGATCTGTTCACCTTCATTCTCTTCTACAATTTTCCAACGACGCAAGTCATAGAAACGCTGAGTTTCTCCAAAGAATTCGATCTGCCGTTCATGAACTATTTTTTCAAAGAATTTTTTCGGATTCTCATATACTTCATCACTATAATCAGGTACTCCGGCACGCATACGTACTGGTTTCACTCCCCGGCGCATCTCTTCTTGGTCACGGAAGATGTCGTAAGTTTTGGTTCCGTCCCATGAAGCTATAGGATAATGCATTCCTTCGGTTATATTATTCAGTGCTTCTGCATACATCAGCAATATGTCGGCATAACGAAGTGTAGGTTCCACTTTCTTATAGATAGAGCCTCCCCATTTGGCACAATCGTTCGGATTTACATATTTCATAATGCCGATACCGGTAATACACCAGTTATCAGATCCGTTGATACGTCCGTCGGTTGCTCCACGATAATACCAGATTTGTCTATTTCGTGAGTCTTTTCCTCCTTCTTCGGTAATACTTAGTGCATTCCATAGAGCTCCGTTGAAAGCTACAGAAGCATAGAAACGAGGTTCACGGTTGGTGTATCCCCACCATACATCATTTTTTACACGGTCGAACTTGTGATCATCTTTGTTTCCGTCGTTTGTAAATTTACCTTTATGCAATGTGTAACTGTCTTTGTCAAACGGCTCACCGTCCGCCATATCATAAGCCTCACTCTGCTTAAGGGTCATTCCGTGTACATTATATCCTCCAAAAGTTCCCGGCAGCTGATGTTTTACAAGATCTGCCATAGAGTTATCATCTTTTAAGTTATTGCTGTCACCATTGGTTCCGCGGGTAAAAATCAGTTCCGGATTTTCGGCTGCATAGACGTCACCATTAAAAATAGAACGGTATGATTCAAATGGATCTATATTGGCCCATCCTTCCGGGAAAGGCTTGTTGCTGTATTCATCATGATAGGGTGGTTCAATAGTGGTTGGATAAGCCTCGTCTGTACTAACCGGACGTCTTTCAAAAGTATAAAGTTTGTAGCGTCCGCTCGCTTCCGAGTATTCAATCATGTCTCTGGCGGCAGCAGCAGCTTTAGCCCATTTCTCTTCATCGTATTCTTGTGGAATCAACTGTTTGCCATCCATATTGACAAAGTCTGCCATTTCCGTGTTGCCGTTTGCCAGCGGGCTGGCAGCATAGAGGAAAACTTTGGCACGTACAGCCAATGCCGCTCCTTTGGTTGGTCGGGCAATGTTCAGGTTATCGCGTTTCTCGAACAGTTCGGTAGCTGCAGTTTCCAGTTCGGAGGTGATGAATTCCACACACTCATCATAGGTGTTGCGTGGATACGCCAACTCGTCATATGATTTTGTATAGTCGGCTCCTTCTGCCGGCAGAATAGGTACCGGACCGAATTTTCTCAGCAGCATCCAGTAGAAATAGGCACGTAGGAAGCGAGCCTGACCTCTTACATCTGTCACTTCTTCCGGAGTGAGGTCATTATTCGTATGCAACTCATTCAGCAGAATGGACGCTTGATAGATTCCTTCATATGACCAATTCCATGCATTTTGACCACCAATGGAATTTAAATATTCGCCACGTTTGAATTTAGCAAAACGGTCTCCGCGTTCGTTGAATACTTGGTCATCTGAGAAGTTGAAAGGAACTACGTCACTGTGTCCCACCTCCAGATTGTCTCCTTGCAGGCGGCTGTAGCAGAATGACAGCCATTGGAGTGTATAATCTTTGTCCGAGAAGATGCGGTCTGTAGACTGCTGGTCTCTGAAATAGCGATCTACATTCAGGTAATCGGAGCAGGAAGTAAGTCCCAGACCGAGCACCACCGCTCCCAATATAATGTATTTATTTATTTTCATAACTTTTCTTTTAATGATTGTTTTAGATTCCTACAGTCAGTCCGATAGTAACAGTTTTAGATAACGGATATTGTTGTCCGTTAGAACTGCCCAGTTCCGGATCCCAAAGCTTAAAGCTGGAGAAAGTCAGCAAGTTCGTTCCCATCAGGTAGAAACGTACACGGTCCAGATGGAGTCTATTGACGATTTTTTTGGGGATGGTGTAACCGAGTTCCACGTTCTTCAAACGGATGTATGAACCGTTTCTCAACCAATAAGTAGAATTACGATAGTTGTTAGGATTCTCTCCATAGCTCAGACGTGGGTATTTGGCATTCGGGTCTTCGTTGGTTCCCAACGACCAGTAGTTACCAACTACATCTGTCAGAATATTACCCCAAGACTTTTCTTTGAATGGATATACCGTAAATCCGTCGATAAAGAAGGATGACTTACCGGCTCCCTGGAAGTGAACATTGGCGTCAAATCCTTTCCATTCTGCAGATATACCGAAACCATAAATCAAGTTAGGACGAGTAGTTGCACCGATAGCCACTTCGTCATTGTTGTCAATTACTCCATCACCGTTTACGTCCTTGTACTTGATATCTCCCGGCATGATACCTGCACCCTGTGAAGGTCTGTTACGGATTTCTTCATAATCTTTAAACAGTCCTTCGGCTATCAGACCGCGTGCTTGGTCTACACGGAATCCGTACATCATCTTATACGGATAACGGCTGTTCTCTTCGTCATACTCCTTGATTTTATTCTTGCTGTAAGTCATGTTGCCACGTACCGTAAGACCTACTTCACCCACCTTATGCTTATAAGCGATGTTACCGTCAAAACCTTCAGATAAGACAGAACCCACGTTAGCGTAAGGTTTTGTTCCGATATGATTCAGACCGATGACATTGGGAAGGAAATTACGTTTCATATAAATACCGTCACGTTGTTCGTGGAAGTAGTCAATGCTACCGCTGAACTTATCGTCGAACAAGGAGAAGTCAAGTCCGAGGTCATGTTTCTTGGCAACCTCCCAAGTGATGATGTCTGATGTTATTCTCGAATAGGTTAATCCGGGATAATAATAGTTACTGGTACCTATATCTCCGTAATAGTATCCATTCAGGTTACCTATGTTCTCTTTATCATCTAACTTTCCATTCCATTCTGTGAATTTGGGTACGTAAGGAAAGCGTATTTGATCATTTCCATCCATTAATCTGTCATTACCTACCTCTCCATAAGAATAACGTAACTTGAACATATTCATCCATTTGAGGTGTTTCTTGACAATTGGCTCCTCAGCGATGTTCCATGCTCCTGAAAAGGCAGGGAAGAATCCGAACTGCTGACCTGTCGCGAAGTTCTCGGAACCGTTGTAACCGAAATTGAAGTCAAAGAAGTAGCGGTACTTCCATCCATAAGTAAAACGTCCGGCAAATCCCTGATGACGGTTCTGAATGCTCTGCACAATCTTATCGTAGCTATTGGATTTATCATTGTGAGACGTATTGGTAGTCTTATCCTGAGAGTACTTTAATACACCTCCTACTATGTGGTCACCAAACTGGCGGTTGTAGTGTAGCTCAGTCTCTAAATATTCCTTTCGTTGTCCGCTTGAATACATTGTTCCGCTCATCAGTTGTTCCGTTTCTATTCTTCTGAACTGAAGTTCTCCGTCAGAGGTACGCTGACGTTCCGCTAACCAGCTTTCCGGCCATTTGAAACGGTTGTCACCGTTGTCTGTATAAGTATCGAATCCGAAGCGACCATAGAATTTTAATCCCGGTGTGATAAATTTAAAATCTTGTTCAAGATTTACCGTAGTCTGTATTTTATTCTTCCATGTTTCCTGATATCCTTGCTGGGTAGTCAGTACCCAAGGATTTCTTTTTCCTGCATTACCGATTGCTGCCCATTTCCCGTCACTGTACTGTACCGGAGAAGCGATGGGGCTATATCCCATCAGTGAGTTCCAAATTTCATGGTATTGACTTCCTGGTAAGTTCTGTTTGTCCAAAGAACCCGCTACGCCTACTTTTAATAACGTAGTTGTTGTCAGGTCTATATCTACATTCATACGGTAGTTCCAGCGATGGTAGTTCGCATTGGTGTTATAATCTGTCATAGCACGATCTGTTTCGTACATACCGCCTTCATTTACATAACTGGCAGAAATGAAATAACGGGCTACCGTACCACCTCCGGTTAAGTCTATGTTTGCACGATAAGTAGGAGCACCATCTTTCAGTATTAAGTTCATCCAGTCCACATTCGGGAAAAGATCCTTATCCAGACCGTTTGCAAACATTGCCAAATCACTGTCGGTATAAGCTGGAGTTTGATTACGATTAACCAAAGCTTCATTCATCATGCCAGCATATGTGGGACCGTCCACAAACTCGGGAGTTCTGGTACGTGTATTATAGGAGGTTTCTACCTTGGCATTGACGCGAGTCTTTCCTTCTTTACCGCGTTTAGTAGTAATCAAGAGAACACCATTCGCACCGCGCGAACCGTAAATAGCTGTTGCAGACGCATCTTTCAATACAGAGAAGTCCTGAATATCTTCCGCATTGATTTCATTCAGTTCACGTTCGAAACCATCGACTAGCACCAATGCACCGTTTCCGGCACCGAAAGTGGAGATACCGCGGATCCAGAATTCAGAAAAATTGCTACCCGGCTGTCCCGAAGTTTGGCGTGCCATAATACCGGCAACGTTACCTGCAAGGGCATTTGTGATACTTGCAGTAGGGGTACGTAGCTGGGAAACATCTACTGTAGTAACGGCACCTGTCATGGTGATCTTCTTTTGGGCACCCGTTCCTGTGATAACGACTTCATCAAGTGACGTTGCTTTGGTTTCTACCAACACAACGTTGATATTCTTTTTATCTTTGACAAAGACTTCCTGCTTTTCAAAGCCCACATAGGAAAAAACCAGATAAGAATAGTTGGGGACTTTAATTTTATAACGTCCGTCTATGTCTGTTATACCACCGAAACCCGGTATGTTCTTCGCTGTAACGTTTACACCCACTAAAGGCTCGTTCTTTGCGTCTGTGACGATTCCCGTCACTTCAAGCGTCTGTTGTTCGTTTTGAGCGCAGACTGTCGTTGTCCAGCCTACTATCAATAAAAATAATAAAATTATATTTCTCATATTCATTCGTGCTTAAATTGTATTATTCCGTTGTCATATAACGAATCCCTTTATTATCGATATCTCCAATATAGAACATGTCTCCATCAGGATCGTAAGCAAGACCTGCCGGCTGGTTGAAACGTGCTTCGTGCAACGGACTACCGTCTACATATCCCCAAATTTTACCATCAGCGTTTTCATTACTTCGTCCGGCTACAAGAGAGGCTACTCCGCGCGGATCGAGTTTCCAAACGCAGTGATTTTCTCTGTCGCAAAAATAGAAGTCGTATTGGTCTTGATCTATACCAATTCCTTCTCCATAAGACTCATTTTTAACGAACACACCGAATTGTGGCTTGTTAAATCGGGCACCACCTCCAGTTCCTTCCTTGAAGCCTTTATCGTTCATGTTTCCGGCAATGATGGTGGGATTACCAAATGTTTTTTTGACCGGATCATAATCGGCTCTGAACACTGCACCAAATCCGTCAGAAAGCATATACATAAATTTATTGGATGGGTGTCTGAATAATATAGTATGTGAACCGCCTACCGCCGATATCTGGCTCAAACTAAAGGCAACTTCCGCGTTATCATCGATATTCGGAATAGCTCCATTACGCTTCATTTTGTAGACTTTACCTTCCCACCAAGTGGTGTAAAAGACAGTTCCGTCATCCATATATATTAAACTGTATGACGTTCTACCATAGTTATAAGGACGGATTCGGCGGAAATTCTCACGACGGAGAGAATAATAGATGTTTGCCCGGCTAGTGTTATCCTGACCGTGGTCATCGGTAAACAGTAATGTATCTCCGTCAGCACTGAACGTGAAAGAATACATTGTGTTGTATCCCGTTCTTGGGAAGAGACGTTTTACAGTCCGTTGCGTCAAGTTTACCAGATGGAGACCGTCCGAATGGTTTGAAGAAAAAAGTAACCGATCGTCTCCTTCCGTGTATTTGGGGTCGAACACCATACAGTCATTGGAAGGAATAGAAGCTCCTTCATCAAATGAACCCTCTTGAAATGCAGAATTATTATCCTGATCGACCTTACGTAGCAGGGTACCTACAATTGTTGCAGGATCGTATTTGAATTCCTCCTCGAATGTATGTTCTGCAACTGTTTTACCATCCGGTCCATCTACGCGGATATTGATTGTTCCATCAAAAGCCTTGGATGGAACCATACAATAAATGTTTTTTCCATCAGCTCCGATGGTTTTCGTTTTTTGCCCACCAATCGTGATATGAATTTTAGAAGGGTCACTTCCAAAATTACTGCCTTCAATGTACAGGCGGGTTCGCATACCTCCCTCTTTGGGACTGAAATCTGTAAACACTATCGGCTGGGAGGGGTCGTAATGAGTGGAATCGACCTTATCATCCTTGCAACCGATGAATGATAAACAGCAAATAAGTGCTGTGATTAAATGTTTTTTCATAAATATAATTAGTTAAATGATAAAAATATATCATATTGAATAAAGAATCAGAATATATTAAAAAACTAATATTCCAATTTTATTTTATTTTATATAATTTCTAATGAAAAATACTTGGTTTTGAAAACAAATAAATCTTTTGAGTGAAATGAATGATTTTTCTATCTCTTTTTTCCGGCTTCTAATCCTTCAGATGATAAGGGAATGTAAGCATTGATGTAGTATAACTCTTGTGTAAGTTATTCTTGGTGTTAGGTCTGTAGGTCTCATAATCGTGCGCTGTGTTTAATTTATTTTGCATTTTTTCTATTATTTATAGGCTAATCATGGCGCAAATATATAATCAAACAACAGAAAAACAAAGAAAATATGAACAAAAATTCACGCTTCCTTTAAAATAACTTCAACTCGACGAAAAAACATGGAATAAAGTAGGCTGATTCAGAGACATTCATTAGCATCCCTTTCATGTTACTTTTCAGTTTGGCAATCAATAACATTCCGTCTACAAAGAGTTTTTCAATCGTTTTTCTGCCGTCATGGCCTTTATTCCAGACAAGTTTTTAAGGATTTGAGTAATAAAGCCTTTGTTTCCTAACGGGTTCCTGTCATCGGCTTTTTCCGGAGTGAACATGAAGCTCTACAATTCTCCTTTCTCATTGCAAATCAGCCGGAGCTTAAAACCGAAGAACCACTCTATGGGAAATTTAACACATACTGATATTTATTTGAATAGCTTGTGTATCAAGATACATTGGTTCCGACATATCTTGAGGACGTACTATTGACAAAACTTATCCACGTGCATTTTCCAAGGGGGAACTTTCTTTCTGATTTTTTTCTGTATAAAGGTTTTTTTAAAAGCGTTTTCTATTTTTGAATCGAAATGGCCGCTTATTTAAAGATTAAAGTTATGAAAAAAAAGAATGGCAGTGGGTTGTCCACTTAAAAAACAACCGATTAGCTCACATATGCGAGTACGATGTTTATTAATTCTAGAAAATGTATTAAGTGATTTTTATATTCCTCTTGTCCGGCAGGTGAACGAACCTTATTCTGATCAGTAAAGAAAGCTGCTTGCCTGGATCATGTTTAGTATAACTGCCCGTACAATTTGTCTCCATGAACTCGCTATATTAAGTTGAGATGCTTTTGGGTGTGTCAGTCCCTTCCCTGTTTTGTTCGTTAAAGGAAAATTCTTTCTCGGGTTAAAAGGATTCTTGTCCATCAGTTCGTAGGCAGATCTGAATATAACATATTCAAGCGGAAGCGGTGAAGAGGTTTATTTATTAAGACTTCCCATTAACATTGGAGGCTATAGCTCGATGTTAGGGAAAAACTTGAACTTATAGTTAGTTTAAATCAACTTCTTTTTAGAAGAACAAAGTATTTGGAGTGATTTTGAATGCCACAAAATTTGAACTCGTATGCAGAATGTTTGCTGCAGTCAGAATACGAACACCTTTCGTTAAATTGGATACATATAAAAATTAAACGAGCTATAGATGAAGGGACTATAACTCGTTTAATTTTATTGACTATATTTTAGACCTAAATATTTGCGAGGTCTTGGAATTCGGTGTAATCCGCGCCTTTTATGATTGGATTAATGTGAATAAGTTTAATGCTTGATTCCCTCAAACATCTCATTTCTGTCTTCTTTGGTTTGCGAGGATTTGCCTTTAAAGCTGTTGAATGTATAACTCAATGTCAGCATGATTTGCGGATACTTAGGTTTGATTTTCGTGTACGAGCGCAAATTGGCTGTCTGAATGTCGCTGATATAACAAGCAGACCGAAAGATGTCTTTAAAAGCTAGCGTTGCCGTGAGTTTCCGTTTGAGCAACTGTTGGCGGATAGCCAGATTAGCATACCAATAGGCATCGGTTCGTCCTTGAGTGGTAACAGACGGTCCGACGAAACTGCCATCCAGTTGTAGGCGTGTATATTTCCCTAATGTGAAAAGGTTGTTCCATAAGATATCGTAATTGGTGCTGGATTCGTTTTTTCCTCCGGCAGCCAATTCATTTTTCACCTTATAATGATATACATTACCGTTTACGGTGGTATTCCACCAGCTAACGGGATGAAGTGATGTGCTTAACTCGATACCAGTTGAATAGTCGTGTCCTACATTAGCCATTGAATCAAGCGTGACACCTGCTATATAGGGAACACGCAAACGCTCGATTTTATCTTTGCGCGAACGATGGAACAAAGTAGCCGAAACTGAGTTCTCACCGAATGTTTTGCGGTAGTTCATCTCAAAAGAATTGATGTACTCCGGCCGGATATCCGGATTGCCTATTTCGGCAGTATAGAAATCACGGTAAGTAATATATGGTTCCATGTAGAACAATTGCGGGCGGGTGGTGCGTCGTGAAAAAGAGAACAGCAGACGATGTTCGTTTGCAAATGTATATCCCAGATGTACCGACGGGAAAAATTCAAATCGGTTTTTCGTCCGGTCTGCTCCGGGAACGGAACTTTTTAACACAGTATGCGTATGTTCTCCGCGGACACCCGCTTGCGCTTCAAAACCTTTCCAATTGCCGGATAAGATGGCATAAACAGAGTTTACTCCTTCCTGAAAATAGAAGGTGTTGTAAATATCATCACGCCAATAAAAGCTCTGCGTTTCCGGATTCCACCATTCCATATTGTAATTTCCATCTTCCAGGTAGGAATAATATTGGTATCCGGCTTCCAGTTTGCCGACTTTTTTAAAAGGCAGGTTATAATCCAAATTAGCTCTCAGTGTCTCCCGATGTTCCGCTTCGTAGGCACGGTGTCCCTGTTGGCGGTTACCTTCCAGATCGTTCAAGTCGTTGAAGAAATATTCCAGTGCATGACCACCGTATTTATAATATCCGGAAGCAGCAATCTGATGACCTTTTTCATTAAAACGGTGTTCTACGGAGAAACTTCCCAAGCCGATATTCTCATCATTATCGTAATCGTCAATACTGTTATAGAATTCGGTCACCGGTTCGCTGCCTTTGATCGTACGGGTTTCCTGGTACGACATATCTCCTTTTCGTTTGTTACCACCATAGCCGCCTTCAAGGTCTACGTTGATGGAAGTCTTAGCCAATTCTAGATTCCATCCGCCTTTTAAGGTATAGTAATAAGAATCACCCGTACGTGGACCTACGGAATGGGAAACGGTGGTCTGATCTCCTACAATCGTAGTCTTCTTCTGGTCGAAATCACTTTTACGCAATCTGTCCGTCCATTGTCCGCCTACATACCAACGCGAACGGGTATTTTGCTGTGTCAGTAAAAAGTCGATATTACGGGCAAGCCAGGTGCTTCCTGACAAGTTTGCCATCCCACTCAGTCCCTTTAACGAATGCTTCTTGGTTATAATATTGATAATACCTACATCACCGTCTGTATCATGTTTGGCAGAAGGGGTAGTGATAATTTCAATGTTCTCGATATGTCCTGCCGGGATCTGCTCCAAAGCCTGTGTACCTGAAAAAACACTTGGTTTACCGTCAATGTATACCTTGAAACCTGTACTTCCGCGAAAGGTAATGTCTCCGTCAGCATCTACACGGATAGAAGGTGTATTTTCGAGGATATCTGCGGCAGAACCGACACTGCCTACTATATTGGTAGAGGCTGCCACTATTTTCTTATCCAGCTTATAGACCAGTTGCCGTTTTTCTGCTACCACTTCTACTTCTGCCAGACCGTTTTCCAACGGTTTCAGTTCTATATCTCCCAGATTGAGGACTGTATTTCCCGTAATAACCAGATTCTCGCGGGTTACGATATCGTAGCCTATGAGACGAATCATCAATGTATAGGTTCCGGGCTTTACTTTCCGGAGGCTGAAAAGCCCTTTTGTATCAGGCGTAGTATTCATTTGCGGATTCGTATCTCCACTCTTGAACAATAGGATATCGGCGAAATCGATAACCTGTTTCGTTGTCGCATCAATCAAACGACCTTTAATCTGAGGATCAGCCGATGCTGCCCACATCATGGCGGACACCAGGCATAAGGTCAGCAATACACATAATTTCTTCATTGTACAAAACGTATTTTGGTAGGAACCGGCTCCGGTCACTAATAATAAAAAACTTCATTCCTCAAAATAGCGCTGATCTATTAATGTGTTTTTTCAAAAGCGTGAAATAGTAACAGTGCTGATAATGGGAAGAATTGTCATGTCTCTATTTTGTTTCAAAAAATAATGGTTCCAAAGATAGTAACTTTTCTGCATTCCGTACTTCTTTTCTGAATGTATAATATCAAAATTTTCAATCAGATAGTACTACGTTTACGTCATATCCTATGAAAAGTCCGCTTTCGATAACGCCGGTTATTGATTTTAACTGTTGCTCCAGTGAAGAGTTGATGTAGCTGAAATAGGTGTCGAGAATGAAGTTCCCGCTCTCTGTCAAGATTGCTCCGTCTTTTCCGTGTGCCGGACGTAAGGTAATTGTTGAGGCTCCCAACTTTCGCAACTCATGTTCTACATAGCTCAGAGCCGGAGGAAATACTTCAACAGGTATTGGAAACTTGCTACCTAACGAATTGGTAAGTTTGCTTCGGTCGATGAGAATAAATGTTTTTCCACTGCTTTTTATCAGCAGCTTTTCTTTGAACATAGCTCCACCACGTCCTTTTATCAGGTTATGATCCGGATCTACTTCATCTGCTCCATCGAATGTCCAGTCGGGGCGTTTTTCCCAAAGAGTGGTCTGCGGAATGTCGAGCTGTATGCAAGTCATCGAGATTTCCTGTGAAGCAGGGATGACTTCGATGTGAAAGTTTTCTTCATGAATCCGCTTGGAAAGTTTGAACAAGGTGAGGTAGACGGTGGAACCGGAACCGGCTCCTATCACATCACCATCTTTTGCCATCGCTGCTATTTTACGGGCTACACCCTCTTTCTCCTTTCTGTTGATAATCGTATCCGACCATTGCAGATGCTTTATCAGTTGATCTTCCCACTTCATCGTTTATACACTTTTGTGTATATAACGAGTGGGAGAGGTGGTTTGTTTCATCCAGAGCGTAGCGAAGGATCTCTTCTTTGTTTTAATAACAAAAAAGAGATCCTTCACCCTCCCCTTTGGTTCTCTCGCTATTGGGGAAGAACAATGTTTTTGATGACAGGGACTCTAGCAGATTATCAATTAATTTAGATGCATTACTTATGATATAATTTGCAGATATATAAATTCTACTTATATTTGTAACCTATAGGTTCCTTTATGGAACTTATAAGTGATATTTGCTACTCGAAAATAAATATTTAAAATTTGGGTATTATGGAAAATGACATTATTGAAAAGATGGAGACTAAACGTTTTTATGCTCTTTTGGTGCGGACTATTGTAGGTATGTTCCTTATGACAAGTACAATATGGGGGGTGTATTGTATGGATAATGGTATATCCAACAGATATGAAAGTATATGGTTTAATACTTTGAATATATTGTTTTTAGTTGTTACGTGGAGGGCTTCGTCAGTCCTCGGAAAAATAAGAAAGGACAGGAGACTTATGGGCGCTTTAAACAGTGAAATATATTCCGTTTATAACTATAAATCTTTGTCTACAGGCTTTTACGCTGCTCTCATTAGTGGATTGTTTCTATTTGTCTTTGGTGGATTGCTTAATTTTTCGATTCGTGTCGGATGTCTGATGTTGATCACTATCACTCTTTTCTCTGCTGAAATTCGAAGATTGATTTTATATAAACCGTAACCGGATGATGGAAAATAAAGACTTGATTAATAAAATCAAGGTTTACAGGGCTATGAAGAATATTAGTCAGGAAGAACTTGCTGTTGCTATCGGGGTGACCCGTAAAACAATTAATACGGTGGAAACCGGAAAGTTTATTCCATCCACTGTGCTTGCATTGAAAATTGCACGATACTTCGGAGTTCCCGTAGAAGAGATCTTTGTACTGAATGATTCGGAATAGTGGGAAGTGTTGTTCTTGATTTAAACACGATTATTGCTATCGGACTATAGTATCAGCCAGATAGCAATGATGTGTCCAACGCTTCCTCCTAAACAGAATAAGTGAAAGACTGCGTGCATATATGGTTTGCGAAGTGAATAGAATACTGCACCGGCAATATAGGAAGCTCCTCCTCCCAACAACCACCAGAAGGCAGGGGCAGCATCCATTGCTGTCAGGCAGGTCATTAATGGTTGCAGTGCAACAAGGATAGCACTACCCATTCCCACGTAACAGATTGTTTCCAGATTGCTGTGTTCTTTCAGTTTTGTAAAACTCAGAATCAGCCCAACGATGGCTGATAGCCATACGAAAGAAAATACTCCCCATCCCCAACCACCTGCATGGCGTATCACAAGTAATGTGAACGGAGTATATGTACCAGCAATGTGTAAATAGATAGCTCCATGGTCGAATTTGCGTAATAACTCTTTTCTCCGTCCCGGACGGCTGCCATGATACCACGTAGAACTGATATAGGAGGATAACATTCCTATCAAGTAGATTGAGACACTGGCTATGGCCCAATCCGGTTCTGCACTTCCGGCAGCTCTTCTCAATAGTAAATAGCTCACAAAAAGTCCAAGCAGGATACCTGACCCGTGACTTAGTGTATTTGCCCGTTCTTCTCCATTGCTATATCGTTTATTCTTCAAAGTTTATCCTCCTGATTTTCAAATTGTCCTAATGTTTACTATATAGTTGCCGGTCATAGTGACCCGGATTAGTGACATGATTAAAATTGACTACAAAGGTAGTGCTTTTTCTAAAAGGAGAAAGAACTATGATACTTTGTTATATCAAGTTTGTGGCTTATTGTTGTTTCGAGTTATATCGAACTTGTGATTTATTCTTTTCTTAGAACAATTGTTCCGTTATGCTGTTCTGCCACTTGTTTACGGAAATCTACAAAAGCAGAGTATTCTTCGGGATCATAAACGCCTTTGTTCATCATCAGGCGATGGATAACAAATATCTCTTTGTCTTTCACCTGAACGGAGGACAGGAAGCTGCCGAATTTACTTTGCAGACTGACCGGACGGGGAAGTCCTTCAATAGCATATCCTTCGGGCAATAAAATACGGATGCTGTCTGTATCTGCATATCCATAGTTGATATGAATAGGGTGTGTACGTTTCATGACACGGGGGACACTAAACCCTTTACGGAAAACATTGACGGGCATGAACAGCCGATTACCTGTTTTATTTCCATACTGGTTACTGCTGATTGTATAGTCAAAAGTGATAGACGGGTTGGATTCTTTCTGTTCATCAATTTGCAGATTGAGAATATCGGCTTGCGGCAGATTGATATTCGAACGGATACGATCTTTCTTTTGATTTGGTTCCAGATAAGTGATACCTGCTTCGTCTTCGTATTGAAATAACCGAGAAGTTTCATTTACTTCGATACGAGTTTCGTCTGTGGGAGAAAGTATTACTTTGGCCGTAATACATTGAGTGTTTAGTGAATCCGGATAAGTGGGCAAGCGATATACTCGTCCTCCGTTAGGCTCGATGAGCAATGCATCGTGACCTGCAATGCCTTGATGTACATATCCGAAGGGAAGCTGTGGATTGGTGCATTCCAACCAAAGTGTATCTTGCGGAAGCGGAACATGAAGGATGACATGATTCATCTGGTTAGGACTCGAAAAATCGGGAATAAGTCGTTCGTTTTCGGTACTAATGGCGGTATAGGTAGAAGGAATACCCAATTCCTTGAGCATGGCACGCATATAGTTGGAGAGTCCTTTACAATCACCAAATCCCGTTCGGCAGACATCAGTGGCAGCAATAGGTTGTAAACCTCCGATTCCTAGCTGAATGCTGACGTAACGTGTGTTTTTTGCCAGATAGTCGTATACAGCTTTCACCTTCTCCCGGTCGGTGGAACAGTTGGCTGTCAGTTCATGCAGTGATTTTCGGAAAGGTTCCGTCAGCAGATCGCGTCCTTCGAGCAACCTGTTTTGCCATTCTCCAAACTTTTGCCAGGTACTCATGTCTCCTACGGTCTTGTCGTACTGAAATGCGGAAGGAGAAAAGTATACGCGTGGAAATAGTTGCGCAAAAGAGGGTCCAAACGGCTCTTTCTCAATAGGAGACAGTTTAGAAGCAGTGGCTTCGATGATCTGTCGTCCATCCGGACCGGTAGACTCTTTCACCTGAATGTTTTTTCCTTTGGTATATTGTTCATAATACCGACAGGTTTGTCCGGCAGGGAGTTCAATTCGGTAAGAAGCTTTTTCCACTTTCTGGTCGAAACTGAACTGTGGTAGGAAAGGCGGATAACCGATGAGACCGTTCGTACATTTCACCTCCCATTCGTATTTTACGGTAAAGGGAGAGGAAGGATAATTGCAGTCGTATACATAGAAGTAATCGTCCGAAGCGAGTGAACTGGAATATTCACTCTTCTGAAGATCTGATTTTTTTATCTTCCGTACGCTTTGCCCGGCGGCATTAAATATTTCTCCGGAGAACTTTTGTAAAGAGTTGAACATATCACAGCGGCAAATAAACTGAGCATTGTCCATCCCTTTGCGATTGAGAATGGTGATGGTGATGCTTTGCTTTTCTACCGATTGTGTCATCGACTTGCAAATGATTTCCGTGTGCATATCCTGCACAATGGAGATGGTGTTGGATGTTTCATCCTGTGCTTGTGCTGAGAATTTAGAGAGGCTCACGCAAGCAAAGAATAGGAGTCTGGTTATCTTGTTTCTTGAACGATTCGTCATGTGAACTCAAATAGATTGGTGATTACTTACTATATTTTTTTTAGTACCAGCATTTGGTTGTTTTTTTCTGCCACGTGCTCCCAGAAGGATTTCACTTCTTGATATTCAGCAGGGAGATGAAGTAACTTGTCGGACTTAAATACATATGCTACCTCGATTTTTCCATTCGTAGAGCCTATCTTGTATAGACAAACACATTTCCCATCTGAGGTTTGGATTTGTATAGATTCGGGTAATTCCTCTACGGTGTAGCCTTCCGGTATTTGCAAAGATATCCTAAAATTGAGTTCTTCCGGATAGGGCATCTCCAACGGGAGTTGTCGCTCTACTTGTGTGAATGGGCATTTACTGATATGTAGAAATATAAGTGGATTGATATAAATAAGATTACCATTCACGGCTGCCTGTTTTTCAAACTTAATGAACTCCGTGATATCGGGAGCGAAAGTAGTCACTTTTTTTGTCTGTAACTCACTGATTTTTATAGATTCATTCGCTTCCAGTTTATTAATGAATTCCGTACTGTCTTTTGCTTCCTGATAGCGTTTGCGGAACGAAGAAGCAAATTGCCCCTTGTATGTTGTTACACGGGTTCCGGCAATCTTTCCGTCTGTATTTATTTGTACGTTTACCATTGAGCGGATCTGGTTTTTACCTATCTCACTAAGGTCTATCCAGCTACACGGTCCATTGGGATTGATTAGGCGTGCGCGTTTCACCATCAATACCGGAGGGAGTACATTGATAAAACCGTGTTGCACTGATCCATCCAAATAAACTAGTGTGGTGTCTGTATTGGCAATACCTACTACAAATGTATTTAACTTTTTAATGGTAGGATGTATGTAAGGTAGCACTCCTGTATCTCTGCGACTCATCACTACTGGAAAACAAGGGATATTGGCTTCTTGTAGCATACTCATTAATACAAAATTGATGTCGGCATTACTACCTGTTCCATCCTTGATCGCCTTTTTCACGTCGTTGCCATAAAGCTTATATTGTCCGTTCCATGAAATTTTGTTTTTAAGAAAAGTGTAAATGGCTGCTACTTTATTGTGTATATCGGGAAGTTGGTCTAGCCCTAATGTTTTTATCTCTTCCTGGTAAGGGTTACGTGTTTTTAGTAGTTTACCGAAATCATCGTCCTCCAATAACATTTTGTCTATATTATCCCAGGCTTGTGTGAACGACTTATAAGGTTCGCCGGGCAATTCCAGTCCTTTCAATTCAAAACTTACACCTGTCAGATAATCATCTGTACACCACACATTATTGTCAGGGCGCACTGCCGGCAATTGTCTGCCTATGAATTGAAAGTAATGCCCGTTGGAGTTTTCGACAACGTTCTCTCCTCCAAAGGAAAAAGAAAGATTGACATCTTCCCTTTTCGTTTCCAGTCGTTCACCTCCTCGCATATCTGTGCTGAATTTCAGCACATCGGGAATTGTGATGTCGTATTGGGTAAAAAGAACCGGGATATCTTGTTGTGCGATCCATGGATTGATGGTGTAAAAGTAATCGGATGAAAGTTCGTATTTGTATTCGAACAGAGTACCTTCTTTTACTGCGGGGATAGAAAATTTAGCTTGCATAAACTGCTTATTGAGTCGTTCCCGGAAAATCATATCATTTTTCATCTTAGTAGATACCGTTTCTTTTCCATCCAGATTGTAAGAGAATGCGTCAATATGGCTAACTATATCTGTCGGAATTGAAGAGTTGCTTTCGGGTGCAAAATAAGGAATGGTAATATCGGCATAGGAAGTCCCACTTGGTTTGAGTACTTTGATTTTGACATGATATTTATAGACAACGCGAAGTCTGCGTCCGGTAAACTCATATTCTACGTTCGTTTTGGAATGGAGCACTACTGCTGATGCTGCACTATCGGGTTCATACACAGTCATCATAAGCTCTTCTTTCGAAGGGTTTCCAAATTTAGCACTCGGAGTAATAACATCTGCAGCTAAACTTTGCCAACAGAATAGTAAAAAGGATAAAATTAGTGTTAGTTTCATTGTATTAATCGTTTTAAGATTAAGATAATGTTATCTTATATTTTTTTTAGTACAATTGTGGCTTTATTCTTATCGATCATTTTTGTCCATATATCTTGTATCTGTTTATACTTATCGACAGGGAACAGATAGGATTTCAGATTGAATAGGTAATTCAGGCGAATTTGGTTATCTTTTTTCTCTATCATATATCTGCATTGCAGCTCATTGTTGTCATTTTTAATAAGTTGCGATTGTGGCATTTCTTCCACTGTATATCCTTCCGGAATAGTCAGTATAGATGTTATAACATAACTATACGAATATGGAAATTCTACAGGAAGTACTCTTTCGGTCTGGAAGAACGGATTTTTATCTATATGGGTGAAAATCATCGGATTGACATATAGCCGGTCTCCGGATGTCCCCGTTTTTATGGTGAAATCTGTCGTTTCTTCTAATTGGGCAAGATCATCCGAAACGTTTTGGATTTTCGTATTGCTAAAGAAACACTTGTCACTTTCTTGAGAATCAGTCGGTTCCTTTTCATGTAGTTTCCGTTGTTGGAATTCCAATGCTTGATGTCCCGTAAAGGAAGTCTTTCGCTTTCCTTTTATTTCCGTTCCTTCCATAGTGGCTTCAATAGTAACGAAGACACCATTTGTTGAAAGTTTGGTCAGATCCAGCCATTTCTTTTCCTCCGGCTCCGGTGATCCAAGCATATATGCTTGGCTTACGGTTAGCTCAAGTGGCAATACATTGAGCGTAGGAATTTTCATCGAACTGTCCAGATAGATATATTTCTTGTTTTCCGGGTCGTAAACGGCAACTACAAAAGTATTCAGTTTTTGGATAGAGGGATAATTGAAGGGAAGCATTCCCGCTGAACGGTGGCTCATAACGACAGGGTAGGCAGAGAAACCGAAATCCTTGAGAATGCTGATAAGAACAAAGTTCAAATCGGCATTACTGCCTTTTTTCTCTTTCAGTACTTTGGAAGGGGTTTTGCCATATAACCTGTAAGTACCGTCCCATGCCAGATTCTTTCTCAGTACATTAAAAGCAGTGATGATTTTCTGATTAATGGTCATTTCACTGGAAAAATCGCGTTTGGCTTCTTCTCTGAAAGGATTGGTCATTGAGAGAAGCTGACCGAATGGTTCATATTCGATGTTCATCAAACGTTTCTCTATGTCCGACCAATTTTTGCTGATAGGGCGATATTCCTCTCCCGGGAAGTTGGTCCCTTGCATATCGAAACTAATCTGTACCTTGTAATCTTCCGGACACCAACAATAGTCTTCTTTCTGCTTGATCGCTGGAAGGTTCTGACTGGTGAATGTAAATTGATCGCAGGTGACGGAAAATACATCTGCCGAACCGGCTCCACCGGGTCCATAATTGGATGCACGCATGGTAGTCTGCTTTTTTTCTGTTTTTATCAGGTCATTTCCACGGCTTTCGATATTGAAGATATATACTAGTGGAATGGTGATTTCATACTGATTGTAAACTACAGGGAGTTCTTTCTGCATAAACCAGTTTTCTATTTCAATATAACTGGACGACTTTGTAAAGCGGTATTCAATCACTGTCCCCGCTTTCACTGCCGGCAGAGAGAATTTCATAACTTTGACGTTTTGGTCTACTCGTTCATCGGAAATCAGATCATTGGTAAGAGGAGTTTTTACAATCTTTCCGTTTTCCAGGTTATAACTGGCAGCGTCAAGTTTTTCTATCCTGTCCGGTGTTTTGTTGTTGTCTTCGGGAGAATAGTAGGGGATCTGGATATCTGCGTAAGAGGACCCTTGCGGATTCAATATTTTCAGGCGGACCACTTGTTCGGTGATTAGTTTGAATGAGTCGTTGTAAGTGAAGTAGGTTTTCCCTTGTTGAAGAAGGCATACTGCTGAAGCTGTGGTGTCAGGAGCATAATTAGTGAGGGATAATTCCTCTTTGGTTGGTTTGCCGTATTTCAAATTTGGTTTGATTACGGGGTCACTTTGTTGTGCTAGAGCATTCGATATGCACAAAAATAAATATGTGCAGAGAGTGAATAGTTGCTTCATATTCTTGTGTGTTGTTTCATACTATTACAAATTTAGAGAAAAAAAAGAGAAAGAACCAAGTCTTTCTCTTTTTTTTTCATCTTTTCAGTAAAGATTTATACTAGATGTCCGATCCACTCTTCCCGATCGCCCGGAAGCAGGTCGATAACCGGAATTTCTATCATGGTATAGCAACCTGGTTGCTGTCTCATAGAAGCACGTGCTACGCATACTAAAACTTGTGCGGTAAGTGCCGGATTATTGATGCGCATATTGAATTCGAACAACTGATTCTGAGTTTTTCCGGATACTCCTTTGCGAGTCAGGTTTACGCCATGTCCCATATCGAGCAAAGCGTCTACACTCGGAACGAGTTTCACGTGTGTTTCGTCATTCACGAAATAAGGGTCTGCTTTGATGGCAGTTGCTACCTCGTCAAATTTATATCCGTCTTTTAGTTCGATATATACCATACGGCGATGAATGCCTGTTCCTGTCGGGATAGTCATAGAAAGAGCGGCTTTCACACCATCGATAGCTTTCACGGCAACTGTGTGTCCCATACTCATACCAGGACCGAAGTTGGTGTATGTGATTCCTTTCGGAGCAATTGCTTCAAGCATGGTACGTACGATAGAGTCGCTTCCCGGATCCCAACCTGCGGAGATAATAGATACGGCTCTGTGCTTCTTGGCAGCTGCGTCCAGTGAACGGCGTAAATCTACAATGCCTGTATGAATGTCGAAGCTATCGACTGTATTTATACCCATTGCCAGGTATTCTTTAGCATATTTCTCTACACTGCGCGTAGGAGTACAAAGTATAGCGACTTCTACACCTTCCAACGCTTTGATGTCTTTTACTACTGTGTAATCTGCCAGTTCTTTCGGCTTGTTTTCGGCACCTGCACGACGAACTACACCTGCTATTTCGAAATCCGGTGCTGCCTGTAAAGCTTCAAGTACATAGTGTCCGATGTTGCCATAACCAACGATGGCGGCTCTTACTTTTTTCATCCTTTTAATTGGTTTTAATGATCATATTTCTTTCTAATTGCTGCAAAAATAAACATTTTACTATAAACTATTGTTTTGTGGCTGATATTTTTTTTATTACTTTTAGAACTATAGCCAGATTTATTGTCTAATTTCACTAGTATCTCATTAAAACCCGGAAGTTGTTAAAACTTGAATAAACATCATTTGCGAGGCTAAAAAAAAAGGTATACATTTGTCCCATTATGATAGAATATCTTAGAGGCGAGCTTGCCGAACTAAGTCCGGCGACTGCAGTGATTGATTGTAATGGGGTGGGATATGCTGCTAATATATCGTTGAATACTTATTCTGCTATTCAAGGAAAGAAAAGCTGCAAGTTATATATTTACGAAGCTATTCGCGAAGATGCTTATGTGTTGTACGGGTTTGCTGAAAAGCAGGAGCGGGAGCTTTTTTTGTTGCTGATTTCTGTATCGGGTATCGGTGGGAATACTGCACGTATGATTTTGTCCGCACTTTCTCCGGCAGAACTGGTGAATGTGATCAGTACGGAGAATGCCAATTTATTGAAAACGGTGAAAGGCATCGGGTTGAAAACTGCCCAGCGTGTCATTGTTGATCTGAAGGATAAGATAAAAACGATGGGAGCAACTGCTGCAAGTGGAGGTGGTTCTGCCGGAATGTCGCTGTCTGTTGGCAGTGCAGAGGTGCAGGAAGAGGCTGTGGCTGCATTGACTATGCTTGGTTTTGCTGCTGCTCCTTCGCAAAAAGTAGTATTCGTTATATTAAAAGAAGAACCGGATGCTCCTGTGGAAAAGGTTATTAAATTGGCTTTGAAGAGGCTTTAAAAATCGGAAGTAACAGAACGGATACTAAGCAGATAGTAAAATGAATATGAAGCAACAGAAAATTTACATGAAAACATGGCTGGATTCCCACAGCCGTCTGAAATTAGTGAATACGGATGAATGGTATCTTGAATTAGCCAATAATTTGTTACCGGTGATTGGCGAATCGGATATGTATCGCGGAGAAACAGAAGAGACCCAACAACAAGTTGCTATTACGATGGCTCTTTATCTGGAAGATTGTGTGGCTGATAGTGGAAATTGGCGTCAGTTTATCCGTTGGCATCTGAAGGATTATGGTCGGTATCTTCCTTTTTATACCATATCTGATAGTTATTTCTCGGATGAGATTAATAAAGAAGATGTTGCCTTTTTGCTTTGGGCAGTTAATTCTCCGGTTGGCGAAGATATGGATTGCATAGAGAATCCGTTGGATGAAGATCTGTTGGATTTTGCCGGTGTGCTTTATAAATTGCTGGATGAAGTTTTTGAAGAGGCCCCTATTAGCGAAGGGCTTGCCGGTGACTGGTTGATGGAAACGGAATTGATGGAAAAGCCACGTACTATTTTACCCGCCGCTTCGATGAATGAGAAATTGCCTGTCAATGTGGAGCGTTTCTTGAAAGCGAGTGGGGGAGAAGCGTTGATGTTCTTTGACTCATATACTGCTTTGAAGTTTTTCTTCATACAGGTTTTGCAATGGGAGGATGAGGAAGGCTCTTTGTTACCGGATTTGCAGGAGTTTGAGAATTTTGTGTTATATGCCAATCTGAAAGGATTATTGATAGGTCCCGATGTAGCGAAGTATTTTGCAGATAAACGGAATGGGTTGTATGATGCGGAAGTAGCAGAAGAGGAAGCCTACGAGATCTTTTGTGAACAGGGACTTTGTCCGTTCGATTTATTGAAATATGGTATGGAACATGATCTATTGCCTGACGCTCAGTTTCCTTTCGAAAATGGAAAAAAGTTGCTTCATGAAAATTGGGATTTTGTTGCCAGGTGGTTCTTGGGTGAATATTATGAAGGAGAGTAATTGGTATGCCATTAAAAAATAGTAATAATCCTTTTGCAGGAAAGCCAAAGCCCGGAACTGGAAAAAAGAATGCTTCGGGAAAACGGGTAGGTAAATCTAAACCGAAAAAGGCAAATAACCAGCTGAACAGAAGAGTAAAGTAAATAAAATAGTAACATCAGTGGAGCGATTCCAAGCTTACACCTTTTTGAGGAATTACTCTACATTTCATTTTCAGGCATCTTACAAGATTTATTGTGACGAACTTTATCATCGCACATAGGTTTTTTCTTTTATGGTGATATTAAATACTTGAAAAATCACATCCAAATGATAAAATATTTCTGTAACTTTGAATTTAGTTAGTATAATGTAATGAGTTGTAATTGTTATATTTTGATACTATAAATGTATGGTACCTGTAGCTATCTTTCTAATATGCAATATTTTAGTATGCCAAATTAGATATATAACTTATGCTAAATTAATTAAAATGAAAAACATGAAATGTAGAACAATGAAAAAAGTATTAAGGAAAGGACTTTGTATGTTAGCTGTGATTTTATTAGTTACAGCTTGTGGTAAAGAAGATAATACTTCTCAGACCGATGACGGTGGTAATGGGGAACAGAAAGCTTCTTGCGTATACTTACAGAAATATGGTTTGGAGATAATTAAAGTCTCTATTCAGAAGGAGGAATATGCCTACTCTTTATCTATTCTTAAAGGAGGTGATAATATGTCATTTGAAGCAGATGCGAAAATAACTGCATGGACAGAGGAGGAATTGGTAGCATACAATAAGAGTAAAGGAACGTCTTATGTGTCTATAGCTCCTGACTTGTACTCAATAACTCCAGAAAAGATTTCTTTCACAAAGGACCAAAAGTCTCTGACAGTTGATGTAAAACTTGTTCCTGAAAAGTTGTTGAAGGTTGTGGAGGAAAATAATAAGGCGGAATATGTGATTCCTTTGCGATTGGAAAGTGAAGATGTCGAAGTAAAGGCAAACCGTCGGGATTTACTTATATATATTTCTTTAGATGCTCCAATATTGAAGTTTGCTTCCACTGAAAAAACAGTATCTGTACAAGAAGAAAGTACAAGCTTTAATGTAAGTACAGTGTTGAATTATAAAATAGACGGGAAGGTTTCGGGTAGTCAATGGGATTTCACAAGTGAACTAGTCGTTCCGGAAAATGCATTGGAACTAATTACAGCTTATAATCAATCTCATAAAGCTAATTATGAGTTATTACCCGATGAAGCGTATGACCTTACGGATAAAGTTCATTATAATATTAATGATACTAAAGCAGAAGCGACTATTGTTATCGACAGAAACAAAATAGAAGTGAAATACTACATTTTGCCATTGCAATTATCAGCACCTTCTTCAAAGTTCGTGATGCGTGATAACAATGTTCTTTACTGTTTGATAAGCCGTTCGTATAATAATCCGATCATAGCCTTGAGTGCTCCAGACCCTACTGTGATTCATGCGCAGGATGGTTGTTTTTACCTGTATGGGACAGAGGATACACGTAATATGCCTATATATTGCTCAAAAGACATGGTGAACTGGGAATATAAGGGAACGGCGTTTACCAACGAAACCCGTCCTACCTGGGAAGGTGACCATAGTTTGTGGGCACCGGAAATCCGTTACTTCAACGGACAATATGTGCTCTATTATTCTTGGGCCAAATGGGGGGATGAGTGGAATAGTAATGTAGGAGTAGCAGTATCTGACTCACCTACGGGTCCATTCATTGATAAAGGTTGTGTGATTGATGCTCAGAAGATGGGTGTGCAGAACTCCATAGATCAATTCTTCTACGAGGATGGTGGAAAGAAATATATGTTCTGGGGAAGTTTCCGGGGTATTTATGTAACAGAACTCACCGATGACGGCTTGCGTGTAAAGACGAAAGCAGATGGTACTCCGGTATTAAAAGAACGTATTTGTGGAAATCGTTTCGAGGCTACTAATATCTATAAGAAGGGGGATTATTACTATCTTTTTGCTTCTATAGGAACTTGCTGTGAAGGTGCAAACAGTTCATATACTACAGTAGTGGGTCGCTCTAAGAACATATTAGGCCCTTATTTGAATAAGGGTGGTAGTGATATGCTTTATGATAATTATGAAGTTGTACTGAAGGGCAATTCCATGTGGGCAGGTCCCGGTCATAATTCGATTATACAGGTAGATGATAATGGGGTTGAATGGCTCATTTATCATGGTTATAAGAAAGCAGAAGCTAATAATGGTCGGGTTGTACTGCTTGACCGTTTATATTGGACAGAAGACGGTTGCCGTATGTCAAGGATTTAGCTCCGTCTGTTTCATCTCTTGTCCCAGTTTTTTAGATAAGCTTTTATAGTAGATTGATTTCTGTAAAAAGACGCAATATGAGAGATTCAACAATTTTATTATTAACTAACTTCAGTTGAAAAAGGAACTATTGTGTTAAGCATAAATAAAGCCGACTCTTCATTCACTGTATTGAGTCGGCTTTATATTTTATATCTAAACAAACGTATTATAAAAACGTATTATAAATAGGTTCGTGTCGTTTCTCTTTGTAGAGATAGCTACATTTGATTATTCCTCTGTAGCAGCTTTCTTTGCGTTTATTTCCTTTTTCTTATTGATAAATCCAATTTTTAAATTAGCTTCTTCCTGCTCTTTTTTAATCTGAGTCATGCTGGAAAGAATTTGTGCCAATTTATAAATACCAACTGCTGCTTGTCGATCTGATGGAGTCATGGTAGTTGTATACTTACGATCACCTATATATTCTAAACGAATGTTCTTGTCTTTGTTAAGATTCACGAAGTTGATAATGCCTCCGTCATCTCCCAACTTATAATCAGCTTTTTCTATTTTCTCACCTAAATCGGTAGTCTCGTAGCTGTCTTTTGATGTGGGTGTCTCGGCAAATGTTCCGTCGGGGGCTGTCGCTTTTACTGCCCTATGGTGAATGTTGTTACCTCCACAATAAATAGATGTCATGCTCATGACGCCTTGTTCATTTACTTGAAAGCGAAGGAAAGAGCGGTGGAGATTCTTCTCGACAGTCTGAGTGGGCCAAAGATAATTACCCATTTGCTGATATTCAGCATCTTTTTCGAGGATATACTTGTCTTTGATAGCGTCCAACGCTTGTTGCTGTGCTTGAAGTGCAGCGTTTAGACTGTCTGACTTCTGCTGTTGTACTTTAAGTTCTACATCCAACATCAAAGCCTGACCGGCTTTGCGAGTTTCAAATGCTTTAGGATACAGTATTTTGATACTGTCAATTTGTAACTTGGCTTCTTTGTAGTCGCCCTGTTCGTAAGCTGTGCGAGCTACTGTTAGTTTCTCGTTGGCTTTCTTTTCAATGCTGTTTCCGCAAGCAGCTAATAGTAATGTGCCGCAACAAAGGGTAATCAGTTTTTTCATCCTCTTATTCGTTTTATAAAACTGTATTGTTTTTATCTGGATAAAGGTGAATCTAGACGATTCTGGTGGCAAAAATACAAATATTATCCCTTATTTTTGTACTTTTGTACCTTTAAAACTTATTTAGCTGATAGCTGATAACTGATAATTGAAAGAATGATTGAATTGACTCAGGAGGAATTGAAACAGTATTTTAGCGAACCGATTTTCAATCAGGTTGCTGAAACTGCTGATGCGCTTGGATTGGAATGTTACGTGGTTGGCGGTTATGTCCGTGATATTTTTCTGCAACGTCCCTCTAAAGATATAGATGTAGTGGTGGTTGGCAGTGGTATCACTATGGCAGAAGCGTTGGGTAAACGGCTGGGACGTGGTGCTCACGTATCTGTTTTTAAAAATTTCGGTACGGCACAAGTGAAATATAAAGGTACAGAGGTGGAGTTTGTAGGTGCACGTAAAGAATCTTACCAACGTGATTCACGTAAACCAATTGTTGAGGATGGTACGTTGGAAGATGACCAAAATCGGCGTGATTTTACAATTAATGCTCTGGCTGTCTGCCTTAATAAATCCCGTTTTGGTGAGTTGGTAGATCCTTTTGGTGGCATGGCGGACATGAAAGAAAAGACTATCCGTACGCCACTTGATCCTGATATTACGTTCAGTGACGACCCTTTGCGAATGATGCGTTGCATACGTTTCGCTACTCAGCTGAATTTCTATATTGACGATGCTACTTTTGATTCACTTTGCCGTAATAAAGAACGGATTGAGATTATCTCCCGTGAACGGATTGCGGACGAATTGAATAAGATTATTCTCTCGCCCATTCCGTCGAAAGGGTTTATCGATTTGGAGCGTAGCGGACTGTTGGCGTTGATTTTTCCTGAAATGGCTGCTTTGCAAGGGGTAGAAACGCGGAACGGACGGGCACATAAGGATAACTTTTACCATACATTGGAGGTTCTTGATAATATTAGCAAGAAGACGGACAATCTGTGGTTACGCTGGGCAGCTTTGCTCCACGACATTGCCAAACCGGTGACAAAGCGTTGGGAGCCTAAAGCGGGTTGGACTTTCCACAATCACAATTTTATTGGTGAGAAGATGATCCCGAATATCTTCCGTAAGATGAAGTTGCCGATGAACGAAAAGATGAAGTACGTTCAAAAGATAGTAAGTTTACATATGCGTCCTATTGTGATTGCGGATGACGTCGTGACGGATTCTGCCGTTCGTCGTCTGCTTTTTGAAGCAGGAGATGATATTGATGATCTGATGATGCTTTGCGAAGCGGATATTACTTCCAAGAATATGGAACGTAAGCAACGTTTCTTGAATAATTTTCAGTTAGTACGGCAGAAACTGAAAGATCTGGAGGAAAAAGACCGTGTCCGTAATTTCCAACCACCAGTCAGCGGAGAGGAAATTATGGAGATTTTCAATTTGCAGCCTTGCCGTGAGGTAGGAGTTCTGAAAAGTGTCATTAAAGATGCTATCTTAGACGGCGTTATTCCCAACGAATATGAGGCGGCATATGCATTTATGCTGGAACGGGCAAAGAAGATGGGACTAGTTCCTTCGCAAGATTCTTCCAAGTAGTTTTTTAGCCTCTCTTTATAATCTTTGATATATGTAACTTCAGATTGAGTAGAAATCTTTGTTGGTAATTTACTTTATTTCAAAACCACATCGTTTAGAATAAACCGGAGCATACTGCACAATAAAAGATTTGTGTCAGTTTTGCTACCACGCTCTCACTTTATATCTACATACGCCTATTTATCGGTGTTTCAGCAGTGATAGCAACTATTACAGCAGAGTGAGAGCAACCGTTTGCTCTCACTCAAGACAAATTTCGGAAACGATTGGTATATATGACGTCAAAGCTAATTTCCTATTAGTAAGACTATAGGTGATTAAAGTGATAACGATTAATTATATACAAATATCTACTACTGTTAGCTTATTTGTTTACAGCAGTAAGCCTTTTTGTTTACTGACGTGAACTAATCAGCTCACAACTGTGAGCTGTCAATAAACAAAGGAAATTAATAGAAAGAACATAAAGAGTTAGCAATAAAAGTATCCTTAGTTAAAGTAAAACTTACCTGAAATCAGGACGACACAGCTTGTGTATCCATAATGAACTAAAAAAACTTAGATAAGTACTAACAAAGATTTACGGTTGATCCTAAACTTTTATACATGAAATAAGAACAGACGACGTAAGAGAAGATGATTTTTCTTTCTTGCGCCGTCCGACATATAAGTTTGAAGTTTGTATTCGCTTGTTTTATTATATAGGTATTTCAGATGGTATCTTTTCTATCTGGATCTGGCTTTTATCTTGTTATTGTCTATCTTAAAGCGTCTCTTTTTCCTTGTAAAAAGCTTCCAAATCAATAATGTCTTCGTTGCAGTTTGTCAGCTTTTCTATTCCATCATTGGCTACTACCCATGTATTTTCTATTCCGACAGGACCTACACCCGGAATTACTATTTTGGGTTCCAGTGCAAAGACCATACCTGTTTCCAATTCTTGCTTCATGCGTGGAGCTAGTACAGGTGCTTCATTGATTTCTAATCCGATACCATGACCAATAAATTTAGCTTGTTGGTCGGTCCCCATGAATTTATCAGCGAATCCGGCTTTGGTTGCGATTTCAACAGCAGTATTGTAGAGGTGCTCGCAAACAACCCCAGGACGTGCAATGGAGCTGATTTTTTCTTGAATTTCTAAACAAACCTGATGCGCTGTATAGGCTTCTTCAGACAGTTTGCCGATGGAGAACACCCGACTCATGTCACCCATATAACCGTTGAAGTTACCTCCTAAGTCTACCATAACACTCTGTCCTTCTTTCAGTGGAGTTTTATTGGCTCCTCCGGGAAGGGCAGGATCAAGACCTTTACCACCTAATGCAAAGTCGTAAGGAGAGGGGTAGCCGGCATTATCACTTGTCAGTACACTGCCCATGAAGATTTCCATACTGCGACCGAAAACACGGAAAAATCCAAGATTTCCTTGCAGGCGCATTAAACGTTCTATTTCGATGGAGAATTCGATATCTGTCATACCGGGACGGTATATGTTTGGAATCTGTTCATATGCTTTAGTATGTGCGACTCCTGAAAGGCGTAACATTTCTATTTCAATAGAGGTTTTTATGCTACGTGCCTGTCGAATTATCGGGGTTCCATTAACTACTTCCGAGTCTGGGAACAAACTGGCGAGACGTACATATTCAGTGTAAGGGAGTTCATCACCTTCTAACATTAGTTTAGATGGAATAGGTAATCCCTGTTCTTTCAATAATTCAATAATCTGTTCCGGTTTACGGATGGGGAAAGAATGTTCTCCTGTGATATTGTTCGGGCGTTTGAAAAAGAGCAATGCCGGTGAGTGAAGTGGTAAATAGAGATATCCGCTAACTACACATCCGTAAGTATAAATCAGGTTTGCATTGCAAGTGATGAGTGCGGCTTCAATACCTTGTTGTGCCATTAAACTACGAATCTTATCGCGTCTAAGTTTTAATTCAGGTTGTAGCATAGAATTATTTTCAATTTGTTGTTTTTTTGTTCTTGGCAGATATTAGATATAACACCTGCGAGAGTACAAAGGTAATTATTTCAACTGAAAATAATATTAATTTCAAAGAAATAGCGCTACCCGCATCCTGTCACAGGACGCGAGCAGCGCAAATTACAAATACAAATAGAACTAAAACAAAGTATTTTATAGTTGATAACTGATAATCATAGATGACAGTTGGCTGCACAATAAGACAGAATAAGAGTTATCAACTATCAGTCCCCATTTGTTAAATAACACCTTGTCCCATCATTGCGTGAGCAACTTTCATGAAACCAGCTATGTTTGCACCTTTCACGTAGTTAATATATCCGTCGGGTTCTGTGCCGTACTTCACGCATTGTGTATGTATACCGTGCATGATGGCGTGGAGTTTCTCGTCCACTTCGGCTGCACTCCAGCTCAGGTGCATGGCATTTTGAGACATTTCCAAACCTGAAGTGGCTACCCCACCGGCATTTACTGCCTTGCCCGGAGCATACATTATTTTATGTTCGATGAACAAGTCAATAGCTTCCGGTGTACATCCCATGTTCGAAATTTCTCCGACACAAAGTACGTTGTTCTTTATCAGGTTTAGTGCATCTTCTCCATTTAATTCATTTTGAGTTGCACATGGTAGTGCAATCTCTGCTTTCACGTCCCATGGACGTTTGCCTTCAACAAACGTTGCATTTGGATATTTCTTTGCATAAGGAGCTACGATATCATCACCGGAAGAACGTAACTCCAGCATATAGTCTATCTTTTCGCCACTGATGCCGTCCGGGTCATAAATATATCCGTCGGGACCGGAGATTGTAACGACTTTAGCACCCAGTTCGGTTGCTTTTGTTGCAGCTCCCCAAGCTACGTTACCAAATCCGGAAATAGCTACTGTTTTATCTTTTATATCAACGCCTTTGGCTTGCAGCATCTGATTGACGAAATACAAGCCACCGAAACCGGTAGCTTCGGGACGTATCAGCGAACCACCGAATTCCAGTCCTTTTCCTGTAAAAGTACCTGTAAACTCACGAGTCAGCTTTTTGTACATACCGAACATATAACCGACTTCGCGTCCGCCTACACCAATATCACCGGCAGGCACATCCATATCCGGACCCAGATGACGCCATAACTCTAACATAAATGCCTGGCAGAAACGCATCACCTCAGCATCGCTCTTTCCCCGTGGAGAGAAATCCGAACCACCTTTGCCACCACCCATAGGAAGCGTGGTCAGTGCATTTTTGAAAGTCTGCTCGAAACCGAGGAATTTCAGGATAGAGAGATTTACGGAAGCGTGGAAACGAATACCGCCTTTGTACGGACCGATTGCATTGTTGAATTGTACGCGATAACCGAGGTTAGTCTGTACTTCGCCCCTATCGTCTACCCAAGTTACACGGAAAGTGAAAATACGGTCAGGTTCTACCAATCTTTCTATGATCTTGGCTTTTTCAAATTCAGGATGCTGATTGTATATATCTTCAATGGAAAGAAGTACTTCTTTTACTGCTTGAAGGTACTCTGATTCACCGGGATGTTTAGCCTCTAGAGAGGACATGATTTTCTGGATGTTCATATTAGTATGTTTTAAAAGGTTATTCTGATAAGATGTAAACTACATATATGCAAATATAGGAAAATTTTTCAATTGTGATTAATTTAATTCCTGTATTTTGATTAAACAATGATAAAATGACAGTGTGTTGTGTGAGGAAATACTAAGCCCCATCATCTGTTGAATCAAAAACAGGTGATGGGGCTTGATATGGTTTACAAATAGAAAGTATCTCTCTTTAGAACTTTGGGGTCATACCTAAATTATACATTATAAATCCATAGATATCTGCTTGTTCTTCCAGCACTTTTGCCATCGGTTTACCTGCACCATGACCCGCCTTGCTGTCAATGCGGATAAGTGTTGGGTTCGTCCCGTCATTATCAGCTTGCAAGGTAGCGGCAAATTTAAAGGAATGTGCAGGAACTACGCGGTCATCATGATCGGCAGTAGTAATCAGGGTAGCGGGATACTTTGTTCCCGGTTTCAGATTGTGCAACGGAGAGTAACCTTTCAGGTATTCGAACATCTCTTTGTCGTCTTCACTCGTGCCGTAATCGCTTGCCCAGTTCCAGCCGATGGTGAATTTATGGTAGCGAAGCATATCCATAACGCCTACTTGCGGTATTGCTACACGGAACAGGTCAGGACGTTGAGTCATACAGGCTCCTACCAATAGTCCGCCGTTGGAACCTCCCACGATGGCAATTTTATCTTTGTTCGTATACTTTTGAGCAATAAGATATTCGGCAGCAGAAATGAAATCGTCGAATACATTCTGTTTCTGCATTTTGGTTCCTGCTATATGCCAGTCTTCTCCGTATTCACTTCCACCTCGCAGATTGACTTGCGCGTAGATACCCCCGTTCTCGAGGAATGGGATACGCATGGCACTGAAACTTGGGTTGAGGCTGATGCCAAAGCCTCCGTATCCGTAGAGGAATACAGGGCTATTGCCATCTTTCTTCAAACCTTTCTTATAAGTAAGAAACATCGGGATTTTTACTCCGTCTTTGCTGGGGAAGAAGATCTGTTCGGTTACGAAGTCCTCCGAGTTGAACTGTACTTTGGGGGCACGGTAAAGCTCGTAAGTATTTGTATCCATATCGTATTTATAGGTAGCTCCGGGGATGGTGAAGGAGGTAAAGCCGAAAAAGCATTCTTTATCGTCTTTATTTCCGCTGAATCCTACCGAACCGAGCGAGGGCAATTTCATTTCTTGCAATTGCTTGCCGTCAAGATTGTAAACATAAGCATGGTTGGAGGCATCTTTATCATAAGTAAGAAACAGTTTACCACCAATAACTTCTGCTCCTGATAGTACAGCTTCGGATTCGGGGATAAGTTCTTTCCAGTTTTCTAACTTCGGTTGATTGATATCGGCTACCATAATTCTATTTTTGGGTGCACCGTAGTTGGTGAAGATATACATCTTGTCACCGATTACTTCGATCGGGGAATATTGATAGTCGAAATCTGTTGTTAATTGTACGAAAGGAGAATTCGGTTTCCTTAGATCACGCATGAATAAGTTGTTTCCTCTGCCGGCACCGGACTCATATAGGAAAAGTGCTTGTTCATCCTCGCTTACACTGGCACTGTAGAAGCGTTTGGGATAAGTCGGGTTTTGATAGATGAGTTGATCCTTTGATTGTGGTTCACCGATCTTGTGATAATAAATTTTGTGATTCTCATTAACGTTGGAGAATTCTTTGTCTTTGGTCGGAGCGTCGTATGCACTATAATAAAAACCGTCTCCCTGCCAAGAAGCACCGGAGAATTTAGCCCATTCGATATGGTCATCAAGCGATTTGCCGGTTTCTGTGTTCATCACGTAGATTTCCGACCAGTCTGAACCACTGCGTGAGATGCTGTAGGCTGTGTATTTCCCATCGTGAGAAAAGTACAGACCTGTCAGAGCAACTGTTCCGTCTTCCGAAAGCTTGTTCGGATCGAGGAATATGCGGGGTTCACTATTTAGCGAATCTTGTACAAAGAACACGCTTTGGTTCTGCAAACCGTTGTTTTTGCTGAAATAATATTTTCCGTGTTTCTTCATAGGGGCACTGATCTTTTCGTAGTCGGCCAGTGCTGTGAGACGTTTCAGTAAGTTCTCACGGAAAGGAATTTCGTTTAGGTATTCGTTGGTAACTTTGTTTTGGGCTTCTACCCAAGCCGTAGTGGCAGTACTGGTGTCGTTCTCCAGCCAACGATAAGGGTCGGGAACTTGTGTACCAAAATATGTATCTACTGTGTCTACCTTAGCCGTTTCGGGGTAAACTAACTTTTTCTGTTGGGGGGTGCATGACATTACCATGATTCCACTCATTAATAAGATTGATTTTTTCATGTGAATAAAGTCTGTTCGAAATATAACATTAGGTTACAAATCTACGAAATAAGACAATACAAGCAAAATAAGTAGTATTTGACTTGACTGAACCATCAACGCATGAATGGAGTGATAGAAGTACTTGTTTCACAACTTTGTATGTGATTTCTTATTAATAACTGCTACACTATTAATTAATTTCGCTATTTTTGTGAATGGTTTTTATGAACAAAATGAGTGGACCTCTTATGCTTAGCAAATATAAATTAAATCAACTTTACTTCAAAGATACGCAATTTGCCAACCTGATGACCCGGCGAATTTTTAATGTATTGTTAATAGCTAATCCGTATGATGCTTTTATGCTGGAAGATGACGGGCGTATCGACGAGAAGATTTTTAATGAATATACCTCTTTGTCTCTCCGCTATCCACCTCGTTTTTCGCAGGTGTCTACCGAAGAGGAAGCATTGTCGCAGTTGGAAAGTATGTCTTTCGACCTGGTGATTTGTATGCCGAGTACGGGAGATAATGACAGTTTTGACATCGGACGACATATTAAGGAGAAATATGAGAATATTCCTATTGTTATTCTTACCCCTTTCAGTCACGGTATTACGAGACGGATTATTAACGAGGATCTGAGTGCTTTCGAATATGTGTTTTGTTGGTTGGGTAATACCGATTTGCTGGTTTCCATCATTAAACTGATGGAAGATAAATTGAACTTAGAGCATGATGTGCAGGAAGTTGGTGTACAGTTGATTCTTCTGGTAGAGGATGGTATTCGATTTTATTCTTCTATTCTGCCCAATCTTTATAAGTTTGTATTGAAGCAGAGTCAGGAATTTTCTACGGAGGCATTGAATGCTCACCAGCGTACGCTTCGGATGCGTGGACGTCCTAAGATTGTGTTAGCACGTACTTATCAGGAGGCAATGACTATTTACCGGAAATATCAGAATAATATATTGGGAGTCATTACGGACGTTCGTTTTCCAAAAGTGGAACGTGGAGAAAAGGACGGGCTGGCAGGTATCAAACTTTGTGCTGAGATTCGGAAGAATGATCCGTTTGTCCCTTTGATAATTCAGTCTTCCGAGTCGGAAAATTCATCGTATGCAGCAAAATATGGTGCCAGCTTTATCGACAAGAATTCTAAAAAGATGGATGTCGATCTGCGTCGTATCGTTTCTGATAACTTCGGTTTCGGTGATTTTGTATTTCGTAATCCTGAGACAGGAGAGGAGATTGCCCGGGTACGGAATCTGAAGGAACTACAAAACATTCTGTTTGCTGTGCCTGCGGAGTCATTTTTATATCATATCAGTCGTAATCATGTTTCTCGTTGGCTTTATTCACGTGCCATGTTTCCCGTTGCGGAGTTTCTTAAACCGATTACGTGGAGTAGCCTTCAGGACGTGGATGCACATCGTAAGATTATATTTGAGGCTATTGTGAAATACCGGAAGATGAAGAACCAAGGAGTGGTAGCGGTGTTTAAACGCGACCGCTTCGACCGTTATTCAAACTTTGCCCGTATCGGTGACGGTTCGTTGGGAGGAAAAGGACGTGGACTGGCTTTCATTGATAATATGGTGAAACGTTATCCGGAGTTTGAAGAGTTTGAGAATGCCTCCGTTGCTATTCCCAAAACGGTAGTTTTGTGTACGGATGTATTTGATGAATTTATGGATACGAATAATCTGTATCAGATAGCTTTGTCGGATGCGGACGATGATATGATCTTGAAGTATTTTCTAAAGGCAAAACTGCCGGATGGTTTGGTAGAAGATTTTTTTACTTTCTTCGATGTGGTAAAATCTCCCATTGCTATTCGCTCTTCGTCTTTGTTGGAAGATTCGCACTATCAGCCTTTTGCGGGAATTTATAATACTTATATGATTCCATATCTGGACGATAAGTATGAAATGCTTCGTATGTTGTCCGACGCTATTAAGGGGGTGTATGCTTCGGTTTATTTCAGGGATAGTAAAGCATATATGCAAGCTACATCGAATGTGATTGATCAGGAGAAAATGGCGGTCATTTTGCAAGAGGTAGTGGGAAATCAGTATGGTGACCGTTATTATCCATCCATGTCCGGTGTGGCACGTTCGTTGAATTATTATCCGTTGGGTGATGAAAAAGCAGAGGAAGGTACTGTAAATCTGGCTTTAGGATTAGGCAAATATATTGTAGATGGCGGTATGACTCTTCGTTTTTCTCCTTATCATCCCAATCAGGTGCTTCAAACCAGTGAGATGGAGATTGCATTGAAAGAGACTCAGACTCGTTTTTATGCATTGGATTTAAAGAATGTAGCTCAAGAGTTCTCTATAGACGACGGTTTTAACTTGTTGAAACTTCATGTGAAAGAAGCGGAGGCTGACGGAGCTTTGCGTTATATTGCTTCTACATACGATCCGTATGATCAGGTGATTCGTGACGGGTTGTATCCGGGTGGTCGCAAAGTGATAACATTTGCTAATATTCTGCAACATGATGTTTTCCCGTTAGCGCGTATTCTACAACTTGTGTTAAGATATGGTGAACAGGAAATGCGTCGTCCGGTCGAAATAGAGTTTGCGGCTACATTGAGCCGTGATCAGGATAAGACAGGAACTTTCTATCTGTTGCAGATTCGTCCGATAGTAGATAGTAAAGAGATGTTGGATGAGGATTTGTCTTTGATACCGGATGATGATTTACTTCTGCGTTCCGAGAATTCGTTAGGACATGGCATCATGAATGATATTTATGATATTGTTTATGTGAAGACGGATGGGTATAGTGCCTCAAATAATCAAACCATTGCTTGGGAAATAGAAAAGATCAACCAGCAATTTCTGAATGAAGGAAGGAATTATGTGCTTGTCGGCCCGGGACGCTGGGGAAGTAGTGATACATGGTTGGGTATTCCGGTGAAGTGGCCTCATATCTCTGCCGCACGTGTAATTGTGGAGGCAGGATTGACGAATTACCGGGTAGATCCGAGTCAGGGAACACACTTTTTCCAGAATCTTACTTCTTTTGGAGTCGGTTATTTCACAATTAATGCTTTTATGAATGATGGGGTCTATAATCAGGACTTCCTCAACGGACTTCCTGCTGTGGAAGAGACGAAGTTTCTCCGTCATGTACGCTTCGAAAAACCTATTGTCGTCAAGATGGATGGCAAGAAAAAATTGGGAATGGTATTGATGCCGGGAGAGGATAAGTAGATTCTAATTTTAATACCAGTAATAACAAATAAGTTCTGTTTTTCATATGAAAGGCAGGACTTTTTTGTTATTACTATCGTGGATGGTCTATTTTTAATATCTTAAAAACTATTTATGGCCTTATTTTCAGATTTTGAGGAATAAAAGGTGAAGGCTTATTTATTAAATATTGAAAACTATTATATTTGTCCGAGTTTTATATAAAGTATTGGTGATTAAGTTATATAGTGTATAACTTTATATTAAATAATGAGAGATTATTATGAAGAAAAGTTTTATTTTATGCTTCACGTTTTTCTCATCTTTGTTCTTTATCGCTTGTGAAAGTAGTGAGGGGAACGATGCTTCAGTAGCAAAGGGAAAAATGATGATTGACTTAAATTCTGACGTGTCATATGCTTCAAAAGGGAGTAAGGCACGAGCTATGGATCTGACCCCGTATAAAAATGTAGCGAATTATACGGTGGAGTTGAAAGACGCTTTGGGAAATGTTCTTCAGTCAAAACTTTATTCCGAAATGGAATTGACTCAGGAAGTGACTCCCGGTACTTATACAGTACGTGCGTATTATGGTGAAAACGTAAATGCCGGATATGATAAGCTGTATATGGAAGGTGCACAAACCATTACGGTAGTGAAAGGAGATAATAAGACTGTTTCTTTTGCTTGTACTCCGGCAAATGTTAAAGTGAATCTGAAATATTCTGATGACTTCTACACATTCTATTCTGATTGTACGGTGGGATTGAAAACCCAATATCTGACGGAAGCTTTTGAGATGTCGCAGGCTGATGTAGATAAAGATTTGTTTTTGAAGGCAGTCGGTAACGAAAATCTTTCTTTGACTTTTGCTTTGAAGGATAAAAATGGTATTACCGTTACGCCTACTAATTTCGGTGCTCAGACTGTGACCATCAAACCACGTGATTTTCTGACTATTACAGTAAAACCTAAATTGATAGATATCGAAGGTGGAAAAATTAGTGGTATCACTGTAACAATAGATAATGGAGTGCAAGAGGAGAATATAGATGTTACTTTACCGGATGAGTTTATGCCGGGAGAGGATACCACTGTTAATAATTAAAAGATTGCAGCATGAAACAAATTACCTATATATTGACGGGAATTAGTCTCGTGATTGGATTGAGCGCTTGTGAAATGCGCGATGAATTGAAAGGGAAAAATGTATTGAATGATAATGAAGGATTAGTAAGTCTGGATTTATTGGCTCAGGACTATTCTAATATCGTAACTTCTCGTGGAGCTTTTCCTGACGAGGAAGTGAATGTAGAAAATTATACGGTTCAAATTGTTAATGCATCTACTGACGGTGTGGTAAAAGAAACTTCGTATAGCGATTTAAGAGCAGAGGGAGGTTCAGTGAAGCTGACTGCCGGGAAGTATCGTGTGAGGGCTTACAATTATAATGGTGAAAATGTAGGTGCTTCGGAACGTCCGTATTTTAAAGGACAGACTGATTTCCAGATATTGCCGGGAAAGACAACAACGGTTAATACTACCTGTCGTTTAAGTTGTATGGAGGTGAATCTGAGTCTGGATAAGAGTTTCGGAGAAAACTTTAAAGATGATTATACGATCACCATTACCAACGGTGGTACGGGCAACTACGTTTTTAAGAAAGAGAACGTGGGTAAGAAAATCTATTTTAATGTACCGGAAAATGCATCTAGCATATTGATGAGTGTGAAAGCGACTACTTCTACAGATGGTACGGATATTGCACAGTCTTATACAATTACTAAACCGGAGAACTCTGAAAATAGTAGCAAGTTAGAAAACGGGGACTCGTTTAAAGTGACAATCAATCCGGGAGATAATCCGGTCATTGATCCTGTGACGAAGATAAATCTGGGGATTACCGTTGATTTAACTTGGACTGAGACCGGAACGACTGTGGAGATTCCAACGGAAAATATTGTATTCAATCCCGGAGGAGGTGGTTCAGAAGGAGGAGATACTAATAAAGGAGAAATGAATGTTGTCGGCTTAAATAAAACTTATTCATTTGTAGCTTTGTCAGGAGATGTTCCTACTGTAAAAGTTGATTTCTCGGTTCCTAATGGAATTAAAAAGCTGTTGGTAAAGATTAATTCTAATAACGAGGGCTTTATGGGGACTTTAGAAGGTTTTGGCTTAGGTGGTGAATTCGATTTGGCCAATCCGGGTGATTTACTGGGAGTATTGTCAGGGTCTTTGGAGACACAGGAAGGAATAGGATTAATTGATGCTAATGACCCTATCAAGGATAAAACAAGTTATTCCTTTGATGTTACTTCTTTTATGTCCTTATTGGGATTGTACGGTGCAAGTGAGAATACTTTTACTATTACTGTATCTGATGGTATCAATTCGGATATCCAAGGTGATTTGAAAGTGAATGTAACAGCGCAAGAATAACCTAAACTATAATCATAATGAGACAATTTATTTTTAGCACATTTACTTTGTGCTTGTTAGCTATTATGATAGCTTGTCAGGATGAGACTTCTTCGAGTGATGGTTACGGTTATCTTCAGGTTTCTTCTGTGGGATTAGATAAAAATGTAATACCACAGGCAAGGGCTGTAGAGAAGATGGGACTGGACATTTTGCAAGGAGGAACAGTAGTGAAGCACGTAGATGACTGGACGCTATTGCAAAGTGAAAGTCTGTTGCTTCCTGTAGGCAATTATTTTTTGCGGGCATATTCAATGGATAAGGATTCCACGCAGCAAGGATTTGAGGTTGCGCCCTATTATCTCGGTGAAACACTTGTGAAGATAGAGAAAGACATTTCTCGCTCGGTGGAAATTGTTTGTTCTATGGTTCAAAGCATGGTAGCTGTCAGCTATTCACAAAACTTTAAAAATGCTTTCTCTTCGTATGACTGTGTGGTTTCCAATGAATATGGAACCATAGATTTTACATCTCAGGAAACACGTCCTGCTTATTGCCGTACTGGGAAATCTTTGAATGCTGTTTTGAAAGTGACAAATACCGATGGAAAGTCCTTTACTTTTAATAAAGTAATAACAGAAAAGGCTGAAAAACGCTACTATTATAAGGTTAAGTACGATGTTACTAATGAAGGTAATGGTAGCTTTAATTTTACAGTAGATGAAACGACTCATGAGTATGAGGTAAATATAACTGTTCCTATGACATCTGATGCCGATCCGAATTTAATAGTGACAGGCTCAAACGCATTTGGTAAGTTTGCTTATATGTATGGGGCTTCCACTTTGACCGGAGAAACTGAACCTATTGTTTTTCAGTATAAAAAATCATCAGAAGGAGTTTGGAAAAGTGTAAGTACAACAGTAGAGAACGGAGTATATAGTGCGAAAACTGAAGAATTGGAATTCGGAACGAGCTATGTTTATCGCCTTGCTTGTGGTACAAAGGTAGGAGCTACCGATATGTTCACTACCGAGGTGTATCAGGAAATTCCGAATTTGAACTTTGATACCTGGTCGCAAAGTGGAAAGAACTATTTTGCAAACGCAGATGCCAGTGACTCATATTGGGCTACGGGCAATACCGGTGTTACTTCTTTCTTGGCAGGTTCTAAAGATCCAATCACTGTTTCTGTAGAAGGAGATGATGCTTATTCGGGTAAAGCCGCCAAATTGAGAACGATAACAGGGGTTACTTTAGTAAAATCTGCTGCTGGTAATTTATTTATCGGAAGTTATAAAACGAATATGTCTAATCCTTCTGCTAGTGTTACGTTCGGCCGTCCTTATACTGGAGCTCGTCCTGTTTCACTTTCAGGATATTATAAGTATAGTCCGCAGCCTATTAACGAAGGTTCTAAGCCGGGTACATTGACTACCGATGAATGTAATATTTATGTAAAACTATGGGATGCTTCCGGTAACCAGATTGGTTTTGGAGAGTTTGTCGGAACAGAGACAGTTACATCTTATGCGAGATTTTCTTTCGATATTACCTATACGGATATGACGGCAAAACCGGCGACGATTACAATTGTTGCAACGTCAAGTCATTATGGTGGAGATTTTAGTGGCTCTGCTGTTGTAGGGCAGGTTGGAAATGGTAGTACACTCTGGATAGATGAGTTTGAGTTGTCATACTATAAATAATTAACTGAATGAAGAAAAGATATGTCATCTTTTTCATTTCCCTATTGTGCGTGGCAACTGTCTGCGCACAACGGGGATTTGACCGTAAAATAAAATCCTCTCTTTTTGTTCCTAAAGGCACTTGGATGGGTGGCTGCTCCTTTTCCTATTCTGAGCAAACAAATGACAATTACAAGTTCTTAGTTCTGGATAATGTCAAAGCAAGCGGATATAATTTCAAAGTCAGTCCGTATGCCGGCTATTTCTTTGCTGATAATATGGCGGCAGGAGCACGACTCAATTATTCACGCTCTTACACTGACATCGGCAATCTCGATTTAGATCTAGGAGACGATCTTACCTTTGATATAAAAGATTATAAATATTTGGAACATACTGTCTATGCTTCCGGATTTCTGCGTACCTATATGGGGTTGGGAAATAGCAAAATTTTCGGCTTCTTCAATGAACTTCGTTTGTCATATGGTTACGGACAAGGAAAAAACACTTCCGGAGTAGAAAATGATCTGACAGGTACATATCAGTATATACATCGCTTGCAGTTGGGTTCTGCCCCCGGATTAACAGCTTTTGTAACAAATAATATAGCAGTAGAAGTTTCCATCGGTCTTGTTGGACTTGATTTTAAATGGATAAACCAGAAAACCAATCAGGTAGAGAGTGGATATCGCAGGAATAGTTCTGCGAATTTTAAGATTGATATATTTTCGCTGAATATCGGAATGTGTTTTTATCTTTAATTCAAATGAGGAAAAAAATGAGAATACATATTTTGGGCATCGGTTTACTAGCTTTTCTATTGGGAGCTTGTATTGAAAATGATATTCCTTATCCCTATATTCCGGGTGAAATTCAAGAGTTTGAAATAGAAGGGCAGACCGAGGATACAAAGATTGATGCAACCAAACGTACCGTTGTACTTACTGTGGACGAGTTGGTGGAACTGGAAGAATTGAAAGTCACAAAGTTGGTGGCTAATTCTGAAGCAAAAATTCTTCCGGATGAAGCTGTTTGCGCTTCTGCCAAGCAGTTTCCTGATTTTAGTTTTACCTCTTTGAGTGATTTGCCCGGTAATGCCAATACAAAGATAAACTTCACAAATCCGGTTAAGATTCTATTACGTACTTATCAGGATTATCCGTGGACTGTTACGGTCAATCAAGTGATTAACCGTACTATAAATGTAGAAAATCAGGTAGGACAGCCAGTTATAGATGAACTGAACCATATTGTCTTGATCTATGTGTCAGCTTCTCAATCGCTGAAAGATGTGAAGATTAACGCATTGGAATTAGGAGGACGCAATGGGAGATTAGTGCCTGACCCAAGCGGTGTGAAGGATTTCAGACGTCCGCAACAGTTTGCTGTTTATCGCGGAGAAAAATATCTTGGTCTGTGGACTGTAGATGTTGTCCAAACTCAGGCTACTTCTTCTGTTGGAGAGGTGGAGATCTGGGCGAAAAAAGCAATTGTGAGCGGTGGGGTGAAAGCTGGGAGTACGCCTACCATTGAATATAAGAAAGCGTTGGATAGCAGTTGGAGCCAGTTAGACGCATCTGCTGTAAATATGTTAAGTGCTACTTCCTTTAAAGCAACGATTGCAGGTTTAGAGGACGGTACGGTTTATCAGTGGCGCATTTTAGTAGATGGTGCTGCCGGCAGTGTGGCATCTTTTACTACAGAGAAGATAATGGTGGTTCCCAATCTAAACTTCGATACTTGGATACAGAGTGGAAAAAACTGGTTTGCAAATTCGATTGCTGACGATTATGAAGCTGCCGGAGCCTATTGGGCTACGGGAAATGAGGGTGTTACTTCTTCTTTGGCTGGTGGCAATGATCCTATTACTGTTCCGGTAGAAGGAAGTGACGCTTACAAAGGAAAAGCGGCCCGTTTACGTAGTATTACCGGAGTTACGTTAGTTGGTGCTGCGGCAGGTAATTTATTTATTGGGAAGTATAAAACGAATATGATGAAACCTTCTGCCAGTGTCACTTTTGGACGGCCTTATACGGGTGCGCGTCCCACAAAGATGACGGGATATTATAAGTATAAGCCTGAATCGATAAATAATGGAGGAAGCATTCCGGGTACTTTGACCAAAGACCAATGCCATATATATATAAAATTATGGGATACTGCGGGCAATGAATTTGCTTATGGCGAGTTTGTTGGTTCGGTAGAAGTAACATCATATACTAAATTTACAATTGATATTGATTATAAGAATTTGAATGCTCGTCCTGCTGCCATGACTATTGTAGCTACATCCAGTCGTTACGGTGGAGAATTTGAAGGAGCTAAAGTCGTTGGGCAAGTTGGGCACGGCAGTACTCTTTATGTAGATGAATTTGAATTGTTATATGAATAGAAGAATAAGAATGAGGATCAAAGCTTTACATATAAGTTGTTTAGTCATTTTGTTTTTCATGATTTCATGTCAGAGGGAGGAATTGATTTCTGAAAGCGGAAATCTGTCTATTACTCTAACGGATGGAGAAGCAGCTCTAAAAGTTCGTTCTTTACCGGATTTATCAGTTGAGACGGCAGGGCAATTTATTCTTAAGATGCAAAATCTCGAGAAAGATAAAGTTGTTTTTGATAATACTCTTTCTGCTTTTAACGTTTCTGCACCTCATTTGTTTGTGGCGGGGCAGTATGAAGTCGTGGCTTCGTATGGGACAAATCCGGAACTTGCATTGGATGCTCCTTATTATACGTCGAAAACGATTGCGTTTGATATAGAATCCGGTAAGACGAAGGAATTGACGATTCCTTGTTTTGTTGGCAATTCTTTGGCTTCTTTCAAATTTGGAAATCAGGATAAACTTGAGAAGGTTTTGAAGGATTATTATATAGAATTAGTGGTAGGTGACCAATCTGTGGTTTGGCATCCGGGTGATATAGAGAATCCTTATTTCAGGGCAGGTTCCACGGTTGAACTTTATTTGAAAGGAACGTGGATAGAGAATAATAAAGGGTATAGCAAAAATTTTGCTGTAATCATGCCGGCGCAGAAAGGTAAAAACTATGTATATACACTCAATATAGATACATCCAATATGACAGGTGTGATTTTTGATTTACAGATTGAAACCTCTGTTGAAACGGTTACGGTGAATGAAACTGTCCCCCAAGAGTGGTTACCAAAGCCTAAAGTAGAAGCAATCGGATTTGATGATTCTAATACATTGACATATGTAGAAACGGCTGATGCAACTACAGCTAAAATTGCCTATAAAGCTGTGCGTCCGGTAGAAGATGTTGAGTTTACTTTGAATTTTGAAGATGAGAAGCTTTCTTCACTGAATAAAACGTACTTATTGTCTACGCTTACAATAGACGAACGTACTTCATTGGAAGCTGTGAATATTATTTTGCCAACTTTGAATGTGGTAGAGGGTGTATTGGATTTATCAGCAATGACTGCTAACTTACTGGCAAAGAATGAAGGCGATGTAAATAACCTAATTGGTGTAAAGGTAAAGGCCAACGGAAGATGGAGTGAAGAAAAAACGTACACAATAAGGACTTTAAAACCTGAGTTTGCAGTATCAGTCTATCCGGGCAATATCTGGACTAAAGAATTAACGGCTAATCCACTTATGGCAACCGATATAAAAACAGGAAATATTGATAAAATTGTAACTGACGTTCAATATCAATTTAGCACAGATGGTAATTCATGGATTCCTTTGCTTTCAGATTTGCGTAAAGAGGGACTTGCTTCCGGAACAACATATTATGTACGGGCTTTGTATCGTGATGAATTAACTAGTGGTGTTACAGAGGTAAGGACATATGAGGCTCTTACTATACCCAATGCTTCTTTGAATGATGGGTATGATACTACCTATCCTAAAAATAAAAATCCGCTTTATACATTTCAGGGTGGATGGATTGGAACCAGAAATCCATTGACTTGTCATACTAACGGTGTGAATGCTTTTTATGTCTCAAAATCGAGTACTCTTCCTATTTCTGATAATGGAAGTACGGTAGCACACATGATGACAATAGGGTGGGGAGCCGGAAACTCTTGTAGTTTTGGGAACAAAAGTGGAAGTGTAATTAAAAATATTTCAGCTGGTATTGTTTGTGTAGGCGATTACAATGCTTCTGAAGATTCTGTTCATGCTAAAACGGCCTATGTTCGTCCCACTTCTCTTTCTTTTGTGTATAAAGCTTCTCCTTATAATGGAGATGAATATCAGATAGAGGCTTATTTGGAGAATATAACTGATGGTAAGGTTGTAGTGATAGGAAAAGCCTTTCTGGAATCCGGCACTGCTTATTCTTCTTATCAAACAGAAACTCTGTCTTTTGATTATGATCAGACTCAGGAACGTTTACCTATCTCTCATTTGAGAATAATATTTAAAGCAGGAACGAAAGAAGATAGGGATCATTTGGAAGATAAGTTTGCTAAGGAAGGAAGTGGAAGTGCTTATTCTAACTACTATATCAGAGGTAGCCAATTCTGGCTCGATTCTTTTGAATTGCATTACGATAAATAAATATGAAACAAACCAACATTATTATATTGACTTTATTGGTAATTATGTTTTTTGCTTCTTGTAATAGTGAAGAACAATCTCCGACTGACAATACTACCGGCTATTTTACCATATCTGGTCTCTCACTGAGTTCCAATGAAGAAGTTTTTCCTCTAACTCGTTCGGTAAATGCTTCACTCCAACTGCAAATCTCTCAAGGTGAGATAATTGTAAAAGACTATGCTCCGGGTGATGATTTGTCTAAACGTATTGTACTTCCAGTGGGAGACTATACATTGAAAGCTTTTACCCCTGATCAAACGGAGGCAATTGATAACGAAAGTGGTATTCCTGTTTATGCACTTACTTCTTCGTTTGAAGTAAAAGAAGGAGATATTACTAGTATTTCACTGGTAGTCCCTCAAATTAATGTAGGGGTGAATGTAGATGTTTCCGAGAGCTTTTCGGCCAGTTTTCATTCTGTATCTGTGGCCATTACTTCGATTAGTGGACGCTCGGTTACGATTTCTGATTTATCAGGCTCTTCTGATTTTTATTATTTTAAGGTTCCAGCCAATGGGAAATTGCAGTATGTGTTCACCGCCTATAATGCCGATGAAGAGCAAATGACATTAACAAAAGAAATAACAGATATTGATGTGGCAAGGAATTATTCTATTCGATTGGACTTGGCAGATTAGATGAAGAAACCATGAATTTTAAAAACGTATTTTGAATGTTAAACTTTGGTTATTGATCGTCGATTGTAGATGTTTTATAAACATAGTCCGTTTCAAGATAGAAAAGTGAGGTGACTTTACTTAATAATTTATAGCTTCAAATAATAATAATCCCCTTACTTTATCCTTTTCAGTCATGGAATAGTGGATAAAATAAGGGGACTTTACTTTAAAGAGGTTTTCAATCTTCAAGGTTCTCAAGATAGTAAACTAATTTTCAATTTCTATTTTTAGATGGCCTCTTGGATAATTTCTCTTTTTTTATTCTTTCAGAGCCTCTTGTAAGTCTATGCCAAGTGCTTTCGCTACTCCGGTTCCATATGCAGGATCTGCTTTGTAACAGTTACGGACATGACGCTGTTTGATGAACAATTCTGCATCACCCATAGCGCGTGCAGTATTTTCAAATAATAGCTGCTGTTCGTCTGCCGGCATTAGTCGGAATAAATCACCTGGTTGGCTGTAATAATCATCATCGTATTCCCGTTCATTGTAGTTGTAAACTTCTCCTGTGATTTTTAAAGGAGGTTCTTTCATGTGAGGCGAGTCTTTCCATTCACCATAACTATTAGGTTCGTAACCTTTCGTAGCACCATAATTTCCGTCTACTCTCATTGCACCATCCCTGTGGTAAGCATGGAAAGGACAGCGGGGTTTGTTTACAGGAATTTGTTCGGAATTGACTCCTAGACGATAACGTTGTGCGTCGCCGTAAGAGAACAGACGTCCTTGCAACATCTTGTCGGGTGAAAAACCGATTCCGTCTACAATGTTCATTGGGTTGAAAGCAGCTTGTTCTACTTCGGCAAAGTAGTTTTCCGGATTACGGTTCAGTTCTAACATTCCGACATCTTGTAGTGGGAAGTCTTTATGAGACCATACCTTTGTCAGGTCGAATGGATTGATACGATAATTATCTGCTTCTTCTTCTGTCATTAACTGGATTTGGAGTTTCCATTTAGGAAAATCGCCTTTTTCGATAGTTTCGAAAAGATCACGTTGGTGTGATTCGCGGTCTTTGGCTACAATAGCTTCTGCTTCCTGATCTGTTAGATTCTTGATACCTTGCAGTGTGCGGAAATGGAATTTTACCCAGATCCGTTTATTCTCTGCATTGATAAAACTATAAGTATGGCTACCGAAACCATGCATATGGCGATAGGAATAAGGAATACCGCGCGGACTCATAGTGATAGTGACCTGATGCAAGGCTTCGGGTAATAGCGTCCAGAAATCCCAGTTATTGCTTGCACTTCGCATATTGGTCTTAGGGTCACGTTTAATGGCGTGATTTAAATCGGGAAACTTGAGTGGATCACGTAAAAAGAATACAGGAGTGTTATTGCCCACTAAGTCCCAGTTTCCTTCTTCGGTGTAGAATTTCATTGCAAACCCTCGGATATCACGTTCCGCATCGGCTGCACCACGTTCTCCGGCTACGGTAGAGAAACGGACAAAACATTCTGTCTGTTTTCCGACTTCGCTAAAGATGGCAGCACGTGTGTACTTTGTAATGTCATGGGTAACAGTGAATGTACCGTAAGCACCCGATCCTTTGGCGTGCATACGTCTTTCGGGAATAACTTCACGGTCAAAATGAGCAAGCTTTTCGATGAGCCACGGATCTTGTAACATGATGGGACCACGAGGTCCTGCAGTTTGCGAATTCTGGTTGTCTGCAATAGGACGACCGTTCGCAGCGGTTAGTTTTTTTTCATCCATAAAAAAGATTTTATTGGGGAATAAAAGTGTTTCTATCCCGGAGTTATATTTATATGACAAAAGTAGACTTATTTTGTTTGCTTGTCAAACAGAAAATTTCTATCTAAAGATAGATAATTATTATGAATATAATTTCGATTCTCCGTTTCTTTTTATATTAAGTACATCTTTTATCTAACTAAAGCACTTCACTTGCCACTATCTTCTGGCATTGTTCATAGAAAAGGGAGTGCTTCTTTCCGTTTCAGACTTCTGTATGATTGCTCTACAGAAAATCGTACAAAAAAACTCCCGCCTTCCAAAAGGAAAAGCGGGAGCTTTTATCTTAAACTATAGCTTACTTTATATCTTGGCTGATTATAAGATACCTTGTGCCATCATTGCTTTTGCAACCTTCATGAATCCGGCTACATTAGCACCCTTCACATAGTTTACGTATCCGTCGGCTTCAGTACCGTACTGAACGCAAGCTGCGTGAATATTCTTCATGATGCTTTTCAGTTTTTCGTCTACTTCTTCAGAGCTCCAGCTCAATTTGATAGAGTTTTGAGTCATTTCCAAACCGGAAACAGATACACCACCGGCATTAGCAGCTTTACCCGGAGCATACAGAATCTTAGCTTCCTGGAATACGCGTACAGCTTCTGGAGTAGAAGGCATATTAGCACCTTCAGAAACTGCCATCACACCATTAGCGATTAATTTCTTGGCATCGTCACCATTGATTTCGTTTTGGGTTGCAGAAGGAAGAGCGATATCTGCTTTTTCTCCCCAAGGACGAGCTCCTTCTACATACTTGCAACCATATTTGTCTGCGTATTCGCGGATACGTCCACGATACAGGTTTTTCAGTTCCATGATGTAATCCAGCTTTTCGCGGTCGATACCTTCCGGATCGTAGATATAACCGTCAGAGTCGGACATAGTAACAACTTTACCACCCAGTTCGATTACTTTTTCTGCTGTATACTGAGCTACGTTACCTGAACCGGATACCAGACAGGTTTTACCTTTCAGGTCCATACCTTTAGCTGCCAGCATTTCCATTAAGAAATAGATGTTACCGTAACCGGTAGCTTCCGGACGAATCAGTGAACCACCGAATTCGCGGCCTTTACCTGTAAATGTTCCGGTAAATTCGTGAGCTAATTTCTTGTACATACCGAACATGAAACCTACTTCACGACCACCAACACCGATATCACCGGCAGGAACGTCAGTCTCAGGACCGATGTGACGCCACAACTCCAGCATGAATGACTGTACAAAACGCATTACTTCAGCGTTTGACTTTCCACGTGGAGAGAAGTCTGCACCACCTTTACCACCACCCATCGGCAATGTAGTCAGTGAGTTTTTGAATGTCTGTTCAAAAGCAAGGAATTTCAGAATTGAAAGATTTACCGATGAGTGGAAACGGATACCGCCTTTGTAAGGACCGATTGCGTTGTTGTGCTGTACACGGTAACCCATGTTAGTCTGCACATTGCCTTTATCATCTACCCAAGTTACACGGAACTGATATACTCTATCAGGAATACACAGACGTTCAATCAAATTTGCTTTGTCGAACTCAGGATGTTTGTTGTATTCTTCTTCAATAGTAGCAAGAACTTCTTCTACTGCTTGATGATACTCCGGTTCATTCGGGAACCTTCTTTTCAAATCGTCTAATACCTTTGCTGCATTCATAATCTTTTTTTCTTTTATTGGTTGTTGTAAATTCGATTATCTATTTCACTAATGCGGTTGCAAAAGTAAAGATAAAAATTAAACTATCAAACATTTTATAAAGAAAAATGCGATAAAATATCAAATTTGATATTTTATCGCATCGAATTTAGGAAAAAAGATATTATTTGTTCTTTTTAGTAGACTTATAGATAGGAATAAAAACCAATGCTGCCGAAATGACAAGCATTATGGTAGTCATTCCGTCAATACGTTCGGCTTTTGTTAGCACTAAATAGCAAAGCGCCAGCCAAAGCAGGCTGACGCAAACTATTTGAGATTTTGATAATGGCCTTTTCATTGATCTCCTCTTTTTTTCTTTTCAACAATGGCATCGATCACTGCTACAGCTGTAATATTAACAATGTCACGAACAGAGCTTTCGAAGTCAGTGAAATGGATTGGTTTATTCAGTCCCATTTGGATAGGGCCGATAAATTCTGTATCAGGATCCATTGCTTGAAGCAACTGGTATCCCGCGTTGGCAGAACTTAGGTTGGGGAAGATCAGTGTATTGACGTCTTTCCCTTTTAGGCAGTTAAACGGATATTTAGCATCGCGTACCTCCCGGTTCATTGCAAAATTTACCTGCATTTCACCATCGATAGCCAGTTCCGGATATTCCTGTTGCATATACTTCACTGCTTCATGTACTTTTACCGGACTGCCTGAGGTGTCTGCACCGAAATTAGAGTAAGACAACATAGCCATCACTGGTGTGTGATTGAAGAAACGGACTGTTTTAGCGGAAAGTTTAGCTATATCAATCAGGGTATTAGCATCCGGGTGACGATTGATCAATGTATCCGCCAAGAAATAAGTTCCCTTTTTGGAGTTCAGTATATGCATGGTTCCGAAATGTTTGAATTCCGGTTGTATACCGATCACTTCTTTAGCTACTTTGATAGTATTGCTGTATCTTGTATAAAGACCTGTAATAAAAGCATCGGCATCTCCTGTTTCTACCATCATCATACCGAAGTAGTTGCGTTCAAACATCTTATCGTTAGCTTCTTCAAAAGTGAATCCTTCACGTGCCCGCTTCTCAGCTAGAATGTGTGAATAACGTTCGCGGCGTTCTGATTCGTCCGGATGACGTAAATTGACGATTTCAATTCCTTCCAGGCTAAGGTCAAGTTCTTGTGCCAGCTTATTGATAGCTTCGTCGTTTCCTAATAAGATAGGGTGGCAGATACCTTCGGATTTGGCTTCAACAGCTGCTTTAAGCATATTAGGGTGAATACCTTCGGCAAAAACAACGCGTTGTGGGTTGTGACGGGCAGTATCGTAAAGCTGACGGGTTAGTTTCGATTCGTATCCCATCAATTCTCGCAGATGTACACAATAAGCATCCCAATCTTCAATTTGTTTACGGGCAACGCCACTTGCCATTGCTGCTTTAGCAACTGCACAAGACACTTCCGTAATAAGACGTGGGTCTACCGGTTTCGGGATGAAGTATTCGGGACCGAAAGAAAAGTTATTGACGTGGTAAGCGGCATTTACTACATCGGGTACAGGCTGTTTAGCCAGATCTGCGATGGCGTGTACTGCTGCAATCTTCATTTCTTCGTTGATCGCTCTAGCTTGTGTATCCAATGCACCGCGGAAAATGTATGGGAAACCGATTACATTATTTATCTGGTTCGGATAGTCAGAACGTCCGGTTGCCATCAATACGTCAGGACGAGCAGCCATTGCATCTTCGTAGGAGATTTCCGGTGTTGGATTGGCTAATGCGAATACGATTGGCATGGAGGCCATGCTACGTACCATATCCTGATTTAATACATTTCCTTTTGATAAGCCAAGGAATACGTCAGCGCCTTTGATAGCCTCTTCCAATGTATGAATGTCAGTGCGGTCTGTTGCAAAGTATCTCTTTTGTTCGTTCAGGTCTGTACGTGCTTTGCTGATAACTCCTTTGCTATCCAACATGACGATATTTTCGAGACGTGCACCCAGTGATACATATAATTTAGTACAAGAGACAGCGGATGCTCCGGCACCATTCACAACGATTTTTACGTCTTCAATCTTTTTGTTAGCTACTTGTAGGGCATTTACCAATCCTGCGCTGGAGATAATAGCAGTTCCGTGCTGGTCATCGTGCATAACAGGAATGTCAAGTTCTTCTTTCAGACGACGTTCGATTTCAAAACATTCCGGCGCTTTGATATCTTCCAGATTGATACCACCGAAGGTAGGAGCAATAGCCTTTACTGCTTCGATAAATTTGTCCGGATCCTTTTCGTCTACCTCAATATCGAATACATCGATTCCTGCATAGATTTTGAAAAGCAGACCTTTACCTTCCATTACGGGCTTACCGCTAAGAGCACCTATATCACCTAAACCAAGCACTGCCGTACCGTTAGAAATAACAGCTACTAGATTTCCTTTGGCTGTATATTTATAAGCATCTTGTGGATTTTTCTCTATTTCGAGGCATGGTTCCGCCACACCGGGAGAATAAGCGAGTGATAAGTCTGTCTGTGTACTATAAGGTTTGGTAGGAACTACCTCAATCTTGCCGGGCTTGCCTTGTGAATGATATAGCAGAGCGGCTTCTTTGGTTATCTTAG